>NZ_JAWKWO010000003.1:97500-600438 GCF_041397485.1 Zhengella sp. | reverse complement strand
TGTGGGAAGCGAACAGGCGAAGCTGGCCGGTCGTGCGCCCCCGCTCGCCGTTGAGACGGGCTGCCGGCAGGCCGGTTTCCTGCGTCCCGATTTCCGTGATGGCCGCGCCGCGCGCCTCGATCTCGTCGGCGATGGCGTTGAGGAAGGCGGCGCGCTCTTCACGCGTCGAATAGCCGTAGGACCAGAAGGCCTCTTCAGCCGCCTTTGCCGCGCGATCGACCAGATCGGGCGTGCCCACGGCGAAGTCATGCGCCGGCCCGTGCGCCGGCTCCGAGGTGAACGTGGTTTCAGTGGCGACCCAGTCGCCGGCAACGAGATGTTTGCCTGTCAGCATATGAAATTTTCCCTGTCTTTGCGTGTCACGCATCGAGGCGGAATTCGGCATCCGCCATGCCATTGAAATGTCCGTCGACGAGATAGGTGAAACCCGCTCCCGGATCCGCGGCGCGCTTCGCCTCGGAATAACCCTGCCAGGCTGTCGTCACAAGCAGGCGATCGAAATCCGTCCCCACGAAGCACGGACAGCTCGTCTGGCCGGCCGGCAATTCGTAGGTTGCGACCAGGCTGCCGTCGGGCGCGAAACCCGAAACCGAGCCGCCGCCCCAGGCCGCGTTCCACATTACCCCGTCGCCATCCATGACCGAGCCGTCGAACCAGCCCCCCAGCGGCAGGTCAGCGCCGGAGAGGAACAGTTCCGGCGCGCCCCGCGGCAGGCCGGTGGCCGGATCGAGCGCGACGCGCCAGACCTTGTTGGCCCCCGTATCGGCGAAATGGCCCACCGTGCCGTCGCGCGAAAAGCAGATGGAATTGGGAATCGAGATCCCGTCCCAGAGCTTTTGCACCTCGCGCCCGTCCGACCAGTAGATCGCGCCGGCCGCCCGTTCGGCCGTCTTGCTCATGGTGCCGATCCACAACCGGCCGGAAGGATGCACCCGCCCGTCATTGGAGCGGTTGGCGGGTTTGTCGGCCTCCAGTGCGACCAGCAGGCCGAGTGCGCCCGACGCCATGTCGCGCACATAGAGCCCGTCCTCCATGGCCAGCATCTGGCGGCCGCCGTCGATACGCGCGACCACCGATCCCATGCGCGGCAAGCAATGGGTGACCGTCTGCCCGGTGGCGAACCGGTGCTCGTGCAGCTTGCATCCGACAATGTCCAACCAGTAGGCGGTGTCGCGGGCGCGGTCGTAATGTGGCCCCTCGCCCAGTTCGCAACAGTCCGATGTCAGCTTCACCGTATTCGCCTTGACGATGGTCATCCTGGTTCCCCGCTTCGCGTCACTTGCCCCACTTGAGCGCGAGAATGTCGAGATCGCGCGCCAGATGCAGCAGGCGCTCGCGCGTGCGCGCCGACATCGGCTTGAGCGGATGGCGGACATGGTCCGAGCCGATCACCCCGCCCTCCTTCATCACCACCTTGGCGGCACGAAGCCCGCATTGCCGGTTCTCGTGGTTGATGAGCGGCAGGCAGCGCGTCCAGTGTTCAAGCGCCGCGTCGAGGTTGCCCGCCAGGTGTTCCGTGACGATCGGCTTGATCCTGTCGGGGAACATGGCCGAGGTCATCGTGCCCGTGCAGCCGGCATCCAGATCCGCCAGCAGCGTCACCGCTTCCTCGCCGTCGAACGGCCCGACGATGTGCTCGCCGCCCGCCTCGATCAACGCCGCCAGCTTGTCGGCGGCAAACGGCACCTCGATCTTGAAATAGGAAACGTTTTCCAGCTCGCGGGCCATGCGCACCAGCAGGTCGACCGGCAGGGGCGCGCCCGAAAGCGGCGCATCCTGCACCATGATGGGAATGGAGATCGCATCGCTGACCGCTTGGAAATGCTCATGGATTCCCTGCGGAGACGGGACCAGGCCGACGCCGTGATAAGGCGGCATCATCATCACCATGGCCGCGCCCATGGCCTGCGCGTCGCGTGCCCTGCGAACCACGATATCCGTGTAGAAATGGCTGATCGTCACGATCACCGGCACGCGGCCGGCCGCATGCTCCAGGCTCGCCTTCATGACGGTGGCGCGTTCCTCATCGGACAACAGGAACTGCTCGGAATAGTTGGCCAGGATGCAGATCGCGTCGACGCCCTGGTCGATCATGCAGTCGATGACCCGCTTCATGCCCTCGATATCGAGGCTTCCGTCGTCGTGAAAGGGTGTGGGCGCAACCGGGAGAATGCCGGAAAGCGGGGTTTTCATCTGTCATGTCCTTTCTGGATGAAGGTGCCGCCAGCGCATCGACGGCAGCAAGGGACTGGTCGCCAGGCGGTTCTGCCGGCAGGGAAGGCTCATCGCACCGCACCGTCATAGGCGGCGACAATGGCCCGCGCCCGTTCGCCAACGGTCGCGGCATCGTCGCCCGGCGAATAGAGCGCGGTTCCCAAGCCGAAACCGGCCGCACCGGCCGCCAGCCAGTCGCCGAAATTGTCCGCCGATGCGCCACCGACCGCGAAGACCTCGACATCGGGCGGCAGCACCGCCTTGATCGCCTTCAGCCCAGCCGGCCCGGCAAGCGAGGCAGGGAACAGCTTGATCGCTTTTGCGCCCGCGTGGATCGCGGCAAAGCATTCCGTCGGCGTGAAGGCGCCCGGCATGGAAACCATGCCATGTTCCAGCGTCCGCGCGATCACCGGCGCTTCGCAATTGGGCGAGACGACGAGCCGCCCGCCCGCCTCGCGCACATGGTCCACCTGCTCGCGCGTCAGCACGGTTCCCGCGCCGATCAGGGCCCTGTCGCCAAAGGCATCGGCCAGCCGCGCGATGCTGTTGAGCGGCCCGGGTGAGTTGAGCGGCACTTCGATCATGGCGATGCCGGCCTCGACCAGCGCCGCGCCGATCCCGGTAGCCTGCTCGGGGCGAACGCCCCTCAGGATCGCAACAAGCTTGCGCATCAGCCCATGCCCTCATCAAGCCCGGCCCGAACGGCTGCAAGGCCGGCCAGCGTCAGCGCCTCGCCATCTTCCGGCACGGCTGTCGCGCCGGCAATGTCCATCGCCGCCGCATAACGGGCAACGAGCCGGCCGGCACCGACCACATGAACGGTACCGGCCTTCCAGTAGTCACGCATCGCGGCGAGTTCCGCGCCGATCAGCAGACCGGAAAGGCGAGCCCGGCATACCGCCGGTGAGACGCCGTCGAGCAGGGCCGAAGCGCGGACCGAGAACAGGGCCGCCGTCAGGCTTCCCGGCGCGGCGATCATCTCGTCAACGGCGGCGGCGAAGGCATCGTCGTCATGCCTGTCCCCGCCCAGGGAATGGCGCAGAACGGATCGTTCGGCCATCAAGGCATGGATTTCACCGGTCATGACGGTCGAGAACGCCGTCACCCGGCCGTTGGCCAGCCGCACCCATTTGCTGTGCGTGCCCGGCATGCAGACGATGCCGTCGCTGACCCCGATGGCGGAAACGAGTCCCGCCAGTTGCGTTTCCTCGCCGCGCATCACGTCCGCCGGATCATCCTGGCAAATGCCGGGTATGATCTTCACCATGAGCCGGCTGTCGCGCGTGGGCACGGCAGTCAGCCCCGTTGCGCCGGCAGGCCGGCACGGCGCCCTGCGATAATCGGCCTCGCGCCAGCCCTGGCGCGCCCCCGCCATGCCGCATACGATCACCGGCACCGGCATGTCGCGCCCGCCGAGCCAGCCCCCGGCAAGGCGAAGCAGCGCCGCCTCGTAGGCATCCGGCCCGGAAAGCGTGCCCATGCCGTCGGCTGACGCAACGCGGTCCAGCACACGGCCTTTCGCGTCCAGCGCCCAGACCCGCAGCGAACTGGTGCCCCAGTCCACCCCGATCCAGTCCAGATCCCCGATGGCGCCTGTCTGTGCCATTGTCCTCACTCGAAAAAGGGTTCGACGGTCACGCGCCGGCCAAGCAGGAAGGCATCGGCCACATGCGCCATCGGCGAGAGATCCATGTCGATGCCGCCGGAACGCACCAGCGCCGCCATCCTGGCATAAAGCCGGGCATATTCACCGCCCAGCAGCGGATTGCTCCCATCGTCAGTTTCCTCAAGCACCGCCGATGAAGCCTGGAGATTGCCGTCGATGGCAAGCTTTGCCCCGCCTTCCGACAGGACCAGCGAGCCCTGGTCCGTTTCGACCTCCATGGTCCAGATCTGCTCGCCCTCCTGCCTGAAATCGAGTTCCGCCGTCACTGTTCCATCGGGATGGTGAAATGCTACATTTGCCGCAATCGGCGTCTCGCAATTTTCCGGAAAGAACAGCTCGCCGCCCGTCACATGGATCGGCTTGTCCAGGATCTCCGTGACGATGGAGAGCGCATTGATGCCCGGATCGAACACGCCGAGCCCGCCCGCCTGCCAGATCCATGCCTGGCCCGGATGCCACCGCCGCACATCCTCTTTCCAGATGACCTTGAGGCTTTTCAGCCGCTTGCCCTTCAGCCACGCCTTGGCAGGCGCCACCATGGCCGCTTCGCGCGAATGCCAGGTGGCATAGATCGAGACAGAGGCCTCGCGCGCCATGGCTTCCAGCACATGCGCTTCCGACAGCGACGCGCCCGGCGGCTTTTCCAGCATCACGTTTCGCCCGGCCCTGATCGCCTGCGCCGCATAGGCAAAACGCGGCACCGGCGGAAGGCAGAGCGACACCGTGCCAATGTCCGGACGCTCTTCCAGCAGGCGCCCGAAATCACGATAGGACGGCACACCGTCGACCTCGCCTTCCCGCGAGAAGGTTGCCGCCAGTTCCCACTCCGGCGAGGCCGCGATCATCGGCACATGCTGGTCGCGGGCGATCTTGCCGACGCCCAGGAGGGCGATCTTCATGCTCATGCGAATTTCCCTTGCAATTCGGCACCGCTCCGCCGGACCCGCCAGCGGCGCGTTCCCGTCAGCCCTGTTTCTGCTTGTTGTAGACGTCGAAGATGACGGCTGCGAGCAGCACGAGGCCCTTGATCATCTGCTGGTAATCGATACCGATGCCCATGATCGACATGCCGTTGTTGAGCACGCCCATCAGGAAGGCGCCCACCACCGCGCCGATGATCGTTCCCACACCGCCGGACATGGAAGCCCCGCCGATGAAAACGGCCGCGATCACGTCCAGTTCCAGTGCGAAACCGGCCTTCGGCGTTGCGGTGTTCAAGCGCGCCGCGAAGACGAGGCCGGCAATGGCCGCCAGAACACCCATGTTGACAAAGGCCAGGAAGGTCAGCCGCTCGGTTTTGATGCCCGAAAGCTTGGCCGCCTTCTCGTTGCCGCCCAGCGCGTAGACCCGCCGCCCGATCACCGTCTTTTCCGTGATGAAGGCATAGATGATCGTCAGCACGCCCATGGTGAGCAGCACGTTCGGCAGGCCCCGGAAGGTCGACAGCTTGTACATGATGAAGATCAGCGCGAACGCGACGATGGCATTGCGCGCGATGAAGAAGCTGCGCGGTTCGTCCTCGATGCCGTAAGCCTTGTTGCGCGCGCGCTGGCGCATGCCCAGCCACAGGATCACCGCGACGATGGCGGCGCCGGAAAACAGTGCCAGCACATTGACCTTGCGGGCATCGAAAATTCCCGCCAGCGTCTCGCCCAGTCCCGCCGGGAAGATGTCCGGAACGAAGCCGTTGGCGATCACCTGGAATTCCCGCGGGAAGGGGCCGACCGACTGGCCCTCCAGAAGCCAGAGCGACAGCCCGCGAAAGACCAGCATGCCCGCCAGCGTCACGATGAAGGAGGGGATTTTCCAATAGGCCACCCAATAGCCCTGGGCCGCGCCGATGAGTCCGCCCGCAACGATGCAGGTGATGATCGTGACCGACACCGGCTGATCGAAATTGACGATCATCACCGCCGCCAGCGCGCCGATGAAGCCCATCACCGAGCCGACCGACAGGTCGATATTGCCCGACACGATGACGATCAGCATGCCGAGCGCCATGATGACGATGTAGGAGTTCTGCAGCAGCAGGTTCGTGATGTTCACCGGCCGCAGCAGCGTGCCGTCCGTCACGATCTGGAAGAACACCATGATGGCGATGAGCGCGAAGAGCAGTCCGTATTCGCGCATGTGCCTGACGAGATAGGCGCCGATACCCGGGGGCTTGCCCTTCGCCATGCCAGTCTCGCCGCCGGATTCGTGAACCGCGTCCATTTCAAACTGCCTCCCGTTCTTCCGTGACGATGAGCGACATGATACGCTCCTGGCTGGCCTCCGCGGTGCTCAGTTCGCCCACGAATTCGCCCTCGTTCATGACATAGATGCGGTCGCACATGCCCAGCATTTCCGGCATTTCCGACGAGATCATCAGCACACCCTTGCCCTGCGCCGACAGCTCGTTGATGATGCTGTAGATCTCGAATTTGGCGCCGACATCGATGCCGCGCGTCGGCTCGTCGAGGATCAGCACGTCCGGTTCCGCGAACAGCCATTTCGACAGCACGACCTTCTGCTGGTTGCCGCCCGAAAGGTTGACCACCTTCTGGAAGACCGACGGCGTGCGGATGTTCATCGCGCCGCGATATTTCTCCGCGACCCGCGTTTCGGACGATTCCGAGATGACGCCGTTGCTCGAGACCGCCGGCAGGTTGGTCAGCGTGATGTTGCGCTGGATGGTCTCGTCGAGCACGAGGCCGAGCGACTTGCGGTCCTCGGTGACATAGGCAAGGCCCGCGGAGATCGCCCGGTCCACCCTCGAAACGTCCACGGGCTTGCCGCGGATCAGCACATCGCCGGAAATGTTGCGCCCGTAGGAGCGCCCGAAAACGCTCATCGCAAGTTCGGTGCGTCCGGCGCCCATCAGCCCTGCGATCCCCACCACTTCCCCTGCCCTCACGGTCAGGCCGACATCGCGGATCACCTGCCGGTCGGCATGTTCGGGATGCCAGACATTCCAGTTGCGCACTTCGAAGATCACGTCACCGGCGCGGCGCTCGCGCTCGGGGTAGCGATGCGCCATGTCGCGTCCCACCATGTCGCGCACGATTCGGTCCTCGGTGATCGCCTCGCGCCGGGCGTCCAGCGTCGAGATCGTCGAGCCGTCGCGGATCACGGTGACCCGGTCGGCGATGCGGCGCACCTCGTTCAGCTTGTGACTGATGATGATCGAGGTGACGCCCTGCGTCTTGAGTTCGAGCAGAAGGTCGAGCAGCGCCTGGCTGTCGCTTTCCGACAATGCCGCCGTCGGTTCGTCGAGGATCAGCAGCCGCACGTCCTTCGACAGGGCCTTGGCGATTTCGACGAGCTGCTGCTTGCCCACGCCCAGCTTGTCCACCAGCGTGCCCGGGGCCTCGGCCAGTCCCACTTTCCGGAGCAGCGCCTCGGTGCGCCGGAAGGTCTCGCGCCAGTCGATCAGGCCGCCAGCGGCGCGCTCGTTGCCCAGAAACAGGTTTTCGGCGATCGAGAGCAGCGGCACCAGCGCCAGTTCCTGGTGAATGATGATGATGCCGACATTCTCGCTGTCGGCAATGCCGGAAAAGGCGGCGACCGTGCCGTCATAGACGATGTCGCCCTCATAGGAGCCGGCCGGATAGACCCCCGACAGGACCTTCATGAGGGTGGATTTGCCGGCCCCGTTCTCGCCGACAAGCGCGTGGATTTCGCCTTCCTCGACGGTGAGGTTCACCGTGTCCAGCGCCTTGACGCCGGGAAAGGTCTTGGTGATCGACCGCATTTCGAGCAGCGTCGCCATGGTTCAAGCCCCGGTTTGTGGAGGATGCCGCAAGACGGCAACCCGCGCAGGAGACCCCCGCGCGGGCGCTTCATGCCTTCAGGCAGAAGCCGTCACTTGATCTGGTCCATGGTGTAGTAACCGGAATCGATCAGGATCTTCTCCCAGTTCGACTTGTCGACCGCCACCGGCTCCAGCAGGTAGGAGGGAACCACCTTGACGCCGTTGTCATAGGTCGACGTGTCGTTGATTTCCGGCTCGCTGCCCTGCAGCAGGGCATCCACCATGCCCACGGTCACGCGGGCCAGTTCGCGGGTGTCCTTGAAGATCGTGGAATACTGCTCGCCCGCCAGGATCGACTTGACCGAAGGCACTTCCGCATCCTGGCCGGTCACGATCGGCATCTTGAGGTCGCCGGAGCCGTAGCCCACGCCCTTGAGCGAGGACAGGATGCCGATGGAGAGGCCGTCATAGGGTGAAAGCACGCCATGCACCTGCTTGTCGGTGTAGTTGGCCGACAGCAGGTTGTCCATGCGCGCCTGCGCCACCGCGCCATCCCAGCGCAGTGTGCCGACCGTATCCATGCCCGTCTGGCCCGAGGGAATGGCCACATCGCCGGAATCGATCATCGGCTGCAGCACGCTCATCGCGCCGTTGTAGAAGAAATAGGCGTTGTTGTCGTCCGGCGAGCCGCCGAACAGTTCCACGTTCCATGGCTTGGTGTCGGGGAAGCGTTCCTTCAGCCCCTCGACCAGCGAGGTGGCCTGCTGCACGCCAACCTTGAAATTGTCGAACGTGGCATAATAGTCGACATTCCCGCTGTCGCGGATGAGGCGGTCATAGGCGATGACCTTGATGCCCGAGGCGGCCGCGTTCTCCAGCGCATTGGAAAGCGTCGTGCCGTCGATGGCCGCAATCACCAGCACATCGACGCCCTTGGTGATCATGTTCTCGATCTGGGCGAGCTGGTTGGGAATGTCGTCTTCGGCATACTGGAGATCGGTTTCGTAGCCGGCCTCCTGGAATTGCTTGACCATCGAATCGCCGTCGGAAATCCAGCGCGCCGATGACTTCGTCGGCATCGCGATGCCTACGGTACCCTTGTCCTGCGCCATGGCCGGGCCGGCCAGCACGCTGGCGCCGACGACAAGCGACGCCATGACGGAAATCAGTTTCCTCATCGAATTCCTCCCGAGAGAACGGCGCGCGCCGCCGTTGGTATGGGGTCAGCCATGCGCGCCATGTTGGCGGACCGTTTCGATCCGGCAGGCAGGTTAAGGACCGTACCGCTTGCATTTCAATTGCACAGATTGACAATCTGCATACCAATCCCGATAAGCAGTTGAATGCAAAATCTCGTCAACCGCCTTCAGATCCGCGATTTCCGCCTTGTCCGGGCCATTGCCGAAACCGGCCAGCTCGCGCTCGCCGCCGAACAGCTCGGCATGACACAGCCTGCCGCCTCGCGGCTTCTCGCGGCCATTGAGCGCACCATGGGCGCGCCTGCCTTCCTTCGCCATCCGAAGGGCATGTCCGTGACGCCCATGGGCGAAATCCTCGCCCGCAATGCGGTCACCCTGCTCAACGGCATGGAACAGACGGCCCGTGAAGTGGAGGCGGTGGGGGCTGGCCGCGCCGGCACCATCCGCGTCGGCTCCGTCACCGGCGGTGCCGTGGCCCATGTGGTGCCCGCCATCCAGCAACTCAAGCGCGATGCCGACCGCGCCGACATCCATATCGATGTGGCGCCGAGCGACGTCCTGATCGACGGCCTGTTGCGCGGCGACTACGATTTCGTTCTCTCGCGTGTGCCCCCCGGCACCGATGCCCGCCAGTTCATCGTCCGCCGTGGCCGGGTCGAGGTCATTCACTTCATGATTCGTCGCGGCCATCCGCTTCACCGGGCAAGAACGGTGACCCTCGATGCGCTGGAGGGCTATGAATGGGTCATCCAGGCGCCGCACACTCCCATGCGCCAGGCCGTCGAAGAGGCCTTCATCGCCAAGGGCATTTCCCTGCCGCGCGAGATCGTCAATTCCACCTCGCTGCTGGTGATGATCGCCTACCTGGCCTCCACCGATGCCATCGCCCCGGTTTCGCGGGAAGTGGCCGATCTCATCGGCGCCGGCGGTGCGGCCAGCGGCTTCGCACGCCTCGAACCGGACGAGCCGATCATCGTCAATCCCTATCACCTGATCGCACGCAAGAATCACGCGCCGAGCCCGCTTGCGGCCCGGCTCTGGGATCTCATTCGCGCGGGACTGGCCGGGGAGACCGGGGAAGCCGCCTATCCCGTCGAGGCCGCCGGCTGAGACGAGCCGGCGCCACCGTGCGTGCCCCGTCTTGGAAACCGGCGCGATTGCGGCTATGCCGTCGAGACGCTGCCGCCTTGGCCGCGAACAGGAAACCCGGCAACGAAAGGCACGCTCCTTGTCCAGGCTCGTCTACATTCTCAACGGTCCCAACCTGAACCTGCTCGGCAAGCGCCAGCCCGAGATCTATGGCCGCGAGACACTGGCCGATGTCGAGGCGCGCTGCCGCGATGTCGCCTCGTCGTTCGGCCTGGAGATCCGCCTGCTGCAATCCAATGCCGAGCATCAGATCATCGACTGGATCCACGAGGCCCGCGAACAGGCAGGCGGTATCATCATCAATCCGGCGGCCTTCACGCACACCTCCGTGGCCATTCTGGATGCGCTGAACGCCTTCGAGGGTCCGGTGATCGAGATCCATATTTCCCAGGTTCACAAGCGCGAAGCCTTCCGCCACCACTCCTATGTCTCGCACCGCGCCGATGCGGTCATGGCAGGCTTCGGCGTCGAGGGCTACGAACTGGCGGTGCGCCGCATGGGCACGCTGCTCGGCTGACCGGCGGCCGGAAACGAGCGAACACCATGGTCATTTCAGGACATACCCGCTTTCTCGCCCATCTCGGCGTGCCGACCGAAAGCTTCAAGGCGCCGATGATCTACAATCCGTGGTTCGAATCCCGTGACATCGACGCCGTGGTCGTACCCATGGGCTGCGAAGCGGAGGATTTCGCCGCCTTCCTCCCGCTCGTCTTCCGCATGCGCAACATCGCAGGCGCGCTCATCACCATGCCGCACAAGATGTCCGTGGTCGATCTGCTGGACGAGGCAAGCACGACGGTGAAGGTGTGCGGCTCCTGCAACGCCGTGCGCCGCAACGCGGACGGGCGTCTCATCGGCGACATGTTCGATGGCGAGGGCTTCGTGCGCGGCATGCGCGCCAAGGGCCGCGTCATCAAGGGCATGTCAGCGCTCGTCGTCGGCTCGGGCGGCGTCGGCTCCGCCATTGCGGCATCGCTGGCAAAGGCAGGCGCCGCGCGGCTCTGCCTCCTTGATACACGCCAGGACAGCGCGAACCGGCTCGCCGCCAGCCTGAAGGCGCATTATCCCGCCCTCGACGTCGCCACCGGCTCCGGCGATCCGGCCGGCCACGACATCGTCGTCAATGCCACCCCACTGGGCATGAACGAGGGCGATCCGCTTCCGGTGGACATGGACAGGGTCGCGCCGTCCACCTTCGTCGGCGAAGTGGTGATGAAGCAGGAGGAAACGCCCTTTCTGGCCGCCGCCCGCGCCCGCGGCTGCATGACCCAGGTCGGAACCGACATGCTGTTCGAGCAAATCCCGGCCTATCTGGAGTTCTTCGGCTTTCCCGCGGCCACGGCCGCCGAACTGCGCGCCGTCGCCACCATCCGCTACTGACGCGCAAGGCGGCCGCAGCGCAAGACGCGTACGGTTTCGCCTTTTCGCCACTGGACATCCCGGCCGGCGGATCGCAACATCCCTGCCAAAACGCCAATCGAGACCGGGTACGACCGGTCCGGTCCAGACGGGAGGCAGACCCATGAACCAGATCGACACGCAACCGGGTGAAGCAGCACGGCCCTTCGGCGCACCGCTTGGCGGCATTTCCCATGTCATCGGCCCGGTCGATGAACCGCTCTGGGAAAAGACGATCCCGCAGGTGCTGGCCGAGACGGTTGCCCGGTTTCCCGATCGCGAAGCGGCCATATTTCGCGCCCAGGGCATCCGCCGCACCTGGTCGCAATTTGCCGAAGAGGTCGATCGCCTTGCCGCCGCCTTGCTGGCGCTCGGCCTTGAGAAAGGCGACCGTGTCGGGGTCTGGTCGCCCAATCGCCATGAATGGGTGCTGACGCAATTCGCCACCGCGCGCATCGGCCTCATCCTCGTCAACATCAATCCGGCCTACCGTCTCTCGGAGCTGGAATTCGCGCTCAACAAGGTCGGCTGCAAGGCACTGGTCACGGCCGAGCGCTTCAAGACATCCGACTATATCGGAATGCTCCGCACGCTTGCCCCGGAACTGGCGGCGAGCGAGCCGGGCGGGCTTCAGGCGAAGAACCTGCCGCACCTTAAATGGGTCATCGCCATGGCCGACGACGCCGGCCCCGGCATCCTGCCCTTTCCCCGCCTGATGGCGATGGGCGGGGCGGCCGAGGCGGCGCGCCTCGATGGCATCACCGCGACGCTGGCGCCGAACGATCCCATCAACATCCAGTTCACCTCCGGCACCACTGGCGCACCGAAGGGCGCGACGCTCACCCATCGCAACATCGTCAACAATGCCCGTTTCGTCACCGGCCGGATCAATCTGACCGAAGCTGACCGGCTGTGCATTCCGGTACCGCTCTACCATTGCTTCGGCATGGTCATGGGCGTTCTGGGCTGCGTGGCTTACGGTGCGGCCATGATCTTCCCCGGCGAGGGCTTCGAAGCCGAACCGACGCTCGATGCGCTGGAAGCGGAAAAATGCACCGCCTGCTATGGCGTGCCGACCATGTTCATCGCCATGCTGGAATCGCTGAAGGCAAAGCCGCGCGATCTTTCCGCCATGCGAACCGGCGTCATGGCCGGCGCGCCCTGCCCCGAACAGGTGATGCGCCGCGTCAATGCCGACATGAACATGCCGGAAGTCACCATCTGCTACGGCATGACCGAAACCTCGCCGGTTTCCTTCCAGAGCTTCGTCGACGATCCGACCGACAAGCGCTGCGCCACCGTCGGCCGCATCCATCCGCATCTCGAAGTCAGGATCGTCAACGAGAGCGGCGAGACCCTGCCCGTCGGCGAACAGGGTGAACTGTGCACGAAGGGCTATTCCGTCATGCTCGGCTACTGGGACGAACCGGAGCGCACGGCCGAATCGATCCGCGACGGCTGGATGCATACCGGCGACCTCGCCCGCATTGACGCGGAAGGCTTCTGCACGATCACGGGCCGCGTCAAGGACATGATCATCCGTGGCGGCGAGAACATCTATCCCCGCGAGATCGAGGAATTCCTTTTCCGCCACCCCAAGGTGAGCGCGGTACAGGTTTTCGGCGTGCCGGACGAGAAATATGGCGAAATCGTCTGCGCCTGGATCATTCCGGCACCCGGCGAGACCATCGAGCCGGAGGCGATCAGGGCCTACTGCCAGGGCCAGATCGCCCATTACAAGATCCCCGCCCATGTCCGTATCGTGGAAGAATTGCCCATGACGATCACGGGCAAACCGCAGAAATTCATCATGCGCGACCAGATGACGGACATGCTGGCAAAAGACGGCTGAATCGCCTGCTGCCCGAACAGCTTGTTCCAGGTGAGAATACCGGGCCGGTTTCTGCCTGTTTTTCATGCACTGTCATGCGGCATTTGCATGGCTGATGTGCAGAAACCCTTCTTGTTGCAGCGCAGCAAAAGCGCTATCTCCGCGCCATCAACGAGAAGGAAGAAATCCCATGCTCATGAAACGGATTACATCGCTGTTCACCACCGCTCGCGCCCGCTCCACACAGGAAGCGTGGCTCGCCCAATCGGGTTCCCTGGCGGAACTGGAACGGCGTCAGCGCGAAATCCTGCGCGCTCGCTTTTCCGGCTGGTAAGCCGGACAGGCCAGAAATTCAGCCATGCGATTGACGCATGGCTGCAATGCACAATCAGCTATTGTTGCAATGCACAACAATAAGCATATTCAGCACAACGAAGCGGCGGCGACAAGTCGAAGTTTCAGCCTTCTCCTCCGGCCAATCCTCCTCCCATGGCCGGTGAGACCAGACGGCCCATCCTCCTCCCAGGGCCGTGTGCGAAAAGCGGCGTCAGCGAACCTCCTCCCTCGCTGGCGCCGTTTTCGTTTGTCCTCACCACTCCCGACCTCGTGAAAAAGAAACGCCCTGCGCTCTTGCCAAGGCGCGGTCCGCGCCTGACACTTCTGCGGTCGATGACCGGAGATTTTGCATGTTTGGCCCCTCGCGCCCGTTCGTTGCCCTGACCCCGTTCCTTCCCCTGGCCCCGTTCCTTGCCCTGGCAATGTCCGTGCTGGCGCTCGCGCCCGCCAATGCCGGCTATGTCGACGACCGATCCACGCCGGAGCGGCTCGTCGAAAGCCTGTACAACGCGCTCTCAAACCGGGAATACGCGCGGGCATGGTCCTATTTCGAAACCAAGCCGTCGCCGGATTTCGACACCTATGTCGCCGGCTTCGAAGGCACAGGGGCCGTCGATGTGCGCACCGGACCTGCCGAAGCCGATGCGGCCGCCGGCACCACCCGCTGGCATGTGCCCGTCGCCATCCGCGCCATCGGCACGGATGGCAGCGAAACGGTTTTCTCCGGCTGTTATGTCGCCCGTCTGGCCAACCCGCAGATCCAGGGCGAGCCCTACCGGCCAATGGCCTTCGAGGGTGCGCGCCTGGCCGTCGCGGATGCGCCTTTCGAAGAAGCCGTTCCGGCCACCTGTGGCATTGGCGAACCGCCCGACGCCGCCCGGCAGCGGCTGGAAGCGGTGCGCAAGCGGTTCGAAGCCGAATGGGCCGGCGCGTGCGACATGGCGGCGTCACAAGACGGACCGCAAGTCTGGCCGATCGAATACAACCACATCAGCGATGCGGCCGACGCACCCAGGCGGCGCGCCTGGCTCTATGGCTTCACCTGCCGCCACGCTGCCTACAACATCGTCGATGTCTTCTATCTGCGGGACGAGACAGAGGGGCTGCGCGCGCTTGCCTTCGCGGAACCGGAACTCGACATCCGCTACCTCGATGCCGGGTCCGCCGAACTCGATTCCATGCAGGTCATCGGCTACAAGGCCGTCACGCAACTCATCAACGCGCAATACGATCCGCAAACGCTCTCGATCACGTCCTTTGCCAAATGGCGCGGCCTGGGCGATGCCTGGTCATCAGGGAAATGGATCTTCCGTGACGGCGACTTCACGCTGGTCCGCTACGAGGTGGACCCGACGATGGACGAAGCGGATGACGGAATCCTTGTTTTCGACAAGGATTCCGCACCCTGATTCAGAATCTTCGCAACCGGCTACAACCTTTTGCAGGGATTCGCGAATTCACTCTCCGAAACCTTCGCCGGAATGGCGCGGCTCCAGCCGTATGAGGCGTGAATCGAGCACGGCCGCCTGCCGGTGAACCACCGCCTTCTGGTAGTCCGGGTTCTTCACCATGTCCACGAAGGCCTGAACGGACGGGTATTCTGCGATGAAACAGATATCCCAGCGCTCCTCGGCCGGGCCGATCAGCATCAATTCGAACGCCCCGCTCCACGCGATGCGGCCGCCGACACCCCGGAAGATCGGCCCGCTTTCCCGGCCATAGGCGGCATAGGCTTCTGCCCCCGTTGCCGCGCGGCCATCGGGATAGGCGGCCTCGTCGCGCAGGCGCACGAGGTTGAGCATGTGAATCGGACCCTCCCGGTCCATGCGGCGGAATTCGCCAAAGGTTTCGCGCGCAGGGTCGATATGGCCCGTCATGTCATGTCCTCCCGGGGATCAGTTGTTCAGCATCCAGTTCAGTGTTTCCCGCCAGTCCGTCATGCGGATGGGCGTGCCATGCGTACCCGTTTCGAAACGCACGAAGCGGGCCGGATAGTCCGGTGCCGTCTTCAGGATCGAGCGGAAAAAGGCTTCCTGGCGTTCGACGGGAAAGACCGTGTCGCGGCTGCCATGTCCGAAAAGAACCGGCACACGCGCGCGAAAGGCCGCACTGCCCGTGAACGCATCGTCCCACATGGAGCCCAGCAACATCATCCCGCCCATGCGGCGAACCACCTCGCCGTCGCGGGCCAGCCGCCAGCACAATTGCCCGCCCATGGAACCGCAGGCAAGAAAAACGCGCGCGCCCGGCGAGGCCTGGAGATAGTGGTCTGCCAGCGCCTTGACCTCTGCCGCGCCGCGGCTCTCGAAATCGGAAAGATCGAGGGAAAGATAAAGCCCGCCGGCCGCTGTCACCAGGTTCTGGACCCGGTTGAAATTGCCGCCGAACGTGTAGTCGGCAACGCCCTGGATGCGGGTGCCGCCCTGCCCGTGCAGGTAGATGACGACCAGGCTTGCCTTGCTGCGCCGCCCGGCCGCGACATGGGCAATCGACAGCCCCCCGGTCTTGAGCACGAGATCGGCCCGCTGGCTGGCGAAGGAAAGAGAGACATACTCGTCCTTCACCCGCCGTTCGGGGACCGCGTCGCGCCCGTTGATATCACGCATCTCCCGGTAATCGACAATGCGATAGGCCGGCGGCGCGCTGCCCTCCAGCAATGCCGGATAGGCAAACAGCCGGTCCTTGTGTGGCGCGAGTTCCAGCGCGCCGGCCGGAAGAACGGAAGCAAGGCACAGGACAGTGGCAAGGAAGGCAGCGCGAACCATGGCGGCATGTTGAACCAAAGGCGATTGCCGATGCAACACCCCCGCGCCGCTGTTTCCGCTGCAAGCGCCATTCCCGAACTCATTGCCGCCCCTTCGTCGTCCAGCCTTCATCGGCCCACGACGAGCCGCCCCCGGCCTTGCCGTTCAAACGACCTTTGCCTTCCGTCGACGCAGTGGTGACCGGATCGGTTGCCGCCGCCTGGGTGCCGAGGCCCATCTGCATCAGGCGAAGCTCCATCTTCAACCGCTCCACTTCCAGCGCATAGAGCTGCGAGCAGTCGAGGCGCTTGGGGCTGCGGCTCAGCGGAATGACGATCCGCCCATAGGCCGATGCCGTGGAACCGCCCGCCCCCGACGACTTCGGCGTACCGATGACGCCGACATCGAGATAGGCGCCATTTCCCGACACCGCCGAGCGGCAGGTCGTTCCGTCCGCCGCGCGCACCTCGTCCGCCCCTTGCGGAAGCTGCACACCCGGCAGGTTGAAGCCCTGGATGTTCTGAGAGATGTAATTGACGTCATCGGCCCATGCGGGCTGCACGCAAAGCGCAAGCAGCCCCGTGGCCGCGCTTGTCAAAGCCGTTTGCCAAGAAATTTTCCGCATATTTGTGCCTTGATGGTTGTGGTCTGCCCCGGAAAAGGAACGGATTCGGTACAGATCCGGACCTTGCGTTGCGCCTCGCCGTCGAACGGCACCATCACGGTGACCGGACGGGCAAACCGCGAACCGAGGGTGAAGACGGAAGGCGACGCTATCGCACCCTCGATCTCCCTGAAGTTCTGGTCATAGACCTTCACCTCGATACGGATCCGGTGCTGGTAAGGGTTCGCCGGATAGACACGCACAGCGAAGGAGTCGGTGAAACTCTGAACTTCGGCGCGCATCGGCGACATGGATTGGGCTGCGGCCGCGCACGGCAACAGCGCCAGCGCGAAGACGCCGGTCAACAGTCTGGATGTGGTCATGATTGTCCTCGATCCTGTTCGGGCGTCTTCGCCCCGGTCAGACGCTTACTCGCAGCGCAACACGACGACCGCGCGATAATTGCCGGCCTCGTAGTTTCCGGACGGCAGTGTGGCGGTCAGGTCGACATTGACATTCGTCGTGCCGTTGGCCAGTCGCGTCGCCGTGGACCCGGTAACATTGGCGGCCGTGTTCGCGCCCGACAGGTCATATTCGGAGGCGAACGTCGCCGACGAAGCGGAAGCAGGCGCCGTCGACCAGGCCGTTGGCGCTTCGGCGGTCACCGAATAGGAATTGCCGGTCACCAGCAGCGCAGCCCGGCCCGAGGTGCCGCCCGCCTCTTTCGAGCTCAACACGGTATAGGCGGAATTCGGCGTGATCGTACCGCCGGAGCCGACCGTGATGACACAGGTATCGACAATCGTACCGTTGAACGGAACATCGCCGGACGCCGCGAAAGACTGGACAGGTGCCAGAACCGCTGCAGCAACGAGAATTTTCTGGAAAGACTTCATTTTATACTCCTTTGACAGCCCTTGCGGGCATCCCGGTATGCCGGGATTGTTGACGGCATAGGAGTCGGCGCCATGAATCGGGCCCGGCTTGTCGCCGGACGTCTTCACTTTACCTGTAACCCTGCCTGCACGAAGCCGTAGTGCCGGCAGGCTTAACAAAGCCTTGTAATTCATGGTAAATAAAAGATTTACGCAGCCAGAAGAACTTTATGCTTTGTGTTTTGTTAATGTATTTCCAAAGTTCATTTAACAGAAATCGTGGATTGAACACCACCGGCGGCCGCCAGTGCTTCCGGCGTATCGACATCCGTCAGTGCCGCCGCGCCCAGATCCACGTCCCTCACCTCCAGTCCGTAAGCCTCGATCAGGTGCCGCGCGCCGGTATCGCCTTCCAGCAGCGGCACACGCGCCACCACCCGCGCCGGCAGGATGACCGGATTGCCGCGCTGTCCGCCATGGGCGGCGCGAACCACCTGCCCGCCATCATGCGCCTTCGCAAGCGCACGGATTTCCGCCGGCCCGATCCCCGGCATGTCGCCCAGCAGGATCATGACGCTTGCATCGTCCTGCGCCCGCCCGGCCAGCCCGGCTTTCAGCGATGACGCCATGCCCGTTGCGTGGTCGCGATTGTGCACGATGCGGACATCCAGCCCTTCCAGCGCCGCCGCGATGCGTTCCGCCTCGTGGCCGGTGACAACGCTCACGCTGCGCAACGCGCCCGATTCAAGGGCCGCCCGCACGGTGCGCCGGATCAGGGGCTCCCCATCGAAGACCGAAAGCAGCTTGTTGGATGGCCCCATGCGCCGCGACTGGCCGGCGGCGAGCACGACTCCGTCAATCGCCGGCACCTCCGGCGAACGCGCGCGCTCGCGCGGCTGCGGTCGGCTGGCAATTTCCATCAGCAGCCCCCCGACACCCATCCCGGCAATGATCCGGTCGGTCACCGGCAGGCCGGCCATCAGCCGGTCGAGCACCCAGTCGAAGCCATTTTCCTTCGGACTGCGCGCACAGCCCGGTGCGCCGATGACCGGCGTATCGCCGATCCAGCCCAGAACCAGCAGGTTGCCGGGATCGACCGGCATCCCGGCCCGCTCCACACGCCCGCCCGCCATGCGGATTGCTGCGGGAATGACGTCGTCGAAATCGGCCATCGCCGAAGCCCCGAAGACGATGAGAAGGTCATGGTCGCGCTTCAGGTCGCCGAGCGCCTGCGCGACCGCTCCGGCATCGTGCGCACAACGCAATTCACGGCCCAGACGCGAGCCGGAGCGTGCCAGCCGGCCCGCCGTCAGGCCAGCCGTCTTGGCAAGCACCGACGTCTTGACCGTCGGCAGTTCCGTCTGGACCAGGCCCGCAAGACGCGGCGTGTAGCCGTGAACGGAGAAGACGCTTTCACCGGATGCAACGGCTTCCGCCGCTTCCAGATGCTGCCGGGAAACCGCGAACGGAATCATCTTCACCGTCGCCACCATCTGGCCTTCACGAACGGCTGCATGGTCGGGAACGGTGGCGAGCGTGATGGCCGGGTCGATCCGGTTGATCGCGTCCACCAGCGCACGGGAGACGGTGAAGACACCGTCATGGTCGGCATGGATGTTCACCCGGCCTGTTGCAGGCGGGCGCGGCGTGCAGCCGCCGATGCGCAAGGCGCCGGCGAGGCGGGCAGCCGCTTCGTCCTCTCCGGTGTCGCCGGCGGCAAGTTGAGCGGCGATCACGGTTCCGATCCCCGCCCGCGTCAGCACCGCCTGGATTTCCGCATCGATGACCGTGCCCTTGCGCAGCCGCTTGTCACCGGCCTGAATGCCATGAGCCAGCACCGCGCCCCGGGCCTGCGCGACGGCAAGCGGACCGAACTTCACGCCGCTTCCCCCTTGGGCGCACGCGGCGCGGCCAGTCCCCTGGTCCGCAGCGCGCGGATGATCTGGGCAAGGACGGCAACCGCGATTTCCGCCGGACTGGCTGCCCCGATATCGAGTCCGATGGGTGCGGCGATCCGGTTGATCTGTTCTTCCGGGAAACCGCCCTGCGTCAGCCGTTCGACACGCCGGGCATGCGTCTTCCGGCTGCCGAGCGCACCGATATAGAAGCAATCGGCCTTCAGGGCCGCTTCCAGCGCCGGATCGTCGATCTTGGGATCGTGCGTCACAGCCGCCACTGCCGTCCAGGCGTCGAACGGCCGCTCCGGCAGCACGTTCTGCGGCCAGTCGGCATGCAGCGTCACGCCCTCGAAGCGCTCCGGGCTGGCAAAGGCGGTACGCGGGTCGATGATCTCGATGTCGAAACCGGCGATCTTCGCCATGGGGGCCAGCGCCTGCGAGATATGGACGGCACCAATCACCACGATGCGCGCCGGTGGCAGATGGACGTTGATGAAGAATTCCGCCCCGTCGGCCGTCACCATGCCCGATTTCCCCGACCGGAAGGCCCTGGCCAGGGCCTCGCCGAGTTCACCGCCCACCGGATCGCCCTCATGCACGATCCGGTCGCGCCCGTCGGCGATCGACGTCACCAGCGCCACGGCCTGCCGGGCCCGCCGCGCGGCATTCAGTTTCTTCAGGTTCAACGGATCCATGATGCGTCAGCCCAGCCGTTCCACATAAACACGGATGCGCCCGCCGCAGGAAAGGCCCACCCGCCAGGCCGTCTCGTCGGCCACGCCGAATTCCAGCATGCGCGGCTCGCCGCTCTCAAGGATGTCCATCGCCTCGGCGACAACCGCCCCTTCAACGCAGCCCCCGGACACCGATCCCTCGAAATCGGCATCCTCGTTGATGACGAGATGGCTGCCGACGGGGCGCGGCGCCGAACCCCATGTTTCCATCACCGTGGCAATGGCCACGGCCTTGCCGTCCTTCATCCAGTTTTCCGCGATGATCAGCGGATCGCGGGCTTCGTCCAGTACCGTCGTTTCGCTCATCAGGAGGCCCTCCCCGGCCCTATCCCGCAGCCACCTGCTCCACTGCCTGGAGCCAGCGCCGCGGATCGGCATCGCGCGTCCCTGCCGACCCGAGGCTGGCCACGAGATCGCCAAGGGCTTCAAGGTTGTGCACCGCGCGGAATTCGTCAACATGCGGAAGCATGGCCTTCACGCCGCGCGCGCGCGCCTCGAACCCGTCGAAGCGCAGCAGCGGGTTGAGCCAGACCAGCCGGCGGCACGACTTGTGCAGCCGCTCCATCTCCGTTTCCAGGCTGCCGATCTCGTCGCGCTCCAGCCCGTCGGTGATCAGCAGGACCACCGCGCCCTGCGAAAGCACCCGGCGCGACCACAGCCGGTTGAACGTGTGCAGCGCCTCGCCGATCCGGGTACCGCCGGACCAGTCCTTCACCAGATCGGAACATTCCGCCAGCGCCTCGTCAGGATCGCGATAGCGCATCGAGCGTGTCAGGTTGGTCAGGCGGGTCCCGAAAACGAAGGTGTGTACCTTGCGCCGCCTGGCTGTCAGCGCATGCATGAAATGCAGGAAGATGCGCGTGTACTGGCTCATCGAGCCGGAAATGTCGGCCAGCACCACCAGCGGCGGATGCACCTCCCGCGGCGAGCGGAACTTCGGCAGGATGAAATCCCCGCCCGTGCGCATGGCCGCGCGCATGGTCGCCCGCGGATCGTGCCGCCGTCCCCGCGCATCGGGCCGGAAGCGCCGCGTCTTGACCATGTCGAAGGGCATGTGCAGCGTCATCAGCGCCTGGCGTGCCTCATCCAGTTCCTTTGCCGTCATCTGGGCAAAGTCCTTCTGGCGCAGCACCTCGTTGCCTGAAAAGGTGAAACGGGCATCCACCTCGATTTCCGGCTGCTCCTGCAACGGACGGTCCTTCTCGCGGCCTTCGAACATGGCCTGCGAAACGCGGCTTTCGCCCGGTCGCTGCTTTTCCGGCTCACGGTTGGGCGCCGCCTGCGGCGAGAACATCGCGATCATCTTCTCGATCAGCTCGCGCGAGCGCCAGTAGAGCCGGAATGCCTCGTCGAAAACCGGCCGGTCCTCACGCCGCTTCACGAAGACCGCATGCAGCGTCCAGTAGAAATCATCGCGCGAACCGATGCCCGCCGCCTCCACCGCGGCGATGGCCTCCACGATGGAGGCCGGGCCGACGCGCATGCCGGCCTTGCGCAGCGTGCGCGCGAAATAGACGATATTGTCGGCGATCCGCCCGTCCGGCTTGGCGGCATTCGGCAGTCTCTTCTCGGCGGGGGCTTCGCTCATGGCATCATTCCGCGCTGGAAAGTTCCTGCTTGACCTCCTTGAGGATGCGATGGCCTTCGCCCTGCTGGATGCGCGCGATGTCGTCCTGGTATTTCAGGAGAACCCCGATCGTATCGGACACCGTTTCCGGGTCGAGCGCCACCTTGTCCAGCTCGGTCAGCGCCGAGGCCCAGTCGATGGTCTCCGCCACGCCCGGCACCTTGAACAGGTCCATCTCGCGCAGCTTCTGGATGAAGGCGACCACCTCGGCCGAAAGCCGCTGGTTGGCGCCGGGCGCCTTGCGGGCGACGATTTCCAGTTCCCGCTCGGCTGTCGGATAATCGACCCAATGATAGAGGCAGCGCCGCTTCAGCGCATCGTGGATCTCGCGTGTGCGGTTGGTCGTGATGATGACGATGGGCGGTTCGGCGGCCTTGATCGTGCCCAGTTCCGGCACGGTGACCTGGTAGTCCGACAGGATTTCCAGCAGGAAGGCCTCGAAGGCCTCGTCGGTGCGGTCCAGTTCGTCGATCAGGAAAACCGGCGCGCCGTTGATGCCCTGCTCCAGCGCCTGCAGCACCGGCCGGCGGATCAGGTGCTTTTCGGAGAAGACGTTCTTCTCCATCGCGTCGCGGTCGGTTTCGCCCGCCGCTTCGTCCATCCGGATTTCGATCATCTGGGCGGCATAGTTCCACTCATAGACCGCCGAGGAGACGTCGAGCCCTTCATAGCATTGCAGCCGGATGAGATCGCGTCCCAGCGCGCCGGCCAGAACCTTGGCGATCTCGGTCTTGCCGACGCCCGCCTCGCCTTCCAGGAAAAGCGGCCGCTTCATGCGCAGGGCGAGAAACAGCACGGTCGCCAGCGCGCGGTCGGCCACGTAGTTCTGGCTCTGGAGCAGGTCCAGCGTTTCGTCGATGGATTGTGGCTGCGTGGGCGCCTTCATGACCCTCCTCCCAGGGGGTTCGGCCGCAAGCGCATCAGGCGCGGTACGACCTGTTGAAATAGATGAGCGGATCGAGACTATCGCCCGTTGCAAGGCCTGTCACCTTGCCAAAAAGGACACGATGGGTCGCGAAGTCGCGCGCTTCCTCGACGACGCAGTCGAAGACCGCCATCGCACCTTTCAGCACCGGCGAACCGGTGGAAAGTGTGCTCCATTCGCCAAGCGAGAAGCGCTCGTCCTGGTTCATGCCGCCCAGTCCGGCAAAGGCCTGCGACAGCGCCTGATGCGGCTGCGCCAGGGTGTTGAGCGCGAACACGCCATTGTCGAAGATCGTCTGGTTGTTGGGGTTGTGGCGGTTCAGGCAGACCAGCACCGTGGGCGGATCGTCGGAGACCGAACAGGCGGCGATCACGGTGGTTCCGCGCCGCCCGGCCGGGCCGTCGCTGGTGATGAGGTGAACCTGGCCGGCAAATCGCGCCATGGCGTCGCGATAGGCCTGACCGTCAACTGGCTTTGGATGCAACAAGGAAAGAAACCCGCCCGGAACTGGTACATGAGAGCGGCCGAACCGCCCGGATAAACCCGGCTATATAGGCGCAGTGTCGGTTCATGCAAGGCAAACCGGTTGCGCCAACCCGCCCTGGGCGATAACGGTGAGCCGGAAAGCCCCTTCTGGAGCCGCAAAGTGCTGTTGCGCCGTGGATATATAGCCCTCGCCCTCGCCCTGGTGGCCGCATGCGGTCTGCCGGCACGCGCGAACGCTGCGACGATCGGCTTTGCCGCGCCTCTGTCCGGCTTCGCCGAACGCCTCGGGCGGCAGATGGAGGCGGGTGTGCGCGCCGCCGCCGCCGCCGGTCACACCATCATCGCCGCCGACACCGCCTGTTCGGCCGAAGGCGGCGAGGCGGCCGCGCGCAACATGATTTCCGAAGGTGCGGCGATCGTGGTGGGTTTCATGTGTACCGAGGCGCTGGAAGCCGCCTTGCCGCTGCTCACACAGGCCAACATTCCTGTCGTCACACCCGGTGTGCGCACCGATGCGCTGACCGACAGCCGCGAGAAGACCGGCTGGCTGATCTGGCGCACCGCACCGCGTGCCGACGCCGAACGCACCGCCGCAGGAAACATCATTCCGCGGCGCTGGCGCGCCGAGTTCTTCGCCATCGTGGACGATGGCACCATCCTGGCCCGCGAGCTGGCCGAAACCGTGCGCCTCCAGGCGGAACTGGCCGGCCTCGAACCGGTTTTCATCGATACGTTCCGCCCGCAATTGCCCAACCAGATCGGCCTTGCGGGCCGGCTGAAACGAACCGGCGCCACCCATGTCTTTATAGGCGGCGACCGGCAGGACGCCGCCATCCTGGCGCGCGACCTGGCGGAACTGGACGCGCCCATGACATTGGCGGGCGGCGAGGCACTGGTCCGCGACACATCCGATATCCGCCTGCCCCCGGGCACGCTGGCGGTCGCCATGCCCGACCCCAACGATGCGTTGCCGGACGGCATCCGCGCGAGCCTGGCCGCCGGAGGCATCGTCGCCGAAGGCTATGTCACGCCGGGCTTCATCGCCGCCTCCATCGCGCTGCAGGCCATCGGAAACGGCGCGCCTGAAACCGCGCAGGGCTGGCATGAACGCCTCGATGGCCGCACCTTCGAGACCCCCGCCGGCACGCTGGCTTTCAATGCCACGGGCGACCGCGCACAGAACCCCTACCGGCTTTTGCGTTTCAATGGCGCGGACTGGGAGATCGTCGAATGAGCGTGTTTCAGGCCGGACCGCAGAATGCGCTCACCGACATTTCGGGGCTGAAGGTCGGCAATGCCGGCGACGAACGCCTTCGTTCCGGCGTAACCGTGGTCTTGCCCGACGAACCGGTCACCGCCTCCGTCATGGTTCTGGGTGGCGCGCCGGGCACACGCGAGACCGATCTTCTCGATCCGCACAACAGCGTGGAAAAGGTTCACGCGCTCGTGCTTTCCGGCGGCTCCGCCTTCGGGCTCGATGCCGCGGCCGGAGTGCAGGCGGCGCTGCGCGAACAGGGCCGCGGGTTTGCCATCGGGCCGCATGTCATCCCCATCGTACCCGCCGCCATCCTTTTCGACCTCGCCAATGGCGCCCCGAAGGACTGGGGCCGGTTCCCGCCTTATCGAGACCTGGGATACGAAGCCGCGCAAACGGCTTCGGCGCATGTCTCCACCGGATCGGTGGGCGCGGGCCTCGGCGCGCTGACCGCCACCGTCAAGGGCGGGCTCGGCACCGCTTCCGCCCTGCTGGACGACGGCACGACGGTGGCAGCCCTGGTTGCCGCCAATCCGGTCGGCTCGCCGCTTGTCGGCGGAACACGCCATTTCTGGGCTGCACCCTTCGAAATCGGCGCCGAATTCGGCGGGCTCGGCCTTCCCGCGCCCCTGCCGGAGGATGCCGATGGCCTGCGCATCAAGTTCCGTGACATGCGCATGGAGGGCATAGAGAACACCACGATTGCCGTCATCGCCACCGATGCCGCGCTGACCAAGGCCGAATGCAAGCGCCTGGCGGTGGCCGCCCATGACGGTTTCGCCCGCGCCATCTGGCCTGTGCATACGCCGCTCGACGGCGATCTGGTCTTTTCGCTGGCCACCGGATCGCGCCCGCGCCCGCGCTCCGGCGATGCCTTCATCGACCTGTGCGCGGCGGCGTCCGCCACCATGGCGCGCGCCATCGCCCGCGGCATCCACGATGCCAGCCCGGCGGACGGCGATCTGTACCCGGCCTGGCGCACCCTTGGCCGTGGGTAACCGGGGCCGGCGCATTGTTTATCGCCCCCCTTTCTGCTAGGCGGAGCGCCAACGTGCAATCCACCCGGAAATTACCAAGATGACCCGCCCCCTCGCCATAGCGCCTTCCATTCTCGCCTCCGATTTCTCCCGCCTTGGCGAGGAAGTGCGCGATGTGATCGCACAAGGGGCGGACTGGGTGCATCTCGATGTCATGGACGGCCATTTCGTGCCGAACATCACCTTCGGCCCCGACGTCGTGAAGTCCATCCGCAAATACACCGGCGCCACCTTCGATTGCCACCTGATGATCGCGCCCTGCGATCCCTATCTCGAAGGCTTTGCCAAGGCCGGCGCCGACATCATCACCGTCCATGCAGAGGCCGGGCCGCACCTGCACCGCTCGCTTCAGGCCATTCGCGCGCTGGGGAAGAAGGCGGGTGTCTCGCTGAATCCCTCCACGCCGGAAAGCGTGATCGACTATTGCCTCGATGAACTGGACCTGATCCTGGTGATGAGCGTCAATCCGGGGTTCGGCGGACAGAAATTCATCCCCTCGGCGATCGACAAGATCGCACGCATCAAGGCCATGATCGGTGACCGGCCCATCGACATCGAGGTCGACGGCGGCGTCACCGCCGACAATGCCGAGGCCATCGCCCGCGCCGGAGCCAATGCGCTGGTTGCCGGCTCCGCGGTCTTCAAGGGCGGCACGCCTGAGGCCTACCGGGAGAACATCGCCGCCATTCGCGCTGCCGCGGAACGCGGACGCGCCTGATGAGCGCACGCGGCCGCCTGCCTTTCCTGGCGGCCCTGCGCGCCGGACGGCCGGGCTGGCGCCTCGCCGTGGCCGGGACTGCGGCCTGGGCCCTGGCGCTTGCTGCAAGTGCCGCCGCCGGCCTGGCAATGCACGGCTGGTCGTGGCCCGACATGCAGCCCGCTGTGCTTCTCTTCTTCTGTGGCGGGTTCCTGGCCTTCCCCCTGGCTGTCTGGCTTGCCGGTTTTCTCGATGCCTGGCTGGCATTCCGGCCAGGCCAGCGGTTCGCCTCCGTATTCATCCTGCTGGGCATGGGCTCCGTCGCGCTCACCGCGCTGATCTTTTCGCAGGTCTTCCGGCACTATTTTTCAGGTTTTCACGGTCCCTTTGGCAGCAAGCTCTGGCTGATCCAGACCATCTTCACCTCGGCCGCCGCCATCTACCATTTCCTGGTCATGGGTCTCAGGCTCTTCCTTCCGCTGGGCTTGCCCGCGCTTCTTCTCGCCGCCCTCTTGCTGGCCCGCCGGCCGGCATTGAGCAAAGGGCCACCCGGTGCTAACAGCACACATCCTCAAGAAAGCACGAAAGACAGGTCTCCCCGATGATCCCGCGCTATTCGCGGCCCGACATGGTCGCCATCTGGTCCCCCGAAACGAAATTCCGCATCTGGTTCGAGATCGAGGCCCATGCCTGCGACGCACTGGCCGAGATCGGCGTCATCCCCAAGGAATCGGCGAAAACGATATGGGAAAAGGGCGGTGCGGCGACCTTCGACATCGACCGCATCGACGAGATCGAACGCGAAACCAAGCACGATGTCATCGCCTTCCTGACGCATCTGGCGGAGTTCATCGGACCCGACAGCCGCTTCGTCCATCAGGGCATGACCTCGTCGGATGTGCTTGACACCTGCTTCAACGTGCAACTCGTGCGCGCAACCGACCTGCTGCTGGCCGGCATGGAAAAGCTGCTGGCAGCCTTGAGGAAGCGCGCCTTCGAGCACCGGGATACCGTCACCATCGGCCGCTCGCACGGCATTCATGCCGAGCCGACCACATTCGGCGTCAAGCTGGCCCAGGCCTATGCCGAGTTCGACCGTTGCCGCACACGGCTGCTCAACGCGCGCGAGGAAGTCGCCACCGTGGCCATTTCGGGCGCCGTCGGCACCTTCGCCAATATCGACCCGCGGGTGGAAGAACACGTCGCCGCGAAAATGGGGCTGAAGCCGGAGCCGGTTTCGACCCAGGTCATCCCGCGCGACCGCCACGCCATGTATTTCGCCACGCTGGGCGTCGTCGCCTCGTCCATCGAACGGCTGGCGACGGAGATCCGCCACCTCCAGCGCACCGAGGTGCTGGAAGCCGAGGAGTATTTCTCCAAGGGCCAGAAGGGCTCGTCGGCCATGCCGCACAAGCGCAATCCGGTCCTCACCGAGAACCTGACGGGCCTGGCCCGCATGGTGCGCGCCTATGCCATGCCGGCCATGGAGAACGTTGCACTCTGGCACGAGCGCGACATTTCCCACTCGTCGGTGGAACGGATGATCGGCCCGGACGCCACCGTGACGCTGGACTTCGCGCTTGCCCGCCTGACCAACGTGGTGGAGAACCTCGTCGTCTATCCCGAGCGGATGATGGGCAACATGGACCGCCTCGGCGGCCTCGTTCATTCCCAGCGCATCCTGTTGGCGCTCACCCAGGCCGGCGTGTCGCGCGAGGATGCCTACCGGCTGGTCCAGCGCAACGCGATGAAGGTCTGGGACAGCTATCAGCGCAGCGGACAGGCCGACGTCGATTTCCTCCAGGAACTCCTGAACGACGCCGACGTGCGCAAGGCGCTGTCCGAAGAGGAAATCCGCTCGCGCTTCGATCTGGGCTATCACACCAAGCATGCCGAGACGATCTTCCGGCGCGTCTTCGGCGCGGCGCAAGCCTGACCGGCCAGACCGTCCGCCTTCCGGGGGCCGGCGCTCAGCCGGCTTCCGCCACCGCCCGCCGGTAGAGGTGCCAGGTCGAATGGCCAAGGACCGGCAGGACGACGGCCAGACCGGCGAAGAACGGCACGGTTCCGATGACCAGCAAACCCGCCACGATGAGGCCCCACACGGCCACCGGCACCGGGTTGGCCAATGTCACCCGCAACGACGTGTCGAGCGCAGCCAGCGCGCCGGCATCCCGGTCGAGCAGCAGCGGAAACGCGACCACGCTGGTGGCAAGAACCAGAACGGCAAAGCCGAAGCCGGCCAGGTTTCCCCACAGCATGACGGAACGGCCTGCCTCCGAGGCCAGCATCATCTGCGCCATGTCGCCAAGGCCCTGCGGCTGCGTGTCGCCGAAATGGGCGCCATAAATGGCCTGCGCCGTCAGCAGCCAGGCGACGAACACCGCCAGCAGCCACACCGCCACGCCGATGATCGACGGCAGGGCCGGCGAGCGGCGCACGTCCAGCGCATGCCACCACGACGTGTCCAGCCCGGCCTCCCGCCGCCGGCTGATCTCATAGAGACCGATGGCGGCAACCGGCCCCACCAGCGCGAAGCCTGACATCAGCGGGAACAGGAGCGTCAGGATGTTCGCCCCCGTCATCCAGGCCGACAGCACGAGCCCGGCAACCGGATAGATCAGGCAAAGGAAAACGGTATGCGACGGCTTCTCGAAGAAATCGTCGACCCCGAGCCGCAAGGCCGCTTTCAGGTCGGAAAGGGTCAGTCTCCGGATTGCGGGCCGTTCGAATGTGTCATCGGCGCCCGCTACGACATGAAATCCGCTCATGGCAGCACCTCCGTTTGTCAACGACGGGTGGCTGCGGATCATGCCAGGGCCATGGGGCAGCGCACGACGCCGCAGCGCACCCCTCTGCCATGGAGTCTATCCCAGAATGCCGGTTTTTCCTAACGCAGGGTCATCAAAAGCCTGCCATGCGCTGTTCCCGCGCGAGGTGAATGCATGCCTTGCGCCGCGACGAGGCGTGCATTACATCCGCGCCCATGAAATCATCCGAATGTGAAATCCTCATTGTGCCGGGCTATAACGGCTCCGGTCCGGACCATTGGCAGTCGCGCTGGCAGGGCCGCCTTTCCAGCGCCCGTCGCGTGGAACAGGACGCCTGGAGCAAGCCCGTGCGCGAGGACTGGGTTGACCGCCTTGTCGGCGAAGTGGAACGGGCGCGCAAGCCGGTCGTTCTGATCGGTCATTCCCTGGGCGCGGCGATCTGTGTGCTTGGCGCCCGCGAGATTGCGGGAAAGGTGGCTGGCGCCTTCTTTGCTGCCCCGCCCGATACCGCCAATCCGCATATCCGCCCGAAGCACCTGATGACATTCGGCCCCTACCCGCGCGATCCCCTGCCCTTTCCCTCCGTGGTCATCGCCAGCCGCAACGATCCGTTCTGCGCCTTTGACGTGGCCGAGGACATGGCCGCGAGCTGGGGCTCGCTTTTCCTGGACGGCGGAGAAAGCGGGCATATCAATGCCGAATCCGGGCATGGACCATGGCCGGAAGGATCCATGGTCTTCGCGAAATTCCTTTCGCACCTGCGGCCCTGAAGGTCAGGCCTTGTCCATGGCCGCGCGCGCATCGGCAACCATGGCCGCCGCGCCTGCCGCCATGTAGAGCCCTTCCGTGGCGACGGCCATCAGGCGGTAGCCCATGGCGGCATATGCGGCGCAGATCGCCGGATTGATGGCATAGATGGCCGAAAGCTTGCCGCGCGCCGTCGCCTTGGCTGCGATCGCGCCGATCGCCTCCATCATGTCGTCCATCAGCGGATCGATCCGGTGTCCACCAGACCATGCGATGGAGAAATCGGACGGGCCGACAAAGACGCCGTCAATGCCATCGACATCGAGGATCGCGTCGGCGATCTCGAAGGCTTCGCGCGTTTCGATCATCGCGAAGGCCAGCGTTTGTGCATTGGCGCATTCCAGATAGGCCTGCCCGCCGGCCGCGCCGCGCCGCGCAACGCCGATGGTCGGACCCCAGGAACGCCCGCCCACCGGCGGATATTTCATCGCCGCGGCAAAGCGGCGCGCATCGTCCAGCGAATTGATCATCGGCGCGATGACCGCATCGGCGCCGAAATCCAGCGCGCGGCTGGCCATGTCGAAGCGGCCGACGGGAATACGCACGATGGCCGGCTTTCCCGCGCCGAGCACTGCCGGCAGGCAGCGCAGGACAGAGCCGTCGTCATGCCCGCCATGCTGCATGTCGAGGATCACGGTGTCGAAGGCGGTGGCTGCGACAGCCTCCATCGTCACCGGGTCGGGTATGGATGACCAGGCGCTGAGCAGGGTTTCGCCGGCGCGCAGGCGGTCGGCCAGGCTGGTGAATTTGGACATGCTTTCCTCCTCGCCGGCTCCCCCGGCATGCGGCGCCATCCTTGCAAGCAAAACGGCCGCCCGGCAAGACCGGACGGCCGCAGGAAAGGCGCGAATGGCGGCGCGCTTACTCCTTGGTGACCTGCTCGGCCGCCGTGGCCAGCAGTTCTTCCATGGTGCGCCGGATCTGGTGGTCGGACTGTTCCACGCCGGCAGCATCGAAATCGCCGCGGATCTTGCGGAACACGTCCTCGTCACCGGCTTCCTCGAAATCGGCCAGCACGACTTCCTTGGCATAGGCCTCCGCATCGGCGCCGCTCTTGCCCATCTTTTCCGCAGCCCACAGGCCCAGAAGCTTGTTCCGGCGCGCCATGGCCTTGAACTTCAACTCCTCGTCATGGGCGAACTTGTTTTCGAAAGCCTTCTCGCGGTCACTCATCTGGCTCATGGCAGCTATCCTTGTGTCTGGACGGGCCGGACGGTCCGGCCGGGCGTGATTCAAGCGATTTCAATATGGGTTTTGCCATCGCTTGGCAAAAGCCTTTTGACATGAAAACACGATCAAGGGCGCGTTTGCGCCGAATTCGGGCGGCACAAAGCGGTTGATGGCGCCAAACGCCCATTGAGCAAAAGCCGGCTTTGGTTTAGAGACCGCGACAGCAACGGTGCCGGAAAAGCGCCGCCGAAGTGATTCCGCGTTCGCGCGCCGCGCCCCTGAGCGCGCAAGGTCTTGAAGAGAAAAGCCCATGAATCGTCGCCGCCGCATCTACGAAGGCAAGGCCAAGATCCTCTATGAAGGCCCGGAGCCGGGCACGCTGATCCAGTTTTTCAAGGATGACGCCACCGCGTTCAATGCCAAGAAGCACGAGATCGTGGACGGCAAGGGCGTGCTCAACAACCGCATTTCGGAGCACATCTTCACCAATCTCAACCGGATGGGCATCCCCACCCACTTCATTCGCCGCCTCAACATGCGCGAGCAGCTGATCAAGGAAGTGGAGATCATTCCGCTGGAAGTGGTGGTGCGCAATGTCGCCGCCGGTTCGCTCTCCAAGCGTCTCGGCATCGAGGAAGGCACGGTGCTGCCGCGTTCCATCATCGAATTCTACTACAAGGCCGATGCGCTGGACGATCCGATGGTCTCCGAAGAGCACATCACGGCCTTCGGCTGGGCGTCCCCCCAGGAAATCGACGACATCATGGCGCTGGCCATCCGCATCAACGACTTCCTGTCCGGCATGTTCCTCGGCGTCGGCATCCAGCTTGTCGATTTCAAGATCGAATGCGGCCGGCTGTGGGAAGGCGACATGATGCGCATCGTGCTCGCCGACGAGATCTCGCCCGATTCCTGCCGCCTCTGGGACGTCGCCACCCAGGACAAGCTGGACAAGGACCGCTTCCGCCGCGACATGGGCGGCCTCGTGGAGGCCTACCAGGAAGTCGCCCGCCGTCTCGGCATCATCAACGAGAACGAGCCGCCCCGGTCCTCCGGCCCGGTACTCGTTTCCAGCAAGGACGACAAGGACGGCGGCTCGGTCCACTGAGCGCCGCGCCATCCCGTCAGGCAGACAAGGACGAAATCGAAGTGATCAAGGCACGCGTCACCGTCACATTAAAGAACGGCGTTCTGGACCCGCAGGGCAAGGCCATCGAGGGCGCATTGGGCACACTCGGCTTTTCCGGCGTCGGCCATGTGCGCCAGGGCAAGGTCTTCGACATCGAACTCGACCATGACGACCGCTCCCGCGCGGAAACGGAACTGAAGGCCATGGCCGAGAAGCTGCTGGCCAACACGGTGATCGAGGATTACGCGGTGGAGATCGCCTGACACCATGAAAGCAGCGGTCATCCTCCTCCCCGGACTCAACCGTGACCGCGACATGATCGCGGCACTGACGAAGATTTCCGGCACACCGCCCGTCACCGTCTGGCAGACCGACACCTCCATTCCCGACGTGGATCTTGTCGTGATCCCTGGCGGCTTCTCCTATGGCGACTACCTGCGCTGCGGCGCCATTGCCGCGCGCATGCCGGTCCTCGATGCGGTACGCGAGAAGGCGGCTGAGGGCGTGCGTGTCATGGGCGTGTGCAACGGTTTCCAGATCCTGCTGGAAGCCGGCCTCCTGCCCGGCGCGCTGATGCGCAATGCGTCGTTGCATTTCGTCTGCCGTGAAGTGAAGCTGGAAGTCGCCAATGCCGGCACGGTGTTCACCGGCGGCTACCGGCAGGGCCAGGTGATCCGCTGCCCCGTCGCGCACCATGACGGCAACTATTTCGCCGATGACGATACGCTCAGGCGCATGGAGGACAACAACCAGGTTGTTTTCCGTTACGCCGAAGGCACCAATCCGAACGGATCGGTCAATGACATTGCCGGTATCGTGAATGAAGCGGGCAACGTGCTGGGCATGATGCCCCATCCCGAAAACCTGATCGAACCGGCCCATGGTGGCGAGGATGGCCGTGCGCTGTTCGAAAGCGCCCTCGGCCTGGCCGGAGTCGCCGTATGATGCGCGCCCTGGCCGGAGCAGGACGCCGGAACCGCGGACAGACACCGTCCGCCAGGGTTCTGGCCTTCGTTCTGGCGGCAATGGTGGCGCTGCCGGTATTGCTCGCGCCAGGCCCGGCCGCGGCGCAGAAGTCGGCGCAGGTCTATTTCTTCCGCGGCTTCTTTGGCGGCGCCTTTTCCATGGGGCTGGACGGCATCGCCGGCCGGCTCGCCCAGCAGGGCATCATTGCCCGCGTCTATTCATGGCGGGAAAAGCGCGCGGCGGAAAACGACATTCTCTCGTCCACGCTCAGTGGTCCGATCGTCCTCGTCGGCCATTCCTTCGGCGCCAATGCCGCCTTGTCGCTGGCCGACCAGCTGGCCTCGCGTGGCGTGCCGATCAGCCTTGTGATCACCCTCGATCCGACATTCGACGGGCCCGTCTCGCCCTCGGTCGCCCGCTACCGCAACTATTACCTCTCGGTTGACGCGCTGGTGACGGAAGTCAACGCCTTCGGCAAGGCGCTCGAAATCCCGGACGGCATGGCGGGACGCGTGGAAAACATAGACATCCGCGACCGCGCCGACATCACCTACATTTCCGAAAGCCACTGGAACATGACCGAGAACGCGGTTCTTGCCCGCGAAGTGCACAGCCAGATCATCCAGGCCCTGAGGTAACGGCATGAACGTCAGCCGCCTTGCCCGCGCCGCACTGCCGCCACTGGCTTCGTTCCTGGCAGCATCGCTGACCGGCTGCCAGAGCGAACCGGCCGGCGGACCGTTGATCGCCACGGTCGACAATTCTGCGGCCACCGCGCTTCTCCAGAAGGTGAACGAGGAAGCCCTGACCTGCTGGATGCGCTCCAAGGACCGGGATTTCGCCGCATACCGCCTCATCCCGGAACTGGACACACGGGTCGGCAAGCCCCGCCTGCTGCTCGTTTCGGCAAAGGCCGCCCAGGGCCTGCCGCAACTGGTCATCGAGGCCCATGGCAACCCGGTGAAACTGACCACCTACGGACCGCTGACCGCGCGGCCGCTTTCCGCCCGCATCAATACCGACGTGACCCGCTGGGCCACCGGCGGCACCGGCTGCAAGGCCTGACAGGAACTGGCAGAGACAAGATGAGCATTCCCAACGATATCCGCATCACCGAAGACCTGATTGCCGCCCATGGCCTGAAGCCGGATGAATACCAGCGAATCCTGGACCTGATCGGGCGCGAGCCGACCTTCACCGAGCTTGGCATCTTCTCGGCCATGTGGAACGAGCATTGCTCCTACAAGTCCTCGAAGAAGTGGCTGCGCACCCTGCCGACATCGGGACCGCAGGTCATCCAGGGACCGGGCGAGAATGCCGGCGTCGTCGATATCGGCGACGGCGATTGCGTGGTCTTCAAGATGGAGAGCCACAACCACCCCTCCTACATCGAGCCCTACCAGGGCGCCGCCACCGGCGTCGGCGGGATCCTGCGCGACGTTTTCACCATGGGCGCACGGCCCGTCGCGGCGATGAATGCCCTGCGCTTCGGCGAGCCGGATCACCCCAAGACCCGCCACCTGGTTTCCGGCGTGGTGGCGGGCGTCGGCGGCTATGGCAATTCCTTCGGCGTTCCGACCGTCGGCGGCGAGGTGGAATTTGATTCCCGCTACAACGGCAACTGCCTCGTCAACGCCTTCGCGGCCGGCCTGGCGAAAACCGATGCCATCTTCTATTCGAAGGCCGAGGGCGTCGGCCTGCCGGTCGTCTATCTGGGCGCCAAGACAGGCCGCGACGGCGTCGGCGGGGCCACCATGGCATCGGCCGAATTCGACGATTCCATCGAGGAAAAGCGCCCCACCGTGCAGGTCGGCGACCCCTTCACCGAAAAATGCCTGCTGGAGGCCTGCCTCGAACTCATGCAGACCGGCGCCGTCATCGCCATTCAGGACATGGGCGCGGCCGGCCTGACCTGTTCGGCGGTGGAAATGGGCGCCAAGGGCGATCTGGGCATCGAACTCGATCTGGACCGCGTGCCGGTGCGCGAGGAGCGCATGAGCGCCTACGAGATGATGCTGTCGGAAAGCCAGGAGCGCATGCTCATGGTGCTGCGTCCGGAGAAGGAAACGGAAGCCAAGGCGATCTTCGTCAAGTGGGGCCTCGACTTCGCCATCGTCGGCAAGACGACCGACGACCTGCGCTTTCGCATCCTCCACCAGGGCGAGGAAGTGGCGAACCTGCCGATCAAGGAACTGGGCGACGAGGCGCCGGAATATGACCGGCCGTGGATGGAGCCCGGCCGCCATGCCCCGCTGGCCGCGTCTGCGGTGTCGGAGCCGGAGGACTATGGCGCGGCTGTCCTCGCGCTGCTGGGCTCGGCCAACGGGTCTTCGCGACGCTGGGTCTGGGAACAGTATGACACGCTGATCCAGGGCAATTCCCTGCAGATTCCCGGTGGCGATGCCGGCGTCATCCGTGTCGACGGGCACGAGACCAAGGCGCTTGCCTTCTCGTCGGATGTGACGCCGCGCTATGTCGAGGCCGATCCCTATGAGGGCGGCAAGCAGGCCGTGGCCGAGTGCTGGCGCAACCTGACAGCCACCGGCGCCATGCCGCTTGCGGCCACCGACAACCTGAATTTCGGCAATCCGGAAAAGCCCGAGATCATGGGACAGCTCGTCAAGGCCATAGAGGGCATAGGCGAGGCCTGCGCCGCGCTCGACATGCCCATCGTCTCGGGCAATGTCTCGCTCTACAACGAGACCAACGGCGTGGCGATCCTGCCCACCCCCACCATTGGCGGTGTCGGCCTGATTCCGGACTGGGGCAAGATGACCCGAATCGGCTCGTTTGCCGAGGGCGACATTCTGATCCTGCTGGGTGGCGACGGCACCCATCTGGGCCAGTCGGTCTACCTTCGAGATGTTCTGGGCGAGGCCTATGGTCCGCCGCCGCCGGTCGATCTCGCCATCGAGAAACGCAATGGCGAATTCCTGCGCTCGGCCATTTCAAACGGCCAGATCAAGGCCTGCCACGACATTTCCGATGGCGGCCTCATCATGGCCGTGGCCGAAATGTGCCTGGCAGCCGGCACAGGCGCCGATCTTGACATAGGCGAGGGGCAGGCCCACGCCCTGCTCTTCGGCGAGGACCAGGCCCGCTATGTCGTGGCCGTCGGCGCTGATCTGGCGAACTGGCTGACCATCAATGCCGAGGGCGCGGGCGTTCCGTTCCGTATTCTGGGCAAGGCCGGCGGGTCCGCGTTGACGGCGGGCTCCATCCTGTCCATATCCTTGGACGAGATGAAACAGGCGCACGAATCGTGGTTCCCGGATTACATGGCCGGTGAATTCGTCGAAGGCGCCGACGCAGCCTGAGGAGACCTGCCCCATGCCGATGGACGCCGGCGACATCAAGAGACTGATCCAGGACGCCATTCCGGATGCGCAGGTCACGATCCGCGACCTCGCTGGCGATGGCGACCACTACGCCGCCGAGGTTGTCTCGGAGAGCTTCCGCGGCAAGTCGCGGGTCCAGCAGCACCAGATGGTCTACGAGGCGCTGAAGGGCAACATGGGTGGCGTCCTGCACGCCCTCGCCCTGCAGACCTCCGCGCCGGACTGATACCCCGACCGCCATGGCGAACATCCTGTCCGATCTCGTTTCCGAAACCGTGGATGGCGCGCTGAAGGAAATCCTGCGCAAGCCGCGCCGCACGGCCCGCCGGCGCCGCAAGTCGTCCGGCATCATGGGTGCGATTGTCAGCGAGCTCGAAAAGCTGATCGTCCCGGCGAAGAAGCAGACCAGCCGCAAGGCGACCGCGCGCCGCCGCTCCAAGACCACCCGGCGGAAAGTCCGTGCGAAATCGGCGGCCCGGCGGCAAACAAGGCGCTGACCGCCATCGGTCGCCGCCTCACCCTCCTTGCGGCCCGAAGACCGCCAGGATCGGCCCGGCCGGATCCTTGCCGCCGATCACCAGTTCACCCTTTGCAGCGAAGGCCGATATCCCGCCGTCGAGAAACAGCGCATCGGGACAGCCGAATCCATCGCGAAAGGCGCGAGCAAACAGGCCAAGCGACACAGGGTCGCGGCTGATCGCGAGAACGACCATGCCATCGGCACGAACCCCGACACCGTTGCGGATGAAGCGTGACGACCCGTCCGGCAGGAAACGCGGATGCAGCGCACCGCCGATCACCAGCATCGGGCCCGATTGCGTTGCCAGGCGCGGCCGGATGCCGGCCGCGGCAAATGCCTGCGTTTCCATCACATGCGCCTCGCCGTCATTGCCAATGAAAAAGACGCCATTGGGCTTGAGGTAGAAATTGCCCTCGCCATCGGCTGTTTCCAGCGGCGCGATCTCGCGGCCCTGCTCCACATGCAGGCCGACCGGCCGCATGTCCGGGTGATACATCCCGCCATTCATGGCGATGACGGGCATTGAACCCGTGGCGGCCATGGCGCCGAGATAGGCGGCCAGCGAGCCATGGGCCGGTCCTCCCGCATCCGTCAGGGCCAGTTCGATCCGGAATTCCCGGGGATCGACCGTGCATGTGATGAACCCTTCGCCTTCATGGATGGCAAAACGGCATATGGATGGCAGCAACGGTTCGATTTCCACCTGGCTCTCCTTGACCGGACCTGACACATCGCGCGATTGCCAGCTGTAGAAGGCGGCCGCCGCGACCGACAGCATGAGCACAAGCAGCGTGGCTGCCTTCCAGGCCCTTTCAGTGCCCCGATTCATGCCTCTCGTTTGCCTTTCTCCAAGTGCCAGCGCTTGTGCCGGGACGGCAGGCACGCTATCTGAGGGGTCAGGAAACCACCGGACCTTGAATCCGGCAGGAAAAGGATAGAAGCAATGAGCGACATCAAGGAATTGATCGACCAGGAAGTGAAGTCCAGCGACGTTGTGCTGTTCATGAAGGGCACTCCGGGCTTTCCGCAATGCGGCTTTTCCGGTCAGGTTGTGCAGATTCTCGACTATCTCGGCGTCGAGTACAAGGGCATCAATGTCCTGGCCTCCGACGAGATGCGTCAGGGCATCAAGGATTATTCCAACTGGCCGACCATCCCGCAGCTCTATGTGAAGGGTGAATTCGTGGGCGGTTGCGACATCATCCGTGAGATGTTCCAGGCAGGCGAGCTGCAGCAGCACCTGTCGGAAAAAGGCATCGCCACGACGTCCGCCGCCTGACGCCACCGCGCAGGACCGCAATCCGATGCGGCGCGCCTGACCGGCGCGCCGTTTTCGTTTGATCCGTTTTTCATTCTTCAGACCGGAAGGTGCGACATGTCGCTAGCCCGCCAAACCGCCTGGCCGCTTGCCGTGGGCCGGGCCGAATTCGTGGCGGTCATGGCCGCTCTCATGGCGCTCAATGCGCTTGCCATCGACATCATGCTGCCGGGCATGCAGCAGATCGGTGCTTCGCTCGGCGTGGCAGAAGAAAACGAACGGCAATATGTCATCACCGCCTACCTGCTCGGCTTTGGCTCCATGCAGCTTCTCTTCGGCCCGCTTTCCGACCGCTTCGGCCGCAAGGGTCCGCTTCTGGCCGGCCTGACGGTCTATGTGCTGGCAGCGCTGGCCGCGGCCTACGCGCCGGATTTCCAGACACTGCTTCTGCTGCGGCTTCTGCAAGGCGCCGGCGCGGCCTCCACCCGCGTTCTTACCGTCGCCATGGTCCGCGACGTTGCCGGCGGACGCGCCATGGCGGAAATCATGTCTTTGGTTTTCATGGTTTTCATGATCATGCCGGTTGTGGCCCCGGCGCTGGGCCAGGCCATCCTGCTGGCCGGCGAATGGCACACCATTTTCCTGTTCATGGGCTTTGGCGGCGCGGCCGTGATCGCCTGGATGGGCTTGCGCATTCCCGAGACCTTGACGCCGGAAAACCGCCGCCCGGTTTCATTCGCCGCGATTGCCACCGGTTTCCGCGCGGTCGTCACCAATCGCATGTCGCTTTGGTACACGCTGGCCATGACAGCCATCCTGTCCGCACTTTTCGGTTTCATCAACACCGTGCAGCAGATCTATGTCGGCATCTACGACCTGGGCAATGCCTTCCCGCTGGTCTTCGCCCTCGTCGCAGGTTCCATGGCCTTCTTCTCCTGGCTCAATTCCCGCATCGTGCAGCGATTCGGCATGCGCCGCGTCTCGCACACCGCCTTGTTCGTGTTCCTCTCCATGAGCATGACCCTTCTTCTGCTGTCGCTGGCGGGCACCGTTCCGCTTCCGGTCTTTCTGGGCCTCTTCACGGTGGCCATGTGCGCCTTCGGCATGCTCACCTCGAATTTCAGCTCGATCGCCATGGAGCCTCTTGGCCGCGTCGCCGGCATAGCTTCCTCCGCCCAAGGCTTTTTCCAGACCACCGGCAGCGCGATCATCGGCGCGGGCATCGGCCAGTCCTTCAACGGCACGATCACGCCCGTCATGGCCGGTTTCGCCATCGTGTCGTCGGCCGCCCTCGTCTTCGTGCTGATCGCCGAAAAGGGCCGTCTCTTCACCGTCGGGCCTGCCGAGGCATGAGTCGACAATTTCAGCGATAGCATTTTCGGTGAATGCAACCAATTTCTTGTCACCAACGCACACGAAACACTCACGAGAACGTGCCTTCCCATTGAACACTGTGTTCAGTTTCATGGCTCTGCACGCAAGACGCGTGCAACCACAATCCTGATGGGAGAGACATCATGAAACATATCGGCAAGTCCGGTGCGGCTCTCGCCGCCGCTGCATTCACCCTGGCCGTTTCCGGCATGGCTCCGGCCACCGTCACCGTGGCGCATGCCGACGACGGCATGGTCAAGTGTTCGGGCGTGAACTCCTGCAAGGGCACCAGCGAGTGCGCGACGGCCTCCAACGCCTGCAAGGGCCAGAATTCCTGCAAGGGCCATGGCTTCATTTCGCTGACCAAGTCGGAATGCGAAGCCAAGGGCGGCAAGATCCTCGATAGCTGAGGAGAAAGCCGCACGGGCAGGTGGAACGCGGGGGCTTTCCACCTGCCCTTTCGAGATCCCTTGTCAGGAAAATTCGGAGCCGCCATGAACCAGGAAAACGCAAGACCCGATTACCTCGGTTTCGGCCTTGGCCTGCGCCCGCAGCACTATGCCGAAATCCTGGACGGTGAACCGGAGATCGACTGGTTCGAGATCCTCTCCGAAAACTACTTCGTGCGCGGCGGGCAACCCCTGCGCATGCTGGACCGCATCCGCGAGCGCTATCCCGTCGTCATGCACGGGGTATCCCTCTCCATCGCTTCAACCGCGCCGCTCGACATGGACTATCTCGGGCAGTTGAAGGCGCTGGCCGACCGCGTGAACCCGCGCTGGATATCCGATCACCTCTGCTGGACAGGCGTCCACGGCGTGAACCTGCATGACCTTCTGCCCGTGCCCCACACGGAGGAGGCGCTGGACCATGTCTGCGACCGGATAGCCCGCGTTCAGGACTATCTCGGCCGGCGCATCGCCATCGAGAACGTATCGTCCTATATCGAATATGCCTGCAGCGAGATGAGCGAATGGGAATTCGTGGCCGAAATGGCCCGCCGCGCCGATTGCTGGCTGCTGCTCGACGTCAATAACGTCTTTGTCTCCGGCGAGAACCATGCCTTTGACGGCAGCCGCTTCATCGATGCCATTCCGGTCGAGCGGGTCGTGCAGTTCCACCTCGCCGGACATTCGGAAGGCAATGGCCACCTGATCGACACCCATGACCAGCCGGTATGCGACGCGGTTTTCGAACTGTATGGTGAAGCGCTGCGCCGGTTCGGGCCTGTCTCCACCATGATCGAGCGCGATGACAACATTCCCCCGCTTGCCGACCTGCTGGCGGAACTGGATCGCGCCCGCGCTATCGCGCGCGATGTGCTGGGCGATGCATCGCGGGCGCGCGCCGCATGACCGGGCTTTCCCTCGCACAGTTGCAGGCTGGCATGCAGGCCGCCATCAAGGATGGCGAAGATGCCGCCCTCGACCTGATCGCGGCCCCGCCGCACAACAGCCGGGCGGACCGCCTCGCCACCTATCGCGACGCCTACCGCCTCCGGCTTGCGGGAATCCTGCGTGATGACTTCGACGCCTTGCATGCCTTTCTCGGCGACGAGCAGTTCGATCTTGTTGCCCGGGCCTATATCGATGCCTGCCCCTCTGCCACGCGCAATGCCCGCTGGTATGGCGAGCGTTTCGCCGCCTTTGCCAGCCAAACGCCACCCTGGTCTGCCCATCCCGTGATCGGCGATCTGGCCGCCCTGCAATGGGCCTTGTCCAGTGCTTTCGACGCGCCGGATGCTCCAACGGCCAGTCTTGATGACATGGCGCGCATCCCGCCGGAAAAGGCGTTGTCCTTGCGCCTCCAGCTTCACCCGTCAGTGGCGATCGTGCCAATCTCCACGAATGCCGCAGCCATCCTGGGCGCGCTGAGGCGCAATGAGGCACCGCCTGCCCCGCAACCGGAAGCGGCGGGCGCGGCGATTCTTGTCTGGCGCCTCGACATGCAGGCGCGGTACCGCTCGCTGGACGAGGAAGAGGCCATGCTGCTGCGCGAGACCATCGACGGCGCCAGATTCGGCTTGCTCTGCGAAATGGCGGCCATGATGTCCGATCCGGAAAATGCCGCCATGCGTGTCGCCGGCCATCTGCGCGGCTGGGTCGACTCCGGCCTGGTCAGCCGCTTCTTGCCAGCCGGCAGCGCCTGAACGCGCCGACGGCGAATTTGGCATTCAATCGCCCAGCAGCGTCTCGCGAATGGCGTGCCAGCTGTCCGGGTCCGGCGCGGCCAGCAAATGCCCGTCGAGATCGTCCGGCCGGTAGGGCATGCCATCCAGCTTGGCCACATGGCCGCCCGCTTCCCTGTGGGTCAGCGCACCTGCCGGATGATCCCAGGGCGTCAGCTGCGAATAGTAGGAGAAATGCATATGCCCTTCGGCCAGCATGCGGTAATCCTGCGCTGCGCAACGATAGCAGACCGGCGCTTCAAACCGCGCATGACCGGCTCCAAGGCGCACCCGCTCCTCCGGCGTTGCATTCTGCCAGGACACCGCACCGATCATCCGCGCCACGGGAAGTGCCGAAGCCGCGCGCAGCCGCCGGTCTGCCATGCCCGCCTTGCGCACGAAGGCACCGCCGCCAAGCGTGGCGATCATCGTGTCACCGCCAACCGGGTCGTGGATCACGCCGGCCACGGTCTCGCCATCCAGCACCACCGCGGCCATGACGCCGAAAACGGTCACGCCGGACGCGAAGTTGAATGTGCCATCGACCGGGTCGACGGTAACCGCCAGTCCCTCGCCGGCCCATCCGTATTTCAGGTCCGGATTGGCGGAGACGGCTTCCTCGCCAATCACCCGCACGCCCGGAAACCGGGCTTCAAGATCGGCCGTGATGACACGCTCGGCATTCACATCCGCCTCGGTCACCAGATCGGAACCGGAGGTCTTCTCCCGCACGTCGCCTTCGCCCAGCCGCCGGAAGCGCGGCAGGATTTCCTGCTGCGCGGCCCGTTCGAGGCAGTCCACGAGCCAGTCCAGATCCTTGTCGGAAAAACGCATTACTCATCCTTCGTCATGTTGGCCGCCAGTGCGGCGAAATCGAACAGGGTCCGGTCCATGAGGTGGCTCGGCCGCACATTGGCGAGCGCGCGGATCATCGTGTCCTTGCGGCCCGGCATGCGCGCCTCGATATCTGTCAGCATGGCCTTCATGGCATTGCGCTGAAGCCCGTCCTGGCTGCCACACAGATCGCAGGGAATGATGGGGAAATCCATGTGCCGCGCGAACTTTTCCAGATCCACTTCCGCGCAGAAGGACAGCGGACGCAGAACCTCCACATCGCCTTCGTCATTGACCAGCTTGGGCGGCATGGCCGCCAGCCGCCCGCCATGGAAAAGATTCATGAAGAAGGTTTCGAGGATGTCCTCGCGGTGATGCCCCAGCACCAGCGCCGAACACCCCTCCTCGCGCGCGATGCGATAGAGGTGACCGCGCCGCAGACGTGAACAGAGCGAGCAATAGGTGGCGCTTTCGGGCAGCTTGCCGGTCACCACCGAATAGGTGTCCTGGTACTCGATCCGATGCGCGATGCCATGGGCGTTCAGCCAGTCCGGCAGGATATGCTTGGGAAAATTCGGCTGCCCCTGGTCGAGATTGCAGGCCAGCAGGTCGACCGGCAGCAGCCCGCGCCATTTCAGATCGAGCAGGACGGCGAGCAGCCCATAGGAATCCTTGCCGCCCGACAGCGCGACCAGCCAGCGCTCACCGGCCCGCGCCATGGCATAATCGTCTATCGCCTGGCGCGTCAGCCGCAGCAGCCGCTTGCGCAATTTGTTGAATTCCACCGAGGTTTCGATCCGGCTGAACAGCGGATGGCAGGCAGCACCATCATCATCGTCCGGCGGGGCGTCGTTCACGCCCGATTTGTATGTTTCCAGCATGGTTTGTTTCTGTGTGCCGATACCGGCAATTGGCGGGTGGAGAAACGGCTTGCCCGTCATCGAAACCGGCAACTTATAGCAAACAGGCTTGAGAACAAGCGTTTCGCGCGCTTGCGCCCGGCCTTGAAGGGCTCGCGGCAGGCTGGGTGGCGGAATTCCCGCAAAGACAGCAGGCAGCCCTTTTTCTCCCCGCCGCCAGGGGCTATACCGGCCAGGCTTGATTGCGGCTTGCGCCGTGCGCCGGTGCGGTGCCCCGCCCGGCAGGCAAGCATGGACCTGCCTGGCCCGGCGCCGGAAAGCAGACATTCGAGGGCTCAGGGAAGGTCATGATCCCACAGCGCAATCTGTTGAGAAAATTCGCGATTTTCAGCGTCATCGGCGTCATGAACACCGGGGTCGATATCTCGATTTTCGTCTTGCTCGTGAAGCTTGGCGCCCCCGCCCTGCCGGCCAATGCGCTGAGCTGGTTCTGCGCTGTCTGCTTTTCCTATGCCGCCAACAGCCGTTTCACCTTCCGGCGCGATCCGCGCATCTCCAGGCGAAAGAGCATGCTGCGTTTCATGACCGGTTCGGCCATGATCGCGCTGCTGTTTTCCTCTGTCTCCATTGCCGGCATCGGCGACTGGATCGGCGTCGTGCCGGCCAAGATCGCCGGCACGCTCGTTGCCGTGCTGGTGAGCTTCATTGTCGCGGGATGGTCGATCGAGGGCCTGTCACGCAAGGACGGCACGGATCCCGGCCGCACCGACTGAAACGCCCCGGCACGGTTCCCGCCTACCTGGTTTCGGGCGCCCGGTAGAACACCTGAACCTGCAATGGTTCCTTCACACCGGCCTCCGCGGGCAAGTCGAACGTCATCGCTTCGCTTGCGTCAATCCGGCCAAGGAAGCGTTCCGCCCGCGCCACGCAGGTCTCCCGCGCCGCGGCGCACAGGAATGCGCCGCCGTCCCGAGCGATCATTTCCGGCGTGACCCAGTGAAAGTCTTCACGGTTGCCATCGACCGCCGCAAGAACATCGCCGCGCGCATAGAAGGCAGTACCGAAGGCCAGAATCCGGTCGCCCCCGGCGATGCGCAAAGGCGCGTCATGGAGGTCGCGATAGCGGGTCTCCACCGCTGCCGCGACAGCCCGCAGCGGATCGGCTGTATGCAGCTTGTTCCGGGAAAGCTGGCTCTCGTAGATGAACGGACTTGAAATCAGCAGGGCAGCCCCGGCGACAGCAGCGGCAATGGCCGCCTTGACACGGCCGGCCTCTGCCGTCTCCTCGTCCAGCATGGCGACCAGCACGAGCGGCAGCGGCACGAAAAACGGAATCGACCAGGGCGAGGAAACCAGCGTTCCCATTGCAAAGGCAATGACAAGCGTGAGGATCAACGGCCCTGCAGCCATGGCAAGGACCGCACGCCCCGCTCCCGAACGGGCTAGGCCGGGAAGAATGCCGAAATGAAAGACGCCGTTGCCGTCGCGCCAGCGCCGCAAGGCGGCCAGCAACAGAAGGCCCGGCAAGGCGTAGCCAATCACGGCACCCGTGAACTCCAGCAGCTTCAGCGCGACGGCGCCGGTGCCGCCGTGATCCTGCGAGGCAGCATAGACAATGGGCGCGAAATCATGGTCGATGAGCCACAGCACATGCGGCGCGAAGACAAGCAGCGCGACCACCGTCGTCACCCATGGAAGCGGCGTGCGCAAAAGCGGTCTTGCCTGACGGTCGAGCACCGTGAACAGGGCAAATGTCAGGATCATGACCGCGGAATGATACTTGGCCAGCATCGCCAGGCCGCCGCACACGCCAAGCAGAACGGCATCGGCCATGCGCCGCCGCTCCAGCATCCGCAGGTAGAACAGCAGGCACAGCGCCCAGAACGGGAGCATGGCGGCATTGGCGTTGTACTTGATCGCCAGGAACCCGAAGGCTGGCAGGAACCAGGCGACGATCACCAGGACATGCTGGTGCGCCCTGCCCATGAAATCCCGCGCGACGAGCAGGATGAGGAAAATCGCCAGGCCGGAATTGGTGGCGGAAAGCAGGTAATAGGCCCAGTCAGTCCGTGGCAGGATGCTGAACCAGGCGGCCGTGATCCAGCCGAATAGCGGCGGATGCTTGGAATAGCCCCATTGCCAGCCGATGCCCCAGGCATAGTTCTCGAGCATGTCGCCATAGGCGTCGAGATTGTACCGGGTAAACGAGGCGTAGGCAGTCCAGAAGAGCACGCCCGCGACAAGCGCGAGCACGGCCGACGGAGAGAGAGTCCTTGCCTTCATCGCCCTGGCCCCGTTGCAACCGCGCATGGTCAGGCTTGCTGCCGGATCCGTTTGTATGAGACTCCATACAAGAGAGCGGACAGGCCGGGAGGCTGACGCATCCCGGCCTGATGGTCAATCAGCGCGAATAGAATTCGACGACGAGGTTCGGTTCCATCTGCACCGCATACGGCACGTCGGCAAGGCCGGGAACGCGGTTGTAGGTGGCGACCATCTTGTTGTGGTCGACCTCGATATAGTCCGGCACGTCACGTTCGGCCAGCTGCGTGGCCTCCAGCACGATGGCGAGCTGCTTGGACTTCTCCCGCACCTCGATGACGTCGCCCGGACGGCAGCGATAGGACTGGATGTTGGTGCGCTTGCCGTTGACCATGACATGGCCGTGGTTGACGAACTGGCGCGCGGCGAAGATCGTCGGAACGAACTTGGCGCGGTAGACGATGGCGTCGAGACGCGACTCCAGCAGGCCGATCAGATTGTCCGGCGTGTCGCCCTTGCGGCGTACGGCCTCGTCATAGACGGCGCGGAACTGCTTCTCGGAGATGTCGCCGTAATGGCCCTTCAGCTTCTGCTTGGCGCGCAGCTGGACGCCGAAGTCCGACATCTTGCCCTTGCGTCGCTGGCCGTGCTGGCCGGGGCCGTATTCACGCTTGTTCACCGGGGACTTCGGGCGGCCCCAGATGTTTTCGCCCATACGGCGGTCGATCTTGTACTTGGCGGATTCGCGCTTGCTCATCGCATTCCCTTTCAAAATGTTGCACCCGGCGCTTCACGCACCGGGCGAAGGAAACACGCCCTCCTCTGGGAGCCGTTTTCGCTCCCTGACAGGGCCGCCCACGCACGCATTGCGGCAACGGCCCACGGGACATGTCAATAAAACACCGGGCATTTCGGCCCGGCGCTGGCGTGTGGTTAGTCCGGCGGGCAAGGAATGTCAAGCGCTGCGGACACCTGCCGAAGGTTGCGCGATGCCGGCGCACTTGCCACACTTGTTCCCGGGAGGTGTCCCATGACCGGAAACTATGATCCCTATGTGCCGCTCAACGTCCTCAAGCCTCTGGCCGAGGACATATGGATCGTCGACGGCCCGGTGCTTCATTGGGGCTATGGCATCCCCGTCACATGGCCGTTTCCCACGCGCATGACTGTGATCCGACTGCCCGATGGCGGCATCTGGCTTCACTCGCCCACGTATCCCGACGAACGACTGGTCGAAGAGATCGCCGCCATCGGACCGGTGTCCCATATCGTGTCCCCCAACCTCATCCACCATGTTTCCATCGCCCCGTGGGCAAGCCGATTTCCGGCAGCCCGGACCTGGGCATCGCCCGGCGTGCGCAAACGATCCGGGTTGGCGTTTACCGACGATCTGGCAGACAGTCCGCCGCCCGAATGGGTGGAAGTGATCGACCAGCGCATCGCGCGGGGCAGTTCCGTACTCAACGAGGTGGTTTTCTTCCACGTCCCGTCGCGCACACTGATCCTTGCTGACCTGATCGAGAATTTCGAGGAGGAGCGGCTGCACGGCTGGCTGGCCCGCCTGATGTACCGGCTGATCGGCGTCATGGCACCGCACGGCCGCGCCCCGCGCGACCTGCGCGCAACCTTCCGCGGCCACCACGACCGCCTGCGCCCCGCCGTCGACTGGATGATCGACTGCGACCCTGAACGCATCATCATTGCCCATGGCAAGTGGTTCGAGACCGGCGGCGCGGCGGAACTGCGCCGCGCCTTCGACTGGGTACAGCCCTGAGCGGACCCGCGCGCCATGGAAGGGTGCGCGGCCCCGCAGTCAAGAGGGACCGTGCAGGCGTCGGTCAGCCGATCTTGCCGCCGCCCTGCTTCGTCACAGCCACGACGGCGGGACGGACCGGCAGCGCAGCGTCGAAATCAGGCCAGCGCGTCGCCGGATTCTCGAAGGTTGCAAGCCCCTCGTCGCCAGGATGCTGGACGGCGCAGAAGGCCGTGGTGCCATCCGGCGAGAACAGCGGGCCGCACAGTTCCGCGCCTACCGGCACGCGGAAGAACAGCCGGGACGTGCCGCGCGCCGCGCCTTCGGTGTCGACCGCCCACAACCCGTCCGTGCGGCCGGTTTTCTTGCCCGAATTGCCGTCCGTGGCGACCCAGAGGCGGCCGTCGGCATCGATGGCGCAATTGTCCGGCATGCCGAACCAGCCATTGGCCGTGGTGGCCGACGAGAAGGTCGCGCCGACTTCCGCGATCGACGGGTCGCCGCACTTGACCAGGATCTCCCAGGTCGAGCGCGTCGCCGCGAAATCGCCATCGGCCTCGGTGATCTCGATGATGTGGCCGAAGGCATTGTTGGCGCGCGGATTGGCTGCGTTCTCGTCACCTTCCTTGCGCTTGGTGTTGTTGGTCAGCATGACGTAGACCTTGCCGGTCTTGCCATTGGGCTGGACATCCTCGGGACGGTCCATCTTGGTGGCGCCGAGGAGATCGGCGGCGCGGCGTGTTTCGATCAGCACGTCGGCCTGGCTGTCGAAGCCGTTTTCCGCCGTCAGCGGGCCTTCGCCATGGGTCAGCGGCATCCAGTCCAGCGTACCGTCATCGTTGAAGCGGGCGACGTGGAGCGTGCCCTCGTCGAGCAGGTTCATGTTGGCCGCACGGTCATCCGCGTTGAACGTGCCGGCGGTGACGAACTTGTAGACGTAGTCGAAGCGCTCGTCGTCGCCCGTGTAGAGCACGACACGGCCGTCCTTGTTGATGATGGTCTCGCAACCCTCGTGCTTGACGCGCCCGATGGCCGTGCGCTTCTTCGGCTTCGAGGTCGGGTCCATCACGTCCACTTCGACAACCCAGCCGAAGCGATTGGCCTCGTTCGGCTCTTTCGTCACGTCGAAGCGGTCATGGAACCGGCCCCACTCGTACCAGCCGGCCGGCACGCCAAGGCGCTTGTAATTGGCGGCCTCGCGGTGGCCTTCCGGCAGTTCGCCCAGGAAGTAGCCGTGGAAGTTCTCTTCCGCCATCAGGTAGGTGCCCCAGGGCGTCACGCCGCCGGCGCAATTGTTGATCGTGCCGAGCACCCTCGTTCCGGTCGCATCGGCCGCGGTCTTCACGCGGTCATGGCCGGCGACAGGCCCGCTCAGCACCATTTCCGTCATCGGCGTGATGCGGCGGTTCATCTTGCCGTCCAGCACCGGCTGCCACTTGCCATTTTCCTTGCGGATTTCGATGACCGTGCCGCCATGCGCCGCCATCTCGATGTCGACGAGGTCCTTCGTGAACTCGCCCATCTTCACCTTCTCCTTGCCTTCTGCGTCCTTCTCGACGCGGGCAAAGCCGGGGAACATCAGTTCCGCATTGGTGTATTCATGGTTGACGACCAGCAGGCCGTGATCCGGGTTTCCGTCCAGCGGGATGAAGCCGACATAGTCGTTGTTGTAGCCGAACTGGCGCGCCTGGTCGGCAGCCGTCTGGTTCATCGGGTCGAAGTCCGGCGAATCGGCGAACACCTTGTCACCCCAGCGCAGCAGGACGTCGGCGTCATAGCCTTCGGCAACATGGTGCATCTCGTCGACACCGGCTTCCACTTCCGGAAAGTTGAAGGCGCTGGCGGATGCCGCGCGCGCTTCGTCTGCCACCATGATCGCCATCGGGCTGACCGTCGCGGCAATCGCGCTGACAGCCAGCGTGCCGCGCAGGAAGGAGCGGCGCGAGAAACGGGCGTTGATGACATCGCCCATGGTCGGGTTGGCACTCGCGTTGCGGCCGATATCCTCGGATTCCTCGCGGATGTCGGTTGGCGTCTTGATGTCATGCGAATGGATCGTCATGGCTGGCCCTCTGTGTCTGTCTGGCAAATAGCTGGATCGTTCCCGCCCTGGCTGGAGCGGGAATGGCGCGACACTAGCGGCGCTCCATTACAGCGGCATGACGCGGCAACGGCTCAAGTGACGGCGTAGAACCCGAATCCGCGCATGAGGCGCGCAAGCGCCGGATCGGGATTGCCGGAGGTGAAATGGGCCATGTCCGCCAGGCCCGACCGTCCCGCGCGTTCACCCGCCCCCTGCGCTTCCCAGACGGCGAGCGCGCGCCGTGCGATGGCCTCCGAAGGGTCGATCCAGTCCACCGGCCAGGGCGCGGTCTTGCGCATCCGGTTGACGAGAAACGGGTAATGCGTGCAGGCCAGAACCACGATATCGGTGCGCCGCCCGTCCTGGTCGATGAAGCATGGCGCGATCTCGGTTCGCACCGCATCCTCATTCACGAAGCCCCTTCGCATGTAGGTCTCGGCCAGCTCCGCCAGCACCTGCGAGCCGACCAGGCGGACATGGCATTTCGATGCCCATTTGGCGATCAGGTCGCGGGTATATTGCCGCTTCACCGTGCCCGGTGTGGCGAGAACCGACACGAGCCCGCTGGCGGTGCGCTCCGCCGCCGGCTTGATGGCCGGCACAGTACCGACAAAGGCCTGGTCCGGATAGACGATGCGCAGATGGTCAATCGCCAGTGTCGAGGCCGTATTGCAGGCGATGACGGCGACATCGGGCGCAAAACGCGCCAGCAATTCACCGAACAGCGCGGTCAGGCGCGCCTTCAGCGCCGCCTCCTCCCACCCGCCATAGGGGAAGGCTGCGTCATCGGCCACGTAAACATAGCGATGGTCGGGAAGCAGTATCCGGGCCTCTTTCACGACCGAGAGCCCGCCAATGCCGCTGTCGAAGAAGAGGATCGTTCCGTTCATGCCGCCCCAAAGGCCTCTTGCCGCGCTCAGCCTTCCGGCGGCCCGTCGCCACGCTTGCGGTCGGGCGTGAACTTGTCAAGCGATGTGACGATGCCACGCAGCACATCGATCTCCGGGGCGAAGAAACCCGGCCGGGTGAAAACGGCGCGCAGGTTGTCCACCATGCGTGCCCGCTTTTCAGGCGGCCGGAAATAGCCGCGCTTGTCCAGCGCTTCTTCCAGGTAGGTCAGGAAGCTGACGAGCTGGCCCCGCCGCGCCGGTTCCATCCGGGGACCGGAGAAATTCGTCCATGTTTCGCTTTCGAGCCCGCTTTTCATCCACTCATAGCTCATCAGCAGCACGGCTTGCGCAATGTTCAGCGACGCAAAGGCCGGATTGACCGGAAAGGTGACGATTTCGTCCGCCAGGCTCACCTCCTCGTTCGACAGGCCGAAACGTTCGCGCCCGAAGAGTATGGCCGTGCGCTGACCGGCCACATGGCGCGGGCGCAGCATGCGGCAGGCCTCCACCGGCCCGCGAACCGTCTTGAACCCGTCGCGCAGGCGCGCTGTTGTCGCGAAGACGAATTCCATGTCGCCGATCGCCTCGGCCAGGGTATCGAAGACCAGAACACCGTCGATGACGTGATCGGCCTTGCTGGCCGCCGCCCGCGCCTTTTCGGAAGGCCAGCCGTCGCGCGGGTTGACCAGCCTGAGTTCGGCAAGCCCGAAATTCGCCATGGCCCGCGCGACCATGCCGATATTCTCACCCAGTTGCGGCTCCACCAGCACGACGGCAGGGCCGTCCGCTATGAGGTTCTGATGTTTGTCTGTTCCAGCCATGGCGTGGCGTTAGCCCGAAACCGCTTCCCGGTCAAAGCCTTCAGGCCCGCCCCGCCGCAAACGCGATGATTTCCGCGGCCACGCGTTCCGGCTGCTCGTGCAGGATCCAGTGACTCGCCCCGCCGATGCGCCGGATGGTCAGATCGGCCGCGAAGCGTTCAAGCCCGCTCAGGCAGGCTTGCGTCAGCGCGATGTCATCCTCGCCCCAGAGAATGAGATGCGGCATCCCGACCCGCAGCGCATCCTCCGGCATCGCCAGCAGCGGGGCTTCCACCTTGTCAGCCTCCAGGTCGGGCACGACAACGGGCGATGCGCGGTACCAGTTGAGCATCGCCTCCACCGCGCCGGTTTGCCGCCATTGCGCCTTGTAGGCTTCGCGCAGGTCGTCGCCGAGCCAGTCCGTGGCGGAGAAACCGGCCATCATGTTCATGAGCTTTTCGAAATCGTTGGCCGAAAGCAGGCTTGCCGCATCGCTGGCCCTCAGCCGGTTCATGTACTGGCTGGCCGCCCGCTGGCCCGGATCGTTGACGATGGCGTTCTGGAAACACCACGGATGCACGCCATTGGCCACGGTCAGCCGGGCAATGCGCGCTGGCTTCGCAAAGGCCATCGCATAGGCAACCGCTGAACCCCAGTCATGCCCCAGCAGATGAAATGGTTCATCCGGCGACAACCTGTCGGCAAACGCGAACATGTCGGCCACCAGGTGGCGCGTCTGGTAAGCCTCGACACCGCGCGGCTTGGGCGAGCGGTTGAAGCCACGCTGGTCCGGTGCGACGACGTGGAACGCACCGGCCAGCAGCGGCATGATGGCCTCGTGGGCAAGCCAGGATTCCGGAAAACCGTGCAGGCAGAGCAAAAGCGGCTTGTCCGCCTGCCCGGCCTCGGCATAGTGGAAAGTGCCGGCGGGCAGATCTGCCTTCGAAAACCGGATGCTCATCTCGTTTTTTCTCCCGTTTTGGCGGCACGAGCCTGTTTTGCACATATGCACCAAGAGCATGACTTTGCCTTGGCGGAAGCCGGTGCTATAGGGGCGTCAAAATCCGACCCGTCAGCACAGCGGCGCGCTGCCGCATCTCCAATACGAGGAAATAACATGGCGAAGATCAAGGTGGCCAACCCGGTTGTCGAACTCGACGGCGACGAGATGACCCGGATCATCTGGCAGTTCATCAAGGACAAGCTGATCCACCCCTATCTCGACATCGACCTGAAATACTATGATCTCGGGATCGAGAAGCGTGACGAGACCGACGACCAGATCACCGTGGACGCCGCCAATGCAATCAAGGAGCATGGCGTCGGCGTGAAATGCGCCACCATCACCCCGGACGAGGCCCGCGTCGAGGAATTCGGCCTGAAGCGCATGTACCGCTCGCCGAACGGCACCATCCGCAACATCCTGGGTGGCGTCATCTTTCGCGAGCCGATCATCTGCAAGAACGTGCCGCGCCTGGTGCCCGGCTGGACGCAGCCGATCATCGTCGGCCGTCACGCCTTCGGAGACCAGTACCGCGCCACCGACTTCCGCTTCCCCGGCAAGGGCAGGCTGACGATCAAGTTTGTCGGCGACGATGGCACCGAGATCGAGCACGAGGTCTTCCAGGCGCCGGGTTCGGGCGTCGCCATGGCGATGTACAACCTTGACGATTCGATCCGCGACTTCGCCCGCGCCTCGATGAACTACGCCCTGCAGCGCAAGGTGCCCTGCTATCTCTCCACCAAGAACACGATCCTCAAAGCCTATGACGGCCGCTTCAAGGACATCTTCCAGGAGATTTACGAAGCCGAGTTCGTCGAGAAGTTCAAGGAAGCCAAGATCTGGTACGAACACCGCCTGATCGACGACATGGTGGCGGCTTCACTGAAGTGGTCGGGCGGCTATGTCTGGGCCTGCAAGAACTATGACGGCGATGTGCAATCCGACACGGTGGCACAGGGCTTCGGCTCGCTCGGCCTGATGACGTCCGTGCTGATGACGCCGGATGGCAAGACCGTCGAGGCCGAGGCCGCGCACGGCACCGTGACCCGCCATTACCGCCAGCACCAGAAGGGCGAAGAGACCTCGACCAACTCGATCGCCTCCATTTTCGCCTGGACGCGTGGTCTGGCCCATCGCGCCAAGCTGGATGACAATGCCGAACTGGCACGTTTCGCCGACACGCTTGAGAAGGTCTGCGTGAACACCGTCGAATCGGGCTTCATGACCAAGGATCTGGCGCTTCTCATCGGACCCGATCAGCCCTGGCTGTCGACGACGGGCTTCCTCGACAAGATCGACGAGAACCTGCAAAAGGCCATGGGCTGAAACGCTAGCCTTCCTGGCTGAATGAGCAAACCGGCGCCCCAAGGCGCCGGTTTTGTTTTTTCCGCGAAAACAGTCTCGCAACCCGCGATTCCGGGCCATTTTTCGTCGAACGAAACCAATGCTCTGCGCATCCGGCAACGATGACGGACGCGCTGTCGGGCCGCACGCATTGCCCGCCGGCACGCCCCAACCGGCCCGATAAAATCAGGCTGAAAAAAGTGAGACGTTTTTCACATTTCAGTGAGATAGCACTGGAATTTATTAGCGTTTCATTGTTAATTGCGAACTGCGCGACGCGGTCACCGCACACATCCGGCCACGTCGTGAAGCGCTGCCGTTGCCACCGCCCCCGGTCTTCGGCAGCGCGCCCTTTTTGGGGCTCTTCCCAATACGAAAACGGTTGAACCGATACGCTGGACGGCAAGGAAGCGGCGCGCCACCAGATGGTCGTTGCATGTCTGACCGATCGCAAGGCGGGCCGCCGGCCAGGTCATCCCGACCGGCCGGCAATGCGCCGGCATCTTTCTGACCACGCCCTGCGGCCAAAGAAAAAGGGCGTTGTCCGAACCGGCAACGCCCCTTCGTTTTCCTTGCATGGAACCGGGAACGAACATGCGTCCCGGCGAACGCATCACCCCAGCGCAGACCGCACGGCTGCAATGGCCGCATCCGCCCTTGAAGCGTCGGGACCACCGGCCTGCGCCATGTCCGGACGCCCGCCGCCGCCTTTTCCACCCAATGCTTCAGAGGCGATGCGGACAAGTTCGACCGCCGAGAAACGGTCGGTCATGTCGGCGGTCACGGCGACCACGACGCTGGCTTTTCCGTCATCGCCCTTGCCGACAAAGACGACCACGCCGGAGCCAAGCGCCTGCTTGCCTTCATCGGCCAGTGGCTTCAGGTCGCGCGGCGAAACGCCTTCCACAACCCGGCCCATGAATTTCACGCCGGCGATGTCTTCCGCGCCGCCGCCATCCGCGGACCCGCCTCCGCCAAGCGCCAGCTTGCGCTTGGCCTCGGCCAATTCACGTTCCAGCTTCTTGCGTTCATCCAGAACCTGCTCCAAACGCGCAACGGCATCCGCCGGCGCGACCTTCAGCGCAGCCGCCATGTCACGCACCCGCCGGTCCTGCTCGTCGAGATAGCGCCGCGCGTCCTCCCCGGTCAGGGCCTCGATGCGCCGGACACCGGAGGCGACCGCGTTTTCCCCGACCACGCGGACAAGACCGATATCGCCCGTGGCACGGACATGGGTACCCCCGCACAGTTCCACCGAATAGGGCTTGCCCGCCTTTTCGCCATGCAGTCCCGTTCCCATGGAAACCACGCGCACCTCGTCGCCGTATTTCTCCCCGAACAGCGCCATCGCGCCGGCCGCAATGGCATCGTCAACCGCCATCAGCCGGGTTGTGACCGGAGCATTCTGCACCACGATCTCGTTGGCAATATCCTCGATGCGCTTGAGTTCCTGATCCGAAATCGGCTTGGGGTGGGAAAAGTCGAATCGCAGCCGGTCGGGCGCGACGAGAGAGCCTTTCTGCGCAACATGCGTGCCCAGAACCTCGCGCAATGCCTCATGGACCAAATGCGTCGCGGAATGATTTGCCCGCAAGCGTGTCCGCCGCGACGCATCGACGATCAGTTCTGCCTCTTCGCCGGTCTTTACGACACCCTCGCTCACGGTTCCGCTGTGGACGAACAGACCTTCAGCCTTTTTCTGGGTGTCGGTGACGCGAACAACGAACCCTTCGCCGGCAATCACGCCGGTATCGCCCATCTGGCCACCGGATTCGCCATAGAACGGCGTCTGGTTCACGACGACCGAGACATTCTCGCCCTCGCCTGCCCGCTCAACGGCCTTGCCGTCCTGCACCAGCGCAAGGATGACGCCTTCCGCGCTTTCCGTTTCATAACCGAGGAATTCGGTCGCGCCGAACTTTTCACGCAGCTCGAACCAGACGGTTTCGGTCCGGGCCTCGCCGGAACCGGCCCAATTGGCGCGCGCCTCGGCCTTCTGGCGGTCCATGGCGGACTTGAAGGCATCCGTATCGACACCGATGCCGCGCTGGCGAAGCGCGTCCTGCGTCAGGTCAAGCGGAAAACCGTAGGTGTCATAAAGCTTGAATGCCGTTTCGCCATCGAGTTCGCCGCCGGCCTCGATATCGCCGGTCGCCTCTTCCAGAAGCGATAGGCCGCGCGCCAGAGTCTTGCGGAAACGGCTTTCCTCCAGGCGCAGCGTTTCCGTGATCAGGTCCTTGCCACGGACAAGTTCCGGGTAGGCCTGCCCCATCTCGCGCAGCAGCGCGGGAACAAGACGCCACATCAGCGGCTCCTGCGCACCGAGCAATTGCGCATGACGCATGGCCCTGCGCATGATGCGGCGCAGCACATACCCACGCCCCTCGTTGGAGGGCAGCACGCCGTCGGCAATCAGGAAGCTGGAAGCGCGCAGGTGATCGGCAATCACCCGGTGGCTCGCGCGGAACTTGCCTTCCGCCTCCACGCCGGTCGCCTCTTCCGAAGCGCGGATCAGGGCCTTGAAGAGATCGATGTCGTAATTGTCATGCTCGCCTTGCAGCACAGCGGCAATCCGCTCAAGGCCCATGCCCGTGTCGATGGAAGGACGCGGCAGCTCCACCCGCTCCTCCTTCGTCACCTGCTCATACTGCATGAAGACAAGGTTCCAGATCTCGATGAACCGGTCGCCATCCTCGTCGGGACTTCCGGGCGGGCCACCGGGAATCTTGTCGCCATGGTCGAAGAAGATCTCCGAACAGGGGCCGCACGGACCGGTGTCGCCCATTGCCCAGAAATTGTCCGAGGTCGCGATGCGGATGATCCTGTCGTCGGAAAGACCGGCAATCTTCTTCCAGTGATCTGCTGCCTCGTCATCGGTATGGTAGACCGTGACAAGCAGCCGGTCCCGGGCAAGGCCGAATTCCCTGGTGATCAGCTCCCAGGCAAGGCGGATGGCCTCTTCCTTGAAATAGTCGCCGAACGAGAAGTTGCCGAGCATTTCGAAGAACGTGTGATGGCGGGCGGTATAGCCGACATTGTCGAGGTCATTGTGCTTGCCTCCCGCACGCACGCATTTCTGCGATGTCGCGGCGCGGTTGTAGTCGCGCTTTTCAAGTCCGGTGAAGACATTCTTGAACTGCACCATGCCCGCATTGGTGAACATCAATGTCGGATCGTTGCGGGGCACAAGCGGGCTGGAAGCAACTGCCTCATGTCCGTTTCTGGCAAAGAAGTCGAGAAAAGCCGACCGGATCTCGTTTACGCCACTCATGGTTTCCGTCCCGATAAGAAATGGTGCCCGCCGGTTGGGCGGGCTTGCTGTCATCGCCTTTTAGCTTTCGGCATCCGCACTGTCCAGAACGCTGCCCGGCCGCGCCACGGCCACCGGACGCAAAAGACCGCATGACGTCAGGACACGCCATGCAGCCTTGTCTTGCAACATCATATGCGCCTTAGGTGCCGCTGGCTTCGTCGCCCACGTCACCATCACCATCGCCGCTGTCAAGGAAGCCGTCGGCGATCAGTCCGGCATTCTGCCGAAGCGCGGTCTCGATCTCGTTGGCGACTTCGCGATTGTCGCGCAGGAACTGTTTGGCATTCTCCCGACCCTGGCCAAGCCGCTGGGAATTGTAGGAGAACCAGGCCCCGGACTTCTCGACGATGCCGGCCTTGACGCCAAGATCGATCAATTCGCCCACCTTGGAGACACCTTCCCCGTACATGATGTCGAATTCGACCTGCTTGAAGGGCGGCGCCATCTTGTTCTTCACCACCTTCACACGCGTCTGGTTGCCAACCACCTCGTCGCGATCCTTGACGGAGCCGATGCGGCGGATGTCGAGGCGGACCGAGGCGTAGAATTTCAGCGCGTTGCCGCCCGTCGTCGTCTCCGGCGAACCGAACATGACACCGATCTTCATGCGGATCTGGTTGATGAAGATCACCATCGTGTTCGAGCGCGAAATGGAAGCCGTCAGCTTTCTCAGTGCCTGGCTCATCAGCCGCGCCTGCATGCCCGGAAGCGAATCGCCCATTTCGCCCTCGATTTCCGCACGCGGCGTCAGCGCCGCCACCGAATCGACCACGAGGACATCCACTGCCCCGGAACGCACCAGCGTATCGGCGATTTCCAGCGCCTGCTCGCCCGTGTCGGGCTGCGAGATGAGCAGGTTTTCCAGATCGACGCCAAGCTTGCGCGCATAAACCGGATCGAGCGCATGCTCGGCATCCACGAATGCGCAAATGCCGCCCTTCTTCTGCGCCTCGGCCACGGTCTGGAGCGCCATCGTTGTCTTGCCCGAACTTTCCGGGCCGTAAATCTCGATGATGCGCCCCTTGGGAAGACCGCCAATGCCAAGCGCGATGTCCAGTCCGAGCGAGCCTGTCGACACCGTCTCGATCTCGACCACCTGCTCGTTCTGGCCGAGCCGCATGATCGAGCCCTTGCCGAATGCGCGTTCGATCTGCGAAAGCGCAGCGTCGAGTGCCTTTGACTTGTCCACTGATTTGTCCTCAACGAGCCGTAACGAATTCTGCGCCATGATATACACCTTGTTCCCCGACTTGAACGATCGGGCGCCGCAACGCCGTAATATTTTTGTACGCCATTTGTTCCGCCTTGACAAGGCTTTCAACATGCTGTTTTCAAAGGATGTTCAAATTTTGTTCCGAACCATCCGGATCGACATGGAACCGTTTCGTGCCTGCTGCCTGCGCGCTTCCGGCCGGCCGCCGTCCACCGGCGGGCCGATCGGCGATTCGCCGGACGCGGCGTCGCCGGCTGGCAAATGTGGGGTGGCCGCGTGACGTCGCCGTCAATCCTGCGTCTGTTTGCCGCCGGCGGCGCCCATGTCGACAGGCGCGGACGCCTTTGCGTGCCGTTCACGCCGGGCGCCTCGCATCCTGGTACCATGCGCGAGACCGTGGGCGGAGGTGCCTTCAATGCCGCCCGGGCCGCGGCCGGCCGCGGGGCGCTTGTTTCGCTTCTGTCCGCCAGGGGCGGAGACGCCGGCGGCACGAGGATCGCCGACGCCATCGCGCATGCCGGTTTGCACGATCTGGGTGCCACATTTCTCGATCGCGCATCCCCCTCCTACACCTCGGTCCTCGGTGAAGATGGCGAGCAGATCGTAGGGCTTGCCGACATGGCGCTTTACGAAACGGCATTCGACCGGCTGCTGCGCCGCAAGCGCGTGCGCGACGCGTTGAGGGAAGCGGACGCCATTCTTGCGGATGCCAACCTGCCTGCATCGGCTATGGGGCGCCTTGTCGCGCTTGCCGGAGACCGGCCGCTTCATGCCATGGCCATCTCGCCGGCCAAGGCGCTGCACTGGCGGCCGGTGCTGCGTCATGTCGCCTGCCTGTTCTGCAACCAGGCCGAGGCTGCGGCGCTCACGGGGCGCGCACCGGGCACACCGGCGCCGGCCCTTGCCGATGCCTTGTCAGCGCTTGGCGTCCGGCGCGCCATGGTGACAGCCGGTGGCGGCCCCCTGACGCTGCTCGATGCCGGACAGGTGACGACGTTGCACCCGCCCCCCGCCCGCGCGATCGATGTCACCGGTGCAGGCGATGCGTTGACAGGAGCGGCGGTCGCTGCCCTGATGCGGAACCGGAACCTGCGCGACGCTGCCATGGAAGGGCTCGCCGCCGCCGCGCTGGCGGTGGAAACCGTGGCCTCCGCTCCGGATCTGGCAGGAGCACCCTATCAGGATCGCCTGATCGAAACCCGGAGACTGAACGGAACATGACAGACCGGATATTGGATATTGCGCCGGATGTGGCCGCCGCACTGGCCGCCGGAAAGCCGGTCGTGGCGCTGGAGTCGACGATCATCACCCACGGCATGCCGTTTCCCGACAATGAGGCCATGGCGGAATCGGTGGAATCGATGGTGCGCGACCATGGCGCCACGCCAGCCACGATTGCCGTCATGGATGGCCGCCTGAAGATCGGACTTTCGGCATCCCAGCGGCGGGCGCTGGCCGGCACGAAGGGCGCCATGAAGCTCAGCCGCGCCGATCTCGCCTATGCCATGACGACCGGCGCTACAGGCGGAACCACCGTCGCCGCCACCATGATCGCCGCCGCCCGGGCCGGCATCGGGGTCTTTGCCACCGGCGGCATCGGCGGCGTTCACAAGGGTGCGGAACAGAGTTTCGACATTTCAGCCGATCTGGCCGAACTCGCACGCACGCCGGTCATCGTCGTGTCGGCCGGACCAAAGGCCATCCTCGACATACCCAAGACATTGGAAGTGCTTGAGACAAATGGCGTTCCGGTGGTTGCCTTCGGCACGCGCACCATGCCCGCATTCTGGTCGCGCAGTTCGCCCTGGGAGGCACCGCTGACCATCGACAGCGCCGACGGCATCGCCCGCTTCCAGGCCATGCGCGCGGCGCTCGGCATCGAGGGCGGAATGCTGGTCGCCAATCCGGTTCCCGAGGCTGACGAAATCCCGTCCGCCGAGATGAACCGCCATATTGCAGAGGCACAGGCAGAAGCGGAAGCAAAGGGCGTGAGCGGCAAGGCTGTCACGCCCTTCCTGCTGGCCCGGATTGTCGAACTGACCGGCGGTCGCAGCCTCGCCACCAACATTGCGCTGGTCAAGAACAATGCGCGGCTGGCCGCGGACATTGCCGCCGCGCTGGCCGGTTGAACGCGCCAGCGGCCAGGCGAAATGAAACTGGCGTGGCCGGCGGACAGGGCAGCGCGTTTCGGTCAGCCCGGCATGATTGGGTGCACCTGCGGTCCCGGCGCACCGGCCGGCCAGGGCGCGCCTGGCTGTCCGGCATTCGCTGCACAGACGGAGAAACATTAACCGGAATGAAACAAGCAACAGGATTTAATTCAAATGCGGACGTCGCCGTTAATCATTCCGCCGATTGACCGGTGACATTAGGCAAAGTTTTCCATAGGTTTGCGATCGTGTAAGCTTCAATGTCCGAAAAAGGATCCGCAGCGGTGAAAATGACGCATCGCCAGAGCAACGGTAGCCACGCGCTGGTTTTCGAACTGGTCGAAGCATTTCGTGCCTCGTCAGACGCCCTGGATGAGGCCATTGAAACCAATGATGCGGCCCGGATCACACAGATCGACAGCCACCTTTCCTCGCTTTGGCATGAACTTGTAGCCTATGAGCCGGGAACGAAGGCCGAAGCCCGTGAACTGCTCGCCTTCCTGCTATGCGAACTGGCCCCGAACGCCGGTTCGTCTTCCGTGCAAAGCGACGCGGTTTCAGGCATCCTGCGCCTTTTCGACATGCACGGGGACAATTTCCGCGGCTGAAACGGGCTGCCGCCTTCAAGGGTGCGATCTATTGCCCCTGACGCCCCGCCAGCCCCAGAAGGGCTGCCTTGTGGATCGCCTCATGCAGCGAACTGGCACCGAGCTTGCGGGTCAGCGACCGGGTCAAGGCGGTCACCGTGGTTTCCGACAGCGCCATTTCCCGCGCCAGATCGCCATAGGAGCGTCCATGGACAAGGCCTGCAATGCAGGTCAGTTCCAGCGAGGTGAGGTCCGGTCGCACAGCCCCCGCAGCCTGACGGTTCCAGATCGCGTCAAAGGTCTCGATCGTGTCGATGACCAGTCCGGGATAGCGGCTGTGCATTTCGTCGCGAACGCCGAAATACATCACCACGCTGCGGCGCGCATTCGGGTCACAGACGGGAACACAATAGCCGCCCTTCAGCCCGAACATGTTGAGCAACGTATCGAGCTGGTTGTCCAGCAGAGACGGATCGGGCGGTTCGTTCGTGCGGCAATCGAGCCCGGTGGTGAATGGAAACGGTATGTTCGTTTCTCCCAGCATGAGGAAGACCGAACATTGGGTCAGATCGCTGATCGAGCCGATCTGCGCCGCCAGGCCCTCTTCCAGGCTGTGAAAGCTCATCTTCGGGAAAATCAGTCCGCCGCGCCGCTCGCCGATATCGAGAACGGCAAAGGCCTTGAAGCCATGCGCCTGCGCGACACCCGACAGGTCGCCGTGACGGAGCGGCCGCAGCGATGGAGGGCGCTCTGTCGTTTCGGCTGCCGGTCCCGCCGGCTTGCGGGTTGTCTTGCTTCCGCCGGTGGGCGGCAACAGCCGAACGACATTGTTCATCACGGGTTTCCCTTTCGCCACCCTGCATCAGGTCGGAAATCAGAGGCCTGCCTCAAACTTCACACACGTCGGATCGCGTTTTTATACTAGATCGCTCCGGGATGGCAAAATGAAACATGGTGCCCGGACCGGCTGATTGAAGCTTTCCACCCTTTTCTTCCGCCATCGGGAAATCGCGCGAACAGGCATCAGTCTTCGCTTTCAAGCATCTCCTTGACCGTTTGCGCGAGTTGCTTGAGCGAAAAGGGCTTCGGCAGGAAACCGAATCGTGCATCTGCAGGCAGGTTCTTCGAAAACGCCTCTTCCGCATAGCCGGAAACGAAGATGAACTTTATGTCCGGCCGGCGCTTGCGCAGTTCGGTCAAGAGGGTCGGGCCGTCCATCTCCGGCATCACGACATCGGAAACCACGATGTCCACCGCCCCCTCCAGTTCCTCGAACACGTCCAGCGCCTCGATACCCGATGATGCCTCGTGCACCGTATAGCCGCGTGCGGTCAGTGCCCGCAGGCTGCCCATGCGCACCGCATCCTCGTCTTCCACCAGCAGCACCGTAGCCGACCCCGAAAGATCGGTCTGGCCCTGCTTGCCGGCGCTGGAAGCCGTCTCCCCGTCCGCCCTGGCCACCGGGGCGCCATCCGGGTCGCGCCGCTCCGCGGCCTCCGCCGGAACATGGCGCGGCAGCAGGATGGTGAACCTCGTGCCCTTGCCGACATCCGAATCGCAATAGATGAAGCCGCCCGTCTGCTTGATGATTCCATAGACCATCGAAAGCCCGAGCCCGGTGCCCTTGCCCACTTCCTTGGTGGTGAAGAAGGGCTCGAAGATCTTCTTGAGCACCTCCGGCTCGATCCCCGTTCCCGTATCGGTGACTTCGATGGCCACGAAATCGCCAGGCGCCAGGCCTTTCCAGCCGGAAGCGGCGGCCTCCCCGGCATCCATGTTGCGTGTCGCCACGGTGATCGTGCCGCCGCCCGGCATCGCGTCGCGGGCATTGACGACCAGATTGACGATCACCTGCTCGAACTGGCCCAGATCGGCCTTCACGGGCCACAGGTCGCGGCCGTGCTCCACCTTCAGGTCCACGTCGTTGCCCGCCAGGCGCGCCAGCAGCATGCGCAGATCGGCCAGCACATCGGTCAGGTTGAGCACCTGCGGCCGCAGCGTCTGCCGGCGCGAGAAGGCCAGAAGCTGGCGCACCAGCGATGCGGCGCGGTTGGCGTTCTGCTTGATGTTCATGATGTCCGGGAAGGAGGGATCGGACGCCCGGTGATTGATGAGCAGCAGGTCCGACGCCATGATGATGGCCGTCAGCACGTTGTTGAAGTCATGCGCGATACCGCCGGCCAGTTGTCCGACGGCCTGCATTTTCTGGCTTTGCGCCATTTGCGCTTCCAGCGCTTTCTGCTCGGTCGTTTCCACCGCATAGACGATGGCCGCCTCTTCCGCCTCCTCGCTGCCGGCATCCACCACGGCGTTGACATAGAAACGCATGTGCCGCTCGGGGTCTTCGGGCAGCGTGGTGTCGATCGGCGCGATCTCCGCCTTGCCCTGTTTTGCGGCGTCGAGCGCGCGGGCGAAATCGTCGCGCTGTTCCGGTGCGATCACGGCATCCAGCGTGGCATGGGCGTCCACCGTGTCACGGTCCACGATACCCGTGAACAGCGAGAGGAACGGCGCGTTGGTGCGCAGGATCCGGCCTTCCCCGTCAATGCCTGCGATTGCCATGGGAGTGGAATTGAAGAACCGGGTGAAGCGGATTTCCGCTGCCCGCGCGTCCAGTCCCGCGTGGTCGCCCTGTGCCCGGTTCAGCACGATGGACCGCGTCGGCCCGGCCCGTCCGTCGCGGCTGGCCGTCACCCGGTGCATGAAGCGCACCGGCAGCGCCTCGCCATCGTCCGTCGTGATGTCGAGATCGATCACCGCATCGCGCACGGCACCCGGTTCGGCCCTGACCGCGTTGATCTGTGCCATCCCGTCGCCGGCCACGATGGATGCCAGGGACAGCGAGCCCGGCGCGAACCGCGCGAGATCGACCCCCAGCCACGCTGCCAGCGTGGCGTTGAGATAGGTGACGCGCCCATCCGGATCCGCGGCGAAAAACCCCGCCGGCGCGTGATCGAGATGGTCGATCGCCTGCTGGAGGTCCTGGAAATAGCGCTCCTGCTCGGCGCGCTCCGCCGTGATGTCGGCAAGCTGCCAGGAGAAAAATGGCTGCCGCTGTCCCGGCATCGACACCGGCCGCACGCGCAGGCGATACCAATGCGCGCCCGGTTCCCCGCCGGGACGGATCGCCGTGGCCAGCCGGAATTCGGCATCGGCCTCCTGCCCGTCGGCAAGGCTTTGCGACAGCCGCGCCACCGGTTCCGCCGACTCCGGATTGTCCGACAGCAGGCTGCGCGGCGTCCGGATGTCGGAGATCGAGGTTGCGCCGGTAATGTCGGCATAGGCGCGATTGGCATAGATGACACGCTGCTTTGCATCCGTGACGATCATGCCCTGCGGCATGGAATCGATGAAGGCCTTGGCCAGGTCGTTGCCGGAGGCCTGCGGCGCCGCACGCACGACACCCGTGACGGTAGCGAAGAGAAAGCCCACGCCGATCATGGCCAGCAGACCGAGGAAGCCGAGCAGCAAGGGCTCACTGATGCGGTCGCGGAACACGACAAAGGCGAAGGCCGCCACGGTCAGCGCCACCGCAAACATCAGCAGCCGGGCCACCGGCCCAGGACCGGGGCCCTTGTCGATGACCGGTACCGGATAGAACTCGCCCTGTTTGTCCCGCGCCATACCTTCTGCCGTCCGCGTATGCATTTCCTGGAATCCGCCGCGCCCGATCCGGTTGGATCACATTCCGCCGCCAACCGGAAGCCCCGCCGCCGGATATGCCCGGGAAATCGCCCGAATGACGTGCATAAACAGCCATTGCCCGCGCTTCGCCCTTGCGGGCGCGCGATTGGGGCCTAATGTTCCGGTCACGGCCAAAGGGCGAAGGCCGGCAAGGAGCAGGGGAAGGAATGGCCTGATGGATTGGCTTGTCGAGACGATTGGACCGGCAGCGGCAACGGTGGTGACCTGGATGGTCGCCGTGCTGGTTGTTCTCGTGCTGCTTCTGCTGGTGCTGCGCATGCTGCGCGGGCTTTTGCCCGGCATCTATGTGCGCGGCGGCAAGAGCCGGCACCGGCTGGCCGTCGTCGATGCCGCCCCGGTCGATGCCAATCGCCGCCTCATCCTTGTCCGCCGCGACGAGGTGGAGCATCTTCTGCTGATCGGCGGCTCCGGCGACGTGATCGTCGAGACGGGCATTGGCGCGCCTGCGCTTCAGGCACAACCCGCCCCCCGCGTTCAGGAGGCGCAGAGCATCGCCCGGCAGCAGCCTTCCACCCAGCTGACAGCCCGGTCCACGCCGGCAGAGCCGCCAGCCGAGTCCATGCCGGCAGAACCGCCAGCCCGGTCCACGCCGGCAGGCGCTCCGCCGGCACCCGCGCCAAGGCCGGCACAGTCGCCAGCCCATCGCAACGCGACCGGATCTGCGCCATCGGCTGCTTCCGCCACCCCGTCACCGGCCGCCGTGGCGCGGCCGCATCCAGGCCCTGCCGGTTCCGCGGGAACCGTGACACCCGTTCCCGCTCCCCAGCCCCATACGTTTCGCGAGGCATTTCATACCCGCCGGCCGGTCGACACCGGCTCGGCCGGTGAAGTCCCCGCGCCCCTCGACATTCGCGCCACACCGCCGCAGCCATCGCCTGTCACCGCGCCCCGTCACGCCACCATGCCGGTGCCCTCTGCCGGCCACGAACGGCAAACGGATCCGCACCGGCCGGTGCGGGAGACAGCCACGCCCGATGTCTCCGGGCAAACCCGTGGCGATGACGGCGTGTCCGAAGAGGACCTGATGCGCGAATTGCAGGAGACACTGGCCCCCGTGCGCCAGTCCGCCGCGCAATCGCGGCCACAGCAGCCGGCCGCGCAGTCAAGCCGGGAAATGTCGCTCGAAGAGGAAATGTCCCAATTGCTCCAGGATCTTACCCGCGAAGGCAAAGCCTGACGAACCCGGCTCGCGATGCGCCGGGCTGGGCCGGCGGCAACCCAGGCCTTCGCTTCCGTCACGGCAAAAGAAAGGAGCGGCCACATGGACCGCTCCTGAAAAGAACAGGGCCGTGATAGCGCAATCAATCGTCGCGATAGACCTTTTCCCGCCGCTCATGGCGCTCTTGCGCCTCGATCGACAGCGTGGCGATGGGCCTCGCATCGAGACGCCGCAGCGAAATCGGCTCGCCCGTCTCCTCGCAATAGCCGTAGGTGCCCTCGTCGATACGCACCAGCGCCGCGTCGATCTTTGCGATCAGCTTGCGCTGGCGGTCGCGCGCCCGCAATTCGATGGCCCTGTCGGTTTCGGACGAGGCCCGATCCGCCAGATCGGGATGATTTTCACTTTCCTGTTGCAGCGTTTCCAGCGTTTCGCGCGCTTCGCGCAGGATGTCGTTTTTCCAGTTGATGAGCTTCTCGCGGAAATACGCTTTCTGCCGCTCATTCATGAAAGGCTCGCTGTCCGACGGCACGTAGTCCGTATCAATGAGTTCCGACATGCAATTCACCCGCTTTCCTTGACCAGAGATATGTACGCCCTTTTTCTTGCGGCAAGCCGCTAACGCGTTAACGCGAAAGATTTGCGACAAATCTTTCCACCGATAAAAAGCAAACTCTGTGCCACACTGCCTCCCACTTGCATATTGGCGCCTTTTGCCGCCCGAGAGGCCGCATACCCTCGAGCGAAAAGCGAGAACGGGCGTGCCGCCGTTCGGTCAATTGCCGCTGTTTCAGGCATGTCCGGCGAGGAATCGCCGAACTGCCGCGCACCTGCCTCGCGATTGCCGGGTGCTTTATCGCAGCAAGTTGCGAAAGACAAGACAAGCCTTTCAAATTGTTGGTTTTTTCGATGAAAATTGCACAGCGCGCACAAGAATGGAAAGGCTCGCGCAAGACCAATTGCGGCTTTTTCGCGAGGGCCTATCATCCATCCGGCCAATTGCACCGGCTTTTGGCCATTCCTAATTTGTCGGGCAGACCAATACCAGATTTTTCCGGAACGGGACAGATTTTGTGTCACATCCGGAAAGGGGCGGCTTCGCCGCGGAAGGAGCGCCGATGAGTCGGCTGTATTTGATGCGCCACGCCCGCGCGGCCTGGCCGGCGCCGGGCATGCGCGATTTTGACCGTCCGCTCGAACCGGGGGCGGAAGGCGATGCCCAGGCGATCGGCCTCGCCATGCGTGCCAACGGGCAGCGTCCGCAGAAGATCCTCTGCTCCTCCTCCCGCCGCACCCGCCAGACCTGGGAGAGGCTGGCCGACGGGCTGGAAATGGACCCGGCCGACGCCGAATACCGCGACGAACTCTACTGCAACGATGCCGCCGGCTATGTCGAAATGATACGCCGGGACGGCACAAGCGGCTCGATCCTGCTGATCGGCCACAACCCCATGCTGGAGGATCTGGCCTTCGCCCTGTCCAAGCGTGGTGGCGAGAGCGACAGCGCGACCATGGAGGACGGGTTTGCGCCCTGTGGCCTTGCCGTCATCGATTTCGAGACGCCTCTGAGCGAGATCGCCCCCGGCAAGGGGCGCCTGCGCCTGTTCATGACGCCCGAAGACCTCTGAGAACGGGCGCACCGGGGGTCGGCTTCCTTTCAAACCGCTTTTGGCACGCCTATATCCGGCGTGAGACAGGAAAGGGCAAAGTCGGCATGGCCGCTTCAATGACGACGATCACGGATGAGGCGCGCATCGCCCTCGACACGCTGGGCGACCGGCTTTCCGGCCTGGCCGACCCTTCGTTGCGCCTCGGCGTGACCGGCCTGTCGCGCTCTGGCAAGACCGTCTTCATCACCGCTCTCGTGCACAATCTGGTGCATGGCGGCCGCCTTCCCCTGTTCGAGCCGCACAAGTCGGGCCGCATCTCGCGCGCCTACCTTCAGCCGCAGCCCGACGACCAGGTGCCCCGCTTCCAGTATGAGGACCATGTTCGCGCGCTTGTGGAAGAGCGGATGTGGCCGCAATCCACCCGCGCCGTCTCGCAATTGCGCCTGACCGTCGAATACGAATCGGCCGGCGGCTGGGGCCGGCTTTTTTCCGGCGGGCGGCTTTCGGTCGACATCGTCGACTATCCGGGCGAATGGCTGCTCGACCTGCCCTTGCTGGCACTGGATTATGCCGCCTTCGCCCGCGAGTCGCTGGAGCTCGCGGCCACTCCGGTGCGCCGCGACCTCGCCGCCGACTGGCTGGCCATGGCCGCTTCGGCCGATCCCTATGCCGGGGCAAGCGAGCAGCAGGCGCAGCGCCTGACGCAATGCTTCACCGCCTATCTGCGCGCCTGCCGCGCCGATGACCGCGCCCTTTCCACCCTGCCGCCGGGGCGCTTTCTCATGCCCGGTGACATGGAAGGTTCTCCCGCCCTCACCTTCGCCCCGCTGCCGCTGGAAGCCGGCAAGGCCCTGCCGAAGGACAGTCTCGCCGCCATGATGCAAAGGCGTTACGAGGCCTACAAGACCCATGTCGTCAAACCCTTCTTCCGCGAGCACATCACGCGCCTCGACCGGCAGATCGTTCTGGTCGACGCCATGCAGGCGCTCAATGCCGGCCCGGCTGCCCTTGCCGATCTCGAACGCGCCCTGACAGGCGTCATGGCCTGTTTCCGCCAGGGCAGCGGCAATCTCCTCACCAGCCTGTTCTCGCGCCGCATCGAGCGGATCCTGATTGCCGCCACCAAGGCCGACCACATCCACCACGAAAGCCACGACCGGCTGCAGGCCATCGTGCGCCGCCTCGTCGATCGCGCCATCGAGCGCGCGCGCTTTTCCGGCGCCGAAGTGGATGTGCTGGCCATGGCCGCCGTGCGCGCCACCCGTGAAGGCACGGTGGCGCAGGGCGGCGAGACCTTGCCGGTGATCGTTGGCCAGCCCCTGGCGGGTGAACGCATCGGCACGGACGTGTTTGACGGCGAACGGGAAACCGCGGTATTTCCAGGCGACCTGCCGGCCGATCCCCGGTCAGTCTTCGACCAGGCTGACGCGGAAGCCGGCCGGAGCAACGGGGACATGCTGCGCTTTGTCCGCTTCCGCCCGCCCCGGCTGGAGCGCACCGCCGAAGGCGTGACCCTCTCCCTTCCCCACATCCGGCTCGACAGGGCCCTGCAGTTTCTCATCGGAGATCAGCTCGCATGACCGATTCCCGGCGCCGACCGGCCGCATTTTCCGTTGCGCCGGAAGAGACCGGCGAGCCATCGTCACGGTTTCAGGAAGCCCCGCCGCGCCGACAGCGCAAGCCCTCGGCCGTGAGCGGCGACGCCATGGCCCGCGTCACGCCCGAAACCGAAGACCCCTTCCTGGCGGAAGCATTGGAAGACGAGGTGGCTCCCTTGCCGCCACCGACGGCACGCGGATTTTCGCTTGCCCGGATTTTCGCCATTGCCTTCGGCCTGCTTGTGTCCCTGTCGGTCGGCCTGTGGATCGATTCGCTGGTGCGTGACCTGTTTTCCCGCGCCGACTGGCTCGGCTGGACAGCCGCGGGACTGGCCGGCCTCGCCGCCCTCGCCCTGCTCGGCATCCTGATCAGGGAAATGTTGGCGCTCGCCCGGCTTTCCGGCATCGCCCGCCTGCAGACAGATGCCGCCGACGCGCTTGTCCACCACGATACGCGCAAGGCGCGCGCGGTTGTCGCCGGCCTTCAGGTTTTGCTCAAGGACAAGCCCGAACTGGCCGCCGGCCGGGCGCTCCTGGCACGCCAAAAGAAGGAAGTCATCGACGGTCCCGACCTGCTCAGGCTTGCCGAAAGCGATCTTCTCGGGCCACTCGACGAAGAGGCAACCCGTCTGGTCGTGGATGCGGCCCGGCGCGTTTCGGTCGTCACTGCCGTCAGTCCGCGCGCAATCGTCGATCTCGGCTACGTCCTTTTCGAGGCAGCGCGCCTCATCCGGCGCATCTCCGCCGCCTATGGCGGGCGTCCCGGCACGCTTGGCTTCCTGCGCCTCATCCGCTCCGTTGTCTCGCATCTGGCCGTGACGGGAACGCTCGCGGCCACCGACAGCCTTGTCGGGCAGGTGCTCGGGCACGGCATCGCCTCCCGCCTGTCAGCGCGTCTGGGCGAGGGAATCGTCAACGGCCTGATGACGGCGCGAATCGGCCTGGCGGCCATGGATGCCTGCCGGCCCATGCCTTTCACCGCGCGCAAGAGACCCGGCCTTGGTGGCATCCTTGCAACACTGACGCGCATTTCAGGCGGACCTCCAGCGGACGCAAGCGCGGGAAAGCGGTGACGGGCTTGCGGCAGCGCCCGTATTCACGCAGTCTCAAGATGGCCGGTACAAGAAAGCCTTAACCATTCTTGGTAATCATCCGGCCCATCAGTTCCTGCCACGCCAACGGGTTTCACAATGCTCAAAAGCGCCGCCACCACCGCCGCCATTCTGCTGGCCGCCACCTCCGCCACCATGGAGGGCGCGTCCGCGTCGGACCGTGACCAGGCGTTTTTCCGTTCGCTCGCCGGTGAATGGTCCGGCCCCGGCGAGATCGTCGCCGGCAAGTACAAGGGCACCAAGTTCGTCTGCAATTTCACCGGCGAACCGCCCGCCTCCCGCGTCGGCGTGACGCTGGACGGCACCTGCCGTGTCGGCATCTTTTCCCAGAAGATGCAGGCCAGCATCGAGAAGCGCGGCCGCGGCTATCGCGGCAAGTTCCTCGACGGCGCCAAGGGCAAGGGCCTGGATGTCGTTTCCGGCAATGTCGATGGCGAGCGCGTGGTCCTGTCGCTGGTGCGCAACAAGCTGCGCGGCGCGATGCTGGCGCGCCTTTCCGGCAAGGACGCCATGAACGTGACGGTATCCGTGAAGGTGGACAAGGAAATGGTCCCGGTCATCGGCATCAGCCTCAAGCGCACCGACGCCAGCGTCACCGGCTCGGTCCGGCGATAACGTCCTTGCAAGCCGCAAGCATATGAAGCCGGCCTATGCGCCGGCTTTTTTCATGGGCAGGGGCGCGCGCCACCAGTCCGCCGCCCGTTGCAGCCGCTTCATCCCCTGCTGGTCGCATTGCGCTGCCAGCGAACCGGCCGTTGCCCCTTCCAGCATGACGTCCGGAGCGATTTCCGCCAGCGGGACGAGCACGAATGCCCGCTCACGGGCGCGCGGATGGGGAATCGTCAGCCCCGGCTCGTCCACGGGTGGACGCGCGTGGGCAAGAATGTCGATATCGATCGTGCGCGGCCCCCAGCGCAGTTTCCGCTCCCTTCGCCAGTGCTGTTCAAGGGCAAGACAGGCATCGAGCAGCGCTTCCGGCGCGAGCGACGTTTCAATCGCCGCGCAACAATTCAGGAAATCCGGCTGGTCCTCTACCCCCCATGGCGGCGTGCTGAACAGGCCGGAAACCGCCGTCACCCGCGTGTCCGCGCGATGGTCCAGCGCCTGGAGCACACCAGCCATGGCAGCTTCCACCGCGCCGACATTGCCGCCCAGGCCAAGCCATACGGCATCGGCGGGTTCACTCCTGCGGCCAGGCAACCGTCACCTCGACATGGTCCAGCACACCGGGAACCGGCGCATTGGGCTTGCGCACAGTGATCTCGGCGCGGCTGATCTGCGGAAAATGCTCGCACAGGGATTTCGCGCATTCCAGCGCCAGCGCCTCGATCAGGTAGCGCCGCTTTCCCGTGATGATCCGTTCGATGGCGGTGAAGGCCGTGCCGTAATCCACGGTATTCTCGATCGAATCGCGAACGAGGGCATTGCCGGCATCCACCGTCAGTTCCGCGTCCACGTAGAAGCGCTGGCCCAGCCTCTCCTCCTCGTCATGCACGCCGTGGCGGGCGAAGAAGGCGCAGTTCTTCATCCGGATCGTGTAGATGCTCATGAGCCTGCTTCCTTCGATTGCGGCATTTCGGCCATCATCGCATCCGCGATGCGCATCGCATCCCGATTGATTGCGACATCATGCACCCGGATTACGGCAGCGCCCTTCACGCGCAGCAGCGCCGTCGTGGCGGCCGTGCCGATATCGCGCCCGTCGCCCTCGCGCCCGGTCGCATGCCCGACGAAGCGCTTGCGCGACGTTCCGGCCAGAAGCGGGTAGCCCAGCGCGTGCAACTCGCCGAACCGCGCCATCAGCGCGAAATTCTCATGCGCATCCTTGGCGAACCCGAAACCCGGATCGAGCATGATCTGTTCCGCAGCCACACCGGCACCGGCTGCGATCTGCAAGGACCGTTCGAGGAAGAGCCGCTGGTCGGCAATGACATCGGCCAGCCGTTCGCGCTCGCGCCCCGTATGCATGATGACCAGGCCGGCGCCGGTTTCGGCTGCCAGCCTGGCGATCGCCGGTTCCCGCTGCAGCCCCCACACATCATTGACGATATGCGCTCCGGCTTCCACCGCCAGCCGGGCGGTCTGCGCGCGATAGGTATCGACGGAAATGACCGGGCCGTCCTTGCCCGACAGCGCCCGGATGACGGGGAGCACGCGCTCCTGCTCACTGGCGGCGCTGACAGGCTCGGCGCCCGGACGGGTCGATTCCCCGCCGATGTCGATGATCGCGGCGCCTTCCGCGATCATCCGCCGCGCCTGCTCCAGCGCCCGGTCCACAGCATCGAAACGCCCGCCGTCCGAAAAGGAATCGGGCGTGACATTGAGGATCCCCATCAGGATTCCCTCACGGCCCAGGCGCAGGCTGCGGCCATGGGCAAGCTGCCAGTTTCTCGATTTCATGGGACATTCCCTGACCGCCGGAAGAACTGCGGGCACCTTTGGGCGCATGACGCAGGAAAATCAATTCCTTTCGCGCCGGCCGCCGAAACCCGGCCGCATGTCAAAGCGTTTGCATTTGGTGCCGGGGCGGACCAGAGTGTTTTTACCGGGGAGCCCTTCATGCCGTTTCGACCGCTTTCATTCGCCCTTTTCCTGTCATGCCTGGCGGCCGCTCCTTGCCTGGCGGCCGAGATCAGCACGGCGAAGAAATACTACCAGATCGGCGGCGCGACCGTGCAGGAGATCCAGCGGCAGCTTGAAAGGCACGGTCCCAGGCTCGGTGGCCACAAGGGGCATCCTGCCGCCACGCGCATGGAGTTCAAGACCCGCGTCGAATATGCCGAGAAGGCAAGCGCCTGCCGCATTTCGCAAGTTCGGGTCCGCCTCGTCGCCACCATGACACTGCCGCGCTGGAAGCGCCCCGGCGGAGCATCCCCCGAAACGGCCCGGTTCTGGAACGCGCTCGACCAGGACATCCTGCGCCACGAGAACCATCACGTCGACATTGCCGCCGACCACGCCCGCAAGCTTGAACGCGCCCTGGACCGCCTGCCCGCGCGCAACCGCTGCGCGGCGCTGGAAAAGGAGGTGGGACGCGTCACCGACCGTATCATGAAAGCGAATGACGAGGCCCATGCCGCCTTCGACCGCAAGGAAGGCAATGAATTCGAACGGCGCCTCGAAAAGCTCATCGCCAGGCGCGGGCGCAGCACGAATTGAGACGAATTCGGCTGTGGGTTAGCGCCGCCGGGCCAGCCTTGCGGGTTGAACCCGCCGCGCCGGCTTGGCAACAGGAGGGATGAAACCGGGCACCGCCGATTCGCCCCCGCCCCGACGAGACAACCTGTTCGCCAATGAAGATTGACATCGACATGGGAACCGCGCCGGCCGGCGCGCCCGCGCTCATCGACCTGGAAGAACTTCTGGCCACGCGCCTGCTGGTGCAGGGCAATTCCGGCTCTGGCAAATCGCATCTGCTGCGCCGGCTTCTTGAGCAGAGCGCGCCCTGGGTGCAGCAATGCATCGTCGATCCGGAAGGGGATTTCGTCACCCTGGCAGACCGCTTCGGGCACCTGGTGGTGGATGCCAACAGGCCACTGGAGGAACTGGAGGTGATTGCCGCGCGGGTGCGCCAGCACCGCGTTTCCACCGTGCTCAATCTGGAAGGCCTTGAGATCGAGGGCCAGATGCGCGCCGCAGCGTCCTTCCTCAACGCCCTTTTCGATGCCGAGCGCGACCATTGGTATCCCATGCTTGTCGTCGTCGACGAAGCGCAGATGTTCGCTCCGGTTGCCGCTGGCGAATTCTCCGACGACGCCCGCCGTGCCTCGCTGGGCGCCATGACCAACCTGATGTGCCGTGGCCGCAAGCGCGGCCTGGCCGGCGTCATCGCCACCCAACGCCTCGCCAAGCTGGCCAAGAACGTGGCGGCGGAGGCATCCAACTTCCTGATGGGCCGCACCTTCCTCGACATCGACATGGCGCGGGCGGCCGATCTTCTGGGCATGGAACGCCGTCAGGCAGAGATGTTCCGCGACCTCAAGCGCGGCCATTTCGTCGCGCTCGGCCCGGCCCTGTCGCGCCGTCCCGTGCCCTATGTGATCGGCGGGGTGGAGACCTCGGCCCGCTCCTCCAGCCCGAAACTGATGCCCTTGCCTGAGACCCCGGCCGACGCTCGCGACCTCATCCTCAAGGATGCGGCCATGGAAGCTGCACGTCCGGTTCGCCGCGCCGCCAGGCCCGCCCCGCCACCGCCCGCCGAAGGCATTCTCGAACAGCTTGCCCGTGCCGCGGACCAGCGCGCCGCGCAGGCCGCCGCCCCCCCCCTGTCACAAGGGGAAGAGGCACCGGCCCCGGTGGATGAAGCCGAGCGCGAGGCCGGCCTTGACGCTGTCATGGCAGACCTGATGGCGGATCCCGAAGCCGGTTTTCGCACCGATGCCGAACTGTTCCAGGATTTCCTCGTGCGCTGCCGCATCCGCCGCATTCCCGGCGATGCGCCAGCCATGGGCGCCTTCAGGAACCGCCTCGCGGTGGCGCGCGCAGGCGTCGGCGCTCAGACGGCGGCCACGGGGGAATGGGCGTCGGCGGTGGCTCTGTCACGCGGACTGCCGGAAGACCTCCAGGGTGTCTTCCTGCTCGTGGCCCGCGCGGCGATCGAACAGGCGCCCTGCCCCTCGGATGCCACCCTTGCGCGGGCCTATGGCAGCCATTCCCCGCGCCGCGCGCGCCGTTTTCTGGCCTTCTTCGAGGAACACGGCCTCATCGTTCTGCGCAACGACCTCAAGGGCCGGCGCATCGTGGCTTTCCCCGATCTTCAATCGGAAACCGCACCGGGCGATCCGGAAGGTCCCGATCTTCTCGCGTCCTCGCGCACCGCCGCCGAGTGATGCATGCCGGCAGCGACGATCCGGCGGCGGATCAGGCCTGCCGTTCCGGCACGTGGACGACAAGACCGTCGAGCGCCTCGGAAACAATGATCTGGCATGAAAGCCTCGATGTCGGCTTCGGCTCATGGGCGAAGTCGAGCATGTCCTCTTCCATGGCCTGCGGCGCGCCGGTCCTTTCCAACCAGGCCTCGTCGACATAGACATGGCAGGTGGCGCAAGCGCATGCGCCGCCGCATTCCGCCTCGATTCCGGGTACGGAATTCTTGATGGCGTTCTCCATCACGGTGGTGCCGTTCTCGGCCTCGATCTCATGGCGTACGCCATCGTGGGTGACGAAGGTGATATGGGTCATGGGCCTCCGGGTCCAGTCTTCGCGTTCGTTTGGCGAACGCTCTAACCCATCAACGCCTCAAGTCAACTCGCCCGTCGCGTGCCGGCCCCGATTTCGACTCAGCGGCAGATGGCAGCGATGAAATCGCGCACGGCGCCCACCTCGCGCGCCAGCCCGGCAATCGCCCTGGCTTCCATCGGTGTGCCTTCGACGCGCTCGCAGGATGCCGCCAGCCGCATGGCGCCAATGCTGCGCGCCGATCCCTTCAGCGTATGCACAAGGCGTTTGCGCGCCGCCGCGTCGGCGGAGGCGATGGCGTCGAGCGTCAGCGCGGCCTGCTGGGCGAACATGGCCAGCACATCCTGCTCCAGCGCACGATCGCCCGATGTCTGCTTTTCCAGTTGGTCCATGTCGATGGGCCTCCTGGAGGCCTTCGGACAGGTTTCCCCGCCAGGCCGGTCAAAGGCGACATTTTCCCTTTTGCACGCTGCCATGATGCTGTCCCCGCTTTGTCCTGACAGCCTGGATGATGGCATGAAGCCTGTGGAGATCGGGTTAACGCCTGCATTTGCCACATCTTCTTCATGCTTTTGCCGGATTCGCGCCTGAAAAATCCGAACGGGAAATGCCGCTGGCCACAGGCTGTTAACCTTATGTTTAAACATTTAAGCATCGCCGCGTTTGCCGGTTTCAATTCCCTCGGTGTGCCACTACGATACGCAGTGTTGGAGTAACGTGGGGCTCGAACTGCGTCCGGAGGCAGGGACCGGATGTGTGCGACATGCAGGCGAGTCCTGCCAGAAAGAAAGTAATGCGGTATGGCGACGACACCCAAACAGACGGCTGATCTGGACCAGGCAGTGGATTCGGCGCTTGATGAAGAGCTCGACATCGACTTCGACCTCGACGCCAGCGATGTGGAGGACATCGACCTGGATCTCGGGGATTCCCTTGATGATTTCGAGGCACGGATTGATGCCGCCGCCGGCGAGATCGCATCGGCAGGCAAGAGCGCCGACGATACGGACCCGGCGGGCGGCGCTGCTGCGGCAGCCACGGCAAGTGCGGCCGCGGGTGCGGCCGCAGCCGGCGCCGTCAAGGACCGGAAGCCCGCCATCGACCCCGCCGCCGACGCAGCATTGACACCGAAGCCTTCCGCGCAGACAGATGCCGGCAGGCAGGAAACGCCACGTCAGCCCGCTGCCATCGCCGCCGCCAATGACGACCGGCAGCGCGACCACCGTGCCCTTCTCAAGGCCATGAACCGGCGCTCCTCGACGGCCATCTACTGGGTCATCGCCGGCCTTTGCGTCGTCTGGATTCTGGGCGGCATGGCGATCGGCGACATGCTGTTCTCGCCGCAGATCTGGGAAATCTCGTCGTTCCAGGAATTCGCGACCACGCCTTACGCCATCGGCCTTTCGGTCGCGATCCTTGTTCCCTGCATGCTTTTCTGGGCCTTCGGCGTCATGGTGCGCCGCGCCCAGGACATGAAGCTCGCCGCTCAGAGCATGACGGAAATCGCCTACCGGCTGGCCGAGCCGGAACATCTGGCCACCGACCGTGTGGCCACCGTGGGCCAGGCCGTGCGGCGCGAGGTCCAGGCGCTTGGCGAAGGCATAGAGCGCACGCTGGCGCGCGCCGTCGAACTGGAAACGCTCGTCCATTCGGAAGTCAACGAACTCGAACGCGCCTATTCCGACAACGAGATCCGCATCCGCACGCTGGTCGATGGCCTCGGAAACGAACGCGAGGCGGTGATTTCCCACGCCGAACGCGTGCGCTCTTCCATCTCCGGGACGCATGAACAGTTGAAGGAGGAGATGTCGCGCTCTTCCGACATCATCAAGACCAACGTGCTCGATGCCGCCCGCCAACTCGCCACCCAGATCAACCTGTCGGGCGAGAACCTTGTCAGCCGGATCAATGACAGCGGGTCTGCGATCTTCCAGACCATCGACGAGCGCACCGACGCCATCACCAACCGCATTTCCACATCGGGCGAGGCGTTCGCCAACCTGCTCGACACGCGGATCGCCACGCTGAGCGAGAGGACGGAAGCCGCTGCCGGCACCTTGTCCGCCTCCATCGACGAACGCACCCGTGCCTTGGTGGAGCGCCTGAACGAAAGCGCTGCCACGCTGACATCCGCCCTGGATGAGCGGTCCGGCAGCCTCGGCGCCGCCATCGAGGAAAAGACGGGGCGCCTGTCTTCGGTGCTCGACGAGCGCACCAGCAGCCTGTCTTCCGCGCTGGAAGAGCGGACGAATGCGCTCAATGTGATGCTGGAAGAGCGCGGCTCCGGTCTCGTTTCCCTGCTCGGCGACACGTCTGCCTCGCTGAACAGCGAATTCGACCGCCGCCTGAACGAGATCCAGGCGACGCTGGCCGAACGCGGTCAGGCGCTGATCGGCGAGTTCGAAACCCGCGCACAGGCCCTCGACACGGGAACGCAGCGGCTCAACGAGGCGCTGGAAGCCCGCGCACGCCAGATCAACGAATCCCTGCTGGAGCGTACCCGCGAGATCGCCACCACATTCAATGCCGGACGCGACGAGGTCAGCGGCCTCATCGAACAGGGCAAAACGGCCATCAGCGAAGACATGGCCGGCTTCGTCTCCAACACCGGCGCCATGCTGGACGAAAAGACGGCCGCCCTGCGCAGCCGCCTGGAGGAAAACGCCGCCACCATAGCCGCCGGCCTGGAAGAGCGGACCACGGCCATCACCGGCGCGTTCGAGGAAAAGTCGGCCATCATTGCCGACACATTCAACGAAAAGACGGCCGCCATAACCGGCGCTTTCGATGAGAAGACGACCGCCCTGACCGGTGCGCTCGACGAAAGGGCCGCGGCGATCACGGGCAATCTTGAGCAGCGCACCACGGCCATAACCAGCGCCTTCGACGAAAGGACGGCGGCCCTCACCGGTTCGTTTGACGAGAAGACGGCTGCCATTGCCAGCCGGTTCGAGGAAACCGCCGGCACCCTTTCCAGCCGGCTGGACGAAACCGCGCGCAATGCCGGCAGCCATGTCGAGGAAACCTCCGAAAAGCTGGTCTCCCGTGTGGAAGCCGCGGCCAATTCCATTCGCAACAATCTTGCCGCAACCGCAGGCTCGGTCACCGAACGGATGGTCGAAACCGCGACCGATCTCAGCAGCCGTGTCGACAGTACCGGCGCCTCTGTCACCTCACAGATCAGTGAGACCGGAAACGCCGTGACCGGCAGGTTGAGCGAGACGGCCGAGACGATCCGCATCCAGCTCGATTCGACGGCCACGGGGATCACCGGGCGGCTGGACGAAACCGCCGGTGCCATTCGCAGCCGCTTCGATACGGCAGCGGACGAAGTGACCGGCAGGCTCTCGGCGAATTCCGAGACGATTCGCCTGCGCCTCGACGAAACGGCGAGCGAAGTCGCAGGACGCCTCGACCAGACCAGTACGTCGATGGCCGGCCGTCTCAACGAGACCTTCAACCTCCTGACCGGGCAACTGGACGAGACCGCCAATCGCATGGCCATCCGCCTTGATGACGCACGCCAGCAGATCGGCGCCCTTCTGGCCGATGACATCGAGAAGGCGGCGGCGGCCCGCGACCGGCTGGCCGAGCAGCTCTCGGCCGATTTCGCGCGCACGTCCGAAAGCCGTGAGCAATTGGCCCGCTTCATTTCCGACGAGATTTCCCGCGCCGAGGCCGACCGGTCGCGCATTGCCGCCCTCATCGGAGAGGAAGTCTCGAAGATCGATGGCCACCGCCAGCAGATTCTCGACGCCATGGCGGGCGAATTCGCCCGCGCCGGCGAAGATCGCGACGCCTTCCGCGAAGCCATCTCGCGTCACCTGGAAAATTTCCAGGCTATCCGCAGCCAGATCACCGCGGATGTCGAGAAGGATGTGGAGAAGCTGGAAACCGCGTTCCTGCGCCAGTCCGGCATCATTGATGAGCGTACCTCGACCATGGAACGGGCGCTGTCGATCGGCGTGGACAATGTCCGCAAGGCGCTGGAACAAAGCGCCGGCACCGTCGCCCAGAGCCTGCGTGATCGCATCATCGAGGCGACCGCCCATCTCCAGAGCGAGACTGGCAGGAGCTTTGACGAGGCGCAGCGGCAGATCGCCGACCGCACGGCCGACCTCGAACGCGTCTTCTCCGAAGCCACGCAACGCTTCGGCGGACAGGCGGACCAGACGGTGGCCCGCGTCGAACAGGCACTCACCGATGCCGACCGCGTTCTTGCGGAAACCGTCGGCAGTTCGTCCAACGCGCTCCAGCAGCGGATCGACGCCATCATCGCCGCGCTTTCGGAAAAGGACGCCCATATCGGTGCGATGATCGAGCGCAATGCCGAGCAGGTCCGTACCGCCATCGCCGACATCGAGAACGCTTTCATGAATGTCGATGGCCGCCTTCTGGACCGGGCGACCGCGACCACCGAGCAGCTCGAGAGCCGTTCGCAGGCCATTGCCGGCATCTTCGCTGACCTGCAGTCCCGCATGGCCGGCGAAGCCGATGCCGTCGTTCAGCGTCTGGGCAACCAGATCACCGATGCGGAACGCCGGCTGGCCGATGGTGCCGAGCAGATCGCCGCGCGCCTTGGTGAAAAGGTCGCCGAATCCGAGAGCCAGTTGACCGCCAAGGCCGATGCGATCGCCGGCACGTTCCGCGCCGTCAATCAGCACATCACGCAGGGCACGAGCGACGCCGCCCGCACGATTGCGGCCAGCGCCGAGGATCTCAACGCGACACTGGCACAGCGCACGGCAGACATGTCCCGCGTCCTCGACGAGGAAGCCCGCCCGCTGGTCGAACGCTTCGCGGCGAGCGGCGATGCCATGAAGCAGACGCTGGAACAGGCGACGGCGGAGGCATCCCAGCGGCTGCGCGCCGAGAACCAGGCCCTGGTCAACGCGCTTCAGGCCCGCACGGCGGAAACACTGTCGGCCGTCGAAAGCGCCAGCACATCGCTGACCGAGAACGTCGATTCGCTGATCGGACGCCTTACCGCCTCGAACGCACGCCTCGGCCAGTTGATCGACATGGCCCGCAGCAATCTCGGCGAGGTCGACGAGCGCCTCGCCGCGACGACGGAATCCTTCTCGGCACGGGCCGAGCGGGCAGCCCAGACTTTCAGCACGTCAGCCAATATCCTGGAGACTTCGACCACCAAGCTGGGCGAACTGTCCACCGGCGCGCTCACCCAGATCGCGTCGCTGGCCCGGCGGCTGGAGGAACATGGTGAACTTCTCAACAATGCCTCCACCGTGATCGGCTCTGCCCAGGGCAATCTCGACGCCACGCTTTCGGAGCGCCGTGAAGCGCTGGAAAACCTCTCGTCCGGCCTGATTGCCAAGTCCGAGGAAATCCAGAACGCCATGCGCGGCTTCGAGGCGCTCGTTACCCGTTCCGCCAGCGCGGCCGAGGGCCGCACCCGCGACACGGCCGAGCAGATGCGCGAAGCCATCCAGCAGGTCATTGACGCCGCAACCGAGCGCTTTTCCGGCGCGACGGACGAAATCCGCCGCTCCGCCGGCGCAATCCGGTCGGAACTGGAGGCCACGCGCGAGGAATTGCGCCGCGGCGTACTCGACATGCCGGAGGAAGCCCGTGAATCGACCACGGCCATGCGCCGCGCCGTTTCCGAGCAGATCAACGCGCTCAAGGAACTGTCGGAAATCGTCACCCGGTCGGGTCGCGCCTTCGGTGTCTCGCAGCAGCCGGCTCAGCCCGCGCCGCAACCGCCGGCCCCCGCGCGCGCCGAGCGCCCTGCTCCCGCGCCCGCGCCGGCCCCGGCGCCTGCCCCGGCACCCGAGCCGCAATATCGCGCAGCGATGGACTATTCCCGCAGCGAGGCGCCTGCCCGTCCCGCAACCCCGGCACGCGAGCCTGCCCCGCAAGCAGAACAATCCGGCGGCTGGGTACAGGATCTCCTGCGCCGCGCCTCGGCTGATGAGGCACCCGCGCCGCGCCGTCCGGTGGCCGACACCCGGTCGCCGCGCCAGGTGGTCGATTCGCTGAACTCGATCTCCGTCGACATCGCCCGCGCCATCGACCACGAAGCGGCGATGGACCTGTGGAAGCGCTACTCCAACGGCGAACGGAACGTCTTCACCCGGCGTCTCTACACGCTCAAGGGACAACAGACCTTTGACGAGATCCGCAGCAAATATCAGTCCAGCGGCGAATTCCGCACCGTGGTGGACCGCTATTGCGACGATTTCGAACGGCTTCTGGCGGACGTGACCCGCAACGAGCGCGATCCCTCGGTCGCCCAAAGCTATCTCGCGTCCGAACAGGGTAAGGTCTACACCATGCTCGCCCACGCAAGCGGGCGTCTGCGCTGACCGAGGCAGACACCATCGACGAGCAATGAAAAAAGGCGGGCCTCCGGTAGCCCGCCTTTTTCTATGACTCATCCAGTGATTTGAACATCGGCGCCGGGTTGCTGGCAAAGCATCGGGCGCACCGCCCTTGTGCGCTTGCCCCGTGGCGCCCAACCCTCAGATTGCGCGCAGCGCCCATTCCACGATTTCGCCGGCCACCTGGTTGAAGGCGGCATCGAGCGCCCGCACGTAATCGCCATTCGAAGACCCCGCAAGCGGCGCCTCAGCCTCGAACACCCGCTGGCGTGCCACGACGCCGCTGCGGTCGTTCAGCAGGCGCACCGACAGCGCAACGCGCGCGCGCGGGCTTCCGCCATCGAGCAGCACTTCGAAGCTGCGCACATCCGTGATGAGCTGGTAGTCGATGGCCAGCCCTTCTCCCGGACGGCCGACACCGCGAATGCGCTCCGAGCGCTGGAAGCTCTCGATCAGCCGCGCCTGGATCACCTTCGGCAGGCGGTCGCTCCACTGCGCGCCATCCAGATAGGCGATTTCGCCGGGCGCCGGGCGCAGCATGATGTTTTCGCCATCCAGCGCCTTCAGCGCAACCGGCTCCGTGACCAGCACCTGCCGGCGCACCGTGCCAGGCCCGCTGGACGGCGGACGTGCCGCCGAAAGATCGAATGTGTCGAGCGGTTGCGGTGTGCCGCCGATGAGGGCGCAGGACGACAGCCCCACCGTCACCACGGCGGCAGCCAGGCCGCGGAAAATGCCCTTCCCGGCAAGACGAGACCTGTCAGCGCTCATTGCCGGACCCCTTCGTCCACCGGGTTACTCTCACGCTATTTACCCGGACCTGTGGAAAGGCCCGACCCCCTGTCAACACATGATTGCGCCCGGCGCACTTGTGCGCCTCCAGGGCGCAGGAGTCAACGCCGTGTTCGGCCATCGATCGTCCGGACCTCCCCTGCTCCACCGGTTATGATCCGTTGCGGATTGCGCTCCAGGTCCGTAATGGCGGATTCGATGCGGCCGATCGCCCGCCGGCCTTCCCTGACGAAGGCCTCGACATCCCTGAGGCCGGTGGTCGAGAATTGCGACAGGCCAGCGGTGATCGGGCCAAGCCGCTCGTTGAGCGTGTCCGCTACCGTGCGGAACGATCGCAGTGTCTCGCGCGCCTCGGCGAAAAGGCCCTTGCCTTCCTCGGTGTCGATCAGCCCGTCCACCTTGGACAGCAGCCCGTCGACCCGCGCCGAAGCGGCATTCAGCCGCTCCATGGTCTGGCGCGCGTCCGCGATGATCTGGTCGATATCCTCGCCCTTGCCCGCTACCCGTTCGGAGACCGAGGAAATATCCTCGCTCGCCTTGCGGAAATTGGAAACCATCACCTCGACGTCTTCCGGCTTGACCCCGGCCACGATCCGGTCCACCTGGTCGAAGGTCTGCGCCGCCTTGCCGCCAAGATCGGCCAGCGATGCGGACGCCTTCGAGACATCGGCCATGATCCTGTCCAGGTCGCCGGTCGATTCGTTGAGCCGTTTCATGAATCCGTCCGCATTGTCCACGATGCCGGCCACCTTGTCGGGATCGACCGACTTGAGCACGTCCTCGGCGGCCGCCAAAGTTGAATCGAGGCGTCCCGAAACGCCCTTCAGGCTCTCCGACAGTGAGCTGACGCTTTCCAGGAAATCATCCACGCCCTCGGCATTGTCCGCCAGGGCCTTGGAGAAGGTCTCTGCGTTTCTTGCCGTATTGGCCACCGGCCCGCCCACTTCGTCGATCACGTCCTCCAGCTTGGTGAGCATGCGGTCGGCGCGGGTCATCAGGCGCTGCGCGGTATCGGTGAGATTGCTGACACTGGACGGATTGGCGCGGATCTGGGCAATGGTTCCCTGCTCCGCGGCTTGTGCCAGAAGGTTGGGCTCGGCCGTGTTCCCGCCGCTCAGGTCGATATTGGCGGCGAAGGAAAGGCCGGCAATGACGATATTGGCGGTGGTCGATTGCGTCAGCGGCGTCAGCCGGTCCACCTTGGCCTCCGCGATGGCCAGTCCCGGCTGGTTGGGATCGATGAAGACGCGCTCCACCTGCCCCACGCGCACGCCGTTGAACAGCACCGCCGACCCGCGATCCAGGCCCGCGGCCGATCCGGGAATGAGAATTTGCAGCGGCGCGGAATCGGCATACTGGTTGGGTCGCGCCGTCCAGTAGACGAAGCCGAAGGCCGCCGCGATAAGCAACAGCGTGATGATTCCTACGGTGACGTAGTTGGCTTTCGTTTCCATCGTCTCAGGCGTCCTGTCCTGCCGGCCGCGCCACGATCTGGCGTGCCCGCTTGCCCCGGAAATAGGCCTTCACCCAAGGGTGGTCCACTTCCAGCATGCTTTCAACCGTTCCCTCCACCAGCACCTTGCGGTCGCCGAGTACCGCCACCCGGTCGCAGACCGAGAACAGGCTGTCGAGATCGTGGGTCACCATATAGACCGTCAGGCCCATCGTGTCGCGCAGGTTGGCGACCAGTTCGTCGAACTCCGCCGCGCCGATCGGGTCGAGACCGGATGTCGGCTCGTCAAGAAACACGATGGCCGGGTCCAGCGCCAGCGCACGCGCCAGCGCGGCGCGCTTGATCATGCCGCCCGACAGTTCCGACGGCTTCTTGTCGGCCGCGTCCGGTGCCAGCCCGACGAGCTCGATCTTCAGATGCGCCAGTTCGTCCATCAGCGGCCTGGGCAGATCGAGATATTCGCGCATCGGAACCTGGATGTTTTCCTTGACCGTCAGGGCGGAAAACAGGGCGCCGTGCTGGAACAGCACGCCCATGTTGGTATCGATGGCGAACTGCTCTTCCTCGTTCAGCCGGTCGAGATCATGGCCGAACAGCGTTATCGTACCCGCCTGCTTGGAATTCAGGCCCAGGATGGTGCGCAACAGCACCGACTTGCCGGCACCCGAGGCACCGACGAAACCGAGGATTTCGCCGCGTCGAACATCCAGATCCAGGTTCTCCAGCACCAGCTTGTCGCCAAAGCCGACAGTCACGCCGCGTGCGCTCAGGATCACCTCGCCCCCTTGCGCCATGGCCTTTGCATTGCCCCCGTTTGCAGCCGCCGTCATCGTCGCCTCAATAGTCGATCGCGGCGTAGAACATGGCGAACAGCCCGTCCACGACAATGACGCAGAAAATGGCCTTGACCACGGATGCCGTGACCTGCCGCCCGAGCGATTCGGCGCTGCCCTGCACGCGCATGCCCTCCATGGCGGCGATGACGCCGATGATCAGTCCCATGAAAGGCGCCTTGATCAGGCCGGAAAAGATCGTCGACAGGTCGATGCCGGTATGCATGCGCTGGATGAAGGTTTCCGGCTCGATGCCCGAATAGAACCAGGCGGTGATGATGGCACCGCCAAGAGCTGCCGCATTGGCGGCAACCGTCAGCAAGGGCATGGCGATGACGAGGGCAACAAGGCGCGGAAAGACCAGCACGCCGATGGGATTGAGGCCGATCACCGTGAGTGCGTCGATTTCCTCGCGCATCTTCATGGAGCCGATTTCGGCCGTGATCGCGCTGCCCGAACGGCCGGCCACCATGATGGCCGTCAGCAGCACGCCGATTTCGCGGAGCACGAGGATGGAGACCAGGTTGACCACGAAAATCTCGGTGCCGAAATAGCGCATCTGGAATGCACCCTGCTGCGCGATGATCGCGCCCACGATCCCCGACATCAACATGACGATCGGGATCGCACCGACGCCGACCCGGTCCAGCTGGTGAACGATGGCGGTCAGTGAAATGGCATGGCCGCGGCCGAACTTGAGCTGCGCGCCGCGGATCGTCGCCCCCAGGATATGCATGGCGAGCATGAACTGCTCCGCGAACCGGAAGACCACACCGCCGACGCCTGCGAACAGGCCGAGCAGGCCGAATCGCGCATGGCGCGCCGGCGGATGCTCGATGCCCGCCGCATCGCGCACGGCGGTCAGCAGCGTGGCGTATTCCCGCCGCGCGCCGGTGATCTCGACTGGCCTGCCGCTCTTCTGCGCCGCTGCCGCCAGCCGCTCGACCAGCCAGGCGCCGGCCGTGTCGAGATGGCCGATACCGGCAAGATCGATCACCAGCGAATCGCTCTGCTCGCGCTCCAGCCGGCGCATGGCCCTGTCGGCCGTGCCGACGCTGCGCGTCACCCAGTCGCCGCTCAGGCGCACGAGCACCGCACCGCCCTCCCGCACGGTCTCCACGACCGGAGCCGCAGGATGGCCCGCATTCGAATTCTTCACTTCTTGCCCGGACGCCTCGTTCAACATAGGAGTGTTGTAGGGCCGGTGTCCGGCCTTGTCACTTGGCATGAGCGCAGGTTGGGCAGCGCGAAGAAAGAAAACCATGACGCGTAGACTTTCCGTCACACAGGAGCGTTTTCCGATTGCCGGAACGTTCACCATTTCCCGCGGATCGAAGACCGATGCGGACGTGGTCACAGTCCATGTCGAGGAAGCCGGCGCGGCCGGCTGGGCCGAATGCGTGCCCTATGGACGCTATGGCGAGACCGTCGAGAGCGTGATGGACGAGATCGCGGCCATCGCCGATGCCGTCAGCGGCGGTCTCGACCGCACCGGCCTGATGTCCGCCATGCGGCCCGGCGCAGCCCGCAACGCCATGGATTGCGCCTTGTGGGATCTGGAATCCAAGATGACCGGCGTTCCGGCACACAGGCGCGCCTGCCGGCTCCCGCCGCGCCCCGTCGAAACGGCCTATACCGTTTCGCTTGGCCACCCGGAAGACATGGCCGACCGTGCCCGCGCCGCCGCCCATCGCCATGTCATCAAGGTCAAGGTGGGCGGCGAGGATGACATCAAGCGCCTGCACGCGGTCGCTGCCGCCGCCCCCAATTCCCATTTCATCATCGATGCCAACGAGGCCTGGACCGAGGACAATATCCGCGAAAACATGCTGGCGGCCGCCCACTACCGCGCCATCCTCGTCGAGCAGCCGCTTCCCGCCGGCCAGGACGCACTCCTGCGCGAGATTCCGCATCCCGTTCCCATTTGCGCCGACGAGAGCGTCCATACGGCAGACGATCTCGCCGGCCTGGCCGGCCTTTACGACGCCATCAACATCAAGCTCGACAAGACCGGCGGACTGACCGCGGCGCTGCATTTGCGCGATGCCGCCCACGAAATGGGCTTTGCCGTCATGGTCGGATGCATGGTGGGAACGTCCCTGGCCATGGCGCCGGCCGTCCTGCTGGCCCAGGAAGCCGAATTCGTGGATCTGGACGGACCGCTTCTGCTGGCCCGCGACCGGCACCACCCGTTGCGCTATTCCGGCTCCATCATATCGCCGCCCGAACCCGCCCTCTGGGGATAGGGCAGATCATACCGGACGCAAGGCCATGGTCAGGCTGACCGCCGGACAGGACATCAGGAGGACTTTCATGGATCTTGGCATTTCCGGCCGCAAGGCCATCGTCTGCGCGTCCAGCCGGGGGCTGGGCAAGGGCTGCGCCTGGGCGCTCGCCGAGGCCGGCTGCGAGATTACCGTGAACGGCCGCGACAAGCTGGCGCTGAATGCCACCGCCGACGAAATCCGCCAGGCGACGGGCGCCACCGTTCATGTCATTGCAGCCGACATTTCGACGCCGGACGGCCAGAAGGCCGTCCTCGACGCCTGCCCCGACCCGGACATCCTCGTCAACAACAATGGCGGCCCGCCGCGCAAGGACTTCCGCGATCTGGACCGCGGCGCCATGATCGACGGTCTCATCCAGAACATGATCACACCGCTGGAACTGATCCAGTCCGTGATGGATGGCATGGCCGGGCGCGGATTCGGCCGGATCGTCAACATCACCTCGCTGTCGGTCTACATGCCGATCGAGGGACTGGACCTGTCCTCGGGCGCTCGCGCGGGCCTGACGTCCTTCCTGGCCGGCGTGTCGCGCGGCGTGGCCGGCAAGGGCGTGACGATCAACAACCTGCTGCCCGGCAAGATGGACACCGACCGCCTGCGCGGCGGGTTTCGCATGGCTTCACAGCGGACAGGCCGCAGCGAGGACGACATCGCGGCCACCCAGGCCGCCGAAATACCGGCCCGCCGGTTCGGCAATCCGGAGGAATTCGGCAAGGTCTGCGCCTTCCTGTGTTCAAGCCACGCCGGCTACATCACCGGCCAGAACATCCTGGTCGATGGCGGGCTCTATACCAGCGCGTTCTGAGCGGCCGCAGCCGCCGGCATGACCTGCCTTCCGGACACGGCGAAACAGATTGCTGAATTCCTTGGCAATCCGTTTCGCCACATGTTTTAGAATGACCCAAGGGCATGCCTGCGGTCTTGCCGCGCCAGCCATCGTTGGCGCCGCTTCGCCAGCGCCTTCAGACAGCCGACGGGCCAGTGCATTTCGGGGAGAAAACACATGGAAAACACAAGCAACAAGGGCGATCTCGACGAGAATGCCCTCTTCTTCCACCAGTATCCTGTCCCCGGAAAGCTGGAGATCCAGGCCACCAAGCCACTTGGCAACCAGCGCGACCTGGCGCTTGCCTATTCGCCGGGCGTGGCAGCGCCCTGTCTGGCCATCCGCGACGATCCCGGCAAGGCCGCGCTCTACACCGCGCGCTCAAACCTCGTCGGTGTCGTGTCGAACGGGTCGGCCGTTCTGGGGCTGGGCAATATCGGCCCGCTGGCCTCCAAGCCTGTCATGGAAGGCAAGGCCGTCCTGTTCAAGAAATTCGCCGGCATCGATGTCTTCGACATCGAGATCGATGCGCCCGACGTGGAGCGGATGGTCTGCACCATCGAGGCGCTGGAACCGACCTTTGGCGGCATCAACCTGGAGGATATCAAGGCCCCCGAATGCTTCGAGGTGGAAGAGACGCTGAAGGAACGCATGGGCATTCCCGTTTTCCATGATGACCAGCATGGTACCGCCATCATCGTGGCCGCCGCCGTGCTCAACGGACTGGAACTGGCAGGAAAGCGGCTGGCGGATGTCAAGATCGTGACATCGGGCGCCGGCGCGGCCGCCCTTGCCTGCCTCAACCTGCTTGTCGAACTGGGCGCCAGCCGTGACAACATATGGATCACCGACCGCCACGGCGTCGCCTTCAGGGGCCGGCACGAGGAAATGGACCGCTGGAAGGAGCCCTATTGCAAGGACACGCCGATGCGTACGCTGGCCCAGGTGATTCCCGGTGCCGACGTCTTTCTCGGCCTGTCGGCGGCAGGCGTGCTGAAGCCGGAATACCTTGAGGACATGGCCGAGCGCCCGCTCATCATGGCTCTGGCCAATCCGACGCCGGAAATCATGCCGGACGTGGCACGCGCCGCCCGCCCGGACGCCATGATCTGCACCGGCCGTTCGGACTTCCCCAACCAGGTCAACAATGTCCTGTGCTTCCCCTACATCTTCCGTGGCGCGCTGGATTGTGGTGCCCGCGCCATTAACGAAGCGATGAAGCTCGCCGCCGTGCGCGCCATTGCAGCGCTCGCCCGCGAGGAAGTGTCCGACGTCGCTGCCCGCGCCTATACCGGCGACACGCCCACCTTCGGGCCGGAATTCCTCATTCCCTCGCCCTTCGATCCGCGCCTGATCCTGCGCATTGCCCCTGCCGTCGCCAGGGCGGCGGCCGAAACCGGGGTCGCCGCCCGGCCCATCACGGACATGGATGCCTATGTCGACAAGCTCAACCGCTTCGTCTTCCGCTCCGGCCTGGTGATGAAGCCGGTCTTCTCGGCCGCCAAGAAGGCAGCCGCCAAGCGCGTCATCTATGCCGAGGGGGAGGACGAGCGCGTCCTGCGCGCCGCCCAGGTCGTGCTGGAGGAAGGCATAGCGACGCCCATCCTGATCGGCCGTCCCCAGGTGGTCGAGCGGCGCCTGGGACGCTTTGGCCTGAAGATCCGGCCCGGCACGGATTTCGAACTCATCAACCCGGAAGACGATCCGCGTTACCGCGATTACGTCAATGAACTGATCGCGCGCACCGGCCGGCGTGGCGTCACCGTGGAGGCTGCCCGCACGCTGGTGCGCACCAACAACACCGTCATCGCCTGCATCGCGCTGGCCCGGGGCGAGGCCGACGCCATGATCTGCGGACTGGAAGGCCGTTTCGAGCGGCATCTGCGCCAGGTCCGCTCGATCATCGGCCTTCGCGAAGGCGTGGAGGATTATTCCGCCCTGTCCATGCTGATCTCGCAACGTGGCGTGACCTTCTTTACCGACACCTATGTGAGCGTTGATCCGACCGCCGGGGAGGTCGCGGAAATGACGCTGCTGGCCGCCGAGGAAATCCGCCGCTTCGGCATCGAGCCCAAGGCCGCGCTTCTGTCGCATTCCGATTTCGGATCCCGCGATTCGAACTCCGCCCTGAAGATGCGCAAGGCCGCGGAAATCCTGCACCGCGCCGCCCCCGATCTCGAATGCGACGGCGAGATGCATGGCGACAGCGCCCTGTCCGAAATCCTGCGCCAGCGTGTCTTTCCCCATTCCTCGCTTTCCGGCGAAGCCAATCTTCTGGTTTTCCCGGACCTTGACGCCGCCAACATCACGCTGACGACCGTGAAGACCATGACGGACGCCCTGCATGTCGGCCCTATCCTGCTCGGAACGGCGCGCCCGGCCCATATCCTGACGCCGTCGGTCACCTCGCGCGGCGTCGTCAACATGACTGCGCTTGCCGTCGTGGAGGCTTCCCAGCCGGCGCGCGACATGGTCGAGGCCGCCGAATAGGCGCCCCGGCCTGATTTCGCCCGATTTGCCGGCGAGGCTGAAAGCAGCGATTAACCTAGTCCGGTCAGGATGGCCGGACGACACCGGCCATCGTCCAGGCCGGCAGGGAGCGGCCCGTGCGTTCGACCTCGCCTTTGACCGGCCCGATAGCGGCAGCCATGCTGGCCATCGGCATTCTCGCCGTCATCCCGGCGCCCGCCGGGGCGGCGAGCCCGCTTTGCCAAAGGCTGGAAGCACGCCTGGCCGCCCTCACCGATGACAGCAGCCGTGAACCGGCAATGGCGCGGCGCTATCGCGTGGCGATCGGTGAACAGAAGCGGCAGATGCGCATCGCGCAACGGCGCGCCCGCCAGATGGGATGCGACGGTTCCGTCGTCCGCCTGCAAAGGGACGAGGCAGGCCGTTGCGCCGTCATCACCGGGTCCATCCGCTCCATGCGGGCCAATCTGGCAAAGCTGGAGCGCCAGCTTCAGGGCGCCGGACGCGGGTCGCTGGCAGCCGAGCGCCGGCGCATCCTCGCCGGCATCCGCGCCAATCGCTGCCGCGAAGCGCCGAAGCAGCGCGTGGTTCGCCGCCTCCCCGATTCCATTGCCACAGCCAGACGCGATTTCGAACTGCGCAAGCGCCTGTTCGAACCGCGCGAGGACGGCGGAAACAGCTCCGTCACCGTCCTGGAACCCGGTCTTTCGGGGTCTTTCGACGGCGGCACCTACCGCACGCTCTGCGTTCGCACCTGCGACGGCTATTACTTCCCGATGTCGTTTTCCACCACGCCGGAATTCTTCTATCGCGATCAGGATGCATGCCAGGCCATGTGCCCGGGCGTGGATGTCCGCCTCTACGCCCATCGCAGCGGCATCGAGGAACCCGAGGACATGGTCTCGCTTTCCGGCGAACCCTATACGGCCCTGCCGGCCGCCTTCGCCTACCGCGATCCCGGCTTCAAACGGCCCGGCGGATGCGCCTGCAAACCGGCGAAAAACTATGCCGTCATTGGTGGCGGTGAAACCCGGCAGGAGCCGGAGACTGATACGCCGGCCATGCCCGTTCCCCGGCCGCGACCGGACCCGGCAGCAGATCCCGAAACGGCGGCCAATGCCGCGGGCGGCCTGACGGAGGAAAGCCTGCGCAGCCTGTTGGGAAAGGAGCCCGGTACGGATGATGACGAGACGAAACGCCGGATCAGGGTCGTCGGGCCAACGTTTCTTCCCGACCCAGAAGAGGCAATAGATCTGAAAGCTCCGGGCCGGAACGCCGTCCGGTAATCGCGATGCGCAGCGGCATGAAGAGCGTGCGGCCCTTTCTGCCCGTTGCCTGCTTCACCGCATCCGTCCACGTCTTCCAGGTGGTCCCGTCCCATGGCTCCGGCGGCAGCATGCCGAAGGAAGTGCGCACGAAATCGAGGTCGTCCGGTCCGACGGTTTCGGCAGTGTCCGGCCCTTGGGTCACCACACGCCACCAATCGGCCGCCTCGTCGACACGCGCGATGTTGCCGCGCACCGCCAGCCAGAAATCCTCCGCCTTGTCCCCCGCTATGCCGAGGTTTGCCAGCCGGTCCCGCACGGCCTCGAAACGCGAGTCATGCACCAGCGCGGCATTGAGCGTGTCCAGTTCCGAAGGGTCGAATTTCGCAGCCGACTTCGATGCGCTGGCAATGTCGAAACTGTCCACCAGCGTCGCCATGTCAGGCACGGCATGCACCGCGCCGGATGTGCCGATCAGCACGGCAAGCGCGTTGACCGCCATCGGTTCATAGCCGTTTCCGGCCAGTTGGTGAACGGACAGCGCGCCGGTGCGCTTGGATAGCCCCTCCCCGCTGGCCGTCGTCAGCAGGTTGTGGTGCCCGAAGGCAGGCGCGGCAGCGCCCAGCGCCTCGAACAGCGCGATTTGCGCGCCCGTATTGGTGACATGGTCGTCGCCGCGAATGATATGGGTCACGCCCATCGCAATGTCGTCGGCCACCGATGGCAGCGTATAGAGATAGCTGCCGTCCTCGCGGATCAGAACAGGATCCGACATGGAGGCCAGGTCGACCGTTTGCGGCCCGCGGATGATGTCGTCCCAATGCACCTCGGTGCGCTTCGTGGCGAAGGGATCGCCATCGTGATTGGGCAGGAGAAACCGCCAATGCGGCTTGCGCCCCTCGCCCTCGAACGCAGCCTTTTGCGCGTCCGTCAGCTTCAGCGCCTCGCGGCCATAGACCGGCGGCAGGCGGCGTGACAGCCGGATCTTGCGCCGCCGGTCCAGTTCCTCCGTCGTCTCGTAGCACGGATAGAGCAAACCGGCCGCCTTCAGCTTTTCCGCCGCCGCGTGATGCGCCCCGGCCCGTTCCGATTGCCGCTCAACGCTGTCCGGCCTGATGCCGAGCCAGGCCAGATCCGCCTCGATCTGGTCGGCAAAGCGCCGCTCGGAGCGCGCCGTATCCGTGTCGTCGAAGCGCAGGATGAAGCGTCCGCCCTGCTGTTGCGCAAAGAGCCAGTTGAACAACGCGGTACGTGCATTGCCGATATGGATGTAGCCGGTCGGCGAGGGAGCGAAACGCACGGTAACGGTCATGGTATCTGCACCTTGGCAAGAAGGACGGGATTGCGACGGCCTACCCTTGCCCGTCGGCAAGATCAAGCGCCGCACGGGTTCGCGCCGCCAGCTTTCGCGAAACCATTGTCAGCATGCCCGCGGCAAACAGGCTGTAGACGCCCATCGCCATGATCTGCGCCGGATAGGGCACGCCCAGATCGATCAGGAAACCGGTCAGGCCAGGCCCCATGGCCGTGGCAAAGACCATGAAGGCGACAATGACCGAGCGAACCGCGCCCAGATGTTTCACACCGTAGATTTCCGGCCAGAGCGCGCCGAACAGCGTGGCGGAAAACCCGTAGGAAACGCCAAGCAGCGCCATGAAGACGAAGGCGCTCCAGACCCCTTCGAAAGCGCCAAGGAAGAAGCAGGCACCGGCCAGCGGCAGCAGGAAGCTCGGCAGCACCGCTACCGCCGAATAGCGGTCGATCAGCGCGCCGCAGATCAGCGAGAAGACGATCACCATGCCCGACATGACCGCGAAGGAGGCTGCGAAATCGGTCATGGCCCAGCCACGCAGTTCCACCAGATAGACCTGGTGGAAGAACACCGTCGTTCCGATGAAGGGTGGCGCCAGGACGCCGGTCAGCAGCAACCAGAACAGGGGATCGTGAAGCACCTGCGCGCGCGTCCAGTCCGCCACCTGCGGCTTGCGCATCACGGGATCGGAGGAATGCGGCTGGCGCTCCACCCGCACCAGCGACCAGATGGCCGGCAGCCCGACAGCCAGCAGGAACACCGCCGCCGCCACCCAGCTCATCCGCCAGCCGATCATGCCCGCCACCGCCACGAAGAGCAGCGGGAAAATGGCCTCGCCGGCATTGTGGCCGAGACTGACGAGCGACACCGCCCGGCCCCTGTTGGCGGCATACCAGCGCCCCGTCGCCGTCAGCGCGTTCTGCGTCATCATCCCCTGGCCGAACAGGCGCAGCATGTAGACCGTGACGAAGAGCAGCGCGATATGGGTGGAAAAGGCCATTGAAAGTGCCGCGGCCGCCAGCGCCGGCATGATGATGAGCGCCACCTGCGCCGGACCGTAGCGGTCCACGATGCGGCCGAGCCAGGGCAATGTCAGCGCACTGGCCAGCGTCGCGCCCATGTAGAGCGTGCCGAAACCGCCATGGCTCAGGCCGTATTCAGCCCGGATGTCGCCGGCCGAGAGCGAGATGAAGAAGGTCTGGCCGAAGGAGGAAAAGAAGGTGAGCAGGAAACAACCGCCGATCCAGCGGATATTGCGGGCGAGAAAGGAAAGAATGTCCATGCTCCCGCTATATCCCGCGGCGACATGCGGCGATAGCGCGCAAAGGCGGATTTCGGACCAATCTTTTCGAAGCGACGCAGAAGCCGGCCGCGCCGGTCAGCTCCGGTCGCGGAATCGGTTGGTGATCGGATAGCGCCGGTCGCGGCCGAAATTCTTGCGCGTGATCTTCACGCCCGGCGCCGATTGGCGCCGCTTGTATTCGGCAATGTAGAGCAGGTGCTCGATGCGATGCACCAGCGCCCGGTCATGGCCGCGTGCGACGATCGCGTCCACGCCCATCTCGTGCTCCACGAGACATTCCAGGATGTCGTCCAGAACCGGATAGGGCGGCAGCGAATCCTGGTCGGTCTGGTCGGGCCTGAGTTCCGCCGACGGTGCCTTGTCGATGATGTTCTGCGGGATGACGATGCCGGTCGGTCCGAGCGCGGTGGGCGGCACATGACCGTTGCGCCAGCGCGACAGCGCATAGACCTGCATCTTGTAGAGGTCCTTGATCGGGTTGAAGCCGCCGTTCATGTCGCCATAGAGCGTGGCATAGCCAACACTCATCTCGCTCTTGTTGCCGGTGGTCACGACCATGGAGCCGAACTTGTTGGAGATCGCCATCAGGATGGTGCCGCGCGTGCGGCTTTGCAGGTTTTCCTCCGTCACGCCCTCGTTCGTTCCTTCGAACATGTCGGAGAGCGAGGCCATGAAGCCCTGCACCGGCGCCTCGATGGGCACGATGTCGTAGCGGCAGCCGAGCGCGCGCGCGCAGGCTTGCGCATCGGCCAGCGATTCCTCCGATGTATAGCGGTAGGGCAGCATGATGCAATGCACCCGCTCCTCGCCCAGCGAATCCACCGCCAGCGCCGCGCAGATCGCCGAATCGATGCCTCCCGAAAGCCCCAGTACGACGTTCTTGAACCCGTTCTTGTCGACATAGTCGCGCAAGCCCAGCATGCAGGCCCGGTAATCGGCCTCTTCCCGGTCGGGAATGCGCGACATGGGACCGCGCTCGCAGCGCCAGCCTTCGCCCTCGCGCTTCCAGGTCGTCACCATGACCTGCGCCTCGAACTGGCTCATCTGGAAAGCCAGCGACTTGTCAGCCTGGATTCCGAAGCTGGCGCCATCGAAAACGAGTTCGTCCTGACCGCCGCAGAAATTGGCATAGAGGATCGGCAAGCCGCTTTCGATCACCTGGCGGATCACAACCTGGTGGCGCACGTCGACCTTGCCGCGGTAATAGGGCGAGCCGTTGGGCACCAGCAGGATCTCCGCCCCGCTTTCGGCAAGCGTTTCGCAGACGCCGAGATCGCCCCAGATATCCTCGCATACCGGCAGGCCGAGGCGTACGCCGCGAAAATTCACAGGCCCCGGCATGGGCCCGGGCTGAAACACGCGCTTTTCGTCGAACTCGCCGTAATTGGGCAAATCCACCTTGTGGCGCTCCGCCTTCACCGCTCCGCCGTCCAGCAAAACGACCGAATTGTGCAAGCCGGTCTCGCGCCTGAGCGGCAGGCCGATCACCACACCGGGCCCGCCGTCATCCGTTTCGCTGGCCAGGTCGCGCATGGCCCGCTCGCAGGCATCCACGAAAGCCGGCTTGAGAACCAGGTCCTCCGGCGGATATCCTGCGATGAAGAGTTCGGGAAACAGCACCAGGTCGGCGCCATGCCGGCGCGCGTCGGCTCGCGCCGCGCGGGCAAGCTGAAGGTTTCCGGAGATATCGCCCACGGTGGGGTTGAGCTGGGCGACGGCAATGCGGAGTGTATCGGGTGTCTCTGTCATGGCGAAAGGCTTAGCCCGCGTTTCCCGGATAGGCAATCCGTCCGGTTGCAATGCGGCACCCTGGCCTCAGTCGATGCCGATGGCTCGCTCGCCCTGATCCAGGATGACCGGGATGATCAGGTCTTCCTCATCGTCCAGATGCCGCATCAGCATGGCGACAAGCTGTCCGCTTTCGCCGGCATAGGCCTCGCCGGCCCGTTTCAACTGGTCGCCACCCGCCTGCATCGCTTGCAGGAGGGCGTTCGCTGCATCGGCATTGGATTGCAGCGCTGCATGAATCACATGGTGATCGCTGTCGAGAATGTCGAAGCCCCGGTCGAGGCGCGGTTCGGCGCGCCTGAAAACGGGGAAATAGTGATGATCCTCGATCTGGTGATGGCCTTCGAGCTGGCCGAGAAAGAAGTTCAGGCGCGGCACGAAGAACTGGACGAAAGCCCCTGTTTCGATTCGCTCATCGCGCCAGCCGGCGACAGCCTCGTTCAGCGCGGCTCCCAGATCGCGGAACATGCCATGGCGCTGGAGCCAGAATTGCGCCATTCCGCCCAGGTTTTCATGCCCCTGCCACGCCTCGCGCGGATAAAGCCGCAAGAGTTCGGTCAGGTCGGCGGGCAGTCCGCCGCGCGTTTCAAGTGCCGTGTCGTTCATGCCTGATTTCCGCAAGGTCTCCGGTCGCGCAACATGGTGCGTGCATCCCGCCTTTCAAGAACCTTACCCTGTGACAAGGTCATAGATGGTCACCACCCAGATGCTTGTGACGATGATGATTGTCAGCAGGACGGCGAGCGAGCCGGAATCCTTGGCAAGCTGGATGTCCTTATCGAACTCCCGCGTGATCGCGTTGCAGGTCGCCTCGATGGCGGTATTGAGCACCTCGACCACGATCAGGAAGACAACGGAAAGAACGAGCAGGAAATAGCTGTCCCACGTATCGGCGATCAGCCAGGCAACCGGGATCGCCACGATCAGCAGCATCATCTCCTGCTGCACCGCCTTTTCCGTTGCCGTCAAGCGCCGGAACGCCCGAAAGGAATTCAACAGCGCTTTCCAAAGCCTTTCCATGACACCCTGCCCGCCTGTGATTCGACGCACGGATCATGGCTTCCGCGAGCGCCGATGTCAGCGGAAAATCCAGCTGTCCCAGGCAAACATGCCGTATTGCATGTAATCGCAGGCCCGCTCGGCCTTGGCATGCTCGCCGCCCGCGCCATAGGCAAAGAAAAGCGGCATGAGGTGCTCGTCGGTGGGATGGTTCTCGGCAACGAAAGGCGCTTCGCTGGTCCAGTTCAGGATGGCCTCGCGATCGCCTTCGGCGAAACGGTCCGCGAACCAGTCCGTGAAGGCCTTCACCTTTCCCGGAAAATCCGGGTCGACGGACCGGCCGTGGCGCATCGCCCCCATGACGACGCGCAGGTTATGCGTCATGTGACCCGAACCGATCAGCAGCACACCCTCCTCGCGCAGCGACGCAAGCGCCTGTCCGAGCCGAAAGTGATAGGCGGCATCGCGGTTGGGATCGATGGACACCATGACCACGGGAATGTCGGCCTCGGGAAAACCCAGGATCAGCGTGTTCCAGACGCCGTGGTCGAAGCCGCGCTTCGGCGCGATGCGCGGTTCAAGACCGCTGTCATTGAGCATGTGGGCCACCCGCATCGCCAATTCCGGTTCGCCTGGCGCCGGGTAGACCATCTCGTAGAGTTCCTGCGGGAAACCGCCGAAATCATAAATCATTTCCGGTGCCGGGTCAGTGACGACGACAGGACCCTCGGTTTCGAAATGCGCCGACACGATGACAATGGCCTTCGTATCCGGAAAGCGCGTGTGCAGGCTTTTCAGGTAGTCGCGCGCCGGCGTGTCCTCGATCACGACATTCGGGCCGCCGTGGGAAACGAAAATGCTTGGCATGGGTGTCATGGCCGTTCTCCTTTGCCCGTCAGATAATACGGGTTGCCGGCAAGCGCGAGAAGACAATAAAAGACTTTTTGTTTCTGATTATTGAACAATCAAAACAGCAGCGCCTCCTCGCACAAACGAAAAACCGCCCGGCGCCAGGGATGCGCCGGACGGTTGACGGGAGGAAAACAGCGACAACAGGCTTATTCGGCGGCCACGGCCTCCGCCGGCGAGCGGTCGCGCTTCAGCCGCTCGGCGATCAGGAAGGCCAGTTCAAGCGACTGCTCGGCATTGAGCCGCGGATCGCAATGGGTGTGGTAGCGGTCGGACAGGTCGTCGGCCGAGATCGCGCGGGCTCCACCCGTGCATTCGGTCACGTTCTTGCCCGTCATCTCGATGTGGACGCCGCCGGCATGGCTGCCCTCGGCCTGATGCACATCGAAGAATGTCTCGACTTCCTTGAGCACGCGTTCGAAGGGACGCGTCTTGTAGCCACCGGCAGACACGGTGTTGCCATGCATCGGATCGCAGGACCAGACGACCTTGCGCCCTTCCTTTTCGACGGCACGAACGAGCCGCGGCAGATGATCGCCAACCTTGTCGGAACCGAAGCGCGCGATCAGCGTCAACCGGCCGGCCTCGTTGTTCGGGTTGAGAATGTCGATCAGGTTGAGAAGGCCGTCGGCATCCATGGACGGGCCGCATTTCAGGCCGATCGGGTTTTCCACGCCACGGCAATATTCCACATGGGCATGATCCGGCTGGCGGGTCCGGTCGCCGATCCACAACATGTGGCCGGACGTGGCATACCAGTTGCCGGAGGTCGAATCGACGCGGGTCAACGCTTCCTCGTAGCCGAGCAGCAGCGCTTCATGGCTGGTGTAGAACTCGGTTTCCGACAGGCTGCGATGATTGTCGGCCGTGATGCCGATGGCGCGCATGAAGTCGATCGTCTCGGTAATGCGCGCCGACAGCGCCTCGTAGCGGTTGCGCTGCGGGCTGTCGGAAACGAAGCCCAGCATCCAGCGATGCACGTTGTCGAGACTGGCGAACCCGCCCTGGGCAAAGGCGCGCAGCAGGTTCAGCGTCGCCGCCGACTGGCGATAGGCCATCGCCTGGCGCTGCGGATCGGGAATGCGCGAGGCCTCGTCGAAATCGATGCCGTTGATGATGTCGCCACGGTAGGACGGAAGCGTCTTGCCGTCCTTGGTTTCGTTGTCCGAGGAGCGCGGCTTGGCGAACTGGCCGGCGATGCGGCCGACCTTCACCACCGGCTTGGAGCCGGCAAAGGTGAGCACGACAGCCATCTGCAGGAAGGCGCGGAAGAAATCGCGGATGTTGTCGGCGCCGTGCTCGGCGAAACTTTCGGCGCAATCGCCACCCTGAAGCAGGAAGGCACGCCCTTCCGCCACTTCAGCCAGCCGCTTCTTCAGCGCACGCGCCTCGCCTGCGAAAACCAGCGGCGGGTAGGTGCGCAGCCGTCCCTCAACGTCATCGAGCGCAGCCGGGTCCGGATAGTCCGGCACCTGCACGATCGGCTTCGTTCTCCAGGAATCCGGGGTCCAGTTCTGGCTCATGGTCGCACCTGTCTTGGTCGGGTTTGGCTGGCCGGCGCCCGTCGCGGACGGGCTGGTGAAAATGGGTTGTCCGGTAAAGGCGGCGTGATCGGGCACCATCAGCAGGTTTTCGTCCGCCAGCGCCTTGATCTTCATGACTGCGATGGATTCATGCACCCGGTTTGGATCCATCTCCATGCGATAGATCGTCGGCTGTGAAACGCCGGCTTTCGCCGCCAGTTCGGCCTGAGACAGATCAAGCATGGAGCGGATGAACTTGATCTGTCGTCCGGTAAGGGTCGGGATATCCACGGGATTGATGCCTCTTTCCGTTCTGTTGACGGGGTTAAAGCATTCGTGAATTAAAAATTCAAGCTGTAATTTGATATGAATAGAAAATTCATTCTCGCTGAATTGCAGCCGTCAGCGCATCGAACAGCGCATGTTCCTTCCCGTCGGCCGGAACATGGCGCGGATAGACCGGCGCATGCCTGTCTTCATGGATCGGCAGGTGAAAGTCGGAGGTCTCCGCCATGAAACGCTCCAGCCCGGCACGGCCATGCATGTGCAGAAAGCCTTGCATGACCACGTCGAGATAGGAGCGCAGGATGCGCGGCGGATCGCGATGGACGGGAAGGTCGCTCATCGCCTCATAGACATAGACCGGGCAACCGGAGGGCAGCGCATGGGCGCAGGTGATCGAGCTGCTGTCTATCCGTCGCCGGTGATAGCGCCCTTCCCGCCTGTCCAGCGCCGGCAAGTTCTTGGCACTGTCGATGACAAGCAAGCCATCGCAGCCGGCTTTGTCGTCCCTCGCCACACTCAGAAGCGCAGCCGGAAAGCCCGGCATGTCCGGGCGCGGCCGCCAGTGTCGCCGCCAGCCCGTCAGCCGCGCGGGATGCGCTTCCAGATAGGACCAGCCGATGGTGGCCCGGTTGACCAGCGATCCATAGCCGAACCAGGCGACGAGCCCCTCTCCCATTCCACTTACCCCTTTTCAAGACGCCCAACTCCGCCAAACGGATCGAGGAAGCGGAACGGGCGCGCCGGCACCGGCACCTGCCCCACCAAACCAGGATATGTCCTGCCCGACCCGCCTGAAAAGGGCCAGCCCAGCCGCACAGTGAACCGGTACAATCAGAAATGCAGCGCAAATCCGGCGTCATCGCGATGCCGCGGCACGTGCCGCAAGCCTGATTGCAGCAGAACGACAGATCGCCTGCAGCCGCGACATGGATAATTCAATATGTAAAATAAACAACACTTCTAAGTCAGGATCTTTATTTATTTCTTACTTATTTTATATATTATATTTATATAATTGATGACGATCAAGGAGCAGGGGCTTTACTTGACTTAGGGTCCTTTCGGTTGAAGCCATGAAACATGCTTCAACCGAGCGAAGGAACAGTGGAGGATAAACATGAAAACCCTGCTCCGCTCGATCTTGCCGGCACTCGCCGGCTTGACGTACATGGCGGCGATCAGCGCTGCCCCGGCCGCTGCGGCGGGTCTGTCCGGCGGCCTGGCCGCAAACGTTCACGCCGCCATGCCGCACGATGCCCGAAGCGGCCCCGTTCACATGGCGCAATACATACCGCCGCCTCCCTTGGGCATGCAGCCGCCACCGCCTGCCTGGCTGGCGCCGGCACCGCAACAACCGCCGGCCTTGCTCCGCAAGAACAAGCAATTGCGCAAGAACCAGGCGGCCCCGCTTCAAGCAAAGCGCAAGAAAGTGAAGCCCGCCTGCAACATTCGCGCCTGCAAGCGCGCCTATCGCAGTTTCCGGGCCGCCGATTGCACATTTCAACCCTCTCACGGTCCGCGCAAGCTGTGCCGCAAATAGGGGCTGAGATCCCTGCCCCGCAGCCTTGCACAAGGCTGCGGGGCTTTCTGCGCTGAAAAAGCGACGGAACAACCCGCGACTGCAATCCTTGTTTGCATTCACCGGTTCATTGACAGCGATCAATTACATGCAGCTTCACTAATATTAGTCTATCCCTGATTGGCCACCTGCATCGGGCAGTCAATCGGAGATGGCAAATGTGGAGGATGGCATGAAAAAACTGACCCGCTTTCTCATTCCCGGCCTGTCCGGTCTGGCCTTGGCTGCCGCGGCCTTGCTCGTTGCGCCGGCACAAGCTGCAACACCAGGCGGAACCGCGGCGGCAGCGCTTCCGGCCTCGGCAGACACCAACATTGCCCCATCACGAAATACGGCCGAAAAAGCCGTTCAGCTTGCACAGCAGCGCCGCAGACCGCCGCGCCGTTGGCAGAGGCAGCAGTCCCGGCGCTGGCAAAGGCCGCCGCGCCGCTGGCAGAGACGGCCGCCGCCGCGCCGTTGGCGCCGTCCGCCGCCGCCGGTCTGGATGGCCCCGCCGCCGCCGCGCCGGGCATATCGCAGGCGCGCACCGGCCTATTGCAACTTCAGGGCATGCGCACGGGCCTATCGCAGCTTCCGTGCCTCGGATTGCACCTATCAGCCCTATGGCGGTGGACCGCGCCGCTACTGCACGAAATAGGTCTGGCGAAAACCTGCTCCCCGTTCAACGGGGAGCGGGAGACAAAACACGATTGGCGAACGGCTGATGCAGGCCCGCCCCCTCAGAAACGCTTGCCGTCTTTCACCCGCCAGCTCGGGGTGTACATGGTGACCAGTTCTTCCGCCGCAGACGGATGCAGCGCCATCGTCCGGTCGAAATCGTCCTTCGTCAGCCCCGCCTTGACCGCGATGCCCAGCACCTGCGCCAGTTCGCCGGCATCCGGACCCAGAACATGGCACCCGACGACGCGGCGTGTCGCGGCATCCACAACGATCTTCATGATCATCTTTTCCTGCCGTCCGGAAAGCGTGTGCCGCATCGGATGGAAGGAAGCACGGTAGACCTCCAATTCCTCGAAACGATGCATCGCCTCGTCTTCCGACAGGCCCACGGTTCCGATTTCCGGCTGGGAAAACACCGCCGTGGCGATCGTGTCCCTGTCCGGCCTGGCAGGATTGCCCTTGAATGCCGTCTCGACGACACACATGGCTTCGTGGATGGCCACCGGCGTCAACTGTACCTTGTTGGTGACATCGCCGACCGCCCAGATGTTCTCTACATTGGTGCGTTGGTAATCGTCGACGATCACGGCGCCCTGATGATCCGTCGCCACCCCGGCCCGGTCAAGGCCCAGCCCTTCCGTGTTGGGCAGGCGGCCGATGGCCAGCATCACCTGATCGGCCTCCAGCACCTCTCCCTCGGAAAGATGCGCCCGCAGGCCGCCATCATCACGCCGTTCCACCTGCTTGATGACGCGATGGCACAATATGCGGATGCCCTTGGCCTCCATGGCTTCATGCAGGCCGCGCCGCATGTCCATGTCGAACCGGCCGAGGATTTCCTTGCCGCGATAGATCAGGGTCGTCTCCACGCCCAGCCCGTGGAAGATGTTGGCGAATTCGACGGCGATGTAGCCGCCGCCCTCGATCACGATGGCCTTCGGCAGGGTTTCCAGATGAAAAGCCTCGTTGGACGTGATGCACAACTCATGGCCCGGCAGCGCATTGTGCGGATTGGCCCGCCCGCCGACCGCGATGAGGATCTGGTCCGCCGTCACCGTACGGCCACCGGCCACAAGGCGCACCGTATGCGCGTCCACCAGTTCCGCCCGCGTGTCCAGCACCTCCGCGCCGGCATTCTCCAGACCCTTGCGGTACAGCCCTTCCAGCCTGGCGATTTCACGATCCTTGTTGGCGATCAGCGTCGCCCAGTCGAATGTGCTTTCGCCGACGCTCCAGCCGAAGCCTGCCGCGTCCTCGAAATGTTCGGTGAACTGCGAGGCATAGACGAACAGCTTCTTCGGCACGCAACCGCGGATGACGCAGGTGCCGCCATAGCGGTACTCCTCGGCGATTGCCACGCGCTTGCCGAGCCCGGCGGCCAGCCGCCCCGCGCGCACCCCGCCAGAGCCCCCGCCGATGACGAAGAGATCGTAATCATAAGCGGCCATGGCATCACCTTTCGCTGGCTGTCGGATCGGCGCGAACGCGCCCGGGCAGGATATGGCCAGCGGTGTGGCAAAGAAAAAGCCCGGCCGCAAGAGCCGGGCTGGCAATGTTTGGCAATCGACGGTCAGCCGGGTTACTGGGCCGGCTTGTCGCCGCCCGCCGCCTCGGCCAGTGCGTTGCCCACGCCCTCCGCCAGGTCGCGGGCAATGCCCTGCTGCCAGATTTCGGCGGCCTTCATCATTTCGCGCGTGGCGATGGGGCCTTCCGAAAGCAGTTTCTTGCCGGCATCGGTCTGGTAGAAACCGGCAATGGCTTTCAGTTCCTCCTCGCTGAAGGAACGGGCATAGACCAGCGCCACTTCGCGCTCCAGGTCTGCACGGCGCGACACCAGTCCCAGCGCCTCTTTCTGCACGACCTGATTGATCGTATCGGCCATGTCCGGGTTTTTCTGGACAAGCTGGCCCTGCAACTGCTGCGCCGTGGCCGGCAGAACGGCATCGAACTGGTCCGTGACATGCAGCGCGCCGATGGCGTCGCGCGCGGCTTTCAGATGGGCCTCGGAAATATCCTGGGCGCTGGCCGAAACCGGAGCGAGAAGAAGCGCGGCAAGGGCCGCTGCCGGCACGAGGCGGGTAAAGGAAATACGTGTCATGTCTGCGTCAGCTCCGTTGGTTCATGCGCGGCGCGATTTCCTCCACGCCGCCGGCCCTGGCGACGACCGCCAGTCTGGCCATGTCAGTGAAAAGCCCATGCTCCACCACGCCGGGCACGGCGTGCAAGGCTGCCGAAAGCGCTCTTGGATCGGGAATGCGGCCAAAAGATGCATCGAGAATGAGGTGTCCGCCATCGGTGACGAATTCGCCGTCTCCGGCCATGCGCAGCGAAAGCGGCCCTTCAAGCCCGAGCTTGCGCGCAACCGTTTCCACGGCCAGCCGCGTGGCGCCCAGACCGAACCGGTTGACCTCGATGGGCAGCGGAAAGGCGCCCAGCGGATCGACCAGCTTGCTCTCGTCGGCAATCACGATCATCGAATCGGAGGCCGCAGCAACGATCTTTTCGCGCAGCAATGCGCCACCGCCGCCCTTGACCAGGTTGAGTTCGGGATCGATCTCGTCCGCCCCGTCAATTGTCAGGTCGAGATGCGGTGTCTCTTCGAGCGTTGTCAGCGGCACGCCAAGTTCGCGGCAAAGCGCCGCGGTCCGTTCCGACGTGGGAACCCCGATGATTTCCATGCCGGCGGAAACCTTTTCGGCCAGCAGGCGGACGAATTCCTCCGCCGTCGACCCGGTGCCGATGCCCAGTTTCATTCCGTCCCGGACATGACCGAGCGCAACCCGCGCGGCCTCGATTTTCAGCGCCTTGGCATCCATGTGCAGTTCTGCTTTCCGCCTTCCCGAATTGATCGCCGGTGACCTATCATTTTTGCACCCGCAGGCAAAGCCCAATCTCCCCGCGGCTTGATGCGCGGCGGCGGCCCGGCTATGGCGGGTGCGGATCAGCCGTGGATGGAAACGCATGCCCTCAGCCGCCTCAGCAAACGTCATCGCCTTTGACCTTGACGGAACGCTTGTGGATACCGCGCCCGACCTGCTCGATGCGCTGGATCACGCCATTGCCGCGGCCGGCCTGCCGCCGGTGGACCAGAAAGCCATGCGCGCCTATGCCGGGCACGGGGGCCGAGCCATGATCGAGCGGGCCTTTGCGCTCAATCGCAGGCATCTTGAAAACGATGAGCGCGAACGCCTCCTGGCCCTTTTTCTTGAGCATTACACCGACAGGATGCCCGGCCGCTCGGCTCCCTTCCCCGGCGCGCTGGAAGCCATGGCGCGGTTCGAGGCTGCCGGTTTCGCACTTGCCGTCTGTACCAACAAGTTCGAGCGGCTTGCCCGGCATCTGCTGGAAAGCCTGGGCCTTGCACACCGCTTCGCCATGATTGCCGGCGCCGACACGTTCGGCTTCCGCAAGCCCGACCCGCGCCACCTGACCGAGACGATCCGCCTTGCCGCCGGCGACGGCGCAGCCGGATTGCTCGTTGGCGACACGAACACCGACATCGCCACCGCAAAGGCAGCCGGACTACCCGTCATTGCCGTTGAATTCGGCTATTCGGCCGAACCCATCGCCAGCCTTGAACCCTCCATCGTCATCCACCATTTCGATGAACTGACGCCTGACCTTGCCCGGCGGCTGATGCGCAACGCGGAGGAGGCACCGCACAAATCCGTCATGCAGGCATCAAAAGCGCCTTGACTTCCCGCGCCGCGCCCTCGTATACCGCGCGGCACCGGACAGCGGCGCATCGCCGCAACCGACCGGGCGCGTAGCTCAGCGGGAGAGCACTCCCTTCACACGGGAGGGGTCACAGGTTCAATCCCTGTCGCGCCCACCATCCTCATGTCTTGAAAATGTGGTCTCAAGCGATTCGCGTCGCAGCCCGCGGCCGGGTCTGCCGCGTCATCGCCGAAAGTTGGTTGCCTGTCATCAGACAGACAACAGCCGCAGACCTGAAGCCTGCGGTCCGTCGTTTGAAGACCCGTCGAAGTCCGTCAGCCCGCCGCCGCGCGCGCATCGCGCACGGCATCCAGCGCCCGAGTCAGGAATTCGTCGCGGCCATAGACATCGGTGAAGAAGCCGATTTCGCCGGTTTCCTGCGGCCAGGCGGTGAAATAGGCGACATAGACCGGGATCTTCACCGGCACCTTGCGCGAGGAATGCCCGGCGGCCAGCTCTCGCCGGATGTCATCCATGCTGGTGCCGAGCACCGCCGCTGCCATTTCGCGCGGTTTCTGCAAACGCACACAGCCATGCGAAAAGGCGCGCGAATCCCGATTGAACAGTGATTTCGACGGCGTGTCATGCATGTAGATGGCGTGCTTGTTGGGAAACAGGATCTTCAATTCACCCAGTGCATTGGCCTCGCCCGGCGTCTGGCGCACATTGTAGGGAATGTTGGCGCCATGCGCGCCCCAGTCGATGGACGAGGACGGGATGCGCCGCCCCTTCGAATCGGTGACCTCGTATCCTGCCCTGTCGAGATAGCCCGGATCGTTGACCAGACGCGGCAGCATCTCGTTGACGATGATCGAGCGAGGAACGCCCCAATAGGGGTTGAAGTCGACCTGCTCGATCTCGTCGTAAAAGAACGAGGTCTGGTTGGATTTCTTGCCCACCACCACGCGCATCGAAAGCTTCACCTTGTCGTGCTCGTAATAGCGGACCAGGAATTCCGGCTGGTTGATGAACACGCGGCGCGCGCCCAGGTCGTGCGGCAGCCAGCGCAGCCGCTCCAGCGCCAGACGGATCTTTTCCATCCGCTCCGCCTTGGAAACCGGGCTGATCGCCGCCACGGTGCGCGGGCCGATGATACCGTCGGGATTGAGGCCCCGCGCCTTCTGGATGGCCTTGACCACCGGCACCAGATCCTGGGTATAGGTATCGCTCCTGCGCGCGGCCATGATGGCGCGGCCATGCTCGGCCATGATCTCCGGATTTCCGTCGCGCCACACGATTTCCATCAGCTTGGCGAATTCCGGGCTCTGGCCGCCGGGGCGCAGGAACAGCTTGCTGTCGACGATGATATCGGCATCCGCCTCACGCCGGATCTTTGCCATGGCAGCGCGCAGGCGCTTGTATTCGTCGCCATGCGGCGCCTGCTCGGCAAGCCACGTGCCGGCATCGGTCGTGGAAGCCAGATCCGCCAGCGCCTTCTTCGGATCGAAGGGCAGGACCGGCAGGTCATGATAGCCCGAAAGCTTGTTGGGGTCGACACGGCCCGCTGCCACGTCGCGCGCATAGCGCAGCACCCGTGCCGAAAGCGTCATCTCGAAGCGGATGAGCGCCTGCAAACGGCCGGCCATGTCATCCATGGAAAAGGCTTCCGTTGGCGCGATGACGCCATAGTGTTCGGCGTCCAGCCCCTCGTCGCCGGCGTTTTCCAGCACCCGCAGCGCCGCGCGCGCCTTGGCGTTCGGCCCGTAGCCGGACACCCAGATGAAATCCGGATTTGCGGCATAATGCGCCGCGATGGCCGCGGCATCGGCCTTGTCTGCTGTCAGGTCGAAACCCTCAAGCGCCGGCGCGGCTGCCGTGAAGCTTGCGCCGCCGGGCAGGGAAAGCGCGCTGACGGCACTGGCCGCGGCAAGGATCTTGCCGAATTCGACACGCACGGGCGACGTCGCCTGGTAATTGAAATAGCGTGGCGCGGAGACTTTCGGCAGCGAGGCAACCGGTCTCTTCTTCTGTCTTTCCTGGGCAGCCGCCCGCTCCCTCTCCCGGCTGTCCGTCTCGAACCGCCCACGGATGATGCGCGACAACCAATTGTCCTGGGCTTGGGCGGGACTGGCCGGCAGCGCAAGAAAGCCTGAAAAGGCCATGACGGCGGCAAGGCATAGGCGGGAGGAGAAGGCGCGTATCATCAAGTCAGGTTCCCGGGCTGGCTGGCGTGCCCGTCGGCGATGCGGGCGTTGATCGGCCGGGCTCAGTGCCCGCGCCGGCTTTGTCTATCCCAGAATGATACGGATTTGAATCGAATTCGTTAAGGCCGGAGCCGCCAAAAGTAGCACCTTGCCGCTGACGATCACGTGAAAAAGGCCAGCCCGCATGTACAGACCGGCCGGCATTCTTCCCAGAAGCGCCTGTCTTCTGAACAGCCTCCGACAGGAGACCGTGGCTGCGGCCAGGCGCGTTACTTCACGAGCCGCAGCCGCGTCAGGGCCTCGGCAATCTTCTGGAAGGTCGTATCGAGGGCACTGGCCGACTTGGCGTCGAAGAAATGGGCACCCGACGAGGCGCAGTCCTTGAGAACCTTCTTTCCGCTCGCCGACACTTCGGTGCCATAGGCGATGGAGAAGATTTCCACGCCGCGGCTCTTGGCATGCTCGCAGGCCTCACGCGTCCATTCGTCACCGATCGTGGGATCGGACACCAATCTATTTTCGTCCTTGTACGTTGCTTCGTGGAAAGCGTTGTAGATGGAATTATCCATCCTCGGTGCCAGGGTGTTGTCGCCATCCGACATGACGATGAGGATCTTGCGAACCTGGCCATTTCCGGACTCGGTCTGATCGGCACCCTCGCTGAAGGGGGCAACGGAAGAGAGGATGCGAAGCCCCCACATCACGCCATCTGCAATATAGGTTCTGGAATAGACCCACAAATTGTCGATCGCATCGAGGACATCCTGCTTTTTCTTGGTCAGGGGAAGAAGTGGATCACCACACCGCGCGCCAGGAAGTGCGGGAAAGCGTCGGACTTCCGGCCAACTGACGAGGTCAGTTGTCTCGTCTTCCAGCGCAATCCGGTCAGCATTTGTACCTCGTGAACCGACACATCCATTCCATTCGAGATCTTCGCGAATAATATTTCCAGTCCATTTGTAATCGCAGACTTCTTCATAACTCAGCACCCCATCCCTGTTGACATACTCCTTTCGGCAAGTATCAGGGTCTTTTACTTGTTCCTTGTATTCAGTGTACCAAAGCCGACTACCAGCGTCGGGAAGTTTGAGCCACTTTTCATTCCTGTATTGAAGACCGACATTGACATAGACATTGAAGGGGACAATTCCGATCTTGATTTCGGAATTCCCGGTCGCGGCATCAAACAACGTGTTGGTAAAGTTCGTCGCCGCCTTTTTCAGCCCGTCGAGTTTGCCGTCATTGATCATGGATTCCGTCGTGTCCAGCGCCATCGCCACCTCGATGATCTGGTCCTGGCCCGCCACGGACACGCTCTTCACCTTGATCGTATAGTCCCTGTCCCAGATCGCCTGCATGATGAAGGGATCGTATGGCGCCTTCACGGTGACATAGATCTGGCCGTTGGCTCCCCGCTTCAGCCGGGTCAAATCCACCGAATCAACCTCGGTATTGGCCTTGATGAACTGCTTGACGGCCTTTTCATCGGGCATTTTACCGTTGTCTTCATAATAGCGCGCGGCCATCAGCGCGCCCGCATCGGACGCGTTCTGAAGCCTGTCACGCGTCCGCTCCATGTTCGAATAGTCCACGGCCAGGACGATGCTGCCGAGCAGCGGAACCATCATGATGGCGAAGGTGATCGCGACATTGCCACCTCGCGCTCTGGCGAATTGCATGAGTTTGCTTTGGATGTTCATCCCATACCCCCAGGATAGCCGCACACTGACTATCCGATACCCGCAAACTGCAAACACCCGGTTCACCGGAAAGGTAAACTTTAGGTTGTTTTGTGGATCAACACTAGTTTTAGTATTTCATGGAGTATCGATTTATCGCGCATCCCCGCCGCTGCCGCGCGGCTCCGCCGCGTCCGGCAAGCGCATCGGCCTTTCGATGGGCTGGATTTTGCGCGCCGGTCCGCTAAACAGGGCCAACTTCGCAGCAATGCCATCGGAGCTGACAACATGGCCGAGACCTTTACCGCTGACCTTTTTCCGCTTGCAAAGGACGAAACGCCCTGGCGCAAGCTCACGTCCGATTTCGTTTCGGTGGACACGTTCAAGGGCCAGGAGGTTCTGACCTTGGAGCCGGAGGGTCTGCGCCTGCTCTCCGAGGCGGCCTTCGCCGACATCAACCACCTTCTGCGCCCCGGCCACCTGGCCCAGCTTGCGAAGATCCTGGAAGACCCGGAAGCCACCGAGAACGACCGCTTCGTCGCCTATGACCTGCTGAAGAATGCCAATATCGCCGCCGGCGGCGTGCTGCCCATGTGCCAGGACACCGGAACGGCGATCATCATGGGCAAGAAGGGCCGCCGCGTGTGGACCGAAGGCGGCGATGCCGAGGCGCTCGGCCACGGCGTTCTCGACGCCTATGAGCGCAAGAACCTGCGCTATTCCCAGCTCGCACCGCTTGCGATGTTCGAGGAAAAGAACACGAAGAACAACCTGCCCGCCCAGATCGACATCTACGAGGAAGGCGAGGACGCCTACAAGTTCCTGTTCATGGCCAAGGGTGGCGGCTCGGCCAACAAGACCTTTCTCTATCAGGGCACGCCCTCGCTGCTTACCCACGACCGGTTGATCGACTTCCTCAAGGAGAAGATCCTGACGCTCGGCACAGCCGCCTGCCCGCCCTATCACCTGGCCATCGTCATTGGCGGCACCTCGGCTGAAATGAATCTCAAGACGGTCAAGCTTGCCTCCGCCCGCTATCTCGACGGACTGCCCACACAGGGCTCCGAGACCGGCCACGCCTTCCGCGATCTGGACATGGAGGCCGAGATCCACAAGTTGACCCAGCAGATGGGTGTCGGCGCGCAATTCGGCGGCAAGTATTTCTGCCACGATGTGCGCGTCATCCGCCTGCCCCGCCACGGCGCGTCCCTGCCCATCGGTCTCGGTGTTTCCTGTTCCGCCGACCGTCAGGCGCTCGGCAAGATCACCAAGGACGGCATCTTCCTTGAGAAGCTGGAAACCGATCCGGGCAAATACATGCCGGAGATCGACGAGGCGGCACTCTCCGAACATGTCGTGAAGGTCGACCTGAACCAGCCGATGAGCGACATCCTCGCGGAACTGACGAAGCACCCGGTCAAGACCCGCCTTTCGCTTACCGGCCCGATCATCGTGGCGCGTGACCTGGCCCACGCCAAGATCCGCGAGCGGCTGGAAAACGGCGAGCCGATGCCGGACTATTTCAAGAACCATCCGATCTACTATGCCGGCCCGGCCAAGACGCCGGAAGGCTATGCATCCGGCTCTTTCGGCCCCACCACGGCCGGCCGCATGGACAGTTACGTCGACCAGTTCCAGTCCTTCGGCGGCTCCATGGTCATGCTGGCAAAGGGCAACCGCTCACGCCAGGTGCGCGATGCCTGCGCCCGCCATCACGGCTTCTATCTCGGCTCCATCGGCGGCCCTGCCGCCCGCCTTGCGCAGGACTGCATCAAGAAGGTGGAGGTGGTCGAATATCCCGAGCTGGGCATGGAAGCCATCTGGCGCATCGAGGTGGTCGACTTCCCGGCCTTCATCGTCATCGACGACAAGGGCAACGACTTCTTCAAGGAACTGAACCTGGGCTGAGCCTGCCCCGGTGGGAAGCGGCAACGGGGCCGGCCGCCCCGTTCACCGCGTTCGCTTCCTCAACCAGGCCTGCCAGCCGTCCTTGGAACCGTTGAAGGCGTTCAGGTCGATGTGATTGTCGACACCGGAGGCCAGGCCCGTGCCGGAATACTGCCAGAACGCGAAGTCCCGGCCGGGATAGACCTTGCTGGGATGTTCGGCCACGGCGCGAAGCCAGAACGAATGGTCCTTGAACTGGCCTTTCAGGTTGTCGCTGTAGAAATCGGGCGCCGTGTAGATCACCGGCTGCTGGCCGTAGTGGCGTTCGATCTTCTTCATGAACACCTTCATCTTGGCCAGCACCACGTCGCGTGACGGGCGCTTCGGACAGGTCCTGGAATGGGCGTTCCACTCCACGTCGATCACCGGCGGCAATGTGCCCTTTTCCTTCGGCACGTTCTGGATGAACCAGTCGGCCTGCACTTCCGCGATCGTGCACCAGTAGAAGAAATGATAGGCACCGCGCGCGATGCCTGCCTTTTCGGCCCCGCGCCAGTTGCGCATGAAGCTGGGATCGAGATGGTCTCCGCCCTCGGTGGCCTTGATATAAACGAAGTTGGCGCCCTGCTTCTTCAGCTTCAGCCAATCGATCTCGCCCTGCCAGCGTGAGACATCCACCCCGTGAACCGGATAATCCTCCGGCTCGATACGGCCGAAATTCACCGGCTTGGCATCGGAGAACCGGGGCTTGCGGATTGACCGCTCGATCGCCTTGACCGCCTTTTCAGGCACCCGTGGCGCTGCCAGCGCCGCGATCTGGCGCCGCGTTTCGGCCTCTGGTTCGGCATGGGCGGCGGCTTGCCCGTCCTGCGCGTCCGGGCGCCCCACCTTCGCAGCCGGCGTCGGCACGCCGATGGAACCGGTGATCATGCCAGGTGCGGGATCCAGCGCATCGACACCAGACGACGTGCAACCGGAGATGAAGAGAGCGGCAATACAGGCACAGGTCGCGAAATGACGCACGCGGGGCACCCTTGAAAGGAACGCGGGACACGGTTGGAATTTCATGCGCCCTGGCAGCCGGGCACATGATGCAAGGGTTACCGGGCAATGAATAATAAATCGCAAATGCGAAATTAACCTTGACGCTCCGCACCATGGGCAAGGACTTGCAGGGAGCCTCGACGACAGGACGGGCTGTGACCGCTCCCGCCAGGACGGCCCGTCAGCCTTCGCGACAGCACAAACCGTCACCTTTTGTGACAAGACAATCCGTCACCTTTTGTGACAAGACAATCCGTCACCTTTTGTGACGAGGGTCATTGACTGTGACTGCCAGCTTGGCATGTTGATCGGGCTTCACCGTTGACCGCCGTTTGAAACCTGGAACCTCTTCCCATGCTGTTGCGTCTTCTCTCCCTGTTCGCTCTCGTATTCGGCCTTTCGGCTCCCGTAACCTTTTCGCTCACCGCCCAGGCCCAGGCCGAATCGGGCTTTGCCCAGTTCATTCGTGGCGGCCAGCCGCGCGTGCGCCACGGCCGCCATGCATCTGACAAGTCGCCGATCCCGCGCCAGACGGTTCGCTCCGACCTGCCCGCGAACACCATCCTCGTCGATACGTCCGAACGCCGCCTGTATTACGGGCTCGGCAATGGCAAGGCGCTGAAATATGCCGTCGGTGTCGGCCGCGACGGCTTCACCTGGCAGGGTAGCCACCGGGTGACCCGCAAGGCCGAATGGCCGGGCTGGACGCCGCCCAAGCAGATGATCGCCCGCGAGGCGCGCAAGGGCCGCAAGCTGCCGGCCTACATGGAAGGCGGCCCGAACAATCCGCTTGGCGCCCGCGCCCTTTATATCGGCTCCACGCTGTATCGCATCCATGGCACCAACCAGCCCTGGACCATCGGCCAGGCCATGTCATCGGGCTGCATTCGCATGGCCAACGAAGACGTGATCGATCTTTACAAGAGGGCCGGTGTCGGCACGAAGGTCGTCGTGCGTCACTGACCTTCCCTTGAGCGGCGCCTTCCATGATGGCGCCGCCTGCTGCTGCCGCCTTGCAAGCCCCGCCGGACAGACATACCCTGCCCGCCGCCAGTTTCGGAGCAAGGGAGATATCACTGTGAAATTGAAGCGCGGGATCAAGGAGTTGATTGAAGAGGCCGATGCCGAGATCGTGGCATTGTCGCCGCAGGAAGCCGCCGAGGCGGCCAAGGACGAGAATGTCCTGCTTGTCGACATTCGCGACGTGCGCGAACTCCAGCGCGATGGCGTCGTTCCCGGCGCCTGGCATGCGCCGCGTGGCATGCTGGAATTCTGGGTCGACCCCGAAAGCCCCTATCACAAGCCCGTTTTTGCATCCGGAAAGCGCTTCATCTTCTTCTGTGCCGGGGGCCTGCGCTCGGCCCTGACCACGAAAACCTTGCAGGACATGGGCCTGGAACCGGTCGCCCATGTCACCGGCGGTTTCGGCGCCTGGCGCGATGCAGGCTTGCCCGTCGGCGAATACCAGAAGAAGCACTGAACCCTGGCAAATTCGCCCCATTCGCCGCTCAGGGGCATCTTCAGGTCGCATTTCGTGCCGTTTCTTGACCATTCGCAATGCACGGTGGCACCCTTGTCATTGACTGGAGAAGCAAGGGCGTCCGCTGCGGCGGCCATGATAAGGGAGGCACAGTCCATGTATTCCACCATTCTCGTTCCCGTTGACCTTGCCCATGCGGAAAAGCTGGAAAAATCGCTGGAACTGGCTGCACGCATGGCAAAAACGGAAGGCGCCAGGATCGTCTATTGCGGCGTGACGGCGGGCACGCCCGGCGCCGTGGCACATACGCCGGAGGAATTCGGCCGAAAGCTGGAAGCCTTCGCCGCCGAACAGGCCGGCAAGTCCGGCGTGGACTGCAGTGCCCTTGCCATGACGAGCCACGACCCGGCCATTGATCTCGACAAGGCCCTCATGAAAGCCATTGACGACAGCGGCGCCGACCTCGTCGTCATGGCCTCGCATGTGCCGGGCGTACTGGACCATTTCTTCACGTCGAATGCGGGCTGGCTGGCGACCCATGCCGACATCTCGGTCATGGTCGTGCGGTGAACCAAGCGGTTTCAGCGGAAGTTGCAGACTTCCGCGCCCGTGAAACCGCGTGAGGGAAACCAGGTTTCAGCGGAAGTTGCAGACTTACCATCCCCGTGAAGCCGCGTGAGGGAAACCAGGTTTCAGCGGAAGTTGCAGACTTACCATTCCCGTGAAACCGCGTGAGGGAAACCAGGTTTCAGCGGAAGTTGCAGACTTACCATCCCCGTGAAACCGCGCGAGGGAAACCAGGTTTCAGCGGAAGTTGCAGGCCTCCGCGCCCCTCGAAACCGCCTATGTCCGGCGCCTGGGCTCCCGTGACAACCCCTTGGCGGCCAGTTCATCGAGATAGGCCTGCCACTTCGCCTCCATGGCCCGGCCGTGTTCACGGAACCACGCCCAGGTGAAGATGCCCGTGTCGTGCATGTCGTCGAAAGCCACGCGGATGGCGTAATTGCCCACCGGCACGATGGTCATGATGGCGACGTCGCGCTTGCCGCCAATGACCTTGCGTTCGGCAGGTGAATGGCCCTGCACCTCGGCGCTGGGCGACATCACGCGCATCATCTCCGCGCTGAACGAGTAGGATGCGTCGGCAAAGGTCACTGTCAGCGTGCGCTTGTCCTTCGACAGCCGGATTTCCGTTGGCGCTTCCATCAATGCCCCCTTCCCTTCGCCTTGATGATTCCAGAACAGGGAAATGATGCCTTTTGCGCGAAAGGACAAGGCCGTGTCGCATGGTCGCCCTTGAAAAGCCGCGCCGGCTGGCCAAAATGCGGGTAACAAGGTGAATGGCTTTGCAACAGGCTTCGGGCCGCAAGGCAAAGCGTGAGGGAAGGAATGCCATGTCCGCCAACGGAACTTCCATGATCGACCCGTTCGGCCGTGCCGTCACCTATCTGCGCGTGTCGGTAACGGACCGCTGCGATTTCCGCTGCACCTATTGCATGGCCGAGGACATGACCTTCCTGCCCAAGAAGGACCTGCTCTCGCTGGAGGAACTCGACCGGCTCTGTACCGCCTTCATCGACAAGGGCGTGCGCAAGCTGCGCCTGACCGGCGGCGAGCCGCTGGTGCGCAAGAACATCATGCACCTGATCCGCCAGCTATCCCGTCATCTGGATTCCGGAGCGCTGGAAGAGTTGACGCTGACGACCAACGGCTCGCAACTTTCCCGCTTCGCCGATGAACTGGCCGATTGCGGGGTCAGGCGGATCAATGTCTCCATAGATACGCTGGACCCTGACAAGTTCCGCCAGATCACCCGCTGGGGGGACCTCGCCAAGGTGATGGAGGGCATCGAGGCGGCCGAGCGCGCCGGCCTGAAGATCAAGCTCAACGCCGTGGCGCTCAAGGGCTTCAACGATACCGAAATCGCCGAAATGCTGCGTTTTGCCCATGGCCGGGGCATGGACATGACCATTATCGAAACCATGCCCATGGGCGAGATCAGCGAGGACCGCACCGACCAGTATCTGCCGCTGTCGAAGCTGCGCGCCGACCTCGAACAGCAGTTCATGCTGACCGACATTCCTTTCCGCACTGGCGGGCCGGCCCGCTATGTCGAGGTGAAGGAGACCGGCGGAAAGCTGGGTTTCATCACGCCGCTGACGCACAATTTCTGCGAAAGCTGCAACCGCGTGCGCATCACCTGCACAGGCACGCTCTACATGTGCCTGGGCCAGGACGATGCCGCCGACCTGCGTGCCCCGCTGCGCGCATCGGAAGGCAACGAACTTCTGTCGGCAGCCATTGACGAGGCCATCGGGCGCAAGCCGAAAGGTCATGACTTCATCATCGACCGGACGCACAACCGCCCTGCGGTCTCGCGCCACATGAGCGTCACGGGCGGCTGATCCATCAGGACTGTGCATCCGTCACATCAGTTTTCTTCGCTTTTCAGGATGCCGAAAGCCGTTTAACGCGGAAAGACGCTGATCGGACAGCACGGGCCGCATGGGGCGCCCTGCCGGGTCTCGGCTTTGCGTGATTCTCGGTAAAAGCCGGTGCTGCTGACGCCCAACACCCGCGCCGCCCTGTTCATGACCCTGTCCATGGCGGCTTTTCTCGTCAATGACATGCTCACCAAGCTGGCCTCGCAATCGGTCAGCATGGGCCAGGTCATGCTCGTGCGCGGCCTGTTTGCCTCAGCCATGATCCTCTGGCTGGCCTGGCGCAACACACCGCGCGAAAGCTGGCGCGGACTCGGCCAGCCCATGGTCTTGCTGCGCACCGGCGCTGATGTGCTGGCCACGGTCACCTACCTCGTCGCGCTTGCCAATGCGCCGCTGGTTTCCGTGGCCTCGCTGTTCCAGGCCCTGCCGCTGGCCGTCACCATGGGCGCAGCCATCGTCTTCCGCGAACCCGTCGGCTGGCGGCGCTGGAGCGCCATCGCGGTCGGCTTCACCGGTGTGCTGATCATCCTGCGCCCTGGCTTCGGCGCCTTTTCCGTCTGGTCCGCGCTGGTGCTCGCCACGGTCTTCTCCTGCACCGTCCGCGATCTTGCCACCCGTGCCATTCCCGCGAATGTGCCCTCCCTGCAGATTTCCGCGCTCACCGCCGTCTCGGTCATGCTCACCGGCGGAATGCTGGTCGCCCCTTTCGGCGGCTGGCAGCCCATGCAGCCACAGGTGCTTGCCATCCTGGTTGGTGCAGCCGTTTTCGTGATGATCGGGTACCAGACGCTTACACTCGCCATGCGCACGGGCGACCTGTCCGCCTCCGCGCCGTTCCGCTACAGCGCCCTCGTCTGGGCCGCGCTTTTCGGCTACCTGGTCTTCGGCGAGGTGCCCGACTGGCCGACAGCAGCCGGCGCGCTGCTCATCATCGGGTCGGGCATCTTCACCATCTATCGCGAACGCAAGCGCAAGGACGCAGCCAATGTCGTGGCCGAAAGCACGGCAAGAACCGGGGCACGCGGCCTGTAGCGCGCCAATCAGACGAATCGCTTGGACTTGCGAAACGCCTCCAGTGCCGAACGTTCGGACTCGATCTCGGCAAAGACGAAATCGTGAAACGCCTTGACCTTCGGCGTTTCCAGCGTCTCGGGAAGGCAGCAGAAATAGAAACTCGCCTGCGCCCGCATCATCATGTCGAAGGGCGCGACAAGGCGGCCGGAGGCGATGTCGCGCTGGGCCAGGAACAAACGGCCAAGTACGATTCCCGCGCCGTCGATCGCGGCTTCGAGCGCGTGGTCGGAGTGGGAAAAGCGGGGGCCGCGCGTGCTGTCCACATTGTAGACGCGCATCTTCTTCAGCCATTCGCTCCAGCCCACGCTGCCCGGCAGGAAAGCCGCTGAATCGTCGTGCAGCAGCGTGGTGCGGCCCAGGTCATCGGGCGTCAGCGAACCGCCCAACTGTTCCAGCAGGCGTGGCGACATCAGCGGCAGCACCGCCTCATCCGTCAGCGGTTCGACATGCAGTCCGGGGTAATTGCCGCCACCGAAGCGGATGGTCACGTCCACCTCTTCCGTGCGCAAGTCGGTCAGCCGCAGGCCCGCCGAAATCCTCAGCTCGATATCCGGCCAGGTTTCGATGAACCGGTGCACCCGCGGCGAAAGCCACTTGGAGGCCGTTGCCGGCCCGGTTGAAACCGTCAGCACGTTCGGCGGCGTTTCCGGGCGCAAGCGCGCCATGGTCGAATGCAGCCGCTCGAACGCATCGGAAATACCCGGCGCCACCCGTTCGCCATGCTCGGTCAGTTCGACCGCCCTGTTGAGACGGCGGAACAAGGGTGTCTGCAGGAAATCCTCCAACTGCCGGATCTGGTAGGAAAGCGCCGAGGGCGTGACATGCAGTTCCTCCGCCGCCTTCTGGAAACTCATGTGCCGGGAGGCCGCCTCGAAGGCGCGCAAGGCATTGAGCGGAGGCAGACGGTAAGCCATGGTTCACTTCAAATTTCCTGATCCGATTTGCGCACAATACCCATTTGCCCGGCGCCCGGCAATCGCTCATCCTGACCACGCATTCGGAAACGCACCCCTCCCAGGCCGTTGACACGCAGGAGACCTGCAATGCTCTACAACCCCATGACAAACCGACGGATAGAACCGGATGTTGTCGAATATTTCATTCATGCGGCACGGCGAGAGCAATCGCGTGCCTTTGCCTGCGCCATCGAGCGCGTTTTCCGCCGCCGGTGAGACGGGCGGAAGCCCGTTCAGGCATACCGACCGTCCGGAGCGTCCCGCCCGGGCGGTTGTTTCATTGTTGACAGGCGAGGATTTGCGGCGTGACCTCTCCCATCAAACCGGTTAAAGCGAGCGGCATGACATCGCTCGTTGCCCCGGCGCCCGCGCCGCACATCTTCATTCTCGTTCTTTGTGCGGCGGTCAGCCCGCTTGCCATCAACATTTTCATTCCCTCCATGCCGGGCATGGCGGCAGAATTCGGCGTGCCCTACGCAACCATACAGCTCGGGCTCTCGCTCTACCTGGCCATGACGGCAGCCATAACGCTGGTCGCAGGGCCCCTTTCGGATCTGTTCGGCCGCCGGCCGCTGATCATCGGCGGCTTTCTCCTTTTCGTGCTCGGCAGCATCATGACGCTTGTCGCCGACAACGCCACACTGTTCCTGGCGGGCCGCATCGTGCAATCGGCGTCGGCCACCGGCATGGTTCTTTCGCGCGCCATCGTGCGCGATCTCTACGATCGGGACATGGCCGCCTCGATGATCGGATACGTGACGATGGGCATGGCGGTTGCGCCCATGGTCGGGCCTGCGGTCGGCGGCCTGCTCGACGACCTGTATGGCTGGCGCGCCAGTTTCCTGTTCCTTGGCACGCTCGGCACGCTGGCCACGCTGGTCGTCATGGCCCGCCTGCCCGAAACCAATGCCGCGCGCGGCCAGCCGCTGTCGCGCCAGTTCCGCAGTTACGGCGTGCTCCTGTCCTCGGCCCCCTACTGGTATTTTGCCGGGTCCGGCGCCTTTGCCGCCTGCATATTCTTCGGTTTTCTCGGTGGCGGCCCGGCCATTGCCAGCCACTATCTCGCCATGTCGCCAACCAATTACGGCCTGTGGTTCGCCGCGACTGCAGTCGGTTACATGATCGGCAATTTCATCGCCGGACGCTATTCGCGCCGGGTCGGCCTTGCCCGCATGCTGCTGTTTGGTGCCGTGGCCTCCATGATCGGCGCTTTCCTGCCGCTCATCCTGCTCGTCATCGTGGACATCCGGCTGCCCATCGCCCTTTTCGGCCCGACCATGCTGATCGGCATCGGCAATGGCATGACCATTCCCAATGCCACCGCCGCAGCCGTCTCGGTCAAACCGGACTCCGCCGGTGCCGCATCCGGGTTGATGGGCGCGCTGCAGGTCGGCAGCGGCGCACTCGCATCCGTCATCAGCGGCATCATGGCCGGCGACGGCAGCCAGATCACGAGCTTCGGCATGACGCTTGCCGCCTTCGGGGCCATGGCCTTCCTCGTGGCCTTGAAGGCCTGGCGCATGGCCCGCTATCCCGAATGACAAGGTCTGGTCTTGCCGCGGCGCTCAACCTGTCGGATAGTCCCGGCATGCCGATGCACGTCCGTTCAACCCGCTTGCGGCCTGATCCGGAATGAAGCCCGCGGGCCTGATCCTCGCCGGCGGCCTGTCGCGGCGCATGGGCGGAGGCGACAAGGCCCTTTTGCCTCTGGCGGGACAGCCGATGATCGGCCACGTCGTGGCCGGTCTGCGTGCGCAGGCCCATCCGCTGGCGATCAACGCCAATGGCGATCCGGCGCGTTTCTCCACCTTTGGCCTGCCCGTGATATGCGACAGTATCCAAGGCCATGCCGGGCCGCTGGCCGGCATCCTGGCGGGTCTGGACTGGTGCTCCGGCCTTCGGCCTTCGCCGTCCCGTCTGCTCACCGTCCCCGCCGACACGCCTTTCCTGCCCGGCGATCTGGTCGCCCGCCTCCAGGATGCCGCCGGGAACGGCAAGCCCGCGATTGCCGCTTCCGCCGGGCGCATGCATCCGGTCGCAGCCCTTTGGCCACTCGCGATTCGAGGCAGGCTGGCGGCATTCCTTGCGGATCCGGGCAATCGCAGCGTCATGGCCTTCCTGCACCAGGGCCCCTTTGCCACCGCTGACTTCCCCTGCCCGGAAGGCCGCGATCCGTTCGCCAACATCAATACGCCCGAAGACCTTGCCCGCGCCGGGCGGCGCATGGCGCAAGGATGCTGACATGACCGCGCCCGTCTTCGGAATTGCCGGTTGGAAGAACGCCGGCAAGACGACGCTGACCGAGCGGCTTGTCGCCGGTTTCACGCTGAGGGGTGTCCGGGTGGCCACGGTCAAGCACAGCCACCATGCGGCAATGGCCGGCGGGCCCGAAACCGACAGCGCCCGCCATGCCCGTGCCGGCGCCATGGCCACGGCGCTCGTCTGGCCGGGCGGCTGGATGCTGGACGCCGAGGCGATGGCCGGGCAAGAGCCGGACCTCCCCGGCGTGCTGGCGCGCCTGCCGGCCTGCGACCTGGTGCTCGTGGAGGGCTACAAGTCGGCACCGCACGAGAAGATCGAGCTGCGCCGTCTCGGCCAGCCGGACCGGCGCCCTCTGGCAGGTCATGTCCCGAACGTCGCCGCCATTGCGGCCGACCACCCGGTCGAAACCGCCCTGCCCGTCTTCGCCCTCGACGACATCGATGCAATCATCGCGTTTATCGCACAACGGACCGGGCTGCACATGCCCCCGCGTAAATCGCCCTGAAGCCGCTTTTCCTGACCATCTGTTCAAAAACGCGGTTGCAATTGCGCGTCAAACCGGATCACTATCGCATTCAACGCGCCCGTTTGCAGGCGCGGCCCAGGCGCCCGTCCGGGCTGCCGAGAAAACAACCGCCAGAGAGGTACAACATGTCGTTTTCCAACCGTCTCAAGCTGGGTCTCGCCACAGCGGCCATCGCCCTTGTCATGGGGGGCGCCCATGCCCAGGACCAGATGAAGCTGAAGATCGGCACCGAGGGCGCTTACCCGCCCTTCAACAATCTTGAAGCCGACGGCACGCTGACCGGCTTCGACATCGACATCGCCAAGGCGCTCTGCGCCGAGATGAATGCCGACTGCGAATTCGTCACCCAGGACTGGGACGGCATTATTCCCGCCCTCCAGGCAGGCAAGTTCGACGCCATCATCGCCTCCATGTCGATCACCGACGAGCGCAAGGAAAAGGTCGACTTCACCAACAAGTATTACAACACGCCGCCCGCCATCGTCGCGCCGAAGGACACCGATATCCAGGGCGTGACCAAGGAGGATCTCGCCGGCAAGGTGATCGGCGTGCAGGGTTCGACCACCCATTCCAACTATGCCGAGGCCACCTACACGGATTCCGACGTCAAGCTCTATCCGACCGCCGACGAGTACAAGCTCGATCTGGTCAACGGCCGCCTCGATGCCGTCAATGACGACATCATCGTGCTCAAGGAGTTCCTCGGCACGCCGGAAGGCGACTGCTGCAAGGTCGTCGGCACCATCACGCCCGATCCGGCCATTCACGGCGAGGGCGCGGGCATTGCCATCCGCAAGGGCGAAACGGAACTGGCCGAGAAGTTCAACAAGGCCATCGAGGCCATTCGCGCCAATGGCACCTACAAGGAAATCAACGACAAGTATTTCGATTTCGACGCCTATGGCGGCTGATCGGCCTTGACCGGACGATAATCGGCTGCGGCGCGCCTTTGCAGCGCCGCGGCCTTTTCAGGGGGGCCGCCTGATCATGGACAATGCCGCCACACTCCTCTCCTGGGGGTCGCAGGGCTGGGCAGACGAGATCGCCGCCGGTGTGGTGGTGACAGTCAGCCTTGCGCTGGCGACATTGCCCTTCGGCCTGCTGCTCGGCTTTTTCATCGCGCTCGCCAAGCAGGCGGAAGAGCCAAGCCTGCGGCTGGCAGCCAACATCTACACCACCATCTTTCGCGGCCTGCCCGAACTGCTGACGCTTTTTCTGGTCTATTTCGGCGTCCAGATCGGCCTGTCGGAAGCGGTCAAGGCGCTCGGTTTCGCCGAAGGAGTGGAAGTCAATTCCTTCGTGGCCGGCATGTTCGCGCTGGGCGTCGTGTTCTCGTCCTATGCCTCGGAAGTGTTTCTTTCCGCCTTTCGCGCCATTCCGCAGGGCCAGTATGAGGGCGGCTATGCCGTGGGCCTCTCGTGGGCCCAGACGATGCGGCTTGTCGTGCTGCCGCAACTGATCCGCATCGCCCTGCCCGGACTGGCAAACCTCTGGCTGGTCCTGCTGAAGGATACCGCGCTCGTGTCGGTCATCGGCCTGTCCGACATCCTGCGCCAGACCGGCATCGCCGCCCGCGTCTCCAAGGAAGCCTTCCTTTTCTATGGCATTGCCTGCCTTCTCTATCTGGCGCTGGCCATGATCTCCTCGATCGGCATCTCGGCCATCGAGCGGCGCTCCGAAAGGGGAACGGCCCGATGACCCTCGCCACGGAAACCCGCCTGCGCCCTGCTGCCCCGCCACGACAATGGACGCGAACCCGCATGATTGGCTGGCTGCTCGTCGGCTTGTGGGCCGTGGCAGGCATCGGTTTCCTGATCTATCTCTACAATGCCTGGGACATCGATCTCGTCGAGAAATACGGCCCGCGCTACTGGTCCGGCCTGAAGACGACGATTGCCCTTGTCGGCCTGTCGCTGGTCGCCGGCGCCCTGTTTTCCGTGCCGGTGGCGTTGGCGCGCCTGTCGCGCAATCCGTTCATCAACGGCGTCGCCTATGCCTATGTCTATTTCTTCCGTGGCACCCCTCTGCTCGCCCAGGCCTTCCTTGTCTATTACGGCATTGGCCAGTTCTCCGCGGAATTGCGCGCCATCGGCTTGTGGGGCTTCTTTCGCGACGCCTGGAACTGCGCCTTCCTTGCCTTCACGCTGAACACGGCGGCCTATCAGGCGGAAATCCTGCGCGGTGCCATCCAGTCCGTGCCGAAAGGCCAGTGGGAGGGAGCCGATGCCTTGGGCCTGCGGCGCTGGTACACCTTCCTGCGCATCATCCTGCCGCAGGCGCTCATCGTCGCGCTGCGCCCCTATGGCAATGAGATCATCCTGATGATCAAGGGCTCGGCCATCGTTGCCATCATCACCGTATACGACCTGATGGGCGAGACCCGCCGCGCTTTCTCGCGCACGTTCGATTTTCAGACCTACCTGTGGGCCGCCGTCATCTATCTTGCGATCGTCGAGACGCTTCGCAACCTCTGGGACCTTATCGAGAAGCGGCTGACACGGCACCTGAAGCGATGAAAAGCGGGTTTGTTTTCAAGGCCCTGCTTCCAGCAGCGGACTCTGTGCGCTAAACAGGGCGCAGCCGCGCGCATCGCGCTTCAGCACTCGCATCCGGAGGAAAGACGAACCATGGCAAAAGTTGCGTTCATCGGCCTTGGCGTCATGGGCTATCCCATGGCGGGCCACCTGAAGACCAAGGGCGGCCACGACGTCACCGTCTACAACCGCACTGCCGCCAAGGCGGAAAAGTGGGTCGCCGAATTCGGTGGCACCCATGCACCGACACCGGCGGATGCGGCAAGGGATTGCGATTTCGTCTTCGCCTGTGTCGGCAATGACGACGACCTGCGCTCGGTGACCACGGGCGAAAACGGCGCGTTCTCGGCCATGAAACCGGGCGCGGTCTTCATCGACAACACCACCGCCTCCGCCCATGTGGCGCGCGAGCTGGCCGCAGCGGCCGCCGGGCGCGGTTTCGGCTTCATCGACGCCCCGGTCTCCGGCGGGCAGGCCGGCGCGGAAAACGGGGTCCTCACGGTCATGTGCGGCGGCGACGCGGAAACCTTCGCCCGCGCGAAGCCTGTGATCGAGGCCTTTGCCCGCATGGACGGTCTCATGGGCCCCGCCGGCGCCGGCCAGTTGACCAAGATGGTCAACCAGATCTGCATTGCCGGCCTTGTCCAGGGATTGGCCGAAGGCATTCATTTCGCGAAAAAGGCCGGGCTTGACGTGGAAAACGTCATAGACGTGATTTCCAAGGGCGCCGCCGGCTCATGGCAGATGGAAAACCGTCACAAGACGATGAACCAGGGCAGTTACGATTTCGGCTTCGCGGTCGACTGGATGCGCAAGGATCTCGGCATCGTGCTGGAAGAAGGCAATGCCAATGGCGCCTCCCTGCCCGTCACCGCGCTTGTGGACCAGTTCTACAAGGATGTGCAGACCATGGGCGGTGGCCGCTGGGATACCTCCAGCCTGCTGGCCCGGCTGGAAAGGAAATAGGCTTCACGCCTCATCCGCCACCGGCGAGTTGCGCGTCCAGATGAAGGCGAGCACGCCGGAAAGGGTGATGGCCTGGACGGCCAGCACCCAGCTTGGCAGGGCCATGACGACCGACAGCGCAAAGGCCGCCGCGATGGCCACCGTGGCGGCCTTTTTCGCGCGTGTCGAAATGGCCCGGTTGTCGCGCCAGTCGCGGATTGCCGGCCCGAACGTCCGATGATCGACCAGCCAGGCCTCGAAACGCGGCGAGGATCGCGAGAACAGGAACGCGGCCAGGATCAGGAACGGCGTTGTCGGCAGCAGCGGCAACGCTATGCCGGCAATGCCAAGCACAAGCGACAGAAGGCCTGCGGTGAACCAGATCGGGCGCATGTCCTGTCTCCGCACCCCTTCCAAGCAGATTGCCGGGTGCTTTCCGCAACCAAGATAGGACCGGCTGACGGCAGCACAAGGCCGGGGCTTGTATCCGGACAGCAAGTCGCAGCCTCGACCGTTTGACGCCGCCGCGCGAATTGGACAGAATCAGGCTGCAAGCCACTGCCGCTGTCCGGCCGGCTGCGGCGAAAGGGGCAGAGGTGCCATGGCTCTTGGAAAATCGGCGACCGTTGACGCCATCATAGGCCATCTCTCGGCCCTGGAATCGCCGGTAAACAAGGCAGGCATGGCCCGCTACGGTATCCGTGCCGACCGTGCATTCGGCGTCTCCAATGCGCTCTTGCGGCCATTGGCGCGGCAGATCGGGCGCGACCACGGCCGCGCGATGGACCTCTGGGCGACGGGCTGGCGCGAAGCGCGCCTGCTTGCCGCCTTCACCGCTGACAGGAAGAAGCTCACGCGGGAAGAAGCAGAAAGCTGGGCAGCGGATTTCGACAGTTGGGAAATCGTGGACGGCACCGCCGCGCTCTTTGCCGAAACGGATTTCTGGCCGGATCTGGTGGCGGAATTCGCCGACGACGAGCGCGAATTCGTCCGCCGCGCCGCTTTCGCCACGCTGGTCTGGGCATGCGTTCACCGAAAGAAGGAGCCGGACGAAACCTTCATCGCCTGGCTGCCACTCATCGAGCGTCATGCCACGGATCCCCGCAACTACGTCAGAAAGGCCGTCAACTGGGCGCTGCGCCAGATCGGCAAACGCTCGCTTGCATGCCATGGCCCTGCCCTGGCAATGGCCAAACGCCTCGCCGCAAGCGAAGACCCGACCGCCCGCTGGATCGGCCGCGATGCGGTCCGGGAACTCACCGGTGAAAAGACGCTGGCGCGGCTTCAGGCCCGCCAGGAGCGCCAGGCCGCGCGGAGGCAGACCGCATGACAAGCCTGCCCGCCATGCCGCCTCTGGCGCCCGTTTCTCCCGCCCCGAAAATGTGCGCGTGCCTGCTTCCCATCGCGCTTTTGGCCTTTGCACCCGGTTCCGCCGGGGCCGCGCCGCCAGCGCTCATCCCGCCGCAGGCCACGAACGACGCCCGGCCCGTCATTCCTGTCCTCGATCTGCAACGCCCCGGCCGAGGCTATGCGGCACAAGCCGGCCGGACGGCTGATTTCCAGGGCTTCGTGCTTCCGCTGGAGCAGGAGGGCGACCAGGTCTACAGCTTCCTGCTGGTGCCCTGGGCCGGTGCCTGCAGCCACATGCCCGCGCCACCGCCGGACCAGATCATTCTCGTGGTTCCGCAGACGCCCTTCACCCTGGCGCAGATCTACGAGCCGGTGACAGTGACCGGCTTGTTGCGTGCACGCCACGAGATTTCACAACTCTTCGTGCTCGACGGAGTCATGCGTGTGGAATCCGGCTTCGTCATCTCCGCCGCCACGATCAGCATCGGCAGCGCCGCCATCAGGCAGGCGCCGCCGGCCGCACGCTCACCCTGGAAGTTCCTGACGCCGGCGCCACGCTAGGCCCCTTTTGTCAAAAACCCTCGGCAGCTTCCTCGGCGATCTCGTTGAGCAGCGTGTTCACCTGGTCGCGGCCCGCGCCTTCGGGCAGCTTGCGATGCCCCACCACGACGTGTCCCGGATTGTCAGCCGTTTCATAGACGAAAACCACATAGGGACAGTAGGCGATGTCGCCGATATCGGCCTCCATCACCTGGCGCGAGACAACGGCAGAGCAGAAGGTGAAAAACTCGGCATCGTTGTAGAGCGCCTTGCTGGCGCCCACGTCGCCAGCGGTGCGCTTCAGCATGTCGCCAATGAAACCGTGATAGTCGATCTTGAAGCCACGGTTGACGATGGCATCGTTCACCGCTTGCGCGGTATCGGCAAAGGCATTCTGCGTGGTGACGGTGAAAACGTCTTCGCCGGCGGCCAGGGCCGCTCCGGCCTGGCTGGCCAAAAGGCCGATGCCGGCTGCAATCACGAACTTTTTCATGGCACTCCTCCCTGCGTCTGGGGCATGGGTCAAACATAGCATTCATTGAATATGCGATCCGCCCGGTCAACAGGGTGCGGCATTTCGTCTTGCACTTTCGTACAATTTCCGCCGAGCGCATTGAACGAAGGTCGAATCCAATGAATAATACTGCCTAAGCACTCCAAGAGGTGCATTATATTTCATTGGTCCGGACCTGAGGGAGGAAATCATGGACTTCAAGACCCTTGCGGCAAGCGCCGCGTTATCGGTTTTCATATGCACGGGCGCGCTGGCCCAATCGGCCGAGGATTTGAAGATGGACGCCTCGACGCCGGGCGACATCCTGACCTACGGCATGGGTCACGGCCAGCAGCGCTATTCGCCGCTCGACCAGATCAATCGTGACACCGTCAAGCGCCTCGTTCCGGTCTGGAACTATTCGCTCAACGATTCGCGGGGCCAGGAAACCTTTCCTCTCGTCCTGGACGGGGTCATGTATGTGACCTCGCACAATGCCACGGCCGCCATCGATGCGCGCACGGGCAAGCAGATCTGGAAGACGATGGTGGAATACCCCGCTGAGACGCCGCGCGTGGCCTGCTGCGGCATCGTCAACCGTGGCGCTGCCATCTATGAGGGCAAGCTTTTCCGCACCACGCTGAATGCCAATGTCGTGGCGCTCGACGCCAGGACGGGCGAGGAAGTGTGGTCCACCAATTCCATCGACTTCAAGACCGGCTATTCCATGACGGTCGCCCCGCTGGTGGCCGATGGCGTGGTCATCGTCGGCGTGTCCGGCGGTGAATATGGCATCCGCGGCTATATCGAGGGCTACGATCCGAATTCGGGCGAGCGCCTGTGGCGCACCTACACGGTTCCCGAGCCCGGCCAGCCAGGTTCCGAAACCTGGCCGTCCGACAGCGACGCCTGGAAGAATGGCGGCGGCCCCGCCTGGCTGACCGGCACCTATGATCCGGATCTCAACACGGTCTATTGGGGTGTCGGCAATGCGGGTCCGTGGAACGCCGGCGTCCGCCCGGGCGACAATCTCTATACCGGCTCCATGCTGGCGCTCGACCCGAAGACCGGGGAGATCAAGTGGCACTACCAGTTCACGCCCAACGATCCGTTCGACTATGACGGCACGAACGAACTCGTCATGGCCGACATGGACGGCAAGAAGGTCGTGATGCAGGCCAACCGCAACGGCTTCTTCTACGTCATCGACCGGACCAACGGCAAACTCGTCGCCGCCAACAAGTTCATCGACCGCGTCGACTGGGCTGACAGCATCGACCTTGAAACCGGCAAGCCGGTGGAGACGGAAGTCGCGGCAAAGGCCCGCTCCGGCGAGCAGGTGCAATACTGGCCGTCTGCCTTCGGCGGCAAGAACTGGTCGCCCATGTCCTACAATCCGGACATGCAGACCGCTTTCGCCAACACGCTCAATATCGGCATGAACTACAAGGCGGTGGAGCCGCAATACCGCGCCGGCGTGTTCTATTTCGGCGCCGACTTCTCCTGGGCCTGGCCCGATGGCGACCGCGGCTATCTGCGTGCCATCGATCCGATGACCGGCGAAACGAAGTGGAAGGACGGCACAGCCATCCCGCGCATGGCCGGCGTGCTCTCCACCGGCGGCGGACTGGTTTTCACCGGCCAGATGACCGGCGAGTTCGAGGCATTCAACGCCGAGAGCGGCGAGAAGCTCTGGCAGTTCCAGACTGGCTCCGGCATCGTCGGCCAGCCTGTGACCTGGGAGATGGATGGTGCGCAATACATCACCGTCGCCTCCGGTGTCGGCGCCGTCTACGCCCTGTTCTCCGGGGACGAGCGGCTGGCCAGCGTTCCGGCCGGCGGCTCCATCTGGACCTTCAGGCTGATGGGTGAATGACCGGATGAAGCTTGTCGCATTTGCATTCTGGCTTCTGGCGCTGCTTGCAGCGCCGGTTGCCGTCCTCGCATCCGATGGTGCCAACACCATTCCGGACGTTTCAAAGGGCACCTCGCTCTACAAGCAGTTCTGCTCCCATTGCCATGGCATCAACATGGTCAATTCCGGCGCATCCTCCTTCGACCTGCGCAAGTTCCCGCGGGACCAGAAGGACCGCTTCGTCACCTCGGTGACCAGGGGCAAAGGCAACATGCCGGCCTGGGGCGACATTCTGCTGCCCGAGGAGGTGGAAAATCTCTGGCTCTACATCGTCACGCGCGGCGGCAAGGAACCGCCGCCGGCAAGGGCCGCGGCACCTGAAACACCCGGGAAGGATGACAAGGAAGCCTCCCTCGGAACAATCAAGGAAGGCAGGCTCACAGCCTGCCTTCCGTCCAATGGGGGTGCGCTTTCCCGCCGCCGTCACCAGGGCGGTGCCGGTCTGGACTATGTCCTGGCGCAAGCCCTGGCCAGTCGCCTGGGGCTTGGGCTCGATGTCGTCTGGTTCGAAAGCGAACCGGAGGAGGAATCCGATCCCGTTCGCGAGACCTACGCCCTCCTGTCGCATCGCATCTGCGACATCGTACCGGACCATCCGCTCTACGAATCCAATATCGGCGAGCCGCCATCGCAACGCGCCGCGCCGCCGCGCTGGGACACCATGCCGCAATACTGGACGCAGGCCATGCAGGTGGACCTTGAACCGATTGCGGCCACCCGCCCCTATCGCCGCGCCGAACTGGCAATCGTCGTCAGCCCGAAGGCCGGGGGCAGACGGATCGCGCGCTTGTCCGACCTGGAAGGCCTCACCGTCGGCGTCCAGCAGGGAACGCTGGGCGGCGTCATCCTGACCACCCAGTTGCCGGCCGCGATCAGGACGCAATCGGTCATGCTGCCGCCCGGTCCGCAATTCCTCTGGCGCATGGAACAGGGCATGTTCGATGCCACGCTGACCGATACCGGGGCCTATGACAGCCACCGTGTCCAGAACCGCATCACGCGGTTGGAACTGACCGGCTACCGCCACCCGATCGGCTTCAACATGGGCATTGCCTACCGCAAGTCCGATGCGGCCCTGGGAGCCCATCTCGATGCAGCGCTGGCCACCATGCTGGAAAGCGGGGAGGTCGAGGCCATAGCGGCCGGTGAAGGCGTTACCTGGGCACCCCCGCGCGATCCCCTCATTGCCCCGCCTCTGACCACGCGCGATCTTTTCACCATGCGCTGAGCAGGCGAACGGACCCGGCCGCCCTCATTCCTTGTCGAGTACCAGATAGTCCAGCGGAAGCTCGGTCGTGTACTTGATCTGCTCCATCGCGAAGGAGGACGACACGTCGCGGATTTCGATCTTCGAGATCAGCCGCTTGTAGAAGCCGTCATAGGCGGCGATGTCCGGCACGACGACACGCAGCAGGTAATCGACATCCCCGCTCATGCGGTAGAACTCGACCACTTCCGGAAACTCCGCGATCACCTCGGAAAATCGCCGCAGCCATTCGTTGGAATGGGAATTGGTGCGGATGGAGACGAAGACCGTCACCCGCGCATTCACCTTTTCCGGCGCCAGGATGGCCACCCGCTTGCGGATTACTCCGTCCTCTTCCAGCTTCTGGATGCGCCGCCAGCACGGTGTCGTCGACAGGCCGACCTTCTTCGCGATATCGGCTACAGCCAGCGTGGCATCTTCCTGCATGAGGCGCAGGATTTTCCGGTCAAGGCGGTCCATGACAACAGGCTCCGTGAAATTTTTCTCTGAATGCGCCTGTTTCAACGCGCCTTCAAGGCAACAGAAGCTGAATTGCGGCATCCGATTGGAATTTTTTTCCATGATCGGCGATCAGCAATGGTCTGGCGGTCATGCGCCGGTCAGCCTTGCCACTTCGGCCCTGAGCTCCGGCAACAGGTCTCTCTCGAACCATGGATTGCGTTTCAGCCAGGCCGTGTTGCGCCAGGAGGGATGCGGCATCGGCAGGACAGCCGGCCCGTCTGTCCGCCGCGATGTCTCATCGAGGATGCGCCGCCAGTCACGCACGGTCTCGGTCAGGTTCTCGCGGCGCAATGGGCCCAGATGCCATTTCTGGGCATACAAACCGATGGCAAGCACCAGTTCCACCTGTCCCATGGAGGCCATCAGTTCATGCCGCCACGCCGGCGCGCATTCCTTTCTCGGCGGCAGGTCGCCGCCCTTCGCATCAAGGCCGGGGAAGCAGAAGCCCATGGGCGCGATGGCGACGCGGGCGGGATCATAGAAGATGTCGCGCCCGATACCCATCCAGTCGCGCAGCCGGTCGCCGGACGGATCGGTGAACGGCGCGCCGCTGGCGTGAACGCGCGTGCCGGGCGCCTGGCCGGCGATCAGCAGCCGCGCCGTCGCGGAGGCCACGACGACCGGCCGTGGCTCATGCACCATGGGCGCACCGCTGGGGCATTCCACGCAGATCCGGCAGGAACGGATGCGCGCGGCAACAGCCTCCGGCGCGTGTCGGGTGCCGGAGGCCATGCGATCAGGCGCCGTAGCTCGGCCGCGCCTTCATCGCCTCGTACCAGCGGGTGAAATTCGGCACGTCGTCGGGGATGGCGATGCGCGCCGGCTTCATGAAGTCGGTGGCGACCGTCGCCGTGATGTCGGCGATGGAATAGTGGTCGCCGGCAATGAAGTCGCGGCCTGCCAGCTCGCTGTCGAGAAGACGGATGAAATCCAGCGCCTTGGGCCGGTTGGCCTCGCCCCATTCAGCCACCTGTGGCACTTCCCATGTGGCCATGGCCGGATGCGTATGGCGAAAGGCCTGCGCCACGGGCGCCAGGAAATGATGCTCGCAGCGCCGCTCCCACATCTCGATGATCGCCACGTCCAGCGGCGTCTTGCCCATCAGGTTTGGCTGCGGATAGAGCGCCTCGAAGTAACGGCAGATGGCGACCGATTCCGAGATGCAGGTGCCGTCGCCCAGTTCCAGCACCGGCAGGCGCTGCAACGGATTGCGCTTGGTCACCGCGTCGGACTTGTGGCCGAGCGCCCCCATGTCCACCGGCTCCAGCGGCACATCCACGCCCTTCTCGGCCAGAAAAATGCGCACGCGGCGCGGGTTGGGCGCCTTGCCGCCGTCATAAAGCTTCATTTCAATCCTCCCGGAAAGCCGATTGTTATGATTCATCATTCTTGCAGCGTAGGCGCACCCCGGTCAAACAGGATTTGCCCAAGCCAGTGGACAGCGGCCGACAGCAGGTCATGCGGCCGACCGCCGGCCTGGCCCCGGCTCACGCGCCACGCTTGCGGCCGCTCGAACGCGCCCGCCCAAAGCCCCCGCCCCGCCAGGCGGGCATCCGTTTCCTGGCTCGCATATGCGCCATAGGCGACGGCCCATCCGGCCGAGACCATGGCCGCGTTGATCTCGGTACCGCCGGCATGGCAGACGGCGAGAAGACGGCGATAACGGTCCCGCTCCCAGCCGCCGCACCGCACGTCCTGACCATCGATCAGACGCCCGAGCGCGGCGCGCGCGGTCTTGCCGCAGGCATAGGCCGCACCGTCTTTCCGACAGATCTGATCCAGTTCCGGCGCATCGATGCCGCGCAACCGGATCCGCTCGCCAGCGACGCGCAATGTGTCGCCATCGACAACCCTGGCCGCGCCCCGCACTTCCAGGCTCGCGGTCTTTTGTGCGCCTGCGGCGACCAGCGCCACCAGCCCCAGCAGCACAAGCGCCAGCGCGATATCCATGATGCGGCGAAAAACGCGGTGTAGCCGGGACGTCCTGTTCAACGAATGGCTGCGCTTCATCAGGGTCCGTTAACCATTCGCTTCTAGTTTGAGCCGTGTTTCATCGCTCGTGAAGGTCCCGCGAACAGGTCATGTCCGTCGCATTCTCAGACATTGCCGACAAGAACGTTCTAGACAAGCGCAAGACGCACCGCAATTCGGAGGTGGCGCGTGCCATTCGCTCGACTCGTGAAAAGCTGTCCACGCGGCCCGGCAACCTGAATTTCGACCGCGCGCTTCTCAAGATGCATGCCAGCTCGGTCATGGCCAGCGCATGTGCCTTTCCCATCCTGATCGGCATCATGACTCTGGCGGGCCTGGCGCTCGGCATCGGCCTGATGATGATCGTCTGGGGCGCGATGTCTGTCCTGCTCTACGGCGCGGTCATCGAGACGGCCCGAAAGGTACGCGCAACGCCGGAAGACCAGATTCACGTTCCCACCGTGACCCGCCGCTTTCTTTTCGTCCACGCCGTCGCCGGCCTGGGATGGGCGGGCTTCGTCTTCATCCCCTGCGAGACCTGCGGCCCGGACCAGGCCGCCATCATGCGCGCTGTCCTTCTGTTGCTGGCCATCGCCGCGACAGCGGTCATCGCCTGGGCCCTGAACGGGGCGCTTACGGCATCCTTCACCGCGCCCGTCGCGCTCAATGCCTACCTGACCGCCATCGATTTCGATCCGGCGCGTGCAGCCATGGCCGCGATGCTCGTCGCCGCGCTGCCATTCTTCGCCTATATCGCGCGCCATCTGCATGCATCCGCGGTCATGACGCTGTCCTTCCGGTCGGAAAAGGACGCGTTGATCGCCGAACTGGAAACCGCCAACGCGATTTCGGACGAGGCGCGGCGGCGCGCCGAGGAGGCCAATCTTGCCAAGTCGCGCTTTCTGGCCTCCATGAGCCATGAATTGCGAACTCCCCTCAACGCCATTCTCGGTTTTTCCGAGGTGATGGCCGGCGAGATGCTCGGGCCGTTGCGTAACGAGACCTACAAGGAATATGCCCGCGACATTCACGGATCGGGAAAACACCTGCTGGATCTCATCAACGAAATCCTCGACCTGTCGCGCATCGAGGCCGGCCGCTACCAGGTCAACGAGGAACCGGTCTCGCTGGTCGAGATTCTCGACGACTGCGCGCACATGCTCGACATCAGGATCCGCGGCAAGGACATCCGCATCGTCAAGCAGTACCAGGCCGCCCTGCCCTTCGTTCTGGCCGATGAACGCTCCGTGCGCCAGGTCGCCCTCAACCTGCTGTCCAACGCGGTGAAATTCACCCCGCAGGGCGGCGAGATCACCATTCGCGCCGGCTGGACCCGCTCGGGCGGTCAGTACATGGCAGTGATCGACAACGGCCCCGGCATTCCCGAGGACGAAATCCCGGTCGTCCTGTCCGCTTTCGGCCAGGGCTCCATCGCCATCAAGAGCGCGGAACAGGGCACGGGCCTGGGCCTGCCCATCGTCCAGGCCATCATGAAGATGCATGAGGGCAGGTTCGAACTGCGGTCCAAGCTGCGCATCGGCACCGAAGTGATCGCAACCTTTCCGGCCAAACGGGTTCAGTTGCAGGACAATGAACCGGAGCGCACGGCCGGCGAGGTTGGCGCGGCCTGAAGTCTTGTCCGGGCCGTCGCCGCGTCAGTGCCTGGCGCCGGTTTCTGTTTCCCGTTTCGCCGCCATGCCCGTCTGGCAGGCCAGCGCCGTGCGAACGAGCCCCGCGCCAAGCGCTGCCGAGGCCCCTTCGCCCATTGCGATTCCGAAATCGAGCAGAGGTTTCAACCCGAGCCGCCTTGCAGCCTCCGCCTCGCCGGGTTCGCCCGACAGGTCGGCCAGCACGCAATGCCCCGTGGCCAGCGGATTGGCTTTCCACAGGATCGCCGCCGCCAGGGGCGCGTATCCGCCCAGCACCACCGGAATACGCTCCATGCGCGCCGCCAGGATCGCCCCGGCCATGGCGGCGAATTCGCGCCCGCCGACACGGCGCAACGCCTCCAGCGGGTCCGCCAGCGCATCGCCATGGGTGGCAAGGGCGGCCTCGATGACCGCGCGGCGCGCCTGGCCTTCCGCCGTCGAGACATCCCCTGCCCACATGCCGGGTTCGCCCCCGAACGCCGCCGCCATCAGCGCGCCAGCGACAGCACCGTTCCCCGCGCCGATATCGCCCAGCGCCAGCAGGTCCACACCGCCCATGATGGCTTCCATGCCGAAAGCCATGGTTGCGGCACACTGGCGTTCCTCCAGTGCCGCCTCCACGGTGATGTCGCCGGTCGGATGATCCAGCGCCAGATCGAGGATCTTGAGGCTGAGATTCTGTGCCTCGCAGACCTGGTTCACCATGGCCGTGCCGGAGGCGCACAGGTCGACGCGCCGCTTCGTTTCCTCCAGTGACCAGGGCCCGCGCGCGGCCGCGACATGGCCGTGATTGCCGGCAAAGATGGCGGTCAGCGGCTTCATCACGGGTTGCCGGGCATTGCCACGCCAGCCGGCAAACCACTGCGCGATGGAACCGATGCGTCCAAGCCGGTCGCCGGCCAGCATTGCCTTGCGGGTCTCTCCCGCCTGGGCCAGCGCGTCCCGGTCGGGATTCGGCAGATTGGCGATCAGGGAACGGAAATCGTCGAAGGGCGTAGGCTCGGCCATGGGGCAGTGCTCCGGATGCGATTGTTTTGCAGCGCACATAGAGCATTTTTGCCATTGCGCAAAATCCCGCCCACGGCCGCCTTGCAAAAGATGATCGGCAAACCCATCATAATCCCATGAACATCGCGTCGCGCGCGCGGAACAAGCCGTGCCACAGCCGGCGGCAACACGCCAGGACCGTCATGCTCTCACCCTGCATCCTCGTCTGCTCCATCGACCAGAAATCCGGCTATTGCTTCGGCTGCGGCCGGACCACGGGCGAGATCATGAACTGGATGTTCTACACCGACACCGAGCGCGAAACGATCATGGCCGCGCTGCCCGAACGGCTGTCGACAGTTGAGCGCAAGCCGCGCCGCGATACCCGGCGCACACGCATGGCAAGACAGCGCACGTCGCCGTCATGAGCCGCTTCTTCTGGATACTGATCGCCATCATTGGCGCGGCCCTGGCATGGCTGCTTCTGACAGGCGAAAGCGGCGCGGTATTCGGCCTCGACAATGATCGTTTCGCCCGGCTCGTCTATCTCGGGCTGCTGGGCGCCGTCATCGGGGCCGTGGCCGTGCGTTCGGCAGGGCGTTTTTCGAATGTGACGCGAAGCATCGCCATCTGGCTTGCCCTCCTTCTGGTCCTGGTCGCCGGCTATCAATACCGCTTTGAAATGCAGGACGTGGCAAGCCGCATCACCGGCGGGCTGGTGCCGGGCAGTCCCATCGCGATGACGGGCGAGGACGGCCACGCCATCATGGTCATGCGGTCCGATTCCGGCCATTTCGAGGTCGACGCCCGTGTCAACGGCCACCCCCTGCGCCTGCTCGTCGACACGGGCGCCACCAGCACCGTCCTGACCGAGCGTGACGCGGCGGCCGTGGGCATCGATGTCGGTGCGCTCGCCTATACCATGCCGATCCAGACCGCCAACGGCCGCACCGAGGCGGCCCGCGCCCGCATCGACGAGATCGAAATCGGCACGATACGCCGCCAATCGCTGCCCGTTCTTGTCGCCCGCAGTTCCGGTCTCGGGCAGAGCCTGCTGGGCATGAACTACCTCAACACGCTGGACGGGCTGGACATCCGCCGCGACCGGCTCATCCTGCGCGATTGAGCGCGCCCCTCATGTCAGGCTGAAGAAGAACCGCGCCGCAACGATCAGCAGGAAGATGCCGAAGGCGATTTCAAGCTGCCGCTTGCTCACCGCATGGGCCACGCGAACGCCCAGCGGCGCGGCCAGCATCGTCACCGGTATGATGCAGGCAACCGCGATCCAGTTGACGAAACCGGTGGAGCCGAGCGGAAGGTTCGGGTCGCCCCAGCCTGCCCATACATAACCCAGGACACCGGGAATGGAGATCAGCACGCCCACGCCCGATGACGTAGCGACCGCCTGATGCATCGGCCGGCCGAACACCGTCATGAACGTGTTGTTCAGCACGCCGCCGCCAATGCCCATCAGCGTGGACAGGAAGCCCAGGACGAGCCCGACAATCGCGCGCACCGGATTTCCGGGGATCTCGGAGCCGATCCGCCAATGCTCGCGGTTGAGCAGCAGCCGGAGCGCAACGACAATGGCGATGCAGCCGAAAATCGCGCGAAGCCCGGCACTGGAAATCGCCGCCGCCACGAGCGATGCCAGCACGACGCCGGCCGGCACCGGAATGAGGAAGCTCTTCAGCAGCGCCGTGTCGACGGCATTGCGCCGGTAATGCGCCTGGAAGGAACGCAGCGACGTCGGCACGATGATGGCGAGCGACGTGCCGACTGCGATGTGCATGCGCACGCTCTCGTCCACGCCAATGGCGCCAAGGGCCTGGTAGAATACCGGCACCATGACCGCGCCGCCGCCAATGCCGAACACGCCGGCCAGGATACCCGCCACCAGGCCAACCGCGATTCCGGCTGCCGCGAAGGACAGCAGTTCCATCAATGGCAAGTCGCCCATGGTTTCCCCTCCACGCCGGACATGGCGTGTCCGCTAGCCCGTTCCCGTGAACATGTAAAGTATTGGCGCGGTTTGCGACCGGAGCGGGCCGGTTCGCTCCGGTCGCAAACTCTAGGCTGCCGGCAAGCAGGCGCCCTGCCAGTCCACTGCCGCGAAGGCCTCGCGCAGCACCTCCGGCCCGGCGCCGGGCTTCACCGCCTCTGTCGACAGGATCTGGCGCCAGCGCCGGGAACCCGGCATGCCGTGAAACAGGCCCACCATGTGCCGCGTGACATGGCCGAGCCGCCCGCCGCCGGCGATATGGGCCGCGCAATACTCCGCCATGGCGTCGATGAGTCCCGGATAGTCCGGCGCGCGGGACGCCGCTCCGTCCAGCAGGGCGTCGGCGCCCCAAAGGATGTCCGGCTGCTGATAGGCCGCGCGCCCCAGCATCACGCCGTCGACATGGTCCAGTTCGTCGCGCGCCATGTCCAGTGAAACGATTCCGCCATTGATGCCGATGAACCAGCCGGGATAGCGCGCCTTGAGCCGGTGAACCCGGTCATGGTCAAGCGGCGGGATGTCCCTGTTTTCCTTCGGGCTCAAACCCTTGAGCCAGGCCTTCCGGGCATGCACCCACAACGCATCGGCGCCCTCGCCGTGTACGAATCCGGCAAGCCGGTCGAGCGCCTCTTCCGGATTCTGGTCGTCCACGCCGATCCGGCACTTCACCGTGACGGGAATGGAGACCGCCGCCTTCATGGCCGCGACGCTTCGCGCCACGACATCCGGCGTCAGCATCAGGCAGGCACCGAACGTGCCCGATTGCACCCGGTCGGAGGGACAGCCGACATTCAGGTTGATCTCGTCATAGCCGAAGCCCTCGCAAATGCGTGCCGCCTCGGCCAGCTTGTCCGGGTCCGAGCCACCGAGCTGCACCGCGACCGGATGCTCCGCCACGTCAAAGCCCAGCAGGCGCGCGCGCGGTCCATGTATGGCGGCATCGGCCACCATTTCCGTAAACGGCTACGCACATCGCCCTCTCCCCAAAAATAATTGGTACTTGGTACAAGAGCAGAATGGATTAAGCTTTGATTTTATGACACAAATTGCGCTCTAACCGTCCAATCCATCATCGGCGCAATGGCAAACATATGCCCTTGGTATTGCAACGATTTTCCTTCTTGCTTGATGGATTGGAGGGAGAACGTGCACACAAATGTGCGCTTTTTTCGCCCTCTTACCCAGCAATTCGATCCTTCTCTGTGCACGTTTTGTGCATAGAAATCCAGTCAAGGCCGATCTGCGCGATGGTCGCAGTCGCAAAGCTCAAGGGCCAACAACGAAGCGGTGATATTGATTGAAGTCCCTGCTCGTCCTTCTTCAAGGATAGACAGGCTCTCCTATTGTTGCTCCTGGTACATCGCTCTGATTGCAGATCCAGGCATGAAACCTCTGTGCAGTCATCGTGGGTTCCACCGTCTTGGGAACGACGAGATGATAGGCAAAGGACGTATCGAAAGCCTGTTCGAACGGGTTGATAAGAATACCTTTTTCAAGCTCGTCACGGACCAGCCAGGATGCAAACAGGGATACGCCGATCCCGTTGATCGTGGAGCTCAACTGAAAATGGCGATCCTCAAGCATCATCTGTGATTGCTTCGGTTCAAGCGCCAGATTGTTCCCCGACAGCCACTCTTCCCACATCCGCGTGTCGTCCACATGCAGCAGCGTACAGCCAAGGATATCGGACGGTTGACGGATGGGGTGGGATTTCAGATAGGCCGGACTGCAAAGGACAACCAGTTTTTCTTCCCACAGGCGGGTGACATGAAAATTGCCCCAATTGCCGCGCCCCCACTGGATGCCAAGATCGGCAAAGCGTTCGGGATTGTTCATCCGCACGTAGCTGTTGTTGTGATTCTGGATTGACAGGTTCATGTCGGGATTGGTTTCAAGGAGATGGCCCAGACGCGAAGAAAGCCAGCGGCTTGCAAACATGGGCAGCAGGGCGATCCGGACAGAAGCGGGTGCATGGGCGATCCGGTCGAGGCCTGTCCGGATGGCGCCGAGTCCGCGCTCGACATGCCGGGCCAGTTGCGTCCCCTGCTCGGTCGGCTGAAGTCCGCTTGCGGTGCGCCGGAAAAGGGCGACCGCCAGATCCTCTTCCAATTTTTTTATGTGATAGCTGACAGAGCTCTGGCTGATATTGAGCAATTGAGCGGCACGGGTGACGTTTCCGGCATCAAAAACAACCATAAACACCTGAATCGAATAGATATTCCGAACAATCTCCATCGAACCCGAAAAGCTCCCCCATGACTGCTGCCTTTGTTACATTATCGAATTTTTCGAAATAGCCCAAGAATCTTTGAATTTTTCCCGCACAGTGCGAGCCGCTAGCCTCTTCTCGTCCGCATGACAATGCGGGAGGGAGGAAACATGACGGTCGCGGTTCTCGAAGTGGACCAATTGTGCAAGTCGTTCGGAGGCGTGCATGCCATCCGCAACCTGTCCTTCTCGGTCGCGTCCGGGGAAATCCTGGGGCTCATCGGGCCGAACGGGTCAGGCAAGTCGACAACCGTGAACGCCCTTGCCGGCGTGTTTCCGGCAACGTCGGGCACGATCATGCTGGGCGGCGCGCATGTGCAGGGCCTGCCCGAATATGAACGCGTGTCGATGGGTCTGGCGCGCACGTTCCAGACGGCAAGCACGTTTCCCGAATTCACCGTGCGCGAACAGGTCGCCCTGGGTGGATCGGTCACGCTGAGATCGCACCCGGCATCCTCCATTTTCCGCATGGGACGCCATCTGGAGGAAACCGAGGCGCTTGATGCACGCGTTGGCGACATTCTGGAACTGACCGGTCTGGACGCAGTTGCCGGGCAGGCCGTAGGCACGATCTCGTCCGCCCAGCAGCGCTTCCTGATGATCGCGACCGCGCTGGCCGCGGAGCCGAAGATACTCCTCCTCGATGAACCGGCCGCAGGCCTTGTTTCGAGCGAAAGGCAATTGCTTTCCAGCATGATCAAGGCGATCCGCGACCGGGGTACCTCCGTGCTGGTAATTGAACACCACATGGCATTGATCATGGAGGTTTGCGACAGGATCGTCGTGTTGAACTTCGGCTCCAAGATCGCCGAGGGCACGCCATCGGAAATCCGGAACAACCAGGCCGTCATCGATGCCTATCTGGGCGAGGCTGTCTGAGATGCTGAACATCCGGAACCTGAAAGTCAGCTACGGCCCGATCGAGGTCATTCACGGCATCAGCCTGGATGTCAACGAAGGGGAATGTGTGGCGCTGATCGGCGCCAACGGTGCGGGAAAGTCCTCGACCCTCAAGGCCATTTGCGGGCTGGTTCCCGCAAGCGGCGGCACGGTGACCTTCGAAGGACGCGATATCACCAATCTCAGCGGTCATGCCGTGGTGAAGGCCGGCATCACCATGTGCCCGGAAGGCCGGCAGGTCTTCCCGCAGATGAGCACGTTGAAAAACCTGCGCATGGGCGCCTACACACGCAACGATGAAGAACAGGACGCGGACCTGGAGCGGATGATGGGCATGTTCCCGATCCTCCGCGAACGCGCCCACCAGGCGGCGGGCACCCTGTCTGGTGGCGAGCAGGAAATGCTCGCCATTGCGCGCGCGCTGATGGCCCGTCCGAAACTGTGCATCTTCGACGAGCCGTCGCTCGGGCTGGCGCCGAAGATCGTGGCCGAGGTGGCCGCCACCATCCAGCGGATCAAGGAGATGGGAATGACCATTCTTCTGGTGGAACAGAACTCGCTCATGGCCCTTCGCCTTGCCGACCGGGCCTATCTGTTCGAGGCAGGAGAGATCGTTCTCAGCGGCACCGGGGAGGAGCTGCAATCGCATCCGGAGGTGGTCAAGGCCTACCTTGGCCACTGAAGGTTCACGAATACCTGAAGGGAGGAAGTGCAATGAAGCTCGGAGTTTCGTTCTTGACGGCGGCAATGATGCTTGCCGGCCCGGCCGCGCTGGCGGCCGAGAAGACACTGGATATCGGCGTGTCCGATGCGCTGACCGGCGGCGCGGCGGTCTATGGCCTGCCACAGGCCAACGCGGTGAACATGGCGGCTGAGGAAATCAATGCCAAGGGCGGCATCAAGGTGGGCGAGGACACCTACAAGCTCAATGTCATCGCCTATGACGACAAGGCCAATCCCACCGAGGCGACCAACGCGGTCCGCAAGCTCATCGACCGGGATGGCGTCAAGTTCATCCTCGGCTTTTGCTGCTCCGGCGCAACCGGTGCCGTTGCCTCGTTCATCGCGAACGAGGATGCGGTGATGCTGGTCGGAAATGCTGCCGAACGGTCGATCACCACGCGGGAAATTTCGAACCTGGTGCGCACCCGCCCGCCAGCCGACTACACCGGGGCTGCGGCAGGAACCTTCGTGGCCCAGAAGGGTCACAAGAAGGTCGCTGTTCTCGGCGCGCTCGATGTGGGCTTCTATGCCAGCTATGTCGATGCTTTCGAAAAGGAACTGAACAAGGCGGGCGGTGAGATCGTCACCCGTGAATCCTTCGGTCTGAAGGATCGCGACATGACCCCGCAGCTCACCAAGATCCGCGAACTGAACCCGGATGCAATCCTCGTCGTCGGCTATGTCGAACCGGCCGCCTTCATCTATCGCCAGGCAACCGAACTGGGCATCGACGTGCCGCGCTACGGTTTCACCAGCGGGAGCGAGGAGCAGTTCCTGCGCGTTGCGACCTCCGAGCAGATGGAAGGCGTCTGGGACCTTCGTCCGACCGAACTCACGCTCCTGTCGGCCAGTGAGAACGGCAAGGCGTATCATGCCAACTACACCGCGAAATACGGGATCGCGCCCTCTCCGAGCTCGCCCTATGCCTATGACCAGACCTATGCTCTGAAACACGCCCTCGAAGCGGCCGGCACGGTCGAGGACACGGCGGCAGTTGCGGCGGCCCTGCGCGAACTGCCGGTGCCGGAGGAAGTGGTCATGCAGTATCTTCCGGTCGATGGAAAGATGTTCGACGTCAACGGCCAGGCCTACACGTCCAACGGCGCCTTCCAGTGGCAGGACGGCAATTGGGTGTTCGTCCAGGACCTGCCCTCGGACGCGGAAGCGTATTCCAGGTTCCTGAGCACGATCGACTGAGGTCCTCCCGGCGGCGCGGAACCTCCGGGAACTGCGCCGCCAATTCCACCGCGGCCGCGGCGCTCGTCCTGCCGCGCCGCCATCGAGAGTTCGCCACATGATCGAGATCCTGCAACAGATCGTCAACGGCCTGGCGATCGGGGGCGTCTACGTCCTGATCGCCCTTGGCCTGACCACCGTCTTCGGCATCCTTGGCATTGCCCATTTCGCCCATGGCTCGGTGTCGATGTTCGGTGGCTACCTGACGTTTTTCCTCGTGGCCTCGCTTGGCTTCCCCCTGCTGGTGGCCATTGTCACGGCCCTTGCCGCCGGGCTTGTCCTCGGGGTGCTGATCGAATGGCTTGCCTATCGCCCGGTCCGAAACGCCAGCCATATCAACGTCTTCATCGTGGCGCTCGGCCTGACGATGATGGTCGAGGGGCTCAATCTCGAATTCTTTGGGCACGAACAGATCGTGATCCCGACGAATTTGTCGCGCGTCTTTGACATTGGCGGTGTCACCATTCCCGAACTCCGGCTCTACGTCATTCTGGCGGCGGCCCTGCTGATCGCGGCCATGACGCTGTTTGTCGAAAAGACCAAGACGGGCCAGGCCATTCGTGCCGTGGCAGAGAACCGCGACGCGGCCATCCTCATGGGGGTCAATGTCAAGACCATTCCGATGATCGTCTTTTCCATCTCCACTGCGCTCGGCGTTTGCGCAGGCGTGATGGTCGGCGCCCTGTTCGCCATCGCCCCGGGGATAGGCGAATGGCTGGTCGTCAAGGGTTTCGCGGTCCTGATCCTGGGCGGCCTGGGCTCGATACCCGGCGCGATCGTCGGCGGCCTGGTGCTCGGCGTGACCGAGGCGCTGGCCGCAGGCTTCATCTCGTCGGCCTACAAGGACGTGATCGCCTTTGTCGTGATGATTGCGGTGCTCTTGCTGCGCCCGCAGGGCTTGATGGGAAAATCGTGATGACCTTCCGTGCCAAATACCTCGTCTATGGCGCTGCATTGGTCGGCTTCGTGCTGTTGCCACAGCTGATCACGGTGAAATACTACCTTCACCTGAGCGTGCTGGCTCTTGTGTGGGTGATTGCCGCACAGGGGCAGAACCTCATCCAGGGCTATACCGGTTACGTTTCCATCGTGCAGGCCGGTTTCATGGGCATCGGCGCCTACAGCACGACACTGCTTGGGCCTCCATTACAGCTTGCCCGTCTGGCTGACCATCCTGCTGGCGCCCGTCATCACTGCGCTGTTTGCCCTGTTTGCCGGCTATCCGAGCCTGCGGGTCAAGGGCCACTACTTCGCCATTGTCACGCTCGCCTTCAACCTGGTCATCTTCATCGTGCTGATGAACTATGCCGATCTGACCGGAGGCGAGGCCGGCATTAGCGGCATTCCGAAGCCGGGAAGCAAGGACGGCTGGCTGAATTTCGCCAACCGCGAGGTCTACTACTATTTCGTCCTCATCATCGCCGTCATCATGACCGGACTGGCCGCGCTGATTGTCCGCTCACGGATCGGGAAGGCACTCCTGGCGATCCGCCAGAACGAGACGCTCGTCGGCGCCATCGGCATCGCGGCCTGGAAATACAAGCTCTTCGCCTTCGTGGCCGCGGCCATGTATGCCGGCCTCGCCGGTGCGCTCTATGCCCACTACCAAAGCTTCATCAATCCGGATGTTTTCGGTCTGGCCCAGTCCCTGGACGCGATCCTCGCCGTGATCATTGGCGGTTCCGGCACCATCCTCGGTCCCGTCGTCGGTGCATTCGTGGTGGTCTTCCTGCCCGAATACCTGCGCTTCGCCGACAGTTTCCGCCTGATCCTCTACGGACTTGTCCTGGTGCTTGCGACGATCTTCATGCCGCGCGGCATCGTGGGTGTCACAGACGATCTCTGGACACGTCTCACGAGGCGGACAGCCTGATGACGGAGGGAAACACATTCCTTGCCAGCGTTCAGGCCTTTGCAAACCAGCAGGTCGCACCCTCAGCAGCGCGCTGGTCGCAGGGCCACGTCCCCGACCCCGATATCTTCAAGGCCGCAGCCAGGCTGGGACTGTTCGGGATCGAGCTTCCGGTGCATGCCGGTGGCCTGGGCCTCGACTTCCGGCACAAGGCGGAGGCCTGCCGCATTCTCGCGGCAGCCGATTTCGGCTTCGCCATGGCGGTCGTCAACACCCACAATGTCGCTCTGCGCCTTTTCAGAAGCGCACCGGAACTGGCCGGCGCACACCTTGTCACTCTTCTGTCGGGAGAAACATCGGCCTGCACCGCCCTGACGGAGCCATGCGCGGGAACGGATGCGGCAGCGATGCGCACCCGCGCCGTCGAGGCGCCCGGCGGCTGGGTCCTGAACGGCGAAAAGACGTGGATCGTCAACGGGCGGCGCGCCGGTCTTGCCATTGTCTTCGCCAAATGCGGCGCGGGTGACGATCCGGGCTCGATCGGCGCTTTCCTCGTCGACCTGACGGCACAGGGCGTCGAGCGCTACCCCATCGACTCCGCCTTCGCGCAGACCGGCACCGGAACCGGCGGATTTACCCTGAAGGACGTCCACCTTCCGCGCGAAAACCTGATCCTTCCTCCGGGCACGGCCTTCCGTTCGATCCTTGCGGAGATCAACGGCGCACGCGCCTATGTGGCGGCCATGTGCTGCGGCATGCTGGAGGCGGCGATCGCTACGGTGGCTGCGCATGGACACCGCCGTGTCAGTTTCGGCAAGCCGCTGATGGAACACCAGGCATGGCGGCTCTCCCTTGCACAGGCAGGGACCGATCTGGCGGCCTCCCGGGCATTGACCGACAGGGCGATTTCAGCCGTTCCCGATGATCGGGCCGCCCAACGGATCGCCGCCGAGGCCAAGATTCATGCCGTTCAGACCTGCCAGCGGCATCTGCCCGCGCTTCTTCACGCCATGGGGGCCGAGGGCTTGCGCCTGGAGCATTGCCTGGCAAGGCACCTGGCCGCCGTGCAGAGCGCCGCATTGACCGACGGGGCCGAGGCGCCCCTGCTCGAACGGGTATCCAAGCTTTCATTTCCCTTTCCACCAGCACTTGAGGATTGATCCATGCGTGTTTTCCAGATCGAAGGTGACTGGGGCTTCGACAACCTGCGCCTTGCCGAAAGACCCGAACCAAAGGCTGGACCTGGCCAGGTGGTTGTGAAAATGCGCATGGCCTCCCTCAATGCCCGCGACCTGATCGTGCCCGAACGCGGATATGGCCGCGCCACGGGCGAATTGCCGCTGATCCCTGTTTCCGACGGTGTCGGCGAGGTCGTCGAGACCGGTGAAGGCGTGACCCGTATGGCCGTTGGCGACCGGGTATGCCCGACCTTTTTCCAGAACTGGATTTCCGGCGATCCGACGCCGGAACGGTTCGCCTCCTCGCTGGGCGGTCCGCTGGATGGGGTCATGGCCGAATACATGTGCCTGTCACAGGATGGCGTCGTGAAAGTCCCTGAATATTTGAGCGACGCCGAGGCGGCCAGCCTGCCATGCGCGGCGCTGACCGCATGGAGCGCGGTCGTGACCCATGGCAAGACCAGGGCCGGCGACAAACTGCTCGTTCAGGGCACCGGCAGCGTCGCGTTGTTCGCCCTTGCGTTTGCCAAGCTCCACGGCGCGCATGTCACCGTCATCTCGTCCAGCGACGAAAAGCTGGAAAGGGTTCGTGCCATGGGCGCCGATGAAACCATCAACTATGTCATGCACAAGGACTGGGCCCGTTCCAGCCGGGAGATCACGGCTGACAGGGGCGGCTATGACAACATCATCGAGCTCGGCGGCGCCGGAACCTTGCCGCTATCCCTGCGCGCAGTGCGTCCGGGTGGAACCCTGTCCATGATCGGCGTTCTGTCCGGCCTGACCGTCGAGGCCTCCCTCGGTCCGATCGTCGCGCGCCAGATCAGGCTTCAGGGCGTGACCGTCGGCCACCGTGACGGGTTCGACGCCATGCTCGCGGCCATGACGCAACACCAGGTGCGCCCGGTCATCGGCACGGAATTCGCCTTTGGCAACCTGAAGGAGGCGATGCGCCATCAGCGCGACGGCGACAATTTCGGCAAGACGATCATCCGGCACTGAACCCGCCATGTCCACGACGCACCCCTATCAGCCGCGCTGTCATGCGCTGAGTGATCCCGAGGCCATTGCCTTTGTCATGTGCGCGACCGGCGAGACCGTGACATTCGCGACGCTGGAAAAACGGGCCAATCAGGGCGCCCATGTGCTGCGCCGCGCCGGGATCATGCGTGGTGACCATATCGCCATCGTGATGGAAAACCGGCGTGAATTCCTGGAAGTCTGCTTTGCTGCCGACCGGTCCGGCGTGTACTACACCACGATCAGTACGCAGCTTACCGCCAGCGAGGTCGACTACATCCTGCGCGACTGCGGCGCGCGGATCCTGATCATCTCCGGCAAGATGGGTGACTTGCTGGCGAAACTGGCTCCCGGTCTTGACCCTTCCTGCAAGATCTTTGTTGTCGGCGACCCCTTGCCCGGATATCCCTCATGGGACCGCGCCCTTGCCGAAGTGCCGTCAACGCCGATCGACGACGAGGCGCAGGGGCTGGACATGCTCTATTCCTCCGGCACCACGGGACAGCCGAAGGGAATCAAGTGGCCCTTGCCGGATGACCTGCCGGGCGGGCGATCCATGCTGATCGACCTTCTGTCATCCCTCTTCCACTACAGTTCCGGCACACGTTATCTCAGCCCGGCGCCGCTCTATCACGCCGCGCCCCTGCGTCACTCCATGGTCACGATCAAGATGGGTGGCACCGTTCACGTCATGGACCGGTTCGATGCGCTCGACGCCCTGCGCCAGATCGAAACCCATCGCATCACGCACAGCCAGTGGGTGCCGACGATGTTCGTTCGCCTGCTCAAGCTGCCACCGCAAGAGCGCGCCCGTTTCGATCTGTCTTCAATGGAGATGGCCGTTCATGCCGCTGCCCCCTGCCCCGTCGATATCAAGCGCCAGATGATCGACTGGTGGGGCGACATCATTCACGAATACTATGCCGGCACGGAGAACAACGGGTTCACAGCGATCACCACCACGGAATGGCTTCGCCATCCGGGATCGGTTGGCAAAGCCAAGCTCGGAATCATCCATATCTGCGACGAAGCCGGACGCGAGTTGCCAACCGGCGAGGAAGGCGAGATCTATTTCGAGAACGGTCACCAGTTTGTCTATCACAATGACGCGGAAAAGACGGCCGCCTGCCGCAACGAACAGGGTTGGACGACGCTGGGCGATATCGGTCGGCTCGACAGGGACGGATATCTCTACCTGACCGACCGCAAGTCCTTCGTCATCATTTCCGGGGGCGTGAACATCTATCCCCAGGAGTCGGAAGACATCCTGCTGGGCCATCCTGCTGTTCTCGATGCAGCGGTTTTCGGTGTGCCCAACGAGGATTTTGGCGAAGAAGTGAAGGCCGTGGTGCAGCTCGTCCCCGGCCGGACCGGGACACCGGCGCTGGCAGCCGAACTCATTGCCGCGTGCCGGGAACGGCTGTCGGGCATCAAGTGCCCGCGCAGCATTGATTTCCGCGATTCCCTCCCCCGCTCGGCCACGGGCAAGCTCTACAAGCGGCGGCTGAAGGCGGAATACTGGCCGGTTGCAAACCCTGATGAGCAAGGCGCTACGGGATCAAGGAAACCCTGACACCGGCTCGTTGCGCATCTCTGCGCCGATGGTTGGCATCGTGGCCGGTTAGCCCGAGGCTTCCGCCTGATCTGACGTGCTCATCAATGTGGCCTTCATGCTTCTTTTCAGCTCATCCTCCCACGCCTGCAGGTTCTCCCTGATCAGGCGCGAATATTCGCTGTCATCGGCGTGCGGATCTTCACTCTCGATGAAGGCCTGCGCGGTTTCGAGCATGGTCCTGCGGTCGAAAGCCTCGAATACCCCGGCGAGTTGCTCCGCCTTTTCCCGGGAGTGCCCGAGCGCCTCGAAGGTGGATCGCGCGGCCCGGATGGAGCTGTCGTAAGTCTCCCGGATGATGTCCCGGCATCCGGCAGACCAGAGGTCGTAGACATGCCAACGATCGATGGCGCGCGCGACCAGATGCACGTTCGGGTGATGGTCGTTCATGTAGCGCGCCAATTCGGTCGCGGCCTCCTTGTTGTCGATGGCGATCACCAGAACCTTGGCACTTTCTATGCCAGCAGCGTGAAGCAGGTCGGGGCGTGTGGCATCGCCATAATAGGCACTCAGCCCGAAGCGGCGCAGCATCTTGAGCTGCTCGTTGTTGTAGTCGACCACGGTCGTTTCATAGTCGGCGGCCCGCAAGGCGCGATTGACGATGCCGCCAAAGCGCCCGTGCCCGGCGATGATGATCCCTGATCCATGCGAAATCTCGTCGGTTTCCCGGGCTTGCTGGCGCGAATAACGCGGCGCAATCAGCCGGTCATGGAGAATGAACAGCGCCGGTGTCAGCAGCATCGACAAGGCGATGACAAGAAGCATGAGGTCGGCGACGCCTGCGGGAACGACGGCATTGGCAACCGTGAAGGAGACGAGGACGAAACCGAATTCGCCCGCCTGGGCAAGGCCGAGCGCAAACAACCACTTGTCGCCACCGGCCAGTTTGAACATGCGGCCAAGGCCCAGAATCACGATGCATTTGAGCAGGATCAGGCCGAGGGTCAATCCGATGACCAGCAGCAGGTTCTCGCCAAGTAGGGCGAAATCGATGCTTGCGCCGACCGTGATGAAGAACACGCCAAGGAAGATGCCCTTGAAGGGTGCTATGTCGCTCTCCAGCTCGTGGCGGTATTCGCTGTTGGCCATGACGACGCCGGCAAGGAAGGTGCCGAGCGCCGGCGACAGGCCGACCATGGTCATCAGCAGTGCAATGCCGACAACCATCATCAGGGCTGTGCTGACAAACAGTTCGCGCAGCCGCGCCCGGGCGATGTATCGGAAGACCGGTCCTGTCAGGTAGCGCCCTACGAAGACGACGAGGCCGATCGCGGCCAGGGTGATGAGCGCCGTTTGCCAGCCGGGCAGGCCTTCCACCAGATTGAGGTTGAGCCCGGCTGCGCCATGCCCATCGCCATGCTGATCCGTGTGACCGGAGGCGGCCATCAGGTCCGGCAAGGCCAGAAGCGGGATCAGCGCCAGCATGGGAATGACCGCAATGTCCTGGAACAGCAGAACCGCGAAACTGGCCTGTCCGCCATCGCTGCGCATCAGGCCCTTTTCATTGAGCGTCTGGGTGACGATGGCCGTCGATGACAGGGCGAAGATCAAGCCGATCGCCAGCGCGATGGTCCAGGACTGTCCGAGCAGCATCGCCGCTGCCATGACGGCAACAGCAGTTATCGCGACCTGCAGCCCGCCCATCAGGAAGATTTGCGAACGCATGGCCCAAAGCACACGCGGCTGCATTTCCAGCCCGATCAGGAACAGCATCATCACCACGCCGAATTCGGTGAAGTGCTGGAGGGCAACCACATCGACACCGGCCCGGTGCAGCACCGGGCCGATGGCAATGCCTGCAATCAGGTAGCCCAGCACCGACCCGAGCCCGAAGCGCGAGGCCAGCGGAACGGCGATCATTCCGGCCAGGAACAGGGTGAATGTGATGAACATGAATTCCGCGGTCATTGGCGTCCTTTCGGCCTTGTCATCCCGGCACCGGGTGCGTTCCTGTGGTTCAGGCCGCCGTGCTCGGATCGCCGGTTGCCCAGGCGACGCCTTCGCCACGGTCCATCTTCCGTATCGCCGCCATGTCGGCGTCATCAATTTCGAACCCGTCGAGATCGATGTTCTGAAGCATGCGGGCGCGGCTGAGGCTCTTTGGCAGGACAGCATAGCCGTTCTGCACGCCCCAGCGCAGAAGAAACTGCGCTTCGCTCACCCCGTACTTCTTCGCCAAGCCGGTGAAAACGCCGCTGTCGGCTTTCATGGCGTCAGTCTTGGCGCTGGCTTGCCCCTCCTGCGTCCGCCATGTCGAAAGCGGCACAAGGCTTGAATAGGCGATCGGCGCGATTGCGTTTTCAGTCATGCAGGCAATCAAGTCCGGCTTCTGGGACCAGGGGTGGAGTTCGATCTGGTTTGCGTCGGGAGTTTGCAAACCGGCTGCGCGGATTTCTTCCAGATGGGACCGGTTGAAATTGCTGACGCCGATGGCGCGTGCCTTGCCTGCCTTTTGAAGCGCGATCAGCGCGCGCCACTGGTTGAGCCTTTCCGGGCCGCCATAGGGGGCATGGATGAGGTAGAGGTCCAGATAGTCCAGTCCCAGCTTCGCAAGGCTCGCCTCGCATTCGGCAATTGTCTGGTTGAAGGTTTTCGGCGCGTCGCCCCAGGCGCGATTGCCCGGCCAGAGCTTGGTGGTGACGAAGATGTCCTCTCGCGACAGGCCGCTCGACGCGAGGCCCGCCCGGAGGCCGTCTCCGACCGCTTCTTCGTTGCGGTAACCGGATGCCGTATCGATGTGCCGGTAGCCGCAATCGATGGCAGTCTGGACCGCTCTGGGGGCATCTTCGTTGGAGACGAGATAGGTGCCAAATCCGACGGCTGGAATTGTGACGGTCGCGTTGAGGGGAAAGGTGCTGGTCATGAGTGCCATGATCGTCTCCGGTTGCTGGGGAACAGTCATGCCACGCTAGCGGATTGATGGCGGCCGGACCTGCCGGTTCCTTCGAAAAATCTGCCAATTCCTCCGAAAGACAAAAGGAACCGATGGAATTCGCCTGCCCGGATGTTACAAAACGTCCAAGGAAGGGCGAAGCCATGGAATTCACGGAACTGACAGGACCTGCACTTGCCTATGCCGCTTGCGCCGGGGAAAGTGACGATTGCGCGCTGCCAAACCTGACGGTGCTGCGGAAATTCGAGGTCAGCGAATTTGAATCCGTGATCTACAGGCCTGTGGTCTGCCTTGTCCTGCAGGGCGCGAAGGAAACGGCCATCGGAGACCAGTCCGTGACGTTGCGAGCAGGCGATGCACTCATTGTAAGTCACGACCTTCCCGTCAGGTCGCGGATCCTTTCGGCCAGCGCGGACACCCCCTATCTGGCGCTCATCCTCTCGCTGGAACTGGGCCTTGTGCGCAGTCTTCATGAACAGATCAGCGCGACCTGCGACGGCGAAACACCCACGCGTTCGCTGGCGGCCGGGCCGGCGGAGCCCAGGCTCATCGAGGCCGTCGCCCGCTATCTTGCCCTGGCAAGCAATCGCGTGGAAGCCGAGGTACTGGGCCCTGCGATCCTTCGGGAAATCCACTTCCGCCTGCTGATGTCGCCGATTGGCGGCATGTTGCGGGCGCTCCTGTCCATTGACAGCCATGCCAGCCGTGTGGCCCGCGCGATCATGCAGATCAGGCGGAATTTCCGGCAGAACCTGTCGGTCCCGGACCTGGCGCAGTCCGCGGGCATGAGCCAGTCGTCGTTCCACGGACATTTCAAGCAGGTGACCGGCACCACCCCGCTGCAGTACCAGAAGGATTTGCGGATGATTGCCGCACGCGATTTGCTGCGCATCGGTGGCCATAGCGTGGCATCGGCCAGTTTCGAGGTAGGCTACGAAAGCCCGACCCATTTCAGCCGGGACTACCAGCGCAAATTCGGCATGGCGCCCAGCAAGGAAAGTCTTTCGATTTCCGGGCACGCATGAAAGCGAGCCCGCATGCCTCGCAAACGCCTTTCGAACCCTATGCCAAAATGGCTCGTCACAACGTGCCAAGAACCGCCAAGCTCAAGCGCCTGTCTCCAGCTTCTGTGTGCACGGATTGCACAAGCGCTGTTTAATTTAATAATATTAAATCAATAGTATGACCAATCAAACATGGGTGCGATGGCGAAGCGGTTGGCCAATGGGTGCGCAGGTCGTTTATTTTGGCCGCCATGCCACGACACCGCTCCATCTGCAAATCCTGCCGATGCGGCACCGGGTCATTTTGGTGGTGGCTCATTGACACGTATCATGGCGCGCGCGCCCGGTTCCCGTTGAAATCCGCTTGCCCAGCCACGGCCAAGGAGAGGCTTTGCCATGACCACAACAAACCCGGTTCACGTGCTTCCGCTTGCCGAAGTCCGCCGCGCCGATGTTCCGCGCGTCGGCGGCAAGAATGCCTCACTGGGGGAAATGATCGGCGTGCTGGCCGCCCGCGGCATTGCCGTTCCCGCCGGTTTCGCGACCACGGCCGATGCCTTCCGCCATTTCCTGTCGGCCAATGGCCTGAACGAAACGGTCGCGGAAGCCTGCCGTGACTACGAAAGCGGCGCCGTCGCCCTTGCCGAGACCGGCGCGCGGATTCGCGCCGCCATCCTGTCGGGCGCATGGCCCGACGATCTGGCCGCCGCCATCCTGCAAGCCTATGACGGCCTGTGTGCCGCACGTGGCGGAACACAGGTATCGGTGGCAGTCCGCTCCAGCGCGACGGCAGAGGACCTGCCGGATGCCAGCTTTGCCGGCCAGCAGGAGACCTATCTCAACATTTCAGGCCAGGAAGCACTCCTGGACGCCTGCAAGCGTTGCTATGCATCGCTGTTCACGGATCGTGCCATCAGCTACCGCCAGGCCAAGGGGTTCGACCAGCTCGCAGTGGCACTGTCGATCGGCGTCCAGCTCATGGTCCGATCCGACCGCGGCGGGTCCGGCGTCATGTTCTCCATCGACACCGAGACGGGTTTCGACAAGGTCGTCGTGATCAACGCCGCCTGGGGCCTTGGCGAAAACGTCGTCCAGGGCGCGGTGGACCCGGATGAATATGTCGTCTTCAAGCCATTGCTCGACCGCCCGTCGCTTGTCCCGGTCGTTGAGAAGAAGTGCGGCGCCAAGTCGATCAAGATGATCTACGGCAAGGGCACCGAGCCAACGCGCAACGTGCCGACCTCCAAGGTCGAGCGTGCGGCATTCGTGCTGGACGACAGGCAGATCCTCACGCTGGCCCGCTGGGCCGTCACCATCGAGACGCATTACGGCTGCCCGATGGACATGGAATGGGCGCTGGACGGCGAGACCGGGGAGCTTTTCATCGTCCAGGCAAGACCGGAGACCGTGCAGGCGGCGCGCGAACATGGCACGATCAAGGCGCATACCATCGCCAGCCATGGCGCCACCCTTACGAAAGGCCTGAGCATCGGCGACTCCGTGGTTGCCGGACCGGTCTGCCTGATCGAAAGCGCCGCCGACATCGCCGATTTCGTCGATGGCTCGATTCTCGTCACCGGCATCACCGATCCCGACTGGGTGCCGGTCATGAAACGGGCCGCCGGTATCATCACCGACCATGGCGGGCGCACGTCGCATGCCGCCATCGTCAGCCGCGAGCTTGGCCTGCCCGCCATCGTGGGCACCGGCAATGCAACCGCCATTCTCCATTCCGGACAGGATGTGACGATTTCCTGCGCCGAGGGCGACGAGGGCTTCGTCTACGAGGGAACCGCGGACTATTCGGAAGCGACCCTGCAACTGGAAGACATCCCGAAAACCCGCACCCGGGTCATGCTCAACATGGCAAATCCGGCAGCCGCCTTCCGCTGGAACCAGTTGCCCGCCGGCGGCGTCGGCCTTGCGCGCATGGAATTCGTGATCTCGAACCATATCCGCGTGCACCCCATGGCGCTGCTGCGGTTCGACGCGCTGGAAAGCGGGGCGGACAAGGCCGAGATCGCCGCACTGACCGAAGGATATGAGGACAAGGCGGAATTTTTCGTCGAGCGGCTTGCCCGGGGTCTTTCACGCATCGCGGCAACCGTTTACCCGGACCCGGTTATCGTGCGTATGAGCGACTTCAAGACCAACGAATATGCGGGCCTGCTGGGCGGGCGCCAGTTCGAGCCGGTCGAGGAAAACCCCATGATCGGTTTCCGTGGCGCTTCGCGCTACTATTCCGCGCAGTATCGCGACGGCTTCGCGCTTGAATGCCAGGCAATCCGGCGGCTGCGTGAGGACATGGGTTTTGACAATGTCATTGTCATGATACCCTTCTGCCGCTCGACCGCCGAGGCCGACCGGGTGCTGGACGTGATGGCCGAAAACGGGCTCAGGCGCGGGGAAAACGGCCTGAAGATCTACGTGATGTGCGAAATCCCGGCCAATGTGGTGCTCGCCGGGGCTTTTGCCCGCCGCTTCGACGGTTTTTCGATCGGTTCGAACGATCTCACCCAGCTCACCCTTGGCGTTGACCGCGATTCCGAATTGCTGTCGGACCTGTTTGACGAGCAGGACGAGGCGGTCAAATGGATGATTTCCAATGTCATTCGTGAGGCCCATGCCGCCGGTGCCAAGGTCGGACTGTGCGGTCAGGCCCCAAGCGACCACCCGCAATTCGCCCGTTTTCTGGTGGAATGCGGCATCGATTCCATTTCCGTGACGCCCGACAGCTTCATCCGCGTCAAGGAACAGGTTGCGGCCGCCGAAGAGGCAGGCTGACGCCGACGCCGGCGAACGTCGGCTGCGCAACCGGGCCGCCACCACGGGATGTGCCCCTCATCCCGGGCAGCGGCCCGGCGCCGGGGGCTTCCTATTGGCCTTTTCGGCCAGCCATGACGCCGATCGTCTCCAGCGCAATGGAAAGGTCCGTTTTCAGCCATGTCCACAGTGAATCGATGCGCAGCGCATAGGCATGGTCCCAGCCCACCTTGGATCGGACGTCCTCGATGCTTTCGTCATAGCCCTGGCGCACCTGCGCAAGCCCGGTCACGCCGGGAAGGATGCCGTAGGTCCGCTCCACATAGAGCGGAATACTGGTCTCCAGCCGGCCGAAGAACACCGGCCTTTCCGGCCTCGGCCCGATCAGCGACATGTCGCCACGCAACACGTTGATCGCTTGCGGCAACTCATCCAGCCGCGTGCGGCGCAGGAAGCGGCCGACTCGTGTGACGCGCGGATCGCCCTTCGAGGCCCAGGCCGCGCCGTGGCGTTCGGCATCCTGGCGCATGGTGCGGAACTTGATGAGTTCGAAAAGGTCGGTGCGGTCCGGCAAGGCCCGCCCCACGCGCAACTGGCGATAGAAGACCGGCCCCGGGCTTTCCAGCCGGATGGCAATCGCCACCGGCACATAGGCGATGACCAGAAGCAGCAGCAGCACCATGCCTCCGGCAAGGTCGAAGGCGCGTTTGGCCATGCGCACCGATGCCGGTAGTGTGTGCTCCTCCCCCCACTTTTTTTTCGTCCACTGCCCGCGAATGTCGAACTGGCCCAGCATCCACAACAGGGCGCCGAAACCATTTGCCGCATAGCCGGCCAGCAGGGTCGCCGCCAGCGTCTGCAGCCGCGAGCGGCTGTGGTCGGCCACAGCCAGCCCGGACAGGGCAAAGAGGAGGCCGAGCCAGGCCAGGGCGGCGGGCGCGATCCATGCGGCCGAACGCAAGGCCAGCAGCGTCACGCTGGCAAGGGCAGCCAGCAGAAGGAAAGGCATCACCGCCCGCAGCCCCTTGCCGGACAGGAACGCATAGGCCAGGCCGGGGCGGCGCGGATCGGCCAGGCGCATCAGGCGTATGGCCTGTTGCAGGTTGCCGGCGCCGATACGCACCCGCCGCGCGAATTCCTGCCCCGGACGAGTCCGCTCGCGCTCCGAAATGGCGATGCCGGCATCGAGCACACCGCGATAGCCCCGGGCAACGATCTCCATGGGCAGGATGAAATCGTCATTGATCGTTCCCTCCGGCAGCGGCTTGAAGGCCTCGCGCCGGAAGACATGAAAGGCCCCGGAAAAGCCGAGTGGCGAGCCAAGCGCGGCCTCACCGAGACGAAGGCGGTTCTGGAAGGCCCAGTAGCGTCTTTCGCCCGGCGTGCCGTTTTCCGCGCAATCGTAAAGGCCGCCCGCCACGCCGACCCGTTCGTCCGAGAATGCCGCCGCCATGCGCCTGAGCGTATCGGCGGGCAGGCTGGCGGATGCATCCGTCAGCGCCACGACCGGCGTATCGGCGGCTGCGACGGCGTCGTTGATGACAGCGATCTTGCCCCGGTTGACCGGATGGGCATGCACCCGGGCATCGATGCCTTTGGCAAGCAACACGCCAAGTCTCTCGCCAGCAATGGCAGGCGTCCCGTCCGTGGAGCCGTCGCAGTGGATGCGCACATGCAGACGGTCTGCCGGATAGTCCAGCCCCGCGAGGTTCTCCAGCTTCGCTGCGATGGTCCGAGCCTCCTGGTAGGCCGCGACGATGACCGTGACATGAGGCAGTTCGCGGACTTCACTGCATTGCACCGGCGCGCGGCGGGACAGCGCCAGCAGGCTGAGCGGATAGGTGACGTGATGGTGGAGCGCTGCAAGGGCGCTTGTCCAGAACAGGGTTTCAAGCATGAAGGGTCTCCAGCGAGAGATAGGCTTCCCTGGTCTTGCCCAGGGACAGGTTGGTCTGGATGAAGAAACGCGGATTGCCGCGCAGCGGTTGATCGAGCGCTTTCGCAAGCGCATCCGCCAGTCTTTCCGGATGGCCGTCCTCGATCCGCATGGCAGTGCCCGAAGCCGGGCAAAGCCCGTCGCGAACGCCGCCGACGTCGCTGGCGATCACCGGCACGCCACAGGCCTGGGCCTCCAGGATCGACAGCGGCATGCCTTCGAAACGTGAGGGCAGGCAGTAGAGGTCGAGTGCAGGATAGATGTCGGCGGCCTGGTCCGTGCGTCCGGGCAGCAGCACGCGCCCTTCCAGCCCGAGCGCCGCTATGCGCGCATTCAGGGTATCGCGCTGACTGCCTTCGCCCCAGATCGCAACCAGCACATCCGGCGGCAGGAATCGTGCCGCCTCCACTAGCCGGTCGAACCCCTTGACATGCTCCAGCCGGCCGACGGCGCCGATGATGCGCTTGCCGGCGGGAAGGCCGAGCCGCCGGCGCGCCGCTTCCCGGATATCCGGACGGAAGACAGTGCAATCCACCCCGTTGGGGATCACGCGGAACGGAAGCCCCGTGCGCTCTGCCGCCGCCTTCGCGACGACGCCCGAAACCGCCACGCGGTCCGGGCGCCATGCCCGCAATGCCAGGGCTGTCATCCGTCTGCGCCGCCGGTCACCCAGATGCCAGGCGTCATGCTCGACATGCGAATAGGACCGGATTCCGGCCAGCCGCGCCGCGGCACCGCCATAGAGCAGCGGCCCGGCATGGTGCGTCACGACGCTGGTGGCGCCCAGCGCCCGAAGACGGCGCGCCATGCGCTGCACCAGCAGCGGGCGCAGGCCAGGCGCCTTGTCAAAGGCCGTCAGGCGATCGGCGGACTTGGTCACCTTCGGCCATGCACTGCAAAGCGAAGCGACCGTTCCTTCCAGGCTGAAGATATGGATTCCGGGTGTCTCGGCCAGCGCGAGCACCAATTGCTCGATACCGCCGGGCGCCAGCCTCTGTACGATGTGAACTTGCATCAATGTGCATACCCTTGCGTGTGAACCATGAAGGCCTGTTTGCAAGAGGCGTGCCGGTGCACAGGGCGGCAGAAACGGGCCTTTTTGACGCAAAACGCGAAATCCCTCACCCATACGCGGTCGCAGATTGCAAAATACCTGCCCCATTTGCGCGGCCGCGCCCACTCCCGCAAGGGTTGTCGAGATGGCACGCCTCTTGCTCGGCTCTGGCGGGGGAAACAAGGAGCACTGCCATGACCAAGACCATCACAATGAGCGGAGACCTGGATGCAGCCAGGATAACGGTCCTCCGGCCTGAGATTGACGCCATTGCCGCCGGCGACAGCGATGTGACGATCGACATGAGCCAATGCCGGTTCATCGATTCGTCCGGCGTCGGCGCCATTGTCTTTCTGCACAAGCGCATGCGTTCACGCGGCTACCGCGTCCGGCTTTCGAATCTTCATGGCCAGCCGCTCAAGCTGCTGCGCCATCTGGGCATTGCCGGCCTGCTTTCGGCTGACGACCGGAGCGCAGCGTAAAGGCCATGCGCGCTGTTCTCCCTCTCACGCTGGCTATCCTGTCATCCGGACTGACCGCCTGTGTCCATCCGTGGCCGCCGGCGGCGCGTGGCGGTCTTGCCGGCGGGCCGGCGCCGACACCGGAAATGGCAGGCGTCGCCACCGCACTCGACCGTGCGGCGGTGACGGGCGCCTTGCACCCGGCAGAGGCGTTTTCCGCCCGCCAGCGCCTCGACCTTGCCGGCCGTGAATACCGCGCCGGGCTTGCAGCCGATGCCGAAGCGGGCCTGCTCGATGTTTCCGTGAAACTTGGCGGCAGCGATATCGCCACCGCCGCAGGGCGCAAGACCTGCCTGAAGGCGCCATGTACCTGACCGGAGCCCCACGATGACAATCCCGCCGATCATCCGCCTGTTGCTCACGCTTGCCGTTCTGGCTGTGGTTTCGCCTGCCGCGCGGGCAGATGACAACGACCCGATCCGCATTGGTGACACGCTGGCCTTGCTGCTGCCCGGCGAGGCAACGCTGACCGGCGACTTTGCCGTCGACCGCAAGGGCGCCATCACGCTACCGGAAATAGGTCCGGTCGCTGTCGCCGGGTTGCCGCTGGAAGAGGCGGCCACGCTGGTGCGCCGGAAGCTGTCCCTCGCCTTTCGCGATATTGCGCGGCTGACGATGCGGCTGAAGGAGCGCAAGCTCTTCGTTGCCGTGGCCGGTCAGGTGGAAAAGCCCGGCACGCAGGAATTGCCGGGCGATGCCACGGTCGAAGTGGCGATTGCGGAGGCCGGCGGCATCAAGGCCGGGGCGCAGCTCGACAAGCTGAAACTCATTCGCGGCGACAGGGAAATCGTCTTCAATTACAAGCAATACCTGGATACGGGCGATCTGGACATCCTGCCGGCGCTTCAGCCCCTCGATATCGTTTTCGTTCCGATTTCCCCCCTCACCGGCAATGTGCAGATCGATTTCGACGCCGAAACGCTTTCGCGCGCAGGCGACGGCGCCGACGCCGGCGGTTCGGTGCGCATCTTCGGTGAGGTCCAGAAGCCGGCCCAGTTTGCCTTCAAGGACAACATGTCGCTGGTCGATCTGATCATGCGCGCCGGTGGCGTGACCCGCTATGCAGCCGTGGAGCAGATTCGCGTCATCACCGACAAGGGTCCCGTGCTGTTCAACCTGCAAGCCTATCTCGACAGCGGCGATGCCTCGCTGATGCCGGCCCTCGAACCCGGCGCCACGGTGTTCGTGCCGATCCTGGCCGACCAGATCAAACGCGGCAAGCACACCGTCTACATCATGGGCGAAGTGGCCAAGCCCGGCGCGTTCGAGGCCCAGAAGGGAACGACCTTCATCGATATCCTCGCCAACGCCGGCGGCCCCACCCGTTTCGCCGAGACCCGTCAGATCCGCGTCATCCGCGCTGGCGGCAATGTCGAGATGTTCGACCTGGTCGCCTTCACCGAAGGCAAGATAGCCGAAATCCCCCTCGTCCAGCCCGGAGACGCCATTCTCGTGCCGGAGAAGACCGAAACGCAGGAGCCTTCCTGGACCCGGCTGCCGCCGACCCGTTCGGTTCAGGTCATGGGCGCTGTCACCAAGCCGGGCCGTTATGAATGGGCGGACGAGATGAGCCTGTTCGACCTCATCGGCCATGCCGGCGGCCCCACGGCGAAAGGCGACCTCGCCGCCATCCAGATCGTCAAGCGCGCCAATGGCAAGGCGGAAACGGAGATTTTCAACATGAAGGCCTATCTGGACAATGGCGGCAGCGAGGCAGCCGTCCCGCTGATCCGTGCCGGCTATGTGGTCGTCGTGCCGGAACTCCCCGTCGATCCCAATGACAACAAGTCGCTTTGGGTGCGACAGGATGCCGACCGCTCCATCTATGTCATGGGAGCGGTCGGATCGCCGGGACGCTATGCGTTCGATCCTTCCTTCGGCTTTCTGGACATCCTGTCCGCAGCCGACGGGCCGACCGAAAACGCAGACCTGCGGCGCATCCGCGTCTCGCTGCGCGGCCAGGGCGATGCCGATCCGATCCGCGTCGACCTGCTGCGCTACATGGAAACCGGTGACGAGCGGGTTCTGCCGCACCTGCAACCGGGCGACATGATCTATGTGCCCGGCCATGACCGGACATGGACCGAGATCGAGACGGCGGAAACGGTGCGCGTTCTGGGCGCGGTGGCCAAGCCCGGCCGCTACACGTTCACCGCCCGGATGAACATACTCGACTTGCTGGCCCAGGCCGGCGGCCCCACCGACAGCGCCCTGCAGGACAGGATCGTGGTGGTCAACATGGGCAAGGAAAACAAGGCCTTTCATTTCGATCTTGAAGCTTTCAGCCGGACCGCAGACACCACGCGCTTGCCCGTGGTTCGCCCTGGTGACACGGTCTATGTGCCAGACAAGACACAGAGCCACTGGGCCCGGGTGATGAGCACGGTCAAGGATGCCGCGCAAATCGTCGCGCTCGTGGCCGCTGTCGCTGCCCTGTGAGGTTGCCATGATTTCCAAATCACGACATCTGGCCGCTCAAAGGGCCTATTCCGCCACACTGGGGCGGGGCGCACACACCCTCGCCGTCACCGGTTCCCAGCCCGATGCCGGCTCCACGGACCTGGCCTTCGACATCGCTGCCGCCGGCGCCGGGTTCGGAAAGCGTGTGCTCCTGGTCCGCGCCCATCTCACCGGCGCGGACATGGCCCGCCAAGCCGATATCGGCATCGGCCTGGAAGATGTCCGCGCGGCCAGCCAGCCGGCCGCCAACATGCTGTGGACCATCGACGTGCCGGCCGGAACCAGCCTGCATGCGCTTCTCAACGACGGCCAGGGCCTGCCCGCCGCCTCGGCGCAATGGCTGGCTTTCTTCGATTCCATCGTCTTCGACTGTCCACCCTTCGAGGCGCACCAGCCGGCCCTCTATACCCCGATGACCGCATCGGCCGCCGAAGCCCTCCTGCTGGTCACCATGCCCGGCGCCATGGCGCGCGGCGGCATGGAGGAAGTGCTCAAGTGGCTCACCGAATCCGGCGCGGTGGTTTCAGCCCTGGTCCTGAACGACAGGCTGAACCCGACGCTGGCCCAGGAAATGATCCGTGAAGCCAACCGCCTGCGGCGCGTGGCACCCGCCCTTGTGCGCTACATCACCCGCAAGGTGGAAGGCTGGCCCGCGCTCAACATGCACCAGTGAGGTCCGACGATGATCCTGCACTATCTTGATGCCCGCTATGTCGGCGGCATTGAAACCCATGTCGAAACCATTGTCGCCGCGCAGCGCGCCGAAGGGCTCGACGCCCGTATCCTGCTCCATGCCGTCTACTCCGAAAGCCCCGCCCATGCGCGGTTTCGTGCGGCGGGACTGCCGATTGCCGTTGCCGCGGATTTCGTCGGCCTGTGCCGCCTGTTGCGGATCATGCGCCCGGACATGGTGCATACCCATGGCTACAAGGCCGGCATTCTCGGGCGGATCGCGGCCCGGCTGGTCCACGTTCCCGTCGTCTCCACCTTTCATGCCGGCGAACGCGCGCGCGGTGCGGTGGGCGTTTACCAGTGGATCGACGAGAAGACCGCGTTCCTGGGCGGCCGGCTCGCCGTCTCTCGCGACATCGCCTGCGCCCTACCCTGGTCGGCCACCGTGATCCGCAATTTCGTGAACCCCGCAGCGCGGCCGCGAACGGAACCCGCGACGCCGGTTTTCCTGTTTGCAGGACGTCTTTCGCGGGAAAAGGGTCCGGACCTGTTCCTCAAGCTGGCGAACATGCGCGCCCGGTCCGGCGAATGGCGGCTGCTGGGTGACGGACCGATGCGCGAGGAACTCGTCCTGTCGCTGAACAGCCCGGCCGTCCTGGAGGGTTTCGCGATCAACATCACACCCTGGCTCGAACGCACAACAGCCCTCGTCATGACGAGCCGCAAGGAAGGCCTGCCAATGGCTGCGCTTGAGGCCATGGGACTGGGCGTGCCGGTCATAGCGCCGGCCGTGGGTGCATTGCCCGATCTCGTGCGCCATGGTGTGAACGGTTATCTCTATCCGCCGGGCGACATGGAGGAAGCCGCCGCATGCATCGACCGCCTGATGGCATCCGGCCCGGCCGCGCGTTCGGCCATGGGAGAGGCCGCGATCGCCACGATTCGCGCGGCTTATTCCCCGCAAACGGCCATGCCGGCGATTTTCGCCGCCTATCGCCGCGCCGGCTACAGGCCGCATCCGGCTGTCTGAGCGAATGCGCCGTCGCGGCGCGGAAATTCATCCGGCGCCTTCGATCAGGACGAACGTCCAGTCGTCCTGCGGCCGGGCGCCGAATGTCTTCAACGCTTCCGCCTCGATGGCATCGGCTGCCGCTTCGAGCGGCAAGGCGGACGATTGGCGGATGACCCGCAACAGCGTCTCTGGCATGCCCTCCAGCGTGTCGCTGCTGGCAGGTGCAAGTCCATCCGTCGCCAGAAACAGCCGTTCCCCGTCCTGGAGCCGAAGTGACCGGGCCCGCGCGCTGCATTCCGAAGTCAGTCCGGGCATCAATCCCTGCAAGGGGAAGGATCGTGCCGTATTGCCTGCCAGCAGAAGCGGGGCCGGATGCCCGCCCGAGGCCAGTTCCAGAACGCCAGCGCCGGGGAGATCGACAACCAGCACGGTGGCGATAAGCTGGCTGACCGCCGGGCTGGCGAGAATTGCCCCCGACAGATCGTCGAGACAGGCATCCGGGCCCGCCCACCGGTCTTGCGCCTGCCCGGCCAGCAAGCCGCCGAGCATGGCGGCCTGCAAACGGGCCGGCATGCCGTGGCCCATGCAATCGGCCATCACGAAGCGCCGCCTTTCACCGGTCCCGGTTCCACCGCCAAGATCGATGAAGGCATCGCCGCCGCCAGCCGTTGCCACCGCGGCGCGTGCCAACAGGCGCAGTCCGCCTGCCTCAACCGGCTTTGCAGCCGCGATACCCGGCGCCACGTCGGCCGTGAAGCGGCGGACTGCGCGAAGCGCATGGCTGCGATGGGCCGCCACAGCCTCGGCCGCCCGTTCGCGCAGTTCGAGCGGCCGTACCGGTTTCGCCAGCAGCATGTGTATCCCGTGACGCAGACCGCTTTCGCGGGCCACGCCTGTGGTGTCTGCGGTGATGAAGATGATCGGGCAATCGAGATCGAGGCGTGTTTCGAGCAGTGCCACCGCCTCGCCGTCGTCAAGGTTGTAGTCGGCCACAATGAGGTCGAAGACGCTGTCGGTGAGGATTGCGCCCGCTTCACGCAGCGAACGGGCGGCTGTTACCACGCCAACCTTTGACAGAAGCGCCGTGTAGAGCCCGCGCGTCGTGTCGTCGTCTTCGACCAGCAGGATCTCCGGCTGCGCGGGTTCACCGATCGACCGGCAGAACGACCAGGCATTGTCCTGGCCGTGGCTGTAGACCAGATCGTCGGTCGACTGGCGCACCAGCCAGAGGCCGCGGCCACTTTCGGCCATCGGATCCATCGCTGCAAGCGTACTGTCTTTCCATGCGCGCTTGAATTCCCTGAAAGGCGCCCCGTCGTCATGGAAATCGACGCGCAGGCGCCCTCCTTCCAGATGCAGGGCGACGGAAAAGCGCGACGGCTTTTCCGCCGCGTGGTTCACCGCGTTCGCGGCGATCTCGGCAAAGGCCAGTTCCAGGTCTTCCAGCGCCTTGCGCACGCCTGGCTTCTGAAATGCCTGGCAGGTAAAGACGCTGCGCATGCGCGCCGCCGTTTCCAGGCTTGCAGGTCCTTCCATACGGGCGATCAGCATGCGCCGGCCTTTCCTGAAATCCCGCCGAGACGGGCCACCGCGGCAAGCGCCTCATGGACATTGCGCCGGCTGGGCTGGCGCAGCAATGCGCCGAGGCGGAACGCCAGCGCGTCACCGTGGCGTCCATCGATCGACGCGGCTTCCGCGCGAACCGTGGCAAGGCGCGCCCTGGCCTCCCGGCGTGCCGAACGGGTCCCGCCCGAATGTCCGTAGCGCTTCAGGATCGTTTCCATGGCCGCGATGCGCGCCGTGCGGTTGGCGGTTTCGCTGTGTGGACGGACCAGATAATTCGCCGTCACCTGCGTGGAGACCGCAACCGGCCCGTCCTGGGCAAGGCGCAACCACAGATCCCAGTCCTCGGCCGAAGGCAGATCCTCTGCAAATCCGTTCGCGTTTCGCAACCGTTCGCGTTTCGCAACAACCGTGGACGTGCCCACGAGATTGCAGCCGATCAGCCTGACAAGGGCGTTTTCAAGCGGCATGAATGTCTCCTCGCGCAGATTCCGGAAACCGGGCTTCCAGTATTCAAAGGCGGTCCCGAGCGACCTGCCCTGCGGATCGAGATGAAGATAATCGGTAAACGTGAACGAAATGTCCGGCTGCGCCTCATGGTAGGCAATGTCGCGCGCAAGCTTGCCCGGCAGCCATTCATCATCCGCATCGAGAAACGCGATCAGGCCGGAATTTGCTTTCTCTATCAGAAGGTTGCGGGCCCGAGCTGGCCCCAGGTCTCCGCCTTCGAAAACCTTGAGCCAGGGCCGTTGCGCACGCACGATGCGGAGCCATTCGGCGGTGCCGTCGGTCGAGCCGTCATCCAGCACGAGAACCTCGAGCCCCGAGATGGACTGGGCCTCCACCGAGGCAATGGCCGAGGGCAGGAAATCCATGGCGTTGAAGGCCGGGATGACAACCGAACACAGGGGTCTGGGCATGTTTTCGTCTCCGCGCAAATCATGACGTCAGGTGCCGCCGGCGGCACGCTGGCATCCCCCTTGCAAGGCCGATGCCGAAACAATGCCGGAGCTTTCTTCCTTGAAGACCATCGCCTATGTCCTGACCGCCTTCCCGGTTCTGTCCGAAACCTTCATCGGCAACGAGATGCGCGCCATGCAAGCGCACGGGCACAGGATCGTGCCCTTCGTCTTTGATCTGCGCGACGGTCCCGCCCAGCCCCGCGACGATGAAATCGCAGCGCACGCGGTGCCGGTGGCCCGTATTCCGGCCTGGCAGGGTTTGCGCATGTTGCCCCTTGCCTGGCGCGCGCTTACCTTCCTGTGGAGGCAACAGCGCCTGTCACGCCGCTCCCTGCTCTGGAACGGGCTGAAACTGGCCGGGGCGATCCGGGCTGCCGGATGCAGCCACGTTCACGCGCATTTCGCCGGTGGCGGCGCGGCCCATGGTGTTGTCGCCGCCCGCATTGCCGGGCGGCCCGTCAGCTTCACCTGCCATGGCCATGACGTCTATGCCGAGCCGGAAGACCTGGAGGTCAAGCTCGCCGCAGCCGACCGTGTCGTCGCGGTCTGCGCCGACCTGGAAAGCGACTTGCGCGCGATGAACAGCAGGGCAGCGCTTGTCCGCATCCCCTGCGGAACCGATCCGGAGCGTTTCCAGCCACGCGATGAAGATGCCGGCGACAATGGCCGCTTCCTGTTCATCGGCCGCTTTGTCGGCTCAAAGGGGCTCGACGACCTGTTTGAGGCTCTCGGCTTCCTGGAAGGCAAGCACCGCATCAGGCTCGACATCGTGGGCGACGGACCGTTGCGCGCGCAAATCGGCGATGCCGCCGAAAGGATCAACCGCCAGGCCTTTCACCATATTCGCCTGCTCGGCAGCCGCGACGCGGCCTGGCTGGCAAGCCATGGACCAGCCTATCGCGCCGTCTGCCTGCCTTTCAAGGCCACGGCCGACGGTAACCGCGAAACCGGTCCGCTCGTGGTCAAGGAAGCCATGGCCATGGGCCTGCCGGTCATCTCCACCGCTTTCATGGGCGTGAAGGAAATGGTCACCCCGCAGACCGGCATTCTCGTGCCTCCCGCCGATCCCGTCGCGCTCGCCCAGGCCATTGGGCGAATGGACGCCATGCCGGCAGAACGCAGGCGAGCGATGGGGGCGGCCGGCCGTCTGCGCCTGCTCCGCCATTTCACGCTGGGCGCCCAGGCCGGCGCGCTCTCGGCAATGGTCGAGGCGGCCTGAGCCATGCGCCTGTCCCAGCCAGTCACCAGTTTTCTCGTCTACGGCCTCTCCATCATCCTGATGAAGGGATTTTCGCTCGTCACGATCCCGCTCCTGGCCTGGAAGCTCCCGACAGCCGCCTTTGGCGAACTCGATCTGGCCACGAGCCTGATCGAGTTCGCCGCTCTTTTTTCGGCGCTCGGCCTGACCGAACTGCTCTACCGCTTCTGCGCCGGAGAGGACAGTGAAGCCCGCATCCGCCTGGCCGAACTGGCCGGGACGGCCTTGATCGCCTTTCTCATCGTCCTGGCCCTGCTGCAGGCAATGGCAGGACCGCTGCAGCAATGGGCGGCGCTGGCCGTCGCCCCGCAAGCCTTCCGCCTGGCCCTGACAGGCGCTGCGGTGACCGCCCTTGTCGAGACACCGCTGGCCTGGCTGCGCCTGCGCAACAGGCCGGTGGCCTTTCTCGGCTTCATCCTCGCGCGCTCCATGGCGCAGATCGCGCTCGTATGGTCGGCCCTGGCCGCTGGCCTTGGCGCCTCGGGCGTGCTGGTCGCCAATGCCTCGGTGGACATTGTTCTGGCCGCCCTGCTTGCAGGCCTTTTCCTGCGCGAAAACGGTCTTTCCATCTCGCGGCTCATGGTCCGTAGGCTGGGCGTCTACGGATTGCCCATCGTCTTGTCCGGTCTTTGCATGTTCGCGCTTGGCGCGGCGGATCGCTGGTTCATTGCCGGCCACGTATCGCGTGCTGAAATGGCCCAATACGCCATTGCCGCCAAACTGGCGCTGGCGACGGCGCTGGTCGTGCAGCCCTTCGGCCTGTGGTGGTATCCGCGCCGGCTGTCGCTGCTCGCCCGTCCCGGCGGCAAGGAGCAGAATGCCACGGCATGGCTTGTGGGTCTGGCCATCCTGTGCGGCGGGGCCGTGGCGCTGCATCTGGTCATGCCGGCATTTGTCCGCCTCGCGTTGCCGGATGCCTACGGGCATGCGCTGCACTGGTTGCCATGGCTGATCGGCGCGATCGTGCTGAACGAGCTCGTCAGCCTGTCCAATGCAGGCGCCTATCTGGGCGGTCACACGTTCCGTGTACTGGCTGTCAACGCGGCCGCTGCCGTCGTCGCCATTGCACTCTATGCCGTTCTGATCCCGCAATCGGGTCTTGCCGGCGCCATCGCGGCCACGCTTGCTGCACAGGTGTTCAGGCTGGGCTGCTTCATCGCCCTGTCGCGCAAGAATGCACCGGTCCCCTTCGCTTCGCCGGCGGCGCTTCTGATCGTGCTCGCGGCGGTCAGTCCGACCCTGGCCGTTCCGCACGATGCCGGACTTGCCGCCGCTTTCGCAGCCGCCATCGCGGCCCCCATGCTGGCTTTCGCCGCCCTCGCCGTGGCCAGGCCGGACCTGCTCCGTTTCGCCCGCCTCCATGCCCTTCGCGCCTGATCCCCTTCAAGGTCCGCGCCAGGTCAAGGCGGTCAGCGCGAAAATCGTCGCTGTCGGCCTTGCCATGGCCATCGTCTCGGTGCTTCCGACGCTGGCGATTTCCCATCCCGCTCTGGTGATGCCCCTGGCCGCGGCGCCGCTCGGCCTCATCATCATGATGCGCATTCCGGTCTGGCTTGTCCTGGGCTTCGTATCCTTCACCTTCTTCCGCCTGCATGAGGCATTTCCCTTTCTCATGCCCTTCCGGATTCCCCAATTGCTGGCCCTTCCGACATTGATGGTGCTTGTCTGGCACATCGGCATCATGAAGCGCATCAAGCCGTTCTGGGGTAGCCAGATCACCGCCTTCGCCGTCTTCTTCACGCTCGTGACGGTCGGATTGCCCTTCGCATCCAATCCGGGCGTCGCCATTGCCTACTGGACCAGCGCCTATGTGAAGATTGCCATCATGACGCTGTCGATCGCCTGGCTGTTGCGCAAACCGTCGGATTTCCAGCTTGCCGCCCGCGTCATCGTCATTTCCGGAATTGCCGTTTCCTATGTGGCTGTCACCAACAAGCTTGCCGGCATCGGCCTGGTGGAAGGCACGCGGGTGACGATCGGCCGGGAGATCGGCTCGGTTCTGGGCGATCCCAATGACCTGTCGCTCGTGCTCACCTTTCCCTTGTCCTTCGCCGTTTCCATGGCCACGACCCGCGGCGGCTGGTTCAACCGGCTTCTGGGCACCGTCGCCATCGTCATGATCATCTGGGCGGTCCTGTCCACGCAAAGCCGGGGCGGCCTTCTCGGCAGCATGGCGGTCTTTGGCGTGACCGGGCTCAGGATCATACGCTCGAAACTGGTCCTGGCCGGCATTGGCGGGCTCGCCGCCACCGTGCTTTTCGCAGCCGCCGGCATCTCTGACCGCTCGTCCGGCGGCGCTGCCGAAGACGGTATCGACGAAAGCGCCATGGGCCGCATATGGGCGTGGACCGCCGCGTTCAACATGGCCATGGCGCGGCCACTCAACGGCGTCGGCCTTGACAATTTCATTCCCAACTACTGGCTCTACACGCCGCATTGGAGCGGCTTCAACAAGGCGGTCCATTCCACCTGGCTGGGTGTTTTGGCGGAGACCGGATGGCCAGGACTGTTCGCCTTCGTGGCGATGATCATCGCCATCGCGCGCGTGGCCGTTCGCGCCTCCCGCATCCTTCGCGAATACCATGCGCCCATGCCGGTTCAGGTCGCCGCCTTCTCCGTCACCTCCGGCATTGCCGGCTTCTGCACGTCAGGCACTTTTCTCACCCAGGGCTTCACATGGCCCGTCTACATCCTTCTGGCCATCGTCTCGGCCGCTTCCCACTTTGCGAACAGCTTCGCATTTGGCGAACCCGCCAGGCCGGAAAAGCCGCAAATCCGCATCATAAGGCGCATTTCCAAGGAAAATCGCACTGGCACGCTTTCTGCCTAGTCCGGAGAAGACCGTTTTTCCAGGAATGAAAGGACCGTGGATCATGTGTGGAATTTTTGCCGTCGCAGGCGATGAAGACGCCGCACCGACACTGCTGGAGGGGCTGAAGAGGCTGGAATACCGCGGCTATGATTCCGCCGGCCTTGCCGTCCGCGAAGGCAACGGAATAGCCGTACGCAAGGAAGCCGGCAACGTCACCTCGCTGGAAACGCTTCTGGCGAAAATGCCGGCGAACGGATCGAGCGGCATCGCTCATACCCGCTGGGCGACCCACGGGGCGCCGGCCCGTGTGAATTCCCACCCGCATCAGGCGCCGGGAATCGCTGTCGTGCACAACGGCATCGTCGAAAACCATGCAGCCCTGCGCCAGGATCTTTCACGCCAGGGCGCCCGCTTCGTCAGCGAAACGGATTCCGAAGTCATTCCCTGGCTTGTGCGCGACGCCATGGATCGCGGCGCCCCGCCAAGGGTCGCCCTTACCGAGGCCGCCGGCCGGCTGGAGGGTGCCTATGCGATTGCGATGATGGCGGAAGCCGCGCCCGGCGAGGTTTTCGCGGCCCGCCGGGGCAGCCCGATCGTTGCCGGCATCGGCAACCGCCGCACCTTTCTCTCCTCCGACATCAACGCGCTTGCCGGCCTCGCGACCCATGCCATCGCCCTGGAGGATGGCGACACCGCGCGCCTGACACCCGAAGGTGTCGACATCCGTGACGTGGCCGGACGGCCGGTCAACCGCCGCCTTCTCGACGTTCCGGGCGTCGTCAACGCCTTCGATACCGGCGACCACGGCCACTTCATGGCCAAGGAGATTTTCGAGCAGCCCGAGGTCATCGAGCAGATCAACCGTCTTTATCGTGACGGCTCCTTGCTCGACCAACTGCTTGCGCTCGATGTCACGCGAATTCGCCGCATCAACTTCGTGGCCTGCGGCTCATCCTTCTTCGCCGCTTCGGCGACACGTTACTGGATCCAGTCCATGACCGGCATCGAATGCGCCGTACATGTCGCCTCGGAATACCGGTATGATCCCATGCCCCAGGTCTATCCGGGTGAAGTGGCCGTGCTGGTCTCGCAATCCGGCGAAACCGCGGACACCCTGGCCGTGCTGGAGCGCCTGCAACACATCGGCATGCCGATCATCGCCATCGTCAACGAGATGGGTTCGAGCATGGCACGGCAGGCCGACATGACATTGCCGCTGGCCGCAGGGCCGGAAATCGGCGTGGCCTCCACAAAGGCCTTCATGGCGCAGCTCGTGGTCATGGCACATCTGTCCGTTCACATTTCACAGCGCCGCAACAGCGGCGCCGCCACCGGGCGTCTGCGCGATCATCTTGCCCGCCTGCCTGAATTCGTCCAGGCCGCCCTGCACAACGAGCCTGCCGTCATGGAGGCGGCATCGCGGCTGGAACAGGCCCGCAGCGCCATCTTCCTGGGTCGCGGGCAGTTTCACCCGCTCGCCTGCGAAGGGGCGCTGAAGCTGAAGGAAACCAGCTACATCCACGCAGAGGCCTTTCCAGCCGGAGAGCTGAAGCACGGTCCCCTGGCGCTGATCGACGAGACCATGCCCGTCTTCGCCCTGGCCGGAAGCGATGTCCTGCTGCCAAAGCTCGCCTCCAACATCCGCGAAGTTGCCGCGCGCGGGGGGCAGATCCACGTCATCGCCGACCGGGAAGCCATGCTGACCATGTCCGATGCCGCCGCCGGCGTGCTCACCATTCCCCGGGCGCCGGAATTTGTCCGCCCGATGGTGGCGACAGTGCCGTTGCAGCTTCTCTCCTACCATACCGCAACCATGCGCGGACTGGATGTCGACCGGCCGCGCAACCTCGCCAAGTCGGTGACGGTCGAATGAACGGGCTGCGCGAATGGGCCAAGGCCGGGCGCTCGCCACTCGCCCGGACCGTCGGCGCGGCGGTCAGGCGCTGCCGTTCGGCTTCGCTTCCGGTCGTGCCCGCCATCCATCGCCCGCTCTACGAGGCGCGCCGGATGACGCTTGCAGCATGGCAGGCTGTCTGGCGGGCGGCCTGGACAACGCCGCTGTTCAAGGCACGCCTGGCAACGAAAGCACCCGGCCTGTTCATTTATGGCGGCATGCCGCTGGTGATCGGTCCCGTGCGCATGGCCTTCGGACGCGATGTCCGCATTTCGGGCCAGACGACGATCACCGGACGGCCCGGAACGCCGGAACCGCCGAAACTGGTCGTCGGGTCCAATGTCGACATCGGCTGGCAAACCACCATCGCGGTCGCCGGAAAGGTTGTCATTGGCGACAATGTCCGCATCGCGGGGCGCGCCTTTCTGGCAGGCTATCCGGGCCATCCGCTGGATGCCGCAGACCGCGCCGCCGGCCTGCCCGATACACCGGACCAATGCGGCGACATCGTGCTGGAACGCGATGTCTGGCTTGCAACCGGCGTGACGGTTCTGGCGGGGGTGACCATCGGCCGGGGCACCGTCGTCGGGGCTGGCAGCATCGTGACAGGCGACCTCCCGCCCTACGTTCTGGCTGCCGGATCGCCCGCGCGTATCCTCCGGCACCTGCCCGCCGGGAAGCTGGCCCATGCCGCATGATCTGGTGGTCTTCGGCGAAGACTGGGGCCGTCACCCCTCATCGACCCAGCATCTGGTCTCCCGGCTGGCGGCGGAACGAAAGACCGTGTGGGTCAACTCGCTGGGTCTGCGGCGTCCGCGCCTGTCATGGCCGGACCTTCAGCGTCTTGCCGCCAAGGCCGCGCGGCTGGCTGCACCGTCGCGAACACGCAGCATTTCGCCCGCCGGGCCCGGCCATCCCTTCACCGCCATGATCGAGCCACGCGCCATCCCGTGGCCGGGTTCCCGTATGGCAGCCGCCTTCAACCGGCGCCAGGTCGGTGCTCAGGTGCGCGCGACCATGACCGAACAGGGACTTTCAGCGCCGGTGCTCTGGACATCGCTGCCCACCGCCCTGCCCCTCCTCGGCACGCTTGGCGAACGGGCCGTGATCTACTATGCCGGTGATGATTTCGCGGCCCTGCACGGCGTTGACCACGGCCCCGTTCTCGCCATGGAACTGGAACTGGCTGAGCGTGCGGCCCTCGTTCTGGCGGCAAGCCCGGAAAGCGCCCGCCGTTTCGACCCGGCCAAGACCGTGATCCTGCCCCATGGCGTGGATTTTGACCTTTTTGCCAATCCCGTTGCACCAGCGCCAGACATGCCGCCCGGCAAGGTTGCCGGCTTCTATGGTTCGCTCAATGGCTGGATCGATGTGGAAGCGATCGCCACCGCGGCGCGCAGCCTGCCGGACTGGACCTTCGTGCTCATCGGCCGCGCGGAAACGGATCTCTCCGCCCTGGATGGTCTGGCCAATGTCCGGCGCCTTGCGCCCTTGCCGCATGATGACTTGCCGGCATGGTCGCAGCATTGGACCGTGTCGCTCCTGCCCTTTCGGCGCAACCGGCAGATCGCCGCGTGCAACCCGCTCAAGCTGCGCGAATATCTCGCCACCGGCCGGCCGGTGGCAGCGACCTGGAAATTCCCTGCCATCGACGCCATCGCAGCGCCGGTGGAAACCCCGGCCGGCGGCGAAACCCTGGCCAGTGCCATCCTGCGCGCCGAAGCCGGTGGCCAGCGCGCCCGCGAATTCGCCCCGCGCCTGAAGGGTGAAAGCTGGGATGCCCGCGCCGCCTTCCTGGCCCAGCTCATCGACGCGCTGTGAGGCACCAGGCCTCTGGCATGGTTCTTGGAACGCATCGGTCAAATCCAGTCAGGAGACGTCCGAGATGAGGCTCAGAACGCTTATTCCCGCCATGGCTTTGCTTTCCGCAACAGCGCTTTCAGGTTGTGTTTCGCAAAACGCGACGGCCATGCTGCCGCAGGAGGTGCAATTGGCCCTGGCCGCCGACGCTGCGCGGCAATCCGTGCCGGAGGCAACGGAACCGGAGGCAAACATGGACGCCGCGACCGGAGAGCGCGAAACGGCGCCGGCCCTCTCCGCCGTCGAGATGGAGTACCGCCGCCAGGTGGCGCGCCTTGCCGCCGACCGTCCCGAAGGGGTGCCGTCAACCGGCAAGGGTAATGCGGTCGCGCTGTTCAACCAGGCGCGGCAATTGCAGGCGGTTCGCGCCATGGCGCAACCGTCGAGCCAGACGGAAAGCCCGTCACCCGCTGCTCAGGATTTGACGCCCGAGGCAACATGGAATGCCGCGCTTGCCAAGGCCCGCGCAAGCACGCCTCCCGCGCCTGCCGGAGCGGACACGACGATCACGACCGCCGCCGTGGGCACCGGCCCCAAGCCCGCCGACGTGATCGAGTTCCAACTGGAAAGCGCGACGACGCAACTGCCCGCCGAAACGGTCATGCAATTGCGGCTCAGGAAGCTTGGCGGGCGCGTTGTCCGCCGCATCGTTGTCGGCCGGATCGCCGGAGAGGGCTATGAGGTGCTTGCGCGCGCCCAGCAGATTGCCCGCGTCGTGGCGTCCGTGACAGGCGGAGAACCGGGCATGGGCTATGACCCGTCCATGAGTGCAGGCGCCGTGCGTGTCGAATACGAACCCTTTGCGGGAGCCGCCGGCTGATGGTCCGGGATATTCCCAGTCTTCTCTTGCAGGTCTTCGACATCGCATGGCGCCGCCGCTACCTGATCGTCGTGCCAGTGCTCGCCCTGCCACCTGTCGCCTACATGGCCGGCGGTCTCGCGCCCAAGACCTATGTCGCCCGCTCGACGATCCTCGTCCAGGAGACGGCAAAGCTCAATCCCTTCCTGACCGATCTCGCCGTGGGGCCGAACCTCAAGGAGCGCATGCCCGCCCTCAAGACCCTGGTTCACTCCGCCCACATTCTCGAAGCAGTGCTGGAAGATACCGGGCACATCTCGGCGCAGTCGACACTGACCGAGCGCGCCAACGCGGTCCGCAACCTGTCCGGCGCCATATCTGTCGACCTCATGGGCAATGACCTTGTTGCCTTTTCGATCCGCGGCAGCGTGCCCACCGGCATGGCGGACACGCTGCGCGCCCTGTCGCATCACTTTGTCGACAAGCTGCTGGCGCCCGAGCGCAGTTCCATCCGCGACAGCCAGGTCTTTCTCAGCCAGGAACTGGAAGCGCGCGCCCGGCGCCTCTCGGAAGCCCAGGAAGCCTATGCCGCGTTCAAACGGCGCAATCGCAACCGCTTGCCAACCCTGGAGAGCAGCCTTGTCACCCGGCTGGCCGGCCTTGAACAGAAATTTTCCGAGAACCGCATGAAACTGAAGGCGGCCGAAGCGGAACTGGGCGATGTGCGCCAGCGCCTGATCGGGACCAATCCGGTCATCGGCCGTATCGAGGACGACATTCTGAAGACCCGCCGCCGTCTTGGCGAACTCAAGACGCGCTACACGGACGAGCATTCCGCCGTCCAGGCCGAATTGCGAACGCTGGACCGCCTGGAAGACGAACGCGAAGCGCTGCTCAAGGATGCCGAGGCGATGAAAAGCGCCGACATAGACCGGCTCTGGAACCTCGCCGCCGGTTCGCTCACCCAGGAAGACGGCAAGACGCCTCCGCTTCTGGTCTCGCAGATGACCCGCCTGCAGGAAAGCAATGCCGAATACCTGCGCCTGAAGGAGGAGACGTCAGCCATCGAGGCCGAGATCGACAGCATCCATACCGCCATCGCGGAGACCGGTCCGGTCATGCAGGAACAGAAGCGGCTCGAGGAAGAGATCCGCATGGCTCAGGAAAGCCACGACTCCATCTCCAAGCGCTTTGACAATGCCCAGATCACCGGTGCCCTCGGCAAGTTCGAGGCACCCGAGCGCATCAAGGTCATCGACGCGCCGGTGGACCCGGTCGTGCCTGTCACGCCGGGCCGCATCCTGTTTCTCGTTGTCGGCATCGTCGCCGGCCTGGTGGCGGGCGCCGGACTGGCCGCGGCTGCCGAAATACTGGATACGCGGCTGCGCCGGCAGCACGAATTCGAAGCGGTTTGCGAGGCGCCGGTCGTCTCGCGCTATTGCAATTGACGGGACCCGGAGAAGACGGGCAACAGACCGTCAGCCGGCCGCCTTCGTGTCGCCTTCATCCGCCCGCCAGTTCTCCATCCTGCGATAGATTGTCGAGGGACTGACATCCAGCGCCGCCGCGGCACGCGGGATCGAACCGTTGCACGCCTCGATGGCGCCCTCGATCGTGGCGCGGATGACATCGTCGAGGGGCCTGATCTCTCCGGACGCCCCCTCACCGGGCATCAGCCGCGCCCTTGCCAGGATCTCGGCTAGCGGACGTGTCAGTTCAGGCGCCGCCGGCCCGTCCTCGCCGCCGCTGTGCCGGGCGCTTCCCAGCATGTCCAGCGGCAGCATGTCGGCAGTCACCGTCTCACCGTCATTGAGCACGACGACGGAGCGGATGACGTTCTGAAGCTGGCGCACATTGCCCGGCCAGTCATAGGACAGCAGGAAGGCCGCGGCATCGGGCGAAAAATCCTTGAAATCCTTGCCGTCCTCTTCCGCAAAACGCAGCAGGAAGGATCGTGCAATCTCCACGATGTCTTCGCCGCGGGCACGAAGCGGTGGCAATTCCACCGGAATGACGTGCAGCCGGTAGAACAGATCCTCCCGGAAACGGCCGGCCTTCACCTCCTCCACCGGGTTGCGGTTGGTCGCGCAGACGATGCGCACGTCGCTGACGCGCACCCTGTCCTCGCCGAGCCGCTGAACCTGCCTGCTTTGCAGGAAACGCAGCAGCTTGGACTGGAGGCCAAGGTCCATCTCGCAGATTTCGTCCAGGAACAATGTGCCGCCATCGGCCGAGAGCGCCGCGCCGCGCCGGTCGCCCGTGGCACCGGAGAACGCACCCTTGACGTGGCCGAAAATCTCGCTTTCCAGCAGATCCTTCGGAATAGCGGCTGCATTGATGGTCACGAACGGCCCCTTGGCGCGGCCGGACAGCCGGTGCAGCGCTTCGGCGCAGACCTCCTTGCCCGTTCCGCTTTCACCCGTGACGAAGACGGTGGCATTCGATGGCGCGGCCCGCTGCAGGATGCGGTAGACGCCCTGCATGGCGCGCGACCGGCCGATGAAGCCGGCCAGTCCGGCATCCTCGCCGCAATCGTCGCTTGCCGGTGCCGGCGCGCTTTCAGCGGCTCTGGCCGGTGCCTTGTCCGCAGGCTTGTCCGCGCGCCGGGCATCGATCGCATTGCCGACCGTCTTGCACAGGCGCTCGCCATTGAAGGGCTTGACGAGGAAATCGTAGGCGCCCAGACGCATCACATCCACGGCGGTGCTGATCGAGGCATTGGCCGTGATGACCACGACCGAGGTGGTTATGCCGCGCTCCTGCAGCCGGGCCATGATGTCGATTCCGCTCATGTCCGGCAGGTTCACGTCAAGGACGATGCAGTCATATTCGGTTTCGCAGATCTTCGCCAGGGCGTCTTCGCCCGTGCCGGCCAGGTCGCATTGGCCGCAAACCGGACGCAGGAAACCGCGATAGGTTTCCGCAAGCGCCGTGCTGTCTTCGACCACCAGGATCTTCGGGTTTTTCATTGCAACGCCCCCCAGCGTGTTATTCCGCACTCCGAGAAGTTACGGGTAAGCCATTAACCAATTTCTAATGCGCAATGTCCCTTGTTCAAGTTCTTCAGGCGGCTTTGTCTTCGTGGTTAATTGTTTGGCCATGAAGATGCGCGCGTAAAGCACGAATCCCGTTGCGACTCGCGGCGATTGTTTCCGAAATGTCGTCAATTCCGATGTCTTCGCCGGCGGCGTTTTCAAGGTCGCGCGCAAGCAGCGCCGCCTTCGTCATGGCAAACTGGCCAAGCAGCCCCGCGAGCTTGTGCGCTGTCTTTCGCACATCCTCACCGCTGAACGCCGCGGAAGCCTCTTCCAGCCGGCCGATACACAGTTCCACCTCGCTTTCGACCTGGTTGACGAGGTGACGCATGGTCGCCTCGCCCACATCCTCCTGCATGGATTGCAGTAAACCGGCATCGAGATGCGCTTCATCTTCCTCCGGCGCGCTGGCGCTCTGCGTCGCCGCGCCTTGCGCTGATCCGCCTCGGCTCCGGCCGTTCACCAATGGGCCCAACGCCAACTCGATATCGCGCATCCGCACCGGCTTGGCGACATAGGCGTCAAAGCCGGCCTTGATGAGCCTGGCCCGGTCGCGCGGGAAGCTCTGGGCGGTCAGCGCCACGAACATGGCGCCCGCGCTCGCTCCGGCGCGCTTCATCGCCTTCATTGCCGACGGCCCGTCCATTCCGGGCATCTGCACATCGAGGATGACCAGGTCATAGGCTTTGGAAAGCCCAAGCTCCACGGCCTCTTCGCCACAGATGGCCGTGTCGACTGCCGCCCCGAAGCGCGCGAACATGGTTTCCGCCACGAGAAGGCTTGCCGCCGTGTCATCGACAACGAGGACGGACCTGCCGGTCAGGTCAAGGCGGATGTTTGCGCCCGCATCGTCGTCAATCGTCGTTTCAGGCCCGGCAACGGCCAGCTCGATGTCGAACGTGAAAACCGAACCGAAACCCGGCGTGCTGTCGACAACGATGCGCCCGCCCATGAGCCGGACGAGCCGGTCCGAGATCGCAAGGCCCAGCCCGCTGGACCCGCCATGGGTTGCCCGGCTGTTCTCGCCCTGCTCGAAGGGCTGGAAAAGCCGCCGGCGCAAGCCCTCCGAGATCCCTTCGCCATTGTCGGACACGGCGAACCGCACAAGCCCGTTGCCATTGCGCTCTCCGGCACAATCCAGCGCGATCATCACATCGCCATTGCGCGTGAACTTGTTGGCATTGCCGACGAGGTTCATCAGCACCTGGCGGATGCGGTCGCGGTCGCCGATCATCCGTTCAGGCATGTCTTGATTGACCTGCACCGACACGCGGTTGCGGTTCCTGGCGGCCAGTACGCCCGTCACCTCGACAACCTCGTGGACCAGGTCCACCGGCGAGAACTCCGCCGGCTCCAGCCGCAGCTTGCCTGCCTCCAGCCTTGTCAGGTCGAGAATGTCGTTGATCAGGGAAAGCAGACCCTCCGAAGCGCGCAGCACGGTGGAGATGTGCTTGCGCTTGTGCGGGTCTGTCTCCTCCTTCTCCATGATGTCGGAAAGCCCGATGATGGCGTTGAGCGGCGTGCGGATGTCATGGCTCATCATCGCCAGGAAGTCCGATTTCGCCTGCGACGCGGTTGTCGCCTTGCGGGCCAGCAGGCGCATCTGTTCGGCTTGCTTGTCCGCCCGTTCCCGCGCTTCTTCCAGATGCGCGCGCACCTTGTTGGCATAGGCAAGGTGAAAGCGCGCGCGCCGCTCGCTGACGAACAGATAGCCCAGCATGAGCGACAGCAGAATGGCCGCCGCGGTTCCGAAGTGCGACAATTGCTGCTGCAGCAATTCGTGATCTTGGGCCAGCATCTGCCGCTCCGCCCTGTCGCTTTTCAGGCTGGCCATGGTCAGCTTGCGCAGCGATGCCTTGTGCGGCACAAGAAGGTCGCGCATCTGCGCAGCGGCTTTCCGGTCACCGGCGCTGGCCGATGCAAGCAACGCATCCGCCGCCTTCAGCGCGGACAGAAAATCGGCATAGGTTTTCGCCAGTTCAGGATCGGCGCGCACACCATCGGCCAGAACGCCTGCCTGGTAAAGCGTGGCACGGCTCCACAGGAGATCGAACTGGTTGCTGAGCGGCAGGTTTTCGTCCAGTGCAAGGCCTGCTGACCGGGGCGCCAATTGCGCCAGCGTCCGGGCCAGTTCCACTTCCGCCTGCGTTGCCGCCCAGATGGTGTTTTCCGGAATCCGGTAGGTGATCCGCTCCTGGACCTCCGTCAGCGCGAAATATGCATTGGCGGTGGAGGCCAGCAGAACGCCGAGGCACAGCAAAACGATAGAGCGGGCGGCAGTGAAAAGGCGGGAGCGATGCGGAATGCTCACTGGAACTCCAGCGAGCGCACTTGCCACACCCATTTGTAATTGTGCCGCTCATCATTGAATTCGGGAAATCCGTCGCGCGGATAGACGATCCAGAAAGGCCCTTTCTCGCGAAGCGGCATGCGCTTGCCGTTTTGCCGCGTGGCCAGCAGAACCGGATAGGCCAGCAATTCCGACACCTCAAGTTCGGCTTCATAGCCGTTGATGGCCGTGACTTTCATCATGCCGTTCTTCACGCCATGCACTTCGGCGATCCTTGAAAGAAGAACGCCATCGAATGACTGCGGACCATCGGTCCAGGACGTGGTGGTCACAAGGGAGCTCATGCCGAGCGCCTCCAGCTCTGCTTCCGAATAGACTGTTGCCACACCCCCTGCGCGAACCTCCAGTTCGCCAGCCCGGCCGGCAACCGGCAAGGCAAGGATCAGCAGCGACAGGAAACAACCAAGGATCCGCACCATCCTTCATCCCCCTTCTTTGTTTCAACATTACCCTTTTAGGAAGGATGAGGAAAGACCGCGTTGATTGAAATGATAAAAATCAAGCAATTGAAGAAAAATGCAGCCACGCATGGGCTGCGTGGCTGCGCATCGGTTTTCCGCTTCACGGCACCGAGGCCGTGCGGGCGCGTTGTCCGTTACTTCACCTCACCCGTCGGGCGCGGTGTTGACGCCGTCTCGGCAGGCAGCACCGGATAGGTCACTTCCGGCATCTTGCCGGTGAGCGATTCGAGGAATGCCACCATCTTGTCGGCCTCCTCGTCCGTCAGATCCTCGCCAAGCTGGCTCTCACCCATGATCTGCACGGCGACCTTGAGATCCCAGACGAGGCCCGAATGGAAGTAGGGCGCCGTTTCCGCGATATTGCGCAGCGGAGCGGCGCGGAACACATATTCGTCATCGGCGGTTTCGGTGACGGCAAATCGGCCCTTGTCGCCGGCTGGCAGGATGTCGGCACCGGGCTTTTCGATCAGGCCGAACGGATAGTAGCCGTTCCCGCCAAGGTTGACGCCGTTGTGACAGGCCGTGCAGCCCTTGTCGATGAACAGCGCCATGCCTTCCTTCTGCATGGCGCTCATCGCGTTGTCGTCACCGTTCAGATAGGCATCGAACGGGGCCGGCGTCGTCAGCGTTGCCTCGAATGCCTCGATGGCCTTGGCGAAATTGTCGAAGGTCACGGGATCGGCTTCCTCCGGGAAGGCCGCCTTGAACCATTCGACATATTTCGGCATCGAATTGAGCGTGGCGATGACGTTATCGGGCGTGTTGGCCATTTCGACGCCGGCCTGGACCGGCCCCTTGGCCTGAGCCTTCAGGTCGTCGGCGCGGCCATCCCAGAACTGGGCAATGTTGAAGACTGCGTTGAGAACGGTCGGCGAATTGCGCGGCCCCTTCTGCCAGCCATGGCCGATTGACGTCGGCATGTTGTCATCGCCACCGGTCGCGAGATTGTGGCACGAATTGCACGAGAACACGCCCGAAGCCGACATGCGCGGATCGAAGAACAGCGCCTTGCCGAGTTCGATCTTTTCCGGCGTGATCGGATTGTCGGCAACCGCGGGAACCGTTGATGGCAAGGGCTTGAAAGCCTCCATCGCCTTCTCGCGCAACTCGTCCGCCGTGGCCAGGGAAACTGCACTTGCGCTCGCCAGTGCGGCCGCGAGCAAGACCGTTTTGAACCGTTTCATGGTGAACCCCCTTTTGGTTCCGGTTACGGGGGCAGTCTCCACCATGAAGACTTCAGAATATTGACATAAATCAATGAGCTGAGAGACTTCCGCACGATTCCCTTGCGACATTTTCGCATCGCCACACGTCCGGCTCAGCCGGACTGGCAATTGCGGCACAGACCATGCATTTCCACCACGGAACGCGCCGGGCGGAAGCCCGCCTGCCGGGCGATGACCCGCAGGCGCGCGCCCAGATCCGCATCGCCGATCTCGCGGACCTGACCGCATGAATCGCAAATCGCGAAAGCGATGGTTTCGTGGCTCTCGCAACCCGGATGGCGGCAGGCAACGAAGGCATTGAGGCTTTCCAGCCGGTGTACCATGCCCAGTTCCACCAGCTTTTCCAGCGCCCGGTACACCTGCAAGGGCGCGCGAAAGCCGGCATCGCGCAGCTTGTCGAGAATCCCGTAGGCGCTGAGCGGCCCTTCCGAAGTCGACAGGGTTTCCAGCACAAGCGCCTGGTTGCGCGTCAGGTCAGGCATTGCATGATCTTGGTCAGCCATGACCTTCTCCCTTCCTGCCGCCGCCGGCCATCCCGTAGCCAAGCGGCACGAGCGACAGCGCAAACAGCATCAGCGCGGCGACCACGACGGAAGGTCCCGACGGCGTATCCCATTGCAGCGAGCCAAACAGGCCGCCGGCAACCGCCGCCACGCCGATCGCGGAGGCCAGAAGCGCCATTTGCTCCGGCCCGGAGGCAAACCGTCTGGCTGTCGCCGCCGGGATGATCAGCATCGCGGTGATCAGAAGCACGCCGATGATCTTCATGGCAATGGCGATCACGCCGGCCATCAGCAGCATGAAGACGATGTTGGCGCGTTGCGGCCGCATGCCTTCCGCCTCGGCGATTTCCGGGTTCACGGTGGCTGCGAAAAGCGGCCGCCAGACTGCGGCCAGAACGGCCAGCACGGCCAGGCCGCCGCCCCAGATCAACACCAGGTCCGATTTCGATACCGCCAGGATATCGCCGAACAGCAGCCCCATCAGGTCCACGCGCACCCAGGTCATGAAGGCGAGGACGACAAGCCCCAGCGCCAGCGAGGAATGCGACAGGAGGCCGAGCAACGCGTCGGAGGAAAGGCTGGCCCTGCGCTGCAGAACCAGAAGGGCGAGCGAAACGAGCGCAGACACGGCAAAGACCGCCAGGGTCAGGTCGACTTGCAGCAGGAGGCCAAGCGCCACGCCGAGAAGCGCTCCATGAGAGAGCGTGTCGCCGAAATAGGCGAGCCGCCGCCAGACGATGAAGCAGCCGAGCGGCCCCGCCACGAGCGCGACGCCCATGCCCGCCAGAAGGGCGCGGATGAAGAAATCGTCAAGCATTCCGGCCCGTCCCGTGTCCGTCTTCCGGCGCGTCGTGGCCGCCGCCATGCGTCAGGTCCGGCCCATGACGATGCTCATGGTGGTGATGCCCGTCACCTGGATGGCAATGGTCGGTGACCGTGCCGTCAGCATGGCGCACCCGGCCATCCGGCAGATGCGTGTGATCGTGGTGATGCTCGTAGATGGCCAGTGCCGGCGCGGCCTGGCGGCCGAACAGCCGGCGGTATTCCGGGCTTGAGGCAACGGCCTTGGGCGTGCCCGAGCAGCAGACATGGCCGTTCAGGCAAAGCACGCGATCCGTTGCTGCCATGACGACATGCAGATCATGCGAGATCAGCAGCACACCGCAGCCCAGATCGTTGCGGATCTGCCCGATCAACTCGTATAGCGCGATTTCGCCTGTGAAATCGACCCCCTGCACCGGCTCGTCGAGAACCAGGAGGTCCGGCTTGCGGGCGATCGCACGCGCCAGAAGCACCCGCTGGAACTCGCCGCCGGACAGCGTGCGAACCTCCGCCTTGTGCAGATGCGCAATGCCCGTGGCGTCCATCGCCCGCCTTGCCTCGTCCTCGCTGACCTTGCCGGTCAGATGCATGAAGCGGCTGACATGGAGCGGCAGGGTCCAGTCCACCGACACCTTCTGCGGCACATAGGAGACGACCAGTCCGGCGCGCCGCCGCACCGCACCTTCGTCGGGACGCAGGATGCCGAGCGCCATCTTGGCTGTCGTCGACTTGCCGGACCCGTTTGGCCCGACAAGCGTCACGATTTCGCCCGCTGAAAGCGACAGGTCGACACCGCGCACCAGCCAGCGTCCGGAACGGTAAATCCCGGCCTGTTCGAGAGTGAAGAGACTGGAAGGCGATGCGGCCATGAAGAACGGTTTCCGGTGTCGGTTGCGCGGGCCCGCGCTTTTGCCCGGCGCCCTTGCGCCTTTCTATCGCATACGTTATACAATTACACAATCGCGTAACAAAATAACATTACATAAGCCCCTCCGTCAGTTGCAAAGGTTCAAAGATGAAGCGCCTCGCCTCACTTATTCTCGCTTCGGGATTTGCGTTCGCCGCGCCGCACCCTGTCTTGGCCGATATCACGGTGGCGGCCTCCATCAAGCCGGTTCATTCGCTGGTTGCCGCCGTCATGCAGGGAACAGGCGAACCGGGCCTGATCGTCGAAGGCGCCGGCTCGCCGCACACCTATGCCCTCAAGCCTTCGCAGGCCCGCCTGCTTCAGGAAGCCGATCTCGTCTTCTGGGTCGGCCCGACCCTGGAGGCCTTCCTGGAAAAGCCGCTGGAGACCATTGCGGCGAAGGCCGAGGCTGTCGAACTTTTCGATGTGGCCGGTCTCGTCCACCTGCCCTACCGCGAAGGCACGACCTTCGAGCGCCACAAGCATGATGCGGATGAACCTGACAACGAACACGATCACGCTGCCGAAGGCCATGACCATGCAGCCGAGGGGCACGGCCACGAAGATGAAGGGCACGGCCAGGCGGAACATGGCGTGGACGGCCATGTCTGGCTTGATCCGGTGAATGCCAAGGCCCTGGTCGACGAGATCGCTGCTCGCCTTGCGGCCGCTGATCCGCGCAATGCGGCAACCTACCGCGCCAATGCCGCATCCACGCGCCAGCGCCTCGACGCCCTGATCGGCGACGTGCAAGCAAAGATCGATCCGGTTCGCGACCGGCCATTCATCGTCTTCCACGATGCCTACCAGTATTTCGAGAACCGGTTCGGCCTTCAGGCCGCGGGTTCCGTGACCCTCTCGCCGGAACATGCGCCCGGTGCGGAGCGCATCGCCGCCATTCACGCCAAGATCGGTCAGCTTTCCGCCGCCTGCGTCTTTTCCGAACCGCAGTTTGAACCGAAACTCATCCAGACGGTTATCGAAGGGACACCGGCGCGCAGTGGTGTGATCGATCCGCTCGGCGCGAGCCTGCCGGCAGGGCCCGATCTCTATTTTGCCTTGATCGGCAATATGGCGAAGGCGCTGCACGATTGCCTGGCCGGCGAGAGCTGAGGCTCCCGTGCGGCCTGCGAAAGGAGTCCGCGATGGAATATCTGCCAGCCGCCCTTCACGACACGATGGCCATGCCTGTAGGCACGGCTTTCACGCGGTTGGCCATGGCAGGAGCCTTTGGCGCCGTCATCGGGCTGGACCGCGAGGCCCGCGATCACGCCGCCGGTTTGCGCACCCATATCCTTGTCTCGCTGGCCGCCTGCCTGTTCACGCTCATCGCCCTCGAACTGTTTGAACGCTTCAGCATGGACGGCGGACGAACCGATCCGATTCGCGTGATCGAGGCCGTGACTGCGGGCGTCGCCTTCCTGGCCGCCGGATCGATTATCCATGCGCGCGGCAATGTCCGCGGATTGACAACCGGTGCGGGCATGTGGCTGGCCGGCGCCGTCGGCCTGTCCGTCGGTGCCGGGCTCTATCTCGTCGCGATTGCCGCCACGGTCATGGCGGTCATCGTTCTGGTGATCATCAAGCGGCTGGAGCCGTGAAGCCGGGGGTTCGGACGCGGCCTATTCGAAGACGATGTTCGGCCCCTTGGATGCCCCCTGCGCCGCCGTTACCCCTTCCCAGACGCGCGCCGCGATATCGCGATACATCTGTGCATGCGGCCCGTCCGGCGCCGAGACAACGACCGGCGAGCCGGCATCGGATGTCTCGCGGATCGTCATTTCCAGCGGCACTTCGCCCAGGAAAGGCACCCCGATGCGCCCGGCTTCATCGCGTGCGCCGCCATGGCCGAAGATGTCATGCCGTTCGCCGCAATTGGAGCAGATGAAATAGCTCATGTTTTCCACGAGGCCGAGCACAGGCACATCGACGCGATTGAACATGTTCAGCCCCTTGCGGGCATCGATGAGCGCAAGGTCCTGAGGCGTCGAGACGATCACCGCGCCGGCCAGGGGCACCGACTGCGCCATGGTCAGTTGCGCGTCCCCCGTGCCGGGCGGCATGTCGACCACCAGCACATCGAGTTCGCCCCATTCCACTTCGTTCATCATCTGCTTGAGCGCCGACATCACCATCGGTCCGCGCCAGATCACCGGCGTGTCCTCGTCCACCATGAAACCCATGGACATGACTTTCAGCCCGTAGCGCTCCATCGGCTTGAGCTTCTTGGCCGATGCAAGTTCCGGATTGCCCGACAGCTTCAGCAGGCGCGGCATGGACGGCCCGTAGATGTCCGCGTCGAGAATGCCGACGGCAAGGCCGAGTTCCTTCAGCCCAAGTGCAAGATTGACGGTCGTCGTCGACTTGCCGACACCGCCCTTTCCCGATGCGACAGCGATGATTGCCTTGATGCCGGGAATCCCGGCCGGCTTGGGCTGCGGCGCCTGGTTGGCCGGCCTGGGCGGTGCCTGCGGCTCCGGCGGCATTTTCGGCGGCTGCGACGGTGCCGCGCCGGGCTTGCGTTCGGCCGTCAGGACAGCCATGGCGGAGGTGATCCCGTCCACCTGCAACGCCGCCGTTTCGGCCGCCTCGCGCAGCGGCTCCAGCTGTTCAGCCTGCTCGGCTGGCACGGAAATCGAGAAAAAGGCCTTTCCGTCGATGATGACGACCTGCGACGTCATCCCGAGGTCGACAATATTGCCCGAACCATCCGGCCCGGCAACGCGCTTGAGCTGTTCGACGACTTGGGACTGGAGATCGGCCACGGCATTCACCATCGTTCACTGCAACTGGTCCGGACATAGGTCATATGCGCGGCTTTGCCAATGGGGCGAAATGACGAAACAGCCACACGTTATGGAAGAATATTCTGATCGACCCGCCGGCCTCATCAAGCGGCGTGATGGGCCTGCAGCCCCGCCTTGAGCGCTGCCGCGCCGGCAGCGATTTCCGCGTCGCCCGGCGAATAGCCAGCCGCCAGGATGCGCCGCGCCAGCATGTGATCGCCAGGCCGGTTCACGCTGTCGACGGCCAGCAGCCTGTCGCCGGCGAAATGATAGACCGAGAAAGCGCCGCTGTCGGTATCGCCGGAAACGAGCCGCCGGTCAGCCCCGGCGGAAAGCCCGGCCATCTGCAGCTTGCGCTCGCCCTGGTCGGACCAGAACCAGGCCACGGCATCGAAGGCTTCCTTGGCGCCAAGCATGGTTTTCGCCACATGGCGCGCCTGGTCGGTCGCGTTCTGCACCGATTCCAGCCGCAGCCGCCGACCGCTGGCCGCATGCGGGAAGCTGACGCAATCACCAATCGCGAAAATGGCCGGATCAGAGGTCGCAAGCCGCCCGTCGACGGCAATGCCGTTATCCGTGTCCAGCCCTGCGGCAACCGCCAGCCCGGTCTCCGGCATTGCGCCGATGCCCGCGATCACGATGTCGGCGGGGATGACCCGCCCACCGGCCACGCGCACCCCGGCCACGTCGCTGCCCTCCACGGCAATCGCCTCGAGCCCGGTATCCGTGAGCACGGTGATGCCGAGGCTCTCGTGATAGGCCTTCATGTGCGCCGAGACTTCCGGCGAAACGGCGCGTCCCAGCAGCCGGTCGGCCATTTCCACCACGGTCACCGCCCTGCCCGCCTGCGCAAACGTCGCCGCCGCCTCCAGCCCGATGAAACCGCCTCCGATCACGGCAATGTCCTGCGCATGCGCCTTGGCGTCGCGCAGCGCTCGCGCGTCATTGGCATTGCGCAGGTAGAACACGCCGCGCGCATCGTGCCCCGGGCATGTCAGTCGCCGCGGCCCGGCTCCGGTCGCCAGCAGCAACCAAGTGTAGGACAGGACCTGCCCGTCATCCAGCGTGACGGTCTGTGCCTTCCTGTCAATGCCCATCGCCGTCTGGCCAAGCATCAGGTCTATCGCATTGTCGGTATAGAAGCCCTCCCCCTTGAGCAATTGCAGGCCGGCATCGGGGGCCTTGAGGAAAGCCTTGGAAAGCGGCGGCTTGTGATAGGGCAGATCCGCATCCTCGGAAATCATTGCGATTTCGCCTTGCCAGCCCTCCTGCCTGAGACTTGCCGCGGCCTGCACCCCGCCATGGCCTGCACCGACGATGATGATCCGATCCGTCACGCTCGCTTCTCCTTCATGATGAGACATGCCAGTCTCCGCTTGCGCGGTTTTGGAATGCCGGTGCGCCCTTGGCAAGTCTTCACAAGGCCCGGCCGACCTCCGCCAGGATGGCATCGCGGTCTCCGTCACGGGCGGGCGAAGGGCGCGGCGCGGGTGCCGGCCTGCCGTCGAAACGCGGCGCGGCCGCGGCCTGCAGGACACCGCCCGGCGCCTGCCAGACACCGCGTGCTGCCATGTGCGGATCGTCCATCGCCTCCTGCGGAGCATGAACCGGCGCCGCGCATGCATCCGACCCCGCAAAGCATTCCGCCCATTCGGCCCGCGTACGGCTGGCAAACAAGGCTTCCAGGCGCCGGTTCAGCGCCGGCCAGCGGCGCTGGTCGAACTGGTGACGGAAATCCGGGTCGTCGGAAAGCCCAAGCTTTTCCAGGAGGATGGCGTAGAATTTGGGCTCGAGGCTCTGGACAGAGAAGAAGCCGCCATCCTTGGTGCGATAGGTCCGGCTCCAGTGTGGGCCATCGAGCAGGCTGCGTCCGCGTTCCATCGCCAGGCCGCCCGCCTGTTTCAGCGACATCAGCAGGTTCATCATGTGCGCCGAACCGTCCACGATGGCCGCATCGACAACCGTGCCCTGCCCGCCCACCCTCGCCTTGAAAATGCCCGAAAGCATGCCGATGGCCAGATAGAGCGCGCCGCCGCCGATGTCCCCCACCACCGTTGGCGGCGTGAACGGGCATTCGCCCGCCGGCGAGGCATACCATGCCGCTCCCGAAAGCGAGGCATAGTTGAGATCGTGGCCGGCCTGCAGCGCGCGCGGGCCGTCCTGACCCCATCCGGTCATGCGGCCATAGACAAGCGACGGCCGTACCCCGTGGCAATCTTCGGGTCCAAGCCCGAGCCGCTCCATCACGCCCGGCCGGAATCCCTCGATCAGTCCGTCGGCGGTCTTGACGAGGTCGAGGAAGATGGCCTTGTCATCGGCGCTTTTCAGATCCAGCGCGATGGACCGCTTGCCGCGATCCAGCAGGTTCTCCGCTGGTGCGCCGGGCGCCATCGAACCGTCCGGCCGATGCACCACGATGACATCGGCTCCCAGATCCGCCAGCAGCATGCCGCAGAACGGCCCCGGCCCCAATCCCTCGACCTCGATGATTCGCACGCCCTCCAGCATTCCAGTCCTCCGGTTTCGGTATCGGGCGCAAGGAAAGACCGCCCGGCCTTGCCCGTCAACTCGGGCAGGACTAGTTTCCCCGCCTTGGAACGACAGGAGGAGGGAAGCGATCCATGTTCGAGGGCTTTCGCCACGGCCGGCATGAGACCGGCATGGCCAATATCGCCTATGTGACGGCCGGCGACGGTCCGCCGGTTCTTCTTCTGCACGGCTTTCCGCAGACAAAGGCCATGTGGGCGAAAATAGCGCCGCAACTGGCTGAAAAATTCACCGTGGTGGCCGCCGACCTGCGCGGCTATGGCGATTCGTCGAAGCCGGACAACGGACCCGAGAGCGGCAATTACTGTTTCCGCGCCATGGCCGACGACATGGTTTCGCTGATGCAGGCGCTCGGCCATGACAGCTTCCACCTGGTCGGGCACGACCGGGGCGGGCGCACGGCACACCGCCTGACGCTGGACCATCCGGCCCGGGTGCGCACCCTCACCGTCATGGATATCATCCCCACCCGAACGGTCTTTGCCGAAGGTGGCCCCAAAACCGCTCACGCCTATTATCACTGGTTCTTTCTCGCCCAGCCTTTCCCCTTCCCGGAAACGATGATCGGCCATGATCCCGATCTGTTCTTCGAGAACTGCCTTTCGGGCTGGGGGCCGGACGGCATCGCCGCATTCGATGACGGCCAGCTTGCCGAATACCGCCGCTGCTGGCGCGACCCGGAATCGATTCGGGCCATGTGCGCAGACTACCGTGCCGCCTGGCTGGTGGACTGGCCGATGGACGAAGCCGGCCGCGACATGCGCGTCACCTGCCCCGTCCAGGCACTCTACGGGGCCGAGGGGCTGATGGCCAGGCAGTTCGATGTCACCGCCGAGTGGCGCCGCTGCTGCGACGACGTGACCGGCAGCGCGATGACCGGCGGTCACTTCTTTCCCGATACCGCACCGGATGCCACGGCAACGGCGATCCTGGACTTCCTGTCGCCGTGAACGTCATCCGGTCGCCTGGAGAAGCAGACGGATTGCTATCAGCGTCAGCACCGCGAGGATGATCTTGTCGAAGGTCTCGCGTGAGATGTGGCGCGCCAGCCAGGCGCCAACCGGCATGCCGGCGAAGATCGGCAGGATTGCCGCCGTGCTCAGGAGGAAGCGTTGCCCGTCCATGATGCCATAGGCAAACAGCATCGGGATCTGAACCACGCCCATCATGACGAAGAACACGGTAACGGTGGCGACGAAGGTCCGCCGCTCCAGTTTCATGGCGTTCAGAAAGCTGAGCGAGACCGGCGCCGACAGGCCTGACGCGCCGAACAGGACCCCTGCCAGCGTACCGAAGAACGGCGCCAGCTTCTCGGCCAGCGGGTAGAGCAGCACCCAGCCGGGCCGCGCCAGCCGGAAACCGACATAGACGAAGACCGACAGCGCCACCACGAGCGTCAGCGCATGGCCCGGAAGGTTGGCCAGCAGGACGGTGCCGATGAAGGTTCCGAGCGCGCCGCCCCCGGCGAAGGAAATCATGAAACGCGGTGGCAATCGCTGGCTGCGATAGGTCCACGCCTGCCAGACATTGGCCAGCAGGTTGGGCACCGCGAATATGGCGACGGCGACCGGAACGTTGAAATAGATCGCCATGATCGGCACGGCGAGAATGGGCGCGCCGGCGCCCGTTGCTCCCTTGAGCAGGCCGCCCAGGGCCAGTCCGACAATGGCGAGGATGACACCGGTCATGCCATGCCTATCGGCCAGTCCGGCGGCGAAAGCAAGATGCAGGTGGCTTTTCCCCTGGCTTCAGGCGGTCGTCCCAACCGCCTGAAACCGCTCGCCTCTTCAGCCCGCCGCCGCCAGAAGCGAGGCATTGCCGCCCGCCGCCGTCGTATCCACGCACAAGGCCCGCTCATGCACATAGGCCGATGGCGCCAGCCGCTCGTCGATCAGCCGAACGATGGCTCCCGGCCGGGCCGCCAGCGCCTGACGCACACGCCGCAGATCGTCTTCACCGGCATGCAGCGCCACCGCATCCAGCCTTGCCTCGCCAAGCAGGCTCTCCGCCACGATGCCATTGGCAACCGCCAGCGGCAGCCCCTGGCCCATGAGCGGTTTGAGGGCCTCGTTCGCATCCGGCGCAATGGCCACGACAGCATTGCCGAAGGCCAGCGCCTGAACCGCCTGGTCCAGCAGCACGTCCGGCGAAGGTCCAAGGCACAGCACCAGCCCGCGCGCCGCCAGTGTCAGGCTGTTGCCCTCACCCGTCGGGCCCGGCAGATCGACAGGCCCCTGGTCGACACCGGCTGCCGCGGCCACGGCCGGCGCGGCGCGCCCGCGCAGCACCTTGCGCAGATGCGCGATCCGGTCTGTCCGACCCGCCCATTGCAGCGCCGCCTCGGCATCCGGCATCGGCAGTCCGGAAACCGGATCACCCTCCAATGCGCCGGTCTCGCCATCGGCAGGAACCTTGCGGAACCGGCGCAGGTAGAGCGGCCCGCCCGCCTTCGGCCCCGTGCCCGACAGGCCTTCGCCGCCGAAGGGCTGCGAGCCGACAATGGCGCCGATCTGGTTGCGGTTCACATAGACATTGCCGGCATGGATGCGGTCGACGACATGCTGCACGCGGTCATCGATGCGCGTATGCAGGCCGAAGGTCAGACCATAGCCCTTGGCATTGATGGCCGCGATCACCGAATCGAGCTGATCGGCCCTGAAGGTGGCCAGATGCAGGACAGGGCCGAAAATCTCCCGCTCCATCTCTTCGATTCCGCGCACCCGAAGGATGTGCGGCGCCACGAACAGGCCGTCTGCCGGCACGTCCAGCTTCGCCACGAGGCGGCCTTCGCCAGCCTTTTCCTGGCAATAGGCGGCGATGGAAGCGCGCGCCTCCTCGTCGATCACCGGACCTACATCGGTGGCGATGTCCGACGGATCACCCACGCTGAGCGCCTCCATGGCGCCGGTCAGCATGGTTGTCACCTTTGCGGCCACATCCTCCTGGACGTAGAGTACGCGCAGCGCTGAACAGCGCTGGCCCGCGCTCTGGAAGGCCGAGGCCACGGCATCGCGCACAGCCTGTTCAGGCAGGGCGGTGGAATCGACGATCATGGCGTTCAGCCCGCCCGTCTCCGCGATCAGCATGGCGTCCGCCGTACCGGTTTTCGCCAATTGCCGCTCGATGATGCGTGCCACTTCGGTCGACCCGGTGAAGCAGACCCCGTTCAGGCCCGGCAGCGCAGTCAGCGTGGCGCCCACCGCCTCGCCATCGCCCGGCAGCAATTGCAGTACGCCCGCCGGAACCCCGGCCTGATGCAGAAGCTCGACCGCCCGCGCCGCGATCAAGGGGGTCTGTTCGGCCGGCTTTGCCAGAACCGCATTGCCGGTGACCAGCGCCGCAGCCACCTGGCCGGTGAAGATCGCCAGCGGGAAGTTCCACGGCGAGATGCAGGCAATCACGCCGCGCGCCCGCGATCCGGCTTCTGTCTTCGGCGCCTGCGCTGCGTAGTAGTGCAGGAAGTCGATGGCCTCGCGCACTTCGGCAATGGCATCGGCCAGCGTCTTGCCGGCCTCGCGGGCACAAAGCGCGAAGAATTCCTCGGCATGCTTTTCATAAAGCGCGGCGGCGTCCGAAAGGATGGCGCCACGCTGGCGCGCGCCCAGCGCCTCCCATTCCCCTTGTGCCTCGCGCGCCGCATCGTGCGCGGCGATCACATCGTCCCGCGTGGCGTCGAAACACCCGCCCACCGTGTCGCCGGGCACGGCCGGATTGGTCACCGGGTATCCATCGCCAAATGCCGCGCGCCCCGGCACGGTGGGCCGTGCCTGCCATTGATGCGGCGCCATGAAGGGCGCACGCGCGGCCTCCATCGCGGCCAGGTCGAGCGGATCGGTGAAATCGCGCCCGCGCGAATTGGCCCGGTCAGGCTTGAAGACATCGGCCGGGCGGCGAATGGCCGGGTTCGGTGCAGCCCCCGTTTCCAGCACCGAGGCAATCGGATCGCGGGCGATCTCTTCCGGCGGCACGTCCTCGTCGACGATCTGGTGGACAAAGGAGGAATTGGCGCCATTTTCAAGCAGGCGTCGCACCAGATAGGCCAGCAGGTCGGAGTGCTGGCCAACCGGAGCATAGATGCGGCAGCGCGTGCCCTCGCCCTTGCGGATCGCCTCATGCAGCGTCTCGCCCATGCCGTGCAGACGCTGGAACTCGAAACAGTCCTTGTCCGGAGCCATGGCCAGGATCGCGGCGGCCGTATGGGCATTGTGCGTGGCGAATTGCGGATAGATGCGGTCTGTCATGGACAGGAGCTTGCGCGCGCATGCCAGGTAGGAAACATCGGTGTGGGTCTTGCGGGTGAAGACCGGGTAGCCCGGCAATCCCATCACCTGCGCCCGCTTGATCTCGCTGTCCCAATAGGCGCCCTTGACGAGCCGCACCATGATGTGCCGGTCATGCTTCGTGGCAAGCGCATGAAGCCAGTCCAGCACGAAGGGCGCGCGCGGCCCGTAGGCCTGCACCACCACGCCGAAACCGTCCCAGCCTTCGAGCGACGGATCGGAAAGCACCCGCTCGATCACGTCCAGCGAGATATCCAGCCGGTCGGCCTCTTCCGCATCGATGTTGAGCCCCATGCGGGCATCTTTTGCTGCCTTGGCAAGCGCCAGAAGCCGCTCTGTCATCTCCGGCAGCATGGTCTCGCGCTTGACCGCCTCGTAGCGTGGATGCAGCGCGGACAGCTTGACCGAAATGCCGGGATTGTGGCGAATGTCTGGCCTGTTGGAAGACCGCGCCAGTTCCGCGATAGCGCCGGCATAGGCGTCGAAGTAGCGCTCGGCATCCTCCGCCGTACGCGCCGCCTCGCCCAGCATGTCATAGGAATAGAGGTAGCCCTTGGCGATCAGGTCGCGCCCGCGCTTCACCGCTTCGCCGATATTGCGGCCCAGCACGAACTGGTCGCCCATCTCGCGCATCGCGGCCCCCACGGCCCGCCGGATCACCGGCTCGCCCAGACGGCGCACGAGCGAAAGCAGGGTGCCTTCGATGCCGCGCTCCTCCTCGTCGTCCAGCACGCGGCCCGTCAGCATCAGCGCCCATGTCGAGGCGTTGACCATGATGGACGAGGAATGGCCCTGATGCGCCGACCAGTCATGCGGTGTGATCTTGTCGCGGATCAGGTCGTCCACGGTTTCGGCGTCGGGCACGCGCAGCAGCGCTTCCGCCAGGCACATCAGGGCCACGCCCTCGCCGGTGGAGAGGCCATATTCGCCCAGGAAGCTTTCCATCATGGTCGGCGCCGAGGACGATCGCACCGTGCGCACCAGGCCGGCTGCACGCGCCGAAATCGCCGACCGGTCGCCTTCAGACAGGTCCGCAGTCTCGATCAGCCGCATGACGGCGGCGCTCTCATCGGCGATCATGTGCGTGCGCATCCCGGCGCGGATGTGGTCGAGATCAGGCTTGGTCATGGCGGGCCTCCACAATCGGTTTTTTCCAGAATACCACGTGACCACAGACCTTTTGGCTTGCCAATGGCTTACAGGAAGTCTATTCGACCAAATTTAATTGAAAATAAACACCATTTGAACTGGAAAATTGATGACTATGGACCAACTGGACCGCATAGACCGCACCATTCTCAAGATTCTTGCCCGTGACGGACGCATTTCCATGGCCGCGCTGGCCGAACAGGCAGGCCTGTCGAAGACGCCGGTTCAGGCGCGGGTGAAGCGGCTGGAAAACGAGGGCTATATCCGTGGCTATGTCGCCCTTGTCGATGCCGAGCGCATGGGCCAGGGCCATATCGCCTTCGTGCAGGTTTCCCTGACCGACACGCGCAGCCACGCCCTCGATGCGTTCAACCGGGCCGTCCAGAATGTTGCCGAGATCGAGCAATGCCACATGATCGCCGGCAGTTTCGATTATCTTCTCAAGATCGCACCACGGACATCGCAGCCTATCGCACGGTCTTGGGCGAAAAGATCTCATCCCTCCCCCATGTTTCGAAAACATCCACATTCGTGGCCATGGAGACGGTCAAGGAGCGGTGATAGCCTGCCGGCACGATGAACCGGCCCGCGAAAGGGTTGCGCCCATGATGCCGACAGACCTTGCAGCCGCCGCCCTTGGCGCAGCCGGTGTCTACGCGCTCGTTCGCCTCGCAGCCGGAGCCGTGCTTTCCGGGCAGCGGACGCAGGCCGTTCTCGCCAGGCTTCCCGCCAGCCATCACGATCCCGTTGCCCTGCAAATCCATGGTCTGCTCGACTACTGGATCGGGCCGCGGACTCCCATGCGCCGATTCCTTGCCGCCACTCTTGTGGCCACGCTGACCGGTACGGCCATCGCGCTGCTGGCGTTCATTGCCGGCCTGCCGCCCTACTTTGCCGCCTTCGGTTCCAGCGGCGGGCTGTGGGCCTTCGTCAGCCGCTTCATTGCCAGCCAAAGCGTGGTTGCCTTCGTGGTGAACTACCTTTCCTTCACCGCGCTCGGCCTTGCCGCGCGATCCGTCGCCATCGCCCGGCCGCCGCGCCTCCTTGTGTTCACGCTGATGGATTTCGCTGCAAGGATTGCGCTCTTCGGCGGCATTTCCGCCGGCATCTACGCCGCCTATGCGCGCCTTGCCGGCAGTTTCGGCGGGTCATGGCGAACCGCCGTCGCCGTGGTGCCGGAAACGATGCTGAGCGCGAGCCGGTTCAACAACCTGACCGGCGTTGTCCTCTACGGGGTTGTCGCCAGCAGCTTTCCGCTGTTCCTGGCCCTGGCTTATCGCTTTCCACCCGCCCGCACGTCCATGCACGCGGCGACGGCCCGCATGGCCGCCGCCCTTTCGCTCGCCGCCTTCGCACTGTCGCTGGCAGCAGCAGGCTAGGCTCACCTAAAGGCCCAGTCCGCCGATGCAGACATATTTGGTGTCGAGATAATCCTCGATGCCCTGATGGCCGCCTTCCTTGCCCAGCCCGCTTTCCTTCAGGCCGCCGAAGGGCGCTTCCACGGTGGTGATGATGCCCTCGTTGATGCCGATCAATCCGTATTTCAGGCCTTCCATGACCCGGAAGGCACGGCCCATGTGCTGGGTGTAGAAATAGCAGGCAAGGCCGAATTCGGTATCATTGGCCATGGCGATCGCCTCGTCCTCCGTCTTGAACCGGTAGACCGGCGCCACGGGGCCGAAGATTTCCTCCTTCATGAACTTCATGTCGGTGGTCGCCTCGGCAATGACGGTTGGCGAGAAGAACGTGCCGCCCAGTTCGTGCCGCTTGCCACCGGCCAGGATCTTGCCGCCCTTGCTTTCGGCATCGGCAATGAAGTCTTCCACCTTTTCCACCGCGTTCATGTCGATCAGCGGCCCCTGGTTCACCCCCTCTTCCAGACCGGGGCCGACCTTCAGCTTCCTGGTTGCAGCCGCCAGCTTTTCAACGAATGCGTCATAAATGCCGTCCTGCACGAAGAACCGGTTCGTACACACGCAGGTCTGCCCGGAATTGCGGTACTTGGCTGCAATGGATCCTTCCACGGCACGGTCGATATCGGCATCGTCGAAAATCAGGAAGGGAGCATTGCCGCCCAGTTCCATCGACACCTTCTTCACGGTCGATGCCGCCTGCTTGAGAAGGATCTTGCCGACATCGGTCGAGCCGGTGAAGGTGATCTTCTTGATCAGCGGATTCTCGCAGATTTCCTGGCCGATCTCGCTGGCCGAACCCGTCACGACATTCAGCACGCCCCTGGGAAAGCCGACCTGCTCGGCGAGCACGCCCCAGGCAATGCCCGAATACGGCGTCTGCGAGGCAGGCTTGACCACTGCCGTGCATCCCGCTGCCAGTGCCGGGCCGATCTTTCGCGCCAGCATGGACGAGGGAAAGTTCCAGGGCGTGATGGCACCGATGACGCCTGTGGCCTCCTTGGTCACCAGAATGCGCCGGTCCGCCCAGGGCGACGGCACGACGTCGCCATAGACGCGCCGCCCCTCTTCGGCATACCACAGCACATAGGCCGCCGACATGCCCACCTCGCCTTTTGCCTCGGCAAGGGGCTTGCCCTGCTCCATCGTCAGCAGTTCGGCCAGTTCGTCCTGGTTGTCCATGATCGCATCATGCAGCTTGCGCAGCATTTGCGAACGGTGCAGCGCGGACGTCTTCTTCCAGGCGTGGAAGGCGTCCTCCGCCGCTTCGATGGCGCGCCGGGTTTCGGATTTGCCGGATTTCGGCACGCCCCCGATGCGCTCTCCGCTGGCCGGGTTGACGACATCGATCATGGCGCCGGAATCGGCCTGCACCCATTCCCCGTTGATGAAATTGGCCTCGCGCAGGAATGCGCTGGATTTCTTGAGCATGGTCTCACTCCCTCTTGCTGCCGTGGCATTCCTGCCCACCGGCATGAAAAATACGTCACCGGCCAACGCGATGGCGCGCCGGTTTGATCCCGTCGGCGCGGACGATGCGACGAATTTCCCCGGCCATCAAGACCGGTGCTTGCAACGTTCCGCTTCAGCCGAAAACCGCCCGCGCCAGCATGATCCAGACCGCCGTCGAGAACAGCGCCGTGGCAGTGCCCAGGGTCATGGCGCTGGCCGCCAGCGCCTGGCCCGTTCCGAAACGGGTCGCGATCAGGTAGGAATTGACGCCGGCCGGCAGCGCGGCCGCCATGACTGCAACCTCTGCCACGGGCGCCGGAAGACCGGCGACCCAAGCAAGCCCGAGCGCGATTGCGGGCATGAGGAAAAGCTTCAGCCCGGCCAGCGCGGCGGCTGCCCGCAGGTTTCCGGCCAGTCCGAAATCGTTCAGCGACATGCCCATGGCGAAAAGCGCCACCGGCCCGGCCACACCGGCCAGCGCATCCACCATGCGCGGCAGGGGCGCCGGCATGTCGAGGCCGGTCAGGCGCCATGCCAGTCCGGCCAGGATGCCTAGAATCAGCGGATTGACGAAGAGGCGGCGCAGGAATGTGCGCACCACATCGCGCATGTTCACCGTCCCGCTGTCCCGGCTGGCCCATTCGAAAAGGATGATCGACGCCGACATCATGACCGGCAGATGCACCGCGATGATGAGCGACAGCGTTTCGAAACCCGACTGGCCGAGCAGGCTGAGAATGAGGGGGATGCCAAGCAGCACGAGGTTGGAAAAGGCCGATGAGACACCTGCAACGACACCGGCGCGCCTGTCCCGGCCGAAAACCGCGCGGATCGTCCCGTGCCCCGCAGCCCATGTCAGCGCGACGGCGCCGAAATACACCGCCCAGAGCAGCCACGGCGCCGAGCCGGAGAAGTCGGCGCCCGCCATGGTGCGGAACAGCAGCACCGGCGCGGCGATGGTGACGGCGAAATCGGCCAGTCCCTCCCCGGTGCCCTTCCTGAGCACGCCGAATCGCGCTGACAGCCAGCCGAGCCCGACCAGCCCGAAGACGTATAATATGGTCACTGCCGAGTCGTTCATGGCGTCGCAGTACCGCCCGCGCAACGGGCTGGCAAGCAGGCTTGCCGCAGCGCAAGCAGCGCCGGCAGGGCCGATTTGAGGCTTTGCCCTTTTCCCGACGCGAAAAACCGTTTAATGCCACGCGTCAAGCGAATGAGAATCCATCAAGAGGACTTTTTCCGTGTCATCCACTTTCGACAAGGTTGCCGACATCATCGCAGAGACCAGCGAGATCGAGCGCGACACGATCACGCCGGAAAGCCACACGATCGACGATCTGGGCATCGACAGCCTCGATTTCCTGGATATCGTCTTTGCCATCGACAAGGAATTCGGCATCAAGATCCCGCTGGAAACCTGGACTCAGAAAGTCAATGACGGCAAGGCGTCGACCGACGAGTATTTCGTCATGAAGAACCTCTGCGCCAAGATCGATTCGCTGGTCGCCGAAAAGACGGCCTGACGAACAGGCCACGCCCGTCATGAGCCAACGCGACGCAGTCATCACCGGCATCGGCATCGTCTCCTGTCTCGGCGAGGGCAAGGAAGTCCACCGCGCTGCCCTGACGGCGGGGCCCCGGGCGCCGAAGCTCGACACGCAGGCCTTCGCGCCCTACGCGGTCCATCCGCTGCCCGCGATCGACTGGGGGCAGCAGATCCCCAAGCGTGGCGACCAGCGACAGATGGAGACCTGGCAGCGTATCGGCACCTATGCCGCCGGGCTCGCGCTCGACGATGCCGGCGTCAAGGGCGATGAAGCGCTTTGCGCGACCATGGACATGATCGTGGCTGCCGGCGGCGGCGAGCGTGACGAGGCCGCCGACTCGCTCATCATCGAGGCGGCCGCCGACAGAGCAGACCGCGACAACCTGCTCAACGAGAAGCTGACCACGGAACTGCGCCCGACCCTCTTTCTTGCGCAATTGTCGAACCTGCTGGCAGGCAACATCTCGATCGTCCACAAGGTGACCGGCTCCTCACGCACCTTCATGGGCGAAGAAGGCGCCGGCGTCTCCGCCGTGGACATGACGGTCGCCCGCATCCGTGCCGGTCAGTCCACCCATGCGCTGGTCGGCGCTTCCTACAATTGCGAACATCCCGACATGCTGCTGGCCTATGAATTGGGCGGCTACCTGCACCGCGCACCCTGGGCGCCGGTGTGGAAGCGCGGCGGCGCGGAAGGTGGCGGCATCATCCCCGGTTCGGGCGGCGTGTTCCTGGTGCTGGAAGAGCGGTCCCATGCCGAAAGGCGCGGTGCCCATGTCTATGCTGCTCTCGGCGATGTGAAGGCCGGCCGCGTACGCCGCACCCGCGACGATCTTTCAGCCGCCATCGCCGCCATGGCAAGGGATGCCGCGCCGGATGCCCGCATCGCGATTTCGGCGGCTTCGGGCGCGGCCGAGCCGACGGCGGCGGAAGCCTCGGCTCTGTCGGGCCTGGCGCTGCGCGGATTTTCCAGCCTGACCGGCCATTTCAAGGAAGCGCAATTCCCCTTCGCGATTGCACTGGCCGCGCTGGCACTGGATGCCGGCCTGTCGGTCGAGCCTTTCGCCGAAGGCGAGATGGCTCCGGACGCACCGGCCAACGAAATCCTGGCAACGGCCATCGGTTTCATCTCCGGCGAAGGCATGGTTTCAGTCCGCAAGGCCTGAGGGAAAAGGATGCGATGACGAAGTTCACGGATCATCTCGGCCGGCCGGTCGTCGCAGTCACCGGTATCGGCATCATCACGTCGCTGGGCGTGGGACGCGCGGAAAACTGGCAGGCGCTGGCCTCGGGCCGTTCCGGCATCGGGGCGATCACCCGCTTCCCCACCGACGGGCTGCGCACGCGCATTTCGGGCATGGTGGATTTCCTTGCCTCCTCCAGCGACGGCCCCGGTCCCCTGACCCATGAAATGGCCGAGACCACGGCACTGGAAGCCATTGCCCAGGCCGGTCTGCCGCAGGACGCCTTCGGCGGCCCGCTGTTTCTTGCCGCTCCGCCCGTCGAGACCGAATGGCGCCACCGTTTCGAGCTTGCCGAACTTGGCGGCAGCGACGGCACGCCCTATCAGCGCATGCTGGCCGCAGCCCGCGCCGGCAAGCATCCCGATCTGTTCTCTCGCGCCATGTTCGGCACCATCGCGGAGCGCCTCGCCGACCGCTTTGGCACGCGCGGCCTGCCGGTGACCCTGTCGACCGCCTGCGCTTCGGGCGCGACCGCCATCCAGTGCGGCGTCGAGGCGATCCGCCGCGGCGAGGCAGACCGGGCGCTCGCCATCGGTTCCGATGGTTCTGCCACGGCGGAAGCCTTGATCCGCTTCTCCCTGCTTTCGGCCCTGTCCACCCAGAACGAAGCACCGGAAAAGGCTTCCAAGCCCTTCTCGAAGGACCGCGACGGCTTCGTGTTGGCCGAAGGGTCGGCCACGCTGGTTCTGGAATCGCTGGAAAGCGCCGTTGCGCGCGGCGCGAAGGTGCTCGGCATTCTCGGCGGCTGCGGCGAAAAGGCCGACGATTTCCACCGCACCCGCTCCAAGCCCGATGCATCGCCGGCCATCGGCGCCGTGCGCGCGGCCCTGGCCGATGCCGGCATGGGCAGCACGCCTGTCGGCTATATCAACGCCCATGGCACATCGACACCGGAAAACGACAAGATGGAGTATCTGGCGCTGTCCACCGTTTTCGGTGACGCCATGGCCGCCATACCCGTCTCCTCCAACAAGTCGATGATCGGCCACACGCTCTCGGCCGCTGGCGCGATCGAGGCCGCCTTCTCGATCCTCACCATGCAGGAAGGCTTCCTGCCGCCGACGATCAACCACGACAATCCCGACCCGGCCATTCCGGTCGATTGCGTGCCCAACAGGGGACGCACGGCGGAAATTTCCACCGTGTTGTCCAATTCGTTCGGCTTTGGCGGGCAGAACACCTGCCTTGTCATGGCGCGCGAACCGGTCTAGACGCCCCTCACATTGCCCAGGCCTGGCGGCGGCAACCGCTGGATGCCGGAAGCGTTTCGGCGCCGGGCAGACCATAACACCTCGCGGTCGCAACGGCCGCTTCAGCCAGGATGCTCGGGCCATGCGTGCATTGCAACTCGTCGAAGACCGCAAGCTGGAAATCGTTGATCTGCCCGCCCCTCCTGCGCCCGGTCCCGGCGAGGCCACGATCCGCGTGAAGGTTGTCGCGCTCAACCACATCGATGTCTGGGGCTGGCGCGGCATGGCCTTCGCCAAGCGCAAGATGCCGCTGGTGATCGGCGCGGAAGCCTCCGGCGAGGTCGAGGCGATCGGTCCCGGCGTTGCCAATGTTCTGCCCGGCCAGCTTGTCTCCATCTACGGTGCCCGCACCTGCGGTCATTGCCGCCCCTGCCGCGAAGGCCGGGACAACCTCTGCGAACACGTCAGCGGCGTGCATGGCTTTCATCTCGACGGCTTCGCCCAGGAACGCATGAACATTCCCGCCCGTCTGCTCATTCCCGCCCCGCCTGGCGTGTCGGATGTCGGCGCGGCCCTGGCTCCCGTCACCTTTGGCACGGTCGAACACATGCTTTTCGACAATGCGAAGCTCGAACCGGGAGAGACCATTCTTGTTCATGCCGGCGGATCGGGCATTGGCACGGCTGCCATACAATTGGCCAGGCGCATGGGCTGCACGGTCATCACCACGGTCGGGTCGGACGCCAAGATCGAACCGGCCAGGGCACTGGGCGCCGATCACGTCATCAATTATCGCGAGGACCGTTTCGAGGGCGTCGTGCGGAAGCTGACGAAAAAGAAGGGTGTGGACGTGGTTTTCGAGCATGTCGGCGCCGACACATGGGCAGGCTCCATGCTCTGCCTGAAGCGCGGCGGCCGCCTCGTGACATGCGGCTCCACCTCCGGCGTGTCCACGTCCATGAACCTGATGCAGCTTTTCCAGCAGCAATTGAAGATCTTCGGCTCCTTCGGCTGCCGTATGGAGAACATGGCCGACGCCATGCAGAAAATGGCGCGCGGGCTGGCCGAACCCGTCATCGACACCGAATGCGGCTTCGAGGATATTGCCGTCGCGTTGAAGCGCATGGAGACGCGCGACGTCTTCGGCAAGATCATCCTGCGGGTTTCCTGACCGGTCGGGGCGCGCGCCATGAAGATGCTCGTCTATCGTGTTCTGCGCCGCCTCAAGAATGTCGAATACTGGATTGTCGCCCGGCTGACGCTCGGCCTGCTCTGGCTGATCAAGCTTCTGCCGGCAGACCGGTCGCTCGCCCTCCTGGAACGGCTGGCCCGCCGCTTCGGCCCCATGTCCGGCCGCCACAAGGTTGCCATGGACAATCTGCGCCAGGCTTTTCCGGACAAGGACGAGGCCGGGTTGCAGGCCATCGCCCTGGACATGTGGGGCAACATGGCCCGCCTGATGGGCGAATACGTCTTTCTCGACAAGATCCTCGATTTCGATCCTGAAAATCCGCATGCCGGCCGTGTCACCATAGACGGCGCGGAGATCTTCGACCGGTTGCGGGCGGCAGACGGCCGGCCGGCCATCTTCTTCACGGCGCATATGGGAAATTTCGAGCTCCTGCCGGTTGCCGCCATGACCCACGGGCTGGAAGTGACCGCCCTGTTCCGCCCGCCCAACAACCCCTATCTTGCCGAACGCCTTCTTTCAGCTCGCCACACCGCGATGGGCGCGCTGGTCCCCTCCCGCGCCGGCGCCTCTTTCGCGCTCGCCCGCGTATTGGAAAATGGCGGCAAGGCCGGCATGCTGGTGGACCAGTATTTCATGCGCGGTCGAATGGTCGAGTTTTTCGGCCGTGAAGCCTCCACCAGCCCGCTTCTCGGCAAGCTGGCCCGCCAGTTCGACTGCGCCATCCATCCCGCCCGCTGCATCCGCCTGCCCGGCGGCCGCTTTCACCTGACCCTTTTCGAGGCCATCGACCCGGTTCGTGATGCCAATGGCCGCGTGGATGTCCACGGCGTGACGCAGCAGGTCACAAGCATCGTGGAAGACTGGATCCGCCAGGACCCCGGCCAGTGGATGTGGTTCCACAAGCGCTGGAAGCCGGCCCCCAGGCGCGACGCCGCAAGACCCCCGCCTGAACGCTGCCCCGCGCGGCACGAAACCCGCCAGACGTCCGGCCATGCAATACCGCTACGGCATGCGCCCATGGCGCGCCTTAACGCGCCGGAAACGATTTTTGGTTGTATATATAGAAATATGCAATCTGGAGTGCCTATAATGCTCGAAACAATCGCGGAAGCTGCGGCCAAGCCGGTGCCGGTGATCATCGCCTCCAATCCCCTTCCGGGCTTCTGGCCGCGCTCCACGCCGGAACGCCCCTGGTGCTTCCGGCGCTCCGGCGCGGCACAGTCGCCGGTGGAAAAATTGCTGGAACAACTGCTCGATGACCCGCGTTTCGCGCCGCCCATACTGATTGTCGGTGAACTGGCCCTGCGCGCTGCAACGGAACAGACCGCCTGCTGGCGCGAGCGCGGTCTTCTGGTGCTTGTCGTGCCCTCCGACACCCGCAACGGCACCGCCGCCGCGCTGGCTATGCTGGAGATCGCGGCCCGCCGCCGGCGCTCCTGCGCTATTTTCCTGCCGGCCAGCCTGCACGTCGACAGCGGCGGCTCGCCCGCCGATATCCTGGCGCAGGCCGCCGCGACCTTTCCATCCGGCAAGCAGGCCATGATCTTCACCCGCCATGCCCGCCAGGACGACACGGCGCCGGCCTATGTCCGGGGTGCTCTCATCGGCGGGCGTCTGCACCATGCGCAAGTCATCCTCCCCCCCGAAGAGAAGGAGGCGCGCGAGACAGCGCTGGCGGCCAACGATCTTCATGTGCCGACCGGCCCGGTCCTGTGTCACAGCCACGGCTTTTCCGACGCGCTTCGGGAGGCCGCGCCCATGCTGCTCAAATCGGCGGTCAGCGCCTTGCAGCACGCGGATCGCAACGGCGCCATCATCCGCCCCCATCCCGGCTTCCTGTCGCTTGTGGCCAGCCACAGCGTCACCGATCTGGTCGGGGTACGGCCGCAGGACATCGTTCTCAACGCTGCCGGCGAGCAGATCAGGACGTTGCGCGGATGGGCGGATATCGAACCCGCCGCCGACGAAACGCTGCGCCCCATCCACGTCGGGGTCTCCGGTTTGCCGCCCCACCGCGTCATCCAGGGCGGCGCCGGCATATTCATTTGCGCGACGGGCCACGAGGCGGCGGCGGCCCGCTTCTTTCCCAGGCCCGGCCTCAGCGACGCACCCCGTTCACCGGGCTCGTTCCTGCGCGCATGGGGAAACGAACAGCTTGTCGAGGAGGAATACGGGATCAAGATCCTGCGGCTTGAAGTCTCGCCTGGAATGTCGCTTCAGCCGGAATGCCATTTCCGCCGCACCGAAACCTGGTCGGTAAGTTCGGGCGCAGCGATCGCAAAAGTCGACCGCCGGGTCGAGAACATGGGGCCCGGCGACCATCTGACCATTCCGCCGGGCGCGGTACACGCCCTGCGCAACACCGGGCCCGAACCGCTCGTCATCTACGAATTCCGGGTCGGCTCCTATCTCGAGGACGACGACCGGATCCGCACATCGAAACTGGAACCGGCAATGCCGGGCATGGCCTGAGCGGGAACCGGAACAGTCCGGTCACCCCCGGTTCGACCCCGCGGCACATGCGCACGCGGACCGGTCACGCCACCAAACGCGATGCCGGCCGGATTGCAGGCCGGATTTCCGAAAGGTCAATTGGTGATGACGATCCGCACGTTACGCGGCCCCACTTCGCGCGCCATCTGATAAAGCTGCGCGGCATTCTTGGGCGCCAGCCGCACGCATCCATGCGAAGCAGGACGGCCGAGATTCTTCACCGCGCCGGTGCCATGGATGGCATAACCGCCGCGAAAGAAGATCGAATGCGGCATTGGCGACATGTCGTATTTACGCGAATACCACATCTTGTGCATGCGGGTCGGCCTGTATGTGCCGCGCGGCGTGTAGTAGCCGCGACGCGCCGTGGAGACCTTCCAGCGCCCCACCACGCGCCCGTGCTTCTTGACCGTCATCGTCTGTGCCGAGACATCGATATGCGCCACCAGGCTTGCCGCAAAAGAAGCAGCCGTTCCGCCCATGACCAGCATGATTGCCGCTGAAACCATCGTGATGAATTTACGCATGAAACCTACCCTCTCACCTTATGACGCCGTCACCCTAGATTACAGTACGGTAATTTCCTGTGATCTTCATTACACGTCAATGTGAATTGTCTTCATGGTTACCGGCGATGCCGGGACGGGCCGATGCCGGCGGCAAGGGCGACCGTGCGCGCTTCGGATTTCTGCGGCTTGCCAAAACGCGATTCTGGCATTCAAATCGCGCCATGACAGAACCGCTGAAAACACGGCTTGCAGCCGAAATCGAAAACCGCCGCGATGAACTGGTCGCGCTGACCCGCGACCTCATCCGCTTTCCCACGGTCAACCCGCCCGGCGAGGCTTACCGGCCCTGCGCCGAATTCGTCGGGGCGCAAATGGCAGCCCGGGGCTTTGCCATCGAATACATTCGCGGCGCAGGCACACCGGGCGACAGCGATGCCTATCCGCGCGTCAATGTGGTGGCCCGCCGGGAGGGCGGTCGTCCTGGCCCCGTCGTCCACTTCAATTCCCACATCGACGTGGTTGAGGCCGGCCACGGATGGACGGTCGATCCCTTCGAGGGGGTGGTAAAGGATGGCCGGGTCTATGGCCGGGGCGCCTGTGACATGAAGGGCGGCCTTGCGGCGTCCATCATAGCCGTCGATGCCTTTCTGGCATTGTTTCCGGAATATCCCGGCGCCATTGAGATTTCCGGCACGGTGGACGAGGAATCCGGCGGTTTCGGCGGCGTCGCCTACCTGGCGCAAAAGGGCTATTTCTCCCGTCCGCGCGTCGACCATGTCATCATTCCCGAACCGCTGAACAAGGATCGCATCTGCCTCGGCCATCGCGGCGTATGGTGGGCGGAGATCGAGACAAAAGGCGAGATCGCCCACGGTTCGATGCCATTTCTGGGCGATTGCGCCGTGCGCCACATGGGTGCTGTCCTGTCTGCTTTCGAGGACGACCTTTTCCCGGTGCTTGACCGCAAGCAGACCCGCATGCCGGTGGTGCCCGAAGGCGCGCGCCGCTCCACCATGAACATCAATTCGATCCATGGTGGCCAGACGGACGACTATTCCGGCCTGCCCTCGCCCAATGTGCCCGACAGTTGCCGCCTGACCATCGACCGCCGCTTCCTGCTGGAAGAGGACATCGCCGAGGTCAAACGCGAGGTCGTCGCCATTCTGGAGCGGCTGAAGCGCGAACGGCCGAAGTTCGACTTTTCCATTCGCGACGTCATGGAAGTCCTGCCGCTGATGACGGAGAAGGATGCGCCCGTGGTGCAAGCCGTGACACAGGCCGTGCGCGATGTCTTCGGGAAGGATCCCGACTACGTCATTTCACCGGGCACCTACGACCAGAAGCACATGGCCCGCATCGGCCATCTGCACGACGCCATCGCCTATGGCCCGGGCATCCTGGATCTGGCGCACAAGCCGGACGAATGGGTGGGCATTGACGACATGGTCGAATCCGCAACCGTCATGGCACTTGGCCTGGCGCGTCTGCTTTTCGCCAACCAGTCCGCTGAATCGGAGTGAACGCGGCAAATCCTGCTGACAAGCTTCGATATTGCTGATTTACTTCGCGCCAAGGCCGCTGTGGCGGTCCAGATAACAAGATGGGGAAACAGGTGAGGTCTTCGATGAGAAACATGAAATCAATCCTGGCGGCGGGCATGCTCGTGCTCGCCTCGGGCGTCACCGCCTTCGCTGCGCGCAGCGATCTCGTGCTCGGCATCGTGCTGGAACCGCCGCATCTCGATCCGACCGCATCGGCCGCCGCCGCTGTCGATGAGGTGGTCTACGCCAATGTCTTCGAGGGCCTGACCCGCATCGGCCCGGACGGCCAGGTCATGCCTGGCCTCGCCGAAAACTGGGACATCTCGGAAGATGGCAAGACCTATACGTTCAAGCTGCGCAACGGCGTGAAATTCCACGACGGCTCCGAATTCGACGCCGAGGACGTGAAGTTCTCGCTCGACCGCGCGCGCGCCGAAGATTCGACCAACGCCCAGAAGGGCCTGTTTTCCGCCATCGACTCCGTCGAAGTCGTGGACCCCTCGACCGTCAAGGTCACGCTCAAGCAGCCGCAGGGCGCCTTCCTCTACAACATGGGCTGGGGCGACGCCGTGATCGTGGCGCCGGAGTCGGCGGAAACGAACAAGGAAAACCCGGTCGGAACCGGGCCGTTCAGGTTCGGCAACTGGGCCAAGGGCTCATCGATCACCATCGTGAAGAACCCGGACTACTGGGGCGAGCCGGTATCGCTTGAAAAGGCGGAGTTCCGCATCGTGCCCGATGCCGCCGCCGCCGTGCCCGCGCTCCTGTCGGGCGACGTCCAGGCCTTCCCGCAGTTCCCGGCCGGCGATGCCCTGCCCCAGGTGCAGGCCGATCCGCGCTTTGCCGTGGTCATCGGCGCCACCGAGGGCGAGACCATCCTGTCCACCAACAACAAGAAGCCGCCCTTCGACAACCTGAAGGTCCGCCAGGCGATCGCCCATGCGCTGGACCGCCAGGCGATCATCGAAGGCGCTTCGGCCGGCGGCAATGGCGTGCCGATCGGCACCCACTTCTCGCCCGCCAACAAGGACTACGTCGACCTGACCGGCATGTACCCGCACGACATCGCCAAGGCGAAGGAACTGCTCAAGGAAGCCGGCCTCGAAAACGGCTTCAAGGCGACGATCAAGCTGCCGCCGCCGGCCTATGCGCGTGATGGCGGCCAGATCATAGCCTCGCAGCTCAAGGAAGTCGGCATCGAGCTGGAAATCATTCCCGTGGAATGGGCGCAATGGCTCGAACAGGTCTTCAAGGGCAAGGACTACGACCTGACCATCGTGTCGCATACCGAGCCCAACGACATCGGCATCTATGCCCGCGACGACTACTACTTCAACTACGACAACCCGGAATTCAAGAAGGTCATGGCCGAACTGGACGTCACCGCCGATCCGGCGAAGCGTTCCGAACTGCTCAAGTCGGCCCAGACGATCCTTGCCGAGGATGCGGTCAACGGCTTCCTGTTCGAACTGCCGAAAATCGGCGTCTGGGATGCCAAGGTGGAAGGCCTCTGGGAAAATTCGCCCATCCAGGCCAACGACCTGACCAAGGTGAAGTGGACGGATTGACCGTCCGTGCATTGACGGCTGCCGCGACTTGCGGCGGCCGCCTCCTGCCTGAAACGTCCAGCCTGCCCGAGGGCAAGGGTAAGGGCCATTGACCGCCTATCTGCTCAAACGCCTTTTCATAGGCATTCTGACGCTGCTGTTTGCATCCGTCGTGGTGTTCGCGGTGCTTGAAGTCGTGCCGGGCGATCCGGCCCGCCTCATGCTTGGCATGAATGCGACCGAAGATGCCGTGCAGGCGCTGCGCGAACAGATGGGGCTCAACCAGCCGCTGCTGACACGTTACGTCTCCTGGCTGGCGGATTTCGCAACCGGCGATTTCGGCCGCTCGCTCACCTATTCGGTGCCGGTGATCGATCTCGTGACTGAACGCATGGTCGTCTCCCTGCCGCTCGCGGTTCTTGCCCTGGCGCTTTCGACGGCCATCGCCATTCCCGCCGGCCTGTTTGCCGCCGCCCGGCGCGGCCGCGCGGCCGATACGGCGACCATGGGCTTTGCCCAGGTGGGCGTTGCAATCCCGAATTTCTGGCTGGCCCTTCTGCTGGTCTACGTTTTCGCCGTCTGGCTGCGCCTCGTGCCCGCCGGCGGGTTTCCGGGCTGGGGCAACGGCATATGGACTGGCATCAAGGCCCTGCTTCTGCCGGCGATCGCGCTGGCCCTGCCACAGGCGGCCATTCTGGCGCGCGTCACGCGCTCGGCCCTGATCGAGGTTCTTGGCGAGGACTACATCCGCACGGCCCGTGCCAAGGGCCTGCCCCGCCCCCGGGTGCTTTGGCGCCATGCCCTGCGCAACGCGCTCATTCCGGTGCTGACCATCATGGGCCTGCAATTCGCATTCCTGCTCGCCGGCACCATCATCATCGAGAACGTGTTCTACCTGCCCGGCCTCGGCCGCCTGCTGTTCCAGGCCATCACGCAACGCGATCTCATCGTTGTCGAAAGCGTCATCATGCTGCTCGTCGCCTCGGTCATCGTGGTCAATGTCCTCGTGGATCTGTCCTATGCCGTGGTCGATCCACGCCTGAGGGCGCGCTGATGACCACAACCGCCCCGATGGACGAAACCGAATCCTGGCGCGCCTTTGCCGCAAAGGCGCTCGCCAACCGGTCATTCCTGCTCGGCCTCGTCATCACCGCTCTGATCGCCCTGATGGCGCTCGTTTCCTTCGTCTGGACCCCCTATGACGTGACCGATCTGCCGGTGACGAACCGCATGGCACCGCCGGGCGGAGAGCACCTCTTTGGCACGGATCATTTCGGCCGCGACATCTTCTCCATGATCATGGTCGGCAGCCGCAATTCCATTGCCGTCGCCTTCGTCGCCGTGGCCATCGGCATGGGTGTGGGCGTGCCGCTCGGCTGCTGGGCTGCCGCGCGGCGCGGGTGGGTCGACGAGGCGCTGATGCGCTTCAACGATGTGGTCTTCGCCTTCCCCGCCCTGCTGTCGGCGGTCATGATCACGGCCATTTTCGGCCCCGGCGCCATCAATGCCATCATCGCCATCGGCATTTTCAACATCCCGGTCTTCGCCCGGGTCGCCCGCGCCGGCGCACTGTCCATCTGGCCACGCGAATACATCCTCGCCGCGCGCGCCTCCGGCAAGAACGCGACCCAGATCACCATCGAGCACATCCTGCCCAACATCGCTTCCATCCTGCTGGTGCAGGGCACGATCCAGTTCGCGCTCGGCATCCTTGCCGAGGCCGGCCTTTCCTATGTCGGCTTTGGTGCGCAACCGCCCATGCCAAGCTGGGGACGCATGCTGTTCGAGGCACAGACGCGCATGATCGTCGCCCCGCACATGGCGATCTTTCCGGGCCTGGCCATAGTCATCACGGTACTGGGACTCAATCTGCTGGGCGATGGCCTGCGCGACCTGCTCGACCCCAAGACGCGGCGGGAGCGCTGATGTCGGTGGCGGACAACCTTTTGCATGTTGAGAACCTGTCGCTCTTCATCGGCGAAACGCCGATCCTCACGCATGTCGACATGCATGTCGGCAAGGGCGAGGTGCTGGGCCTTGTCGGCGAGTCCGGTTCGGGCAAATCCATGACGGCGCTCGCCATCATGCAGCTTCTGCCGCATGCCGCGCGAACCTCCGGCCGCATTCTCTTTGACGGGCAGGATTTGCTGACGCGCACCGAGAGCGAGATGTGCGCCTTGCGCGGCGACGATATCGGCATGGTCTTCCAGGAACCGATGACGGCGCTCAACCCGGTCAAGACCATTGGCGAACAGGTTGCCGAGGGTATCCGCTGGCACACACGCTGCTCCCGCGCCGAGGCAGAGTCGCGCGCCGCCGCCATCCTCGACAGGGTCGGCCTGCCTCAAGCGAAGTTTCCGCTGTCGCGCTTTCCGCATGAACTGTCGGGAGGGCAGCGCCAGCGTGTCGTCATCGCCATTGCCTGCGCCCTCAAGCCGCGCCTGCTGATCGCCGACGAACCGACCACGGCGCTGGACGTGGTGCTTCAGGCGCAGATCCTCGACCTGCTGCGCGATCTGGTCGAGGAAAACCGCATGGGCCTCCTGCTCATCAGCCACGACCTTGCTGTCGTGGCCGACATGGCCGACCGCATCACCGTCATGCGCCATGGCGAGGTGATGGAGCAGGGCGAGACGGCACATACGCTGCGGCGCCAGGCCCACCCTTATACCCGGCAATTGGCCGAGGCCTCCATGCATGTTCCGGCGTCAAGGCAAGCCGTCGCGCCACAGCCGTCGAAAACCCGCGACGCGCCGCCGCTCCTGGCCGTGGAGAACGTCGTGAAGGATTATCCGGCCCGGCGCACGTCGCTGTTTCGCAAGCCCGAATCGTTCCGCGCCGTCAATGATGTTTCCTTTGCCATGGAGCCCGGCCATTCGGTCGCGCTTGTCGGACGTTCAGGCTGCGGCAAGTCCACGCTGGCGCGCATGATCCTGGCCCTCGACCATCCCACCGGTGGCGCGATCAGGCTGGCCGGTCAGGATCTGTCGCATCTGGAAGGCGAGGCCCTTCGCCCCTTCCGGCGGCAGATGCAGGTCGTCTTCCAGGATCCTTATGGCTCGTTCAATCCGCGTCACAAGGTGGAACGGCTGGTCGCCGAACCGCTCCATCTCCTCGATCGCCAGCCCTCCGGGACCGAGCGCCGCGACCGGGTGGCCGAGGCCCTTCGCGAAGTGCATATGCCGCCGGACAGCATGGACCGCTATCCGCACGAATTCTCAGGCGGTCAGCGCCAGCGCATTTCCATCGCCCGCGCCATCATCACCCGGCCCGCGCTGATCGTGGCCGATGAGCCGGTATCCGCACTCGACGTTTCCATCCGTGCCCAGATCCTGGACCTGTTTGCCGAACTCAACGACAAACTCCGCCTGGCCTATCTCTTCATCACCCATGACCTCACCGTCGCCCGTGCCATTACCGACGATGTCATGGTCATGCATGATGGCGAAATCGTCGAACGTGGCCGCACCGCCGATGTCCTGTCGAATCCGCGGCATGAAGCAACGCGGGCGCTTGTTGATGCCGCACCGGATCTCGAACGTGCCATTGCCCGCCGCCTGCAAATGGCCTGACCGTTCAGGCGCCGCCAGACGCTTCGTTGAGCTTTTCGATCGTGCGACGGATCAGGCCGGCCTCCCGCTCGTCAAGACTGTGATCGGAGCGCGCAATCGCTTCCATATGCTCCACCAGCGCCTTCTTGCGTTCGTAGGACATCGAGCGGAACACCTCCGCTGCCTGCTTGCCGGTTGTCTCGTAGCCGAATTCGTGCAGATAGCGCACCACATCGGGAAAGCTCTCCGGACCGATACCAAAGGCCTCCTCGGCGATGCGTTTCAGCATGTCCATTTCGGCCTGTTCCACCTTCCCGTCGGCCAGGGCGACGCGGAAAAGCAACAGCAATTCCGCCGTGACCGACGGATCCTGCGCCACCTTGCGAACCGCCGGGTCGCCTTCGAAAAACGCCACCAGTCTGTCTATGATGCTCGGCGTCATCCTGTTCTTCCCCACCCAATCCTGTTGTCCTGCACACAGCGATGATGGTAACGGCTGATTTCGCTTGCGCAAGATCAGCGGCCATGCTGCAAACCGCCGCGCCTGCACTTCGCGGCCTGGATGCCTCATGATCGACCTTTCGCTTGAAATCGCAGCCCTGCTCGCCCTCGCCGCCTTCCTGGCCGGCTTCATCGACGCCATTGCCGGCGGCGGCGGGCTGATCACCGTTCCCGCGCTGCTGCTGGCCGGCTTCGATCCCGTGGTTGCGCTCGGCACGAACAAGCTGCAAAGCCTGTTCGGCTCCGGCTCTGCAACGCTCGCCTACGCCTCGAAGGGTCACGTCCAGCTTCGCAGGCAATTGCCCGCCGCGCTGGCCTCCTGCCTCGGCGCCATGGCCGGCGCCCTGCTCGCCACGGTGCTGCCGGACACGGTACTCAAGGCCGTTCTGCCGATCCTTCTCGTCGCCATCGCGCTCTATTTTGCCTTCAAGCCATCGCTCTCCGACATCGACCGGGCGCAACGCATCGGGCCGTTTCTTTTCTCACTGACAGCGGTACCGCTGATCGGCTTCTACGACGGCGTCTTCGGGCCCGGCACCGGCTCCTTCTTCATGCTGGCCTATGTCGGCCTCGCCGGTTACGGCGTTCTCAAGGCCACGGCCCATACCAAGGTGATGAACTTCGCCTCCAATATCGGCGGGTTTGCCGCCTTCACCGCTGTTGGTGTCGTTGCCTGGAAGGCCGGCATCGTGATGGGCATCATGCAGTTTGCCGGCGCCCGTCTGGGCGCCCATTTCGCCATGAGGAACGGCGCGCGCATCATCAAGCCGCTACTCGTTGCCACCTGCACCGTGCTGGCCATCCGGCTCCTGATGGAGGCCGACAATCCGCTGCGCCAACTGCTTTGATGAGCCGGCGCACATCGGCTGTGCGGCGAATGTGTACATGCAGGGCATGTTGCGCGCACCGTGGCTTGGTCTAGATTGGTGACCGGCAAACCTGAACACAGGGAGGACATCATGGACGCGAGCGTCGTCATGACCGCAGGGCAGTTCGAGCTGAACGAGGATCAGCGCGCCATTCAGGACATGGCCCGCTCCTTCGCCGATGACCGTGTGGCGCCCCATGCGCTGGAATGGGACAAGGCGCGCCATTTCCCCGATGACGTCATCCGCGAGACCGGGCCGCTCGGCTTCGGCGGCATCTATGTGCGCGACGATGTCGGCGGTTCCGCCCTGTCCCGGCTGGATGCGGTTCTGGTCTTCGAGGCCCTGTCCACCGCCTGCCCGGCCTTCTCCTCCTTCATCTCGATCCACAACATGGCCGCCTGGATGATCGACACATTCGGCAACGAGGAACAGCGCCAGCGCTTCCTGCCGAAGCTCACGTCGATGGAGTTGCTGGCCGGCTACTGCCTGACCGAACCGGGCGCGGGGTCAGATGCAGCCGCACTGAAGACCAAGGCCGTCCGCGACGGTGATCACTATGTGATCAACGGCGCCAAGCAGTTCATTTCCGGTGCCGGCGCCAATGACATCTACGTGGCGATGGTGCGTACCGGCGGCGACGGCCCGTCAGGCATTTCCACCATCGTGGTGGAGAAGGACACGCCCGGCCTTTCCTTCGGTGCGCCGGAGAACAAGATGGGCTGGCACATGCAGCCCACCGCACAGGTGATTTTCGACAATTGCCGCGTGCCCGTGGAGAACCGCCTGTCCGATGAAGGCATGGGCTTCCGCATCGCCATGGCCGGGCTTGACGGCGGCCGCCTCAACATCGCCGCCTGCTCGCTGGGCGGCGCAACCGCCGCCATCGAGAAGGCGCTGGCCTATGCCGGCGAACGCCAGGCCTTTGGCAAGGCGATCAACCAGTTCCAGTCCCTGCAGTTCAAGCTGGCCGACATGGAGATCGAACTCTCGGCCGCCCGGCAATTGCTCTACACCGCGGCTTCCAAGCTGGACCGCAAGAGCCCGGATGCCTCCAAATGGTCCGCCATGGCGAAGCGCTTCGTCACCGATGCCGGATTCCGGATCGCTAACGATGCGCTCCAGGTTCATGGCGGCTACGGCTATCTGCACGATTACGGAATGGAGAAACTGGTGCGCGACCTGCGCGTCCACCAGATTCTCGAAGGAACCAATGAGATCATGCGCATGATCGTCGCCCGTCACATGATCGGACGCTGAGCCTCGACAGGCGCCAAGGAGGAGAGACAGGACATGACCACGATCGCATTCATCGGCCTCGGCAACATGGGCAATCCCATGGCGGCCAATCTCGTCAAGGGTGGCCACCAGGTACAGGGCTTCGACCTTGTGCCGGAAAACCTGCGGGTCGCAGGTGAGAATGGCGTCACCGTGATGGCCAGTGCGGCTGCCGCGGTGCGCGAGGCCGATGTCATCATCACCATGCTGCCGGCGGGCAAGCATGTGCTTTCCGTCTACAACGAGATCGTGGCGGCCGCCGACCGCGCCGCGTTGTTCATCGATTCCTCCACCATCGATGTCGAATCGGCGCGCAAGGCCCATGCCATTGCCGAAGCCGCCGGCATGCAATCGCTGGATGCGCCGGTTTCCGGTGGCGTCGGCGGTGCGCAGGCCGGTACGCTCACCTTCATGTGCGGCGGCTCGGAAGCGGCCTTCAAGCGCGCCGAACCCTATCTCGCGCTGATGGGCAGGAAGGCCGTACATTGCGGCGATGCCGGCAATGGCCAGGCGGCGAAAATCTGCAACAACATGATCCTCGGCATTTCCATGATCGGCGTCGGCGAGGCGTTCGCACTGGCTGAGAAGCTGGGACTGTCACACCAGGCATTGTTCGATGTCGCGTCCACGTCCTCCGGCCAGTGCTGGTCGCTGACCACCTATTGCCCGGTGCCCGGACCGGTGCCCTCCTCGCCTGCCAACAACGGCTACAAGCCCGGCTTCGCGGCTGGCCTCATGCTCAAGGATTTGCGCCTTGCCCAGGAAGCCGCCCAGGCGGCCGGCGCCTCCACGCCGCTCGGCGCCGAAGCCGCCCAGCTCTATTCGCTGTTCAATGCGCAGGGCCACGCCGATACCGATTTCTCGGGCATCATCAATTTCCTGCGCGGCAAGGAAGGTTGACATCCGTTAACCCGCGTAAACGCGTAAAAACCGAAAAAATTGCACGATTTAGATTTGCTTAAGGCCTCGCTAACCAGCCGGTAACGATACCGCTTTAAAAGGAATGACAAGGCGAATGAATACCGCCTTGCCGCTCCGGATCAGGTATCGCGTACCGGAGCAAAGCGTTTCCCGGCCCTGCGTGCCGTTTACCGGGCGGGAGCCATGCGTATCGAGTGGCAAGACCGCGTTCCGCCGCAGCAGGCGGGCGCGGTTTTTGCCATCGGCGCACAAATTTAAGGTTGTATCTTTCAGATAAATACAACTATTCTTCCCGTGATTCATGATCTCGGGGACCAGATGACACGCTCCATCCTTTCCATTGCCGCCGCCGTCCTGCTGCTGTTCAGCGCTGCCGCGCATGGCGGCGACAACGATCCCGCGGCTGAACTGCGCGGCGTCGTGCGCTCCAAGGCAAGGGTGGAGATCGCCACGGACCTCACCGTGCCGCTTGCCAGGGCACCACTGCGAGACGGTATGGGCTTTCGCAAGGGGGACGTGTTGCTGGAATTCGATTGCAGCCGTCTGGAAGCCGAGCATCGCGCAGCAAGCGCGGCCGCCCGTGCCGCGGCGATCGAATACAACCAGCAGGCGCATTTGCAGAAATTCGGCGCCGCCGGCAAGGGCGACGTCGCCCTCGCATCCGCCACCCGCGAGAAAGGACAAGCCGAGCTTGAACTGGCGGAAGCGCGAATGGCCGGCTGCCGCATCGAGGCACCCTTTGACGGAAGGGTGGTCGAGCTTCTCGGTGAAGCCCATGAAATGCCCGAGCCCGGAAAGCCGCTGGTCATCATAGTGGACGACCGCAACCTTGAAATCGATTTCGTGGCTCCGTCGCGCTGGCTTCGCTGGCTCAGCGACGGGGACCGCTTCGACTTCACTGTCGATGAGACAGGAGCGACCGTTCTGGGTCATCTGGAGCGGATCGGCGCGGAAGTGGACCCTGTCAGCCAGACGATCCGCCTGACCGGAACGCTCGACGTGACCGATGGCGGCATCCTGCCGGGCATGAGCGGCACGGCACGCTTTGCTCGTGCAGCCCCGGCGGGGGAATGACACGATGAACGCGCCCGTGCGAAAGGATTTCGGCCTGAAGGTGACGCCGCAGGGCGCAGGCGCCGCAAGCGGCCCGCTGCCGCCGGAAGATACAGGGCGCCTGAAGGCAGGAGGGGCCGGAGCGCGGGCCGGAATCGGGCAGACCGCGCCCTCCCGGCTGCAATTGCTGCTTGAGATCGAGGGAGGCTTGCGCGAAGCGGCGACAGAGGCCGAACTGGGCCAGTACATCGTGGACGAAACCGGCCGCATTCTCCCCTGGGCATCTGCCTGTTACCTTTTGCTCTATCGTGCCTGGCATGGGCGCGTGGTCCTTCGCCACGCCTCCGGGCTTGCCCAGCCCGACCGGCAGTCCGCACTTGCCGCGGCGCTGGAGCGGGCAGTCGCACTGGAAGCCGGCAGACTGGCCGAAGGCGGTCCGGTCCTTTTGCGGCTGAAGACACGATTGCCGGGCAGCGCGACGACGCTCCTGCTCGCTATGCCGCTCCGCATCACCGGCGGCAGGATGGCCGGTTGCCTGGTCGCGCCTGTTGCCAAGGCCCCCGGCGATGCCGACCTGGTGATCGCCGGCCGCCTGGCTTCTGCCTATGGCCATGCCCTTACACCCTTCGCACAGCGCCGGGGGCGGCAGATCCTGCTGGCGCGGCGCCGCCAGTTTGCCTTGGCATTCGCCGCGCTTGCGGCGCTGGCTCTTTTCATCCCGGTGCCGTTGACCGTATTGGCGCCCGCTGAAATCGTGCCGCGCGACCCGATCGTCGTAGCCGCGCCGATCGATGGCGTGGTCCGCCGGCTCCTCGTCGACCCGAATCAGCCGGTGCGAACCGGTGACCTGCTCGCGGAATTCGACGATACCGAACTCAAGGGCCGTTTCGACGTGGCGGCAAGAGCACTCGACATCGCGGCTGCACGCGAGCGCCGGGCCCGCCAGGGCGCCTTCACCTCGCGCGAAATGCGGCACGACCTGGCGATCGCGGAAGCCGAACGGCGCATGGCCGAAGCGGAACTGGCGGAAGCGCGCGGCCGGCTTGACAGGGCCGGCATCCGCGCGCCGTCGGACGGGCTTGTGCTCTATTCCAACAGGGACGACTGGACCGGCAAACCGGTGTCCACCGGCGAACGCATCTTGCAGATTGCGGATCCGGCGCGCCTGCGCGTGAAGATCGAGCTGGCAATCGGGGATACCGCAGCGCTCGCGGGAGACGGCGAATTGCGGCTCTTCCTGGATTCCGACCCGCTCTCGCCGGTCGCGGCACGGATCGAACGCGCCGCCTATCTGGCAGAACCGACACCGGACAACCGCCTTGTCTATCCCGTTCTGGCAGCCCTCGATGGTGGCAGCGCCGGTTTGCGTGCAGGATTGCGCGGGACCGCACAGATTTTCGGGCCATCGGTCTCTCTGGGCTACTTTCTGTTCCGCCGTCCCATCGCGGCATTGCGTCAGAAATTGGGAATATGAACCGTGACGCCGGCTGAAGACATGCCAGTGCCTGCCCTGCGCCCGGATCTGCGCGTGCATGAAGCGCCCAAAGACAGGCATGGCATACGTGCCTGGCTGATCGAGGATCCGGTGCGCCAGCGGTTTTTCAGGTTGCCCCGGGCGGCCTTCGATCTACTCGCCGTCTGGGGCGCAGGCAGCAAGAGCCGGATCATGCGACGGCACGAGGAGATGACCGGCCGGCCGGCCACACCCGAAGACATCGATACCATGGTGCGCTATCTGACGGCGAACGAACTGACCACGCCGGAACCCGGTGAATGGAAAGCACGGGCCGCCAATGCACGGCGAAGCCAGAAGGGGATCTTCTCCCGCGCCGCCCATGCCTATATCTTCTTTCGCCTGCCGCTCTTCCGGCCCCAGGCATTCCTCGACCGTCTCTGGCCCTTGGTGGCGCCGCTCTTCACCCGCGCATTCGCCATTCTCTCGGCACTGGCCGCATTGGCCGGTCTCTGGCTTGCATCCCGGCAATGGGATGTCTTTGCAAGCACATTCATTGACTTCCTGACCTTCGAGGGCTTTCTGATCTACGGCGCCAGCCTCGTTGTCATCAAGTCGCTGCACGAACTCGGCCACGCCTTCACGGCGCGGCGCTATCGCACACCGGTGCCGACCATCGGCATAGCCTTCATCGTGCTGTTTCCCATCCTCTACACCGATACGACGAGCGCGTGGCGGCTGCCGGCGCGCCAGCGCGTGATGATCGATGCGGCCGGCATCTTCACGGAACTGGTCATTGCCGCCTGGTGCACTCTTCTCTGGGCGCTGCTGCCGGACGGGCCGCTGCGCGGCGCGGTCTTTGCAGCGGCCACCCTGTCATGGCTGACCAGCCTTGCCGTCAATCTCAATCCGCTGATGCGCTTTGACGGATATTACCTTCTGGCTGACAGCATGGACTTCCGCAATCTGCAGAACCGCAGCTTTGCCATGGCACGGTGGCGCTTGCGCGAACTCCTGTTCGGGTGGAGCGATCCGGCACCAGAACCGCTCGCGCCCGCGACACGGCATGTCGTCATCGTCTATGCCTGGGCGACCTGGGTCTACCGCTTTTTCCTGTTCGCCGGTATTGCGCTTCTCGTCTACCACATGACGGTCAAGGTGATCGGCATTGTCCTTTTCTGCCTCGAAATCGCTGTCTTCATCGCAATGCCGGTGTTTCGCGAACTTGCCGAATGGTGGAAGAACCGGAAGCGGATAACGCTCAACCGGACACTTGCCCGCAACGCATTCATTCTCGCGACCGTCCTTTGTGCGCTTTTCGTACCCTGGCAGGGAAGAATTGCAGCGCCGGCGCTTCTGCGGGCCGCGCCCACCTTCCCACTGCATGCGTCAGCCAAGGCCAGACTGGTCGATGTTTTGACCGCCGACAACGAAATCGTGCAGGAGGGGCAATTGCTTTACCGGCTCGAAGCGCCGGATCTGGTCCATCGCAAGCAAGTGGCACTCGCCCGCATGACCCTGGCGCGCGCACGCCTTGCCCGCATGGCCGCCGATGACCGCGATCTCTCGCAGCGCGGCGTGATCGAAAATGAACTGGCTTCGGCAAGAAGCGAAATCGCCAGTCTGGAAGCGCTGGAGACAGCGCTGGAAATCCGGGCGCCCATTTCCGGGCGCATTGCCAATACCCTGCCCGATCTCCAGCCCGGGCTTTGGGTCGCGCCATCCGCCCGCCTCGCCGTGATCGCTGGCACCGCTGCCCCTGCACTGGTCGCCACGATCCCGGAAGCGGCCATTCACCGGCTTTCCCCCGGTGCAATCGGCCGCTTCATCGCCTCTGAACCTGAGACACCGGCAATTGATGTCACACTGACCGACATCTCTCCGGCCCCCATGAACACGCTGCCCGGCCCGTTGCTTGCCGCCGAACACGGCGGCAGTGTCCGGACGCAGCGCGATGCCCGGGATGCCATTGCCGGGAGCTGGTATGCCGGCAAGCTCGAAGCCATGGATTCGCTGGGCGTCACCTACGAAATGCGCGGAACCGTCCTGCTCGACGCAAAGCGGGAGAGCCTGGCGGCCGGTTTTTTCCGGCGCGTTGCCGCCATCCTTGTGCGGGAAAGCAGTTTCTGACGTTCAGCCCCGGCTCAACCGGTCGAAATTGCGGCGAACCGTCAGCGAGGCAGGCCGAAGCGCGGCGCGGGATGCCTGGACCCAGCTATCGGCGAGGAGATCGACCGGGTGCCGGCCGGAAAGCACATCGGGCCAGAAATCAAACGCGGCGTTCAGCATGGAAAGCTGCGCTTCCCAGATGCCTTCCACGCCGGCGGTGATCTTCTCGTTGACCGCGAGATGCGATTCCGTTCGTCCAATTCCGCCGCTCGCGGCTTCGGCGTAGAGGACCGGCAGGCGCATGACGACAACGAACGGCGCCAGCAGGAGATCGGCGGACGACCCCTTGCCCGTCCGCCGGCCATGCCCGCCTTGCCGCTGTGGCGAACGCTTTCTCACGTTCGCACCCATGGCCATGAACCGCCGATGATCACGCCTCCCTGCTCCTCAGATCCCGCTCCGCTGCATCAAGCGCAGCAAGAATGCGGTCCATTGCCATGTCGATCGTCTCGCGGGTCCAGATCAACGGCGGCGACAGGATCATCGTATCGCCGACAGCGCGCATCATCATGTCATTGGCAATGGCGTGATCGCGCACGCAGACGGCCGCCGCCCCCGCGCCGGGAAACCGCTGGCCGCTGGCCTTGTCCTTCACGATCTCGATGGCCGCCATCAGGCCGATGGAGCGCGCCTCGCCCACGATCCCGTGCGGGGAAATCCGCTCGGCAAGCTGGCTGGCGAGATAGGGGCCGGTATCGTCGCGCACCCGTTCGATCAGCCCCTCCTGCTCGATGATTTCCAGGTTCTTCAACGCGACGGCACAAGCAACCGGATGGCCCGAATAGGTATAGCCGTGGAAGAATTCGCCCCCCTTCTCGATCAGCGTACGGGAAATACGTTCCCCGACGAGCAAGGCCGAGAGAGGCTGATAGCCCGATGTCAGCGCCTTGGCGGTGGTGATCGTGTCCGGTTCGATGCCCAGTGTCTGGGCGGCGAACCAGTTGCCCGTCCGGCCGTAGCCGGTGATCACTTCATCCAGCATGAGCAGGATGTCATGCTTGCGGCATATCCGTTGAATCTCGGGCCAATAGCTGTCGGGCGCGATTTTCACGCCGCCCGCCCCCATGACCGGCTCGCCGATGAATGCGGCGACCTTGTCCGCCCCATGCTCCAGGATTGCGTCTTCAACGGCCCGCGCCGCCCGCAAGCCGAAATCATGGTCGCTTTCGCCGTCCTGCTTCAGCTCGAAGGCATAGGGCGGCATGACGTGGACGATGCCCGGCACAGGCGCACCGAGCTGGGCATGCATCGCACTCATGCCGCCCAGTGAAGCGCCGGCCACGGTGGAACCGTGATAGGCCATCTGGCGCGAAATGATGATCTGCTTCTCGGGCTTGCCTTCAAGCGCCCAGAAATGGCGGACGAGCCGCAGCGCCGTGTCATTCGATTCAGAACCGGAAGATCCGTAGAAGACCTGGTTCACATGTTCAGGCGCAATCTCGGAAAGCTTCTGTGAAAGCAGCACCGGCGTCGGTGTCGTGCACCGGAAAAACGAATTGTAATAGGGTAATTCCTTCATCTGCGTATAGGCCGCCTCGGCCAGTTCGTCGCGGCCGTAACCGACATTGACGCACCAGAGGCCAGCCATGCCGTCGAGGATGGCATTGCCCTCGCTGTCATGGATGAACGCGCCGTCGGCGCGCACGATCATGCGGCTGCCCGCAGCGCGCAGATCCTTGTGGTCGGTGAAGGGATGCAGGTGGTGCGCCGCATCGATGGCCTGCAGCTGCTCCAGCGAATAGTTTTGATATGTCATGGGCTTGTCCCCGCTGATTGAATCAGGCGATCAAGAAAAAACGACAGGTGATGTCAGACGGGAAATGCCGGCGGGGAATAGCCGATGCGCGCGCATAGGCGCAGCAACTCGGCATGCAGGGTTCTGAGCGAAGGTTTCAGCTTCATGGGAAACATGATTGCGGAGTCAATCCGCAATTGCAATCGGGAATTACCGGGGCTTCAGGAAAAGAACGCGAGCGAAGCCGGCGGATGAAAGCCCCACACCATCCGCCGGCTTGCCCCCTCGGGACCGCACACACCCGATCCGCGTCCCTGCCGCCTGTAAGCCGCATTGGCAATCAAGCCGCCCCCCGGCGATGATTGCCCGGCAGCAGGGCAAAAACTCGCGACACTCGGAACATTTCAAGGATCGTGCCAAGTTGAAAAGGCCGGGAAACCTTGCTTTTTAAAAGCAAAGAGCCAGACGGGATTTGCAAAACGCAAATCATCGGTGCGCAATGCAAAACGCGATCGACGCGCGGCAAGGCACTTTGCAAATCGCAAACAGCGTTGCGAAACAGAACTCAGCCGCGCCTGATGAAGCTCTTGTAAACGAAACCCCGCTGACCATCATGGCTGACTTCACACCAGCCCTTGCAGCCGTGAATGGTCAGCCTGGCCTTTGCGGGTATCACCTTGAGCACATCGGCATCGTTGCTCGGCCCTGCGCGCATGTTCACATATTGCCGCGCATAGCCAGTGGCACCGGAGGTTGCGGCCGCGTCATGTGCGGCTTCGTCGCGGTTTGCATCGCCGGGCGCAGGACGCGAAGGTGTTGCCAGTTTCCGTTCGACTGGCGCGATGGCCGCCGTAAGCGAATTGTCTGCCGGCATCTGCGTATCGTCCCTGGCTTCCAGCAGCAGCCTTGCCAAGGCCTGTTCGCCCTTGTTGACGGGCTGTTCGAGATCCTGCGCCCAGCGCGGATCATCTGCATCCAGTCCGTCCATTTGCTGATGAAGCCGCCCGTCGGGCGCCACCTTGACGGTTCTGACAGGCGCCGGAGTGAGTGTTTCCTGGCCGTTGCCGGACATTTGTGGCGGCAAGGCCTCCCGCGTTCCAGGATTGCCGGCAGCCGCCTCATCCGGTGACGGCGGCGGCGCCCGTTCATCATCAGCCGACAGGGAAAGCGCACTTGCCACCTTGTCCGTCGACGCAGAAGAAGCCGCGCCTGCAATTCCGGCAACCGCCCGGCTGGCCATGACATGCCCGCTACCCTTGGGTCCGCTTCCGGCGACATAGGCGATGGCGCCGAAGCCCGCCAGAACGGCAAGAACGGCGGCGGATGCCACCAGTCCGGCAAGGCCGAAACCCGGCCTGCCGGTACCGGTTCCCTGTTCGGATACATGCTGCTTTGGCCACTGCCCGGCAAAATTGCTCATCTCGCTTCTCCCTGCGCCCCGTGAGGGCTGCCCGTCTTCTTGTGATGCTTCCCGCGCCGCATCTTCGCTCGCACAGGAATATGGCGGCACAACGGAATGAATCGGGCAGGTCCGGGGCAATCGGTCTTTACCGTCGGGCCAGGCTTTGCCATCGTCGGGCATCCAGGGAGACCCGCCATGCAAGATCCTCTCGGCAATCCGGTCAGCAAGGCCGGCGCAGCAGCCCATGCCGGCATTTGCGACTTCGTATCCGGTTTTCTGGGCTATCACCCCCGGGCCGTTAACATTCTCGCGGCAGCCGAAGCCGAGCCGGAATGCCCGCTTGCCCAGACCTATGCCGGGCTGCTTTGGATGTTCCTTGAGTCTCCGGATGCGCCGGCCCATGCCAGCCGCTTCGTTGCGGCCGGCGAAGCATTGTCGACAGGGGCAAACGCTCGCGAACGAAATCTGCACGCCATCCTGAAGGACTGGGCATCCGGTGACCCGTTGCGCGCCGAAAGCCGGATCGCCGGCCATGTGCGCGATTGGCCGAACGATCTCGCTGCCATGAAGCTTGGACAGTATCTCGCTTTCAACCGTGGCGATGCCCCGGCCATGCTGCGTCTCGCCCGCACTGTTCGCCACCGCAATGCGGACAATGCGCATTTTCATGCCATGACCGCCTTTGCCTATGAGCAATGCCACCTGCTGGACAAGGCCGAAGCCGCCGCAAATGCAGCGCTGGAACTTGATCCGGCGGAGCCCTGGCCCACCACGCGCTTGCCCATGTCATGCTGACACAGGGCCGCGTGCCGGAAGGCGCCCGCTTCATGGATCGCGTGGCGCCATATTGGGACGGGCTCAATTCCTTCATGTATACGCACAACTGGTGGCATCGCGCCCTGTTCGCCTTGTCAATGGGCGACGAGGCATCGGTATTCCCGATGTATGACGCGCATTGCTGGGGCGTCGAGAAAAGCTACAGCCAGGACCAGGTCGGCGCCGTATCCCTGCTGGCACGCATGGAAATGGCGGGCATGGATGTGGGTGACCGATGGGCCGACCTCGCCCAATGGCTCAAGCCCCGCCACGGTGACACGATCAACGCGTTTCTGACGCTGCAATACCTTTACGGGCTGCAACGGGCCAGCCTTGGCGAGGCAGCAACACTGATGCAGGCCATCGAGGAGCGCGCCTTGGACGAAACCGGTTTCGATGTTGCGGTCTGGCGCGATGTCGCCCTGCCTGCGGCGCGCGCGATCACCGCGCATATGGAAGGCCGTCATGGCGAAGCGGCGCGGTTGATGGCGCTTGCCCTGCCACGCATGGCCGAAGCGGGCGGCAGCCATGCACAGCGTGACCTGTTTGAACAGATCCTGCTGGATGCGCATCGCAAGGCCGGCAATCTCGTGCAGGCACAACAGATGATGGAAATGCGCCGCCTTTACGATCCCTGCGGCATTCCGCTCAACCGGATGCTCGCCGCAACCTACCGCAAGCTCGGGCTGGAAGACGAGGCAGGCGAAGCGGAAAGCCGCCGCTACGCCTGACCGCGGGCAGCAGGGCGCCTTGCAAAGATATAAAGACTTCTTTATGTGGTTATGACTGCTTTTTCCAAACGTCAGGAATCCTGCCATGACAAACGCGCTCTCCGATCTGCTGGCTGAAAAAGGCGTTCTCCTCGCCGATGGCGCCACCGGCACAAACCTCTTTGCCATGGGCCTGGAATCGGGCGATGCGCCGGAGTTCTGGAACGCCGACCATCCCGACAGGATCACGAAACTGCATCAGGACTTCGTCGATGCCGGATCGGATATCATACTGACCAACAGTTTCGGCGGCACGCGCCATCGTCTGAAGCTTCACAATGGCCAGGACCGTGTCCATGAACTCAACATGAAGGCCGCCCGGCTTGCCCGCGCCGTCGCCGACAAGGCGCCGCGCAAGGTCATCGTGGCTGGGTCCGTCGGCCCGACCGGCGAACTGTTGCAACCGCTCGGCGCCTTGACCCATGACGAAGCAGCGGATGCCTTTGCCGAGCAGATGCAGGGGCTGAAGGATGGTGGCGTCGATGTCGCCTGGATCGAAACCATGAGCGCGCCGGAGGAAATCCGCGCGGCGGTGGAAGCCGCCAATCGTGTTGGCCTTCCATATGTCTACACGGGCTCCTTCGATACGGCCGGTCGCACGATGATGGGCCTGCATCCCAAAGACATCCATCACGTTGCCGATGGCCTTGGCGAAGCGCCCGTCGCGGTGGGCGCCAATTGCGGCGTAGGGGCATCCGACATGCTCTCCACCCTGCTCGACATGTCCGGCGCCGATCCCGAAGCCGCCATCGTGGTCAAGGCCAATTGCGGCATCCCGGAATTCAAGGGCACCGAGATCGTCTATTCGGGCACGCCGGACCTCATGGCCGAATATGCCCGCCTCGCCATGGATGCGGGTGCGCGGATCATCGGCGGATGCTGCGGCACACGTTGCGAGCATCTTGCCGCCATGCGCCAGGCGATAGACAGCCATGCCCGCGCACCGCGCCCGACCATTGAGGAAATCGTCGCGAAGGTTGGTCCGATGCGCAACAAGCAGGCCGATGCCAGTGGCGCGGGAACCGGCGACAGCGCAGGGCGCGAACGGCGCGGCCGCCGCCGCGGCTGAGGCATTGGCCTGAACCGGAAACGATCAGCGCAGGAGCGGAACGTCGCTGAACTCATGCAGCAGCGTCTTTCCGCAGACCACGCGCACGGACTTGTAGTTTTCCTGGCCCGGCAGGATGACGCTGACTCGACGGTCGTCGACCACCTGGGTGCCGATCCGGTTGATCGGCTCCCGCACTTCCAGAACGACCATCTGGGTTGGCGGGAAGGAGCGCGTGAGCGGCCCCTCGCGCAGGTTGACCGTGTAGCCCGGTGTCGGCAGGGAAACCGTGCCGCGCACATGCAGCATCAACCGGTCACCGGAGAACGGCGTGCGCGAGAGCCACGCCTCCCAGTCCTGCGATGCTACCACGGGGCAAAGATCGTTCTCGGCCCTCACCTCCGCCGGTCCGCTGACGGCAAGAAGACCACCGAGGAGACTTCCTGCCAGCACCATCCGCCTGTCGATTGCCATCCGATCTGCTCCCTTTTTGCCAAGCCTGGTTTTCCGGACGCCGCGCGCGGCGTGTTGCACAACCTGATTCACCGTTTGAACAAAGCCGTGCAACACCCGGACTTGATTCACCTTCTTGCCTTCAAACGCGACGCCGCGAGAGCCGTTCCAGGCGCAGCCGCTTGTCACGGTGCGTTCTCCAGCGATTTCGCAATCTGCACGAGCCGCAGGAATTCCGCGCGATAGCCATAGGGATCCGGGCCGCGCGCGCTGGCCGCCAGCGTCGCGATCGCATCCCAGCCGGTATCGTCGACCTGGCTCGCCTTGCGCAGTTTCTGGCCGAATCCCGCCACCGCCACAGAGAAGCGCAAATCGTCGGACGCCTCGTCCAGCGATGCAATCTCGTCGTCCCCGGTGACCGGTCGGGTAATGAGGCTCGACGTGTCGCTGTCGGGCTGCTTGTAGCGGATCTTGACGAAACCATATTCGCCGGACCCGCCATCGCCGGCCGTTTCCGCCGGCGCGGTCTGGTAACGCAGCTCATCGATCTGTTGTGCCGGGCTGCCCTTCGGCGTGATCTCGTAAATCGCGGTCACCGAATGGCCGGAGCCGATGTCGCCGGCATCCTTGCGGTCGTCGTTGAAGTCCTCGCGGTTCAGCGCCCGCGTCTCGTAGCCGACGAGCCGGTATTCCGCGACCATGGCCGGATTGAACTCCACCTGGATCTTCACGTCCTTTGCAATCGGAAACAGCGTGGACGTCGCCTCCTCGACGAGCGTCTTCTGCGCCTCGCCGAGCGTATCGATATAGGCAGCGGAACCGTTTCCGTTCTGCGCCAGCACCTGCATGAGCTGGTCATTGTAGTTGCCGCGCCCGAACCCGAAAACCGAGAGGAAGACACCCTTCTTGCGCTTGTCCTCGATCATGCGCTTCAATTCCTCGTCCGACGCAGGCCCGACATTGAAATCTCCGTCTGTCGCCAGCATCACCCGGTTGACGCCATCCTCCAGGAAGTTCTGCTCGGCAAGCCGGTAAGCGGTCTCGATTCCCGCGGCTCCCGCCGTGGCCCCGCCCGCGCCGAGCGCATCGATGGCCGCCAGGATTGCCGCCTTGTCAGAGGCCGCAGTCGGCTCCAGCGCCACGCCGGCCGAGCCCGCATAGGTCACGATGGAAACCGTGTCCCGGGCATCGAGCTTGCCCAGCAGCAATCGGAACGAGGTCTTCAGCAGCGGCAGCTTGTCCGGCGCATTCATGGAACCGGACGTATCGACCAGGAAAACCAGATTGGCGCGCGGACGCGTCTCCGCCTGCACCTCATAGCCCTTGATCGCGATATGCATCAGCTTTCGATGGGCATTCCAGGGCGACGGCGCGATTGTGACCGTCGGCTTGAAGGGCTGACCGGCATTGTCGGCAACCGGCCAGTCGTAGGGGAAATAATTGATAAGCTCCTCTACCCGCACCGTGTCAGGCGCTGGCAGACGCCCCGCATTGAGCTGTGAACGGATGAAGGCATAGGACGAGGTATCGACATCGATCGAGAAGGTCGAGACCGGATGTTCCTGCGCCGCGCGCACCGGATTGCCGTCGAACGCCTCCACCCGGTCGCGGTTTTCCGACCGTGGAACGGGCGCGATATCGGGACGCAGCGGCATGCTGCGCATCATCTGCTTGGCTGCTGAGGGACCGGGGTTTCCCGGGGCGCTCGACCCGTTGACGGCATCCTGCAAGGCCGGGATCGGCCGCATCAGGGCTTCCTCGCGCGGCGCAGCCGGAACCTGCTGTCCGGCCGCCAGCCCGCTCTCAGGCAGCGATGGTGCATTGGCGTCATCGTCCTTCGTGCTTGCTGCCACCTCCGGCTCGCCCTTCGGCGCGTCTGACTTGCTGCTTGCCATGTCGCCCATGCCCGCAGGTTGCTGACTGCGGACCAGCGGGGATGTCTCCATCATCTGCCAGCCGAGATAGCCGCCAAGGGGGAGGACAAGAATGGCGGCGGCGACCGGCCCGGCAAGGGATTTCGGGTTCATGACGTTTCTCCATGCTCTGCTTGCGATGGAGATGAGACGCCCCTGTCCCACCGATCCTTGGGGGGCGGCCGAAGTTTTTTTATCTGCATCGGTGGCGGCGGCGTCATAGGCCTCCATGGCCGCCATCACGGCACGCTCGCGCGCCTCCGGGCGCGGTGCCGCATGGCCACGCGCTGCCAATTGTTTCAACGTTTCGTCACCGGTCATGGTCACGTCTCCCCGCCGGGCCGCAAAAGCGCGGCCAGGCGTTTTTTCGCATCATGGACATGCCAGGAAACCGTGGCCTCCTTGCAATCGAGGATCCGGGCAGCCTCGGCATGGCTCAGTTCTTCCGCGTAAACCAGCATCACGGCCTCGCGCGTCTTGTCCGGCAGGTCACGCACGGCCGCCCAGAGCGCCTGCGTCTCGTCTTCCGGCGGCCAATCCGGCGTAGTGGACTGATGATCCACCAGCGCCTGCATGGCGAGGGCGTGGGCATGGCGCTCATCCCGCCTCGCTGCGCGATGGTGATCCCGCGCGGCATTGATCGTCATGCGGTAGAGCCATGTGGTGAAAGCCGCATCGCCACGGAATTTCCTGATCGCGCCACCCAGCTTCATGCAGACCGACTGGGCGATGTCCTCGGCATCGGCGCGGTTTCCACTCCAGCGCAAGGCGATACGGTGGATCAGATCATAGTGGTCGTTGACAAGCCGGGCGAAGGCCGCACGATCGCCGCCCGCCGCCGCAAGCGCCGTTTCCTGCACGTCCGAACCGTGACCGGCCATTTCGCTCATCGCATGCATCATCGGCCTTTGGACGCGGCAGGCAAGGCGATCCTTGGGTGCAAGGTGAAAAAATGATCAGGCGCCAAGGAACGCCCGTTGATGAAAGCGCTGTTGCTCTTCGCAATACCGGTAACTGGCGCCAACCGGACAGGCCATCCGGGCGAGGCAACCACCCCGGCAGGCGTCTCCGGCCAGGGAACTGGCATGGCTGCGGCAGGCCTGCACGTCGAATCCGGCCGGCGAATAGGCTTCGACCGGACAGGCGCCGAGACAGGGCTTGCCATGGCAGGAATCGCACGGATGCGCCACGGGCCGCGCGGGCGGCAAGGCCAGAGCCTCGTTGAACAAGATTGCACCGCGATAGGCATGCCACAAGCCGTAGGCCGGATGCATCAGTATTCCGAGTGGCGACGGGCACAGCCCTTCCGCCCGCATGGCCCATTGCTGGAAAGGCAGATAGGGCGGATCCGAGGGGAAAACCGCGTGCGCGCCCGCAAGCCCGGCCACGCCGCCGATGACCTGCCTCGACCATGCATCGAGCGGATTGCCGGCCTCGCCAGACCGCTGTGCGCGCCAAGCGGAAAAGGGAGCCCAGATCGAGCCTCCGGCATGTCCGACGAGCAGAACGCTGCGCGCCATGCGTCCGCCGGGACCGGCAGGCGCGGCATCGTCCGCCCGGAAATCGAAGCCGCCCCGCACCATCAGGCCGAAGGGCGCCAGCGCGCCGGCAATGTCCTCAAGCAGGTGCTTGCCTGTCGCCATGATCGCGCCGCGTCAGGTTTTCAGGGTCTCTTCGAATAGCGTGAGCAGGCGCTTCCAGTGCCGCTCGGCACCTTCTTCGTCATAAACGGTATGATCGGGAACGCACCAGCCGTGGCGGCAGGCGGGATAGTTCTCCAGCGTGTAGTCGACACCGGCCTCACGGAAAACCTGGGCGAAGAGTGCGGATTGCGCCGGCGGGAAACTGCCGTCGTCGCCAGCCACGCCGACATGGACCCGGGCGCGGATACTGCCGGCATGGAGATGCGGACTGTCCGGAATGTCCCCGGCAAGGTTTCCGCCATGCCAGCTTGCCGCCGCCACGATACGGTCGGGATGATGCGCGGCGGCGTTGAGCGCCCGTGCCCCGCCCATGCAGTAGCCGGTGACACCGACAGGCCCGGTCAGGCCTTCCGAATCGAGTGCTAGCAGAAAATAGGCGCAGTCCTCGATCGTCACAGCCTGCGGGGTGGCCGCCAGCATGGATTTAAGCAGCGGCCCGCGTTCAGGGTCGGAAAAGGTCGTGCGCGCATCGAAGGCAGAACGGTCCTCGCACCGATAGAGCAGATCCGGCAGCAACACCGCATAACCTTCGCCGACAAGCCGCCCGGCCATGGCATCCAGCGCCGGGCGGGGGCCGAAGGCATCCATGAAGAAAAGGACGCTCGCCGCCGCTGGCCCGTCCGGCAGGAAAAGTTTTGCCGGGCAGGTTCCGGCGCCGGTAGTAATCGACAGCGTTTTCAGATGCATGCGGCTCTCCGTTTGCGTGGGGGCCAGCGAAACCGCCAGCCGGTCAATCAGACGAAGCCTAGTGGTTTTCGTGAGCCGGTCAAAGCATGTCGGGGCCGCGCGGCGACAAAACCGCCCGGCTAGAGCCCGCGCACCGGTCGCCGCCAGACATCCTCATGGATCATGGAAGCGATCCGGGCACGGCCAGCCGTTTCGGTCTCATCCTTTCAGGTGAAGGCGTCCGGCATCGATTCCTTCTTCTTCGAGACGAAATCGGTCAGGCCATCAAGGATACCAGGATCGATAAACGGAGCCTCATAGGCATCGAGCCATTTCTGTGCCAGCTCATTGGCACGCTGATGGGCCGGTTTCTGGCCTTCTGCCTGCCATTGCTCGAAGGAGTTGTTGTCGGCAATCGAGGAGCGGTAGAAGGCTTCCTGGAAATTGGCCTGGGTATGCGCGCAGCCAAGATAGTGCTGACCGGGGCCGACCTCGCGGATCGCATCCATGGCCTGCCCGTTTTCCGAAAGGTCGATGCCTTGCGCCAGGCGCTGCATCATGCCGAGCTGATCGATGTCCATCATGAACTTTTCATAGGACGAGACCAGCCCGCCCTCCAGCCAGCCCGCCGAATGCAGCACGAAATTCGTACCCGCCAGCAGGGTGGAATTGAGTGTATTGGCGCTTTCATAGGCAGCCTGCGCATCGGCCACCTTGGAGGCGGTCAGCGATCCGCCGGTGCGGAAAGGCAGGCCGAGACGCCGCGCCAGTTGCGCAGCGCCGTAGGAGACGAGCGAAGGCTCCGGCGTGCCGAAGGTGGGCGCACCCGACTGCATGGAGATCGAGGAGGCAAACGTGCCGAAGAGCACCGGTGCCCCCGGACGCACGAGCTGCGTGAAGGCCGCGCCTGCCAGCACTTCAGCCAGCACCTGCGTCAGCGTTCCCGCCACGGTGACCGGGCTCATCGCACCGGCAAGGATGAAGGGCGTGACGATGCAGGCCTGGTTGTTGCGCGCATAAACCTTGGCCGCGCCCACCATCGTGTCGTCGAACACCATCGGCGAATTGGCATTGATCAGGTTGATGACGACCGCATTGTTGTCGACGAATTCCTCGCCGAACAGGATCTTGCACATGTCCACGGTGTCCTGCGCACGCTCAGGGGCGGTGACCGATCCCATGAACGGCTTGTCGGACAGCGTCATGTGCGCCATCACCATGTCCAGGTGCCGCTTGTTCACCGGCACGTCGACCGGCTCGCAGACCGTGCCGCCAGAATGGTGCATGGACGGCGCCATGTAGGCCAGCTTCACGAAATTCTGGAAGTCCTCGATCGTGGCATAACGGCGATTGCCCTCGAGATCGCGGACGAAAGGCGGGCCGTAGACGGGAACGAAAACCGTGCTGTCGCCGCCGATCTGCACTGATTTGGCGGGATTGCGCGCATGCTGCGTGAAGGAAGAGGGCGCTGACTTGAGCAGTTCGCGGCAGAGGCCCTTGGGAAACCGTACCCGCTCGCCTTTCACGTCGGCGCCAGCGTCGCGCCACATCTGCAACGCCTCCGCATCATCGCGAAACTCGATTCCCACCTCTTCCAGAATGGTGTCCGCATTGGATTCGATGATCGCCAGCCCCTCCTCCGAGAGGACTTCGTAGGTCGGGACCTTTCGGGTGATGTAGGTGAGCGACTGGCCCGGTCCGCCACCCGAACGCGCCGCCCGGCGGGCCGCCGCACCTGAACGTTCACCCCTCCCGCGGCGTTCGCGCGGTGCACTGGCGGCACTGGTCGTCAGCTGGTCGGTATCCTCGGTCATTCCTGTCACCGTTGTCTCGAAATCGGCACCCGTCACGGGCATTGTCCGGATAAGTCTACGGCTCGCCCCGCGGCCACACCTGCCCCAGCCGCGTCAAGGACTTGGCTACCGGCGACACGAGGCGGCTGCACCGGCCTGCATCGGTTCGTCGGGCTTGCGCAACTCCCTTGCCACGGCGTCACAAGCGCTATATCCGACAATCAGGATGCGGGCGGTCGCATTTTGCATCCGGCCGCGTCGCAATTCGTGCATCCCTCCGGCACGGGAGCCGGATATTCGCATGATGAAGCGGTCATCGGTGTGCCGCGCGACATTTGAAGAGGGATTTGACCATGGCTGGCGACGACGAGATCATCCTGTCGGAACTCGATGACGAGGAACTTGTCCAGCAGATGATGGACGACCTCTACGACGGTCTCAAGGAAGAGATAGAGGAAGGTACGCGCATTCTTCTCGATCGCGGCTGGGTGCCCTATGACGTGCTGACCAAGGCACTCGTCGAAGGAATGCGCATCGTTGGCGAGGACTTCCGCGACGGTATTCTCTTCGTGCCGGAAGTGCTGCTTTCCGCCAATGCCATGAAGGCCGGAATGACCATCCTGCGCCCGCTGCTGGCGGAAACCGGCGCGCCGAAGCTCGGCACCATGGTCATCGGCACGGTCAAGGGCGATATCCATGACATCGGCAAGAACCTGGTTGGCATGATGATGGAAGGCGCAGGGTTCGACGTGATCGACATCGGCATCAACAACCCTGTCGAGAACTACCTTGAAGCCATCGAGAAGCACAATCCGGACATTCTGGGCATGTCAGCGCTGCTCACGACCACCATGCCCTACATGAAGGTCGTCATCGACACGATGAAGGAAAAGGGCATTCGCGACGACTATGTCGTGCTGGTCGGCGGCGCCCCTCTCAACGAGGAGTTCGGCAAGGCCGTGGGTGCGGACGCCTATTGCCGTGACGCCGCGGTTGCGGTGGAAACGGCGAAAGACTTCATGAAGCGCAAGCACAATCAGGCAGCGGCCGGCTGAGACTGGCCACCCGCGGTCCCGATCGTGCCTGCGCCAGCTCCTGAAAGGAGAGGCATGGCATGACTCGCGCCGCAATCGCTTCAGTCGTCCTGATGGCCCTGGCCGGTTCCGCCGGACCGGCCAACGCCACGGGCGGGATCGAGTCCCTCATCACTGACATTGACCGGCAGCGACTTGCCGCCTTCGATGAGACCCGCACCCGCGCCATTGCGGTTGCCCGTGCCCGTGGTGCGCCCGCCGACATTGCGCAACTCGACGAGATTCTCGATGGTGATCCGGTTTCCTTTTCCGGAGCAGACCTGACCGGCAACTGGCAATGCCGTATCACCAAGCTGGACGGGCCGGCCGCATTGGTGACCTATTCCTGGTTCCGGTGCCGCATTACCGAAAGTGGCGCTGGCTTGTATCTGGAAAAACTGACCGGTTCGCAACGGGTGACGGGCCACTTCTTCGATGACGGCGACAAGCGCCTGATCTTCCTTGGCGCCGGCCACTATTCCTACGAGGAACCCCTGCCCTACCCGCAAAACAACGAGCGCGATGAAGTCGCCTTTGCCTTTCTGCTCGATGACGGCCGGCTGCGGCTGGAATTTCCCGCGCCGCATCTGGAGTCGCGCTTCGACATCATGGAATTGAGACGATGACCGCCCTTCCCGCACCTATCCCCCGCGATGGTGTGCGCGTCATCGCATGCGGCGCCATAGCGCGGGAGATCGTGGCCATATGCGAAGCCAACGGGCTGGACCATATCGACCTGACTTGTCTGCCAGCCATCTGGCACAACACGCCGGGGCGGATCGCACCGGCCATGCGTGAGAAGATCGCCGAGGCGCGCGCTGAAGGTTTCAGCCGCATTTTCATCGGCTATGCCGAATGCGGCACGCAGGGCGAACTCGACCGGATCTGTCAGGAAGAGGGACTGGCGCGTATCGAGGGACCCCATTGTTACGCATTCTACACCGGCACCGAGAGGTTCCTGCGTGAGAGCCAAGACGATGTCACCGTCTTCTATCTGACAGACCTGATCGCCCGCCAGTTCGAAGCCTTCATCATGGAGCCGTTGAAACTCGACCGCCATCCCGAACTCATCGCCATGATGTTCGGCAATTACACCAAGCTGGTCTATCTCGCCCAGAGCGAAGACCCCGCGCTTGATGCCAAGGCGCGCTGGGCAGCGGATTTCCTGGGTCTGGACTACGAACGCCGCTTCACCGGTTATGGCGATCTGACCGGTGCGCTTCTCGATGCGGCGTCAAGCTGACTTGTGGTTTTCATATTCCGGAACTATGTGACAATCCCCTGCTGCAAAGGCAGCCAGGTAGAGACGAACCGGTACAGCATGACCAACCAGTTCATCGCGGTGCAACCGCCCCAAGACCCGCCACGCCGGCTATCGACCGTGTTGCGGGAACTTGCTGCCTCGACGGACGGCCCGCTTTCGGTCGCCGCCATCAGGGATGCGCTCGGCGACCGCTCCTTCGCGGCCATGCTGATCGTCTGCGGCGCGATCAACCTGTTGCCGCTTCCGCCCGGCACGTCCGTCATCCTTGGCATTCCACTGGCCATCGTCTCGGCACAAATGGTCCTGTCGCGCCAGACGGTCTGGCTCCCCCGCTACGTTCTCTCCAAGAGCCTGGCGCGCGAAAAGGTTGACTACGCAATCTCCAGGCTTGTACCGCGCCTGGAGCGCCTGGAGCGCTTCATCAAGCCGCGCTACTGGCCGCTGTCGCGCGGCCAGGCTGACCGAATGCTTGGCCTTGCCATCTTTGTGCTCGCCATAGCCGTGATCCTTCCCGTACCGCTCGGCAACTGGCTGCCCGCCTTTGCCGCCACCCTCCTTGCCCTGGCCTTGTCCGAACGCGATGGCGTGCTGCTGGGCATAGGCGCCGCGGTCGGCGTGATTTCCCTCGTCATCATCGTAGCGGTGATCGGGGCCGCGGGCGTGGCTGCGGGCTTCGTCGCCGGCATGATGGGTTGACCGTCAAATTTTTCCCCTGTCGCTTTTGAAATTTCCGGCGTCGCGCGGCAACCAGCGGGCACGCGCGGCCTCCGCAATTGTCATCCACGAAAGAAAGGAAACCGGATCATGGCTGATCTCGTCATCGTTTATTGGCGCGATATCCCCGCCCAGGTGATTGTCAAACAGGGTCGCAGAACGGCCAAGCGGGAACTCTCGCAACGCTTTGCCGAGGCCATTGACATGGCCGCCATGCGCTCCGGCGCAGCCGATACGGATGCCTATCTGGAAGAATGGCGGCGGGCTGCACCCGTCGCCGTGGGAGACGATCTGGAGGCTGAAGCCGACAAGGCGGCGGCCGAAATGGAAGCAGCATGGCCAAAGGACCGTCTTGTGGCCCTTGTCCAATCGGGAGGACGCGATGGCACCTGAACCTGCGGTCAAGACCGCGACCGCAAGCAAGAAGGCAGCGAAGGGTCCGCCCTCGGCCTATGTTCCATCAGGCGTATCGCCGGTATCGCGGGCGCGAAAAGCCTATACGATCCGGCTCTGGTCCGTGCGTCACGCCCGTGCGCTTGAATGGCTCTATGCGCGTTTTTCAGGCCTTTTCCTGGCATTGCACCCGTTCTGGCGGGCTGTTGGCTACAAGCGTGCCGAGCCTCCGGTGAAATTTGTCGAAAAACGGGTCAAGGGCCTGCTGTTCGATTGCCGCATGTGCGGCCAGTGCATTCTCTCCTCCACGGGCATGTCCTGCCCGATGAACTGCCCCAAGCAATTGCGCAACGGCCCATGCGGCGGCGTGCGCGCCAACGGCCATTGCGAGGTCGAGCCGGACATGCCCTGCGTCTGGGTGCAGGCCTGGAAGGGAACCGAAACCATGCGTGAGGGCCGCTCCAACATCATGAATGTGCAGAAGCCGGTGGACCAGAGCCTTCGCGAGACCTCCGCCTGGCTTCGCGTCACCGCCAATGCAGCCGCTGATCGCGACGCCGCAAGGAACTGAACGAAATGACCACGTCTCCCGACACCAATCCGTTCGACCCGTCCGCGCCGCTGGATCCGTTGCCAGGCCATTTTTCCCGTGGCCGGCTGGAGCGCGTCCTGCGCCGCGGCGAATTTGCCGTGACCGCCGAACTGAACCCGCCCGACAGCGCGGATCCGCAGGAAGTCTATGAACGCGCGGCCATTTTCGACGGCTGGGTTGACGGCATCAACGCAGTCGATGCATCCGGCGCCAATTGCCACATGTCCTCCGTCGGCATCTGCGCACTGCTCACTCGCATGGGCTATGCCCCGATCATGCAGATCGCATGCCGCGACAAGAACCGCATCGCCATACAGGGCGATGTCCTGGGCGCGGCAGCCATGGGCGTGGCCAACATGCTCTGCCTGACCGGAGACGGGGTGCAGGCCGGCGACCAGCCGGGTGCCAAGCCTGTCTTCGACCTCGACTGCATGTCGCTGCTGGAAACGGTCCGCACAATGCGCGATGAACAGCGTTTCCTGTCCGGCCGTCCGATCACCTCGCCACCCCATGTCTTTCTCGGCGCGGCCATCAACCCCTTTGCCCCGCCCTACGATTTCCGTCCGCACCGTCTCGCCAAGAAGATCGCCGCCGGCGCCCAGTTCGTGCAAAGCCAGTATTGCTACGACGTCCCCATGTTGCGCGAATACATGAAGCGCGTCGTCGATATGGGCCTGCACGAAAAGTGCTTCATCCTCGTCGGCGTCGGGCCGCTGGCCTCTGCACGAACCGCAAAATGGATGCGGTCCAACGTGCCCGGTGTGCACATCCCCGATTCGGTCATCAAGCGCCTCGAAGGCGCCGAGAAGCAGAAGCGCGAAGGCAAGCGCCTGTGCATCGACATCATGAACGAGGTCAAGGAAATCGAAGGCGTTTCCGGGGTCCATGTCATGGCCTACCGGCAGGAGGAGTTCGTCGCTGAGATCGTGCACGAATCCGGCGTCCTGAAGGGCCGCAAGCCCTGGCAGCGCGAAAGCCGCCCAGACGACGCCGTCATCGCCGAACGCCTCGAGGAGATCATGGCCGAGGAGACCGAACGGCCCGCCGCCATAGTCGCCGACGTCGTCGACAGCAATTGACAACGGCTCCGATCAGGGGCTTGAAGGAAATCAGATAACGATATAAAGAAGTCTTTATATCAAAGGAGACAGGCATGACCCGCACCATCGTGGCTTCCGCGACCCGAGAGGTCGTCATCGGTTTCGACCAGCCGTTCTGCGTCATTGGCGAGCGCATCAACCCGACCGGCAGAAAGAAGCTGGCCGCGGAGATGGTGGAAGGCAATTTCGAGACGGTCAAGAAGGATGCGCTCGAGCAGGTTGCTGCCGGTGCCACCATGCTCGATGTCAATGCGGGCGTCACGGCTGTCGACCCCAATGCCACGGAGCCGGCATTGCTGGTCCAGACGCTTGAAATCGTTCAGGCCCTGGTCGACGTGCCACTGTCGATCGATTCTTCCGTCTCCGCCGCAATCGAGGCAGCGTTGAAGGTGGCCAAGGGCCGTCCGCTGGTCAATTCGGTGACCGGCGAGGAAGAAAAGCTGGAGGCTATCCTGCCGCTCTGCAAGAAGTACGATGTGCCTGTTGTTGCCATCTCCAACGACGAAACCGGCATTTCGCAGGATCCCGATGTCCGTTTTGCCGTGGCAAAAAAGATTGTCGAGCGCGCCGCCGATTACGGCATTCCCGCCCACGACATCGTCGTTGACCCGCTGGTCATGCCGATCGGCGCCATGGGTACGGCAGGCAAGCAGGTTTTTGCGCTTCTGCGCCGTCTGCGCGACGAGTTGAAGGTCAACACGACCTGCGGCCTTTCCAACATCTCGTTCGGGCTGCCGCACCGCCACGGCATCAATGCCGGTTTCATTCCGATGGTCATCGGCGCCGGCATGACGTCGGCCATCATGAATCCATGCCGTCCCCAGGAAATGGAAATGGTGCGTGCGGCTAATGTGCTCAACGGGACCGATCCCGACTGCATGAACTGGATCCGCACCTACAAGGACTACAAGCCGCATGCCGGCGCAGCCCCTGCGCCTGTTGCTGCCGCCCCTGCCGCCGGGGGCGGCCGCCGCGGCGGACGGGCAGCGCGCCGCACCCAGGCCTGAGGGCGACGGTGGCCGATGGCGTAACGGCAATGCAAATCGGGGCGGCGGCCTTTTCTGCCGCTCACACGTCCGTGACGCGATCGAAGGCCATGATCGCGATAGCGGCACCGATCAGGGGCGCAAGACTTCCCGCCACCATGCCGCTGGCGAGATCAGGCGCGAAACTGGCTACGAGCAGTTTGCCAGCGATCGAGCCGATTATGGCCAGCCCGAGGTAATGCGGATGGCGGAACCATGGTCCCTTTAAGATCCGGACCAGAAAGAAGGCCGAAAGAACTGCGGACAGGAGCGTGAATGGCATGATCGAACCTCCTTCAGGAACGACCGCATCATGCCGGATATCCGCTGTCCTTCGCTTAAGCAAAATCATCGCATTTTCCCGATGAGCATCATTCAGGACCCAGCAACATGATGTCCACCGACCACCTCGTTCTTTTCATGCCGTCCGGCAAGCGCGGACGCTTTGCAAAGGGCACGTCCGTGCTGGATGCCGCACGCGAACTCGGCGTCTATGTGGAGAGCGTATGCGGTGGCCGCGGCATCTGTGGCCGGTGCCAGATTGAAGTGCAGACTGGCCATTTCGCCAAGCACGGCATCACATCCGATGCATCCGGCATTTCCGGCTGGTCGGCCAAGGAAGCCCGCTACACGGAAAAGCGCGGCGCTCTTGCCGAAGGACGACGCCTGTCCTGTTCAGCCTTGATCGAGGGCGATCTTGTCATCGATGTGCCGCAGGATTCCGTCGTCAATGCACAAGTCGTGCGCAAGAAGGCAACCGACAGGCTGATTGAGCGCAATCCGGCAATCGGGCTGTGCTATGTCGAGGTGGAAGAGCCTGACATGCACAAGCCGCTGGGCGATCTGGACCGGCTGAAAGCCGCCCTTTCCCGCGATTGGGGCTATGAAAACCTGTCGGTGGATTTCCGCCTCGTGCCGCAGGTCCAGTCGATCCTGCGAGCAGGCAAATGGTCCGTCACAGCAGCCATTCACCATGACGCAACATCGGATCGTCCCACGATCATCGCGCTCTGGCCCGGCCTCAAGAACGAAGCCTGGGGTGTTGCCTGCGACATCGGCTCCACGACCATTGCCATGCATCTCGTGTCGCTTCTGTCCGGGCGCATTGCCGCCTCGTCGGGCACGTCCAACCCGCAGATCCGGTTCGGCGAGGACCTGATGAGCCGTGTCTCCTATGTCATGATGAACCCGGAAGGCCGGCAAGCCATGACGGTGGCAGTGCGTGAGGCCGTCAACGGCCTCATCGGCAAGGTTTGCAACGAGGCCGGCGCCGACAGGGCAGACATTCTCGACACGGTGTTTGTCGGCAATCCGGTCATGCACCACCTGTTTCTCGGCATTGACCCGACTGAACTGGGCGGCGCGCCCTTTGCGCTTGCGGCATCGGGCGCATTGTCCTTCTCCGCAGCCGAAATCGGCATCGGCGTCAATCCGGGTGCGCGCACCTATGTCCTGCCCTGCATTGCAGGCCATGTCGGCGCGGATGCAGCCGCCGCGACCTTGTCGGAAGGGCCCTACCGGCAGGACAGGGAAATGCTGCTGGTCGACGTCGGCACCAATGCCGAAATCGTACTGGGCAATGCCAGGCACACTGTTGCCTGCTCCTCCCCGACCGGCCCGGCTTTCGAGGGTGCCGAGATCTCGGGTGGTCAACGCGCTGCACCGGGTGCCATCGAGCGCGTGCGCATCGATTCGCAGACGCTGGAGCCGCGCTATCGCGTCATCGGGTCTGACCTCTGGTCCGACGAGGACGGTTTCCCGGCCTCCCTGAACGGCACCGGCGTCACCGGTATCTGCGGATCGGGTATCATCGAGGTCGTCGCTGAAATGTTCCTTGCCGGCATCATATCGGAAGACGGCGTGGTCGATGGCGCCCTTGCGGCACGCTCTCCACGTATCGTGGAACAAGGACGCACCTTTGGCTACGTCCTGCAGGAAGCCAATCCGCGCATTGTCGTCACCCAGAACGATGTCCGCGCGATCCAGCTTGCCAAGGCCGCGCTCTACGCGGGAATCCGCCTGCTGATGCAGAAGAAGGGTATCGACAAGGTCGATGCCATCCGCTTTGCCGGCGCGTTCGGATCTTATATCGACCCGAAATATGCCATGGTGCTGGGGCTCATTCCCGATTGCACCCTGGATGAAGTGAAGGCCGTCGGCAACGCGGCCGGCGATGGCGCCCTGATGGCATTGCTCAACCGCGACCACCGGCGCGAAATCGAGAGCGCCGTATCGCGGATCGAGAAGATCGAGACGGCGCTGGAACCCGACTTCCAGCAGCTCTTCGTCAATGCCATGGCGCTGCCCAACAAGGTTGACGCCTTTCCGCGCCTGGCCGAGGCAGTGATGCTGCCTGAACGAAAGATCTTGTCCGATGCAGGCGAGAGCGGCACCGGACGCCGGCGCGGAGGACGGCGCGCCCGCTGATCGGCGCGCCATCCGTTCTCAGGCCGCTGCCTTCATCGCAAAACAGGCACGCAGATGACCGGCCGCCGCATCGACGGCTGAATTGGGGTTGCCGCGAACCATGAGGCCGAGCTGATACGTCCCCAGCGGCGGCAGGTTTTCACTTGGTCGAGCCGCCACGATGGGATCGGCGATCGACGAAGCCGGCATCGGCGCAATGGCCAGATCCGCAAGGATGGCCGCGCGCTGACCCGAGATGTAGGCGGTCTGGAAAGCGATCCTGTAGCTGCGGCCGGCGTGTTCAAGCCCACCCAGAGCAGCACCTCGCCAGGAACATCCGTCTTCCCAGACCGACACTGGCAGCGGATCCCGCGACGCCGCGCATCCACCTTTCAGGCAGGCCCAGACCAAGGGCTCCTCCATCAGCACGTCCACCTGCTTGTCCGCCGTATGGACACCACATGTCACCATCGCCAGGTCGAGTTCCCCCTTGCCAAGCCGGTCGATCAACTGGTTCGTGTTCTCCACGACGACGTTGACCGTCACGCCGGGATGGCTTTGCGAAAAACGGCGCAGCATGTCGGGCAGATATCGTTCCGATACATCGTCCGGCGCGCCCATCCGCACCTCGCCTGCCACTTCTGGCGCTATGAATTTCGATACCGCTTCGGAATTGAGCGCCAGGATGCGCCGGGCATAGGCCAGCAGCATTTCACCATCGGCAGTCAGATAGACCGACCTGCTATCGCGCACGAAGAGCGGTTTGCCAAGCAAGTCCTCCAGCTTCCTGATCTGCATGGAAACCGCCGATGGCGTACGCAACACCTGTTCGGCTGCCTGGGTGAAGCTGCCGGTTTCAGCTATGGCCACGAAGGTGCGCAAGAGATCGGTATCGATGAGTGGCGATTGTCCCATGACGCGTCTTTCATTTTTTCTGAATGATCGATTCACACCTTTTCGTTTGATTGAACACAAGTCAAGGGGCATCGTCTCCCCGTCAGCAAGACGGAAAGGAGACCTCCCATGACAGTCCGCCGCACCACGATAAGCACGACGATTTCCCGCGCCGCCGAGCGGTATCGCCGCTACCGTACACAACGCATTCTCGATGCCCTGCCCGGCGAAATACAAAAGGATATCGGCTATTTCCGCGCAGACCACATGGCCTGAGACACCGGTTTCAACAGCCCGGAGAAAGGGCCGTCAGCAAGGTCGCGTGGCGGCAATTCCGCGTCGCTTCCCCGCCAGAAGCCCGTATCCCTTCGCCATAGAGACAAGCAACCAGACAGGAGGGACGCGCTGTCACAGATGCATCCTGGCCAGGTCCGGATATGGAGACGAGAAATGTTCAACCTTCGCCACTACATGCAGCGCCTCGAGGCGCATCGCACGCGCGAACGCACCCGCCTGATGATCGAGCGGCTGCCGGAGCATCTGCGCAATGATATTGGCAACCCGCATCTCGACCGGGCGCGTCGCTGATGAAGGTCTTGCCAGCCATGAGTTGAAACGCCGCTCTCCCGGGCGGCGTTTTCACGTCAGGCGTTCGCTTGCAAGAGGTCAAAGCCCCTCGCCGAACTCATCTGCCAGCGACTGCACGACCGCGCACAGGGCTTCCTGACGGTCCGCCCCCTGCCCGATCGCGGATGTGAACACGGCACGCTGCCGGTCAGCCGAAGATCCACGCTCCTGCATGGTGCGCAAATGCCGGATTTCCGATTCGCATCCGAAATGGGCGGCATCCTCTTCCGTCAGTTCGATCATTTCCTCCAGAAGATCGCCGAAGGGCACAACCGCACGCCTTCCGAAATCGATCAGTCCCTCCGCCATCCCGTAGCGCTGCGCGCGCCACCGGTTCTCGCCGAGCAGGAAACGATCGTAGATGCGCCAGCGCTGGTTCTTCTTCCTGAGGCGCGTGAGTTTGCGAATGAGGCAACGCGCCATGGACGCTATCGCAATGGCGTCATCAAGCCGCGGGCTGACATCGCAAATCCGCGTTTCCAGTGTGGGGAAGCGCGACGACGGCCGGACATCCCACCAGATTTTCGTGGCATCCTCGATAAGCCCGCAGCCGGTCAGCAGCCCGAGCGAACGCTGGTATTCCGCGAAGGAGGCGAAGTCCGGCGGCATGCCTGTCCGCGGCAGGTTGTCGAACACGGTCAGCCGATAGGAAGACAAGCCGGTGTCATCGCCTTTCCAGAAAGGCGAGGAACACGACAGCGCGAGCAGATGCGGCAGAAAATAGCTGAATTGCCCCATGAGGTCGATCCGGGCCTCATCATCGGCAATGCCGACGTGGACATGCATGCCGCAAATCAGCATCCGGCGTACGACGCCCGCCAGATCCCGCTCCAGTCCGCGATAGCGTTCCTTGTCGGTAAAGTGCTGCTTGTGCCAGTCGGCAAAGGGATGGCAGGAGACCGCCAACGGCTTCAAGCCATAACGGCCGGCCACCTCCATGATCGTGCGGCGCAGATGCGCAAGATCCGAGCGCGCCTCGGCCGAGGAACGGCAGACGCGGGTCCCCACCTCGATCTGGCATTGCAGGAATTCCGGAGAAACCTGGCTCTCCAGTTCCGCCGCGCAATCGCGCATCAGGGCATCCGGAGCGGCTGCCAGATCGAGTGTCTGCGCATCGACGAGGAGATACTCCTCCTCGATTCCCATCGTGAAATCTTCCCCCTCCACGCGACACCCCCTGCCTTTCGTTGCTGTCATGGTGACCATGTTCGGCAATTTGCCAGAAAGTTCAATCTGACCGCTTGACTCAGGACAACAAGACCCCCAAAGCGCCACTTGACCCGTATGGCCTGATCGGTTGAAGTCGCGTCTTCCGCCTGCTTGCCGTGGTTGTGCAAGCAAGAACAAGTTCGAGAAAACGGGAGTGGGCAGGATGGACATGCAATCGCCACGTACGATCGTTTTCTTCCTCGTTCCGGAATTCTCCATGATAGCCTTCACGACGGCCATCGAGCCGCTCAGGCTTGCAAACAGGATTCTCGGCGAGGAAGTCTATACCTGGCGCCTTACCTCCATAGACGGACATCCGGTCAAGGCATCCAACGGCGTGGAATGCGCGGTTTCGACCAGTCTTGAGCAGGAACGCCGCCTCATGACGGGTGCCGGGCGTCCATCGATGATCTTTGTCTGCTCCGGCATCAATGTCGAAGAGCATGTCTCCAGGGCCGCGAACGCGTGGCTGCGCGAAGAGGCCAATCGCGGCGTCATGGTGGGTGGTCTTTGCACTGGCGCACATATCCTTGCTTCCGCCGGCCTGCTGTCCGGCAAACGGGCCGCGATCCACTGGGAGAACCTGCCGGGCTTTGCCGAGGCCTTCCCCAAGGTCGATGTCCATGCCGACCTTTTCGAGGTGGATGGCAACATCTGCACCTGCGCAGGCGGAACTGCATCGCTCGACATGATGCTGGACCGCATCCGCCAGGACTATTCCGAGGGTCTGGTCAATGCCGTATGCGAGCAGTTGCTGACCGACCGTGTCCGTTCGTCGACCGATCGCCAGCGCCTGCCGCTGCGCGCTCGTCTGGGCGTGCAGAACTCGAAGGTCCTGTCCATCATCGAGTTGATGGAGGCCCATCTCTCCGAGCCACTGTCCCTGGTCGAAATCGCCGACCACGCGGGCCTGTCGCGCCGCCAGATCGAGCGGCTCTTCAGGCTGGAAATGGGGCGTTCGCCAGCGAGATATTATCTGGAAATCCGCCTTGACCGGGCCCGTCACCTGCTTTTGCAGTCCAACATGCCGGTTGTCGAGGTGGCGGTTGCCTGCGGTTTCGTTTCCGCCTCCCATTTTTCCAAATGCTACCGTGAGGTCCATGGCCGCTCACCGCAGCAGGAGCGCGCGAACAGGAAGAGCCGGCAGGCAAGCGCCAAAGGCTGATCGGCCGGTTCAGCCGGCGTCGCGCTTGATCGCGCGGCAGGCGGCTTCGGCTGCCATGTGGGCAGCAGGCTTCGGACGCCCTATGAGATAGCCCTGGAACTCGTTTATCCCTTCAAGGCGGAGAAACGCCGCCTGCTCTTCTGTCTCCACGCCTTCGGCCGTGGTCCGGACCTTCATGGACCGCGCCAAAGACACGATTGCCCGCACGATGGCCAGATTCTGCTCCGAACACATCGCGTTCTGGACAAAACTCTTGTCGATCTTGAGCTTGTCGATGGGGAAGCGAACCAGGTAGGAGAGCGAGGAATATCCGGTCCCGAAGTCGTCCAGCGAGATCCTGACGCCGACCGAACGCAGGCGGTGCAATAGTCCGGCCGCATGATCCGGCTCCGCTTCGAGCGCCGATTCGGTGACTTCCAGTTCCAGGCGCGAGGCCGGAAGACCGCTGCTGTCGAGCGCCGTCTTGACTGTATTCAACAGCCTGAACCCTTCCAACTGGCGCGGCGACAGATTGACGGCGACCGCGGCCTGCATGGGCCATTGCGCCGCTTCGAAACAGGCGCGGCCGATGACCCATTCGCCGATCTCGTGGATCAGGCCCGTTTTCTCGGCGATCCGGATAAATTCCGTGGGTGGCACCCGCCCGAAACGCGCGGAGTTCCAGCGCAGCAGGGTTTCATAACAGGTTATCTCCCGGGTGAGCGAATCGACCAGCGGCTGGAAATAGAGCTCGAACTCGTTTCGCTTGAGTGCCGAACGCAATTCGTATTCCAGATCCTGAAGCTTCCGGGCCGTGGCATCCATGATCGGTTCAAAGACGCACCATGCGCCGATCGGCGCACTCTTGGCCCTGTACAGGGCAAGATCCGCATTGCGATGCAGCGTCTCTGCCGTCATCCCGTCTCGCGGGCAGACAGAGATACCGATCGAGCAACCGATCTCGGCCATGCCGGCAGACAAGTCAACCGGCTCTGCCAACACATCGACGATCACCCTCGCCAGCTCTTCCGCGCGCCGGCCGGCATCCGGCCCGGTGACAAATGCACAGAACTCGTCGCCGCCGAAGCGGGCAAAGGTGATGTTTGGTGCATTGAGGCCGGAAAGCCGTTCGGCCACCGCGCGCAACACGTCATCGCCTGCCTGGTGGCCGAGCGTATCGTTGACCATCTTGAACTTGTCGAGGTCAATCGCCAGCAGGGCCACCTGACCGCCACCTGCCTGCACCCCCGCCAGCGCAGCATCGAATGCACGGCTGAAATTCTCGCGGTTTGGCAGACCGGTCATGGCATCATGCATGGCAAGGTATTGCAGGCGGCTTTCCGCCTCGAAGGAATCGGAAATGTCGGAACAGGCGCCACGCATGCCAAGGAACCGGCCGTCGGAGGAATGAACCGGCCGCCCCGAAAGCCTCCAGTAACGCCATTTGCCGGCGATATGAATGGCAACAACGGCTTCCTTGAAAGGTGCTTGCCGCTGAAACGCTGTCAACACATCGCGATGCAACGCCGGCACCCTGTCACCACGGACCACGCTTTTGGGATCGCGCAAACGACGGCCGATCACCTTGTCATCAAACGAATGGCCCTTGAAACGCTCATCAACGAAGAATTGCGGCGAAACATGGCTGAGGCGCCCGCTCTCATCCACTTCCCACATCCAGTCCGAACTGCTGTCCTCGAAATCGCGAAACAGGACAGAAAAGAGTTCCTTTGATTTTTCCTGTTCATATTGCTGGACGAGATGCTGCACGAAAACGCGCCCCGTTTCATTGACCGCATGCATGATCGCGGCAAACAGGAAGGCCAGAAACAAGGCCAGTGGCAGCGCGACAGGACTGCCATCAAGGGAAATCGCTGCAATCAGCCCCAAGGCCATGATGCCCGCAAACGACACGGCTATGGCCGGAATTGCATGAAGTGCCATGGCACCCGACGCCATCGACCCCGTCAGGGCGATTGCCACCAGCAGTTTCTCGGGCTCCGTTCCCCCCGGATAAAGCACAATCGCGGCAACCGACCAGAGAACGCCTATCATGTTCATCTGCCAGCGCGTCATCGAAAGCGACTGGGCATCGTTCATGGCTGTCAGGCCCGGGAGCGGTCCCCGCTCGAACAGGGACTTGAGCGGCACGATCAGCAGCACGGCCAGGAACACCGTCAGCCAAGCGGCGACAAAAGCCCTGTTCCAGGGCCCCAGAACGGCCGCGCCGAGGAAAAGGGCGCCAACCGCATGAGCCAGGATCATGGAACCAGCCTGCTTGCCGGCACTCGCCAATTGCGCCTGCCGCAATCGCCTCACGAATTCTGCATTGTCCGTGGCGGTCCCCGCATGATCGGCGGCGACGAAGTTCAAGAAATTCCTGATTGGCCGATATTCCATGTCCCTGCCGATACCGGTTTCAAAAGGTTACGGCCCGTGGATGACACACAAGTTTATAACATCGGCTTAATCTGGTTGTATTTTAGATATTCATACATCTTATGATGGATCGGGCATTTTACCCTGTTCGGCACGTCAGTTGTCCTCGAACATCTGGAAACGCCTCTGCCAGATCTTCTCGCCCACCATGCAGTCGGAACGCGAATCCACTTCACTTCCTGTGGCAGCCAGCACGACTGGTGCAGGCGAAGGCAGGCCGGCCAGTTCCAGCACGAGCTTGCGGCGGATGGCGGCTGGAAACTGCTCCCAGTCGTCGACAGGCACCATGAACGCCCCGGGGCCTCCAATCACGCAGTCGGCATAGTAGCGATCCAGATCCGGAATATCGAATGATCCGTAAGGCGAGGAATCGAGCGTCATCAGCGGCAAGCCATTGATCACGATCCCTTTTGCGACCGCGTCGTCGCGCGCCTGCGTGACCGGCCTTCCCTGGTTGTTCGGACCATCGCCAGAAATGTCGATGACTCGCTTGAGGCCCCGGATTCCGTTCGCCTCGAACAGGCTGGCTGCCTGGTCAATCGCACCGGATATCGACGTACGCCGCATGCCGCGTCCGGAATTGGAGGTGATCGAGGCGGCGAATGCCTTGGCGTCCGCCATTGAGGCGACAATTGTCCATGGCACCACCTGTCGATGGCTGAAATTGCCGGCCCATTCCAGGTATGTGACGGCAATACGCCCGTGTACGCCCTGCTGGATCGCCTTGACAACGCTGGGATCTGCGATCGCAGCGGCATATCCCTTGCGCTGGATTTCGAGCTCGAAGGGCATCATGGACAGCGATACATCCACCGCCAGAACGAGTTCGACGTCAACAACTTCGTCCTGTGCATCCGCGCGGACGGACGCGGCCAGCACCATTGTCCCCATCAGGAAAGACACAAGTCGAAGCGTGTATTTCATCATGCCATAGTGCCCCCATGTGCAGAAAACCGCCAGCAACAAAGAAAGCTGCAATTCCCGGTCACTCTTTCCCGTACCCGCTTTTCACGCGGCCGCCGCTGAGGGAGCGCTTCAAGCAAGCGGCAATTGGTCCGGCCGATATCGGCGAAACATCAATGTGTTGATGTTACAATCCCTTTCTGTCGCGATTTGCGGCGTTTCTGGCCGCTGTCTTTCTGGCGCAACGCGTCCTCGCTGCCCGGCAAATAGTCACGGGTCAATGGCACTGCCGCCTTGTTGCGGGCGAGCTGGAACTGGAAGACGCAGAGATCGCCCCATCTGAACGATGCTTCGGACGCCACCAGGTAAAATTCCCACATACGGCAGAATCGCTCATCATACATGGTTGTCACTCGGTTCCGCGCATTGGCAAAATTTGCCCGCCAGGCCTTGAGGGTCTCGGCATAGTGAAGCCGCAGGACTTCCAGATCCGTCAGCACAAGACCGGCGCGCTCCACCACCGGTGCAACTTCCGAAAGCGCCGGAATGTAACCGCCCGGGAAAATATGTTTCCGGATGAAGCTGTCAGTGACCGTTGGCGGACCGGAACGGCCGATCGTGTGCACCAGCGCGACCCCATCGTCTTTCAGCAGCTTCGCGATCTTTTCGAAATAGGCGCGGTAGTGGTTGACTCCGACATGCTCGAACATGCCGACCGAGACAATCCGGTCGAACCGCCGCGAAACCTCGCGATAGTCCTGCAATTCGAACCGGACTTGCTGATCGAGCCCCGCTTGCTTCGCCCGCTGGCGGGAAACCTCCAATTGCTCGGTCGACAAGGTCACGCCGAAGACATCGGCTTCCAGGTGCTTTGCGAGATAGAGGGCCAGCCCACCCCATCCGCTGCCGATCTCCAACACCGATTGCCCGGGATCGAGACAAAGTTTGGCGGCTATATGCCGCTTCTTGGCCAGTTGTGCGTCTTCCAGGGTTTGGCCGGGATGGTCGAAATAGGCGCAGGAATATTGAAGGTCCGGGTCGAGGAAAAGCCTGTAGAGTTCTCCCGACAGATCATAGTGATGGCTGACATTGCGCCGCGAGCGCGCCGCCGTGTTGATCTGGAAGAACCGGCGCACCAGGAAGTTGAAGGCCGCGCGCAAGCGCGACGGAGAACCCAGCATGCGCGAATAATCGCCATTCGAAAACGCAATGCGCATGACATCGAGCAGATCACCTTCCTCGACATCGATATCGCCATTCATGTACCCTTCGGAGAACCCAAGCGAGGGATCCGCCATCATCTGGCGCAAGGTGCCCGGTTTTCGGAAAACAACGGTTGCAGGAGCACCTGAACCATCCCCGAAAACATGCAGATCGCCTGAAGGCAATCTCAATTTCAGACTGCCGATCCTGATATAGCGCGCAAGCGCCTTGGCGAACAGCTTTTCCATGCCCAACTCCGAAAACGGTTCCGGACGTCAAGCCCCCTCAAAGCCTTTCCGGGCGACCCGAAAGGCCTTCATCCGCATTAAACGGATTTCTAAAAGGTATCGCATCAGCCGCAGGCGTCAAGGCGTGGGCAGGTTCGCCACGCCACGGTCAGGCCAAGGCGGTCTTTTCCTCAGCTTTTCGGCCGGTTGTTTTCAGGGTCGTACAGCGCATTGTAGCCGACCGCGGCAATTGTTACCGGGAAGGTCTCTCCGAAATACTCGATGGCGAGACTGCGCCCCTCCACGGCATGGGAATGGGGGATGTAGCCAAGTGCGATATTCTTGCCGATGGTCGGCCCGAAGGCAATGGAGGTCGTGTAGGACCGACGTCCCTTCTCGTCAACCAGCACTCCCCCCGTCTCCGGATCGAGGATCGGGCAAGTGCCGACCGGATAACGGGCGACGCCCCGGGCATCGACATTGTCGTCCATGACCAATGTACACAACATGGCCGGCTGATGCGCCCGTTCGCGAAATTTCAGATGCGCCTCCTTGCCGATGAAATCGGCCGCCTTCACCTTTGGTCGCGCAAGCCCGGCTTCGAGCAGGTTGTAGTCGGTCAGCAGATCGGCGTTCTGCAGCCGCAAGCTCTTTTCCATGCGGCGCGAATTGGCATAGGTCTCGACACCGAAAGGCATGATGTCCAGAGAACGCAGCGCGTCCCAGACGGCCAGGCCGTCCTCGTATCTGAAATGCAGTTCCCAGCCCTGTTCGCCGACATAGGAGATGCGGAAGGCTGTGACAGGAACACCGCCAATGCGGATTTCCCTGGTCGTGGCAAACTTGAAATTGGCTGCGTCAAGCTGCGAAGGGTCGTCAACCAGCTTCTGCAGCGTCGAACGGGCATTCGGCCCCCAGACACCGATGCAGCCGAAATCCTCGCTACGGTCTTCCACCGTCACGTCGAAGCCTTTGTCCTCGGCGACCCGCTTCATGTAGGTAAAGTCGCGCGGCCCGGCATCGGCCCCGTCGACCACCCTGTAGCGATCCTCCATGCGGATGACCGTCAGGTCCGCACGAACCCCGCCGCGCTCGTCGAGGAAATGCGTATAGATACCGCGCCCGACAGGCGTGTCGCCGCCGACTTTCGCCGCGCACAGATATTCCATCAGCGCTTCGTGGTCCGGCCCGGACACGTCATAGATTGCGAAATGGGAGAGGTTGACCATGCCGACATCCTCGCTCATGGCGAGATGTTCGGCATTGGAAACGCGCCAGAAATGGCGGTTGTCCCATTCGTCTTCCCGTACCGGCACCCGGTTGCCGTATTTCTCCAGGAGATGCTCGTTACAGGCATAGCCGTGGGCGCGCTCCCAGCCGCCAAGCTCCATGAAATAGGCGCCCAGTTCCTTCTCCCGCTCCCAGAACGGCGAGCGGCGGATGTTTCGTCCCTTGGAAAAGGGTTCGCGCGGATGAATTGCCGGATTGTAGACCTTCATGGCCGTTTCGGAACAACGGTCATGTATGAACTGCTCGGCAAGCTGGTGCGGATAGAAACGGGCGACGTCGGCCCCGTGGATGTCGATGGGCGTCACGCCGTCGGTCAGCCAGTCGGCGATGAGCTTGCCGACCGCCGGCCCGTCCTTGACCCACACGGCCACGGCATACCACAGCCCCCTCACTTTCTGGCTTTCGCCCAGCGAAGCGCCGCCATCGGTGGTGACCTGCAACAGACCGTTGAATGAATGACCCTCGTTGTAGCCCAGTTCGCCGAGGATCGGTGTCAACTCGATGGCCCGCTCCAGCGGTTCCAGGATCTGCTCCATGTCCAGATCACGCTGTGAGGGCGAAAGACGCGCCTCATGCTTTTGAAGCAGGTCGCGCGGATGGACCAGGCGCGGCTCCTTTTCCTCATAGTAGCCCCACTCGATCTGCCCGCCTTCCGGCGTCTTCGGATCGCCCGTGTCCCGCATATAGGCGGAATTGCCCTGGTCGCGCAGCAAAGGCCAGCCAATGTCCTTCCCCGTGCCGGCGAATTCGTTGTAGGGGCCGAAGAAGGTGAGCGGATGGTCGATGGGCATGACCGGAAGATCCTCGCCTGCCATGGCAGCGATCATGCGTCCCCACAGCCCGGCACAGACGATGACATGGTCGGCCATGATCGTCCCGCGCGCAGTCTCGACGCCCCTGATACGCCCGTCCTCGATCACCAGCCCTGTGCAAGGCGTGTTGGCGAAGACCTTGAGCTTGCCGGTCGCTTCGGCCTGGTCGACCAGCTTGCCGACGACTGTCTGCGAACGCGGCGTGACCAGTCCGGCATCCGGATCCCACATTGCCCCCTGAACCACGCTTTCTTCGAGAAGCGGAAACTTCTCCTTGGTTTCGGCGGGTCCGATCATGGAAACGCGTGTTCCGAACGCCTTGCCCGATGCCACCTTGCGCTTGAGCTCCGCCATGCGCTCGTCATCGCCCACGCGGGCAACTTCGAGACCGCCGACGCGTGCGTAGTGACCCAGCTTCTCGTAGAAGTCGATGGAATACAGTGTCATCCAGGTCGACAGCAGATCATGCGACGTCGTGTAGCAGAAGTCGGACGCATGGCTGGTCGAGCCGATATCGGTGGGAACCGACGAAGTATCGATCCCGACAATATCGTCCCATCCGCGCTCGATCAGGTGATGGGCGACACTCGCACCCACGATCCCGCCCAAACCGATGATGACAATCCGCGCCCGCTCCGGAAACCTGGCCATACCCGCTGCTCCGCATTTGAAGAACCCATTTGCGCGCCAGCATAATCACCGCCTCGCACAACCCAAATCCTGTTTGCGACAATTGGAAAACCTGCCGCGACTTGGCGCGTGTTCGAAACCGATCCGCTTGACCGTCACGGCAACCTTTTCTTCAGGCGCTCCGGGTAAAAGGGTAATTCGGGATATGGGTATTTGAGCGATGTTGGAACCGGACAGGCTGGCCCGCGACAGAAGCGCCATCAAGGTGGCGGCGATACCGCCCGGCCAGGCCCTCGGCCCGGACTTCGCGCGGCTGTTCAATGCCTCGGATGCGACGGCATTCCAGCATCCGGCATGGCTTGACACCTTCTACCGCACACTTGCACCGGCGCGCGGTGCTGAACCCGTGCTGGTGACGGGACACGCAGGGCCTGTCCTTGTCTTCCTTCTGCCGATGATTCGCCGGCGCTTGAAAGGCGTCACCCTGCTTGAGGCAGCCGACCTTGGCGTCAGTGACTATTGCGCGCCTGTGGTCGATCCGGCATGGCGTGGCGACATCGCAGCGCAAGCAGGCTTGCACAGCGCGGTAGCCCGCGCTTGCGGACCGCACGATATCTTGCGCATCAGGAACATCCGCCCCGAGCACGTCCCGCTCTGGCAGCTGTTCCTTGATGCGTCGGCCAACAGGCTCGATTTCTCATCCCATGAAACGGCGCTTCGGTCCAACTATGCCGAGTGGAGCCGGGCATCCTATTCCGCAAGCTTCGCCAAATATCTGAAACGGCGAAAGAATCGCTTCTTCAGGATGGACGGCGCGCGCCTTGTGCGCATGAGCGATCCCCTTTGCGCTGCCCGGGAAATCGAACTGCTTGCCACCCTTCGCGAGGGTCGCTTCAAGGGCGACATGATCGCAATGGACGCCGTCCGCCGGTTCTATGCGGAAATCGCCGCCAGAGGCACGACCTCAGGATTTGCCGCCATCTACCGGCTTGAACTGGAGGGCGAGCCGATCGGTCATGTCTTTGGCGTCGAGCACGCCGGCCGGTTCCACTACCTGCTGATCGGCTGCGACTACGAGACCCACGGCCGGCATTCGCCAGGTCTGCTGATGTATGATGCAATCATCGAGGAACGATGCCGCGAAGGCGGCAAGGTCTTCGATTTCACCATAGGGGATGAACCGTTCAAAACCGATTTCGGCACTCGCGCCATTCCCGTTCACGGCATGCAGAAGGCCTTGACGTTGCGCGGCCGCATGGCGCTCGCCTGGCAGAATTTCAGCCGCGCGAACGCCGGTACAGCATCACAATGACGTAAAATCAAAAAGGAGGATGTCCGATGGGTGTGCGACCGGATTTCCTGAAAAATTCAATCATTATTGGCGCTCATCCCGATGATGAACTGCTTTGGTTCAACTCGATCATGCGCCAGGCGGACCAGGTGGTTATCGTTTTCCGCCATTTCTGGGCACAGCCTGAACTCTGTGAACGGCGGAAAGCGGCCATTGCAGAAATTCCGCATCCGCATGTCACCTGTCTGGAGATTGACGAGCCGGGCAGCTATGGCTGCGCGGACTGGACTCAACCAGTCATTGATGAATTCGGCCTCGCCTTCCGTCACACGGCCGCGCTGCGCGACGCCAAGCGTCAGGTAAAGCGTGTCATGAACAAGATGACATCGGATGAGTTGCCGGTGGCGCCGGCACCCATCCGCGACCTCTATGAGGCCAATTACGGCCGCATCCGCGACGCCATAAGACCAATGCTGCACCCGGGCATGAACGTGTTTACCCACAACCCATGGGGCGAATACGGCCATGAAGACCACGTGCAGGTCTTCCGCGTGCTGGAAGATTTGCGCGAGGAGCTCGGCTTCACGCTCTGGATGTCGAACTATTGCACGGAACGGGCCTTGCCCCTTGCAACGCAATACTTCAAGCGGGCACCAGGCGCGTACATACGCCTTGCCACCGACAAGACGTATGCCGAACAGGTCGCCGACGTCTACAGGCGAAATGGCTGCTGGACCTGGGCCGACGACTGGGCCTGGTTCGACGAGGAATGTTTCATGGAAGCCCCGCGGGCCATGGAGAAGGCAGGTCCGCACAGCCACCTCATGCCGCTCAACATTTTCCGGATTGACGAGGAGGTCTCGCAATCCTGGCTCAGGCTGGCCACGACACTGACGGCCACGACCGGTGTTGGCTATCTCATCGCGGAAATGACCTGAGCGCCCGGCTTGGCGGCAGCCGCCGCATCATTGCGGAACATGCGGGACACCCGCCCGCTCTCGCGCCCGATCGCGCGTTTCCGCCAGCATGATCACGAGTGCCGGCACAAGCATCGGGAAATAGGTGCGGCCATCATGCAGCGGAAAGATCATGAACTTGAGGGCGATGGCCCCCATCGCCGCAGCCAGCAAGGCTGTGCGGCGCCGGCCGAATGACATTCCGCCGGATGACAGCAATGCCCATGCCGCCAGCCCCGCCATATAAAGGCCGAGCCAGCTGTTTTCGAAGGCCGATCTGACCAGGTTCCAGGCAAAGGCAATGCCGTAGACTTTCAGCGAGAAATCCGGGCGGAAGTCCTGCATGTTTTCCTGCATGTGATAGGTCGAAAACCACAGATGCGGCCACCAGCCGGGATGGTCCGTCACTGACTGGATACCGGCATAGACCAGCACGCAGGCCGCGAATGCCACTGCCAGCACGGCCGCCCCTCGTTGGCGCCACAGCCAGAACGTGCCCATGAGTCCAGCCACGAGCACGATGGAATCCGGCCGCACGGCGACCGCGAGAATGCCGACCAGCGATCCTGCAATCATCCGGTCCCGGTCCAGAAGCAGGAGTGCCGCCGCCACCAGCATGACATTCAGCAAATCGGGCGATTCCGCCATCGCAAGTGCCGGAAAGCCGGCCACCATGAGGAGCGCAATCACCAGCGGCGCGAGGTTGAGCATGCGCACCGAATGAAGCCACCATGCGAGAATGGCGAACAGACCGGCACATGCCGCGACATTGATCGCATAGCCGGCCTGCATCGCGCCCGTGAACGGAGCGATCCACCGGATCATCTGCACATAGAGCCATTTGACTTCATACATGCCGAGCTGTGAGTAGAAGGCAAGCGGGTCGGTGAACTGGCGGACCCGGTAGGCATCGCCTTCCGCAAGTACCGCGAACCGGTCTGGTTCCGTTCCCAGCCGCACGGCCTCCCAAACGGCATGATGGAGGGCCTGCGGCGTGGCGAAATCGCCCTTCCACGCGGCAGCAAGGTAAGCCACCATGTCCCAGGCATGGACCGGCCGCAACCAGCCGATCAGCATGACCGCGCCGAAGAAGGTGCCAAGAAGCACAAGGCCGATCCACGCACCATGGCGGGTCCAGGCACGCCCGAAGCCCTTGAGAAGCATGGAAATCAGCGCCAGAAGGACCGGCCGCGGGTCGGCGCGGCTGCCTGTCGCGCCAGCGCTGCGTTCGGTTTCCAGCGCCATGGATCAGCCCACCTGGCTCTTGACGAAATCCTTGACGATGCCGACCACACCGCGGCCGAGCAATTCGTCGAAGCTCTCGATGAACGCATCGACATGGACGCGCGTCGCGATCAGCGGCGGCTCCAGCCTGATGACATTGCGGTTGTACTCGGTGAAGGCAACAAGCGTATCGTGGTCCTTCAGCAGCAGGGCCCCGACAAACCCGGAGAGTGAGCCCTTCAGCTTGTCATCCAGCATCGCCACCATCGGCCGCAGCATGGCAGGCAGCGTCTGGCTGAAATCCTGGAATTCGAGGCCGACCATGAAGCCCTTGCCGCGAACATCCTTGATGATCTTGGGATATTTCGCTTGCAGGCGCTTCAGTTCGCCGATCAGGTATTCGCCTGTCGATGCAGCGTTGGCGATCAAATCCTCGTCGTAGAGAATATTGAGCGCCTCGATGGAGGTCACACATGCCTCGCCGATGCCGCCAAACGTGGCCTGGGCATGGATCATCGCGGTCTTGGGGCTGCCATAGGCCTTCATGTAGATGTCACGCCTGGCGATCATCGCCGCCATGGCGGTCTTGCCGCCACCCAGCGACTTGGCAAGCGCCGTGATGTCGGGAACAACGCCGTAGTGTTCAAACGCATAGAAGCGGCCGGTTCGTCCATAGCCGCACTGCACTTCATCGGCGACCCAGATCACGCCATGCTTGTCGCAAAGCGCGCGCAATTGCTGCCAGTATTCCGCCGGCGCCTCGATGATGCCGCCCCCGCCCTGGAGTGTTTCCAGCACGATGGAGCCAATTTCCGGGTCAGCCTTGAAAGCGGCCTCAACGGCCTCGATGTCGCCGAACGGCACCCGGACGGTGTTGTCCACAAGCCGGAACTCGCCACGGTAAAGTTGCCCGTCGGTAATGCCGAGGACACCCTTGGTTTTGCCGTGAAACGAATTCTGCGCATACACGACCTTCGGCCGCTTCGGTCCCGCCGCCCGCTCGGCCAGCTTGATCGCCGCTTCCATGGCCTCCGAGCCTGACGAACCGAAGAACACCATGTCCAGGTCGCCAGGCGAAACCTCGGCGAGATTGTGGGCCAGCGCCGCCGCATATTGCGACATGAAGGCAATGGCGATTTCGTGCCGGTTCTCGTCCTGGAACTGCTTGCGCGCCGCGAGGATGCGCGGGTGATTGTGTCCCAGCGCCAGCGAACCGAATCCGCCGAAGAAATCGAGGATCTTCCGGCCGTTCTGATCGGTGTAGTACATGCCCTGAGCGCTCTCCACCTTCACCTTGTGAAAGCCGAGCAGCTTCATGAAATGCATCTGGCCGGGATTGATATGTGCCTTGAACTCCTCGGCCATGGTCGAGACATCCATGGCCTTGGCATCGGCAACGCTCATGAGATCCGGCTTTGCCAGGGCAACCGGAGCAAGGTCCGGTGTATGGGCCACGGCTGCCTTTGCCTGCGTCGTCTCGGGCTTTGTCATGACGGTCATCTGCTCGTTCCTTCCTTATTCGGCCGGTGCGTGGGCGCCAGCAGCGGCAGCCTTGCCGTCGATTGCCGCGCGATATTCGCTATAGGCGGCGTTGAGCATGTCTTCGTCGCGGTATTGCGGCACCCAGCCGAGCTCCCGCTCCCCCTTGGAAACATCCAGGATGCATTCCTCGTCCGCGATGAGATATTGCTCCGGGTCCATCAGTGGCATGTTGAGAAGGTCGAGAAGGTCGAGCGTCCGCTTCACGGCCCATCCGGGTGTCGGCAGCAGGATGGATCTCGATCCGGCATGCCGTATCAGGTCGCCCAGCAGCTTGCGCACTGGGGGCGGATTGAGCGATCCGAGATTGTAGGCCTCGTTCGGTACGCCCGCCTTCCAGGCCAGTCGCGCGGCTTCCGCACAATCGAACACGGAAATGAACTGATAGGGATTGCGACCGGAGCCGATCATCGGAACCGGCAGGTTGAGGTCGATCAGCTTGAACAGCTTTGACAGGATGCCGAGACGACCCGGGCCGATGATCAGGCGTGGCCGGAACAGCGAGATGTTCATGCCCCTTTCACGCCATTCATGGGCGAGCAGCTCGGTCTTCCATTTCGACAAGCCGTATTCGCCGAGCGGAGCAACCGGGTGATCCTCCGTCATCGGTGTCACCACGGTATGGCCGTAGATCATGTCCGTGGTGAAATGGACGAGGTTGGGCGCGCCCGCCCTGTCCATGGCCTCGATGATGTTGACCGTTCCGTTGTAGTTGACCGGAAAGAAGAACGCGTGCCGCTTGGCCCGCACCTGGATCGGCGAAAGCATTTTGGCCGACAGGTTGTAGACCATGTCATCGGCGCGGATCCCCAGTTCGGCCAGATCCGTCGGCTTCGTCACGTCGCAATGGACGAAACGCGCCTGCGCATAATGCGCAAGGTTCGACTTCACGATATCGGCCACGACCACCTCTTCGCCATCGGCGATCAGCTTGGGCGCAAGATGGCGGCCGACAAAACCGTCACCGCCAATTATGATATGTCTCATCGGGTCAACTCGCTTGTCTGGATGGTGGTATCGGAGACTTGGGCCGTGTCGGTCGCTTCCGGGCGTTCGCGGCCGCTCTGCGCGATCAACACCGTGCCGATGCAGATGAAGCCGATGCCCGCCATGCGCAGCGCGTTCAGGTCCTCGCTGAAGACGTAGTAGGCGAAGACGGCGACCGCGACATAGGCCAGGCTCAGGAAGGGATAGGCGAAGGAAAGCTCGACCTTCGACAGCACATAGAGATGCGACGCCATGGAGATGACGAAGACGCAAAGCCCGAAGAAGATCCATGGGCTGAAAACGATCTGCAGGAGCTTCAGAACCGGGTTCACACCGGCAAAGGACAGTTCGCCCAATTGCAACATGCCATATTTCAGCATCAGCTGGGCCGCAGCATTTGTCATGACCGTGAACAGAATGAACGGTATGTATTTCATCGCGTACTCCCCATCTGCTCATTCTGTAGCAAATACTGAATAATATTTCGTGAATTCAGACACTTGTTGTAATTTATGGATTCTGTTCGCGAAGCAGTAACCATCACTCGGCGGCCTCCTTCGCCTGGCCGTGTTCGCCGAGGCGCAGCGCCGTACGCCGCCAGAAGTCCGACATGAAGGCCGGGTCGCGCCATGCCTCCAGGTTCTCCCAGTTCGGAAACGACGCAGCGAAGGTCTCCGGTGCCATGCGTGCATCCTTGTAAGGATTGACCGCGCCGCCGGCACCCAGCGTGATCCGGTCGAGTTCGCCAAGCAGCGCAAGCGTCGCCGCGCCGCGATTGGGAAAATCCAGGGTCAGTGTGTATCCGGGGCGGGCAAAGGACAGGAGACCTGCCGGCGCCATGGCGCCGAAGCGCTTCAGGACTGTCAGAAACGATCCCTGGCCAGCCTCGTGCGTGGCTCTCAGGAGCCGGGGAATCGTCTCACGGGCAGCATCAACCGGGACAAGGCTCTGGTGCTGGAACAGTCCACGCGGACCATACAGCCGGTTCCAGTGCCCGACCGCATCCAGAGGGTAGAAATAGGAGCGCCATCCGGTGATGTTGTCCCGGCCGGCCTTGCGGACCTGCGCCGCGCGATAGACCTTGTTGAAGAGTGCCAGGAAAGGCCGGTTCAGCACCGTGACAGGCGGCTGGAACGGAACCGCCAGGCGCGGTCTGCGCGCCGCGCCGTCCAGATTGCCGTTCGCGGCATGGTTTCCGGCGAGCAGCACCCCCTGCCCGGCCCGTCCGGCCCTGGCCATCTGGTCGATCCATGCCACGGCATATTCATGTTGCGCATCGGCTTCTTCCGCGCGTTCGAAATACGCATCGAGACCGGAAAACGGCATGACCGTTTCCGCAATATCCAGAGAAGCGACCTTCATCATGCGGATGCGCGCGCTGACGATGAGGCCGGTCAGACCCATGCCACCGATGGTGGCGCGAAAAAGCCCTTGATTGGCATCCTTCGAGCAGTCCAGGCGACCGAGGTCCGAGCGCACCAGCGCAATGCTCTCCACATGTGCGCCAAAGCTGCCGCGCCGGTGATGGTTCTTGCCATGGACATCATTTGCGATGGCGCCGCCGAGCGTCACATGCTGGGTCCCCGGCGTGACGGGCAGGAACCAGCCATGCGCTGCGCAATGGGCAATGATCTCGGCCAGCGTCGTGCCCGCCGCCGCTTCCAGCACGCCGCTTTCCGGATCAAATGACAGGATTCCGGCATGCCCCCGCATCGCGGCCAGAAGGCCACCGTCATTGTGACAGGAATCCCCGTAGGATCTGCCGTTGCCAAAGGGCAGGATACCGCCCGCCCCCGCGCTGCCGTCAAGCAACAGCGCCTGGGCGGCCGCAGGCCCGATGGCCCGCCGGCGCGCGATCCGGATACGGCCGAAGCTCTGGAAATCCCCTGTCATGCCCAAGGCCCCGACCAGAGCGCCAGAAGGAGCATGATGGCGCCGAAAGCCGCCATCATCTGGCTGCGCCAATCCCGCATGATGAAGACGACAGGGTCCTCATGCATCTCCCCACGCCGGGCAAGTACCCATATGCGCAGGATGATGTAGAGCACCAGCGGCGCCAGCGGCCAGATCATCCACGGTGTGGCATACATGGCCTTGACCGCGTCGGAATCGATGTAGAGCGCAAGAACGAGCACGGCGGCGAACCCCGCTCCGAGTCCCGCCTGCGAAATGACCTCGAAATCCTCGCGCCGGTAGCCCCGTCCGGCCAGCCGGATGCCTTCCTCGATGTCGGTATCCTTCAGCTCCACGAAACGCTTCACCAGTGCAAGCGAGAGGAAGAAGAAGACAGAAAAGGCAAGCAGCCAGAAGGAAACCCCGGTGTCGGTCGCCGCGGCACCTGCAAGGATGCGCATCGTGTAGAGACCGGCCAGCGTCAGCACATCGATGAGTAGCATTCGCTTGAGCGACAGCGAATAGGCTGTCGTCGTGACAAGGTAGCCGCCAAGCACAAGCCAGAAAAGCGGATCGAGCAGGCTGGCCGCGATGACGGAAATGGTCAGCAGGACCGCAACGGATTTCAGGCCGAAAGGAATCGACAGCGCTCCGGAGGCAAACGGGCGCTTGCACTTCGTGGCATGCTGGCGGTCCAGCGGCAGGTCGAAGAAATCATTGACGATGTAGATCGCTGATGCCGTTGCGGAGAAGGCGATGAAAGCGATCACGCATTGCACCACCATGACCGCATTGAAATATTCATGGCTCAGGATGACAGGAACCGCGATGAGCGTGTTCTTGAGCCATTGGTGGACACGCAGCATCTTGACGACGGCGCGCCACCCGGCCGCCGGTTTCTCTATCAGGTCGGCATTGTGTGCCCGCCCCCAATTCGCCGCGGCCCTGTCCGGCGCCACAACGATAGCCTGCCGCGCAACATCGAATATGTGAATGTCCGGCCGCGAATTGCCCGCATAGTCGAAGCCCGCCTCACCGTAGTGCTCCACGAGCAGCTTCCGCTTTCGTCCGGCAGTCAGGTTGGTTCCGTTTTCCGTCGCATGCACGACATCGAACAGGCCGAGATGGTCGGCTATGGCGTCCGCGAAGGCGCGTGGCGAACCGGTCGCAAGTATGATGCGGCGCCCACGCGCCCGCTCGCTTCGGATACGCGCCAGGACGTCCGCCCGATAGGGCAAGCTCCCCGCATCAAGCACGACGCGCCCTGCAATCTCACCCTTGAGCCGGGCAGGACCGCCCGAAGCGATCCAGAAAGGAACCATGAACAGGTAAAGGGGATTCTTCCGCAGCAGAAGGAACAGCCCCTCCCAGAGAAGGTCTGTTGCGATCAATGTCCCATCAAGATCAATCGCAAGCGGTATGGTCACCGCTTCATTGCGCACATCCATGGCTTTGTTCCCCGAAAGTCAGGATCTGTGCCGGACTATGGGGAAGAGCGGATGAAATAGACTTAATTCAGCGATAGATCATGCGAATTGCGGGTGTGTTTCATGGCGGACAGTCAATAGCCGGTTAATGGGCAAAAGAAAAAGCCGGACATTTTATCCGGCTTTTATCAATGACTGACGAGCAGAGGCACGAGACGCAAGTCTTACTTGAATACCGCCTTGCCGTTTGAGATCTCGATGGCCTCATCGCCCGTCAGCGCTTCACGATCGCCATTTGGCATGGTCACGAAGCACCCGTTCGGGCAAATCGAAACGGATTCGCCGGCAGCGACCGTGATTTCACCCTTGTTCGCACCTTCCGTGACGATAAGTGTGTGTGGATCGCCATCCTTGTTTGTCAGGCTTGCTGCCAGCGACGGTGCAGACATGCCCGCCAGGATGACTGCGGCGATAATCAGTTTCTTCATGTTCCTGCGGCCGAAGGCCGTCCCTCTTGCGACAGAGCCATGCTCTGCACCTTTATTGTCAGACTACACGATCAACCTGAACGGCGCCTGAACAGGCAATCGTGGCGCTTGCCCGCATGTCACGTCGCATTTCCCGGCTTGTCACGTGTTCCCTCGGTCCGGTCCGGTTGCAGTTCCGCGTCTCCCCTGGCCCTGCGTTCCGGTTCGGCACGCAGGGAATCGGCGACAGCACGAATATCGCCCGGCATGCCGGAGCGGATATGAATGTCCTGCTGCGGGAACGGAATCTCGATGCCGGCCTCCTTGAAGGCGGCATGGATGGCCATTCGCAATTCCGTCTCGACGATCAGGATATCAAAAACATCAGCCAGGTAGACGCGAAGCTCGAAGTCCAGAGACGATGCCCCGAATGCGGCAAAATAGATGACCGGTTCGGGATTTCGCAAAACCAGCCGGTGCTCCCGCGCCAGGCGCATGAGGATGTCCCGGACCTCGGCCGGATCGCTGTTGTAGGAAACACCAACCGCGATATCCACGCGGCCCAGATGGTTGCGATGTGTCCGGTTGCCGACGGGCTGGTTGATGAGATCGGAATTCGGCAGGATGATCGTCTGGCGCTGGAAGGTCTCGATTTCCGTTGCCCGGACGGAAATCTTCTTCACCAGGCCCATATATGGCCCCGCCTCGATCCAGTCCCCGACCTTGAAAGGGCGTTCCGCGAGCAGGATCAGGCCGGAAACAAAATTGGAAACAATGTTCTGCAAACCGAAGCCGATGCCCAGGGACAAGGCGCCGGCAACGAGCGCAAGATTGGAGAGATCGATACCCGCAACCGAAATCCCGATCAGCACCGCCAATGCAACGCCAAGATAACCCACGGCCGTGCGTATGGAATTTCGAACGCCTGCATCGAACCGGCCGCGGCTGAGCACATGCCCGTCGAGCCAGCCCTGGAACCAGCGGGTGGCGAAATAGGCCAGCAGGAAGATGACAATGCCGGTCAGGATGCCAACCAGCGAGAAAGAGACATTGCCGATCGTGACTTCGGTTGCCAGCCGGAGCGCCCAGGCCTGGATATCGGCAAACTGGAAACCCCATTGCAAAAGGATCATCGGCACGCCGATCAGCAGGACGAGGAAATTGATGGCCAGGCTTGCAACGAGGCCAAGCTGATCCAGCGTCTTGCCATCGCTTCGCCCCGCGCCTGACAGCAGGCCACCGATCAGTGTCCGCTCGAAATTGCCTTCTTCGGCTATGGCCTGCGCGGCCTTGAAGCCAAGATACATGGTCGCGAGAATTGCGCCGGTAATCACCACTTGCTTGCCAAGGAATTGGGCGAACCCGACAAATCCGAGCAATGACGCCATCACCGTCACCGCGCCAAGTCCAAACAGCAGGAACCGCACGGGCATCGGCCAGGCCCGCGGTACGCCTTCCTCCGTTGTGGTCGGGCGCACGAAACCTGTGCCCAGGATGATCAGCCCCAGAAGGACCGTCGAGAAAAGGCCCTTGGCAACGGTCAGGCTCAGCGGCGACATCATCACCGAATTGACCGTGTTCAGCACGTAGTCGAACCCGGTAATGAAGGCCATCGCGGTGGCGATCCAGTAAAGGAGCCGCGCCGGCCGGCTCTCCACCGCCACGAGGCGCCAGGCTGGCATGGCCGGCTTGAGCACGGCCCGCGCCAGCCGGTTGACGAAGAAAACGACACCGGCCATTTCGAATGTCGAGGACAGGATGCGGTCGATGCCGGGGCGCAGGACCTCGAACTGTTCAAAAAGGAAATAGGTCGCCGCCAGGAAAACCCAGAAGGCAACGGAAGGCAGCAATGTCGACCAGAAGGCCGTGGAAAGGCGAGCCAGGTAACCGGGTTCCTCGACAGCAGGGTCAGGCCGGATCACCCGTCCGAAGACCCGCTTCCCTCCGATCATGAGAAAGGCGGCACAAACCAGCGCAAGGAAAGTGGCCGAGAGCGCAGCCGGTGCCTTGAAGGTCGAAACGAAACGGAACCAGTTGGAAACGGTCCACCACAACTGCCGCAACTCGCTTTCGAAATCCGCGAGTGTTTCACCGAATAACCCGAAATTGACGTCGTAGCGGCGGGTCAGTGCCTGCGTGAAGAGGTCACGGCGTATCGTGTTGATCCGGTCGGCCAGCCGGTTCGCCGCCAGCGAGCTGTTCTCGGCCCGTCCGAGCAGGTCGTTGATGGCCGACTTCTCGGCGAGCAGGCGATTGCGCTCCTGTGTCACGCTTTCCGGCTCTGGCGGCTGACCATCGGCGGGTGGCGGACCGAGTTGCTCCAGCCGGGCATTGATTTCCGACAGACGCGGACGGAACGCCACCGATTCATTAAGCAGATCGCGGGCTGCATCCTCCGCAGCGATCTGCACGTTGACCAGACCGCTGTCGCTGTCCCTGACCGCATCGACAGATGCGTTCAGGTCTTCGATGGTCGCGATCAGATCCTCGATGACCGGGCGTTTCTCGGAGAGGATGCTTGCTTCGTCAACCTGGGCATGGGTCGAGCCGGTCCAGCCGGCCAGCACGACGGCTGACAGGAAAGCCAGTGCCCGAAGAAGGGAGAAAAACCGCCCTGTACCTTGCAACACCATGTGCCTTGCCCGCTCCTCAGTCCAGGAAGACGGCCCAGTCTTCCAGCGGCGCACGTTCTGTTCGCAACCGGTTTTCCGGCCTGCGTTCGTCCTCATAACCAAGCGCCACACCACAAACCACGACTTCCTCGTCCGGCATGCCGAGCAACGGGCGGATTTGACGGTGATAGGGCGCAAAAGCCGCTTGCGGACAGGTATGCAATCCCCTGCCCCGCGCGGCGATCATGATGTTCTCGATGAACATGCCCAGATCGAGCCACGAGCCCCGCTCAAGCCTGCGATCGATGGTGATGATCATCCCCACCGGCGCGTCGAAGAAGGTGAAATTGCGGTCGTGCTGGGCGCGCATCCTGTCCACGTCGCGCCGTCCGATTCCCAGAAGGCTGTACAGCGCAAAGCCGACAGTGCGACGGCGCGAAAGATAGGGTTCGAAAAAATGGTCCGGGTAGTACTTGTATTCGTCCCATTCGGCTTTTTCCGCCCTGATTCCGGAATTGAGAATGACTTCGGACACGGCCTGCTTCGTCTGGCCAGTCGTCACATAGACCTTCCAGGGCTGCATGTTCGTGCCTGAGGGCGCACGGGCGGAGACTTCGAGGATATCCCTGACGATTTTTTCGGGAACGCTGTCGGGCAGGAAAGCGCGGACAGAGCGCCGTGTCGTGATCGCGCTGTCGACCACGGCAGTCTCGTCGACCGTCAGTTTCTGGCGGTGCGGTGCATTCATCAACAGGGCTCTCCACTTCTGCGCTCAACTGTATTGGCGCCTGATATCACCAGATCGGCTTTCATTTTTCACACGATTGGCCGTGACACGCAATCGGATGAAAGCGTCTGTCCCCACAACCATCGGATACGGGCCGCTGCCGGCGTGATTATTCACAGGTTGCGACATTTCGATGTCGACAGCCATGGCCGCCTTCATCCGTTGGCTGACAGGCCTCCAGCCTGGCGTGCCACCGGGCACCGGCTTCCCCGGTTGCCTCCGCATTCTTCGGACATGCATGCTCGCATAAGCCCGGCGGAACCCGCCGCTCCTCAACGGGTTGTTTGCTTGGATAGTCTCCGGGCCAGTCTCCGGGGGCCGACTGCAGCGGTATTGCCGTCTTCTGACATCGTGTTTTTCGCGGAAAACTGCCCATGGACGCCACCACGCCCGCCGAAGAAACGACTGCTGACGAACCATGCCAGGACGTTGGTCTGGTTCATGTGACCGATAGCCAACCGGGTATACGAAGGCGTCGCGCCGGCAAGGGTTTCTACTTCCTTGACATGAAGGGCAAACGCATTCGCAATCCGGAGGAACTGGCACGAATCCGATCCCTGGCGATCCCGCCGGCCTGGGAGGATATTTGGATATGTCCTCTACCGGAGGGCCACATTCAGGCGACGGGCCGGGACCGGCGTGGGCGCAAGCAGTATCGCTACCACCCGGACTGGACCGCTTTGCGCGACACCGTCAAGTTTGCCAGCCTGGTCGGCTTTGCAGAAAAGCTCCCCACCTTGCGAATGCGTGTGGAGACTGGTCTCCGCCTGCGGGGGATGCCGCGCGAAAAGGTTCTGTCCGCTATCGTTCGCTTGCTGGACAAGACCTTGATCCGCATCGGAAACGAAACCTATCGCAAGGAAAACCGCAGCTTCGGGCTGACCACGCTCTCATCGCGGCATGTAGAGACGGCCGGAACGTCGATCCGCTTTTCCTTCAGGGGAAAATCCGGCAGGGAGTGGAAACTCAAACTGGTCGACAGGCGGGTCGCCAACGTCGTGGCTGCCATCGGAGAATTGCCCGGCCAGCACCTGTTCCAGTTCGTCGACGGCGATCAACGGCTTCCTGTCCACTCCCACGATGTGAACGACTATATCCGGGAAACGACTGGCGGTGATTTCACCTCCAAGCATTTCCGCACCTGGGCGGCCACGGTGCTTGCGGCGGCATTGCTGGCTCAGACAGACCGGCCCGATCGGAAACAGGCGCGCACGCGGACCGTCAAAGGGATTGTCGATCAGGTCGCGCGTGAACTTCGCAATACCCGCGCGGTCTGTCGCAGGGGCTACATTCATCCCGCACTCTTCGATGCCTTTGAGAGAGGTACGCTCCGGGACGATCTGGAATGTCTGCGGGGGCGCTTTCGCAAACCGTTGCGGGGACTGGATCAAATGGAATCGCTGGTGCTGCGATGGTTGAGGTCGGTTGACGACAGTGGCCCGTCCGGAAAAAACGGCCGCTGAGGCTTTCCAGCCGGCATCAAGGCTTTACACACGACACGAACACAGGAGGCATTGCCTATACCGTATCGCTCCGGCCGGGAAGGAAAAGTCCGGGAGTTCAACAGTTCCTGGGACGGGCGGAAGGCCTGTAACGACATCGGCCAAGACATTGAAATTGGTGGGTGATGTAGGGATCGAACCTACGACCCGCTGATTAAGAGTCAGCTGCTCTACCAACTGAGCTAATCACCCGCCGATGTGGCGCGATATAGCCCTCCCACTTCGCACTGTCCAGCCCTAATTGCCTCTCCCATGACGCTTTTTTGAAGTTGTCCGGCCTCAGACGAAAAGCGTCCCCTCCGCAAACTTCACTGCATGGCCGCCGATACGTGCGGCCAGCAGCGTTGCGTGTTCGACCTCTATTTCCAGATGGATTCGCGATGGACGCCCCATCTCCAGCCCTTGCTCGATGATGTGCCGGTGAACCCCGATCGACGGCTCATCGAAATGGACAAGAGCTCCGGCAAATGCCGCTGCCGCGGAACCGGTGGCGGGATCCTCGGGTATGCCATGGAAACCGGCAAACATGCGCACATGAAACGCACAATCGTGGTTCACTGTCTCACGGCAATAGACATAAGGACAGGACGCTTCCAGGGGGTCCGGATCATCCAGCGCTGACAGCCACAGCCCCTCATCCAGCCGCACATTTTGCGCTATGTCGAGATTGCGAACCGGAACACAGACATAGGGTACGCCGGCCGACCACGCGCTGACCATGTGGTTCTCGAAACCGATTTCATGCGAACTGATACCAAGCGCTGCAGCCGCGCCCTCTCTCGTCACGGGACAAGGCAGGCGCGCAGGCAATCTGGGAAGATCGAATTCCGCGAAAACACCATCGGAATCGCGCCTTACCGCTGCCCGCACCAGTCCGATCTTTTCTTCGAGCGTGACAAGCGCAGCGCCATTGTCCAGCCGCCCGTCCCGTTCGGCAATTGCCACCGCGGCGCCCACAGTGGGGTGTCCTGCAAACGGCAGTTCCCCTTCCGGCATGAAGATTCGCAGAGCCGCATTGTGCACGGCGTTGTCCGGGCCCAGTATGAAAACGGTTTCCGAGAGGTTGAATTCGCGCGCGATCGCCTGCATTGCATCGTCGGAAAGCCCTTCGCCATCAAAGACGACAGCAAGCGGATTCCCGCTCAGTGCACGGCTGGCAAAAACATCATAGATGGCATAGCGGCACCCGGTCACGTCTCATACTCCCCATGACTGCACTGTATTGATCCCTATCATGACATGGCCCGCGCCGTTTCGCATCGCAAATCATGCCGCCGGGAATGCCGCTTCTGCGGTCAGCCAGTCGAGAATCGGGGTCATGTGTGATGCCAGGCAACCCGGACGCTCTCGGCCGCCACCGAGTATGACCGGCCCCTCGATTTCAGGCTGCGGGTCGACGCGGACATGGGCCCGGATTCGCTGGGCCATGGCATCGGCATCTTGCGTGAACCGGTAGCGCCGCAGAAGAACCGTGTAGCTTTCTCCACGCCAGAGATGGTAGCCACTCTCGGCCCTCGCCTCCATGAGGTCGAGGCCTGCCTCCTCCCGCACTTCCCGTCGCATGTTGCCGTCGACGTCGATCCGGTTGTCTCGTATGTCGTCGGTGTCGAATGAGCCGGCCGCGAAATAGCATTTGCCTGCATTGGCCGTATGCCCAGCCATGCGAATGGCGATGAAGCAGCCATCCGCCGATACGGGAACGGCGTGTGCGAAGACGTGCTCACCAACCGCGGAATCGGGATACCGGATCCAGTGCAGGAGCGTTGAATAGCGGATCGTGTGAAAACACCCGTGCAAGAGGCCTTGGTCATCCAGCGCCATGGACACAAGCAACGTCGCAACGCCGTTGAAAAGGCTTGGATTTGCAGATTTCTCCCGAGCCCATGTTTCGGCGATGGCCCGTTCGTTGGCTTGCTCGAACGGATGCGGACCGGACACACGTTCGAGCCGTACATCGCGAACCTTCAGCATCTTGCCACGCGGAATGGTAATGGTCACGGTCAGGCTATATCCAGTTTCATGACAACCGGGCAATGGTCCGACGCCTTCGGCCTGTCCCAGCCCGTCCGCGGATAGCGGTCGGTTTCCTGTTCCGGCGGAAAGATCGTCCGCCAGGGCTGGCCGGACCGTATGATTTCGGGAACCCGCCTGGCATTGCGCTCAGCAAGACGAGGCGAAAGGAGCAGATAGTCCAGTTGGCACAGATGCCGCTCCTCCGGACCGCGGGTGTGGTAGAGCGTCCATCGCTCCAATTCAGGCAACCGCCGGCATGGGTCCACCGAAAAGCCGTCGTCAAGCAGCGCGTCGAGGCTGCTGGCGGCTTCGATGACCGGCTTGAAGGCATAGCCTGACCGCCGGTCGCCGGAAATCAGGATACGTTCGCGATAATCGTTGAAATCCCCGGCGACAAGCCAGCGCTTTCCGGCCGTGCGCCCGTCGAACTTGTCGGAAATGATCCGGCGTACGGCCCTTGCCTCTGCGAGACGCACCGGCATCGTATAGTCGCGTCCCGGAACACCGTCCCGGCTGCCCCCCATCGACTTGAAATGGACCGCGAAGACGGTGAAGGGGCGCCCGCCTATCGTCAGGTCGATCTCCAGGCAATCCCGCCTGAAAATCCGTTCATGGGCCTCGATGCCCATTTCGGCCAAGGCCGGATTGTGCAGGCCGAGATCGCCAAAGGTGACATGCGCGTGGCTTTGCATCGCCTGGAACTCGATTGGCTGGCCATCCCGGGTCTTGTCGCGCATCATGACCGCCACATCGATGCCGCGCCCGTCATTGCCGGGCGCCAGATACTTGTGGCGATAACCGGACCCGACCATCTTGAACAGGTATCCGTATTCGAAGGCATGCAGGGCATCGAGATTATCCACCTCCTGCAGGACCACGATATCGGCATGGGTATCGGCAATGGCCAGCGCGGAAAGCTGCCGCGTGTCGTCTGTATGGGCGATCGTGCGCGCGGCCTCCAGCCGCTTGTACTGCTCCTCATCATCGATCTTGTAGAGGGCAAGCGTCCGGTCCTGGTTGAGATTGTTCCGGTAGCCGGAAAAATCGAACCGGTTCATCAGGTTTTCTATGTTGAAGGTGGCAACGCGAACTGACATGCGGCGAGTTTGGACCGCGGATCATGTGGCCGCAAGTTGTATTCCATGCTGTTCACGAAAAGATCCGGCGGCAAGGGTCGTGCATCCCTGGCCGCAAGGCGGGCCCTGAAAGATGGGGCCGACGGGACATCCCGGTGCCGACGGATGGACCTGTGGCGGCGGCCAGGCGTCACTCCTCGAAGCGTATTCCTGCACGAACGGGCGTGCGCCAGCGGATCGTGGCCTGCTTCGGCGCAAGGCCGCTGATCCGCACTTCGAACCGTGTCGGAATACCTGCGGTATCGCCCATTGCCAGCAGCGCGCCTTGTCCGGAAACGTTCCGCACCACCGCATCCAGCGACGAATAGCCACTGTTGAAACGAAGGACGGCTCCCTTGAAGGCACGTTGACGATGTTCGGCGCGCCGTCCCAAGTCCCCACCCGTCTTTTCCGCCAGTACCGAATGATGCTCCATCATGATCGCCTTTCCTGTCCTGCGCCAAAACGGCCACCGGAAACAGAGAGCATTTTCCGGGCCAAGCCGTTCCAGCCGCCCTGAGAGGCGCTCAAACGCCCTCGGTACGGCCAAGATGGGTTGGGACGAACCAGACGCTGTCCCCGGATGGGACACCCACGTCATCCTGTCGCACGGAAACGGCAAGATCGGCACACGCCAGTTCAAACCGGGAGCGACCCCTTGACGAGCGCACCCAGGCGCTTCATCCCCTCGTCAATCATCGTTTCCGTTGCACAGGAAAACGACAGACGCAGTGTGTTCGCGCCCGAACCATCGGCGAAGAAAGCCTGACCGGGAACGAAGGCAACATTCGCTTTCTGAATGGCTTCCTCCAGAAGGCGCGCACCGTCGAGCCCCTCCGGAAGCGTCACCCAGATGAACATGCCGCCCTCGGGATGGGTCCAGGTGACGCCATCGGGCATCTCCCTCTTCAGCGCCGCAAGCAGATGATCCCTTCTTGCAGCATAGACAGTCCGCAGCCTGTCAACGTGTTCGGGAAAGATCGAACGCGCGACATGGTTCATGGCTGCCTGGTTGATCGTGGATGTATGGAGGTCACCAGCCTGCTTGAGGATGACAAGCCGCGAAATGACATCGCGGGCAGCACAGACCCATCCGATCCGCAACCCCGGAGCCAGCATCTTGGAGAACGAACCGCAATAGATCGTTCGGCAAAGATCGATATTGCCATTTCGTTCGATTTCGAGGGCCAGCACCGGTGGAACGGATTCGCCGTCGTAGCGCAGGGCCTGATATGCCCCGTCCTCGATGATCGCGATATCGAGTTCTTCAGCCAGATCGAGGACACGATGGCGCTCCGCCAATGTCATGGTCTGGCCGGTGGGATTGGCGAAATCAACAGACATATAGGCAAACTTGACCGCCCCGCCCCGCGCCTCGGCCAGATCGCCATAGTCACTTCCGGCCCGATTCCCCATCGGCTCCAGCCTGTCGAAGAACGGCTCATAGGCATTGAAGGCCTGAAGGGCACCCAGATAGGTTGGCCATGAGACGAGCGCCGTATCGCCAGGCGAGAGAAACAGCTTGCCAAGAAAATCCAGGGCCTGCTGGGAACCGGAGGTGATGACGATATTGTCGATCGTGCAGGCTACGCCAAGGGACGCCATCTGCCCGGCTATCCATTGGCGAAGGCCGACATGCCCCTCCGAAGGAGAATATTGCAGCGCTTCCGCGCGGCTCCCCTGTACAAGTGCAGCGCCATAGGCGTCACGGAACGCGGCTGCCGGAAACAGGTTGACGTCGGGAATCCCGCCGGCAAACGAAATGATGTCCGGCCGGTCGAGCAGTTTCAGCAGTTCACGTATTTCAGAAGCCTTCATCCGGCTTTCCCGGGAGGCAAATCGCGTCTCTGTGGCCATGGCGGGCTCCTGCGCAACAAAGTGGCGTGGGATATGCGCCCAATGGCAATTTATGTCAATAGTGCTGACCTATTTGCAAAACAAAACACACTCCGCCTGAAACGGCAAAGGGCCGTGACGTTTCCGCCACGACCCTTCCTGCAATTTTTCGCCAGTCACTAATACTTCGGCGAAATCAGTTCTTTTCCTTGTCCACCAGCTTGTTGGCGGAAATCCACGGCATCATGCCGCGCAGCTTCTCGCCAACTTCCTCGATCTGGTGGCTGTCATTGACACGGCGGATACCCTTGAAACGGGCTGCACCGGAATGCCACTCCTGCATCCATTCCGAGGTAAACTTGCCGGTCTGGATATCCTTGAGGACACGGCGCATCTCGTCCTTCGTCTCGTCGGTGATGATCCGCGGACCGGTGACGTATTCGCCCCACTCTGCCGTGTTGGAAATCGAGTAGTTCATGTTGGCGATGCCGCCCTCGTAGATCAGGTCCACGATAAGCTTCACTTCGTGCAGGCATTCGAAATAGGCCATTTCCGGCGCGTAACCGGCCTCGACCAGCACCTCGAAACCGGCGCGGATCAGTTCGACAAGACCGCCGCACAGGACGACCTGTTCGCCGAAAAGGTCGGTTTCACACTCTTCGCGGAAATTGGTCTCGATAATGCCCGAACGACCGCCGCCGACCCCGCAGGCGTAGGAAAGGCCAAGGTCGAGCGCATTGCCGGATGCGTCCTGGTGGACGGCAACAAGGCAAGGCACGCCGCCGCCCTTGGTGTATTCACCGCGAACGGTGTGGCCGGGGCCCTTCGGCGCAATCATCAGGACGTCGACGCTGGACTTCGGCTCGATAAGGCCGAAATGCACGTTCAGGCCGTGAGCAAAGGCAATCGCTGCGCCATCGCGGATGTTGCCGGCGATTTCATTCTTGTAGATGCCAGCCTGCAATTCGTCGGGAGTGGCCATCATCATGAGATCGGCCCAGGCTGCGCCCTCGGCAACGCTCATGACCGTAAAGCCATCGGCTTCGGCCTTTTTCGCGGTGGCCGAACCTGCACGCAGCGCGACGCGTACGTTCTCGGCGCCCGAATCCTTGAGGTTCAGTGCATGGGCACGGCCCTGCGAGCCATAACCGATGATGAGAACCTTCTTGCCCTTGATGAGATTGAGATCGGCGTCGCGATCGTAGTAAACGCGCATGAGTCCCGTCCTTTTGTCTGAAACGGCCGTGACAAGAGCCCTCCCCCGCCCGGCCTGATGGTCGAAAAAATCCGCGCGGTTTTAGCGGCATCGGATGGCCATGGCAATGGCAAAGCCGAACGCAGCGTCACGCGGAACCTTGCCGGCGTCGCAAGGCCGACAGGCCAGCGGCAACATGTCTGCAACCGGCAGTTCTAAGGCAGCTTCCGCACGTAGGCCTCCGGTCCGGCCGGCTCCTTCTTGTCGACAGCGCGGTCTAGCCGTTCGAATGGAGCCCGCAGATCATGCCCGAGCATGGCAGTCGAAACAAACATGCCAAGACTGACGAGTGCGGCAAGAATACCGTATTCGACCGTTGTCGCCGCCGCTTCAGACCTGCCAAGGTCAATACACCGTCTGAAATTGGAGCGCATGGGAACCCTCTCCGGCCACAGTTGGACGGGCCGGAGAAGAACGGTAAAAATCAGAAGTTCGTGCGAACAGCTTGTTCCCGCCATGCGCGAGCCGGGTTGCATCCAGCGAAGGATCAGCCCGGTTCAAGAGCGTTCAGAAACCGCCGGACAGTTTGCGCCATGCCGAATTCAAGCGCGTCAGCGGTCAATCCATGCCCGATGGAAGCCTCGCTCAGCATTGGCAATGCCCGCACGAGTGGCGGGAGGTTGGCGACCGTCAGGTCATGACCTGCATTCACGTCCAGCCCTGCCGCCTGCGCCAACAGGCCAGTAGCCTCCAACCGCGCCAGTTCTGCCGTTGCCGCCGCCGGATCGTCATGGCAGGCGCCATAGGGACCGGTGTAGAACTCCAGCCGGTCGGCGCCGGTTTCCCGTGCCGCCGCTACAAGATCCTCAGACGCGTCCGGGTCGCAGAACAGCGAGACCCGCATGCCCTTCCTTTTCAGCCGCGCGACAACGGAGCGGAGCATGTCGCGCTCGCCTATGAAATCCCAGCCATGATCGGAGGTCGGCTGAGCCGGATCATCGGGCACCAGGGTGACTTGTTCAGGCTCGGCCTGCTCGACAAGTTGCAGGAAATCCGCGGTCGGATAGCCTTCGATATTGAACTCCGCGGATGGAAATTCATCGTCGATCAGTGCGCGAATGGCAGGCACATCGGAAAACCGGATGTGACGCTGATCGGGACGCGGATGCACGGTCAGACCATGGGCACCGGCTTCAAGCGCAACTCGTCCCAGCCCGGTAACGCTTGGCCATGGCAGGTCGCGGCGGTTTCTGAGCATGGCAATGGCATTGAGGTTGACAGAGAGATTGGCGGGCATGGATTTATCTTCCGGCTGCGACATACAAGAGGGTTGGTCCTTGCGGTTCGCGAAACTATTGTAGCAGCGTCGTCCGACGCAACCGGTTTCAAACGAGTGTCCCGATGTTTCAAGCGAATGTTCCCTCAAGCAAGGTCGATGAACACCTCCTCCTTGCCGGCGCTGCGTGGCTGGTTGCGTCTGTCGTGCTCGCGATCATTTCCGGCATGACAACCTCCCCGATGAGCCTTCCCCATGCCTATGCCTTCATGGCCGGTTTTTGCGGCTCGTCGGTGATGGGCCTGACCTATCGCCTCTTTCCCGGCATGAAGGCGTCTCGCATGGCAAAGCCCCAGCTCTGGATCTGGGAAGCGGGTGTTGCCCTGCTGGTCACAGGCCGCACATTGCAGGACCTGGATCAGGGCGACGGCGTGTTTCAATTCGCCTCGATCGTGGCGGGTTGCGGCGCGCTGCTTTTTGCCGTGAATGTCCTGAGAGGGCGAACAATTCGATCCCAGGTCCAGCCCTGATCGACTTGCCGCACCGCCAGATTTGCCGTCGTTCAATATTTGTTGACCAATAACGGCGAACCTCGGTTCTGGTATTAATCCGTTGGCTTGAGTTTCACCCTCAAGGGTCAAGCTTACGGAACTTGCGGGAAAGAGGGTCTGGGCATGTCCAGGTTGACGGATCTTTTGGGTAGAGCGAAGTCGAAGACAGATGTTCCGTCCTACGCGACGGAAGACAAGGCAATGCTTCGCAGGCGGATAAGTTCGATCCTGGCCCGCCCCACGCGCAAGGAACTGAATCCGCCTGACCTCGCGCCGCAGGATACGGCGCTTGACGGTATTGCCGAACAGCCTCCGCTGACACCGCTGAACGATGAAACCGCCTGGCAAGAAGAAATACGCAACGTCTCCGGGGATCAGGTTGACACGCGATCCGGACCCCAGGCCGACGAAGTCACTGTACCCGGCGATGTCGGCATTGCGGATACCGGCATTGCGGATACCGGCATTGCGGATGTCGGCCCGCGGGACGAAACGGACGCAATGCCTCCAACTGCGCCCGACGGGGCCGATTTCGACATGGACGGCAACGGCGACACGCTGGAAAGCTTGCGCGATCGCCTGAGGGAACGGCTCGAAGCCCTTCGCCATGAGAGCGGCGAAGAAGAAGTACCGGCGTCCAGAGACAATGGTGACCCGGCGCCAACCGGCAACATCGCGGACGGTTCCACCGACGACGCAAGCCCCCCGATACCGGCTGCATTGTCGGACGTCTTGCCCGCACCTGCGGATGAGAACACCCCGTCCGGTACTGATTCGGAAATGGAAGCTGCCGGTTCTCTTCACGCCGGCAACGGCGCGCCGTCATGGTCCCGCGACACGATCGACCTACCGCCATTGGCTCCGGATTCGCAAGGTCTTCTGGTTTCCCATGAAGCCACAGCCATGCAGACCGCCGAAACCGAAGCAAACGCGGTGGCCTTGCCCTTGCACGACGAAGAAGAAAGCGACGACAGCGCTCTTCCATCCGGGCCGGAGCAGGATACCAGGGTCGCGCCTGTCAAATCCATCCTGCTGCCCGCTTCACTGGCAGATCAGAATGATGGAGAACGGGCAGCGGAACTGGCGGTCAAGGTTGCCGACTACCTCATGTTCGATGCCGGCTACTATCCGGAGGAATTGCCGAGAGCCGCAGTCATGCTGTGGTGCATGGATTTCCTGGTCCGGAACGTGGCGGAAAACGGGCTCGGTGCCTTCGTCTACAATGCCTGGGGCCAACCGGACCTCTGGGCGGCCTGTTCAGAGGGACTGAATGCCTGTGGAGCCATCCGGCACCTGGAAGCCTTCGAGGCGCTGAGCGAACTCTTGGTTCACGATGGAGGCCTGGCCGTGGAGCTTTCCGGGGACCCGGCTGCCGGATCGGATGACCAGAACTTCGCCCGGATCGAACAGGAATTCATGGAAGCGGAGAATGCTGCGCCGCTCGCCAAACAGGCCGGTGACTGGCTCCTGACGCAGGATAATATGGAGTTCGTGGACGATGCCCTGTTCCAGGAGTCCGTATCGGCATTGGGCGACGCTCCCGGCCTTGAAAGCCGCCGCCACGAAGCGACCTGATACCAATAGGCTATTCGTTTCGCCAAGCGACCGGTATTTACAGTCCTGCAATCGGATCGCCACCGCCACGGAACATGTCCGGGAGCAGCAAGGCCGCTAGTCCAGCCATACCGGCGGCCGCTTGAATGGTCCGCCGAAGCGGGAAAGCCAGAGGCTGCGGCCGATGCGCCGGGCTGCGGAAATCACGTGCGGCGCAGCTTCTGGATGAAAGACGCGCCGGACTGTTTCTTCAAACAGTTTCAGCCATATCCTGAAATCGTCCTCACGCAACTCATTGATCGTCATGTGGACAGCGACCGGCTGCCCGACATACTCGCCGGACTTCAGCAAAATGGATCGCCAGAAGCCCTTCATCCGCTCCAGATGCGCATCCCAGCGCCCCTGAACACGTGCCTCGAAAAGCGGCCCCAGCCTATGGTCGGTACGAATTGAAGCATAGAATTCCTCGACCAGGGCAGAAATCTGCTCCGGCGTGATTGAGGCGAATTTCGGCTCGGGAACACGTGGCGGGCGGCCACTGAGAGGCGCAATAGTCATGGTAGCTGCAAACTGGATTTGAATACTGAATTAACCTTTTCTATTTACTACCATATACAACCCTAGTTGGCAATCTCAAAGCTGCGACAATCGAGAGAAACCACCTCGCCTTTGTGCGCCGAATCGGGCAGTGAATGGGCATGATTTTTTCTCCGGAACAGGATGAGGCGCTCAAACGCGTTGACGACTGGTTGAAGGAAGGGCGCTCGCCACTCTTCCGCCTTTTCGGTTATGCCGGCACCGGAAAAACAACCCTTGCGCGCCATTTCGCGGAAAACGTGGCCGGAGATGTCCAGTTTGCGGCGTTCACGGGCAAGGCAGCGCAGGTCCTGCGGTCCAAGGGCGCAACGAATGCGCGCACCATCCATTCGCTGATCTACCGGCCCCGTGGCGAGGAAGCGGTCGAGGATGAAACGACGGGCAAGACTTCGGTCTCACCGACCTTCTCGCTGAATCGTCAAAGCGCCGTTTCACGCGCCAAACTGATCATCGTTGACGAATGCTCGATGGTGGATGAGGCGCTTGGCAGGGATTTGATGAGTTTTGGAACACCGATACTCGTGCTCGGCGACCCCGGACAGTTACCGCCGATCTCCGGCGGCGGGTACTTCACCGAACACGAGCCGGATTTCCTGCTGACGGAGATCCACCGCCAAGCCCGGGACAATCCTATCATTTCCATGGCACTTGATGTCCGTGAAGGCCGCGAGCTGATGCTTGGCGACTATGGCACAGCGCAGGTCATCTCCAAGGCGCAGGTCACGCAGGACCTTGTACTTGATGCCGACCAGGTGCTGGTTGGAACAAACCGCACCCGCCGCCGGTACAATGCACGGCTGCGGGAACTCAAGGGCTTTTCCGGATCTCTGCCCCAGGCGGGCGACAAGATGGTTTGCCTGCGCAACGACCCGGCAAAGGGGCTGCTGAACGGTTCCTTGTGGAAGGTCATGACGGCGAGCAGGGAAACAGTGAAGCCGGGTATCAATCTGCTGGTCTCACCGGAGGAGGATGATCCCGATCGCGGCGTTGCCAAGATCAAGCTGCTCAAGTCTGCCTTTGAGACGCCGGAGACGGAAATCCCCTGGCAGACAAGGAAGCGTTTCGACGATTTCGACTATGGCTATGCCTTGACCGTCCACAAGGCACAGGGTTCCCAATGGGACAATGTTGTCCTGTTTGATGAAAGCTACGCCTTTCGCGATACCCGTGCCCGCTGGCTCTATACCGCGATCACCCGAGCCGCGGAGCGTCTGACCATCGTGAAATGAACCGGCTTGCCGTGCCGGTCTGCTAGATGCGGGCGCCCGTGGAGCAAGTCATCCTCTCCGCGAGCTACCCCGGCACGGCACAGACAAACGGCCCGTCCCTACATTCCCTGATCGCCACGATTGAGCGCCGCAATGCCGGTTCGGCACACTTCAATCAGGCCAAGCGGTGCCATGATGGCGATGAACTGATCGATTTTGGAGGGTTTGCCGGTAATCTCAAAAATGAAATGCCCGACATTCGCGTCGATCACGGATGCGCGGAAAGCGTCTGCCAGGCGAAGCGCCTCCACCCGCTTGTCGCCGGCGCCGGCAACCTTGATAAGTGCAAGCTCCCGCTCCACCGGCTTGTCATTGCCCAGTTCACGCGCCCGAACCGTGAGATCGACCACCCGGTGCACCGGCACGATCCGTTCCAGTTGCGCCTTGATCTGGTCCAGGACATGCGGCGTCCCCGTCGTCACGATCGTGATGCGGGAACGATGCCGCTCGTGTTCTGTTTCAGAGACGGTCAGGCTGTCGATATTGTAGCCACGCCCGGAAAACAGGCCGATCACCCGTGCAAGCACGCCCGGCTCGTTATCCACCAGCACCGAAAGCGTATGGGTTTCCGGCTTTTCCATGCTCTTCTCGATGAAGTAGGCGGAACCGGTTGGCTGCAATTGCGCGTTCATGATCGTTATCCTTCAGGCGACACGTGATGGTTTTTGCGCCGATTGGCGCGCGATGACAAGACCGGTGAGAATGACGCCGAGCGCGGTCAAAGCCCGCGGATCGAGCGCTTCCCCCAGAAGGGCGACAGCCCAGACAATGCCGAACAGCGGCACCAGAAAGTTGACATTGCTGAAGAAGCCTGCGCCCTGGCGCTCAAGCACGATGAAGACAAGCAAGGACGCCATGGCCGTCGGAAACAGGGCCAACAGGACAACTACCGTCGTGCTTGCGCTGCCCGGCTCTATCGCTGACCAGTCTTCCGATAGGAGCGAGACCGGAAAAAGCGTCAGCGCCCCCGCCAGAAGCAGCGCCGCCGCGGCAGCCCTGCGCGGCTGGTGGAGCATGGACTTGGTCAGAACCGCATTGATCCCGTAGGAAATCGCCGCGCCGACAATGGCCAATTGCCGCACACCGTCATCGCCCAGCCGGTACAGGACGGATGGCCCGACGAGTATGGCAAGCCCGGCCAATCCGATGATTGCGCCAACGACCTTGCCAGCCGAGAGCGGCTCATCGCCCCCGGTAAAGAAATGCGCCAGCAGCAGCGTGGCCAGTGGCATGATGCCCATCAGGATGGAGGCGAGGCTCGCATCGACCACTTGCTGCCCCCACGCAATCAGGCTGAAAGGCAGCGAATTGCCGAAAATCCCGATCAGAAGAAGCATCCAGGCTGTCCGCGCAGACCATTGAATCCGCTCCCGCAAGAACAGCGCGATACAAAGCATGACCACGCCTGCGATCGCCAGGCGCACCATGCTCATGAAGGCGGGCGGGTAGTCGCCAACCGTCTGCTTGATGAGTGCGAACGAACCGCCCCAGAAAGCAGCGAGCAGAAGCAGGAGACCGTAGTCGATCCATCCGGGGAGTGCCCTTGATGTCATGACATGGCTCGAATGTGTGCCGGCTTCACGACCTGATGCAGGTACAGGCCGAACCGGTCGAACTCGGCCTGGTTCATGCCTTTGAGCTGCATCAGCGCGCCGATCCGTTGCGCTGCCCTGCGGGAAATGATGGCGCTTCGCGCATCGGCCTGCCGTCCGGCCGGTTGCGCCCGCCCCTCTTCAACGCTCTTCGACACGGCGAAATCCTGCGCGGCGCAGACCTTTGCATCGGCAATCGTGGCACGCGGTTCCTGTGCACGCTCATAGCACTGGAAAACGGCATCCATGGCCGCAAGCGTTCCCTGCGCCTTTTGCAGCCGCCCGATTCTCACGACAGCGGTGAGGACAGGATCGCTGCTGTCCCGTATGACAGGCTTGCCCGCCCTCTCGGCGACGACGCCTCCCGGCGTCGGCTGGAGCGACGCGACGCCTTGCCGCTCTGGAGCCGCGTTCATGGCTTCCGCCCGTGCCGATTCCAGTGTGGCTGACGTGCTGTTGCCGCCTGCCGTCTGGCAGGCGCCAAGCGCCAGCAGCAGCATGGATAGGAGCCAGCCGCGCATAGCCAAGTTACACAAGCGCCTTTCCTTCAGCGCCGATGGCATTGGCAACCGCCTCGTCCGTGGCTTCATCCGGCAGAAGCATTTCGTTATGCGCCTTGCCGGACGGAATCATCGGAAAGCAATTTGCCAGATTGGCGACTTCGCAATCGAAGATGACCGGCTTTTTCACATCGATCATTTCCTGGATGGCGTCGTCCAGGTCGCCCGGCCTCGAACAGCGAATGCCATGTGCACCGAAGGCCTCGGCCATCTTGACGAAGTCAGGCAGCGCCTCGGAATAGGAATGGGACAGCCGGTTGCCATGCAGCAATTGCTGCCATTGTCGCACCATGCCCATATAATGATTGTTCATGATGAAGATCTTGATCGGCGCCTCGTATTGCACTGCCGTCGAGATTTCCTGCATCGTCATCTGGACCGATGCATCTCCACCGATATCGATGACCAGCGCATCCGGATGAGCGATCTGGACCCCGAGCGCTGCGGGCAGGCCATAGCCCATGGTGCCGAGACCGCCGGACGTCATCCAGCGGTTCGGCTTCTCGAAGCCGTAGAACTGGGCCGCCCACATCTGGTGCTGGCCGACCTCCGTTGTGATATAGGTGTCGCGATCCTTGGTCAGTTCATAGAGCCGCTGGATGGCATATTGTGGCATGATGACCGTATCGTTCGTAGTATAGGCCAGGCTGTTGCGCGCCTTCCACTTCGCAATCTGCTCGTTCCAGGGTTTCAGCGCTTCGCGGTCGGCCCGCGCGGTCGCCCTCCACAGCCGGACCATGTCCTCAAGGATTCGTCCCGCATCGCCGATGATGGGAATGTCGACGTGAACATTCTTGTTGATCTGGGAAACGTCGATATCGATGTGGATACGCTTGGAGTTGGGCGAAAACGCATCAAGACGGCCCGTGATGCGGTCATCGAAGCGCGCGCCGATGCAAACCATCACGTCGCAATCATGCATGGCCATGTTGGCCTCATAGGTGCCGTGCATCCCCAGCATGCCCAGCCAGTGTTCACCGGAAGCCGGATAGGCGCCAAGGCCCATCAGCGTCGAGGTGATCGGAAAGCCAGTCAGATCGACCAGTTCGCGCAGCAGGTGACAGGCCTCGGTACCGGCATTGATGACACCGCCACCCGAATAGATGACGGGTTTCCTGGCCGACGCCATGAGCTCGACAGCCTTCTTGATCTGCTCGCGGTCGCCCTGCACCCGTGGCTGGTAGCTCGGTCGGGAAATCTGTTGCGGCGGCGTGTAGCGGCCTGTGGCGAACTGGACATCCTTGGGAATATCGATGACGACGGGACCGGGCCTGCCGCTGGTGGCCACCTTGAAGGCCTCATGCAGGACGCGCGGCAAGTCGTTCACGTCCTTCACCAGCCAATTGTGCTTGGTACAAGGCCGCGTGATGCCCACAGTATCGCATTCCTGAAAGCCGTCGGAACCGATGAGCGATGTCGGCACCTGGCCCGTGATGCAGACCAGTGGAATGGAATCCATCAGGGCGTCCTGCAAAGGAGTGACCATGTTGGTAGCGCCCGGACCCGAGGTCACAAGCACAACCCCTGGCTTGCCGGTTGAACGGGCATAGCCCTCGGCGGCATGCCCTGCTCCCTGCTCATGACGAACGAGAATGTGCTGGATTTTCTCCTGCTGGAAAATCTCGTCATAGATCGGGAGAACGGCACCGCCGGGATACCCGAAAACATGGCTCACGCCATTGTCGGACAATGCCTGCAGAACCATTTCGGCGCCTGTCATATCACGTCCGGCGCTTGTGTCGTTTTCCTGTGCCATGGTCAGTCCCGTCTCTTCGTTTCTCCAGCAGCGGCTGGTCGTTTAGCTCTAATCCGGCCAATAAAAAAGGCCCTTGGGAGGGCCTGGTGATGCGCATGGGTGGCTGTCGCCGGAGGGTTACGCCCTCCTGCCCATGCGCAAACGTACTACGAGAATGTTCGTCCGTGTTTTCATGGCTGATATTTATGCTTGAGACTGCATGGGCGTCAACCGCTCTTTTGCGATCAACGACCAACGGATTATGGCTGCCGGTGGTGCACAAGGCCTTAACCTCTTGGCCATATGCTTTCGCGGAAAAATCGGGGAAACGGAATGAATGACGTTGTTGCCGGCGGCGCACCAGCTTTCCAGGACAAGGAACCGAAAATGCCACTCGTTCGAAACAGGACGGAAGGGCATGTCATCGGCTGTGATGGAGAAAGGGCAATCATTGCCGCCGAAGCTGGCAAGCAGGCGGCAGGCTCTGACGATTATTGGGCCGTCGGGCAGATGATTTCGATCAGGGTGGGGGATTCACGCCTTGTCGGCCTGATCTTCCACGTCGATGTTCCCGGCAAGGCATGGCACGGCGAGACGAAGAACACCATTCATGTCCATGTCGAACTTGTGGGGCAGGTTTCTGCGGATAGTGACGGACAGCTTCAGTTCTCGACCGGCATCGCGAACTATCCCTTCATGGGTGCGATTGCACATCGCATCCGCGCGAGCGACCTGAAAGCGATCTATGACAATGTGGCGCCCAACGCCGTTGCGATCGGTGAGTTGACGCAGGAGCGCAGCATTCCCGCGCTGATCGATATCGACAAACTGCTGGCGCGCCATTTCGCGGTCGTGGGCACGACAGGCGTCGGCAAGTCGACGGCGGTCACCCTGCTGCTGCGCAAGGTTGTGGAGAAACGGCCGGATATTCGCGTTCTGCTTCTTGATCCGCATAACGAATTCACCACCGCATTCGCGGACAAGGCGATCACGGTCGATGCCAACCGGCTTGATCTTCCCTTTTGGATGTTCCGCCTTGAGGAGTTCGCGGAAGTCATCTTTCGCGGACGCACTGCGATCCCGAACGAGATAGACGCCTTGCGCGATCTCATTCCCCTCGCCAAGGAGCGGTTTCGCCGCGGCGAAGGCAATGCCGCATCACCGTCAATGCTGAAAAAGGACCGGGAGGTTACGGCGCTGACGGCCGACACGCCCGTTCCCTACCGCATGGTCGACCTGCTGCAACTTCTTGACGAGCGGGTGGGCCAACTGGATGGCAAGGCTGACCGGCCTCATCTTCGCGCGCTGCGGAACCGGCTGGAATCGCTGTTGAACGATCCGCGCTTCCGGTTCATGTTCGGCGCAAAGACTGTCAGCGACACGATGCCGGTCATTCTCAGCCACGTTTTCCGTGTGCCGCAAAACGGCAAGCCGATCTGCGTATTCGATATGTCGAACCTGCCTTCCGAGGTGGTGAATTCGGTTGTTTCGGTCTTCTGCCGTATGGCCTTCGACCTGGCGCTGAACTCGGATGGCGGCCTGCAAACCCTTGTCGTATGTGAGGAAGCCCATCGCTACATACCGGCGCACAACGAAAGCGGCTTCTGGCCCACCCGCCAGGCAATCGCACGCATTGCGAAGGAAGGCCGCAAATACGGCGTTTATCTGGGCGTCGTGACCCAACGGCCAGGCGAACTGGATTCGACCATCCTGTCCCAGTGCAACACGATCTTTGCCATGCGTCTCGGCAACGAAAACGATCAGGCCATCATCAAGCTGGCGATCACGGGCGCGGCACGTTCGCTGACGAACTTCCTTTCATCGGTCGCCAACCGGGAATGCATTGCCTTTGGTGAAGCGTTCCAGTCACCCATGCGCATGATGTTCGAAACGATCGCAAAGAAGGATCTCCCCGGGGCGCATATCTACGAACACCAGGCCAGGCTGCAAGCCGGACATACCGAAATCTCCCTTCCGGATGTCCTGCGCAGGATGCGCAACATGGCCGATTGTGAGGCCGATGATTTTTCCACGGAACTGTTTGATGCGCCGGCACAATCGGCCGGTGCCTTCGATCGCGAGGCCCTCCTCGCCGCTGTCACCACACGTTTGAACGCAGGTGACGACCGACGGGGTCTCAGGGAAACGGTGCCGCCTCCGGCGCGCCCTTCGCCCTCGGGCGGCATCGCGTCCAGCAGGGGTTTCCCTCAGGAGCGGTTCGATCCTGCCGGAGTCGAAAGGGACAGCACCAAATGGCGAAACGATGCCCGCCTTGGCTTCCGGCCAAATGACGGCGATGGCACCCGGAAACCGAGGACGAACGCGCCCGCGCCGGAGCCGGACTTGCAGGACGGTGATGGCAGGAAGGGTAACAGCCTTATCCGGGATTTCCGGTCCCGCCGCTGACCACCCTTTCGAGTTTCGGGATTCACGCTGCCGCTCGGCCATGACGGGTCGCCGATGCTTTCAACGGAAAGGAAGGGTGGCTTGCCCCATCCGGATTTCGGCCGCGTTATGCGGCTGCGCAAACCCGATTTCGCCCGTCTCGCTTCGCCTTGTAAAGCATGGCATCGGCGCGCCGGAAGAGATCGTCCGACCCTTCCCTCCCGTCCCAGATGGCCACACCCACACTCACTGTAACGCGGATACGGATGTTGCCGCTCGAGATGGTGATCTGCGAGACAGCCATGCGGATGCGATTGGCGAACTTGGTCAGCGTGTCGGCATCCATGTTCGGAGCCACGATCGCGAATTCCTCGCCACCCAGGCGTGCAACGACATCGTGATACCGCGTGAACTCCCGCAGGCAATCCGCAACGGCCCTGAGCACCTCGTCACCGGCATCGTGACCATGTGTGTCGTTGACCGACTTGAAATGATCCAGATCGAGGATCATCAAGCCAACCGGGCGGTTGATACGCTTGAACTCTTCGAGATACTGCGCCAGCGCATCGTCGAAATACCTGCGGTTCTGCATTCCTGTCAGACCGTCCGTCAGTGCGGCGTGTTGCAGGTTCTCAGAGCGCTTTGACAGGGATTGCGTCATGGCGCGCAGTTGCATTTCCTCACGAACCAGCTGGTGCAGGACAGGATAGAAATAGCCGAGACCGAAAACGATGGTGGCGCCGTGAACCACAAGTGCCGTCGTCGCGGGATGCCCGGGCTGCAGCAAGTCCGTCCGGTAAAGCCACGCAGCCAGTATCCCGGTGCCGCAGACAAGCAGCGATACAAGGATGAAGAAGGCCAGCTGTGCCTTGTGAAAACGCATGCCGCGCGCCACTCCTGCCACGAGTTATGTGACCATGGATGTAAGCCTTGCATCGCTAATCAGGGGTTAAGGTAGACTGGCGTGGCATGGAAAAATACAACCGCAGGACACTTTCGGGCCTTCTAGTTCCGGCAATGGTTAACGTGCCGCTTCCCCACAACTTAAGAAGCCGGAATTCGCTCCCAGTCCCCGTCCATCTGGTTGCGAAACCACGTCATTTGCCGCTTTGCATATTGGCGGGTTGCGGTGATTGCCGCTGCCACGGCATCGGCCATTTCCTGCTCTCCACGCAGGACCGAGGCGATTTCCGGCACGCCGATGGCTTTCATTGCAGGCAAGGAAGGATCGGGCGAAAGGGAAAGAAGCCTCTCGACCTCCTGTACAGCGCCCTGTTCGACCATTGCGTGAAAGCGACCGGCAATCCGATGGCGAAGCACCTCTCTCTCAGGTTGCAGGATGATCCGCCGTGCCGAGGCGGGATCGATTATCGCCGCACGCCTCCTGGCCTGCCAGAAACCGATCGGCTGGCCGCTGGCCTCCATCACTTCCAGCGCCCTCAGGATTCTCTGTCCGTCCTGCGGATGCAGCGAACGGGCCGTTTCCGGATCACGACGCGCCAGCAAGGCATGCATCGCCTCAGGCCCTGCCGCCATCAATTGCGACCTGAACGCCTCACGAACCTCGTCTGGCACGTGCGGCATGTCCGAAAGACCACCGAGCAACGCCTTGAAGTAGAGCCCCGTTCCCCCGACGAATACGGGCTTCCGCCCGTCCAGTTCCGTGTCCAGGACGTGGAGGACATCGCGCATCCATTCCCCTGTGGAGTAGGCACGCAACGGACTGACATGGCCGAACAGGACATGGGGCGCTGCCGCCAGTTCAGCCTTGGAGGGTCGCGCGGTCAGGACATGGAGAATGTCGTAGACCTGCATGGAATCGGCGTTGATGACAAGACCATCGTGCCGTCGCGCCAGCTCCACCGCCAGAGCCGTCTTGCCGCTGGCTGTTGGTCCGGCTATCAGGATGGCGTCTTTCGCAGCTATCCGATTTTCCGGGATTTCATCCATGAGCCTTGTTGCCACCCTGATCGCCAATCCGCGCGAGCCTGTCCTGTCACCTGCATTGGGGGATAAGGCTTTTTCTGCAGTGAACGCAACCGCGCTTTACTGGCTTGCCGACGGCATCGCGTGCGACATCGCCCTGAATGACGGCTACTCCGCGGCAGAGGCTGAGGCGGACCTCCGTGAAGCTCTTCAAGCTATGCCCGTGGATGTCGTTGTCCAGCATGCGGAGAGCCGGCGAAAGAAGATGCTGCTGGCGGACATGGATTCAACGATGATCTGCCAGGAATGCATAGATGAACTGGCCGATGTGGCCGGGATCAAGGCGCATGTGGCAGCGATAACCGCGCGGGCCATGAATGGCGAAATCGAGTTCGAGCCGGCCCTGCGTGAGCGCGTCGCCTTGCTGAAGGGTCTGCCGGTTGCCGTCATCGACCAGGTTATCGAAAGCCGCATCACGTTGATGCCCGGAGGCACGGAACTCGTGCAGACCATGCGGGCTCACGGAGCATATACGGTTCTCGTTTCCGGTGGCTTTACCGCCTTCACCGCGCGCATTGCCGAGATGATCGGATTCGATGAAAACCGCGCGAACAGCCTCCTGGAAGAAAACGGGTTGTTGTCTGGCAAGGTAGCCGAGCCAATCCTCGGAAAGCAGGCCAAGCTCGACACGCTGGAAGAAACGGCCGCCCGGCTCGGTCTGAGGCCCGCAGACGCCATTGTGGTCGGCGATGGCGCCAATGATCTTGCCATGATCGAGCGCGCCGGTTCGGGCGTCGCCCTGCATGCCAAACCGAGTGTTGCCGCAAAGGCCGGCATGCGGGTTGACCATGGCGACCTGACTGCCCTTCTCTACATCCAGGGCTATCGCCGGACCGACTTCAGAATGAAGGAATGACCGCTGAAGGTTGGTTGCAGTGGCACGGACGCATGGCCGGCGCTGCATTTGCGTCTTCTAGTCCATCCGGATCGTGACGAACCGCAATTCTCCGGTCTTGGATGACAGCATGAGAAGCGCATTCTTGCGCCCCTGGGACTTTAGTTCCTCGATCCGGTCAAGAACGTCCTGCGGATTGTCCACGGACTCCTGGGCGATTTCCGTGATCACGTCGCCTGCCATGACACCACGTTCGGCGGCCAGAGAATTCGCGTCCACAGCGGTCACCAGAACCCCGGACACGTCATCGTTGATGCCGTAACTTTCACGCGCGGCATCGTCCAGTTCACCAAAGGTCATCCCGAGTGCCGCCGCTGTCGCGACCGGGGCGTCTTCGGCGGAGCTCTCAGGGTCTTCTGCCTGTGATGCCGCAAGCTTCTCGCCATCTTCAAGCCGGCCAAGGGTGACAGTCAGGTCAATCTCCGCGCCCTTGCGGACAACCTTGACGCTGACCTCCTTGCCGACCGGGCTTTCCGCCACGATGCGCGGCAGGTCGCGCATGTTATCGACACTGCGCCCATCGAACTCGACAATGACATCGCCGGCCTGAATGGAACCGTCATCCACTGGCCCGCCCTTGACCACCCCGGCGACAAGGGCCCCCCGTGCACCGTCCATGCCCAGGCTCTCGGCGATATCGGCGGTCACCGGCTGTATCCGGACCCCGAGCCAGCCGCGTCGGGTCTCGCCGAATTCCCGCAACTGATCGATGACCGTGACGGCGAGTTTGGAAGGAATTGAAAAGCCGATCCCGATGGATCCACCGGACGGAGAGATGATGGCCGTATTGATGCCAATGACCTCACCATCCATGTTAAACAACGGGCCGCCGGAATTTCCCCGGTTGATGGCTGCATCCGTCTGGATGAAATCGTCATACGGCCCCGAATTGATATCGCGGTTTATCGCCGAGATGATCCCGACCGTAACCGTGCCACCAAGGCCGAACGGATTGCCGATGGCCATGACCCAGTCACCAATCCGCATCCGTGTCGAATCGCCGAACGAGACCTGCTTGAGGGCTCGCTTGTCCGGGTCGATCTTGAGAACGGCAAGGTCGGTTTTCGGATCGGTTCCAAGCAATTCCGCGGCGATCTTCTCGCCATCGTTGAAGACGACCTCGATCGCGTCCGCCCCGTCGATGACGTGATTGTTGGTCACCACGATGCCTTCCCTGGCATCAATGACGAAGCCCGACCCGAGAGAATTCTGTTTGCGCGGACCGCCGCGCCTGCCGCGGTCGCGAAAGAACTCATCGAAATAGTCCTTGAACGGCGATCCTTCTGGAATGTCGGGAACCGGAACATTTTCCTCGTTCCCGCCCGTGTTCTGGGTTGTCGCGACATTGACCACCGCGTCCAGCAACTTGTCGGCAAGGTCCGCGACCGAAGCGGGCCCTCGTTGCTGCGCCAGCACGGGTTCGGAAAGCAGCGTCGCAACCGGAGAAGCGGAAATTGCCACGGCGCCCATGGCCGCAATCAGGGGATAACGGAGGCGATTGAACACATTGGCAAGCATTTGGTTGGTTCTCCGGTCAGCGGCGATCCGGTCAGATTGCCGGATGGTTGGCACAAGATTAGGGCGGTCTCACCTGTTTTCACAGAGGCGAAACGCACAGCCGTCTGACAATCGCGTTATCCGCGGACAATCCACACGAGCAGGACGCCCGCAGCCACGGCAACCAGCCCTGCTGCCCGCAACATGCTGTCGGGCATGAACTGCAGTTGCTCCGCGAGCCGGCGGACCAGTTTGGGAAACCCGCCATAAAGAACGCCCTCGAACACCAGAAGGAGTCCGAGGGCGGTCAGGAAGTCATTCACCGCAATGCACCGGTCACTGGGCCGACTGCGATGCCGGTGCCGGGGTGCTTGCCGGTTGGGCAGGCGCACCTGACGCGCGATTGCCGTTCGCCGGCGGCGCACCATCGCCGTAACCGAAATACCGGAAGAATTCGGATTCCGGGGACAGGATCATCGTCGTCCCGTCCTTTTCGAGCGCCTTTTCATAGGCGCTCATCGAGCGATAGAACTCGAAGAACTCCGGATCCCGGGAAAATGCTTCGGCAAAGATCCGGTTGCGTTCGCCTTCGCCTTCACCGCGCAGAATCTCGGATTCCTTGCGCGCTTCGGCAACGATCTCGACCACCTGCCTGTCGGCGCGCGCCCGGATCGTCTGTGCGGCTTCGCGGCCACGGGCCCGCAGGCGCTCGGCCTCGGCAAGACGCTCGGCCTTCATGCGATTATAGGTCTGCTCGGAGACCTCCTGGGTAAGGTCGGTTCTGCGGATGCGAACATCCTCTATCTTCAGTCCCAGCGAAGCAGCGTCCGGCGTCAATTGCTGCGCCACTTCACGCATCATCTCGGTGCGCTCTTCCGAGAGCGCCGCCTCGAAACCGCGCAAACCATAGACCCGGCGCAAGGCCGCATCCATGCGTGTCCGCAGTCGCTGCTCGGCGAGCGTTATCGAACCGGAGACCGCTTGGCGGAAGACGCGCGGATCTTCGATCCGATAGGCCATGAACGCGTCCACGACATAGAACTTGCCGCCCGAAACCTGGACACGGATGTCTTCGAGGCTGAAGCGCAGAATACGGTCTTCAATGATCTGGACATTATCCGCGCCAGTGAAACCGAATGGCAACTTGAAATAGATGCCCGGATCGGTTTTCACGTCCACGATCTCGCCAAATCGCAAGACGATAGCCTGCTGACGCGCATTCACGACGAAGATCGACGAATAGACGACAATGGCCACGACAGCCAGCGCGCCGGCAATGATGGGAAGCCTGTTCATCGCTGTGCTCCTCCCCGCGGCGTCAATTCGTTGAGCGGCAGATAGGGGACGACACCGGAGCCGCCGCTACCCTGTTCGATGATGACCTTGTTGGAATCGCCAAGGACGTTTTCCATAGTCTCAAGGAACATGCGCTTGCGGGTCACCTCGGGTGCCTTCTCATATTCATTGAACACAGAAATGAAGCGTTGCGCCTCACCCGTCGCTTCCTGCACGACGCGATTGGCGTAGGCCGCAGCCTCTTCGCGAATCTGCGCCGCTTCACCGCGAGCCTGGCCCAGCTTCTGGTTGGCGTACTGGTTGGCTTCCTCGCGGAAGCGGTCTTCGTCCTGCTCGGCGCGCTGCACTTCATCGAACGCGTCAGCCACTTCGCGCGGCGGAGCGGCATCCTCGATCGAGATTGCATTGACGGTCAGGCCCGCGCCGTATTGCTCCATCGCGACCTGAACCGTCTGGCGCACATCGTCGGCAATGCCTTGACGGTCATCGCGGAACACATCCTGAGCCTCGCGGCGTCCGACCACTTCGCGCATGGCGCTCTCGGACACCGAACGAAGCATCTCGTCCGGATCGGCCACGTTGAACAGATAGGCCTTGGGATCCGCGATCTGGTAGGCGACGGAGAATGTCACATCGACAATGTTCTGGTCGCCCGAGAGCATAAGTCCCGAATTGGCGCGGCCGCCTGCCCCGGATCCGATCGTGACGAGTTTTTCCGCTGTGGTCGCCTTCTCGACGGTTTCCACCGGCCAGAAATGGAAATGCAATCCGGGTTCGGAGATCTCGTTCTTCGGCTCGCCGAACCGCAACTCGACGCCCAGCTCATCCGGCTGAACCGTATATATGGATTGGAACAGCCACAAAACGACGACGCCGGCGCCAATCAGGCCGAAGAGGGCCGGGCCGCCACCGCCGCCAGGCATGGCCTGCTTGAGACGATCCTGTCCCTTTCGGATAATGTCTTCGAGATCCGGGGGCGATCCCTGCGGACCGCGCGGTCCCTGGGGCCCCTGCCCCCATGGGCCGCCGCCGCCGCCATTGTTGCCGCCGCCCCACGGGCCGCCGCCTCCACCTTGATTGCTCCAGGGCATCGATACTCCTTTGTCCTGCTTTGCCCGCAGGGTGTCAAAAACCCGATCGTGTTCACGTTATAGGAAGCCGCCCGGCCGCTTTCAACGACACCGGTCGCAAAGTCGTCACGAATTGCGCGATTTCTGCGAACGACAGCGGCAACCACCGGACCTGGGCACTCAGCCTGCCCGGTTTCGGGTCCAGACCTCGTATCGGGTTGGATGGCTGTCGGCAGGCCCGGCCGGAATGTCCTCTGTCGCAACCAGCGCCCAGTCGCCCACCGCCAGCGGCGGAAACACCGTATCGCCTTCCACATCGGCCAGCACGCGGGTGAGGTGTATCGTATCCGCGCGCTCCATTGCCTGGGCATAAATCTCACCGCCGCCGATCACGCAAATGTCGAGATCCGGCGGGGCTTCTCCCCTGTCCTCCGCCTGGCGGCAGGCAGAATCGACATTGGCCGATGCCAGTTCAAGAGCGGTTTCGAGAGACGCGACACGCAAGGCGCCATCGGCCTCCCAGTCGAAATCGCGCGTCACCACGATGTTGAGCCGCCCCGGCAACGGCTTGCCTATGCTCTCGAAGGTCTTTCGGCCCATGATGATGGGGCAGCCCATCGTCAATGCCTTGAACCGCTTGAGATCGCTGGACAGGTGCCATGGCATGGCGCCGTCCCTGCCGATGACATTGTTCAGCGCCGCAGCGACAATGATGACGATATCATGCATGGCTGCATTCCGGTGTCTTGAAGAAAGGGGTCTGGGCGCAACAGGCACTGGCGAAATGAATAGGCATGTGGTGAATACCTGTCTGCACAGATCAGACAGCGATCGGTGCCTTGATCGACGGATCGGCCTCGTAACCGACGAGTTCAAAATCCTCATAGCGGAAAGCGAAGAGGTCGCGAACCGCGGGATTGAGCTTCATGAACGGCAAGGCCCTCGGAGTGCGCGTCAATTGCAAACGGGCCTGCTCGAAATGATTGTGATACAGATGCGCGTCGCCAAGCGTATGAATGAAATGCCCCGGTTTCAGGCCGCTGACCTGCGCGATCATCATGGTCAGCAACGCATAGGACGCGATGTTGAAGGGAACGCCGAGAAAGATATCCGCTGACCGCTGATAGAGCTGGCAGGAAAGGCGCCTTTCAGCGACATAGAACTGGAACAGGCAATGGCAGGGCGGCAATGCCATGTGATCGACTTCTGCCGGGTTCCAGGCCGAAACAATCAGCCTGCGGGAATCGGGATTGCGCCGGATCTGGTCAAGAAGGCCTGTAATCTGGTCGATCGTGCCGCCCCTGCCATCAGGCCATGACCGCCATTGCGCACCGTAAACAGGTCCGAGATCGCCGTTCTCGTCTGCCCATTCATCCCAAATGGAAACGCCATTGCTGTTCAGATATGCGATGTTGGTATCGCCGGAGAGAAACCAGAGCAATTCGTGGATGATCGAACGGAGATGCAGCCTTTTGGTTGTCAGGACCGGGAAACCGTCATCGAGATCGAAACGCATCTGGTAGCCGAAAACCGACCGCGTTCCGGTACCTGTCCGGTCACCACGGTCGACCCCGTTGTCCAGAACATGGGAAAGCAAATCGAGATATTGGCGCATCGTGTCCGATCCGGGCTGATTCCTGCCCGCAGCCTAGCCTATCTGCCTTGCCGTACGAAGAGCGCGTTGCCCCGCCATGTGGCTTCTGCACAGGCTTGCGGGGAAAAGGCCTGCCTCGCTCTGCGGCCTTCTCCACCAAGCAATCGGCCTGCCAATTACAGTTCGCCCAGTTTTCCCAGTTCCTTGGCGACCAGATAGTAGAATGTCACGCGGGATTTGGAGCGATCGTCGCTCATCAGGCCGCATACCGTCTGGACTGCGGAATCGGCGGCCTCACCGGTAACGCCGAGCTTCTTGCCGCACCATTTCTCCACCACGCGGTCCAGTTCGGACGGATCGGAACAGGAAACCAGCGATGCGTCTCTCGACCGCAACGCAATACCCAGATGCTTGACGATCTTGCCGACAACCGCTTCGTCAGCGCCTGCATCGTACTTCTTCACGTCCGCAACATAGTCTGCCATGGTTTTTCTCCCCTTTGGCGCACCGAAAAGCCGACAGCGGCTGTCCCCGTTTCCTGCATGTCGATTCTGCCAGTCTGGCAGGCCTGACAAGATCAGAGGCTACAATCCGGCTCCCGCAAGTCAATCCCGCAAGCAACAAAGTCAAAGTAGCCAAGCAGGTAAAGGCGAATACACAAGCCGCCGGTTTCGCGCCGCTTTCCTGCCGCCGCCCCCTTTCTTTTCCGCCGCGTCATGCCTATATCTGGGCGGTCAGCTTGTCTGACTATGGCGATAAACGGCCGATGTAATAAGCCATTCGGACCCGGGGGCGGTACCCGGCGCCTCCACCAGAAGATGCCGGTCGCGGCATTTTCTGATGGGGGCGAAACAGGATCGACGAGGGTGTAAAGATCGGACTTTCGCTCGGCATGATACCACCGTTATCGGGTCACAATTATAGTTGCCAACGACAACTATGCTGAGGCTCGTCTCGCTGCCTAATGGCGGTGCGACTGCTTCGATCTAAGTCCTGACGGTTAGCCCCGTCAGGCGGGGCCCGGAGGCGCCTGGCAACAGAAGCCTCCACTTTTCTTTCTTGTTTTTTGTGCGCCGAAACCGACGCGTGAGGGAATGAAGCCTTTGCGTGCCGACCCTACATGTTCTAAATCAGTGGCGAACAGGAATCGAGGATCAGGCGACGATGGCTCAGGACCACATCCGCTACGACATTCTGGCGCAGGACGCGCTTCGGGGCGTGATGCGGAAAGTATTGACAGAGGTAGCCAAGACCGGGCTGCCCGGAAATCACCACTTCTTCATTACCTTCCTGACCCAGGCTCCTGGAGTCCGCATCTCATCGCGGCTCATGGAAAAATACCCGGAGCAGATGACCATTGTTCTCCAGTATCAGTATTGGGACCTGAAGGTCGCCGAAAGCGGCTTCGAGGTCGGTCTCTCCTTCTCCGACATCCCGGAAAAGCTGGAGGTGCCTTTCTCGGCCGTGCGCGGTTTCTACGACCCTTCGGTCAATTTCGAACTCGAGTTCGATGTCCGGCTGGAAGAGAACCAGGTCGCTGAGATCACCGAGTTGCAGACCGCGCCTGCGCAAGAGGATGTGCCGGATGAAACCGCGCCTCCGCCCAAACAGTCCAAGGCAAAAGGCAAGGCAGCACGACCGCAAAAGGAAATAGCCAAGGACGCGGAAGATGCGGAAAAGCCCGCGGCCGACATTGTCTCGCTCGACGCGTTCCGCAAGAAGAAATAGGTGAAACCGCCCGACACGGCTGAAGACTGGACAACGGGATCATGGCCGAAATCGTCAATCTTCGTCAGGCGAGAAAGCAAAAACGGCGCAAGGACGCGCAGAAGGTGGCGGAAGCCAACCGCTTGGTCCACGGAAGGACGAAAGCGGAGAAGAAGCAGGACAAGGCTTCACGGGCGTTGCACGAAAGGCACCTGGATGGCCACAAGCGTTGTTCGGACAAGCCTGATCCATGAGCGCCATCCGGAAGTATTCGGTGTCCATCCAGGGACACCGGACCTCCTTTTCGCTTGAAGAAGCATTCTTTCTGGAACTGAACCGGATGGCGCGCACGCGTGATCTTGCACTTGCCGCACTCGTGGCGGAAATCGACAGCTCACGGCCACGGGATTCAAACCTGTCGTCGGCCTTGCGGCTGGCCGTGCTTTCCGACCTCAAACGCCATGCCCAGGCGCCCTGCCAGTGATCTACGGTCAGAATTCGTTGTTTGATCTCAGGATTTGTTCGATTGAAAACGCGTCTCTGTCAAAAATCGAATCAAGTTCTTCCGAAGGACCGGGCTGACGTTCCGGAGGCGCAATCGGCCTGCGAATGATGCTGCTACCCGCCGCGTCGGGTTCCGCCGATGGCGTTGAAGGTCCAGCTCCATCCTGAAGGTGAATCTGCTGCTCTGGCTCATTGCCGGTCTGGAGAGACTGCTCCTCTTCCGCTTGTCTGCGAGCATCTTCCTCGGCCTGGCGGCGTTCCTCCTCGGCCCTGATTTCGTCCCGCTGGCTCGCAAGCGCGGCGAAGTAACCGGCTTCGCGCCTCAGCCTCTGTTTTTCCAGAAGCAGGGCCTGCATGGCCTCTACCCGAGCCTGTTCGCGTTCGAGCGCCCGTTGTGTGAGGTATTGGGTCAGAGGGCTTATATCGAGGTCAAGTCCGCTGGCGCTATCCCATGCGAACCGCACCACGGGTTCCGATCCCGCCAGTGCCTCTTCACCAGGGTCAAAGACAACGTTGCCATTGGCCTGCTTTTGGCCAGTCGCAAGATTGTGCCCGAATTCGGCGGTCAACGTGGCTTCACCGGTCTGGATTCGAACGGGCGCGCTTCGCACCACGCCACCTGCGACCGTGAACGCGAAATCGGCGCCGTCGATTCGCAGGCTGCCCTGCTTCAGGAGTGGAACAGCAAGGCCCGATACGGCCGCCTGATCGATTTCAGGTCCGATCGCGTCGGCGGCATCAACGATCTCGGGATAGGCTCCCGTGTTGAAGCCCTCCAAGACGACCTGCGCGACATCTGCCGATCCGGACCCCGACAGGGAGGCTAGAAAACTGCCAGGCGTCTTGCCACTTCCGGAAATGTTGGCCGAAACATTCGCGACACCCGCGGCGAGATGCTCCGGATACAGTGACGCGACATTTGCGCCGCTCATGCTCAACTGCGAGGAGACAGTCGCGCTGCCGGATGCATTGGCCACTTCAACAAGGGCCTGAATTCTGCCCCCCGCAAGGCCCGCATCGAGATCGGAAATCCGGATCCTGTCCCGCTCGGCCGTGAGACGCATATTCACGTCTTCAAGGGGAAGCAAACCGGCAAGGGTGAGCTTGTCGGCTTCCAGCGTCAGGCCAGCATTGATCGGCACTTGCCCCTGTGCGGTAAACGGCTGATCCGGCCAGGCCTCCGTACCGGCGAGGGCGACCGCGTCACTGCCCAGTAGCAGGCCCGCAATCCAATCCATTGCCAGCGTTTCGATCTTGAGGCTACCGGTCAGTCTTGGCCGTCCCTCCTCCATGCGCAGTTCGGCAACCCCGGTCACGCCCTGGCCGGCAACATGTCCTTCCAGCCCGGCCAGGCCGAGTACGCCATCCATCAGGGTGATAGGCGCCTCAAGCACAACCGGGAGACCGAACTCCGCCCCCGGGATTCCGTAGCCTGCCGCCATCAACCATGGCGCAAGATCCTCGCCCTTCACCTCACCATTGCCTGTAAGTCGCACCTGGTTGCCGTCGGTTCGAAGGTCACCAGTGACGCGAAGCAAGGCAGTTGGACCGGAAACCGTTGCAGAAACGGAAAATCCGTCCCCGGGAGTGCCGTTCATCTGCAATCCGGTCTCCACCCTGCCTGCCAGGCCGATGGGCAGCACAGGCACCCCCCAGGCAGCCAGCACGGCTTCGCCCTCGTCATTGGCCGCGGTGACGGAAAGTTGCATCCGCCCCTCGCCGGCCAGAAGGCTGCGCGCGCCGGCAACCCGGAAATCGAAGCTGGTCCCCCCTGCCCGTCCCTGCCCTGAAAGGCGGGCACTGTCGGGGTCGAGGCGTCCGGTGAAGTCGATCCGCGTTCCTGTAAGCAGGCCAGGAAACGAATCGGCGCGCGAAACGAGTTCCTGTAAAACGACATTGTCCGGATAGCGGTTAGCCAGGAAATCCGCGAGATCGTTCAAGTCGCGCCCGGCGATCGAAGCATCGACGGAGCCGGAGGCGATCTCCGGAAATCCTTCGAAACGGCCGGTGGCGGAAAGATCCGCACCCTCAAGGCCTCTGACCGCGAAGCGGTCTATATCAAGCGTTCCCTCCTTGAGACGCAAGCCAAGGTCCACAGCCTCTGCACGTGTGCCCGAGACATGGACGGGGCCGGCTTTCAGCTTCAGGTCCAGATCGTCGCGGGCAAGGCGGACTTCGCCCGCTTCACCAAAAAACAGCGCCGCAAGGGCACGAAAACCCTCGACATCCAGCGCCTGGCCTTCAAGCTCCAGAACGGTTGCCGCCTTTTCGCCTTCTGGCGAAACCCTGTCGAACAGTCCGGTGAACTTCGCACCGCCCAGAATGATTTCAAGATCACGCGCACTTTGCCGATTTTGTGAGAGATTGACAGCACCTGAAAAGCCTGCAGACCCCAATCTGCGGATCGCCTCATCCACGTCATCGGTCAGCCATGCGGCAAAACCGGATGGCTGGGCAATGGCAAGCAACAGGTTTCCATCGAACGAAACCGTACCGGCATTGCTCAGAAGGCCTGATGCTTCAAGCGTCGTCCGTCCCGGCAGATGCGCAGAGAAGCGGGAGATGTTCCAGCCTTCGGGTCTGGGCTGCGCAGCGAAGGACAGGTCCCTGATTGTCGTGTCACCGGCGACAACGGCCGGCAAGGACATGTCAATGGTTCCCGGCAGCGGCGGCTGGGGCAATTGGTCGAGAAATGCCCGGAATGCAGCGACCCTGGTCGGAAACGGAACCGGCGATCCGGTGGTGTCTTTGGCCGCCAATTGCACCTGGCGCCCTTCCAGTTTGAGCGCGAAACGCGGCTCAAGCCCCAGATCGATGAATCCTGTGCCTTCCGCCGTGTAGGGATCCTCCTCGGGGCCGCTTTCGAGGCGAATGGTATCGAAGGCAAGCAGGCGGTTTTCCAGCGTGAACTCGCCGGCAAGGCGCAGTTCCGTCCATGGATTGTCCGACAACACCGAAATGGAGAATGCCTCGCCTTCTTTCTCTGGCTCATCAACGCGCGGACCAACCGTGAAGGTGCCGCTATAGCGCGGCGCACCATCAATAAGCGCGGCACGGCCGTCGGCCTCCAGCGTCAGCGCGAGTTCATCAGGCTCGATGCGCGAGCGTAGCCTGATCCGACCATCTTCAGTGACAGTGCCCGTCGAAAACACGAACCGTCCTGAATGCCCTTCGACACGGCCTGTTCCCGCGACGCGCCAGGGACCTTGCAAGGTCTCGGCCGAAACCGTGGCATTGATGGCCTCGACCGCCGTCCTGGAACCGCTGGCCGCATGAATCACGGTCACTTCGCCATCCATGATCCGGACCTGTTCCAGCGTGATCTCCTTGACGGCCGCCGGCGCCTGCGGGCGAATGGCCCAGTCGAGAATGCCTTCATTGTCGATGGAAACGGTCAGTTTCGGCTTTTCCAGCCGCATGTCGAAGATCAGGATTTCCCCGCGCAGGAAAGGCGACAGTTCCGCATCCATGGAAAAACTGTCTGCTGTCATGACAGGCTCGCCGCCATCGGTGCCGGCCACGCTGACGTCGGTGAAACGGACAGACGGGAACGGCAGCAGGCGGGCCTGGGCCTGGCCGCTCACAGTGACCTGACGGCCCAGGAGGCGGCTGGCCTCGCGCTCGAACTGGGTCCGATAGTTCGACCAGTCAATGAAAGGTGGCACCAGGACGGCTGCGGCGAGTACCGCGACGACAAGACCACCGATGATGACAAAAAGACGGTTCAGGACATGGCTCCCGATCTTGTTTCAATGGCCGAAAGCTTAACGCGCTCAAGATGACCGGAAAGTGGCATCATGCCGGCGGCATCACCTTGCCCGGATTCATGATGTTGAAGGGATCGAGCGCTTGCTTGATGGCGCGCATCGTATCCACTGCCGCCCCCAGTTCGAGTTGCAGGAACCGCTGCTTCCCCTGTCCGATCCCATGCTCTCCGGTACATGTTCCTTCCATCGCGATCGCCCTGAGGTTCAGGCGTTCCACAAACGCCTCGGCAGCCTCGATTTCGGCAGAATTGTCCATGTCGAGCAGCAGCAGGACGTGGAAGTTCCCGTCGCCCGCATGGCCCACGATCGGCGCGACAAGGCCGCTCGCGGCAATATCGGCCTCGGTTTGCGCAACGCATTCGGCCAGCCTCGAGATCGGGACGCAGACATCCGTCGAAATGCCACGGCAACCGGGACGCAATGCAAGCCCGGCGAAATAGGCATTGTGCCGCGCCTTCCAGAGCTTGTTGCGTTCTTCCGCAACCGTGGTCCAGAGGAATGGTCCGCCGCCCAGATCCCCGGCTATCTCTCCAAACATCTCCGATTGCTCTTTGACGCCGGTTTCCGATCCATGGAACTCGACGAAGAGACACGGGCTCTCGGGATAATCGAGATGGGAATATGCGTTCAGCGATTTCATCGACAGCGCGTTCAGCAATTCAATTCGCGCCACCGGAATGCCCATCTGTATTGTCATGATCACGGCCTGACAGGCTGCCTCAAGGGACGGAAACGGGCAGACACCGCCCGAGATCGCCTGAGGTATACCGTAGAGCTTCAGGGTCAGGGATGTGATGATGCCCAACGTACCTTCGGAACCGACGAGCAGACGCGTGAGGTCATAGCCTGCCGATGTCTTGCGCGCCCTCTTGGCCGTGGTGATTTCCCGGCCGTTTGCCATGACAGCGCTCAGGGCAAGGACGTTTTCGCGCATCGTTCCGTAACGCACGGCATTTGTGCCGGAGGCGCGCGTGGCTGCCATGCCGCCAAGGGAGGCGTTGGCGCCAGGATCGATGGGAAAGAAAAGCCCCGTGTCGCGCAAATGTTCATTCAGTTGTTCGCGTGTGACACCCGGCTCGATGACCACGTCCAGGTCATCCTGGTTGATCCTGAGGATCCGGTTCATGCGGGAGACATCGATGGAAATGCCGCCGCCAGGCGCATTCACATGCCCCTCCAGCGATGTACCGGTTCCGAACGGAATGATCGGCACGCGATGATCGAGGCAGACTTGCACCGCCTCCTGCACATCGCCGGCCGATTCGGCAAACATCACGCCGTCCGGCAATTGCGCCGGCAGATAGGTCATCGTGTGGGCATGCTGCTCGCGAAAGGCCTGGCCGGTCTGGAACCGGTCACCGAACCTCTGCTTCAGGATTCCCAGGGCCGTTGCGATTCCCGCCTCGTTCCGCTCGACAACGTGAAGATCGGCAAGGGCCATGTTGTTTCTCCCGGTTGTTTTTGTTCCGTCATGCAACGACAGGCCAGAGGCCGCTTGTGCATGCCTTGTGCAATCTGGCATGACCGGATACGCGAGAAAAGCATGCTGCGCCAGTCGAACGCGGCAACCGGAGTGCCAAGGGAGGGAAAATGGCCAGTCAGGAACCGTTCATCTCATCTGTGTTTTCCGTCGATCCGGCCTGGATCGACTACAATGGCCACATGAACATGGCCTATTACAACGTCCTGTTCGACCGCTGTGCCGACGAGGCGTTTTCCGAATTTGGCGTCAGCGCGGACTATGTGAAGGAGCGCTCGATGAGCGTTTTCACGGCAGAGATCCACGTTTGCTACATCCGGGAACTTCACGAGGGCGACAAGGTGACGGTCAGCTTCCAGATGATTGATCACGACGAGAAGCGGATCCGGGTCTACCAGGAAATCCGCCATGAGGATGGCTGGCTGGCGGCAACCGGCGAGGCGCTTTCGCTTCATATCGACATGAGCGGACCCCGCGTCGTGGCCTTCCCGGACGATATTCTCGAAAAGGTCCAGGCGATGCAGTCGCGGCATGCCACGCTGCCCATGCCGGAAAGGGCCGGCCGGTCGATTGCCTTGAAGGCCAGGAAGAACACCTCTCCCCAATGACCGCGGCTGTGCCAAGGCCGTGACCAGCTTTGCGTCATCAAGGCGCTGACGGCAGCGCGCCAGCGCGCGCTCCGATGTCAGTTGTAGTGGTTTCGGATCAGGGCCGTTGCCAGTTCCTCGCGATCGATGACGCCCATCACGTCCTCGGGACGAGGCACCCCGACATGCGCGCCGTCGATCACGATTGCGCATGTTCGTTCACGCCGGCTCATGCGCGTAACCACGTCATTGAGAGTATTGCGATGGGTCGCAATCACGAAATCGGTGCGCATGATATCGCCCAGCGTCTGATTGGTGAACCGGTCCGCCCTGTAGGGGATGGTGCCGAACCGGACATAACCGCCAATGCGCGGCCCGCTTGCAACGATCACTTCCTTGACCGGATCATGCCCAAGCTGATCGAGTGCTTCGCGCACAGGCATCTGTGCCGGCAATATGTGAAAATCCTTGTTCATGATTTCGCGTGCCTGCTGCACGAGAAGCATGTTGGTGGTCCTGTCCGTTGGGATCGCACGGCCACGCTTGCGGAGCTTGATCGTGTAGATGTCATTGGAAACCAGCGCCCTTCGGATCCCCAGAGCGATAGCAACGGCCAGCACCAGCGGCAGGATGATGTTGTAGTCGCGCGTCATCTCGAAGATCATGACGATTGCGGTCATTGCTGCGCTTGTACCGGCGCCGACCATGGCCCCCATCCCGATCATGGCAAAAACCTCAATGGAAAGGTCGGCATTGGGAAACAGGGCCATTCCGATGACACCGATCGCCCCCCCGAGCGTCGCGCCCATGAACAGACTCGGAGAAAAGATTCCGCCGGAAGCGCCCGCGCCAAGGCTCACCGTTGTGGCAAGCAGCTTTCCCAGGAACAGAAGTATGAGAAGGCCCGCGGCCATCGCACTGTTCGAAAGGATTTCCTGGATTGTCGCATAACCGACACTAAGGACATGATACTGGCCGGTAAACATCATGAAACCGTAGCCCATCAGTCCGACACAGGTCATCCCGATGACATTCTGAACATAGGGGCCGCCGGGAATCCGTTCGAAATTGTCCTCCATGTATTCGAGAACGATCACGAAGAGATAGGCCGCGAAACCGATGGCGACGCCAGTGAACGCAGCAAGCCCGATTTCGGTGAAGTTGACGGCAACCGGCTGGGGCAGCTGCTTCCACAGAGGGATGTAGAAAGTCGCCTCGGCCCCGATGATGAGGCGATAGGCATAAGTGGACGTCGCTGTGGCGGCAACGACGGGCAGAAAAGAACGCGGCGAGATCTCGGGCAGCAGGACTTCCACAGCAAAGAGCACGCCGCCCAGTGGCGTGTTGAACGTGGCCGCGATTCCAGCGCCAGCTCCGGCGGCGAGCAGGATGATTTTTTGTGACCGTATCAATCCGAGCCGGCGACCGAACGTCGAGCCGAATGACGAACCGATCTGGATGATCGGTCCTTCCCGACCTACGGATGCGCCCGTTCCGATCGATATTGCCGACGCAAAGGATTTCGCGACGGCAACGATGCCTCTCACGTTTCCGCCCTTGTGATAGATGGCGAACATCACTTCGGGAACACCGTGGCCTTTGGCTTCCGGCGCGAATGTCTGCACGATCCAGACGACAACAAGGCCACCGATCACGGGAACAAGAATGATCCAGGCGCCCCAGATGCTCGGCTCGCCATACTGGTTCGGCTCCAGCTCGAAGGACAGGATGCCGTAAAAGGCGAGGTTATAGATGAAGGCAATAAGCAGTTTGAAACCGATGGCGCCGGCTGCGGCCACCAGACCGACCAGGAAAGCGAAAAATGTCAGGGTCGGAAGGGTCGCCTCTCGCTCGCCCGGCTTCTGAGAATCGGTATTGGCTGTAACGGTTGCGCTTTTGGTCATTTCTGGAATCGTTTTTGTGGAATGAAATTCTCACGGTCAGAACCGGGTCACTCCGGTTAGAGCAAGCGGCATGACCGAAGCAAGGGCGGATTGCCCCTTTTGGCATTGTTTTGACCGGAATTGGCTGCTCATACACCTTGCTTTGCGAATTTGGTGCCACTTTCCTGGCGTTTCATGGTGCATCAAACCACCGGCCCTACCCTTCCTTTCGACATCGAATTGAATTAGGGGAAGCGAGTTTTCGTATTCTGAGATCAATGACCGAATTCATTTCTACAGCCATTCTCAAGCGCGATGTTTTCTCGGAAACCCACAAGGGTTATCTGCAGGACCGGTCCGCCGATCCGGTCATACGGCGCATAGTCTCAGCCGCGCCCTGGTGGAGCAGGCCGGTTGCCCGGTGGCTGGCGCGCCGCGAGATCCGTGCGCTCGATGCTGTAAAAGGCATTGCCGGCACGCCTGAACTTCTCCGCGTCGATGCTGATGGCCTGCTTCGACGCTGGTGCGAAGGCACGCCGCTGCATCTTGCCCGCCCCGCCGATCCTGCCTGGTATCGCGATGCGCGCCGCCTGCTGCTCGAAATGCGCCGCCGCGGCGTCACGCACAACGATATTGCCAAACCGCAAAACTGGCTGTTGCTGCCCGACGGCTCGGCTGGCGTCATCGATTTCCAGCTTGCCTCGCTGCACAGGCGGCGTGGCCGCCTTTTCAGGATCATGGCCTACGAAGACCGCCGCCACCTGATCAAGCAGAAGCGCGCCTTCGCGCCTCACCTCCTGACGGCAAGGGAAAAGCGCATCCTGGCGCGCCGGTCGCTGCCCTCCCGCATCTGGTTTGCCACGTTCAAGCCCGTCTACAACCTTGTTACACGCGGCCTTCTGCGCTGGTCGGATGGCGAGGGAACACAGGATCGCATCGATCTGGAAGGCCCCGGCATCAATTCGGCATTCATGCAGCATCCGGCGGTCACCGACGTTGCCCTTACGGTATGCCCCTTGCCAAGGAAAGGCATTGGCTTGTACGCCTTCGTGGAGGCGCCGGAAGGCGTTGATGCCGCCGAACTCGAAAAGCTGCAACGCCTTCGCATGAAGCGCGGCGGCGCTGACCTGATCCACCCGTTGCCGCGAATGCCCCGCTATGCCGATGGCAGCCCGCGCGACGACCTGCTGCGGTTGATTGCCATGAACCAGATGACCGAGCTGGATGCGCTGGTGAGCCGGGAACCGGACCTTGCCGACCTTGCACACGACATAGCTGCCGGCAGACGGAATTTCACCGATCGCAGGTTGTCGAAACTCGAAAAGAAGCGCGGCTGAAACCGGTCGCGGCTGTCAATGTTTGCGCTCTGTTCTGGCCTTTTGCTGTCGAATCGCTACATTGCAGGCAATGACAGATTTTCCGGACGACGACGATATCCCGTTCTTCGACGGGCCGGCCGCGCCGCCACCCCAACGCGCCGGCGGCCTTGCCGCACGCGCCATGGCCGCGCGTGAACGCGAACGCAGGACTGCACCTTACCTCGAAACCATGAATCCGGAACAGCGGGAGGCGGTCGAGACAACGGAAGGCCCCGTTCTCGTGCTTGCCGGTGCCGGAACCGGCAAGACGCGCGTGTTGACGACACGCATCGCTCATATCCTGAATCTCGGCCTCGCCTTCCCCTCGCAAATTCTTGCAGTCACCTTCACCAACAAGGCTGCCCGTGAAATGAAGGAGCGCATCGCGCTGCTCGTGGGCGAAGCCGTGGAAGGCATGCCCTGGCTCGGCACGTTCCATTCCATTGGCGTGAAGATCCTGCGCCGCCATGCCGAACTGGCCGGCCTCAAGTCGAATTTCACGATCCTCGACACCGACGACCAGATCCGCCTCATCAAGCAGTTGATCCAGGCTGAAGGCATTGACGACAAGCGCTGGCCGGCCCGGCAATTTGCGCAAATGATCGACGGCTGGAAAAACAAGGGCCTGTATCCGGCGCAGATTCCCGAGGGCGACGCCCGTGCATTTGCCAATGGAAAAGGTCGCGAGCTCTACACCGCCTATCAGGAGCGGCTGAAGACGCTGAACGCTGTCGACTTTGGCGACCTGCTGTGTCTGCCCATCCGCCTTTTCCGCGAGAATCCGGATGTGCTGGCCGATTTTCATCGCAGGTTCCGCTACATTCTGGTCGACGAGTATCAGGACACAAACACGGCGCAATACATGTGGTTGAGGCTGATCGCTCAGCGGCCACAACGCAAGGACGCTGCCGACCGCGTGGACAGCGGCGACGCCGGCAGCAAGGCAATCCAGCCAAATATCTGCTGTGTCGGCGATGATGACCAGTCGATCTATGGCTGGCGCGGCGCAGAGGTGGACAATATCCTTCGGTTCGAAAAGGATTTCCCAGGCGCCAGAGTCATCCGGCTGGAACGCAATTACCGCTCGACCGCCCACATTCTGGGCGCCGCATCGCATCTGATCGCGCACAACGAAGGCCGTCTCGGCAAGACCCTGTTTACCGAAATGGCGGATCCCGATGATGCCCGCGTTCAGGTTCATGCTGCCTGGGACTCGGAAGAGGAAGCCCGGGCCATCGGCGAGGAAATAGAGGCGGTTCAAACCAGGGGGCATCGCCTCAATGACATGGCAATCCTTGTGCGTGCCTCGTTCCAGATGCGCGAATTCGAGGACCGGTTCGTCACGCTTGGCTTGAATTACCGCGTCATTGGCGGCCCGCGATTCTATGAACGCATGGAGATCCGTGACGCGCTGGCATATTTCCGCGTCGTCTGCCAGCCGGCCGACGATCTTGCCTTCGAGCGCATCGTCAACACGCCCAAGCGCGGCCTTGGTGAGGCTTCCGTCCGCCTTGTCCATGATACCGCCCGCGCCCGCGCCTGCCCCATGCTGCAGGCAGCGGCGGATCTTGTCGGCACCGAGGAACTGAAGCCGAAACCCCGTGCTGCATTGCGCGAAGTGGTCGAGAACTTCCGCCGCTGGCAGGGGTTGCTCGACAACACGCCGCATACCGAACTTGCCGAGCAAATCCTCGACGAAAGCGGCTACACTGCCATGTGGCAGAACGACCGCTCGGCCGAGGCGCCGGGACGGCTGGAAAACCTCAAGGAGCTGATCCGCTCCATGGAGGACTATGAATCCTTGCGTGCGTTTCTCGAGCACATCGCACTGGTGATGGATGCCGAGCAGGCCGAGGAAATGGATGCAGTGTCAATCATGACCCTTCATTCGGCCAAGGGACTGGAATTCGATACCGTTTTCCTGCCCGGATGGGAGGAAGGGCTTTTCCCCCACCAGCGGGCGCTGGACGAGGGCGGCAGGTCAGGTCTGGAGGAAGAGCGCCGGCTTGCCTATGTCGGCGTAACGCGTGCCAAGCGGAACCTGCACATCTGGTTCGTCTCGAACAGACGCATTCATGGCCTCTGGCAATCCACCATTCCCTCACGTTTTCTGGATGAACTTCCCGAAGATCATGTGGAAGTGGCCGAGACAGGTACGTCCTATGGTGGATATGGCGCCGGGGCCATGGGGCAGTATGGAGCAAGGCGCAAGCCCTATGGCGAAAGCCGGTTCGACAGAATGGGCGGCGAAGCCTTTTCCAACACCTATGCAACGCCCGGCTGGCAACGCGCGCAGGCCAATCGTACGGAGGCCACCGCGCGCAACTGGGGCAACCGGTCCGGTCATGCAGTTGAGCGCATCGGCTATGGGGAGCCGGATTCCGGGCGGGGCGCCGGCCGCGGATCGCCCCGCATCCGCACGATTGAGGGTGAACTGGTTGCCAGGTCCGTCAACGATGCACCATCGGCCTTTTCGATCGGTGACAGGGTCTTTCACATGAAATTCGGCAACGGCAATGTTGCCTCAGTGGACGGAAACAAGCTGACCGTCGATTTCGACAAGGCCGGGCAGAAAAGGGTTCTGGACAGTTTCGTGGAAATCGTCTCACCGAATTGATATTGTATCTAATTTCCGGCTCCGCTTTAAATGGCAACGGAACCGGGAGACAAGCATGCGCAAGTTCATCTTTTCCTTGGCGATTGTCGCATCCGTGCTGGCACATGCTTCATCAGGCGCGTTGGCCGCAGATGTCTACGTCATGCGGGGCCTCGCGGGTTTCCTGTTTCCGAATGTCGTCTATCCCCTGGCCGGCAGCCTCCGTCAAAGAGGCCATGACGTTGAAATGACATCCTACCAGGCGGCAAGCCGCATCGCTCTGGAGATCACAGCGAAGAAAAGGAAAGACCCCAGGCGTAAGATCGCCATAATCGGCCATTCCCTTGGCGGCAATGCCGTGACCACGATCCTGCAAAAACTGGCAACCGAAGGTATCACGATCGACTATGCGGCCGTGATCGACGCTCCGAACCCAAAGCCCGTTGCGCCTGCGGTTGTTATCGTGGACAACTTCTACCAGTTTGAAGGCGCGCGAAAACCCGTTCTCGTTGCTCAGAATCCGCGCAAGACACGGATCAACCAATACAATTTCAGGGGCAGACGGGGACAGGATGGCGGCGAAGGAACCATGAAACCGAAGAGAGGGCATCTCTCGATCGCCACGGACTCCTTCGTGACTCACCGGATCATGACGATGGTCGACCGGTTGGGAAGGTAATTGTTCACAGCGGAACGCCTGCGAATGGCATATGCCGTCACGCCCGCGGCTTGCCCTCACCCGTATCGCTCGACAAAGTTCCTGAGAATCAGCGCGCTGGCCTGCCCGTTCCCCTTGCGAGCATTGGCTGTCAGCACATCGGCATCCTCAGGCCGGAAATAGCCCTTGTCACGATAGATGCGAATGCGCAGCGCAAAGACCTCGCCGTCTGCTTCGGGATGGAATTGCGTGGCATAGACATTGCGGCCATGACGGATCATCTGGAACGGGCAATCGGGACCTGAAACCAGATGCACGCATTGTGGAGGCAGCGCCTGCACAGCCTCCTTGTGGCCGACATAGGCGTCGAATTCATCCGGCACCCCCCGCAGAAGCGGATCGGATCGCCCTTCTTCCGTCAGCCGGGCCCGTGTCACGCTCACCGGCTCGCCATATCTGACCTTGGAAACACGGCCGCCAAGATGATGGGCCAGGATGCCGATTCCATAGCAGCAGCCGAGAAACGGAATATCGCGCGCCGTGATCGCAGGCATAAGACCCATGACCTCGTCTTCGATGCGCCGTTCCATCTCCGGCTTGCTGCCACGCGGATCGGAGACACAGCCAGGCCCGCCACCGACAATGACCCCTGCATAGCCGGCAAGGTCGAGGTCCGCCGGCATCGCCTCGCGTTCAAGCCTCATCCTGTGGACACGGTCCGGCGCCAGCCCGCCCTTGGCGAGGAAGGCATCGAACTCGTTGTCGGATGCTTCCGCCTCCGGCCGCAACTGGATGATGAGAAAGGGCTTCATGACAACACGCCAGATTGAATGCACACCGGAGCCCTATGCTTCAACGCACGGGAAAAATCAAATGAAGGCGACACCAACGAGGCAAGACAATTGTAATTTTTTTGACTTGTTTACAGCGCAAATTGACAGGTCTTGACACAGGCTTACACGAATTTGGTGCAGTGCAACCAGAGTTTCCGTGACAATTTCGTACCTTTGCGTCATTTCAACTTCTGAAAGATCGGCGAACCCGAGTGGCAGAAGCCAAGGGAATTTCGTGACAGGTTTTACAAACTGACCAGATCAGCAGAAGAAGAAGGACATCTGCAATGTCGTATTCGCAGGACATCGAAAAGGCCCGCTCCCTTATCACGAGCAAGAACGGCACCTGGAACGCCATCGACGCCGAATCCGTGGCCCGCATGCAGGCCATGAACCGCTTCCGGACCGGTCTGGACATTGCGCGCTATACTGCAAGGATCATGCGTGAGGACATGGCGGCCTATGATGCCGATCCCGCGAACTACACGCAGTCGCTCGGTTGCTGGCACGGCTTCATCGGCCAGCAAAAAATGATCTCCATCAAGAAGCACTTCGGCACGACCAAGAGCCGCTACCTCTACCTTTCCGGCTGGATGGTTGCTGCCCTTCGCTCCGAGTTCGGCCCGCTGCCGGATCAGTCCATGCACGAGAAGACATCGGTTCCGGCTCTGATCGAGGAACTCTACACCTTCCTTCGCCAGGCCGACGCCCGCGAACTGAACATTCTCTTCCGCGATCTCGATGCGGCCCGTGAGGCGGGCGACACCAACAAGGCAGCGGAAATCCAGCACAAGATCGACAATCACGAGACCCATATCGTCCCGATCATCGCCGACATCGACGCCGGCTTCGGCAATGCGGAAGCCACCTATCTGCTGGCCAAGAAGATGATCGAGGCTGGCGCCTGCGCGCTTCAGATCGAAAACCAGGTTTCGGACGAGAAGCAGTGCGGCCACCAGGATGGCAAGGTCACCGTTCCGCACGAGGACTTCCTGCAGAAAGTGCGCGCCTGCCGCTACGCGTTCCTCGAACTCGGTGTCGAGGATGGCGTCATCGTCACCCGTACCGACTCGCTCGGTGCAGGCCTGACCAAGCAGATCGCCTATTCCGCCGAACCGGGCGACCTGGGTGACCAGTACAACGCCTTCCTCGATTGCGAAGAGGTCTCGGTCGACGATCTCAAGCCGTCTGATGTCGTCATCAAGCGCGATGGCAAGCTGATGCGCCCGAAGCGCCTGCCATCCAACCTGTTCCAGTTCCGCCCCGGCACGGGGGAGGATCGGTGCGTGCTCGACTCCATCACATCGCTTCAGAACGGTGCGGACCTCATCTGGATCGAAACGGAGAAGCCCCATATCGGCCAGATCGGCGGCATGATGAACCGGATTCGCGAAGTTGTTCCGAACGCCAAGCTCGTCTACAACAATTCCCCGTCTTTCAACTGGACGCTCAACTTCCGCCAGCAGGTTTTCGACGCCTGGAAGGAAGCCGGCAAGGATGTCTCGGCCTATGACCGCGCCCGTCTGATGAGCGTGGACTATGACGCGACGGATCTTGCAATTGAAGCCGACGAAAAGATCCGCACCTTCCAGGCTGACGCAGCCCGTGAAGCCGGAATTTTCCACCACCTCATCACGCTGCCGACCTATCACACTGCCGCGCTGTCGACCGACAATCTTGCCAAGCGCTACTTTGGCGAGGAAGGCATGCTGGGCTACGTTCTCAATGTCCAGCGCGAGGAAATCCGGCAGGGCATCGCCTGCGTCAAGCACCAGAACATGGCCGGCTCCGATATCGGCGACGACCACAAGGAATATTTTGCCGGCGAGGCGGCCCTGAAGGCCGGCGGCAAGGATAACACGATGAACCAGTTCGCTGCCTGATGGCGCGAACAGGAACCGGCAGCCACCATGGCATTGCCGGTTCCGGGAGGAGGAGGATGGGCGGATTCGCAAGAATCCGCCCTTTCCCGTCAAGGCCTTGCGCCTCGCGCGCCCCTTGCTCAGGCCACCATGGCGCGGGTGACGGCATGAAGCGGTACACCGTCGCGCTCGAAGGCGGTGAGATTGGCAATCGTCGTGGAAGCAATTGCTTCCATGGCCTCTCGCGTGAAGAAGGCCTGGTGGCCCGTGATGAGTACGTTCGGAAAATTGACGAGTCGCGCAAACAGATCATCGCGGATCACGGTTGAGGAGAGATCGCGGAAGAACAGGTCGCCTTCTTCCTCGTAGACATCGAGCGCCAGAGCACCCAGATGTCCCGACTTGAGCGCTTCCTTTGCTGCAAGTGCATCCAGGACGGCGCCACGCGACGTATTCACCAGCATTGCGCCCGGCTTCATGGCCGCAAGCGCGTCTGCATCGATAAAATGATGGGTGGCCGGCGTCAGCGGGCAATGCAGCGTGACGATATCGCTTTCGGCCAGAAGCCGGTCCTTGTCGACATAGCGCGCGCCGAGCGCTTCCACCGCAGCATCCCGCACTGGATCAAGCGCGAGAATGTTGCAATTGAACCCCTTGAAGATCGCGGCGACACAGACGCCGATCTTTCCCGTACCGACAATGCCCACCGTCTTGCCGTTCAGGTCGAAGCCCAGCAATCCGTCAAGTTCGAAATTCCCCTCGCGCACACGGTTGTAGGCGCGGTGAATACGACGGTTCAGCGTCAGCACAAGGGCCAGGGTGTGTTCGGCGATGGCATGCGGCGAATAGGCAGGCACCCGCGCCACCGTTATGCCAAGCCGATCCGCGGCATGCACATCCACACGGTTGAAGCCGGCGCATCGCAACGCCACCAGCCGGACACCGGCTTGTCTGAGCAGCCCGAGCGTTTCTGCACCCAATTCGTCATTGACGAACACGCAAACGGCGTCGCTGCCCCGTGCCAATGGCGCGGTAACCTCCGTCAGGGCAGGTTCGACAAAAGCGAGGGCATGCGCACGGCCATTTGCTGCTTCCAGGAAGCGCAAGTCATAGGACTTGGCTGAATAGACCGTGACACGCATGACAACCTCCTGCCAGACCATGCTGCAGCGCAACACAAATGGCATGGTCTTGCAAGCCTGGCCTCTTGCATTGTTCCCGAAATGCCCTCGCCTTCCCGGTTGAATGGCGTTAGACCGAAGGCGCAGGATCGACGGAGAAAGCAAAATGGACGTGAAGGATTGCAACGGTACGCTGCTGGCGGAAGGCGACAGCGTGTCAGTCATCAAGGATCTCAAAGTCAAGGGATCGTCTTCCGTGGTCAAGCGGGGCACGACATTCAAGGACATTCATCTCTCCGATGATCCGGAACTGATCGAAGTCCGGTCCAAGCAGATCAAGGGCCTGATGCTGCGCACGGAATTCGTGAAAAAGGCCTGATCAACGCGAATGCCATCCCGTTCCAGCATGCATGATGTCATCGTACTTGGTGCCGGGGCAGCAGGGCTCATGTGCGCCGCTAGGGCCGGACAGGCAGGGCGCAAGGTCGCTCTCGTCGACCACATGGATGCGCCCGGAAAGAAGATTCTCATCTCTGGCGGCGGCCGCTGCAACTTCACCAATCGCGACGTCACCGCGGCAAACTTCATCTCGGGAAATCCCCATTTCGCCAAGTCTGCCCTGGGCCGCTATCGTCCGGCCGACTTTGTCGCGCTCATCGAACGCCATGGCATCGCCTGGCACGAAAAGACACTGGGCCAGCTTTTCTGCGACGGTTCGGCACGCCAGGTCGTCGACATGCTGCTCGCTGAATGCCCGAAGGACAGGGTGGATATCCTGCTGGGCCATCCGGTCTCGGTTATCAGCCACGATGGCAGCCGCTTCAAGCTGACCTGCAACGCGACCGAAGTGGCCGCGCCGGCCCTGGTGGTGGCCACCGGCGGTCTTTCGATACCGAAACTTGGCGCAACGGGTTTGGCCTACGACATCGCGCGCCAGTTCCGCTGCAAGGTGGTGGAACCGCGTCCTGCACTTGTGCCCCTGACACTTTCAACGAGCGACGCCCTTTTTCGCGAGCTTTCGGGCGTCGCGGCGCCCGTCATTGCCCGTGCCGGAACGGCCAGTTTTGCAGAAGCGGCTCTTTTCACCCACAAGGGACTGTCAGGACCGGCGATCCTTCAGGCGTCATCCTATTGGAAGCCTGGCGGGGCCATAGAGGTCGATTTCCTGCCCGGCCTGCAGCACGGCTGGCTTCGCCAGGCAAAGCGAGACCGGCCCAAAGCCCAACTCAAGAGCATCCTGACGACCCACCTTCCCGAGCGGCTGGGCATAGCGCTCGGCGAACGGATCAACTGTTCCGGGAACCTGGCCGACATGCCGGACAGGAGACTTGCGGAAATCGAGAACTCGATTGCAGCCTGGCGGTTCCTGCCGAGTGGCACGGAAGGTTTCGGCAAGGCGGAAGTGACCTCCGGCGGCGTCTCCACCGTTTGCCTTTCGTCAAAAACCATGGAAGCGAAACGCTGTCCCGGCCTGTTTTTCATCGGCGAGGCGGTGGACGTGACCGGTTGGCTCGGAGGATACAATTTTCAATGGGCCTGGGCCTCGGCCGTTGCCGCGGCCACGGCGCTTGCAAAGGGAGTTTCCGCGCAATGACACAGCCGACCCTCGTGCTCATTCCGGGGCTGCTATGCGACTACGCGAGCTGGTCGACGATACCCGGACGGCTGGCCGCCCGCCTGCCGGTCTCCATGGCTGACATCACGAGGCAGGACAGCATTCCTGCGATGGCACAAGACATCCTGGACCGGCTCTCCGGCGATTTGCTCGTGGCCGGGCATTCGCTCGGCGGCCGGGTGGCATTCGAGATGTGGCGATTAGCGCCGGAACGCATCGGCGGCCTTGCCGTTCTGGACACCGGCATAACAACCTACAAGCAGGGTGAGGAGAAAATCCGTGCCCGCCGTGTTGCCTTGGCCCATGAAAAGGGCATGCGTGCATTGGCCGATGACTGGCTGCCGCCTTTCGTCCATCCCGCCCGGCACGTCGACCTCGCCCTGATGGGCTCACTGGCTGCAATGGTGGAGCGGATGACGCCCGAAATCCACGAACGCCAGATCAAGGCCCTCCTTTCGCGGCCCGACGCAGGTCCGGTCCTGCCGACCATCACATGCCCTGCCCTCGTTGCGACAGGAAGCCATGACAAGTGGAGCCCGCCAGCCGACCACGAAGCCATGGCCGCTTCGATGGCGGACGCGCGCCTTGTCACCTTCGAGGAAGCAGGGCATTTCACCATCACCGAACAGCCCGACAGCGTTGCCTCCGAAATGGAAGGCTGGATCGACCGATGCCTGGCAACTTGACGGGCCGGTGCTGGCTGACAGCACCCCCATCACGCCTGCTATGCCAGCGCCTCGCCTGAAGCCGGCTTCACGGTCTTCTTGTACAGATGCCAGGTCGCATGGCCGAGAACAGGAAGCACGACAAGATGCCCGAGGAACAGCGGCACGGATGCCAGCAGGACGGCGAGCGTGACAATGATGCCCCAGCCAAGCATGACAGGCGGATTTGCAAGCACGGCCTTGAATGAGGTGATCATCGCAGTCACGATATCCAGTTCCCGCTCCATCAGGAGGGGAATCGATATCACGGTCACGCTGAAGAGGATCATCGCAAGGACCGCGCCAACGACATGGCCGATGGCAAGGAACAGCCATCCGGTGGGCGTCGTGAAAACGATCTCGAGGAACCGGTCCAGCGTCGAAAAGGACATGCGCCCGAGCACAATCGCGATCAACAGCCGGATCTGATACATCCAGATCCAGAAGATGAAGAGCATGACAAATGCCATCCATGAGAGTTCGCGAAACCTCTGTTGCCAGACGAAGCCCAGGACCGCACCCCAGCTCAAGGGCTCCCCGCTTTGCAACCGGCGGCTGACTTCATAGAGGCCGACTGCGGCAAAGGGACCGACCAACGGAAACCCGATCGCGAACGGATAAATGAGCCAGGGCATATCCCACCGGGTCACCGCCAGGATAATGAGCAGGCCGGCCAAAGCGAACACACCGCCAAAGAACAGGCCATACAGGGGGGCCCGGCCAAAATCGGCAAGTCCCTGCTTCAACGCCGACTTCAGATCGGCGACGCTGATTGCGTTGACTTCCGGCATGGACGGCGACGACGCCGCAGGTTGTTCTTGCTGGTGATCGGAATCAGCCATCGACATTTCGAGCCTCCCATTGGACGCATCCCTTCGGTAAAAGGGTCCCTCCGCGTCCATATTGCTGCGGAATTGAACGGATTCGCGGCACGGGTTGCAAGTTGTATCTGCAAGAATCATTTCCGCATTGCAGCATCCCGAAGGCTCACCAACGTCAACGCAGCAAATATTTTCAGTCGATTAGGACCACTTTTTCACGAAATCCATTGGTTGCAGAGCCTGCATGTCCGGGATGGCCTCGAAGAGTTTTTCGACTGGCCAATCCCACCATGCAAGCTCTAGAAGCGCCTGTGCCACAGCAGGGTCGAAACGCTGGCGGATGATCCGGGCGGGAGCGCCGGCTACAATCTCGTAAGGGTTCACATCGCGCGTGACGACGCTGTTCGCACCGACCACCGCGCCAGTACCGATGACGACGCCGGGCATGACAACCGCTCCGTGACCGATCCAGACATCATGCCCGATGGTTACGGGTCTGTCCTTCCGCCGCTGCCGGAACTCCTGGTCCACAGGCAGGAAACGAAAATACTCGTTGGGCCGGTAGGTGAGCTTGTGGCTGCTGACCCGTTCGACCGGATGCTCCAGTGCGTTGATGCGGGTATTGGCTGCAATGGAACAGAAGGCCCCTATGTCTGCATGGGCTGCTTCCGCATGGCGCTCGAAATAGGAATAGGGACCGAGGATCACATCACGCAGGATCACTCTTTCACCGATCACGCAATGGCGTGCCAGCCGGCACCCCTTCATGCTGGCCGTTGGGTGGATCTTGGGTTCGCTGTCGCGAAATCGCAGAGGGCCGGCATCGTCTTGCGTCATCGCCCAGCCATAAGCTGCCTTGCATCTGCCCGCAAGGCGCCCTGCCCCCCTATTCCGGCTTGCCGTCACGCCATTCCACGGTTTGACCGTAAAGCGGAACGGTCGAGATCGACATCTTGGCCGATCCATCCTGAACCTGCCTGGAATGTGCAAGATAGATCAGGGTATCATTTGCCTTGTCGTAGATGCGCTTGACGACCAGTTGCTTCCAGATCAGCGATTGGCGCTGCTTGAAAACCTCTTCACCATCCTCGTCGAGATCGATTGCTCCGACCGAGATCGGCCCTGTCTGCCGGCAGGCGATGGAGGAGTTCGATGGATCCTCGAACCAGTTTCCCTTCTGAAGGCGGTCAATCAGGCCGCGATCGAAATAGGCGACATGGCAGGTCACCCCGGAAACCTCCGGATCGCTTATGGCCTCGATCAGGATATCGTTGCCAAGCCAGTCGACTCCCACCTCGCCAACCTGCTCCGCCTTCGCGTAACTGGCTGCCCCGGTCGCTGCCAATGCAGCCACCACAAGCATTTTCAAGGTCTTGTGCATCGTTTCTGTCCTCTCACTGAAGCCTGGCACGTCCGAACTGGCCGAGGGCCGTCCTCCCTTGATATGGGAACAGAAGAGGCCGGGCGCCACCCGCGACGCTTGGTCCTTTGCGGTTGCCGGCAATGCGCGATATAGATTTGCCATGAAACAGACTTGGCACAAGACACAGGGAATGCATGTGTGGGGAGCCGCCGTCCTGATGGCCTTGGCCGGGATTTTGGGACTCGCGCTTGCAGGCTGGATCGATCACGGCGCCTCGCTCTTCCTCTCGCTGGCCGAGACCGGCCTGTCATGGTGCCTCTGAGATCAGGATTCTGGAAAGAAATTCAAAATGATGCGTGGAATACTCTATGCTGTGCTTGCCGCAGTGGCGCTCGCAACCGGCATCCTCGGTTATACCGCCTACAATGCAATGAACCAGGGCGATGGCGCGTTCGGCGGCCCTTTCACCTTGACCGACATGTATGGAAACGAGATCACGGAACAGGCGTTGCGCGGTCAGCCCGTTGCCCTTTTCTTCGGCTTCACCCACTGCCCCGAAGTGTGTCCGACAACCCTTTACGAGCTCAATGGATGGCTGACGCAGCTGGGTCCGGAGGCCGGTAACGTCAAGGCGTTCTTCTTCTCGGTCGATCCCGAAAGGGATACGCCGGAAATCCTCAAGGACTACATTTCCAACGTCACCGATCGCGTTGTCGGCGTCTCCGGCGATCCTGACGAGGTTGCCAAGGTCATTCGCGACTACAAGATCTACGCAAAGAAGATTCCCACCAATGACGGGAACGACTATACGATGGACCATACGGCATCGATCCTGCTGCTGAACGCGAAGGGCGGCTTTGAAGGCACCATCGCCTATGGCGAAGATGCGCAGGCCGCGATGGCGAAATTGAAGCGGCTCGCCGAAGGCTAGGCGAATCCGGGAGGTGGATCCACTTCCGGTTGATCCCAACAGGAAGCCAGCCAGGTTACGCCCATGTGCGGCAATGGCTTCCTGCAGGAGTTTGAAGAATGGACATGGTAGGCTTCAAACTCGCCAGCATTGCTGCTGCAGGCGTTTTCGCCCAATGGCTGGCATGGCGTCTTCGCATACCCGGCATCGTGCTGCTTCTTGTCGCTGGCGCATTGATCGGCCCGGTCACCGGTTTCATCGATCCTGTCCGCGACTTTGGCGATGTCTATCGTCCAGCGGTTTCCCTTGCCGTTGCCATCATTCTGTTCGAGGGCGGGCTGACCCTCAATTTCAGGGAGATCGCGGAAACTTCGACAGCCGTGCGCCGGATGATCATTCTGGGCGGTCCCCTGGTCTGGGGCATGACAACGCTTGCAGCCCACTTCGTGGGAGGCTTGTCCTGGCCCACTTCAGCCGTTCTGGGCGCAATCCTTGTCGTCACCGGTCCTACGGTCATCATGCCGCTTCTGCGGCAGGCCAAGCTGACCCAACGGCCGGCTTCTCTCTTGCGCTGGGAAGCGATCGTCAATGACGCGATCGGGGCGCTGTTTGCAGTTCTTGCATTCGAGGTTTTCCTCGTGTCGCATGGCACGCATCACGCCGACCGGCTGGTCATTTCCGTGATCGTGGCCTTCGTCACAGCCACCGCCGGTGGCATTCTTTTTGGCCGCTTCATTGCCTGGTTGTTCATTCGCGGCCACGTACCCGAATATCTCAAGGCCCCGGTAATCTTTGCCGCCGTCCTTTCCGCATTCGTCTCAACCAATCTCATTCTTGAGGAAGCCGGCTTGCTCACCGTGACGGTCATGGGCATCACTCTGGCGAATACGCGCATCGCCAGCCTGGCGGAAATGCGCCGGTTCAAGGAAACCGTGACAATCTTGCTTGTATCGGGGCTTTTTGTTCTGCTGACAGCAGCCCTTGATGTCGATGCGGTTCTGGCCCTGGACTGGAAGGCGGCCGCCTTTGTGGTCCTCGTCATGTTCGTGATCCGGCCGGCGGCGGTCCTTGTCGCGACCCTGGGCACCGGCTTGTCCCTCAAGGAACGCATCTTTGTCGGCTGGATCGCCCCCCGCGGCATTGTCGCGGTCGCCGTCTCCGGCCTTTTCGGCGCCGCCTTGGCCGACAACGGGGTTGAGGACGCGCCTCTCATGGTTGCCTTCGCCTTCGCGGTTGTGGTGACCACCATCATTGCCCACGGCTTCACCCTGTCGCCACTCGCCGGACTTCTTGGTCTCAAGTCATCCGAAAGCCCCGGTGTCCTGATCGTCGGGGGCTCGCGATTTGCGACCAGCCTTGCGCGCAAAATGAAGGAATTGAAGATTCCTGTGCTCGTCGCCGACACGGAGTGGGACCGTATTCGCGAGGCGCGTCTGGCCGATATTCCCGTCTATTTCGGTGAAGTCCTGTCGGAGGACGCCCATCACTCGCTGGCCCTGAACCGATACCAGAACGTCATTGCCGCCACACCGAACGACGCTTACAATACGCTCGTCTGCACCGATCTCGGGCCGGAAGTCGGCCGCAGCCACGTCTTCCAGATCGGCAGTGCGAAGGAACGTTCCGAACGGTTGGCGCTCAATTTCACACTCGGCGGCCGTCCCCTGACGCGCGAACCGGCCCTTGGCTGGTTCGATTTCCAGATCAACATGACCCGCGGCTGGGGCGTGCAGGCGACCAGGATTTCAGATGAGTTTCCCTTTGACAAATATCTGGAAACCCGGGCAGAAGGCGCTCGCATGATCCTCTGGCGCAAGGCATCCGGGCAACTGGTCTTTGCCTCCACAGCGCCGGAGGGAAAACCGCAGCCTGGCGACACGATCCTGTCCTTCGCCCCGCCAAAGCCGGAAGGCCGCGCGGGTGATCCGAGGAAGGGAACGGCTGGAGCCGAAAAACCGGACGACCAGCCGTGAGCCAGATTCGCTATTTTTTCACCGCTACGCGAGACAAGGCCTATGCCGCAAGTGATCGCCTGGAACTGGTGTTTGAGGATGAGGGCGTCCCGATCGCCGTTCTTGAAGTGGACGAAGCCGCCGACATTCATGAAGTCTCGGTCTATGCCGGCAACGAGACGCGGCATGACATTCAGGCGATGATTCGCGATGTTCTTCTGGAACTCGGTATCGATACACAAGCCCGTACGGAAGAACTGCCTGACATCGATTGGGTCAGCAAATCGCTGGAGGATCTTGCGCCTGTCCACGCCGGGCGTTTCATCGTCCATGGCAGCCATGACAGGGACAAGATAAAGCCCGGCAATATCGCCATCGAGATCGAGGCAGGTCAGGCTTTCGGTACAGGCCATCACGGCACCACGTCAGGCTGCCTGATCATGCTTGACAGGATCGTTCAACGCGAACGGCCCAGGAAGGCGCTCGATCTTGGCACCGGATCCGCCGTTCTTGCGATCGCCTTGGCAAAGCGGGCGCGCATTCCGGTTCTTGCCACCGATATTGATCCGGTCGCTACAAAGGTTGCACGCGAAAACGTGCGGCTGAATGAAGTCGAACGGCTAGTGACGTGCGAAACGGCGGTCGGTTTCCGAAATCGCGCGCTGATCGAATCGAAGCCGTTCGATCTGATCATCGCCAATATCCTGGCACGGCCACTGATGAGCCTTGCACCGGAAATGGCCCGCCATCTCTCACCTGGCGGCTCGGTGATCCTGTCGGGCATTCTTTCCCGTCAGCGCGAGAGCGTCATTGCGGCCTATCGCAATCAAGGCTTCCGACATGTCCGAACGATCTGGCGCGAAGGCTGGGTGACAATCCACATGCAGCGTTGACCGCTCGCTCATTCTAGGGCCGACGATGTCACCTGCCTTCCCCCCTTCGTGGCAGACTTCCCGAAATAGCAAAAGGCGGCCCGCCATGGACCGCCTCGTGCTCGGACCGCTGTTAGGGTCGATCAGATATAGAAACCGGAAGAACCTTTCCGGCGCAGTTCGGCACGGGAATAGCCACGCGCCTTCAGCGTTTCGTCATCAAGCATCAGCAGTGCGCCATTGACATACTGGTTTGCCTGCCGCTGACGGGCTTCCAGCATCGCGTCATAGGCATTGCGGAAAAAGCCACGGGTCTTGTTCGGCATCGTTCTGTCCTCACTGGGTTGAACCAAAATTCATCGTTGACAAAGAGATAGGCCCCTTCCCCGCGCCCAACCAGAGCCATTGCTGCATGGCACCCTTGTGTGTTGTGCATATGCGAAAGAAAAATACTGCAGCGCAGCATGAAACGCTGGGCATGACCGATGGACAGCCCGTCGCGGCTTGTTTACCGTCGCCGCGAAAAGGATGCGGTCCGCCGGCCGCCCAGAACAGGAAACTGCCCATCATGCATTCTCCGCTCTTCCAATCCTTCGAGAGCACCTCGGATCCGACACACGCAGCCGAAAGAGTGCAGAAATTGCGGTCCTTGCTTGCCGAGCATGGCATTCAAGGTGTTCTGGTTCCCAGATCCGATGAGCACCAGGGCGAATATGTCGCCAACTATGCCGAACGCCTCTCATGGCTGACCGGATTTACCGGTTCGGCCGGTTTGGCATATGTCGGCCGATCCAATGCGGCCATGTTCGTTGATGGCCGCTATACGGAACAAGTGCGGCTGCAGACCGATCCTCACCTGTTCGACTATCAGGACCTCGTCTCAAATCCCCCGCCCAGATGGATCCGGACGCACTGGAAGAGAGGCGACCGTCTTGGAATTGATCCTTGGCTCCACACGATCGGCGAGGCGGAGCGGCTTCGAACGGCTTTGGAGGACGCGGGCGGCGAACTCGTCATGCTTGAGTTCAATCCGGTCGACGCCATTCGCCTTGATCGCCCTGCTCCCCCCCTTGAGCCGGTTGTCCTTCATCCAATAGAACGAGCCGGCGTTCTGGCACGCGACAAGCTTGCCGCCTTGGCGAATGAAATAAGCGAAGCCGGGGCCGATGCCTGCGTCCTGACAGATCCATCGTCCCTGGCATGGGCATTCAATATCCGCGGTTCCGATGTTCCTCATACGCCGCTGGCGTTGGGTTTTGCGATCGTTACAGCCAAAGGCAATCATCAGCTCTTCATGGACAAGCGGAAGATGTCGACCGCGGTCGAAGCGTATTTGACGCAATTGTGCAGCATCCGGCCGCCTTCCGAACTCGATGAAGCCATGGTCGAATTGGCTCGCCAGGGCAAATCGATCGGTCTGGATCCGCAGATGGCCGCAGCGAAGTTATACGCCCTGGTAAGCGAAAACGGTGGCCGGTATGTTCCGATGCCTGATCCGGCCCGCCTCCCCCGGGCCTGCAAAAACCCGACAGAACTGCAAGGCGCCAGGGCTGCACACCGCCGCGACGGTGTTGCCATGGCCCGGTTTCTGGCCTGGCTCGACCGCCAGGAACCCGGCACCGTGACGGAAACGAGCGCAGTCGTGGCGCTGGAAAGCGCCCGTGTGCTTGCCGGTCAGGAAGCGCAGATGCCACTCAAGGATGTGTCATTTGACACGATATCCGGCGCCGGCCCGAACGGCTCGATCATGCACTATCGCGTGACCAACCTGTCTTGCCGCACACTGACACGCGGCGAACTCTACCTGGTCGATTCCGGAGGTCAGTACGAGGACGGCACCACCGATATCACGCGCACTGTGCCCGTGGGTGAGCCGACTGCCGAAATGCGTGAGCGCTACACCATCGTGCTCAAAGGACTCATTGCTGTCTCCGACATCCGGTTTCCTTCCGGGACACGCGGCTGCGACATCGACCCGCTCGCGCGCGCGGCACATTGGAAGGCCGGCGTGGATTTCGCCCATGGCACCGGCCATGGCGTGGGATCCTATCTTTCCGTTCACGAGGGACCTCAGCGCATCGCCCGCACGGGAACCCAGGCCCTTCTGGAAGGCATGATCCTTTCCAATGAACCGGGATACTACAAGCCCGGCCACTACGGCATCCGCCTTGAAAACCTGGTTGCGGTGACGCCAGTTGAGGAACTGCCGGGTGGCGAAATCCCGATGCACGGCTTCGAAACGCTGACACTCTGCCCGTTCGACCGCAGGATGATCGTCGTTTCTATGTTGTCACACGAAGAGATCGGCTGGCTCGATTCCTACCATGCGCAGGTGCTTGACCGGATCGCACCGGCACTGGAACAGCCCGATCGCGACTGGCTGCAGGCAGCCTGCGCCCCGCTGCAGGATCCTGTCAGCCCCCGATCTGCCTGAACCCGATGATCAGCGCCCACCCGGCGGCAAACACGGCAAGTCCGGGCAGGCGCAAGGTTGCCGCTGCCACGAAGGCAAGCGTCAGCGCTTCACGCCAGTCGCCCTTCATCAAGGACGGTGCGACAAGGGTTGTCAGCACGGCAGCAGGCACAGCGTTGAGTGCCCGGTCTACCCGGCGGGGGATTCGCTCGAAGCGGGACAGAACGATGTGGCCACCGATGCGCGTGGCATAGGTGGCGAGGGCGCCTGCGATGGTGATCCAGAAAATCGTGCTCATCGGTTCACCGGGTCCGATGCCGCCTCGTCTTTCGGAATCGGCATGGCCATGGCAACGGCAATTCCCGCCAGGGCGCCGATGGATACATGCCACGGGGAACCGACGAGGTTTTCCGCCAGGACCGCACAAATGCCGCTGCTCAGGACCACGGGAATGAAGCTCTTGCGCTTGCGGAAGCCCATGACCATGATCAGGAAATACATGGGCAGGACAAAGTCGAGTCCCAGCGCATGGGGATCGGATATCAGGTTGCCAAAACTCGCCCCAACCCAGGTATCCGCGATCCAGAACACATAAACCGGCAATCCCATCGAGATGTACCAGCGCCATGTGACCTTGCTGCCCCTCTCCCGGCGCCGTTCGGTTTCCGCGAACTGCGGGTCGACAAGCAGGAAGAATGCAACCGCCATCCGCACCGTGCCCCATGGCCGCAACATCCGCCCGATCGCCGCCGAATAGAGCACATGGCGGAAATTCACCGCGAAAATCGAGAGCACGATCAGCCAGGGCGCAACTGTCGTGCCGAAGAGCTCAAGGCCAACCATCTGACTGGCGCCCGCAAAGATCGTAGCGCTCATGAACACGGCTTCGAAGGTGGAAAAGCCGTTCTTGACTGCAATCGCCCCGAACAGCAGCCCGAAGGGCATGGAAGAAAGAACGACGGGCATGCTGGCCTTCAGACCGTCGATGATTTCGGTTCTGTCGGGGTTGGAATTCGTCAAATTGCTCATGGTGGCCGGACGATAGGACAGCCTTCCTGACCTGTCACGCCAATAGTTCTGATGTGAACCACAAGCATGCCTGAAGGGATGGCTCAAATGGCCTGTATTCCCCAGTCGAAGAGCGGTTGGGCGCGTCTGGCGAAGCTGACACAATCATCCGCCAGTTCCGGCAAGACGATGCGGGCCGGATCCATGTCGGCGCGGGTGATGAAGTGGCGGTTTCTCACGCCTGCGGCCAGGTCGTCGTCAGAAACAGCCTCGAAGCCGCGTGGCAGGCGCTTCAGGGAATCGCTCATGTCCAGTTCAAGGCCTTCGCGCGCCAGAGCTTGGATCATGCCGCGATACCGGCCCGGCCACTCCATGATCGAGGTGCGCATGCGCTTGAGCGCGTCCGGCGCCGGAGAATGAAACGCGACGGCCATGAAACAGCCCTCCAGTCCCACATGGAGATAGAAGCAGCCGTCGGATCGCTTTGTGCCGTCCGGTGTGAGAATGATCGACACATGGCGATTGAACGGACGCTTGTCCTTGGAAAAACGGATGTCGCGATGGATCCGGAAAACCGATCGCTTGGGATCGCCCCGGTAGGGTAGCCCTTCACCGGCAAAGCGGCTGGTCAGTTCCTCGATCAAGGCCCGGCGCGGCATGTCGAGCTCGCTTTCGTAGAGATCGCGGTTTTCCTTGAACCACGTGCGGTCCTGATGGAAGTCCAAAGCCTTCAGAAAGGGAATTGCCTTTTCGCCAAAGCCGCGAAAATCGCTCATCCGCCAACCCTCTCGAACCAATCGTCCTCGGAGATTACCTCAACGCCAAGGTCTGTTGCCTTCTTGAGCTTGGATCCCGCGCCCGGGCCGGCCACGACCAGGTCCGTCTTTTTGGACACCGATCCGGCCACCTTGGCGCCAAGACTTTCCGCCATGGCCTTGGCCTCGTCGCGGCTCATTCGTGCCAGTGACCCGGTAAACACGACCGTCTTGCCGGAGACAGGACTGTCGCCTTTCGGCTTCTCAGCCTCCTGAACATGAAGTTCAGTGACCAGATCATCAACCATGGCGCGGTTGTGCGCCTCGGAGAAATAGCGCGCGATCGCCTCAACGACGGCCGGGCCGATATCATCCAGCGCATCCATGTCGTCGGTTGCCTGCCCGTCCCCCCGGGCGATGGCAAGGGCAGCATCTTCGAACGCGCTCCAGGTGCCATAGGCACGGGCGAGCGTCTTGGCTGTCGTCTCACCCACGTGGCGGATACCGAGTGCAAAGATCAGCCGTTCCAGCGCGATTGTCCGCCGAGCCTCGATGGCATCGAACAGTTTCTGGGCCGACGTTTCGCCGTAGCCCTCCCGGTTCTTCAACTTCTTCAGGCTGTTGGAGGCATCGCGCCTCGCCAGCGTGAAGATATCGGCCGGCGTGCGTATTGGCAGGTCCGGGTCGTCGTAGAAATACTCTATCTGCTTTTCGCCGAGCCCTTCGATGTCGAAGGCCTTGCGCGATACGAAAAGCTTGAGATGCTCCTTGCGCTGATAGGGGCAGGCGAACTCCCCAGAGCAGCGGCGAACCACACCTTCCACACCGCTGGCATTGGCTTCGCGTATCACCGGCGTTTTCAGTTCACAGGGGCAAACCACCGGGAAAACGAAGCTTTCTGCATCATCGGGGCGCTTCTCCGCCACATACCCCAGAACTTGCGGAATCACATCACCGGCGCGCTGCACGATGACCGTGTCGCCGATCTTGATACCGAGACGCTCGATCTCCTCGGCATTGTGCAGGGTGGCATTGGTCACGACCACGCCGCCCACCGTAACGGGCTCCAGCCGTGCCACAGGCGTCAAGGCTCCCGTGCGCCCCACCTGGATGTCGATCCCCTTGAGTGGCGTCATGGCCTTTTCGGCCGGAAACTTGTGCGCAATGGCCCAGCGAGGGCTGCGTGAAACGAACCCCAGCCGCCGTTGCAGGTCGAGACGGTCAACCTTGTAAACCACACCATCGATATCGTAGCCGAGTTCACCGCGCTGTTCTTCAATGGAATGATAGTGCTTGAGCAGCGCCTCCACGGACAGGAACCGTTGCATCAGCGCGTTGACGCGGAAGCCGAGTGTTGCGAACCATGTCACCATTTCCATCTGCGTCTCGTGCGGAATGGTGCTGACCTCACCCCAGGCATAGGCAAAGAACTTCAACGGTCGCGCCGCTGTGATCGAACTGTCCAGTTGCCGCAGCGAACCGGCCGCCGCATTGCGGGGATTGGCAAACGTCTTGCCGCCGATCTCGGCCTGCCGCGTGTTCAATGCCTGAAAATCGGCATGGCTCATGTAGACCTCGCCACGCACTTCCAGCACATCAGGCAGTTCGCCAGCAAGGCGGCGCGGGATATCCTCGATCGTCAGCGCATTGGCTGTGACGTTTTCCCCTGTCTGGCCATCCCCACGCGTCGCCGCGCTGACCAGTTCGCCTTTCTCATAACGCAAGTTCAACGACAGGCCGTCGATTTTCGGTTCTGCGGTCAGCGCCAGTTCGGCCCCTTCCTCAAGGCGTAAAAACCGGCGAACGCGCGCGGAGAAGTCCCGCACATCGTCATCCGAAAAGGCATTATCGAGGGAGAGCATGGGCACCGCATGGGCGACCTTGTCAAACTTCCCGGAAACCGTCGCCCCAACGCGAAGCGAGGGCGATTCCGCCAGAACCAGATGCGGGTAACGTTTCTCGATCGCCTCATTGCGCTGTCGCAACGCATCATAGGCAGCATCGGAGATCTCCGGCTGGTCGTCGCCATGATAAAGACGGTCGTGATGCGCGATCTCGTCGGCGAGGCGCTTCAACTCCGCCTTGGCCTGCAATTCTGTCAAGTGTTCGACAGGAATGGATGTCTCGGACATGACGCCTGTATGCCTGTTCTTCTGGAACCCGCGGTTGCCCCGGCTTCCGCCCTCCGATTCACGTTTCACACAAACGCCGTACTGCGCAAGAATGTCCAGCAGCCTGTCGTGAAAATTCCTGTTGGCTGCGGCGATGGCGGCCGTAATCTCACCGATGGCGCTCTCGACCGGTCTGCCGGCAATCGTGACCGGGGTTACGTGACCTTTCCGGTCGAGGCCTGGCCGCGTCCATCATTTCACCTGTGCATTCTCGCGCAACAACCGTCCGGCCGCCGCCCTCGCCTCATCGGTAACCGTCGCGCCGGCCAGCATGCGGGCCAGTTCCTCTGCCCGCTCATCCTGGTTCATCACCGAAATCCGCGTCGCCACCCGTTCGCCATCGCCACCCTTGGCGATAAGGTAATGGGTCGTGGCGCGTGCAGCCACCTGCGGCGCATGGGTGACCGAGAGAACCTGCACCGTCTGTGCAAGGCGAGAGAGACGTTGGCCGATGGCATCGGCAACCGCCCCGCCGACACCGGTGTCAATCTCGTCGAACACGAGCGTCGGGGCCGAACCGCGATCGGCAAGCGCCACCTTCAGCGCCAGCAGGAACCGGGACAACTCGCCTCCGGACGCGACCTTCATCATCGGGCCCGGCCGGGTGCCGGGATTGGTCCGGACCCAGAACTCGACCGTATCGCAACCTTCGGCCGCCCGGTTCTGCGGGTCGCTCGTCACCTGCACGATGAATTCGGCCCGTTCGAGCCGGAGCGCCGGCAACTCCGCCATCACCGCACTGGCCAAGACCGATGCGCTTGCCCGACGACGCTCCGACAATCGGGCGGCAAGTCGGTCATAGACCGCAAGCGCTTCGCTCGCCGCCGTTTCGAGTTGCGGCAAACGTTCAGCGCCCGCATCAAGATCAGCCAGATCCGCCGCCATGCTGTCGCGCAGTTCAGCCAACCGGTCCACCGGCATGTTGAACTTGCGACCGGCAGCGCGCAACGCAAAGAGCCGTTCTTCCGCCTCTTCCAGCCGCCGCGGGTCGTATTCGGTAGCCCGCATCGCCTCGTCGATCCCCTGCGACGCAGCGTCGAGCGAGATGAGCGCTTCGTCCAGCGATTTCAGAACGTCATCGAGCATGCCCGGCACTTCGGCCGACTTGCGCTCAAGGCGCCGCAAAAGGGCAGAAAGCTGCGGTATTGGCGAACCGTCGCCCGATAGCGCCGACTGGGCATCGGCAATTTCGACTGCGATCTTCTCGGCACGCATCATGCTCGCCCGTTCATCGGCAAGCGCGGTCTCCTCACCCGGCTGCGGGTCCAGCGTTTCGAGCTCTGCCACGGAAGCGCGCAGGTAATCGGCTTCCCGGGCTGCCTCCTCCACTTTCTGGCGATGCTTGCGCAAGGCAGCCTCGGCCTTTCTCCATGCAGCATGTGCATTCGCCACCTTTTCAGCATCGCCGGAATGCCCGCCGAAAGCATCAAGCAGCGCACGGTGCGCCGCCGGATCCACGAGCGCGCGATCATCGTGCTGGCCGTGGATTTCAACCAGTGCCAGTCCCACCTGGCGCATCAACGCAACGCTCGCTGCCTGATCGTTCACGAAGACACGGGTTCGCCCGTCCGCGTTCTGGACGCGCCGCAGGATGATGTCCCCGTCATCGGAAATTTCGTTGGCGGCAAGGATTGTCCGGGCTGGATGGCTGGCAGGCACGTCGAAGACAGCGGTAACCTGGCCCTGGGAAGCGCCGTGACGAACGAGCGACGCATCGCCTCGTGCGCCCAGGGCAAGCGACAAGGAATCGAGCAGGATCGATTTGCCCGCACCGGTCTCGCCCGTCAGCACGGAAAGACCTGCGGAAAACTCGATATCGAGCCGTTCGATCAGAACGATGTCGCGGATCGAAAGTTGGCAGAGCATGGCCCGCCGTATCAGCTCGCGCTTGCTGTCAGTCGGCGTGCTGCACGGGAAATCCAGGAGCCCTGATTTTCCTCAGGCGAATAGCCACCCTTCTCCAGCAACGTATAGGCATCCTTGTACCAGTTGGAATCCGGGTAATTGTGACCCAGCACAGCGGCGGCGGTTTGCGCCTCATGCACGATTCCCATGGCAAGATAGGCTTCAGTCAGCCGAGCAAGCGCCTCTTCAATATGCCGCGTGTTCGAGAATTCCTCGACCACGGTCCGGAACCGCTTGATGGCCGCGATATACTCGCGGCGCTCGAGGTAGTACCGGCCGACCTGCATTTCCTTGCCGGCGAGCTGGTCGCGGCCAAAGCGGATCTTTGTCTCGGCGTCCGGCGCATATTCGGAGTCCGGCCAGCGCTCCACGACCTCGTTCATCGCCTGGATCATCAGCTTTGTTTCACGCTGGTCCTGTGTCACGTTGCGAACCTGACGGAAATAGTTCAAGCCGACAATATACTGCGCATACGCCGCGTCTTCGGTATTCGGATAAAGCGTCAGGTATCGCTTTGCGCTGTTGATGGACTCGTCGTGATTGCCCTGCCGGTACTGGGTAAACGCGTTCATGACGAGCGATTTGCGCGCGTACTCGGAATAGGGATGCTGTCGGTCGACCGCCGTGAACTTGGCCGATGCTTCACCAAGCCTGCCGGCTTCCAGATTGGCCAGGCCCTGGTTGTAGAGCTGATCGGCCGGATCGGTTTGCTCCACATAGGTCGACAGATCGATATCGTCGTCCGACGAACAACCCGCCAGCAGAAAAGGAGCACAGGCCAAAGCCAGAAACGCGGGCCGCAGCAACGACCGCGACGCGTCCTTACGAGAGAATACAAGAGCCATGCATCTGTCCTGCCGGTAGAGCGATAACGTCACCATCGCCATTAAACATATCACCGCATGAGCGGCAATGCCGTCCGACGCCAATCGCTCAACAATGTGGCGCAAAAACGAAACGCCGTCCTTTGGACGAATTCCGCCTCGCGCACATGGATAGGGAAGTCAGAGTACCCAGGGCGCATGAACCGGGGCCCGCACGGCAACCAGTTCCGCTCCCCGGCCGACAGATCTGCGATTGGTCTCGACAATTTCGAACGCCGATTCGTCGCTCAACAGGGTGCGCAGCGCCCGGGCATTCAGCTTGTGGCCACCACGGAATGAACGGAAACAACCAAGAATGCGCGCACCGGCCAAGGCGAGGTCTCCAAGGGCATCCAGCGTCTTGTGGCGGACAAACTCATCCGGATAGCGCAGACCTTCCATGTTGATGACCTTGTGATCGTCACCGATCACGACGGAATTCTCCAGAGAAGAACCCAGGGCATATCCAGCCGCCCAAAGGCGCTCGACATCCTTCATGAAACCAAACGTGCGCGCCCGCGATACCTCGCGCCGGAAGGTCTCCGGGGTCATGTCAGCGCCGAATGCCTGACGGCCGATGGCCGGGCTGTCGAAGTCGATCTCCACCTCGAATCGCGTGCCGTCAAAGGGGCGGAACTCAGCCCAGGACGGACCGTTTTCCACGCGAACCGGTTTCACGACACGAATGAAACGACGCTTGGCTGCCTGGCTGACGAGACCCACTTGTTCGAAAGCATCAACGAAGCAAATGGAACTGCCATCGAGAATCGGCACTTCCGGACCATCGATTTCGATCGCGAGGTTGTCGATACCCATGCCATACAGGGCCGCCATGAGATGTTCGACGGTGGCAACGAAGACACCGGCCGGATTGCCAAGGACCGTCGCAAGGTCCGTCGCACCGACTTCGGATGCCAAGGCCTTGATTTCAAAAACCTCGCCATTCTTGTCAGCGCGATGAAAGACAATTCCCGTATCCGGATCCGCCGGCTGGCAATGTATGGTGACGGGCTTGCCGCTGTGAACGCCGATACCGCTGAGTGAAACGCGAGATTTCAGGGTTTTCTGGAAATCCGACAAGACTGTGCCCCTTGACCCCTGCACGATAGCTTCGCCGCGCATGAAGCGGAGAAACTTGTGTGTGTTAACAGGCTCGCAGCGATCCCCAACATCGGCTGCGACCCCCGCCTGATCGGGAGAGACATTACTGTGTCGCTACAGCCAAACCAAATCACGGTTTCTTACTTTTTGTAACGCTTGGCAACGGATGCCTCTCGGCGTCTATCTCACTGATTTCACGAGGCAATCGCAGCAAGGGCGGCAATTTCTTGCCGCCCTTGTCACGCTATCTGAAACGCAAGGGAACGCGATCAGTTGGCCTGCCGGCGCAAGAATGCCGGGATTTCAAGCTGGTCGTCGTCCTGCGCCGAATGCGCGGCGGGCACGATTCTCCCGTTGCCGTCATGCTGGCCGCTGCGCGGTGCGTAGAGCTGTGACTCCTGATGCCCAGCACGGCGCATTTCCGGCGCAGCCTGGCGAAGCTGCGGCTCACGGGTAGCAGTGGTTTCAGTTGCGGGCTTCAGGGAGGCGGAAGGTTCATCTTCGCGCCGCGAAAGGCCGTTTGTCAGCCGCTTCAGCAATCCCATGGGGCCACGCTCTTCATGATCCATGGCAGGCGCATTGTTGCGTGCCTCCATTTCCGCCTTCACCACCGGCGGAAAATCCTCGACCCGCGGCATGCGGGGCGCGGCGGCAGCGGGAGCCGGCTGCGGCGCCGGGGCCGCAGGGGTCGCTGGCGTTTCAGCAACATGATCGCGCACCGGGCCAGCCGGTGCCTGCGCCGTCGCCTGCCTTGCCACGACAGGCTGCGACGCTTCGGGCTGCCCCTGGAACAACCGGCTGGCGGGACGGAAATCGTCCGCTTCCGGTTGCGTGGCGAATTCCGATTCGGCACGGGCAATGGCTGAAGCCACGGGATCGACCTGTGCCTGCCGCGGCGCTTGTGCGGCCGCCGGCTGCGGACGAACCTGCGGCTGCGGTGCAGGTGCCTGGGTCGGCGCAGCAGCAGCCGGCTGCTGAACCGGCCGCGCCATGGTGCGAACCTCGTTCGGCAGTGCCTTTGCTGTACCAGCCGTATTCTCGATACCGGTCGCGACGACCGAAACACGAATCACGCCTTCCAGATCCTCGTCAAACGTGGCGCCCAGAATGATGTTGGCGTCTTGGTCGACCTCCTCGCGGATGCGGGTTGCCGCCTCGTCGACCTCGTAGAGCGTCAGGTCGCGGCCGCCTGTGATGGAGATGAGAAGCCCCTGGGCGCCCTTCATCGACGATTCATCGAGCAGCGGGTTTGCAATCGCCGCCTCTGCGGCGGCCATCGCCCTGCCCTCACCGGACGCCTCGCCGGTGCCCATCATCGCCTTGCCCATCTCGCGCATGACCGAGCGAACGTCGGCAAAATCGAGGTTGATGAGACCTTCCTTCACCATCAGGTCGGTGATGCAGGCCACGCCGGAATAGAGCACCTGATCCGCCATCGCGAAAGCGTCGGCGAACGTGGTCTTCTCGTTGGCGATGCGGAACAGGTTCTGGTTCGGAATGACGATCAGGGTATCGACGCATTTCTGCAACTCCTCGATACCGTTGTCGGCCAGCCGCATGCGTCGCTGGCCCTCGAAGTGGAAGGGCTTGGTCACGACTCCAACCGTGAGAATGCCCTTCTCGCGCGCTGCTTGCGCGACCACGGGCGCAGCCCCGGTCCCGGTACCGCCACCCATGCCGGCCGTGACGAAGCACATATGCGTATTGGACAGGTGATCGACGATCTCGTCGATGCATTCTTCCGCCGCCGCGCGGCCCACTTCCGGCTGCGAGCCTGCCCCAAGCCCTTCCGTGACATGGGCGCCAAGCTGGATGAGGCGCTCCGCCTTGGACATGGTCAGGGCCTGCGCGTCGGTATTCGCGACAACGAACTCAACGCCGCGCAAACCGGCGGTGATCATGTTGTTGACGGCATTGCCGCCACCGCCTCCTACACCGAACACGGTGATACGGGGCTTCAGTTCTGTGATGTCGGGTTTTTGAAGATTGATGCTCATGGTCCTGTCCTTGTCCGCCTTTCCGTCTCGCCGCCGCGTGCCGATGCGGCCTGTTTCTCTGAGGGCTCGCCGCCCCCGTATTTCGCCTAGAGGTTTTCCCTCAGCCATTGCCCCATCCGGCTCAACCGGCCGCCAGTACCGGTCAACTTCCGGCTCCACCTGGAATGCTTCATTGCACTGGTCTCCAGTCCTGCAACCTGGGGATAGATCATCAGGCCAACAGCCGCCGAAAACGCAGGCCCCTTGGCAGCCGCCGGAAGGCCGGCGACGCCGAGCGGTCTGCCGACCCGTACGTTCCGCCCCAGAATCCTGCGGGCAACCTCCGGCAGGCCATTGAGTTGGGAACCGCCACCCGTCAGCACCACCCGGCGGCCGACAACAGCGCCGAAGCCTGATGCATTCAGCCGGTCCCGGACATGCTCCAGCATTTCTTCCGTACGCGCCCGGATGATGCGCGTCATGATCGCGCGCGGCACCTGCTGCCCTTCTTCATTCTCGCTGCCACCATCGTTGATCGCCGGGATCATGACGACGTCGCGATCATCCGCCGCACTTGGCAGGGCGGAACCCTGCATTGCCTTCAACCGCTCCGCCGAGTCGACCCGAGTCGACAGGCCACGCGCCAAATCCATGGTGATATGCCGCCCGCCCATGGGAATGGAATCGCCATGCACGAAACGTCCGTTGGCAAAGACGGACATCGTCATCGTGCCACCGCCGATATCGATGCAGGCAGCGCCCATTTCGGTCTCGTCGTTGACGAGTGCCGCCAGACCGCTGGCATAGGGTGTGGCAACCATGCGCTCGACCGACAGATGACAGCGATTGACGGCCAGCTCCAGATTGCGCAACGGCGCGGCATCTCCGGTCATGACATGCATCTCGACGCCGAGCGTATCGCCGATCATGCCGAGCGGATCATGAATGCCGCGCTCGCTGTCCAGGGCATATCCCGTGGGAAGGGAGTGGATGACCTGGCGCTCCACCGCCTGGGCCTGACGTGCGCCGGCGTTCAGCACCTTGCGAATGTCACCGGCATCCACCTCTTCGCCACCCAGGTTGACGGTCGCGGCAAAAATCTCGCTTCTCAGGCGGCCGGCGGAAACATTGACGATCAGGGAGTCCACCATGATCCCGGCCATGCGTTCGGCCGCATCCACCGCATGACGAATCGCTTTTTCCGCGCCTTCGAGATCAATGATCACGCCCGATTTCACGCCTTCCGAGCGATGATGGCCGATGCCGATCACGCGGATGTCGTGAGTGCGTCCACGAAGAAGTTCACCCTCCTCCCGCGGCATGAGCCGCGCGATGATGCAACAGATCTTCGAGGAACCGACGTCCAGAACGGTAACGATTCCCGCCCGCCGCGCCGATGAACCGGAAGCTCCCGAAAGAAGGCTCATGTCCGCCCCCGCTGCTTTTCCTCTTTCAGGAGGCTTTCCATCCGCTCCCTGTATTCCTGCGACGCCGCCTCGCTGAGACGGACAGAGATACGCTCTTCCAGTCGCAAGTCCACAGCCACGATATCCTTGTCGAGCAAGCCCTGACGCGCCTGCAAATCGTCCAGGCGCTGGACCGCGGCAAGCTCGCCGCGCTCCGGCAGCTTGATGGTCACACCATTGGAAAGGATCAGGTTCCAGCGGCGATCGGCAATGCGGACATAGCCGCGCACACGCTCCGCGATCGCGGGAAAACGCTGCATGCCGGCGATGAACATGCCGGCTTTATCGGCGGCCCCCTCACCAACCACCAGCGGCAGGTCCGAGAACTTGCCCTCGCCATAGGGAGCGATGATCTCTCCATCGCGCTGGATGACCGCAACACTCTCTCCCTGCTGCCACAGGGCGAAGGGCTTGCGCTCGGACAGTTTCACCTGGAGCGTGCCCGGATAGACCTTCTGCACTGACGCTTCGCGAACCCATGGAAGTTCCGCGATGCGCTGCCGGGCTTCTTCCGGCGAAAACCCCGGCAAGGCGGTCCATCCGGTCAAACCGATCGCGCCCATGACATCGATCTCGGATGTCTCCGAATTGCCGGTGATGTCGATCTGGGAAATGGCGAAACCGGTTCCAGATGCAATCGTCGAAACGATGGCTGGGACATGCCCGCCCACGACTGAACCATAAACGACCGCGCCGGTCAGGAAACCGGCAGCCATGTAGCCGAAAGCGTGGCGAGGAACAACGACGTCGCCCGAAACGAGACGCGCGACATGACGGACAGGACGGCGCAGCAATCGCGGCAGCACAAGCCGCCCGGAAGCGCCGGCCCCGTCCGGGTGTCCCGGCCTCGCAATTCCCGCCGCTCCTCGCTTCAGCGCATGCACGATGCGTCCTCCACCATCCAACTTACGAACTCACCGAAACTGTGACCCGCATGCCGCGCCAGTTCCGGCGCCAGCGATGTTTCCGTCATCCCGGGCTGCGTATTGACCTCCAGCCAGATCAGCTCTCCCTTCTCGGAGTGCCGGTCGTCGTAGCGAAAGTCAGATCGGGTAACGCCACGGCACCCCAGAATCTGATGAGCCTTCAGCGCCAGTGTCTGTATTTTTTGGTAAATATTTGGTGAAAGCCGCGCCGGGCATTCATGCCTCGACCCGCCCGAGACATACTTGGAATCGTAGTCGTAGAACTGGTGGCCGACCGGAACGATCTCGGTCACACCGAGTGCCACATCGCCCATCACGGTGCATGTCAGCTCGCGGCCGTGAATGAAGCGCTCGACCATCACCCGGTCGCCATATTTCCAGTCACCGGAGGTAATGACCTGCGGGGGATGAGCTTGATCTTCCTTGACGATGACGACACCGAAACTGGAACCCTCGGCCACCGGCTTCACCACATAAGGCGGCCTCATGGGGTGAGCTGACGTGATGTCGAAGCGGTTCATCACACGCGACTCGGCAACGGGAATTCCAGCCACCTTGGCCAGCTTCTTGGATTTTTCCTTGTCCATGGCCAGGGCGGAAGCGAGCACGCCCGAATGCGTGTAGGGGATCTGCAGGTATTCCAGAACCCCCTGGATGGTTCCATCCTCGCCGAAGGGTCCGTGCAAGGCATTGAAGACGACGTCCGGACGCAAATCGGCAAGCACCTGCGCTATGTTGCGCTCCACGTCGATACGGGTCACGCGATAGCCTTCGGCCTCCAGCGCATCGGCGCAGGCCGTTCCCGAAGCCAGGCTGACGGGACGCTCGGACGAGAAACCGCCCATCAGCACCGCCACATGCTTGCCCGCCATCACAATCCCCTCTTTCGCGCCACGATCAATGCGCAACAAGCCGACGGCCGGACCGAATGTCCGGTCGCGCAACACGCGCGCAAACGCGACTCAATGGTGAAACCCCTGTCACCAAGGAATCAGAGAGTTGATTCCGTGGCAAGTCCGCAGGAAAAAAACCCGAATCGCATGAGTGCCCATGCCTTGCCGGACAATGCGGCCCAGAGCGTTAACAGTCCGTTTACCTTGTTGGACAAGCCGACCGGAAACGTCACGAAACGTTCATACCGGTTTCAGGTCTGGTCGCGGAAAAGCCATGCGAAGGCATCGGGACGGAAATCGACAAGACGGTAGACGCCGGAGGGATAAAGGTGATCCCGGTCGCGAAAATGCAGAACACCATCCGATGCCGGCCGGCATGTCCGCGAATCGCAGAATGCAGGCAAGGCATCGATCGCCTGAACGCCCGCGTTCGCGGCAGCGATCGTGTTCAGGAACGGCATCGTTCCGGAAAACAGACTGTCGGTTTCTTCCCGTGAGACATTGCAGGCGTCGGGCTTGCGCCCCAACCGGGACGCCTCGTGGATGCAGATGAGCGCCGGCTTGCCGAACCGGGGCACGGGTCCGATCAGAAGAACGCGAATACCGATATCGGTGAATTGGCGAACGAGCGACGTCATTGCGTTTCTGTCGGGCAATGTGCCGGGAAAAAAGGCCGACGTCATCACCACCGAACGCGGCCGTTTCGCACCGCTCATCAACTCGTCCAGAGCCGCTACAAGGTTCAAACAGCGGTGGTCCTCGTTTTTCCGTCGGGCTTCAGGCGTGAACCACTCGAGCCGGCATCCGCCGCGTGCAAGCGAAACCGTGTTCAGAGCGTGTTCGCCGGCAAGTTTCGCCAGCGCCGGAAAAAGCGCATCCGCGTGGGAATCCCCGAGAATGAGAACATAATCCCGGTTCACGCAATGCTCGGGAACGTGCCGAACAGTCCGAAGCCTGCAACCGGTATCGAGCGTACCCCGTCCCTCTGTGCCATAGGCCTGGTGTATGTGCCGTTCGTTGGCCAGATATCCAGCATATGTGACCGCACCACCAAAGGCCGCCACGATGAACACGGATGCGAAGCCGGCAGCGAATATGCGCCCGGCTGCTGCTTTGACATGCCCGCGTTTGCGCCAGCCGCGGACCGGTTTTTCGACCAGGAAGTAGCTTGCAATCGCAAGCATGAGTCCGAGCCCGACGCCAAGAAACAGGTCGGCAACGAGACTGGCTTCATTTCGCCACATGCGCCCGAAAGACAGAAGCGGCCAGTGCCAAAGATACCAGCCGTATGACACCAACCCGATGGCCACCGGGAGCCGGAAGGAAAGCAAGCGGGCAACCAGGATTTGAGGCCTGGCCAGCGAAGCGGCGATGACAAGGCATGTCCCCCCGACGGGCAACAGCGCCAGCCAACCCGGCCACGGATCGCTTTGCGAAACGCCGGCAATGGCAAGAACCAGAAGCCCGGCGCCAGCCAGCCCGATGATTTCCAGCATCATGCGGGGCATCCCGGCAAGGCTGGCCACCACCTTCGGAACGATCAGGCCGCCCGCCACGAATTCCCAGGCTCGAAAGGGCGTCAGGTAGAAAGCCGGATTGCGATCGCCGCCGCCCGTCCAGACGACGCACGCAGCAAATGACAAAGCGAAAATGGCAAGTGCTGCGATGACTTCCACCCGGCTTCTGCCGCCTCTGTTAAGCCCCGCGAGGACAATCAGGAGGACAGGCACGACGAGGTAGAACTGCTCCTCGACGGAAAGGGTCCAGGTATGCAGGAGCGGTTTCAATTGCGCAGAAGTGTCAAAATAGCCCTGCTCCAGGAAGAACAGGATATTCGAAATCATCAAAGGCGCGGCAATCGCGGACTTGGCAAAGCTTTCATAGGCATCCGGTATGAAAAGGACGAATGGCGCTGTCAGGTATGTGAATGCCAGGACCAGAAAGAAAACGGGCAGGATGCGCAATGTCCGGCGTGCATAGAAGCGCAGGATTGAGAAGTCGCCGAGCGCTGTTTCGCTGCGTATCTGGCCGACGATCAGAAAACCGGAAATGACGAAAAAGATGTCGACACCGGAAAAACCGCCGGAGAAGCCCGGGAAATGAGCATGGTTCAGGACGACTGCTATTACTGCAAGGGCACGAAGCCCGTCGACAAAGGGCATGTAGCCGGTAAATGCCACGGCGTCAGGTTGGCGGCCTTGACGCATCACGCCTCACCGCTTTCCATCGAGAAAAGGTGCGATCTCCTGCCCCGGAACGAAAGACCCCAGCCTTTTGATTTCCCAGTGCAAAGCAACGCCGGAGGCCGACAGGACCTTCGCACGCACCGTCTCGCCGAGCAATTCAAGGTCATGACCGGTTGCCGTGCCCGTATTGATCATGAAGTTGCAGTGAAGTGGCGACATCCGCGCCCCGCCGATCATCAGTCCGCGCCCGCCCGCCCGGTCGATTTCCTTCCAGGCCGACGACCCTTCCGGGTTTCGGAAAGTCGACCCGCCTGTCTTCTCCCTGACAGGTTGCACGGTTTCACGGTGGTGCTGCACGGCGTCCATGGCCGCCTGGATTTCGGCCTTTTCGCCCTGCTCGCCCCGGAACAGGGCTGACGTGAAGAACAGATCTACGGAAGCCTGCGAATGACGATAGGAATACCCCATGTCGGCATTGGTCAGGACATGAAGATCGCCCTTGCGGTCGATGGCACGCACCTCGACCACGCGATCCTTGGTTTCCACCCCGTTGGCACCGGCATTCATGCGCAGGGCCCCGCCGATTGCACCGGGAATGCCGTGATAAAAATGGAAACCGGCGATTTCCGCATCGCGCGCAGCCGCCGCAAGCATCTTGTCCGGAACCCGGACCCCGGCGCGCAGTTCTAGATCGCCGGCCCGCTCGATCTGGCCAAAGCCCTTCACCGCCGGCCTGATCACGAAACCGGGAATGCCGCCGTCGCGAACGAGCAGGTTCGAACCCACGCCAACGGCTGTCACCGGAATGTCTTCCGGGATCGCACGCATGAAAGCGGCAAGATCCTCCTCGTCAGCGGGCTGGAAAAGCACCTCCGCCATGCCGCCCGCGCGAAACCAGGTGATCGCATTCATCGCTGCATTGGGTGTCAATGACCCGCGCAGCCCCTCAAGGCGGCTGCCCAGCTTGGCCAGCAGGGCTTCACCATCCAGAACCTCCATCAGGCCGACTCGCCGTTGAGTTCCTTCGGCAAGGCATAGGCCCAGGCGGAGATGTTGCCCGCGCCGAGCAGGACGACATAGTCGCCAGCCTTCGCATTCTCCCGGACAAACGGCGCAATCTCGTCCGGTCCGGCAAGAATCCGGGCATCGCGATGGCCGCCAGCCCGGATTTTCTCGACAAGCGTTTCGGAACTCACCCCTTCGATGGGATCTTCTCCCGCCGGGTAGACCGGAACAATGCCGACCAGATCGGCATCGTTGAAACAGGCTGCGAAATCGTCGAAAAGATCGCGCAACCGGGTATATCGGTGCGGCTGTGCAATGGCGATCACGCGTCCCTGGCAGGCGTCGCGCGCAGCCCCAAGCACGGCCCGGATCTCGACCGGATGATGGCCATAGTCGTCGAAGACCTCCACCCCTTCCCAGGTCCCGGTATGGGTGAAGCGCCGCTTCACGCCGCCGAATGACAGCAAGCCGTTCCTGATATCTTCCGGTGAAATACCGAGCTCGTGGGCCACCGCAATGGCTGCGACGGCATTGGAGACATTGTGCCTGCCGGGCATGGGCAGCCGCAATCCGTCGAGACGCGTCTCGCTACCGGATTGACGCTCGCGGATCACCACGTCGAAAACGGAAACGGCCCCATCCATCCTGTGATTGGAAAACCGTATATCGGCTTGCGGGTTCTGGCCGTAGGTCAGAATCCGGCGGTCCTCGATCCGCCCGACCAGCGCCTGAACTTCCGGATGATCGATGCACATCACGCCGAAGCCATAGAACGGGACGTTCTCCACGAACTGCTTGAAGGCCTCGCGCACTTTCTCGAACGAGCCGTAATGGTCGAGATGCTCCGGGTCGATGTTGGTGACCACGGCAACGTCGGCCGGCAGTTTCAGGAATGTGCCGTCGCTTTCGTCGGCCTCCACCACCATCCACTCACCCTCGCCCATGCGCGCATTGGTGCCATAGGCATTGATGATGCCGCCATTGATCACCGTCGGATCAAGGTTTCCGGCATCGAGCAACGTGGCGATCATCGAGGTGGTTGTCGTCTTGCCATGCGTGCCGCCCACGGCCACGGCCTGCCGGAACCGCATCAATTCGGCAAGCATTTCCGCACGGCGCACAATGGGAAGAAAGCGCGCCCGCGCGGCCTGCAATTCCGGGTTGGTCTTGCGGATTGCCGTCGACACGACCACCACTTCCGCTTCGCCCAGGTTTTCCGCCCTGTGACCGATATGGACGGCGATACCCTTTTCACGAAGGCGTTGTACATTGGCATTGTCGGCCTGGTCGGAACCCTGAACAGTGTAGCCGAGATTGTGCAGCACCTCGGCTATGCCGCTCATGCCGATCCCGCCAATGCCAATGAAGTGCACCGGGCCGATATTCTGCGGCATCTTCATGCGCGCACTCCCTTACAAGTCCGGATCAAGTCCTGTTTCCCGAGGCAATAGCCTCTGCAAGATCGGCAAGCAACTGTGCGGCCTGCGGTTTGCCGGTTCGTTTTGCCGCATCGGCCATGGCAGAAAGGCTATCCGGGTCGGACAACAGCGACACGAGGCTGTCGGCCATGCTGGCAGGTGACAGGTCTTTCTGCTTGCAAACCACCGCACCGCCCTGGTCGACCAGCGCCTGCGCGTTGGCTGCCTGGTCATGGTCAAGCGCGTGCGGATACGGGACAAGCAGTGCCGGCCGGCCGACAACCGCGATTTCAGACACCGTGGATGCACCGGACCGGCAGATGACCAGATGCGCTCGCCCGATCCGGCCCGCCATGTCGTCGAAAAACGGCGAAACCTCTGCCGGCACACCGAGACGCTGGTAGGCATCCCGTACACGGACCTCGTCCTCCGGTCGTGCCTGCTGCGTGACGACCAGCCTCCGGCGCAGGTCCTCCGGCAGCAATGCGACAGCTTCAGGAACCGTGTCGGCGAAGAACTTAGCGCCTTGGCTGCCGCCGAAGACCAGCACGTTGAGTGGTCCGCCTACAGGCGGCACATAGGCCGCTTCCATGGCTTTCAGGACATCCGGACGAACCGGATTGCCGGTGACGTGGATCACGGGACCGCCACTGTCGGACTGCGGGTTGAGGAAACCGCCGGCAATGGCATTTACCCGTCTGGCCAACGCCTTGTTGGCGCGGCCCATGACCGCATTTTGCTCGTGGATCATGGTCGGCAGGCCAAGGCGCGTGGCGGCATAGAGCGGTGGCAGCGTGGGATAGCCGCCAAACCCGATCACGGCGCGCGGCTTGATTCTGGCAAATATTTTCTGTGCAACCCGGACGCCGCGCCACAGGGTCCAGAAGGTCTTCGCCAGCGCGATCGGGTTCTTCGAGCCCAGCGTGGCGGAGGGAATGACATGGATTTCGTCCGCCGGAAAATCCCCGGCATAGCGGTTGGCGCGCTCGTCTGTCGCCAGATGCACAGACCAGCCCCGCTGTTTCAACTCATGGGCAAGCGCCTCTGCCGGGAAAAGGTGTCCGCCGGTCCCGCCGGCAGCCAGCACCATAACGCCTTGGTCCATCATTCACTCCGCCGGCCGTGTCTGGTGCGCCGGGCGCACCGGCCATCCGATCTGGGTGCGCTTTTCAGGACGGACCCGCGTCAGGGCAAGAACCATTCCCATGGAGATCGCCATGGCGACAAGCGAGGAGCCGCCGTAGGAAATGAAGGGCAGGGTCATGCCCTTGGCCGGCAGCAATTGAAGGTTCACACCCATGTTGATGATGGACTGAAACCCGAAAAGCGTGACGAGCCCGGTAACGGCGAGACGCGTGAAACTGTCCCGTTCATTGAGCGCCATCGCCATGGCCCGCATGACCACGAAGGCGAACAGGGCGAGGATGACGAGGCAGAGAACGATCCGAATTCTTCTGCAGCAACCGCAAAAACGAAATCGGTATGGCTGTCGGGCAAGACCCGCTTGATCGTGCCCTCGCCCGGCCCCTGACCGAGCCAACTGCCCCGGACAATTGCTTCCAGGGCCCGGTCGACCTGATAGGTATCGCCTTCGCCCGTGATGAACCTGTCAATGCGGCCTGCGACATGCGGAAAGGTCAGGTATGCGCCGACAGCTCCCACGGCGCCTATCCCGCCGAGAACGAAAATCCAGAACCACGACAGGCCGGCCAGGAAGAACATGATGCCCCAGGTGGCCGTCACCAGTAGTGTCTGGCCGAGGTCAGGTTGTGCCACAAGCAGCGCAACGACCAGCCCCAGAAGGATGATGGCAAACAGGTTTCCCGGAATTTCGGGATTTCTCGCGTGTTCGGCGAACATCCAGGCGCAAATGATTACAAATGCAGGTTTAAGATATTCCGAAGGCTGGATCGAAACGCCGAACAGGTAAATCCACCGCCTGGAGCCCTTCACTTCGATACCCACGAACAGCGCCGCGACCATCAGCACGAGCGAGCCGACCAGCATGATCAGCGCGACGCGCCGGATATTGCGCGGGCTCAGGAACGATATTCCGATCATGGCAAGAAGCGCAGGGATCATGAACACGACCTGGCGCGTCACGAAGTGAAAGCTGTCGAGGCCGATCCGTTCCGCCACCGCCGGGCTCGCCGCGAATGAAAGGACAATGCCCAATACCATCAGGACAATGAAGGCCGATAGCAGCCATCGGTCAACCGTCCACCACCAGTCCGAAACCTGTCCCCGTTCAGCGCGGCTAACCATGGGTTTCCCCTCCAATCCGGGCTACGTTGCCCAAGCCAAGGACGGCCTCGCGAAAGGCCTCCCCGCGGACTTCGAAATTGCGGAACTGATCGAAACTGGCGCATGCGGGCGACAGCAGCACAATGCCTCCGCCCTGGCGGGCCGCATCAATTGCTGCATGCGCGACAGCCGTATCGAGGTCACCGGAAATCTCGTATGGCACGGAATCGCCGAGGGTGACCGCGAACGAGGCCGCGGCTTCGCCGATCAGGTATGCCTTGGCGATCCGCGAAAACAGCGGCCTGAGCGATTCGATGCCGCCGCTTTTCGGCAGGCCGCCGGCAATCCAGTGAATCCGCTCGAAAGACGATAGGGCAGGTGCCGCCGCCTCCGCGTTGGTCGCCTTGGAGTCGTTGATGAAGAGGACCCCTTCCCTTCGGCCCACCTGCTCCATCCGGTGGGCGAGGCCGGGAAAGCTTGTCAGACCGGCAACGATCTCTTCCTCCGAAAGGCCGCAAACCAGGCAGGCCGCAACCGCGGCAAGCGCATTCTGCGCATTGTGCCGTCCACGCAGGGACCCGATGCCCTCCAGCGTCGCGATCGTTCTTCTCGTGCCGTTTTGTGCAAGAACGAGTTCGCTGCCGTCTGCGAAAAGGCCATGGCCCAAATGCTTGGTAACGGAAATCGGAACAATGGAACGCCCATCCGCCTCAAGCCGGTTGGCTATCGCGCTGCACCAGTCGTCGTCGACACCGATGATGGCTGTATCGCTGCCCGCAACGAGCCTTTCCTTGATGCTCGCATAGTGCTCCATCGACCCGTGACGATCGAGATGATCAGGCGTCAGGTTCAGCAGGATACCCGCGGACGGATTGATCGAAGGCGCCAGATCGATCTGGTAGGAAGAACATTCGATGACATAGTGACGCTGCGGTTCCGGCTCTGCGAGGGTCATGACTGCCTGGCCGATATTGCCACCCATTTGCGCGTCCCGCCCGGCGGCGGCAATCAGATGTGCGACAAGCGCAGTGGTGGTGGACTTGCCATTCGTGCCGGTGATGGCAATGAAGGGAGCGCTCGGCGCGCGCCTGGCGCGTTCGCGGACGAAAAGCTCCACGTCGCCGATGATGGGAACGCCGGCCCCCTTTGCCAGATCGACGCTCCAGTGCGGGCGCGGATGGGTAAGCGGCACGCCGGGAGACAGGACAAGCGCATCGAATCGCGACCAATCCGGCAAGCGAAGATCGCCTGTCGTCACGCCGTCTTCGGCGGCCTTGGCAACGCTGTCGGGGTTGTCATCCCATGCGGTGACCCTGGCCCCGCCCGCCAGCAATGCATGCGCGGTCGCAAGGCCAGAACCGCCAAGACCGAAGAGCGCCACATGTCTGCCGGAGAATGCGGTGGCGGCGATCATCCGGTCACCTCAGCTTCAATGTCGAGAGGCCGATCATGGCCAGGATGAAGGCGATGATCCAGAAACGCACCACGACTTGGCTTTCCGTCCAGCCCATCTTCTCGAAATGATGATGGATCGGCGCCATCAGGAAGACCCGCTTGCCGGTCAACTTGAACCAGGCGACCTGAATGATCACCGAGAGCGCTTCGACGACAAAAAGGCCGCCGATGATGCCAAGGACGATCTCGTGCTTTGTGGCCACCGCCACGGTGCCGATCAGGCCGCCGAGCGATAGCGAGCCTGTATCGCCCATGAAGATGGCGGCAGGCGGCGCATTGAACCAGAGAAACCCGAGGCCTGCGCCGATCACCGCGCCGAGAACGACCGCCAGTTCACCGGTTCCCGGAACGAAATGGATTTGCAGGTAGTCGGCGAAAATCGCGTTGCCCGAGACATAGGCGATGACGCCGAACGATGCCGCGGCGATCATCACCGGCATGATGGCAAGCCCGTCCAGACCGTCTGTCAGGTTCACTGCATTGCCGGAACCGACAATGATGAGAGCGCCAAAGGGAATGAAGAAGATGCCCAGGTTCACAAGCCAGTCCTTGAAGATCGGAAAGGCAAGCGAGGAGGAAAACGGCTGCTGGCCGGCCTGCATGATGACCCAGCAGGCAATGCCCGCGATGAGGAATTCGGCGCTCAGGCGCGCCTTGCCCGAGAAACCGAGATGGGACTGCTTGGTGACTTTCAGGTAGTCGTCGTAAAAGCCGATGATGCCGAATGCCAGCATGACGAGCAGGACCACCCAGACATAGGCCGATGTCAGATTGGCCCACAACATTGTGGAGGCGATGATTCCGAATAGGATCATCAGCCCGCCCATGGTGGGCGTGCCCGCCTTCTTAAAGTGGGTCTGCGGTCCGTCTGCCCGGATCGGCTGCCCCTTGCCTTGCCTGACCCGCAAGGAATTGATGATCCTCGGGCCGAACAGGAAGACCAGAAGCGCCGACGTCACAAGCGCACCGCCTGTGCGGAACGTTATGTATCGAAAGACGTTGAAGACCGAGATCTGGTCGCTGAAATCGACGAGCTGGAAAAACATCGGTCAGTCTCCGCCGGTATCGGTTGATGATGCCGGCGGCGCGGCTTCGGGATGGGTTTCGAGAATGGCGTCGACGATACGCTTGAAGCCGATCCCGTTGGACGACTTGAGCATGATCACGTCCCCGCCCTTCAAAGTCTCGAGCAATGTCCGGCAGAGGTCCTCGACGGACTGAAAATGGCTTGCCGGGTAACCATCCGGAAGGGCATCGCGCAGTGCCGCCATCTCGGTTCCGGCAAGATAGAGATGGTGAAGGTCGGCCTCCAGCAAAGGCGCGGCCAGTTCGGCATGCTGTTTTGCCGAATGCTTGCCGAGTTCCAGCATGTCGCCCAGAACGGCGATGCGTCGGCCTGCATTGTCTACCGGTGTGGCTGCGAGAACGGACAGGGCGGCCCGGACAGAGGCAGGATTGGCATTGTAGCTCTCGTCGATCAAGGTGATATGCCCGCCTTCCGGATGCGCCAGGAGATGGCGCCGGCCGCGTCCCTCCTGCGCTTCGATGGCACCAAGGGCGCGTGCAGCATGGCCAAGGTCGGCGCCTGCCAGATGCGCCGCTGCCAGTACGGCAAGCGCGTTCTGGACAAGATGACGTCCGGGCGCGCCGATCCGCCCCTTGACCATCTCCGCACCGATCCGCGCCTTGAAATCCGAGCCGCTCGCGTCGAGGTGGCATTCGGCCAGCCGGTAGTCGGCCTTGGCATGTTCACCGAAAGACAGAACATGTTCGGCGCCTGCCTCGTGGGCGAGTTTCTCCAGAAGGCGATACTTGCCGTCATCGCGGTTGATGAGCGCGTATCCGCCCGGAACAATGCCCGAAAAAATCTCCGCCTTAGCGTGAGCGATCTCGTCAAGGTTCTTGAAATGCCCGAGATGCGCCGCCCCGATCATGGTGACGATCCCGATATGCGGCTTGACCATGTCCACCAGCGGCGTGATCTCTCCAGCGTGGTTCATTCCGATCTCGAAAATGCCGAAGGCCGTGGTTTCCGGCATCCGGGCAAGCGACAGCGGTACGCCCCAATGGTTGTTGAACGACTTCGATGAGGCATGGACAAGTCCCGACGGCGCGAGCGCGGCGCGCAGCATTTCCTTTGTCGTCGTCTTGCCGGCCGAACCGGTCACGGCAATCACCTGACCGCGAACGCGGGCGCGCGCTGCCCTCGACAGGCGACCCAGCGCAACCAGCACATCGTCGACCACGATCATGCCGATCTTGAGCCGGCCCAGTGCCGGCAGCTTGGCTTCGGAAACGACCATCAGGCCCGCGCCGGCAGCCATGGCCGCCGTCGCAAAATTGTGCCCGTCGAACTTTTCACCCTTGATGGCAAAAAAGGCCTCGCCCTTTTGCAGGGTTCGCGTGTCGATCGAAAGGCCGCTTACCCCATCGGGCAGGTCGCCGAACGGGCGGCCTTCCATGGCTTCGACCATGGCCTCGGTGGTCCACAACCAGTTCAAACCGACACCTCCTGCAATGCGCTGGCAATTTCCTCGCGGTCGGAAAAATGTCGTGTCTCGGTACCGACCGTCTGTCCGGTTTCGTGCCCCTTGCCCGCAACGATCAGTGTATCGCCGCCCCTCAGGCGCGAAACGGCTGTCCGGATGGCTTCGCGGCGGTCACCGACTTCCTCGGCGCCCGGAGCCGCCACCATGATCTGCCGCCGGATCGATGCGGGCTCCTCGCTCCTCGGATTGTCATCGGTAACGATGACCACGTCTGCGAGCCGCGCGGCGATTTCGCCCATGATCGGCCGTTTTCCCGCGTCGCGGTCTCCGCCACACCCGAAGACAAGGACGATCCGGCCCGTTGTGAACGGTCGCACCGATTCGAGCACGTTCTGCAGGGCCTCCGGCTTGTGTGCGTAGTCCACATAGGCCTGTGCGCCATCCTTCGTATGTCCGACGAGATCCAGGCGCCCGGGCGCACCCTTCAAATGCTCCAGTGCTCGCAAGGCGGTGGCGACCGGTGTTCCCGTGGCAATCGCCAGACCGGATGCCACAAGGGCATTGGCAATCTGGAAGTCGCCGGCCAGCGGCAGATCGATCTCGTAGGTCACGCCACCATGGACGATTTCGGCGCGTTGCCGGAAACGCTCATGTTCAGCCCTCTTGAGGCAAAGGAAAGCGCCCTTACGCCCGACTGTAAGCACGTCGAGGCCGGCTTTCCGAGCTGCGGCGACGGTAGGTTCGGACCATGCGTCATCCGCATACACAACCGCCGGGGAACCCTTGGCGAGCAGCGTATCGAACAGACGCATCTTGGCGCCATGATAGGCCTCGATCGTGGGGTGATAGTCCATGTGGTCGCGGCCGAGATTGGTAAAGCCGCCTGCCGCAAGCCGCACACCATCGAGCCGCCGCTGGTCCAGCCCATGGCTTGAGGCTTCCATGGACGCATGTGTCACGCCGGCATTGGCCAGTTCGCAGAGCAGCGTGTGCAAGGCAACCGGATCGGGCGTCGTCAGCGAGCCGTATTCCTCACGCCCGGGCGAAACCACACCTGTCGTTCCAATGGACGCCGAAGCGAAGCCAGCGTGCTCCCAGATCTGCCGCACGAATGCAGCGACCGAGGTTTTTCCGGCCGTACCCGTCACAGCGACCATGGTCTCCGGTTGTCCGGGATGGAAACGGGCGGCTGCAAGCGCCAGCGCCCGGCGCGCGTCTGGCACGCTCAGCACTGGCACTCCCATATCGCCGATCGAAATCCCATCCTCTGCGATGATCGCAACCGCACCTGCGGCAATGGCATCCCTCGCGAAATCCGCGCCTTTCGCCCTGCTGCCCGTCAGGGCAGCGAACAGGTTTCCGGGCGCGATCCTTCGGGAATCGGCACTGATTCCCGTCACATCGGTCTCATCCGCGCCCGAAGGCAGCAGGGGGAAGATATCGGCAAGTTCCTTCAACAGCATTGCAAATCAATCTCTTGGTCGCTGCGGAACAATGCCCGCCGGCGCAGAATCAGCGATAGGAAGCGAGCAAAGCCTCACTTTCATGACCGAATTCAGGCTTCACGCCAAGCAGCGCGGCGGATCGCCGGATGATGTTCGCCACGGTTGGCGCTGCATTCATGCCAGCCGTGGCACCGATACCTTCACGCTCCGGTTTCGGTTCATCGATGATCACAAGCACTACATATCGCGGGTCATCGATGGGAAAGGCCGAAAGAAATGCGTTGAACCGCTTGTTGGACGAGTACCGGCCGTTGACCACTTTTTCGGCCGTTCCGGTTTTCCCGCCAACGAAGTAACCCGGAACCTCGGCACGGCGCCCCGAGCCCTTTTCCACATTCAGGCGGAACAGGTAACGCATCTCCTGGCTAGCCTTTTCAGAGAGCACTTGTCTTGCCAGGCTGTCGGCTTCCTGTTGCGTACGCGGCAGCAATGTCGGCGGAATGAGCTTGCCGCCATTCAGCAGCGCAGCCGCGGCCACAGCCGTCTGCAATGGCGTGGTGGACATACCGTGCCCGTACGAAATTGTGATGGAATTGAGCTTCTTCCATTCCCTCGGTTCCGTGGGCGTTGCCACTTCCGGAAGTTCGAGGGTAACCCGGTCAAGCAGCCCCATGCGTTTCAGGAAGGCGCGGTGCCCCTCGATCCCGACGGCATCGGCCATTTTCGCCGTTCCGATGTTCGAGGAATAAATGAAGATCTCCGGAACGGACAGCACACGCCGCTTGCCATGAAAATCATTGATCGTGAACCCGGCAATCCGGATGGGCCGCGTTGCATCGAAATGGTCGTTGATGGAAACCAACCCCGAATCCAGTGCCATTGCGGTGGTGAAGGCCTTGAATGTCGACCCCATTTCGAACACCCCGGCCGACATGCGGTTGAGGCGGTCCTTGTCATTGGCATTGAACGGATTGTTGGGGTTGAAATCCGGCAGCGATGCCATGGCAGCAATCTCGCCGGTGTGAACGTCGAGAACAACCGCGCCGGCTGCAATGGCCTTGTAGCGGGCCATCGCATCTTCCAGTTCGTCCCGAACGATATGCTGGACCCGTTGATCGATGGACAGTTGGAAGGGTGCCAGGTCGTCGGCTGCCGCCAGGCCCGCGTCGCGCAGGTCGGCCAGCCCCTGCCCGTCTATGTATTTCTCGATCCCCGCAATGCCCTGGTTGTCGATGTTGACGAGGCCGAGGATATGGGCAGCGGTGGGCCCTCCGGGATAGAACCGCCGCTTCTCGGCGCGAAAACCGATACCGGGGATGCCGAGGCGATGGATTTGCGCCTTTTGCGCCGGCGTTAGCTCCCGCTTGAGCCAGACGAAACCCGCATCGCTTTTCAGCCGCCGGTAGGTTTGCTCATAGTCGAGATCTGGCAGCACGGTTACCAGTTGTTCGATTGCCTCGTCGGGATCGACGATATTGCGTGGCTCGGCAAAGAGAGAGGCGGTGATGATGTCGGTTGCCATGACATCGCCGTTCCGGTCGACGATATCGGGCCGCGATGCCTGTTGCCGCGCTATCGCGGGTCCGCCTTGCCGCGGCTCTTCCATGGCGAGCAGCGCAAGCCGGCCACCGATGACAGTGTAGATGCCCATGAAGACGGCCATGGTCATCAGCACGCGGCGCCGCGCCCTTCCGCCCGAAAACTTGCGTGCCCCCTGTACGACAATACGCGCCTCGCCCGACGGAGAGCCGGCGGATTTGCGGGTGAAAGGCATGCCGATCATGGTTTTACTGCTCCCGTCCGGACATTGTCCTGCCCAAGCTCCACCATGGCCTCGGACAGACCTTCGTCGCCCGGCTGGGCAATGGGTCGATCCGGCAGGGATGCGATGTCTCCGATCTGGATTGGCTCGACCGGCTCAAGCCCGAGTTCGTCTGCGAACTTGTCAGCCATCACCTGGATACGCGCCGGCTGCGTCAGCAGTGCCCAATCGGCATTGAGGATGTCGATCGTGTCCCGCTCGTGCCTGATCTTCTCGCTCAGCGCACGAATGGTGCGCTTCACCGATTCCGCCTCATGCTTCGTCTGATATGTGAATGCGGCTGCCCCCACCATCGCCGCAATCAGGATCATGTCGAATGTTCTGAACATGGTCATGCCCCTTGCGTCCTTCCTAGCCGTCGATCGCCGGCAGTTTCGGCAGTCCGAAAATCGTCCAGTCCGCTACCTCGGCCGGTGCATCCGTGCGGATGGCTGCTCGAAGCTTGGCCGAACGCGCGCGCAGATTTGCAGACGCTTCCGCTTCGGAAGCCATCACCACGCCGCCGGCCTTCCTGAAGGTCGCCGCCCTGGCAACTGTCTCCGGCATATGGCGCGAACCGCCGCCCGTGCCGGCGCGATCCTGTATGAACCGCTTCACGATCCGGTCTTCCAGGGAGTGAAACGTCACCACGACCAGCCGCCCGCCGGGCATGAGGCCGCGCTCGGCGGCAAGCAGCCCGCGCGCCAGCTCGCCGAGTTCATCGTTGACGAAGATGCGCAGCGCCTGAAACACGCGCGTCGCGGGATGGATCTTGTCTTTCGGATTGCGACCGATAACCGCCTCCACAGTGGACGCCAGTTCCAGTGTACGCTCGTAAGGCTTTTCCTCGCGCCGCCGTTCGATGGCCCGCGCGATGCGTCCGGCATGACGCTCTTCACCGAGAAACGAAAAGATGCGCGCAAGGTCGCCGGCCTTGAACCGGTTCACGACATCCGCGGCCGTCATGCCTGCCTGCGCCATGCGCATGTCAAGCGGGCCGTCCTGGCGAAAGGAGAAGCCGCGCCCTGCCTCATCCAGTTGCATGGAGGAAACGCCGATATCCAGGACCACGCCGTCGAGCGGCACCCCGGCAAGTTCGTCCAGCCTGGAGAACGGTCCGGCCTCAAAGCGGAACGCATCACCATATTCGCTGCGAAACAGGCCGGCCGTTCTGGCCGCATCCGGATCGCGATCCACAGCCACCACCCGGGCGCCAGCGTCGAGGATTGCACGGCTGTAACCACCCGCGCCGAAAGTACCGTCGCAAACGACCTGCCCCTCCCCCGGCTGAAGGGCCTCCAGCACCGCGGGCAACATGACCGGAACATGCCGCTGGCCGGTCTCCATGGAACCCGGCTTGCCCGCGCCTCCCGCCATCATGCTTCTCTCCCGTATCCGGCCTTGCCGCGTGCTTCTTCCGCCAGGTCCTGCCGCAATTTCAACAGCCTCGAACGCACCTCCCTCCGGTGTGCCGCAAACCGGCCCGGCTCCCAGACCTGAAAGAACTGGCCCCGCCCGACAAAGGCCACCTCGGAGGCTATGCCCGTATGCTCGCGGATGAAATCGGGCACCGTGAAACGTCCCTCGGCATCCACTTTCACGAATGCCCCGTCGCCATGGCAAAAGAAGGACATGTCGTCGGCCGTCTGGAGAAACGGGTCTTCCGCCCCAAGCCGCGCCTCGTAGCGATCCAGCAGGTCGAGCCCGCCCATATCGATGGCCGGAACATCCAGGGCACTCAGAGCGTACAACTCCTGGAAACCGCGCTTCTGCAGAACCGCCCGGAAATGCGCCGGCACGGAAACCCGCCCCTTCGCGTCGATCCGGTTTACCGCGTTCGACAGAAAACGGTCCATGCACCTTCCGGTCCGCCATCGCGGGCCGGCCCTCTCTTGCGCCGCATCCCGCAGGGCTTTCACCCTGCGCACTTCCACCGCCGAAATTCCTTGCCGTTATCCCCACACGGAAACACGTCCGCCGGGCACCGGACCCGGGCGGAGGATCATTCCGCAAACAAGAAACTGAAACTGATTGGCGATGTGTGTTCAGGGGTATCATGGGAGCATATGGGCGTCAATGGGAATTGCCTCCCCCAAAGCCACCGCGGGAGCGGTTCCGGGGCCTGCGGTCTACCGTTCGTTTTGGTTTATAAGGGCTTAAGATTAAGGAACCGTTAGGCTTTCGCGGCGCAACGAGGGCTTGCTCCGTTCCATGCGCCGCCATAGGAATTGCGCCGTGAACAATCGTCGCATGGACAGGCGGCATGGAGACAAGATGACCGAGACAGCCAACAGCCGCGCAGCACGTCTGCTGCATCTGAGAGCCGAGACCCTTGCCAAGGGCGATCCCGTCGCCCTGCCATTGACAATGGCGTCCATGTACCATCTGCCCGGAGATCCTTCCGGCCATGCGCAATACGGCCGCTTCTCCAACGCCACGTGGGAACATCTCGAAGCGGCGCTGGGGCTTCTGGAAAACGCCGGGGCGGCTGCATTTCCATCGGGCATGGCGGCGATTGCAGCCGTCTTCTACAGCATGCTCAGAGCAGGCGACCGCGTGCTGCTGCCATCTGACGGCTATTATACCACCCGCATCCTCGCGGATCGGTTCCTGACCCCGCTGGGCGTCACGTTCGACACCCGGCCGACGGCACGCTTCCTGGAGGGCGGATTTGCGGACTACCGGCTCGTCTTCATTGAAAGTCCGTCGAATCCGGGCCTCGACGTGTGTGACATCGCTGAGGTCGCCCGCCAGGCCCGTGCGGCTGGCGCGATCACCGTTGCCGACAACACCACCATGACGCCGCTGGGACAGCAGCCGCTCGACCAGGGCTGCGACCTCGTGCTTTCCTCGGATACCAAGGCGATGAACGGACATTCCGATGCCTTGTTCGGGCATGTCGCGACGCGTGATGAAGGCCTGCTTGCCGCGTTGAAGGACTGGCGGAAGCTGGCAGGCGCCATTCCCGGGCCCTTCGAGGCATGGCTCGTTCATCGCGGGCTGGAAACCCTTGATGTCCGCCTCGACCGCATGTGCCGGAATGCCGCCTTGATCGCCGGAAGGCTTCTTGAAATGCCGGGGGTCGTTTCGGTCCGGTATCCGGGCCTTGAATCGGACCCCGGGCACGCGATTGCCGCGCGCCAGATGCAGCGCTTCGGATTTCTGATCGGCGTAACGCTCTCCGATGCCGAATCCGCAGAGGCCTTTATCGATTCATGTCCGCTGGTGCAGCCCGCCACTTCCTTTGGCGGCGTTCATACTTCGGCAGAGCGTCGCGCGCGCTGGGGCGATGCCGTTGCACCCGGTTTCGTCCGCCTCTCCATCGGGTGCGAACCTGCCGAGGTTCTCTGGGGCGCACTCGCCAAGGCCCTCGGCCGCGGGACCTGACGAGGGAAAAATGTCAGCCGGCCTGTAAGCCGGGTTCTGTATGGCCCATGCCCGCGAGAGCATGGACGTGGCGACCATTCCTCTGGGACGCCCGTTGCCGGACGCCTCAAGCAACCAACCCGGACGACTGGGGCCGGAAACAGCCCTGGCTTTCGCCGCATCGTCCCTATTCGGTCTTGCTCCCGGTGGGGCTTGCCGTGCCGCCGACATTGCTGCCCGCGCGGTGGGCTCTTACCCCACCCTTTCACCCTTGCCCCGCCAGCATTCAGGCTCGATTGACCGCGCAGGAGCGGTTGAGCCGGAATGCAGGCGGGGCGGTTTGCTTTCTGTGGCGCTTTCCCTGGGGTTTCCCCCGCCGGGCGTTGCCCGGCACCGTGTTTCCGTGGAGCCCGGACTTTCCTCGATTGCGGCCTTTCGGCACTTGCAACCGCGGCCGCCCGGCCAGCTGACTCCCGTTCAATATCCGCTTGGGCGCCCGGTTCCAAGAAAAAAACCCGCCGGCGGGAAACCGGCGGGCCTTGCCCGTTGCTAGCCATCAAAGGCTCAAAGGTAGCGCTTGACCTTGGCGCAATAGTTGGCCGAGATCGGGTTCATGCGCTTTGCCCCATGGCCGGCATTGTATTTCAGGATCGTCCGGCACAACGAACCGCCGCCGAGTTTCTGGGCCTTGGCCAGATATTTCATTCCGAACTTGATGTTCGTTTCCGGATGATAGAGACCCTTGGTCGAGCCGCGATACCCCATCATGCGCGCGGTCGCCGGTTTCAATTGCATCAGGCCGATCTCGCCGGCTGCACCACGTGCATTCGCACGGAAATTGCTCTCGACGCGGACAACCGCGTGTGCCAGGTTCGAGGCCACGCCATATTCATTCGCATAGCGGTTGATCAGCGCTGAATATTTCTGCCCGGTGACAGGCTTGGCATAACCAGCCGTCACTTCGTGGCTCGTTTCCTTCGATGTCCGCTTCACCGATGAGGTCTTGGCGTTGCGGTCCACCGCTCCGGCATTCTGGTAGTGGGATGCAATGGGCCGATCGGATTCGGCTGAGGCCTGCGGAATTGCAACAAGGATCGCTATCCCGGCAGCAAAAGCCGCCGCGGCAATGTTCAGTCTGTTCATGATACCCCGATTTGGTTGGTCTGGCGCCAGCATATCCTCGCCAGCTGCCCTTGTTCTTCTACTCCTGTCGATGAAAAGGGGCGGTCACGCCGCTCGACCTTTCATGCCGGGGTTCTGACCGGAGGAAGCGGCTCCAGTAAGGCGCGTCCAATCACGTTTCGCGACAGTTTGTTTCGCAATGCAGCAAAGGCACTGGAAGGCTCAGGTAAAAACGTCCGGAAGCCTGGCAATCAGGGCGTTGAGCGTTTCGACAGTCGACGTGTCGGCAAGACCGTCGACCCGGCATGGGCGGTACCGGCGCTGGAAGGCGGCGACACAGGCCTTGGTATGCGCGTCATAGGTTCCGTTGATATCGATCCCGTAACCAACAAGGGCAAGCATGGACTGCAACGTCTCCACAGCCTCGCTCTTGTCGTCAGGCATCAAGGTTTCCCCCTCCTTGAAAGGAGCCGGATCGACATGGATGCAAAGGCCCGCAGCAGCCAGCCGTTCCCATGGAAACCGCTCGCCCGGATCGCATTTGCGACCCGGAGCGACGTCGGAATGTGCGAGAACATTCTGCGGTTGCATGGAATGGCGCGCCATGATGTCGCCAGCCAGCGCAACCACGGCATCGATTTGCGCTGCGGGAAAATCAGGCATGCCGCCGGCATGGCCCGGATTGACGATCTCGATGCCGATCGAGACAGAGTTGATGTCGGTTTCCCCTGCCCACCTCGCCTTGCCGGCATGCCAGGCCCGGTCGCTTTCGCGAACCATCTGGACCACGCGGCCATCCTCGTGAACGAGATAATGGCAAGAGACATTGCTTTCCGGATTGCAGAGCCAGCTCTCGGCGGCCTCGCCGGTTTCCATGCCCGTATAGTGCAGCAGAAGGATCACCGGGCCCTTGCCATCCCGCCGTGGTCCGAAATTCGGCGAGGTTCGCACCTCGGCCCCGGCATGATCTGGCCTGAAGCCCGTCATGCCGCAGCAAATTCCTTCTCGATTGCCGCGTAAGCGGCGTTGATGGCAGCCATTCGGTCATGCGCGATCACGATGAATTCCTCGGGAACGCCACGCGCCACCAGCCTGTCCGGGTGGTTTTCGCGCACGAGATCGCGATAGCGGGCACGTACCTCGGCAAAGGTTGCCCCCCTGCGAAGGCCGAGAACGGTATAGGGGTCGCTCTCCCCCAGATCGACATGACGCGATGAAATCCGGCGGAAGCCGTGCTCGTCAAAGCCGAAGATCGTGGAGACCCGCTCCAGGAAATCCATCTCGCTTTCATGCACGACCCCATCCGCCTTTGCGATGTGGAAAAGACCGTCGAGGATGTCTTCCATGACCGGGCAACCCGGCTCGCCGCTGCCGCACAGGTTTGTCATCTGGCGCGCGTAGACCTCGTAGCCCGCCACGTCACGCTTGGCCAGGTCGTAGAGCCGGGAGACATTGCGCCGTTCGCCTTCCGGCACGTGAAAGATTTGCTGAAAGGCGCGGATTTCATCCTGCGTCACCACACCGTCGGCCTTGGCCATCTTCGCCGACAGGGCGATCATCGCGATCGAGAAGGCGACACGGCGTCGGGTCTCCGGATCGCCCTCGAACACGGTGCGCACCGCTTCGACGACGCCGGAAAAGGCGCGGTTCGATGCGCGTGTGAACAGGGCGCCAAGATCGGTCCAGAGCGACATGATCCATGTTTATTCAATCGGGCGCCCGAACGAAAGTGAACTTTTTTCAAACTTTGCCGGCACGCAAACAAAGTGCCTGCCCATGGACCGCCTACATGCTTGCCGCCGCACGCGCCGCCTGGTCATACTGACCCGACAGGACCCGCATCAGCGCGGCCAGTTCCGCAAGGCGTTTCTCGTCGAGCCCGAGCTGTTTCATGCCGTCCACGAGCAGCGCCTCACGCACATCGCGGTATTTGAGGCAAAGCGCTTCGCCAGAACTGGTGATCCGTACCGTCTTCTCCTTGCCGCGCCGTCCGGCCTCGACAAGCTTCTGGCCCTCCAGCTTCTTCAGCGCATAGGTGACGACATGGGTGTCCTCGATATTGAACATCATTGTCAATTCGCCCAGGCTCTTGTCACGGGCGCGATGGTTGACGGCATGCAGGATCTGGACTTCCATGGCGGAAAGGCCCTCGCCCCCTGCGGCCGCCATGCAGCGGGCGATCCACCGGTGATAGGCATTCGTCTGGATCACAAGCGCGAATTCCATCTCTGACAGGGCCGGCATGGCCCCGTCGGCAAGATGAGCAGCCGAAACGACAGGTCGGGAAACCATGGCAAAACGCTCCTTTTCTCTCTGCATCAACAGCATCTACGATGATATTTTATCGATATATCGTTGACATAATCCATTCATCGTGACCTATTCGGAACCATGATGCAATGCTCCTCCTGTGCGAGACGAGATTGGGGAAAACGGACATGACCGAAGGCAAGTGGGATTTCTGGATCGATCGCGGCGGCACGTTTACCGACATTATCGGACGGGCGCCGGATGGATCATTGCATCCGCGCAAACTGCTTTCCGAAAATCCGGAAGCCTATCGCGACGCCGCCATTCAGGGCATTCGCGACCTTCTCGGCCTGAAGGCAGGCGAGCCGATTCCCTCCGGCCGCATTGACGACGTGAAGATGGGCACGACAGTGGCAACCAACGCCCTGCTCGAACGCAAGGGCGACAGGGTGGCGTTACTGGTGACGAAGGGATTTCGCGACGCCCTGCGCATAGCCTATCAGGCAAGGCCGGACATCTTCGCCAAGGAGATCGTGCTTCCCGAACAGCTCTATGAACAGGTCGTGGAGATCGATGAGCGCATGCTGGCCGACGGCACGGTGGAGACCATGCCTCAGGTCGAGCCGATCAACGCGGCGCTTCAGCGGATCCGGGACAGCGGCATCGATTCCGTGGCCATCTGCTTCATGCATGCCTGGAACTATCCCGCCCATGAACTGATGGCCGCCAGCGCCGCGTGGAACATGGGTTTCGGACAGGTTTCTGTTAGTCACTTGGTATCACCGCTGGTCAAGTTCGTCGGGCGCGGTGACACCACGGTGGTCGACGCCTATCTGACGCCGATCCTGAGCCGCTATGTCCGCCAGGTCGCGGATGAACTGGGTGCCGACATTGATGGCGATCCCGAAACGGCGCCCGACCCGGACAAGCCGCGCCTGATGTTCATGATGTCGTCGGGTGGACTGACGGCAGCCGACCTCTTCCAGGGCAAGGATGCCATTCTGTCGGGCCCGGCTGGCGGGGTGGTCGGCATGGTGGAGACCGCGCGTCTTGCCGGGTTTGAAAGGGTAATCGGCTTCGACATGGGCGGTACATCGACAGATGTGGCCCACTATGACGGCGACTACGAGCGCGCATTCGATACCGAGGTGGCAGGCGTGCGCATCCGCGCTCCGATGATGCGCATCCACACGGTCGCCGCCGGCGGCGGTTCGGTTCTGCACTTCGATCAGGGACGCTTCCAGGCCGGCCCCGATTCCGCCGGTGCCAATCCCGGCCCGGCCAGCTATCGGCGCGGCGGTCCGCTGGCCGTGACCGATGCCAATGTCATGCTGGGCAAGCTGCAGCCGGACCAGTTCCCTGCCATTTTCGGCCCGAACCAGGACCAGCCGCTGGATCGCGACATCGTCGCGCGAAGGTTTTCCGAACTCGCCGGACAGGCCGGAGACGGGAAAACACCCGAGGAGGTGGCCGAGGGTTTTATCACCATCGCGGTTGAAAACATGGCCAACGCGATCAAGAAGATCTCGGTCCAGCGCGGCTATGACGTGACCAAATACCTGTTGAACTGCTTTGGCGGCGCAGGCGGTCAGCACGCATGCATGGTTGCCGATGCCCTGGGCATGGAATCCGTTCTCATTCACCCGCTGTCCGGGTTGTTGTCTGCCTATGGTATCGGTCTGGCTGCCGTCTTCGCCTCACGCCAGCAAGCAATCCTGAAGCGCCTGGACGCTGCCGCCGTGACCGATATCCGCATGACCGCCGAACACCTGCGCAAGCAGGTCTATGGCGAGCTTGCCGGCCAGAGCATCCCGGAGGACGCCATCGGCTGGCGTCCGGTCCTGCAAGTTCGCTATGACGGTACGGACACGACACTGCCGGTTGATTTCTCGGCTTTCTCCGCCGAACAGGCAAAAAGCGAATTCGAGGCAGCGCACAAGGCGCAGTTCGGTTTCATCTATGATGACAAGCCGCTCATCATCGAAAGCCTGTCGCTCGAAGCCATGGACATCCGCGATCCAGGCAGTATTGAACACGAGCACGACGCATCCCCCCATGACGCAGAACCGGCCGAGATACGCAAGCTTTTCTCCGGCGGAAAATGGCATGAGGCAGCCCTGGTTCGCCGGGAAACGATGACGCCAGGCGCGCGCCTGAAAGGCCCCGCCCTCATCATCGAACCCAATCAGACGATCGTCATTGAACCGGGCTGGCAGGCGGAGATCACGACACGCGACCACGTGCTGCTGCGCCGTGTCGAGCGTCTGGAGCGCATGGCGGCGATCGGCACCACCGGCGCCGACGGCAAGGGCGCCGACCCGATCCTGCTGGAGGTCTTCAACAACCTCTTCATGTCGATTGCCGAACAGATGGGCGTGACACTGCAAAACACGGCCTACTCGGTGAACATCAAGGAGCGGCTGGACTTCTCCTGCGCCGTGTTCGACCGCACCGGCGCCCTGGTGGCGAATGCTCCGCACATGCCCGTGCACCTTGGTTCGATGGATCGTTCGGTGGAAACGATCATCAGGCTGAACGAGGGCGACATCCATCCCGGCGATGTCTTCGCCCTCAATGCGCCCTACAATGGCGGCACCCATCTACCCGACATCACGGTGGTGACACCGGTCTTCGATGATGCAGGCGAAACGGTTCTGTTCTGGGCGGCGTCGCGCGGACACCATGCCGATGTCGGAGGCTCGGCTCCGGGATCAATGACGCCACTGGCCACCACGGTGGATGAGGAAGGCGTCCTGATCGACAATTTCCGGCTCGTCGAAAGGGGGCGTTTCCGGGAAGCGGAACTGATCGCGCTGCTGACGGACCACCCCTACCCCGTTCGCAATGCACATCAGAATGTCGCAGACCTGAAGGCACAGATCGCGGCCAACGAGAAGGGAGTGGCGGAATTGCGCCGTATGGTCGCCAATTTCGGCCTCGATGTGGTCGAAGCCTATATGGGGCACGTCCAGGACAATGCGGCGGAAGCCGTGCGCGAAGTACTCTCCCGCCTTCCCGACCGCAGCGAATATGCCTACGAGACCGATACCGGCCAGACGATTTGCGTCAGGATCACGGTCGACCGCGACAAGCGCGAAGCCACGGTTGACTTCTCTGGAACGTCGCCGGTCATGAAGAACAATTTCAACGCACCGGAGCCTGTCACGCGCGCTGCCGTTCTCTATGCCTTCCGCGTCATGGTCGAGGGCAATATACCGATGAACGCCGGCTGCCTTCGCCCGATCAACATCATCATCCCGGACGGGTGCATGCTCAAGCCCGCCTATCCGGCCGCCGTTGTAGCGGGCAATGTCGAGACGTCGCAACATGTCACCAACGCCCTGTTCGCCGCCATGGGCGCGCTGGCCAATGCGCAGGGCACGATGAACAACCTGACCTTCGGCAATGACCGGCACCAATACTACGAAACGATCTGTTCCGGCTCGCCGGCAGGGGTCATGAATGATGGACGCGGATTTTCAGGCACCTCCGGCGTTCATACCCATATGACAAACTCGCGCTTGACCGATCCGGAGATCCTCGAACTGCGCTTCCCCGTCGTGCTGGAGGATTTCCACATCCGGCAAGGATCCGGCGGCAAGGGCAAATGGAATGCAGGAGACGGCACCCGCCGCACCCTGCGTTTCCTGGAGGAAATGGATTGCGCAATCCTGTCATCGCACCGCAACCGGCCTCCGCAAGGCATCGCGGGGGGTGGCGAGGGCCAGGTCGGAAAAACCGAAATCCGCCGTCTGGACGGAACAGTGGAGACACTCAAGGCCTGCGACCAGACGATTCTGAAAGCCGGCGAAGCCGTCATCGTGACAACTCCGACTGGCGGCGGTTACGCCAAGGCATGACGCCGGCGTGCCACGTCTCAAGTTCCTGGTTTCCGGCCTGTCTTTTACGGCCGGAAGCCTGTAGCGTTGCGCCGACATGAAGCTCGAACACAGTCATGAAGCGAAGGCCATTGCCGACCGGCTCGCAGAAGGCAGCAAGCCGTCCTATCTGCGTGACTTCGTCTATGGCGGCATAGACGGATCCGTAACGACATTTGCCGTTGTCGCCGGCGTCCAGGGGGCGGGACTGTCTTCGGGCATCGTGCTCATCCTGGGGCTTGCCAATCTGCTGGCCGACGGCTTTTCCATGGCGGCCGGCAACTATTCCGGCACGAAAACGGTCCTTGACGACATGGACCGTGTCCGCGAAATCGAAAAGAAGCATATCCGGCTCGACCCCGAAGGCGAGCGCGAGGAAGTCCGACAGATCCTCGCGTCCAAAGGTCTGGCCGGAACGACCCTCGAGGAAGCGGTCAGCGCTGTAACAGCCGACAAGGAAGCCTGGATTCATATCATGCTGACGGACGAGTACGGCATGCCGTCTGTCGCCCCGTCTCCCCTCAAGGCAGCGGCTGTCACATTTCTGGCTTTCCTCATTTGTGGCGCGGTCCCACTTCTGCCTTTCGCTTTCGAGCTTGGCCTTGGAGATCCTTTCCTCGTGTCCATTGTCATGACAGGCATGGTTTTTCTGGCCATTGGCGCGGCCAAATCGCGATGGTCGCTGGCGCCCTGGTGGCGCTCCGCCTTGGAAACATTGCTGATCGGGGCTGCGGCCTCCTCTCTCGCCTATGTTGTCGGAGTTCTTCTGCAAGGCCTTGCCTGAGATGAAACGCCCATGCGCAGCCATGGACAACACGCCTGTTTCCGCCTAAAATTAAATCGATTTAGAAAAACTCGCTTTTCCATGGAAGTGGCCCATGCCTGCAAAGCAGAAAATCGCGCTCCTGACGGCCGGTGGTCTCGCACCCTGCCTCTCGGCAGCGGTTGGCTGCCTCATCGAAAGGTATAGCGAAATAGCGCCGGACATCGAGATCATAGCCTACCGCTCCGGCTATACCGGACTGCTCAAGGGCGACATCCTGCCGGTAACGCCTCAGATACGCGAAAGTGCCAGAGCCTTGCTGCATCATGGCGGTTCGCCCATTGGCAATTCGCGGGTGAAGCTGACCAATGCAGCCGATTGCGAAAGGCGTGGCCTCGTCAGGAAAGGCGAAAATCCGCTGGATGCAGCGGCACGGCGTCTGGAAGCCGATGGCGTGACCATCCTCCACACCATCGGCGGCGACGACACGAACACGACCGCCGCCGACCTGGCCGCGCACCTCGAGGCCGATGGCTTCGACATGACGGTCGTGGGCCTGCCCAAGACGGTGGACAACGACATTTCGCCCGTTCGCCAATCGCTCGGCGCCCTGACTGCGGCGCAGGTCGGGGCGCGTTTTTTCGATCACGTTTCAAATGAACAAAGCGCAACACCGAACACATTTGTCGTTCATGAGATAATGGGTCGTCATTGCGGTTGGCTGACCGCCGCCACGCTGCGCGCCTACAATGAACGGATCGAAGGGCGGGCCTATTGCGAAGGCCTGATGATGAATCATTCGCTCAAGGATGTCGAAGCCGTCTATATCCCGGAAATGCCCTTTGAGATCGATGCAGAGATCGAACGCCTGTCCAAGGCGATGGCCGATACGGGCTATGCCACCATTTTCGTTTCCGAGGGCGCCTGTGTCGGGGAGATCATGGCCGAGCGTGAGGCACGTGGAGAAACCTTGGAGCGCGATGCCTTTGGCCATGTCCGGCTGGATTCGGTAAATGTCGGCGAGTGGTTTGCCAGCCGCTTTGCCCGGTCGATCGGCGCCGACAAGACCCTGGTACAGAAATCCGGCTACTATGCCCGCTCGGCGCCTGCCAATGCGGATGACCTGCATCTGATCAAGGGCATGGTTGACCACGCGGTTGCCAGCGCATTGGAAGGCCGATCCGGTGTCGTCGGCCATGACGAAGGCCATGGCGGCCAATTGAGAACCATCGAACTCGACCGCATCGCCGGCGGAAAGCCGTTTGATCCGCAAACAGCGTGGTTTCGGGACATCCTGGCGCGCACCGGCCAGGCATGACGCGAAACCCTCGAACAATCCGCTACTGCCCGGCCAGCGCCTTTACCAGCGCATCGACCAGACCCTGCGGCTGATAGTTGCGATCCGATGGTGTCAGGCCCATGCGCACCACCACGAGATCGCGCGACGGGATAACCGTGACGGTCTGTCCGTCATGCCCGCGCAGCCAGAACGTGTCGGCGGGCAGATCGAATGCCGCTTCCGGATCCTCGCCCCGCGGCACGCTGCCACGCGGACCCACAAGCCAGACATGGCGCCCGTAGGCATGGCCGCCCCAAGCGGTTTCCGAGGCAGACGCCGGCTCTGTCATCCAGTCCACGAAACCGGATGGAAGCAGCGAGCGGCCGTTCCACGCGCCGCGCTGAAGCAGCAATTGTCCGAAACGGGCCCAGTCCCGTGCAGTAGCGTACATATAGGAGGATCCGACGAAGGTGCCTGCCGCATCCATTTCGAAGGTGGCGCTGGACATGCCGAGCGGATCGAACAAGGCGCGCCACGGGTAGGACACTGGCGCCTCCACCGCACGCATCCACACATCCGACAGCATCACCGAGGTGCCGGAGGAATAATTGAAGCGGCTGTCGCCGTCCGGGTTTCCGTTTTCCGGATCATAGGGCTTGGAGGCGGCATAGGCCGCCATGTCGGGTTCGAGATAGAGCATGCGGGTCACGTCCGAGACAGTGCCGTAGCCCTCGTTCCAGGCAAGACCGGACGACATTTCAAGCATCGACGCAAGCGATATGTCGGCACGCGCGCTGCCATCCCAACTTTGGAACAGGCCGGTGCGGTCAAGTGAAAGACGTCCGTCCTTTACGAGGGTGCCAAGAATTGCCGCAGTCACCGTCTTTGTCATCGACCAGCCAAGCAGCGGCGTTTGGGGGCCGAAATCCTCGCCATAGCGCTCTGCGATGATACGCCCCCCGTGGACAACGACAATGGCCCGCATGCCCGGTCCGCCCAGAGCGCTGTCGTCGAGTATGTCCGCGATCTCCGGCGCCTGTGACGGATCGACCCTTTCTCCCTCCGGCCAGAGCTTGTCCGCCGCCCCGGTCACCGGCTCCCGGGACACGCCATCGGGCATGGAAACGTCCGCGATTTCGCCTTCGGGCAAGCTTGAACAGCCGAGCCGCTCTCCGCGCCAGACCGCCTCCCCGGTACCGAACAAGCCGAGCAGTCTTGCCGTCACGTGCGGTGGCGATGCTGTGCGGTCGACCGCGACATTGATTGCCTTGAATATCGGATGGCCAGGCGCCTGGACATCCGTTGCCATGACCACTTCTGGGCTGCGCCCGGCAATGAAGACGTTGGAGCAAACGATCTTGGCGGCGTAGTTGGTGGCGACCCGGATCATCGCCGGCGGTGCCACGGCCAGCCAGACGGCAGCCCCGAGCAGAGCCACGATCACCAGCCCGCCCAACCATTTTGCGATGCGCTTCATGACAGACCCTCCCGCCTCCATTTTCAAGGTGGGAGCGTTACCGACTGCGCCGAACAAAGCAAGGCGGCAAGGGGTGACGCAAGGCAAAGCTTCGCATACCGTCGGCATGTCGAAACCGGACCGAATGAACAGCCATGCGCCAAATCGCAGCCGTCGCCCTGCTCGCAATTTCGCTGACAGCCTGCACGAGCGGCAGCGTCGATCAGGCGCTCGACCTTCGGGTGTCTGTCAGCAGCCCGCGCTTCGCCGACAATGACCCGCATGACTGGTCGGGCCGGACACCTTGGCATTATCCGGTTCACGGTATCGACGTTGCCAAGTACCAGGGCATGATCGACTGGAGAAGGGCGAGACAGGCTGGCGTCTCATTCGCCTTCATCAAGGCAACCGAAGGCGGAGACCGGCTCGATGACCGTTTCCATGCCAACTGGAAGGCGGCAAGACAGGCCGGCATACCGCGCGGCGCTTACCATTTTTTCTATTTCTGCCGGCCGGCCTTCGAGCAGGCCCTCTGGTTCAGGAAGAATGTGCCGATCGATCGCAGCGCCCTGCCGCCGGTGCTCGACATGGAATGGAACCACAAGTCGCCCACCTGCACCTTCCGGCCGAAACCCGATGCGGTGCGCAAGGAGATGGAGGTTTTCCTGCGGCAGGTTGAACGTCACTACGGCAAGACGCCTGTCATCTACACCACGGTCGATTTCTACGAGGAAAACCAGCTCTGGAAGATACGTGGCCATCCCTTCTGGTTGCGCTCGGTCGCCGGCCATCCCTCGCAGAAATATGGCGAACAGGACTGGACATTCTGGCAATATACCGGCACCGGCGTGGTGCCCGGCATTCGCGGCGATACGGATATCAACGTCTTCCGCGGCAGCGAGGCCGAATGGAGGCGATGGGTTGCGGCAAACACACGCTGAACGCAACTCTGCCCAAGGGATTGCGACGCTCTTGCGCTGTATCAATTTGAAGTTGGAGCAGCCGGGTCTATAGTTTCTGTAATGATTGTATTCACGGATCTCGACGGTACGCTTCTCGACCACGAGACTTACGCCCTGGAAGCAGCGCGTCCGGCCCTCGCCGAATGCGCCCGACGCGCGATACCGGTCGTCCCTGCCACTTCGAAGACGGCTGCGGAAATAATCCCGGTCATGCAGGATGCCGGCCTCTCCGGCCCGGCCATCGTGGAAAACGGGGCCGGGATCGCCTGGCCCGGTGAAGAGACCGGAGACAGATCGCAATGGCAAGCCATTCGCCGCGCACTCGACGATCTGCCCGAAGACCTGCATGCACTGTTTCAGGGGTTCGGCGATTGGACATTGGCAGAGGTGTCCGCCCGAACCGGGCTTGCGCCGGATGCCGCACGCCGGGCGATGAACCGGCGGTTCTCCGAGCCGGGTGATTTTCTCGGCACAGCCGACCAGGAAGAGGCCTTCAAGGCCGCGCTTGCCGCCTCGGGCATCTCGGCGGTTCGCGGAGGGCGTTTTCTCACGCTTTCCATTGGCAACACCAAGGCTTCACGCATGCCGGAGATCATGGACATCCTGAAGGCCGATGGCCCGGTTGTCGCGCTTGGCGATGCACCCAATGACATCGCCATGTTGCTTGCGGCTGATATCGGCGTCATCGTGGCCAATCCGCAGCATGAAGCCTTGCCGCCATTGGAGGGCGAAGCAGACGGCCGCATAAGACGGACAAGCCTGCCCGGTCCGGCAGGCTGGAACGAGGCTGTTCTCTCGATCATTGAAACCTTTACCGAAACAGGGGACTGAACAAGTTTCATGAGCGATTTTCATCAGACCGGCGCAATCACGACACTGCACAACCTGACGCGGCGTCCGCTGGAAGAACTGGAGGCAGAAGTCGCGCGATTTGCCAAGATCCGGCCGGTCACGCTCACTTTGCCGTCGCTGTTCTCGGAACTGGAAGGAGACGCTCTTCCCCATATCATCGATGTTCTCAAGGATATTCCCTATATCTCTGAAATCTATATCGGATTGGACAGGGCCGACCGGGCGCAATTCGACTATGCGAAATCCTTCTTCTCCCGGCTTCCGCAGCATCATCGCGTCATCTGGAACGACGGCCCGCGCATGTCGGCCATTCACCACAAGCTCGATGCGGCCGGTCTTGCGCCGACAGAACGCGGCAAGGGATGCAATGTCTGGTACATGATGGGATACGCGCTTGCCGCTCAGCGCGGCAAGGTGCTGGCGCTCCATGATTGCGACATCGTCACCTATGATCGCGGTCTGCTGGCTCGCCTCATCTATCCGGTGGTCAATCCGGATTTTCCCTATCTCTTCTCGAAAGGCTATTATGCGCGCGTTGCCAGCAACACGCTCAACGGCCGGGTTTGCCGCCTTCTGGTCACGCCCTTTCTTGAGGCCCTGGAAATGACCTGCGGGACGCACAACTATACCCGCTACCTTTCCTCGTTCCGATATCCGCTATCCGGCGAATTCGCCATGAGAATGGAGGTCGTGCCCGATATCCGCATTCCCTCCGACTGGGGTCTCGAGATCGGCTTTCTGTCCGAGTTGCGGCGCAATACGTCGCAGCGCCAGATCTGCCAGGTGGATATCGCCGACATCTACGACCACAAGCACCAGGACCTGTCGCCCGAAGATGCCTCCAGGGGCCTGTCGCGCATGTCCACCGATATCGTGAAGGCGATTCTGCGCAAGCTGGCGACGGAAGGTCTCGTGATTTCGCGCGCATCCCTGCGCTCGGTCAAGGCCGCCTACTACCGCAACGCACTCGACATGATCGAAAGCTATCACGCCGATGCCGTTTTCAATGGCCTGACGCTTGACCGGCACAAGGAAGAGCAGGCCGTGGAGCTCTTCGCCGCAAACATCATGAATGCCGGCGAAGTCTATTTCGACAATCCCTCCGCCACGCCCTTCATCCCGAACTGGCGCCGCGTCTACGATGCCTGGCCGGATGTCTTCCGCGACATGGCGGCGGCCGTGGAAGCCGACAATCGCGATCGATGATGCCGGCGCCCTGGCCGTTCAGCGTTCCGGGAGGATGTTGGATATCCAACGGCATTGATAGGGCGCAAGCAGCACTTCGCCACGCGGTTCGTCCACCTCCTCACCGCTGAGCAGGTCGACCCATGGCTCGTTCTCGATCAGGTTTATTCGATCCAGCGGAACCACCTGCTCGCGCGCGGTGACATTGTGAAGCGCGAAGATCGATTGTGTCCTGTCTCCGCTTTGGCGCCAGAGCGCGAAGATGCCCGGCCCGAAATCCATCGTCATGTGCGTGGCATTGGGGTGGAAGGCCTTTTGCCGCTGCCGGATGGACAGCCTGCGCATCATCTCGCTGAAGACCATGGCGCTGTCGCTTTTCGGGTCCGCCAGACGCGCCTCCAGATCCCGGTAGTCCCACTGGTGCCTGTTGATGGAGCGATTGTGCCCGGTTTTCTCCACGCGGGCGAGATCGTTTGGCGTGGCGAGCAATGAGTGGATGTAGATGCCGGGAATGCCTTCCAGTGCGAGCATGATGGTTTGCGACACCATGAAACAGTCGAACCGAAGTGACGCGCCGCCGGGTCCTGCCAACAGGGCATCCCATAGCGAGACGTTGATTTCATAGGGCCGGACAGACCCGTCCGGCATGGCCCGCATGGAGACAAGGCCGCCAATGCCGCGAATGGCTTCAATCATTGAACTCAACTGAGCGTCGGTAAGGTAACCTTCCGCTGCCCGCACGCCGATACCGTCGTGACTGGCCGTGAAGTTGAAATAGAAGGAACCGGCGGGCGATGGCGGCATGCGCCTCTGCCAACGGGTCAGCACCGAGGCATCCCCGGTCAGCAGCGCGTGCAGGGTCAAGGGCGGCAGTGGGAAGTTGTAGATGCCGTGGGCTTCGTTGCGATTGCCGAAATAGGACAGGTTTTCGCGGTTGGGCACATTCGTTTCGGTAATGAGCACCATCGCCTCGCGGCTGTAATCGGCCAGCGTACGCATCAGACGGACAATCTCATGGGTTTCCGGCAAGTGAATGCAACTCGTTCCGATCTCCTTCCAGATGAAGGCCACCGCGTCCAGCCGGATGGTGGAGATGCCCTTGTCCAGGAACAGGCGAAGCAGGCGGATGAATTCGAGCAGCACGTCCGGATTGGAGAAATCGAGGTCAACCTGATCGTGACTGAAGGTGCACCAGACGTGGCGTATTCCATTTGCGGTTTCCACCTCGCGCAGAAGGCTTTGCGGCCGCGGCCTGACAACTTGCGTCAGATCGGTATCCGGCTCCACCTCGATGAAGTAGCCGCGCCCGGGCTCCTGCCCCTGCATGTATTGCACGAACCAGGGATGCAGGCTGGAAACATGGTTCAACACAAGGTCGGCCATGAGCTTGTGATGGCCCGCGATTCCGCTCAGGTGGTGCCAATCCCCCACCTCGGCATTCACCTTGGTGTAGTCGACGACAGCGAAACCGTCGTCGGAGGTCCATGGAAAGAAGGGAAGGACATGAACCCCGTTGATCTTGTTGCCGACATGACGCGTCAGGAAGTCATCCAGCAGCGTCAGGGGCGTGTTCTCACCATCGACGAGCGTATTGGCATAGGTGATCAGAACAGCGTCCTTTTCCGACCAGACCGGGGCATTCAGCTTGCGCCGCACAGGCCGGCAAGACGAAGCGCCCCCGTCCGGCCAGAACGCCTCCAGCACGCGTTGCGCCAGTTCGCTCGCGTCGCACCGGGGATAGATGAAGGCGAGGTGAGCCTCCAGGCGGGTACGCAAAAGGGCGGGAAATGGCATGCAGTCAAGATCCTCAATAGTCATTGTGCTGCAAATTTAAGCGCATTCCCGTCCGGATTAAAAGACGTGCAGAAAAAGCCCTCAAGCGCCCATTTGTTCAGTCCCTAATGTCCTCATCCTCATCCGGACTGTCTGGATCGAGCAGGCGCGTCGCACGCCAGAGGGTCAACTGCTCATTGATCGCATCGGCTGTGAAATGGCGCGCGCTTTCCTTATCATAACCACTGTCTCGCAAGTCGTCATAGTCGGTATAGCGATGGCGCACATGGGCAATGGTGGCAAGCCAGACCGCAATGGCCGGCGGCAGATCGCGCATGTGCCGCGCCGAAGACGCCGCGCGAATGGCCTCTATATCCGCATAGGGCGCCATTGGCAGGAGTGCCGTCAGCGCTTTTGCGATAGCTCTCTGGCGGCCGGTGCGCGCCGCCATCAGGCAGGCGCTCCCGCCCGTCCCGTTTCAGCATCCGGCACCGCGTCGATTGCAGGAATGTATGGCTTGATGTCGATGACCGGCGTGCCGTCCAGCACATCAATGGCATCCAGGTCCAGGATTCCTGCATCGGCATTCAGCTTCGTCAGACGCACGACATGGAGACCGACCGGATTTGGCCGGGCGGGCGACCGCAGCGCAAAGACCCCCTTCGCCGCTTCCGCATGGCGCGGATGCTGAACGACGAGATTGCGCGGCGAATGATGAAGCCATGTCAGGATGACGACATGCGAAACACCCTCAAGCCCCGAGAGCCCCGCCCTGTAAGGCCCTGCAAGGACAAGCCGCGCCGGTTTTCCGGCTTCACGCGCCCGGGTGAGGTTGCGAGGACATTCCTTGCGATCCCTCCACGGCGATTCCACATGCCCGATGAAAACCACATGGCCGTCGCCGGCCTCCTGCGCAGGATCGAAAGAGAGCGCCTGCTCCCCCTGCCGCTGCTCAAACATATATCTCCTCCTTCCGGAAAGAACGCACGACGCAAGCGGAAATGAAAATGCCGCATGCGGAACATGGGGCTTGTGCTGTCGGCAAAAATGACATAAACATATCTTTATATCTTTCTCGGAGTTCGACATGCTGACCAGGACGCGTATATCGCTGGACAACCTTGTTGATACACTCAAGGCCGCCGCCGAATCCAGCCGCCTGCGGATCCTGGCCTTGCTCTCGCGCGGCAACCTGACGGTTTCCGATCTGACCGAGATCCTGAACCAGTCGCAACCCAGGGTTTCGCGCCATCTCAAGCTGCTGATGGAGGCCGGCCTTGTCGAACGGTATCAGGAGGGCTCCTGGGCATGGTTCAGACTGGCCGACACGGGAAGGGCCGCCGATCTTGTGGAAACGCTGATCGCCCGCCTCGACATGGCCGACCTCCAGGTCGAACGGGATCTGGAACGGCTGGCGACAGTCAAGGCGCGGTTGCGCGAACAGGCAGCGGAATACTTCGCCCGCAACGCTGCGGATTGGGATGATCTTCGCCGCCTCCACGCCCCTGATGAAGCGGTCGAGAAGGCTCTCGTATCAGCCGTGGGCAAAACCCCGGTTCAAACCCTGCTCGATATAGGCACCGGCACCGGCCGCATGCTGGAACTGTTCGCGCCGATCTATCTTCGTGCGACGGGTATAGATGCTTCGCGGGAAATGCTGGCGGTGGCGCGGGCCAACCTCGACAAGGCCGGCATCACCCATGCCCAGGTCCGCCAGGGCGACATTCTGGCCCTGCCGGTGGACCGGGAGAATTACGACCTCGTGACCGTTCACCAGGTGCTGCATTATCTCGACGAGCCAGGACGTGCCCTTGCCGAGGCAGCCCGCGCGCTTCGCCCGGGCGGGCGTATCGTGATCGTCGACTTTGCACCCCATGCCCTTGATTTCCTGCGTGAGCACCATCACCACATCCGCATGGGCTTTTCCGACCAACAGATCGCGGACTGGCTCGACAGCGCCGGCCTCGACATGGCCGCGGCCGCGGAAATCGCAGCGCCCGGCGACAATCCCGCACAACTCACCGTCAAGCTCTGGATCGGCCAGGATCGCCGGACATTGGTTGCCGACGCCTCACAAACCCAGTCCTCACCGGAGATCGCCTGACATGGCCTCGCCCCGCTTCACTCGCACACCCCACGCTGACCAGCCGCTGAGCGTGTCCTTCGAGTTCTTTCCGCCGAAGAATGAAAGCATGGCTCAGCGTCTCTGGGAGACCGTTCAGCGCCTTGCCCCGCTCCGTCCGGATTTCGTTTCCGTCACCTATGGTGCGGGCGGCTCGACGCGGGAACGCTCCCTCGATGCCGTCCGGCGCATCATCGCCGAGACGGACCTTGACGTTGCAGCTCATCTGACTTGCGTCGATGCCACGCGCGAGGAGGTCGATACCGTCATCGACGAATTCGTGGCATCGGGCGTTCGCCGCTTTGTCGCCCTGCGCGGCGACCCCGCCGCCGGCGTCGGTGCCCAGTTTCAGCCGCACCCCTCCGGTTATGTCAACGGAGCCGACCTGGTGCACGGGCTGCATGCGAAGGGTGACTTCGATGTCTATGTTTCGGCCTATCCGGAAAAGCACCCGGAAAGCCCCGATTTCGCAACCGACATCGAAATGCTCAAGCGCAAGGTGGAAAACGGCGCAACCAAGGCCATAACCCAGTTCTTTTTCGACAACGACAATTTCGAACGTTACGTGGAACGCGCCCGCCGCGCAGGCATCTACATCCCCATCGTGCCGGGCATCCTGCCGGTCCACGCGTTCACGCAAGTGGCCAATTTTGCCGGACGCTGCGGCGCCAGTATCCCCCAATGGCTCGCCGATCGCTTCGAGGGTCTGGAACATGACGCGCAAACGCACCAGCTTGTGGCTGCGGCTGTCGCGGCGGAGCAGGTGCTTGACCTGATGGAACGCGGCGTCGACGACTTCCACTTCTACACGATGAACAAACCGGATCTTGTCTTCGCCGTGTGTCACCTGATCGGAATTCGCGCCAATACACCGAAACAGCCGGGCGCCAAGGCAGCCTGAGGCCGGCACGCGGAAAATTGCACGGATGCCAGTTACGAATCGGCATCCGCTCAGATGTGGCGTTCAATTTCAGGCTAGTCCGACAATCGCCTGCTCAGTCAGGGTACGACACCGATAACGAGCAGACCGATGAAGGCAAACGCGGCGAAAAACACGAGCGCATTGAGAGAGCGGGTCAGTCCCATTGCGATGTCCTCCTGTTTCTTTCTGCGCCTTGAATCTAGCCTCTTGCGTTCGATGAACAAGCAAATTCGTTGCTGCACTGCGGCGGAACGAACCGGGAAAATCACTGACCGTTGAGTCAACCTGCTGTAAATATGCGCCCTTCCCCAGCTCCAGGCGTGTGAATAAATTTTTGTTTCCCTGACCGGATCCTGGCAACGGTCACAGCAGGCGCCCGGCCCAGTTCGCCACGGACAGCAACAGCTTGTCACGCCCGAAGCGGCCAACCATCTGGACGCCAAGCGGCAAACCTGATTCCGTTTTCAGGCCGGGCAAATTGATGCAGGGATTGCCGGTCAAGGTCCACAGCTTGTTGAATTTCGGATCGCCCGTGGTCTCGAGTCCCTTGGGTGCAGCTCCTGGCGCCGAAGGCGTCAGCAGGACATCCACATGCTCGAAAAGCGCTGTTGCCGCCTTGCGTGCCCGGCGCGCCACCGAGCGCGCCTTGTCGTATTCGGGGGCGGGAATGGCTGCTCCGCGATCCAGGCACTCAAGGAGTTTCTGCGACAGCTGTGCCCGGTCATTGAGATGCTCGTGACACAGTGCCTGCGCGGCCTCGTAGTCCTGGATGACCGCATGGCAGTTCCGTGCATCCGTGAGGATCGCGGGTTCGACGATTTCGACAACGGTCGCGCCCGCATGGTCGAACCGGGCTGCGGCATCCTCGACCGCCTCGCGCATGAGTTCGTCTGCTTCATCCCAGATGGCCGTGCGATAGAGGCCGATGCGGATCTGTGCCGGATCAACAGAGGCCGGTTCCAGATCGCGATCCAGGATGCGCGCCGCGAGAAGGGCCACATCATCGACGGAAGCAGCAAAAAATCCGGCTGTATCGAGCGTCCAGGAAAAGGTCTTCATGCCGGTGGCCGGCGCCAGCCGGAAACCGGGCTTGAAACCGGCTACACCGCAAAACGCGGCCGGGCGAATCACCGAACCGCCGGTCTGCGTGCCAAGTGCCGCCGGGATCATCCCGGCAGCCACCGCCGCTGCCGACCCGGAAGACGATCCGCCTGGCGTATGCCCGGGATTGTGCGGATTGACTGTTGGCCCCGGGCGGAAGAACGCGAACTCGGTCGTCACGGTCTTGCCGATCACGCTTGCGCCGGCCTTCCGTGCCATGGCGACAATGGCGGCATCGGATCGCGGCTGCCACCCGGCATAGATCGGGGATCCATATTCGGTCGGCAGGTCGGCGGTATCGAAAATGTCCTTCACGCCGAGCGCAATGCCGGCCAGGGGACCGCTTGCCGGCTCAGCCAGCCTTTCCCGCGCGGTCACACAGGAAAAGGCACGCAATGTGCTGTCGCCGGCCTCGATGGCGTCAAGACTCGCCTCCAGCGCCACCCGCGCAGTCTTCTCGCCAGCCGCAACGGCATCGCAAATTTTTCGAACCGACAACATGGAAAACGCCCCCTCCCGGCAGTTGATCTGAACATGCTCTATCGCCGTCGCAACAGCCTCCCGTCAATGGTGACGAGACCCGTGGTGATGAGAACCAGCCCCGCCAGTTCGAACGCTTCGAGCCTTTCCCCCAGGAAGACGGCACCCAGCACGATGGCTGAAGCAGGCACGACAAGCGTGACGAGCGAGGCATTGGTTGCGCCGGCAGACCCGACAATCCTGAAATAGAGGATATAGGCGAAAGCGGTCGACAAGAGCGCAAGCGCTGTCACAGCGGCCCAGGTCTGCGCGCTCACGGCGAGAAGCCCCTCCGCGGTCACAACAAAAGGCATGACCGGAAGCATCACCAGTGCCGAAAAGGACAATTGGCCGACAGCGATATGTGATGGCGCGATCCCCTTCAGGCTACGGGCGAAAATCGCAGCGAAAGCATAGGAAAGTGCAGCGCCCATGATGGCGAATTTCGCCCATGCGGGCCCCCCGACACCGGCGATTGCCGAAGGGCCGACCATGATGGCGGCGCCGGCGATGCCCAAGCCGATGCCGGCAAGCTTGTTCGCGGAAATCTTTTCGTCCCGTGTCAGCATCTGCGCGGCAATCACCGTCCAGAAGGGCGTCGTCGCATTGATGACGGAGGCCAGGCCTGCGCCGATCGCCGTCTGTCCCGTGAAGATCAGGGAGAAAGGAATGACATTGTTCATGACCGACAGCATCAGCAACCGGCCGAGCATGCGTCGGTCTGCCCGGAACCGGTGCCCCGCCAGCAGCAGAAACAGGTGCAAGGCCATGGCCGCCAGCGAGACACGGAAGAAGACCAGCGCCAGCGGATGAAGTTCGGCAACCGCGATACGCCCGAAAAAGAAGGCAGCACCCCATACAAGGCCGAGAGTGAGCAGTTCAACCCAGTTGCGTGCGCTCATCAGCAGCGGGCTTGCGTCCAGTTCGGATTTTGCTGTCATGCGGAATCTCCCTGTCGCAACCGTTGCCATCGCAACGCGAAAAGCGCCACCCGAAACCTGCGGCACAGCCAGCCCCTTGTACCGTCACCGAGGCCTGTTAGGCTCCACCGAGGAGAGCGGAAGGAAAAGAACCCGATGCAGACCTTCAACACGGCACGTGAAGCCGCACTGGAATTGCGGCCGGATGTTCCTGTCTATTGTTTCCGTCCCCGTGTCTTGAAGGCCGATGCCCTTCGCTTCATGGGGCTGTTCCCCGGCCGCACAGCCTATGCGGTAAAAACGAACGGCGAGGACATGGTGCTGAAAGCGCTTGCCGAAGCCGGCATGGATTGTTTCGATGTGGCTTCCCCGGCAGAGATCCGGGCAGTCCGCTCGGTGTCGCCCGACGCCGAAATGCTCTACATGCACCCGGTCAAGGCCCAGTCGGACATCCGCCTGGCGCTTGAGGACTACAGGATCCGCATCCTGGCCGTCGACCATGAGGACGAGGTCGCAAAGGTGACCCGGATTGTGCGCGCGCTCGATATCGCCCCCGGCGACATCACCGTCTTCGTGCGCCTCCAGACAAAGGGGCACGCAGCCTATGAACTGTCCAAGAAATTCGGGGCAGCGCCGGCCCATGCCGTCGAATTGCTGCAGCGTCTCGACAGGATCGGTTACAAGGTCGGGCTGTGCTTTCATGTCGGCAGCCAGATCGAGGATCCCGACACCTACGAACGCGCCCTGCGCTCGGCCGACTGGGTGCGCAATCGCGCCGGCGTCGCTCTGGCAGGTCTGGATGTCGGCGGCGGCTTCCCGGCGGAATATGGCCACGACCCGCGCCGCAAGGCGCCCGACATGCCGTCGCTGGAAGACCTGATGGCCCGCCTGCGCGACGATATCCGCGAATGGGAATTCAATTCCCTGCCGCTGGTCGCCGAACCGGGGCGTGTCATTGTTGCCCGCGCCTTTTCGCTCATCGTGCGCGTGCTCATGCGCAAGGGGCGCCGGCTCTACATCAACGACGGCATCTGGGCTTCCCTTTCGGACAGCTGGACCGGCAAGATCACGCTTCCTGCGCGCTTCATAGCCGATCCGGCGATTCGCCACCGCAATGGCGACCCGCAGAAAATCGTGCCCTTCAAGGTCTGCGGCGCCACCTGCGACAGCGTCGATATCCTCTCGCGCCCCTTCTGGTTACCGGAAACCGTCGATACGGGGGACTGGATCGAGATCGGCCATATCGGGGCCTACTCGCTGTCCTTGCGGACGCGTTTCAACGGGTTCTACCCCGACACTTTCGTGGAAGTCGAGGAACCGTTCGACCACGGCGCTGCGCCGGAAGGCTTCGCTAGCCTTGAAACCATGGCGGACTGACGGTTTCCGGCGAGCGTCAATTCGCCACCTTGCGGGGATCCTTCCTCGCCCTATCTGTTGGTAAGGTTCGTTTCTTCACGAAACAAGTTTCCGTGCAGCAACGAGAACATTGCCCAGAGGGCGACAGGAGGGGTGTCATGCCCAAACTGGTACGCTTCGTCATCGTCAATTCCGCCATCGGCATCGTCATCGGATGGGCCGTGGCTTTCGGCGTGGTCTGGTTCAACATTGGCGGTTTCGGAGACCGTTTCCTGCACTCACACGACAAGCCGATCATCGCGCTCATCATGGCGCTTTCCTTTGGTATTACCTTTGGATTCGGCTTCCTGACCACGGCCGTCCTGCTGCTTCCGACCGACAAGGACGATTTCGACCGGATCTGAAGGAACAGCGTTTTCGCGCCCTGCGTGAGAACACGCCTCCATTCCGCCCGTATTGCGTTATGTTTGGACCTGCGGCGATTCAGATCGCCGATGCAGGACCGAGGAGACGCAATTGGAGCACGCGCATACCGCCTTTCCGCTGATCGAAATTGCCATGGTGATCACTGTCGCCGTGCTGCTGGGTCTCGGCCTGATGCGGATCAAGCAGCCGCCGCTGGTCGGTTTCATCCTGGCCGGCGTCATCATGGGACCGACAGGCTTCGGCTTCATTGCAACCTCTGACAATGTCACCGCTCTGGCGGAAATGGGCGTTCTGGTTCTGCTGTTTTTCATAGGCACCGAGATATCGCTTCGCGCCTTTGTGCTGTCACTGCGCCCGGCCGTCATCGTTGCAGGCGGTCAGCTCATCGTTTCGCTGGGTATCGGCTATTTGATTTCGCTGATGACCAATACCTCTCTGGCCGAGGGCGTGGTGCTCGGCTTCATCATGGCATTGTCTTCCACCGTTGTCGCCATGAAGATGCTCGACGACATGGGCGAATTGCGCGGCAGCGCAGGCAAGATCACGGTCGGCGTGCTGATCGCCCAGGATATCGCGGTCGTGCCGATGCTGATCCTGACCAGCGCGCTGGGCGGCGAAGCGGCAAGTGTCGGCGTCATCGCGGCCAAGATTGCCTTCGCAGTGGTCTTTCTTGGCGCGCTCCTGTGGTGGCTGGGCCGGCGTGGCAAGTTGATCCTGCCCTTCGCGGCGCAGTTGGAAGACAAGGTGGAACTTCTGGCTCTGGGCGCGCTTGCGGCCTGTTTCGGCGCAGCCGCCCTGTCCGGCCTGATCGGCCTTTCTCCGGCCTACGGCGCCTTTGTGGCCGGGCTCGTCATCGGCAATTCAAACCTGCGCGCCCGTGTCATCCCGGTCATCGAGCCGATCCAGAGTGTCCTTCTCGTCGTTTTCTTCCTGTCCATCGGCCTTCTGATCGATCTCGGTTTCATCGCTCTCAACTGGGTGGATGTGATCAGCGTGTCCCTGCTCGTCATCTTCGCCAAGACCGTGCTCAACGTGTTCCTGCTGCGCCTGACGGGTCATGACCGCGACACCTCGCTGATCGGGGGCCTTTCCATGGCGCAGATCGGCGAATTCTCCTTCGTTCTGGCGGCCGCAGGCCTTGCCAGCGGCGTCGTCAGCTCCGGCAACTACCGTCTCGCCATCGCGGTTATCGCCATCACGCTTCTGCTTTCCCCCGCCTGGATGTCGATCATGCATCGTATCGAGGATCTCGCGTCCGAAGGCTATTCCTCTTACCGCGAGGCGCTGGCGGAGGCCTATCACCACGAAATCGAAACGGCGGAGGAAGGGCTCTGGTGGTTACAGGTCCGTCGCCGCGCCCTGCGAATGGCCCGGACAAAGCGCCGCGCCGCACGCGAAGCCAGGCGCAACGCCAAGCCTTTGCCGGCGGAAAAGACCCAGGGTGGGCATTCAGCCAGCCAGGAACAGCCAGAGCAGGACGAGCAGGCTGGTCAGCGCACCGTTGAGGCCCATGGCGATGCCGGCGAAAGCACCGGCCGTGTCGGAAACCTGGAAGGCCCTGGCCGTTCCGATCCCGTGTGAGGCGACACCGGCGGCAAATCCCCGCGCAGCGAAATTCCGGATGCCAAGCAGGTTCATCAGCGGCGTGACGACGATCGCGCCCGTAATGCCGGTGAGTATGACGAGACCGGCAGCCAGGGCAGGCCAGCCGCCCAGTGAACGTGCCAGTTCCATGGCGATGGGTGCCGTAACCGATTTCGGTGCCAGGGACGCCAGCACTGGCGTCGGCGCCCCCAGCAACCAGGCGATGGCGACCGCCGAGCCGGCCGCGGTCACCGATCCCGCCAGGAGTGCTGCTGCCATGGCGCCGAGATTGCGGCGCACCAGGGTGAAGTTGCGCCATAGCGGAACCGCCAGCGCAACCGTGGCCGGCCCGAGCATGAAGTGGATGAACTGCGCACCGTCAAAATAGGTGGCGTAGTCCGTTCCCGTGGCCAGCAACAGCAGGGCGACCAGAGCAGCCGAGAGAAGTACGGTATTGGCCAACGGGTGCCGGTTGAGCCGCTCGGCCAGCATATCGGCTGCGACATAGGCAAGGAGCGTGATCGTCAACCACAACAGCGGCGAGGCAGCGAGATAGACCCAAAGATTCGAAACCGGCTCATTCATCGCAGCCGCCCTCCCCGCCCCTGGCAAAGAGCAGAAACACGCCAACGGTCACCAGCAGGGTCAATATCGTGGAAACAACCACCGCCAGGACAACCGCCAGACCGAAACGCGCCAGGACATCCCCGTATTGGACGATGCCCACGGCAGCCGGAACGAAAAGAAGCGAAAGATTGCGCAGGATCGCTCCCGAAACGGCATCGAGGCTCTCGCCAGGCTTGCCGCGCCACAGAAGCCACAGGAACAGAAGACCCATACCAAGAACCGGCCCCGGAAAACCCGTTCCGGGATAGGCCAGGCGAAGAGCTGCCACGATCGCCTCACCGGCCAGCTGACAGATCATAAGCCCGGCCAACGCCGCCGGAATGGAAAACCCGCCGGCCCGTGTTCTTCCTGTCATCGCCTCCATCCTTTCAAGGAAAAGGATGAACGGAGATACACCCCGCGTCTACAGGAACAAATGAAAAGGAACCTTTTTCGTAACGTAAAAAATGGCGATGCGGCATTTCTCAGCCGCGCCACACCCACTGCTCCGGAATCATCACGCTGGCACCAGCGCCCGCCTCGACCACGCCAGGCTTCTCCACCCAGGCCGTCAGGCCGCGCAGCCGTTTCGCCGCCTTGGCAAAAAGCAGCGAGGCATTGGCTATATCGTCCATGCCCGCGCGCTCGGCAACCCGCTTGCCGGCAATCCGGCAAGGACCATTCTGGTCATCGATCTTCAGCGTCGCGCCGCCGTCGAGGAAGATCAGCGTCCCGCGCGGCAGCATGGAAAGATGCTCGACGCCTTCGAGCACGATATTGGAACCGATCCAGCCCGGATCAATGGCGGCCAAGCCCATGCGCTGTGCAACGACCGCCAGTTCGCCGGGCGACACGATGGTGACCTGCCGTTCGTTCCGCATCTCCGTGCCACGCTCATACCAGGGCTCGCGACCGCCCGAACAGCGGTACTGGCCGTTATGGTGATCGCCTTCGATGCCTCCCCAGTTCAGTGTCAGGCGCTCGGCGGGCCGGGACTCGAAGTCGCCGCCATCAGCGATCAGAACGGAATGGACGACTGCACGGATGCGCCGACCGGGCACGATCTCCATTCCGTGGATGTCGGGGAAGAGCGGTTCGGTCATCGGCCTGCCTCACATTTACATTTTTTCCAGGAGTGCGCTGCCGATGGAATAGCCCGCACCGAAGGCACAGAAAAGGCCGCGCTCGCCGGCTTTCAACTCGTTCTTCGTGGCGTCGAAAGCCACCACCGCCCCGGCACCGGCCGTATTGCCAAGCCATGACAGCACCATTGGCGCCCGCTTCTCGTCGGCCTCATGCCCGAGGACGAGCTTCAGTATCATGGCGTTCATCCGCCCATTGGCCTGATGCAGCCAGTACCGGCGCATGCCTTCCGGGCTTTCGTCATTATCGGCCAAAAAATCGCGGATGAAGCGGTGAGCGGCAACGGTGACTTCCTTGAACACCTTGTTGCCGACCTGCGTGATGAGTCGGCCCTCCATGTTCACGACATCGAGTTCCTCCTGCGCCGCCCGGTTCAGGAAACCGAAATTGGAGCGGATGTTGGACGACATTTGCGTCCAGACCCGTGTATCCAGGATTTCGTAAGCGCCGGGCCTGGTTTCCCCGTCATCGAGCGCTTCGATGACGAGCGATACCGAAGCGTCTCCGAATATGAAATGCGTTTGCCGGTCCTTGAAATTGAGATGCCCGGATATGATTTCCGGCGTCACCACAAGCACACGCCGTTGGGCGCCGGAGCGTACGAGGCTTGCCGCAAGGTGGATGGCGGCACCGGCGGATGAACATGCCAGGTTCATGTCGAAACCGGCCCCGCTGCAGCCCAGTTCCTGCTGGATCTCGATGGCCACTGCCGGATAGGGCCTCTGCTGGTGCGAGGCTGAACAAATGACGAAATCGATGTCTTCGCCCTTGAGTCCGGCATCGGTCAGGGCCTTGCGCGCAGACTTGCAGCCGAATTCGGCCATCAGCGAGAGATCCTCGTTCGACCGCTCCTCGAAGCGTGGCGCCATACGTTCGGGATCCAGGACGCCCTCGGGATCCAGCATCCGCCGGGCCTTCACGCCCGAGGCGTATTCGATGAAGTCGGACGAGGAATAGGGAAGCGGTTCAAGTCCGGCGGCGAGGCGCTTCGGGTTTTCCCGGTCGACCCAGGCGTTGAAACTGGCAACGAGTTCGTCATTGGTGACGCTGCCCTCCGGGATCTCCGCTCCGGTTCCGGTAATCGCGACGCGCGGCATATAGACAGGTCCTTCCAGGCGAATCCATTTTTTTCACGAAGAGGATAGCGTCAAAGCATTGATGACTTGCAAATCGCTCTTGGCTGGCAGTTACAGCACAAGGATTCAGGCACGAGCATGACATGCCGTGCAAGTCCCTTGAAGCACCTCTATGAACTCGATCCGGAATGCTTCTTCCAGTCGTCGGCAATCCGCAGCACGAGCCCGGCGAACAGCGCTGCGATGATCATGTAAGCCGGCGCGGCAACGAAGACGAGTCCGGCCTGCGCATTCTCACCCGCCGGGAAGATGAACGTGCCAAGGAATGCCCAGGCCCAGAAAACGAAAAGCAGTGCCATCGCAGCCAGGGCAATACCCCGGAAAAGCGGCCTGGAAAGCCGCCTGCCGACGAACCAGAGGATCAAATAAGGCAGACACAACAGGAGGGACGCAATTCCGATCCCCGCAAGCCACGTCATGAAGGGCACATCGGAATCGCTGGGCCATATCGCGCTGGCGATTGACAGGACCGCGAACAACGCGGCCGCGACATGAAATACGCGGTTGTCCACCAATGCCGACACGCCCGGTCTCCTCGCTGAATTTCAGGCACCGTTTCCCGATAACCCGCACAAGCCCGGAAGAAAAGGCCCGGACGAAACCGTCCAGGCCCATGTTCCCGCGATACCGGCTCGCTCAGCGCGTCAATCGCTTGTAGGTCACACGCTTCGGATTGATGGAATCGGGACCGAGCCGGCGCACCTTGTCGGCTTCGTATTCCTCGAAATTGCCTTCGAACCATTCCACATGGCTGTCACCCTCGAAGGCGAGGATATGCGTGGCCAGCCGGTCGAGGAACATGCGGTCGTGGCTGATGACGACGGCGCAGCCCGCGAAATTCTCCAGCGCGTCTTCCAGCGCCGCCAGCGTTTCGGTGTCGAGATCGTTGGTCGGTTCGTCAAGCAGGATGACGTTGCCGCCCTCTTTCAGCAGCTTGGCCATGTGCACGCGGTTGCGCTGGCCGCCCGAAAGCGTGCCCACTTTCTGCTGCTGGTCGCCGCCCTTGAAGTTGAACGAGGAGCAATAGGCGCGGCTGTTCACCTCATGCCTGCCAAGCTTGATGACATCGTTACCGCCGGAGATCTCCTCCCACACGGTCTTGTTGCCATCCAGTGCATCGCGGCTCTGGTCGACATAGCCGAGCTTCACGGTCTCGCCGACCCGGATCGCGCCGGAATCGGGCTGTTCCTGGCCGGTGATCATGCGGAACAGCGTGGTCTTGCCTGCGCCGTTGGGTCCGATCACGCCGACGATGCCGCCGGGCGGCAGCTTGAACGACAGGTCGTCGATCAGGACACGGTCGCCATAGGCCTTGGTGATGCCCTCGGCCTCGATGACGACCTGACCGAGCCGCTCGCCCGACGGAATGATGATCTGGGCATCGCCCGGACGGCGCTCGCTGGCCGCCTTCACCAGTTCGTCATAGGCGCGGATACGCGCCTTCGACTTGGCCTGCCGTGCCTTCGGGCTGGAGGCAATCCACTCGCTCTCGCGCGCCAGCGCCTTCTGGCGGGCGGCCTCTTCGCGGCCTTCCTGGGCCATGCGCTTCTGCTTGGCTTCCAGGTAGGCGGTGTAATTGCCCTCGTAGGGAATGCCGCGGCCCCTGTCGAGTTCGAGAATCCAGCCTGTCACATTGTCAAGGAAGTAGCGGTCATGCGTGACCATCAGGACCGAGCCGGGATATTCGCGAAGATGCTTTTCCAGCCAAGCGATGGTCTCCGCGTCCAGATGGTTGGTCGGCTCGTCCAGCAACAGAAGGTCGGGCTGCGAAAGCAAGAGCTTGCAAAGTGCCACGCGCCGCTTTTCGCCACCGGAAAGATTGTCGATCGTGGCATCCGGCGGCGGACAGCGCAGCGCTTCCATCGCCATTTCCACCTGCGAGTCGAGGTCCCACAGGTTCTGTGCATCGATGATGTCCTGGAGTTGCGCGCCCTCTTCCGCCGTCTCGTCGGAATAGTTCATCATCAACTCGTTGTAGCGATCGAGAATGGCCTTCTTCGCGGCCACGCCCTCCATCACATTGCCCATGACGTTGAGCGCCGGATCGAGTTCGGGCTCCTGCGGCAGGTATCCGCAGGTCGCTCCTTCGGCCAGCCAGGCTTCGCCGGTGAATTCCTTGTCCAGCCCGGCCATGATCCGCAGCACCGTGGACTTGCCGGCGCCGTTCGGCCCCAGAATGCCGATCTTGGCATCCGGATAGAAGGACAGATGGATGTTCTCCAGCACCTTCTTGTTGCCATACGCCTTGTTGAGGCCGGACATGTGGTAGATGAACTGGCGCGCCATGGCGTCACTGCTCCGTTTGGAAACTGACGGGAAAGATTGCCTGTCACATAGGCGAAACGGGCTTTCGGAGCAATGGGGGCGCGCCCGATCGACGCCGGGCGCCTGTCACACCGTGCTTGACGCAGTCACGTCCGCCGCGCACTCTCTCGCCATGACAGCCCGTCCGTTCACTGCCCGCACACTTGCCTCGCCCACCGGCGCGACCCTGAACCTCTACCACCGGGAAGCGGAAGGTGACCCGGTGGGCGTCGTACAGATCAATCATGGGCTGGCCGAGCATGCCGCCCGCTACGCGCGGTTTGCCGATGCACTCGCCCGCGCCGGCTTTCATGTCTATGCGCAGGATCACCGCGGTCATGGCGCAACCGGCGTTCCCAATACCCCGCAGCGCATGTTCGCCTGGAAGGACGGCAGCCAGAAGGTGATTGCGGATGTCGACATGGTCCATGACCTGATCGCCGGACAGCACCCGGACCTGCCCGTCATCGCCTTCGGCCACTCCATGGGTGGCCTCATAACGCTGAACTATGTCGCGAAGCATGCCGGCAGGCTCGCTGGCGCGGCCGTCTGGAATTCGAACTTTTCCGCCGGGCTGCTTGGTCAGGTCGCGCGCGCGATTCTCGCCTGGGAACGGTTCCGCCTCGGCTCGGACGCTGCTTCGCGGATCCTGCCCAGGCTCACCTTTCAGGCCTGGAACCGGCAGTTCGATCAGGCCCGCACCGGATTCGACTGGCTGTCGCGCGACGAGGCGGAAGTGGACAAATACGTTGCCGACCCCCTGTGCGGATGGGATGCGACAGTCGCCATGTGGCAGGACCTCTTCGGCTTCATTTTTGCCGGCGCAGACGACGGGAACCTTGCAGCCATTCCGCGCGATCTGCCCTTTCATCTGCTCGGCGGCGAAAGGGATCCGGCCACCGATGGCGGCAAGGCCGTTACGCATCTTCGCGACCGACTGCAGCGTCTTGGTTTTGCCCATGTCGAATGCGCCATCCTGCCCGGGACCCGTCACGAGAGCCTCAACGAGATCAACCGCGAAGAAACCACGCAACGATTCATCGACTGGGCCAGAAGAACCGCCATGCGGCAAGGCTGAAAGCCGGTGGAGCCTCACGCCGTCATCTGCTACCAGTCAATCGCCCTCTTTCTCGCGATTCATCGGCCGGAACCGGAACAATGTTTGCTGACCTCTTCACGATCGAGCATCTGACCACCTTCCTTGTGCTCACAGCACTGGAAACCGTACTCGGTTTCGACAACCTGCTGTACATTTCCATCGAGGCAAAACGGGTGGCCCCCGAGCGACAGGCCTTCGTGCGCAAATGGGGTATCATCCTTGCCATCGGACTGCGCATCGTTCTGCTCTTCGTGGTCCTTCAGCTAATCCAGGCATTCCAGGATCCGCTTTTCACCGTCAACATCCCGCCCTTCGTGGATGGCGCGGTCTCCGGCCATGCGCTGATCGTGCTCGCCGGCGGCGTCTTCCTCATGTACACCGCCATGAAGGAAATCCTTCACATGATGAGCCTTGAGGAACATGATGCGGAGCAGGACAGGAAGGCTGGAAAATCAATTGCGAGTGCGCTGTTCTGGATCCTCGCCATGAACCTTGTATTCTCGTTCGACACCGTCCTCTCGGCCGTTGCGCTGACGAAGAACTTCATCGTCATGACGGCCGCCATCATCGTTTCGGGCGCACTTATGGTGCTGATGGCCGACGCGGTCGCCAATTTCCTCAAGCGAAACCGGATGTACGAGGTTCTCGGCCTTTTCGTTCTGCTTCTGGTCGGTATCATGCTGATGAGCGAGGGCGGCCATATCGCGCATCTGCATTTCTTCGGCTACGAAGTCACGGCCATGTCCAAGGCCACCTTCTATTTTGTCCTGGTCACGATGGTTCTGGTGGAGGTGGTGCAGGGCCGCTACCAGCGCAAGCTGCTGGCGGAGAAGGAACAATTGCTTGCGCACAAGAAGGCGGCCGCAAACCATGGCTGATGCACCCCTGAAAGGAATCCGCGTCATCGAGCTGGCGCGCATTCTCGCCGGTCCATGGGCGGGTCAACTGCTGGCAGACCTTGGCGCCGATGTCATCAAGATCGAAAAGCCCGGCGACGGCGACGACACCCGCCATTGGGGGCCGCCATTCGTTACCGGCGCTGATGGCGAAAACCTGTCGGCGGCCTATTACCATTCGGCCAACCGCGGCAAGCGCTCCGTTGCCATCGACATCGCCACGCCCGACGGTGCCGAAACGGTTCGCAAGCTTATTGCCGGGGCCGATGTCGTCATCGAGAACTTCAAGGTCGGCGGCCTGAGGAAATACGGCCTCGACTATGAAAGCGTGAAGGCCCTCAATCCGCGCCTCGTCTATTGCTCCATCACCGGGTTCGGCCAGACCGGCCCCTATGCGCCACGCGCCGGCTACGATTTCATCATTCAGGCCATGGCCGGCATGATGTCGATTACCGGCGAACCGGGCCGTGAACCGCAAAAGGCCGGTGTCGCCATTTCTGATATCTTCACCGGGCTCTATTCGGTCATCGCCATCCAGGCAGCCTTGCGCCATGCAGAGAAAGCCGGTGAAGGCCAATGGATCGACATGGCGCTTTTCGACACCCAGGCAGGCATATTGGGAAACCAGAACCTCAACTATCTCGTTTCCGGGGTACCACCGAAACAGATGGGCAATGCCCACATGAACATCGCGCCCTACGAGGTCTTTCCCGTCAGCGACGGCCACGTCATCATTGCGGTCGGCAATGACGGCCAGTTCCAGCGCCTCTGCAAGCTGCTGGGCGCCGATGACCTTGCAAGCGACCCGCAATTCCAGCGAAACCCCGACCGGGTTGCCGACCGTGACCGCCTGCGCCAGGGCATCATCGGTTACATGAAGCGCTGGACCAAGGCGGACATGCTCGCCGCCTGCGAAGCCAATGCGGTCCCCGCCGGACCGATCAACAATATCGCCGAGATGTTCGACGACCCGCAGATCCGGGCCCGCAAGATGCGTTTCGATCTTCCCGATCAGGCCGGCACGGAAATCCCTCAGGTGCGCGCGCCCATCCTGCTGCCCGCCTCGCCGCTCAATTACCGGCGCCCCTCCCCCCGCCTCGGCGAACATACGGCAGAAGTCCTTGGCGAACTGAAAGAAGACAGCGAATGAAGACCGGTGGACAACTCATCGTGGATTGCCTTGAGGCCAATGGTGCCTCCCATGCGTTTCTCGTTCCCGGCGAAAGCTTCCTGGCGGTTCTCGATGCCCTTCACGATTCCACGATACGACCGGTGGTTTGCCGGCAGGAAGGCGGAGCGGCCATGATGGCCGATTGCCATGGCCGCCTTACCGGCGAGCCGGGCATCTGTTTCGTCACGCGCGGTCCGGGCGCAACCAACGCCTCCGCAGGCGTTCACATCGCGTCGCAGGATTCCACGCCGATGATCCTGTTCATCGGCCAGATCGCACGCGGCATCCGCGAACGCGAGGCTTTTCAGGAAGTCGATTACAAGCGCTTTTTCGGCGACATGGCCAAGTGGGTCGCCGAAATCGACGATGCGGCACGCATTCCCGAATTTGTCACCCGCGCCTATGCCACGGCGACATCGGGCCGCCCGGGTCCGGTCGTACTCGTCCTTCCCGAAGACATGCTGACGGATGCCGTGGATGCGCCCGAGCCGATGCCTTACATGCCGGTCGAAACCGCACCGTCACCTGCAGCCATGGATGCTCTTTGCGGCTATCTGGAGCGTGCCTCGCGTCCCTTCGTGATCCTTGGCGGGTCCGGCTGGACGCGTGAGGCTGTCTCTCACTTCCAGTCGGCCGCCGAGAAATGGGCCCTGCCCGTCGGTGTGTCCTTCCGCCGCCAGATGCTCTTCGACCACCTTCATCCCTGCTATGCCGGCGATGTCGGCATATCGATCAATCCGTCCCTGGCGGCGCGAACCAAGGAAGCGGACCTCGTCCTGCTTGTTGGCGGCCGCATGTCGGAAATGCCGAGCCAGGATTACACGCTTCTCAAGAGCCCCTATCCGGACCAGACGCTCATCCATGTGCATGCCAGCGCCGAGGAACTGGGCCGCGTCTATCGTCCCTCGCTCGCCATCCATTCCAGCCCGGCGGCCTTTGCGGAAGCCTTCGCAGCGCTGACACCGCCCGCCGCGCCGCCGGTCTGGGCCGACGAGACACCGAAGGCCCATGCCGATTACCGCGCCTGGTCCACACCGCCGCAAACAGGCCCTGGCGATGTCGCCATGGGTCCGCTCATGGCCCATCTGGAAGAGGTTCTTCCGCCAGACGCGATCCTCACGAATGGCGCCGGCAACTACGCCACATGGCTGCACCGCTTCCACCGCTTCCGCCGTTTTGCAACGCAGGGCGCACCGACTTCGGGTTCCATGGGCTATGGCGTGCCCGGTGCCGTGGCCGCCAAGCTGCTGTTTCCCGAACGCGAGGTGATTGCCTTTGCCGGCGACGGATGTTTCCAGATGACGGGGCAGGAATTTGGCACGGCCATGCAGCATGGTGCCAACATCATCGTTCTCGTCGTCAACAACGGCATATACGGCACCATCCGCATGCACCAGGAGCGCGAATATCCGGGCCGTGTGTCGGGAACCGACATGGTCAATCCGGATTTTGCCGCCCTCGCGCGCGCCTATGGCGGCCATGGCGAAACGGTGGAAACCACGGAGGACTTTGCACCGGCTTTCGAGCGCGCCCGCGCGGCCGGGAAGCCGGCCATCATCGAGATCCGGCTGGACCCGGAAGCCCTGACGGTATCGCGAACCCTCAGCGACATCCGGGCAGGAAAATAGTCAGAAGCCCAGATACCAGAGCAGGGCCGACAGCGTGGCGAAGGAGAAAACCGTGGTGCCCGTCAGCGCCACGGCCGAGAGGTCTTCCTGCCCGTTCGCCTGCGCGAGAATCGTGTAGATCCCGAAAATTGGCAGCGCGCCCGTGATAATGAGCGCCTTCACCCCCAGTTCGTCCAGCGGCAGCAGACCGCTGGCCAGCACCAGCGATGCACCGGCCAGGATGGCCAGTGGGTGAACAAGCAGCTTGCCTGCGATGACCGGCACCGCGTCCTTCCAGAGCCCGCCCACCGAAAGGCCGGCGAGCGTCCCGCCGATGACGAACAGCGAAACCGGCGCGGCCGCCCCCGCGAAAAGGCCGACGGTACGGGTCAGCACGGAAGGCAGTTCGAAGGGCAGGAGCGAAGCGGCAAGCCCCAGAGCCAGGGCGATGACCAGCGGGTTGCGGACGAGGCGCCCGGCCGCCATCAGGAACGCCGTTACCGGGCTTGCACCCTTTTGCTGGCTCGCCAAGGCCAGAAGAAGCGGGATGATGACCGCGTTTTCCACCAGCATGTTCAGCGCCAGCACCACGCCGGCAAAATCCGGATAGATCAGCATGCCGAGCGGATAGCCGACGAAGCCGGAATTGGGGCAACTCATGCCCATGGCGCTGATTCCGGCCCTGGCCGCGCCCTGCCCCCGCACGAGCCGGGAATAGGTATAGCCCAGCGTCACCATGATGAGTGAGCCGAGCAGATAGGCGACCATGTAGCCGGGCCGGATGATCTCGCCGAAAGGTTTGGTGGAAAGGGCCGAGAACAGAAGGGCCGGCAGTGCCACGTAGAGCACGAACCCGCCAAGCAGTCGCATGTCGGAGGCCTTGAACAGACCGGCCCGCACAGAGAGGAAACCCGCCAGGATGGCGAGGTAGATCGGCCCGGTAATCGACAGGATGGAAAGCATGGGCTGAAAACCGGTCAGGACGGTGGGACACGTATTCGCCATACCCGCCTAGCATGACCGCCCTGCGGCCCAAAGCCGATCAGCGGTTTGCGGCGCAAAACCAATACGCCCGCCATCATTTCAATGGCGGGCGCATGTTTCGGTGAGCGGGGATGCGGATCAGACCGCGTCGAAATCCAGCACCAGCTTGTCGGACGTCGCCCGCGTCTGGCATGCCAGCGTATAGCCAGCCTCGACTTCCCAGGGCTCCAGCGAAAAGTTCATGGCCATTTCGGACGAGCCTTCCACCACCTTGCAGCGGCAGGTGCAGCACATCCCGTTGGCGCACGACCAGGGCAATTCGTGGCCCGCCTTGTGTGCCGCATCCAGCACGCTCTGCTCCGGATCGGTGATCGCGAAGCGCTTGCGCACGCCATCATGAACAACCTCGACCGCAACGCCCTTTTCCGCTGCTTCGCGTGCGGCAGCAGAGGCTGGCCGCGCTTTCGGCGTCTCGCCGTCAAGCGTGAACCGCTCGAAGCGGATGCGCCCTTCCGGCATGCCGAGGTTCTTCAGCGTTTCAGCCACAGCGTCGATCATGGCGCCGGGCCCACACAGGAAAGCGAGGTCATGGCCGGCCGGATCGATCATGCCGCGCGAAGCGAACAGGCGGATGCGCTCACCGTCGATGCGCCCGTTGAGCGCCTCCACATCCTGGCTTTCGCGCGACAGGACATGGATCAGCGAGAACCGGCCCATGTAGCGGTCCTTGAGGTCTTCCACCTCTTCCAGGAACATGATCGATCCTGTCTCGCGATTGCCGTAGACCAGTGTGACCCGGCTTCCCGGCTCATGGCCGAGCACCGCCTTGGCGATGGACAGCATGGGCGTGATGCCGGAACCGGCCGCCACCAGCAGATAGTCGTGGTCGCCACCGATTTCCGGCGTGAACCGGCCTTCCGGCTCCATCACGCGGATGACATCACCGGCCGAAAGCTTTTCGGTCACGAAGCTGGAAAAGCGTCCGTCCTCGACACGGCGAATGCCGACGCGCAATTGCGCCTCGTCCGGCCCTGAGCAGATCGAATAGGACCGGCGCAATTCCTCGCCGTCGATGTCGGCTGACAGCGTCAGGTATTGCCCCGGCTTGAAGCCGAAACGCTCTTTCAGGTCGGCGGGAATGTCGAAGGCGATGGAAACGGCATCAGGGGTATCCCGGTCGATGCGCGCGACGGTCAGATCGTGAAAACGGGACATGCTCGCCTCCTCACAGGCATTTGAAATAGTCGAACGGTTCGCGGCAGGCCCGGCAGCGCCAATGCGCCTTGCAGGGCGTCGAACCGAATTCCGAGAGCCTTTCGGTGTCGGTGGATCCGCATTTCGGACATGCCACCTCTTCCTCGCCAAACAGCGCACGGATCGAGTTGGACGCTTTCTTGGGCGGCGCGATGCCATAGGCCCGCAGCTTCTCTCGCCCCTCGTCGCTGATCCAGTCGGTGGTCCAGGCCGGATGCAGCACGCGCTCGATGCGGACATCGAAGCCGGCATCGCGCAAGGCCGCTTCCACCGCCATCTCGATGGCAAGCGTCGCCGGACAGCCGGAATAGGTCGGCGTGACCTTCGCCACGGCAATCCCGTCACTGTCAAGTTCGACGGATCGCAGGATACCGAGATCGGCGACCGTCACGCAGGGCACTTCCGGGTCCGGAACCGAAGCCGCTGCCGCCCAGGCGCGCGCAGCCTCCCCGCTGTGCGCCGTGGTCACCATGCTGCGCCCGGATAGGTGCGCTGCATGTATTGCAGTTCCGCCAGCAGATGGCCCATTTCCTCGCCATGCAGGCCGGCGCGCCCGCCACGCGGGCCTTCGTCGCTCTCCGGCAGGGCCAGGCCCGCGGCCGCGAAGATCGGACCGATCGTCTGTTCGAAAGCGGTCCGCAGCGAAGACGGGTCCGGCGCCACGCCGGCCTCGGCCATCTCTTGCGTCACCGCATCGGACTGGAACAGCTCGCCCGTGTAGCGATGCAGGGCGTCCACGGCAGCCGCCATGCGCCTGGCGCTTTCCTCCGTGCCGTCGCCAAGGCGGATCACCCATTCGCCGGCATGGCGGATGTGGTAGGCCACTTCCTTGATCGCCTTTGCGGCAATGGCGCGGATGGTTTCGTCGCTGGAGGTCAGGCACTGGGTCCAGTAGGCCTCCATGAAGGCGGCGAAATAGAGCTGGCGCAGCATCGTGTGGGCAAAATCGCCGTTCGGGCGCTCCACCATCAGGCAGTTGGAATAGTCACGTTCAAGTCGCGTATAGGCCAGATCGTCTTCGCTGCGGCCATGGCCTTCCAGTTCCGCCGCATACTGATAGAGCGAGCGCGCCTGGCCGATGAGATCGAGCGCCATGTTCGGCATGGCAAGATCCTCCTCCAGCATCGGCGCATGGCCGCACCATTCCGAAACGCGGTGGCCCAGGATCAGGTGATCGTCGGCCAGACGCAGCACCAGCGTCAGCCGGGCATCGTTCTTCTCTGTCATGTCTGTTTTCCTCCGCTGGACCGTGACGGTCGTGCCGGTCACATGTGGCCCACGTCTTCGGGAATCTCGTAGAAGGTCGGGTGGCGATAGATTTTCGATGCCGTCGGCTCGAAATTCTCCTCCTTCTGCGCCGGGTCGGAGGCGGTGATCGCGCTGGACGGCACGACCCAGATCGAGGTGCCCTCGCCGCGCCGGGTGTAGACATCGCGCGCCGCCTGGAGCGCAAGTTCGGCGTCCGCGGCATGCAGCGAACCGCAATGCTTGTGAGACAGGCCGTTGCGCGGCCGGATGAAGACTTCCCAAAGCGGGGTTTCGTTCTTGCTCATCGTGTGTCCTCCAGACCTCATTCCGCCGCGATCTTCGCGGCCTGCGCGCGGGCGCGGCGCTTTTCGGCATGGGCCAGCGCGGCTTCGCGTACCCAGGCGCCGTCTTCCCAGGCCTTGCGCCGGGCCGCGATGCGGTCGCGGTTCATCGGGCCGTTGCCCTTCACCACGCGCCAGAACTCGTCCCAGTCGATCTTGCCGAAATCGTAGCCGCCCTTGCCGTCATTCTTTTCCGGGTTCCACCTGAGATCCGGATCGGGGAATTTCAGGCCGATGAACTCGCCTTGAGGGACGGTGGCATCGACGAATTTCTGCCGCAGCTCATCATTGGAAAAGCGCTTGATCTTCCATTTCATCGACTGGTCGCCATGCTGGCTGTCGCCGTCATGCGGACCGAACATCATGAGCGACGGCCACCACCAGCGGTTCAGCGCATCCTGCGCCATCTCCTTCTGCTCATCCGTGCCGCGCATCAGCGTCATCATGATCTCGTAGCCCTGGCGCTGATGGAAGCTTTCTTCCTTGCAAACCCGGATCATCGCGCGGGCATAGGGACCGTAGGAGCAGCGGCAAAGCGGAATCTGGTTCATGATCGCCGCGCCATCCACAAGCCAGCCGATCGCGCCGATATCGGCCCATGTCAGCGTCGGATAGTTGAAGATCGAAGAATATTTGGCCTTGCCGGAGAGAAGCTCCTCGGTCATCTGCTCACGGCTGACGCCCAGCGTTTCAGCCGCCGAATAGAGATAGAGGCCGTGGCCGCCTTCGTCCTGCACCTTGGCCAGAAGCGCGGCCTTGCGCTTGAGGCTTGGCGCCCGGGTGATCCAGTTGCCTTCCGGCAGCATGCCAACGATCTCGGAATGGGCGTGCTGGCCGATCTGGCGGACCAGCGTGCGGCGATATCCTTCCGGCATCGCATCGTTCGGCTCGATCTTCTCTTCCGCGTCGATACGTGCCTGGAATGCGGCCAGAAAGGCTTCGTCTTCTTCCGTTGCCGTATTCGCGCCGATAAGCCCTTGGCTGTACATGGCATTTCCTCCAGACTTGGCTGCCTGTTGTCTCCTCAGGAATTATATGTAACAAAAAATCGCGTCCATTTCAATTCGCCGTAACATAAAATCGGCACGGGAGGGAAAATGAGCCTGCTCACCACGAGGGAAACCGACGAAGCACTGGAAAAGATGTTCGCCCCGTTCATCCGCCGCATGGGCCTCAGGACCCTTGCGGTGGAAGAGCGTGGTGCCACCTTCCTGCTGCCGGGTGACATGGATTTCGTGCATGGCGGCGGCGTGGTCTGCGGTCAGGCGATCGCCTCGGCGGCCGACACCTGCGCCATCCTGGCGCTGACGGCGGTCAATGGCCGCTTCCGCATGGTCACCACGGTGGACCTGACGACCCATTTCATTCGCCCGCTGAAGCCGGTCGATGCCCATGTGCGCATTGCCATCGAATCCAATGGCAAACGCATGGCCTACCTGCGCGCGGAAATCGCGCCGGCCGGTTCCGACAAGCTGGCCGCCACCGCGACCGGCGCGTTCATGTATCTCGACTGACACCCGAAAGAAGGCAAGAACTTTTGATTGCCAAACGCTTGCGGCGTGTTTTCAAACCGGGCCCGCAAGTCCCTTTATCAATCTATCATTTCGGAAATGGGAGGCTGGATCCCGAACCGTTGGGCAAAGGAGACCGGATCGCGCTGCGGCGCAAGGCCTTGATCGTCGAGCCAGGCCTCGCTGGCAGGCACCAGAGGCGCATAAACCCGCCGCGCCACCAGGCGTGCCGGTTCGCCGGGCCAACCGTCCGGCAGGAGCACGCCGGGCAAGCCCGGGTCACGCAAGACGAGCCGCCGCCAGTCGTGAATCAGCAATGTCCGCGCGGCCATGGCATCCAGCGGCGCAAGCCGGTCCCCCGCGGCAAGCCGCTCTGCCAGCTGCGACCACAACGCCATGAAAGTACGATAGCGCCCGGCAAGATCCTCCAGCCCCCAGAACCCCGCAAATGTTTCCGGCAGGTCGGACCCCTTTCCCCGCACCGTCAGCCTGCCCTCCGCCAATGCCTTGTCGTTCAGTGGTCCCGGCTTGAGGAAAGCCTGCTGGCCGATCCGGACGAAGCCCTCGCCGACAAGAGCCTCGGCATCCGCCGCGGCAATGGGCGCCGGTGCGATGATGACGGTCCAGACACCATCCCATGCCGGCAGCCCCTCGGCATAAATACGCCGCGTCGCCTCGTCGAAGGCATGCCGGCCGGCCGTGGCAAGCTGGTAGAAACTCAGGCGCCCCTCACGTTCACGCGTCACCCAGCCATCGGCCGCCAGACGTGACATGGCCGTTCGTACAGCGCCGGATTCGATGCCCAGCCGCTCCATGACCGCCTGGATGTCCGAAAGCGCAGCCCGCCCGCCACGCGGCACCACCGCGTCCCCCAGGAAGGTGATGACCAGCGACCAGACCCGCAGCCGCGGCTCCGCATGAAACGCGCTGACACGCCGGTCGAATTCATCTGCGATCGCCGCCTTGATATCCATGGACCGCTTTTGCCACGGTCATGGCCGCTTGCAAAGCCTCAGGCAAGATCACGCACACCTGCGACCAGGATCCGCGTGGCCAGCCGCGCATAATCCTGGCGCGTGAAGGCGCGCCCGTCACGAAACCACATATAGGCCCAGTTGAGCATGCCGAACAGCGTCATCGTCACCGGCTTGAGCAGGTCGCCGCCTTCGAAGGCCTGCGGACTCACCGCCCGTATCGCGTCGGAGAAGATACGGACGAGGTGACGCTCCATGGCCTTGAGTTCCGCCTGTTGGGCATCAGGAAGAAAGCCCATGGTTTCAAGCTGCACCTTGTGCTTGGAATCTGCGTCGCGATAGCATTCGAGCAAGGCGGCAACGAGTACCTCAAGCCTCTTTTCGGGCGCAAGGTCCGGTTGGTCGGCCTCTTCCACCGCGTCGATCAGCTCCGCCAGGTGATTGGCGATGATATCGTAGAGCATCGCCTCCTTGGACGAATAATAGTGATAGAGCAGCGCCTTGGAGACCCCGCAGCGCCGCGCCACCTCGGCCATGGATGTGCGGTCATAGCCGTCTTCAGCGAAGACCTGCGAAGCCGTGCGCGAGATCGCCTCGCGTTTGTCATCGTGGTCCTTCGCACGCGTCCGGGCCATGCCTCAGCCGCCCTTGGGCCGGTTGTCCACCACACGCACCGCCTTGCCCTGGCTGCGCGCCACGCCTTCCGGCTCCGTCACGTTGACCCGTGCAGTCACCCCGATGACAGACTTGATGTGATGGGCGAGTTCCTTTGCCGATCCAGCCCGTGCCTCGTCGGCCGCCTGGGCAGGAACACACTCCACATGCACCGTCATCGAATCCATCCGCCCTTCCCGCGTCAGTTCGATCTGGAAATGCGGCGCCAGCCCGCTCACCTTGAGGATCTGCTCCTCGATCTGGGTCGGGAACACATTGACCCCGCGCAGGATGATCATGTCGTCCGACCGGCCGGTGATCTTCTCCATGCGCCGCATCGAGCGCGCCGTGCCCGGCAGCAGGCGTGTCAGGTCGCGCGTCCGGTAGCGGATGATGGGGAAGGCTTCCTTGGACAGAGACGTGAAGACCAGTTCGCCCTTCTCGCCGTCCGGCAGCACCTCGCCGGTCGCCGGGTCGATGATCTCGGGATAGAAATGGTCTTCCCAGATATGCAAACCGTCCTTGGTTTCCACGCATTCATTGGCCACGCCCGGTCCCATCACTTCCGACAGGCCGTAAATGTCCACCGCATGCATGTCGAAGGCCTGTTCGATCTCCTCGCGCATGGCGTTCGTCCACGGCTCCGCGCCGAAGATCCCGACCTGGAGCGGGCTCTTGCGAGGGTCCAGCCCGATGGCGCGATAGTGGTCGAGAATGGAGAGCATGTAGGACGGCGTGACCATGATGGTGGAGGCGCCGAAATCCTCGATCAGCGTCACCTGGCGCTCGGTCATGCCGCCCGACACCGGCACCACCGTGCAGCCGAGTCGTTCGGCGCCATAATGTGCGCCAAGTCCGCCGGTGAACAGGCCATAGCCATAGGCGACATGAACGACATCACCAGGCCGCGTGCCGGAAGCGCGGAGCGAGCGGGCCACCATGTCGGACCAGGTTTCGATGTCCTTTTTCGTGTACCCCACAACGGTCGGCTTGCCGGTCGTCCCGGAGGACGCGTGGACGCGCACCACCTTTTCGCGCGGGACGGCGAACATGCCGAACGGGTAATTGTCGCGAAGGTCCGTCTTGACCGTGAACGGAAACTTCGCAAGGTCCGACAATTGCTTCAGGTCGTGCGGATGGACGCCCGCCTTGTCGAATGCATCCGTGTAGAACGGGACATTTTCATAAGCATGGGCAAGCGACCACTTGAGACGCTGCAACTGCAGTGCCTGAATTTCATCGCGCGACGCGATCTCGATGGGGTCCAGATCCTCCTTGCGGGGCGTCAGATCCTTCATGTTGTCCTCCGGTTGGCCCTGCCGGCCTCATTCCTCGAAATGCTGTCCCTTGATCACGCGGCTGTTGCCGCGGAATTCGGCGATGACGCGCCCGTCCTGGTTGGTCACCGTCACGTCGTAAATGCCTGAACGGCCGAACCGAGTCAGTTCCTTGCAACGCGCGGTCAGCCGGTCGCCAAGCATGCCGGGCGCGACAAAGGTGATCGTGTTCGACTGCGCCACGACAATCTGGTTGTGGGAATTGCAGGCAAAGGCAAAGGCGCTGTCGGCCAGCGTGAAGATATAGCCGCCATGGCATATGTCGTGCCCGTTCGTGTGGTGCTTTTCCACCGTCATCGATGTGACCGCCGTTCCCGGCCCCACCGCGTCAAGGCTCATTCCGAGCCACTTGGACGCATCGTCATTGGCCCACATGGCCTCCGCGCTCTTGCGCGCGATCTCCTCTGGCGACAAAGCCATCGCACACGCTCCTCCCCTTGGCGCCGGCCTCTCCGACCCGGCATGGTTGAGACTTGCATAAACCGACCGGACGGTCAATAATACTTCCGAACCGGAGCGTCGTGTTTCGGCGGGAGGAATTTTGGTTGACAGGCCGGGTACCTGCGTGCGCGCGCCTGTGCATTGGCGAAGCGTGCCGCGCAAGACCAAGGCGGCGGCCAGCCAGGGCTGTTCTTCTTCCTGCTGCACTGGCGAACCGCCACAGCATGCCGACGACAGGCCAACACGAACCTTGAGGAAAAACGCCCCATGTCAGTCATGAAGCTCCATTCCTATGCCGCCGGGCAGTGGATCGCCCCGGCGGGCCGCATCAGCCAGTTGAAAAGCGCGGTGACCGGTGAAGTCGTGGCCGAACTGGGCGCCGGCGACGTGTCGATGGCGGCGATGGCAAACTACGCGCGCGAGGTTGGCGGACCGGCCCTGCGCGCCATGACGTTTCACGAGCGCGCCGCCATGCTCAAGCGTCTGGCGCAGCACCTGTCCGGCCGCAAGGACGAACTTTACGAACTTTCCTACGACACCGGCACCACCAAGATGGATGCCATGATCGACATCGACGGCGGCATCGGAACGCTTTTTGTCTATTCCTCGAAGGGCCGGCGTGAACTGCCCGACGATGTGCTTCTTGTCGATGGCGGCATCGAACAGTTCGGCAAGGCCGGCAGTTTCCTGGGCACCCATGTCTGCACCTCGCTGCAGGGCGTGGCTGTCCACATCAACGCCTTCAACTTCCCCGTCTGGGGCATGCTGGAAAAGCTCTCGCCCACATTGCTCGCTGGTGTGCCGGCCATCGTCAAGCCTGCATCCGCCACCGCGTGGCTGGCCGAGGCGGCTTTCCGCATGATGATCGAAAGCGGCATCCTGCCCGATGGCGCGGTGCAGTTCGTCGCCGGGTCCACGGGCGACCTGCTGGACCGGCTCACCTGCCAGGATGTCGTCTCCTTTACCGGGTCCGCGGCCACTGCGCAGTTGCTGCGCACCAACCCGCTCATCACCCGCAATTCCGTGCGCTTCATCGCCGAGCAGGATTCGCTCAACGCCACCATCCTCGGCCCCGACGCCGCGCCGGACACGCCGGAATTCGACACCTTCGTGCGCGAGGTCATCCGCGAGATGACCGCCAAGGCCGGCCAGAAATGCACCGCCATGCGCCGCATTCTCGTGCCGCAGGATCTCATGGAAACGGCCATCGGCACCATCACGGCAAAGCTCGAAAAGACCCTCGTCGGCAACCCCCGCGCCGAGGGCGTGCGCATGGGCGCACTTGCCAGCCTGGCCCAGCGGCAGGACGTCCTCGACAAGGCAGCCGTGATCGCCACGGAGGCGCGCCGCGTCTACGGCGATCCTGACACCTTCGTCCCCCACGATGCCGACCATGTGCAGGGTGCCTTCGTGCCGCCCATGCTGTTTGCCTGCGACGACCCGGACAGTGCATCGGCGGTGCATGGCACCGAAGCCTTCGGGCCGGTTTCCACCGTCATGCCCTATCGTGATCTGGATCATGCGCTGGCCATTGCCAATCGCGGCGAAGGCTCGCTTGTCGCCTCCGTCTTCACCCATGACCCGGCTGTCGCCCGCCAGGCCGTTCTGTCTTCGGGCGCCTATCATGGCCGGCTCTATTTCGCCGACCGTGACACCGGCAAGGAGGCCACCGGCCATGGCGCGCCCATGCCGCATCTCGTCCACGGAGGACCGGGCCGTGCCGGCGGTGGCGAGGAAATGGGCGGCATTCGCGGCGTCATGCATTACATGCAGCGCACTGCCGTTCAGGGCAGCCCGGACATCCTTTCCGGCATCACGCGGACCTTCATCAAGGGCGCGACCGCGAACGAAAAGGAAACCCATCCCTTCCGCATGCGTTTCGGCGATCTTGAAATCGGCCACCGCCTGAAGACGAAGGCGCGCACGGTCACGCTGGAGGATATCGAGCATTTCGCCGAATTCACCGGTGACACCTTCTATGCCCACATGGACGAGGAAGCCGCCGCCGCCAACCCGTTCTTCCCCGGGCGCGTGGCGCATGGCTACCTTATCCTGTCCTTTGCCGCCGGCCTGTTCGTCGATCCGGCGCCGGGGCCGGTTCTCGCCAATTACGGCCTCGACAACCTGCGCTTCATGAAGCCCGTTTCGCCTGGCGACAGCCTCTCCGTTTCCCTGACAGCGAAATCGAAGACCCGCCGCAACGACGAATATGGCGAAGTGCGCTGGGATGTGGAAGTCACCAATCAGGACAGCGAAACCGTTGCCACCTACGAACTTCTGACCATGAATGCCATGTGAAGCCGAACGGGCGCGGTCAGGCCGGCCGCGCCCGCCAGGTGGCTGTCAGCGCCAGGCATACAAGGCAGATCGCCAGCAAGGATGCCGCCCATGAGATCATGCTGCCACCATTGAAGAGGACCAGTGCCGAAACAATGGTCGAGGAACCGATCATGCTGGCAAACCCGTAAAGCGCGGTGGCAAAACCTGCCACCTCGCCATGCGGGTCCAGCACCATGGCCGCGGCGTTTGAATAAACGACCAGATAGCTGGTGGCATAAAGGATCAGCAGACCGGTGATCAGCACCGGCGTCATGATGCCGCTCAGGGCTGCGGCCAGGATCAGCCCTGAGGCAGCGACCAGGACGAGGTTTCCGGCGACTGCCGCCCTTGCCACGCCGAACTGGCGGATCACATGGCGGTTACCCACCTGGCCGATCACGATACCGATGCCGTGAAACGCGAAATAGGAGGCAAAGGCCAACCCGGTCAGCCCAAAACTCGTCTCGTAGATGCGCGGGGCCGAGGCGATGATCAGCAGCATCGACGTCATGGAGGCGATCGACACCCAGATGAAGCGGCGCGATTGCGGATGCCTGAGCAGGCGGAGGGTGTTGCGCCAGTAGCTTGCCGGCGAAAGCGCCTGTGCCTGCCGCGTCTTCAGTGTTTCCGGTACGCCCGTCATCATGGCGATGAGCAGCAGCGACCAGGCGACCAGCGCCGCGAAAATGGCCCGCCAGCCGAACAGCGCTGCCAGCCCTGAACCGATGAAGGGCGCTATGATCGGCCCGAGCGCGAAGAACATGGTCGCCAGTGCGAGGTTGCGCGCCAGTTCCTCGCCCGAATAAAGGTCGCGAATGAAGGCACGCGACATGACGATGGCCGCGGATGCGCCAAACCCTTGAAGCGCCCGCCCCGCAAGCAATGTCACGATATCGGGTGCGAAGACGCAGATCATGCTTCCGGCAAAGTAGAAGGCCAGCCCGCCACCCAGCATGGCCTTGCGGCCGAACCGGTCTGAGGCCGGGCCCCACAGCAATTGCCCGAAAGCGCTGGCGAACATGTAGATCGTCACCGTCCATTGCACCATGGCATAGGGTTCATCGAGCGCGCGCACCATTGCCGGAATGGCCGGGAGGGAAATATCGATCGAAAAGGCGCCGATAGACATCAGCAAGCCGCAATAAAGGGCAACGTAGCGGCCGAGGGCTTGACTCATGGCATGTCCGGCTTTTTCGAGAACGGATGAAGCGAAGGGCAATTCGCTATAGTTCATAATGGAAAAGCGGACAACGCCCCGTCCGCCCCTTCGCCAGGAACAGGCCTTCACGTGCCCGCCTGTTCCCGAAAGGCTTTCGGAGACATGCCCGTCGCCCGCGCGAAGACACGGCTGAAATAGGCCGGGTCAGCGTAACCCAGCTCATAGGCAATGGTTGCCACGGGCAGGTTGGTGAAAACGAGATTGCGCCGCGCCTCGCGCACCAGACGCGCCTCGATCGCCTTGGAAACCGGTTCACCGGTGGCGTCGCGCAGCACGCGGCTCAAATGCTGTGGCGTCACGTTCAACGCCGCCGCATAGTCTGCGACGGCCCAGTGATCCGTGAAATGGCTTTCCAGCAAGACATCGAAGCGGCGCAGCAGGCGCTCCGATGGTCCGCCATCGCCATCATGGCCCGTCAGCACGGCCGTGTCACCGGCACCGGTAATGTGACGGGCGACAAGCGTGAGCAATTGCAGCCCGAGCGCCCGCAGCATCTGCGCCCGTCCATAGGCCCGCCCGGCATGTTCGCTGAACAGCGCCTCCATGACCGCCTGCTCCGCCGGTCCGGCTTTGCCCGCATGGCTGTGCGTCAGCGCCGCGCTGACGCCTTCGGAAGGGATCAGCAATTCGTCCAGCATCTCCGCCGCGAAGGTCACGACCCAGCCTTCGGTGCCCGGCAGAAAGGAAAATCCGTGGACATCGCCAACAGCCACATTGATCAGCATCATCGGCTGAAGCGCGATGCTGCGTCCTTCGATGCGGGCCGCTCCGCCCCCTTCGGCAATCAGCAGCACCTGGTGCAATCGTGCATGGCGGTGGGGTGCAAACTCCCAGTCATTGAGCCGCGAACGCGACGAGATCGTCTCGCAATGCACCACATCGGGCAGATCGCCGGCTTCGCCGAACAGGTTGAAATTCAGGATGCGCTGATGATCACGATCGCCGGTCATGTTCGATTTGTACAAGTGATTGCCGGGCCGGTCCATTCAAGATTGGCGGCCGCACGCTAGGTTCGGGGAAACATGAATGGAGGAAACGGCATGGACATTCCGTCACGAACCAGTGTCTGCATCATCGGCGGCGGCCCGTCCGGCCTGCTGCTGTCGCAATTGTTGCACAAGCGCGGCATCGACAACATCGTGCTGGAGAAGCACAGCCGCGATCATGTGCTGTCACGCATCCGCGCCGGCGTTCTGGAACATGGCTTCACCGAATTGATGCGCGAGGCCGGCGTCAGCGAACGCATGGATGCCGAAGGCGAAATCCATGACGGTTTCTTTATCGCCCATGACGGGCGGATGGACCGTGTCGACCTCAAGCGGTTTTCCGGCCAGTCCGTCATGGTCTATGGCCAGACGGAAGTGACGCGCGATCTCTATGACGCCCGCGACGCGATGGGTGGGATCGTCATCCATGAAGCCGCAGATGTGCAACCGCATGACATTGCGACCGGTTCCCCCTGGGTCACCTGGCGCAAGGGCGATGAGATCCAGCGGATCGACTGCGATTTCATTGTCGGCGCCGACGGTTTCCATGGGGTGTCGCGCAAATCTATCCCCAAGGATGTGCTGCGCGAATACGAGAAGGTCTATCCGTTCGGCTGGCTCGGTGTGCTGTCGCGCACGAAACCCGTCAACGAGGAACTGATCTACGCCAATCATGAACGCGGCTTCGCGCTCTGCTCGCTGCGTTCGCAGGTTCTCTCACGCTACTATATCCAGGTGCCCCTGACCGACAGTGTCGAGGATTGGTCCGACGAGGCCTTCTGGGAGGAATTGCGCAAGCGCCTGCCGGAGGATGTGGCGGCAAGACTGGAAACCGGCCCGTCAATCGAGAAGTCGGTCGCGCCGCTGCGCTCCTTCGTGGCCGAGCCGATGCGCTATGGCAACCTGTTCCTTGCCGGCGATTCCGCCCATATCGTGCCGCCCACCGGCGCGCGCGGCCTGAACACGGCAGCCTCCGACATCCAGTATCTCTATCATGGCCTTGTCGATCACTACCTGAAAGGCGACAGCACCGGGCTGGAAGACTATTCGGCCAAGGCGCTGGCCCGCGTCTGGAAAACCCAGCGCTTCTCATGGTGGCTGACGTCCTTGCTGCACCGTTTCCCCGACACCACCGACTATGACCGGAACCTTCAGCGCACCGAACTGGAATATCTCTTCTCCTCCGATGCCGCCCAGACGGTCGTCGCGGAAAACTATGTCGGCCTGCCCTACTGAGGACGACCCGCGGGAGTGAAGCGAAATCAAAAAGGGGGCGGCCCGCAAGCCGCCCCCTTCCTGCATGCATGTTTCCGGCGCCCAGGGTCAGTTCAGCGCCTTGTCGGTGATGTCATGCGTCCATGCACCTTCCGGCTTCTTGGCGATGACCGGATCGGAGCCGCCGCTCATCAGCGCATCGACCGTCCGCTCGTAGTCGGCCGGATCGAGCGCGCCGTTGGAGCCGGCCGTCAGCTTGGCGATCTCGCGCATCATGCGCTTCTGGTGCTTCTCCGTCTGCGCGCCGGTGGCGTCGTTTTCCAGCACGATCTCGGCTGCTTCATCCGGGTTTTCCTCGGCCCATTTCCAGCCCTTCATGGACGCGCGCACGAAACGGGCCAGCTTGTCGACCATTTCCGGGTCCTTCAGGCTGTCCTCCAGCACCCAGATGCCGTCTTCCAGCGTGGACACCCCTTCGTCCTCATACTTGAACACGACGAGTTCTTCCGGCGTCAGGCCGGCATCGATCACCTGCCAGTATTCGTTGTAGGTCATCGTGGAGATGCAGTCGGCCTGCTTCTGCAGCAGCGGATCGACATTGAAGCCCTGCTTGAGAACGGTCACGCCGTCCGGGCTGCCGTCGGTCTTGTAGCCAAGCTTGTTCATCCAGTTCAGGAACGGATATTCGTTCCCGCCGAACCAGACGCCCAGCGTCTTGCCCTTGAAGTCCTCCGGCGAGGAAATGCCGGAATCCTTGCGGCAGGTCAGCATCATGCCGGAGCTCTTGAACGGCTGCGCGATGTTGACGAGCGGAATGCCCTTCTCGCGCGTGGCCAGCGCGGACGGCATCCAGTCGAGCACGATATCGGCGCCGCCGCCCGCGATCACCTGGGGCGGAGCCACGTCCGGTCCGCCGGGCTTGATCTCCACATCGAGGTTTTCCTCATCGTAGAAGCCCTTGTCCTTGGCCACGTAATAGCCGGCGAACTGGGCCTGTGTGACCCATTTGAGCTGCAGCGTCAGCTTGTCCGCCGCAAGGGCCGAAAAGGATGTCAGCGCCAGCGCCGACGCCATGAATGCAGTTGCAAGTGATTTTTTCATTTTTGTTCCCCTGGGTTGCTACGCCCGCCCACCACGGACGGACGGGTGCCAGAACGTGACGGCGCGTTCGATGAGCGCCACCACGCCATAGAAGACAGAACCCGCCAAGGCGGCGACGGCGATTTCTGCCCATACCATGTCGACATTCATGCGCCCGATCTCGGCGGAGATGCGGAAGCCCATGCCGACAATCGGCGTGCCGAAGAATTCGGCCACGATTGCCCCGATCAGTGCAAGCGTGGAATTGATCTTCAGCGCATTGAAGATGAAGGGACTGGCCGCCGGCAGACGCAGCTTGACCAGCGTCTGCCAGTAATTGGCGGCATAGGTGCGCATCAGGTCCTTTTCCATGGAATTGGCGGCCGCCAGACCCTGCACGGTATTCACCAGCATGGGAAAGAAGGTCATCACGACCACGACCGCCGCCTTGGACTGCCAGTCGAAGCCGAACCACATGACCATGATCGGCGCGATGCCGATGACCGGAAGCGCCGACACGAAATTCCCGATGGGCAGCAGGCCGCGCTTCAGGAACGGTGAACGGTCGATCAGGATCGCCACGACGAAGCCCGCTCCGCATCCCATGATGTAGCCTGGAATGACAGACTTGATGACCGTCTGGCGGAAATCCGCCCACAGGATCGGCACGGAACCCGCTATTCGATCCCAGATCGCCGATGGCGTGGGCAGCAGCACCGACGGCACGTTGAAGCCGCGCACGATCCCTTCCCAGATCACCAGCAGGGTGATGCCGAAAAGCAGCGGCACGACCAGGCCGATGCCGCGGCGCGCCAGCATTCCGTCCGGCTGAAGGCGGACAAGCCATTCGTTGAGCGCCCAGGCACCAAGCCAGAAGACGAGCGCGAAAATGATCCAGCCGGTATCCATCACGCCTGCCCCATCCGCTTGAGCACCATCGTGTGTGCCAGCCCGACCAGCGCCACCAGGCATGCCGCCAGCCCTGCCGCCATGAACAGCGCCGACCAGATCTGGATCGTCTGCCCGTAATAGGAGCCGGCGAGCAGGCGCGCCCCGAGCCCGGCAACGGCGCCGGTCGGCAATTCGCCGACGATGGCGCCGACGAGGCTGATGGCCACCGCCACCTTCATCGACGTGAACAGATAGGGCATGGAGGATGGCCAGCGCAATTTCCAGAAGGTTTGCGCCGCCGACGCATTCCACGTTCGCATCAGGTCAAGCTGCATGGCATCCGGCGAGCGAAGCCCCTTCACCATGCCGACGACGACCGGAAAGAAGGAAAGGTAGGTGGAGATCAGCGCCTTGGGCAGCAGGCCCGACAGGCCGATATTGTAGAGAACGACGATGATCATCGGCGCAATGGCAAGGATCGGGATCGTCTGCGAGGCAATGATCCAAGGCATGAGCGACTTGTCGGCCGCCGTGTTATGCACGATGAACACGGCCAGCGCGATGCCGAGCACCGTGCCGATGGCAAAGCCCGCCAGCGTCGCCGAAAGCGTGACCCAGGCGTGGTAGACGAGGCTGCGCTTGGACGTGATCTTCTTGCCGACCGTCGTATCCCAGAGCTCGACCACCACCTGGTGCGGTGCCGGCAGCACCGGACGCTCCTGCGCCATGGTCTGCGTGACGAGTTGCGAAAATGACAGCGTCTGCCCCGCCCGTTCGGCCCGGTCATGTTCCTGCGGCGCGTTCATGAACACGGCAGCCACATACCAGATCGCCACGATGATGAGCACGACAATGGTGACCGGCAGTGCGGTGCCTTCCCAGGCACGACCCAGAACAGAGGGGCCGTTTCGTGTCTGCGTGGCAGCGGTCATGGCCGCACCCGCGAATTGGCTGCAACCTCAGTCATAGCTATGCCCCGCACGCAGGCCTTCGCGCACCCGATGCGCGATTTCCAGGAATTCCGGTGTCTCGCGAATGTCGAGCGGGCGCTCCTTCGGCAGCGTCGACTCGATCACGTCCGTCACCCGGCCAGGACGCGGGCTCATGACCACGATCTTGGTGGACAGGTAGACGGCTTCGGGAATGGAATGGGTCACGAAACAGATCGTCTTGTCCGTGCGGTCCCACAGCTTCAGAAGCTGTTCGTTCAGGTGGTCGCGCACGATCTCGTCCAGCGCGCCGAACGGTTCGTCCATCAGCAGCAGATCCGCATCGAAGGCCAGTGCCCTCGCGATCGAGGCGCGCTGCTGCATGCCGCCGGACAATTGCCAGGGATATTTCTTGCCGAAGCCGGAAAGGTCCACCAGTTCCAGCACACGGGCGATGCGCTCACCCTGCTCTGCGCGTGAAATTCCCATGATCTCCAGCGGCAGCGCAATGTTCTTTTCGATCGTCCGCCACGGATAGAGGGATGCGGCCTGGAACACGTAGCCATAGGCGCGCGCGCGCCGCGCTTCCTCCGGCGTCATGCCGTTGACCGAGATCGTCCCGCCCGTCGGCTGTTCGAGATCGGCGATCACCCGCAGGAACGTCGTCTTGCCACAGCCCGAAGGACCGATGAAGGAGACGAACTCACCCTTTCCGATGTCGAGATTCACGTCGGACAGGGCGTGAACCGGTCCGTCATTGGTTTCGAACGTCAGCGAGAGGTTCTGGGCGGAGATGACTCCGCCCGCCTTTATGATTGCGTGCTGCAAGTTACACCCCGCTCGCAGGAATGCCGCTGCGCTCCACCTTGCGTGGCGCGACCAGTTCCTTCCAGGTTGAAAGCGCCGTGTTCACCGCCATGTTCGGCTCACGTCCGACAAACTGGCCATGGCCTGGCCTGGCGTGAACCTCGCCATTGTCCACCGCGATTTCTCCGCGCGTCAGCACGTATTTCGGCAGGCCCTTCACCTTGATGCCCTCGAAGACGTTGTAATCGATGGCCGATTGCTGCGTGTCGGCGGCAATCGTCTTCTCCGCCTCCGGATCCCAGACGATGATGTCGGCATCGGCGCCTTCCACGATGGCACCCTTGCGCGGATACATGTTGAGGATCTTGGCGATATTTGTCGAGGTCACGGCCACGAACTCGTTCATGGTCAGCCGGCCTGTATTCACGCCACGCGTCCACAGCACCGGCAGACGGTCTTCCAGCCCGCCGGTCCCGTTCGGAATCTTGGTGAAATCCCCCACGCCGTAGCGCTTCTGTTCCGTGGTGAAGGCGCAATGGTCCGTCGCCACCACCTGCAGCGATCCGGCAGCAAGGCCGGCCCACAACGAATCCTGGTGCTGCTTGTTGCGGAAGGGCGGGCTCATCACGCGGCGCGCGGCGTGGTCCCAGTCCTTGTCGAAATACTCGCTTTCATCGAGCACCAGGTGCTGGATCAGCGGCTCGCCGAAAACGCGCATGCCCTTCTGGCGGGCCCGTCGGATGGCCTCGTGCGCCTGTTCGCAAGACGTATGCACGACATAGAGCGGCACGCCGGCCATGTCGGCAATCATGATGGCGCGATTCGTCGCCTCGCCCTCCACTTCCGGCGGGCGCGAATAGGCATGCGCTTCCGGCCCGTCATTGCCTTCCGCCATCAGCCGCTGCTGCAGCGAGGCGACGACATCGCCGTTCTCGGCATGGACGAGCGGCAACGCACCCAGTTCCGCGCAGCGCTGGAACGAGGCATACATCTCGTCGTCATTGACCATCAGCGCGCCCTTGTAGGCCATGAAATGCTTGAACGACGTGATGCCGCGCTCCACCACTTCCGGCATTTCGTTGAACACCTGCTCGCCCCACCAGGTGATCGCCATGTGATAGGAATAGTCGCAGCAGGCGCGCGTCGACTTGTTCGACCAGCGGTCGATGGCCGTCAGCAGCGATTCGCCGGGGTTCGGCAGGCAGAAGTCCACCACCATCGTGGTGCCGCCGGACACCGCGGCGCGTGTGCCGCTCTCGAAATCGTCGGTCGAATAGGTGCCCATGAAGGGCATTTCCAGATGCGTGTGCGGATCGATGCCGCCCGGCATCACGTAGCAGCCCGTCGCGTCGATCTCGTGATCGCCGTGCAGGTCATGCCCGATGGCGACGATCTTGTCGTGCTTGACGAGCACGTCCGCCTTCCAGGTGCGGTCGGCTGTGACAATGGTTCCGTTCTTGATGACCTTGCTCATGGTCCGTTCCCCTTATGGTTATACTTGGTCCGGCTCACTCGGCGTAAGAGGGTTCTTCCTCGTCCAGAATGTGCTTCATCTCCTCGAAATGGGCGAACTCGGCCTCCCGGTAGACCTCCCATTCCGCTGCTGTCGCCTCCGCCAGGTCGTCATCCATGACGGCCAGCGGCCGGCCCGTCTGATAGGCGAGCACGAGCTGGCGCGCCGCCCCTTCCAGATGGTACATGGCATCGACGGCGTCCGCGACCGTGGGGGCGACGGTCGTCACGCCATGATTGCCCATCAGCACCTGCCGGTGATTGCCGATGGCCGCGGCGATCCGCTCGCCCTCGGCTTCCTGCGTCGCAATGCCGCCGAAGTCGAGGTCGTAGGCGATCCGCCGGAAGAAACGCGCCGTCACCTGGTCTACCGGGTAGATCACCGGATCCTCCAGGCAGGCCAGTGTGGTGGCGTAAGGCGGGTGCAGGTGCAGCGCCACGCGTGCTTGCGGCAGCCGCCGGTGAATGGCCGAATGGATCGACCAGGCGGACGGGTCCGGCGCATCCGCCCGTTTCATCGTTTCCGGGTCGTCGGCATCCACCAGCAGCAGGTCCGATGCCTTCACCCGCGAGAAATGCCGCCAGCGCGGATTGACCAGGAATTGCTTCCCGTCTGCAGAAACGGCGGCGGAAAAATGGTTGGCGACGCCCTCGTGCCAGTCATTGCGCGCCGCCAGCCTGAGTGCAGCGGCCAGGTCGATGCGCAGTTGCGCCTCGTCTGTCGTGGCCACCGCTTTGTTCTGGGTGAAGGTCAAGGAAGCCTCACTCGACGATCTGCGCGGTTTCGACCACCGCATGGAACAGCACGTCGGCCCCGGCCCGCGCCCAGTCCTTGGAAATCTCCTCCGCCTCGTTGTGCGAAAGCCCGTCCACGCAGGGGCACATCACCATCGCCGTTGGCGCCACCCGGTTGATCCAGCAGGCGTCGTGCCCGGCCCCGGAAATGATGTTGCGATGCGAGTAACCCAGCCGCTCCGCGGCATCGCGGATGGCCTTCACGCAGCCCTCGTCGAATTCGACCGGATCAAACCCGCCGACCTTCTCGAACTCCACCTGCAGGCCCATTTCATCGCAGATTTCCTTTGCCCCGATCTTCAGGCGCTGTTCCATGTCCTGGATCACGGCAAGGTCGGGCGAGCGGAAGTCCACGGTGAAGATGGCCTTGCCCGGAATCACATTGCGGCTGTTGGGATGAACCTCGATATGACCGGCCGCGCCAACAGCATGAGGTGCATGGGAAAGCGCGATCTCGTCGACGAGCTGAAGAATGCGCGCCATGCCAAGACCGGCATTGCGGCGCATCGGCATCGGTGTCGAACCGGTATGCGCCTCCTTGCCGGTCACCGTCACCTGGGTCCAGGAAAGCCCCTGCCCGTGGGTGACGACGCCGATGTCCTTGCCTTCGGCTTCCAGGATCGGGCCCTGCTCGATATGCAGTTCAAAGAAGGCGTGCATCTTGCGCGCGCCCACCTGTTCCTCACCCTTCCAGCCGATGCGCACCAGTTCGTCGCCGAAGCGCCGGCCATCGGCATCGGTCCTGTCATAGGCCCAATCCTGCCCGTGGACACCGGCAAACACGCCCGAAGCGAGCATGGCGGGCGCGAAACGCGTTCCCTCCTCGTTTGTCCAGTTGGTGACAACGATGGGATGTTTCGTCTTGATGCCCAGGTCGTTCAGCGTACGGACGACTTCCAGGCCGCCCAGCACGCCGAGCACGCCGTCGTATTTTCCGCCCGTCGGCTGCGTGTCCAGGTGCGAGCCGACATAGACCGGCAGCGCGTCCGCGTCCTCGCCGGGTCGCATGGCGAACATGTTGCCCATTTCGTCCACGCCCATGGTGCAGCCGGCAGCTTCACACCATGCCTGGAAGAGACGGCGGCCTTCGCCATCGGCATCGGTCAGCGTCTGGCGGTTGTTGCCGCCAGCCACGCCCGGGCCGATCTTGGCCATCTCCATCAGCGAATCCCACAGCCTGTCGGCATTGATTCGCAAGTTTTCCCCCGGTGCTGCCATTCCTGTTCCCCTTCTGGTTCTTGTTTGGAGCGGCATGCGGCGGGTCTGCCCCGATTGGATCGATCAGTTTCAATCCACTTCGTTCAGCACCTCGCGCACATGGTCGATGAGTTCGTCGATCTGGCCCTTCGTGATGATCAGCGGCGGCGACAGGGCGATGATGTCGCCGGTGGTGCGGATCAGCGCACCCTTTTCGAACGCCTTGACGAAGGCCGAGAAGGCCCGGCGCGTCGGCTCGCCGGCAATCGGCTCCAGCTCGATGGCGCCGACAAGGCCGATATTGCGAATGTCGATGACATGCGGCGCATCCTTCAGCGAATGCAGCGCGTCTTCCCAATGCTGCGCCAGTTCCGCACCGCGTTCCAGCAGGCCCTCTTCCTTGTAGGTATCCAGTGTGGCGATGGCGGCGGCCGAGGCGATCGGGTTGCCCGAATAGGTATAGCCGTGGAAGAACTCGATCAGGTGCTCCGGCCCGGTCATGAACGTGTCATGGATTTCCTTGGTCACGAAGACCGCGCCCATCGGGATCACGCCGTTGGTCAGCCCCTTGGCGGTCACCATGATATCGGGCTTCACGCCGAAATAGTCCGCGCCGAACGGCGTGCCGAGCCGGCCGTACCCGGTGATGACCTCGTCAAAGATCAGCAGGATGCCGTGCTTGGTGCAGATGTCGCGCAGGCGCTGCAGGTAACCCTTCGGCGGAATGAGAACGCCCGTCGAACCGGCCACCGGCTCGACGATGACCGCCGCGATGGTCGAGGCGTCGTGCAACGTCACGATGCGCTCCAGCTCGTCCGCCAGGTCCCCGCCATGCTCGGGCTCGCCGCGGGTGAACGCGTTCTTGCCCGGCTGGTGGGTGTGCGGCATGTGGTCGACGCCGGTCAGCAGCGTACCGAACATCTTGCGGTTGGCCACGATGCCGCCCACCGAAATGCCACCGAAATTGACGCCGTGATAGCCGCGCTCGCGGCCGATCAGGCGGAACCGCGATCCGTTGCCCTTGGCCCTGTGATAGGCAATCGCCACTTTCAGCGCCGTATCGACAGATTCGGAACCCGAATTGGTGAACAGCACATGCGCCATGTTGTCCGGCGCTATGTCGATGAGCCGGTTGGCCAGTTCGAACGCCTTGGGATGGCCCATCTGGAAGGCCGGCGCATAGTCAAGTTCGCCCGCCTGCTCGCGAATCGCCTCGGTGATCTTCGGACGGCAATGGCCGGCATTCACGCACCACAGACCCGCCGTCCCGTCGAGGATCTTGCGGCCATCGGATGCGGTGTAATGCATGTCCTGCGCGCCGACCAGCATGCGCGGCGCCTTCTTGAACTGGCGATTGGCCGTGAACGGCATCCAGAACGCGCTCAGATCGTTCGGCGCCACGGCAAGACGGTTGGACATGCGGCTTTCTCCCGGTTGTTGATCCGGCACTGTTTGACCACGGCACAAGCTGTGATACATATTTTTTGACCGGTTGGACAAATCGTAGCATTGCCAATGCGAGGGTCAAGGGAAATTGCTGGAGAAGGACAACCGTGACCGTATTTAAGCTGGCGCTCCCCGGCCAGATGCACAAGAACCGGACTGTTCCGCCATGGCGATGACGGAAAACCGGCCCCAGACGCGAATCCAGCGCGAAAAGCGCGAGATCATTCTCGAAGCGGCCCTCGATGTCTTTTCATCGCACGGATTTCGCGGCGCGACAATCGACCAGATCGCGGAAGCGGCGGGCATGTCCAAGCCCAACCTGCTTTATTACTTCAAGACCAAGGAAGCCATTTTCGAGACGCTGATCCATGGGCTTCTCGACATGTGGCTCGATCCGCTCAAGGAAATGGACGAGGCCGGCGATGCCATTGTCGAACTGCGCTCCTATATCCGCCGCAAGATCGAGATGGCGCGCGACTTCCCCCGCGAGAGCCGCCTCTTCGCCAATGAGATCCTCCAGGGCGCGCCACGCATCATGGCCATGCTCGAAGGTGAACTGAAGCCGCTGGTCGATGAAAAGGCCAAGGTGCTGAAAAGCTGGATGCGCGCGGGAAAGCTGAAACAGGCCGACCCCTACCACCTGATCTTCGCCATCTGGGCCACCACCCAGCACTACGCGGACTTCGATACGCAGGTCTGCACCGTGCTCGGTCCCGACCGTGGCGGGGACGGCCGCTACGAGGATGCTGCCCGCTTCCTTGAACAGCTCTTCCTCGACGGCCTCAAGCCCGCGAACTAGCCGCCCGGGCTTTTGTCAGGCCCGGCACTGGATATGCGCGGGCAAAAGGTTCAGGCTTGTCCTCCCTGACAGTGACAGTCGATCCAAGCGAGGGAGGAGACCATGGCAAAACTCGTTGTCATCTACCGCACACCCAAGGACAAGGCTGCATTCGATGCCCATTATGCTGCCACCCATGTTCCGCTGGCCCAGGCCATACCCGGCGTCAAGCGCTTCGATGTGTCCACCGGTCCGGTGACCGGCCCGAAGGGCGAGACAGATGTTCACCTCGTCGCCACGCTGTATTTCGGCTCACTGGCGGATCTCAAGGCCGGCCTTGCTTCGCCCGAAGGCAAGGCGGCCGCTGCCGATCTGGCGAATTTCGCCGATGGCGGGGCGGAACTGCTGATGTTCGAATCGCGCTCCATCGGCTGAGACGGTCGGTCCGCCTGCCTCACATGTCCGGCGAAAGCGCCAGGACGACCAGCCCGAGCAGCGTGACCAGCGCGCCGGCCATCACGACCGGCGCCGCCCAGCCATGCCCGATCATGCCCTCCAGCAGGATGATGAAGGCGGGCGTGAGGTAGCCGTAGGCATAGACCTTGGCGGCGGGAAGGCGCAGCGAGGCGAATTGCAGCAGGAAAAGCGTGAACGCCGTTGTCACGATGCCGAGATAGCCCACCGCAATCCAGACGATTGCCGGCAGCGCCGTCCAGTCGGTTTCGCCGATCCCGGTCCAGCCATAGAGCGAAACGAGAAGCGCGGTCGCCGTCACCGACCACAGGGTCGAGACCGCAACGGGTTCACCCCTGGAGAACTTGCGGATCAAGGGTGCATAGGCGGCGTGGCAGATGACGCCGAAAAGGTAGATCAGCTCGCCTCGCCCGATCTCGAAGCGCAGCATGGCGTTCAGATCGCCGCGGAAGATTACCCAAACCGCACCGGCCGCCGCGACCAGCAGACTGGCAAGCACGATGGGGCGCGGCACCTGCCGCAACAGGACGTAGCCGAAAATGGCGGAGAAAAACGGATTGAGCGTGAAAACCGCGCCGATGGACACGGGCCTGGCGATGCCGAGCGCGATGAACATCGTGACGAAATAGACGCCCATCAGGCCGCCGAGCAGGACGAAGCGCCATGGTTGCTGCGGCCAGCGCAGCCCGTGGCGCACCGTCAGCGCAACGACCAGCGCCATCACCGCAGCCCCCAGAACGAATCGGATTGCCGTGATGGGCGCCGCACCGATATGCGGCGCTGTCAGCGCTCCGAAGGAAAAGGAGCCGGCGATCAGCGCCGCGAACAGCATCATGGCCAGATGGCCCAGCCACTTCTGCCGCCCGATGGCATGGCCGTGTCCGCTCAACGGGGTTCCCCTTTCCTTGCGCGCCGGGACCGGCCGTCAACCGCATGCCGGGCCACAGCCGGCCCGGCCCGCTCGGGGGAGGAACCGAGAGCGCTATTCGGCGGCCTGCCGGACTGCCGGATTGTTGGGATGCGTGGTCCAGTTTCCATACTCGCCTTCGACCACCTTGCCCGTACGCTTGTCCAGCGCCCCGGCTTGCAACGGCACCATGGTGATGCAGTTATCCACCGGGCAGACGTCGACGCAAAGGTTGCAGCCCACGCATTCCTCTTCCAGCACCTCGAAATGGCGCTTGCCGTCCACCATGTGCGTGATCGCCTGGTGCGAGGTGTCCTCGCAGGCAATGTGGCAGCGCCCGCACTGGATGCAGGCATCCTGGTCGATGCGCGCCTTGGTGACATAGTTGAGGTTGAGATACTGCCAGTCGGTGACGTTGCCGACAGCCCGGCCGATGACGCTGTCGAGATCGGCATGGCCCTTCTCGTCCATCCAGTTTTCGAGGCCGGCGATCATCTCCTGCACCACCTTGAACCCGTAGGTCATCGCCGCCGTGCAGACCTGCACCGTGCCGCAGCCGAGTGCCAGGAATTCGGCCGCGTCGCGCCAGGTGGTCACGCCGCCAATGCCGGAAATGGGCAGGCCCGCCGTGGCCGGATTGCGCGCGATCTCGGCCACCATGTTCAGCGCGATCGGCTTGACCGCCGGCCCGCAATAGCCGCCATGGGTTCCCTTGCCGTCAATGGTCGGCTCGGGCGCGAAACTGTCAAGATCGACCGAGGTGATCGAGTTGATGGTGTTGATGAGGCTGACGGCATCCGCGCCGCCGCGCCTGGCCGCCTCCGCCGGATAGATGATGTTGGTGATGTTGGGTGTCAGCTTCACGATGACCGGCATCCGCGTGTTCTGCTTGCACCAGCGGGTCACCATCTCGATATATTCCGGCACCTGGCCCACGGCGGAGCCCATGCCGCGCTCGGCCATGCCGTGCGGACAACCGAAATTCAGCTCTATGCCATCCGCGCCGGTTTCCTCCACCAGCGGCAGGATGGCCTTCCAGGCGTTCTCCTCGCAGGGGACCATGAGCGAAACGATCAGCGCCCGGTCCGGATAGTCGCGCTTGACCGCCTTGATCTCGCGAAGGTTCACCTCCAGCGGCCGGTCGGTGATCAGTTCGATATTGTTGAGGCCCAGCAGGCGCCTGTCAGCACCCCAGATCGCACCGTAGCGCGGCCCGTTGACATTGACGACCGGCGGTCCCGCCTCGCCGAGGGTCTTCCAGACGACGCCGCCCCAGCCGGCCTCGAAGGCACGGCGCACATTGTATTCCTTGTCGGTTGGCGGCGCCGAGGCCAGCCAGAACGGATTGGGCGACCTGATGCCGAGAAAGTTGGAAGCAAGATTGGCCATGGGTTCTCTCCTCCCTGTCAGGCGATCAGCGCTTGATGAATGGATTCGGCGGCATCGCGGCCCTGCGCCACGGCCGTGACGGTCAGGTCGTCGCCGCTATTGGTGCAGTCGCCTCCTGCCCAGACGGCCGGAAGCGACGTGCGCCCCTCCGCGTCCACGGCAATGCGCCCGCCCTCCAGCGTGATGGACGGGGACGAGCCGTTCAGGCTCGACGGCTCGAAGGTCTGGCCGATCGCCTTGAACACCTGGTCGCAGGCAATCGCCACCGTCTCGCCATCGCGTTCGAACTCGACAGCAACCACCCGGCCGCCGTCCGAAACGATACGCTTCGGCTGCATGCCGAAACGCAGCACCACGCCCTTGGTCTGCGCCAGTTCCTGCTCGAAACCCGACGCCTTCATGCGCGCCTGCGGCCCGCGATAGGCCACCGTCACCTCTTCCGCCCCCAGGCCCCTGGCCTGGACGGCCGCGTCGATGGCCGTCATGCCACCGCCGATGACGACGACACGCCGCCCCACCGGAATGCCGGCCAGATCGCCGGCCTGGCGCAACCCGGCAATCCATTCCACCGCATCGTCGGAGCCCTCGGCCTGCGCATCCGCATTGCCCAGCGAATTCACCCCTGCCAGCCCCATGCCGAGGAACACCGCGTCATACCGGTCCAGCAGGTCGCCGAGATGAACGTCCCGGCCCAATGCCTTGCCATTGTGGATCGCGATGCCGCCAATCGCGGTCACGTAATTCACCTCGGCCTCGGCAAAACGATCGGTCGCCTTGTAGGCGGCAATACCGTATTCGTTCAGGCCGCCTGCCTTTGGCCTCGCCTCGAAAACCTCCACCGCATGGCCCTTCATGGCCAGCCGGTGGGCGCATGCCAGCCCCGCCGGACCTGCGCCGACAACAGCAACCGTTTTCCCGGTGGCAGGCGCCCGGCCATAGAACTGCTTGCCCTGGCGCATCGCCGTATCGGTGGCGAAGCGCTGCAGCTCGCCAATGCGCACCGGCTTGCCCTCGGCCACCTCGCGCACGCAAACCTCCTCGCACAGCGTCTCCGTCGGGCAGACCCGGGCACACATGCCGCCCAGGATGTTCTGGTCGAAAATGGTCTTTGCCGCCCCCAGCGGATTGCCCGTCTGGATCTGCCGGATGAACATCGGAATGTCGATGGCGGTCGGGCAGGCATTCATGCACGGCGCGTCGTGACAGAAATAGCAGCGATCCGCCTCCACGCGTGCTTCATGTGCATCCAGCGGCGGATGCAGGTCGGAAAAGTTGCGGACATAATCCTCGGGCGTAAGCCGGCCCGCGGCAATGCCCTCCTTCAAGGAGTTTCCAGCCATGTTCAGTTCCCCATTTCTGCTTCTTTTGAGGAAAGGCTAGCACAGAAAATTTTTTTATCAATCGGTCAAAACACGAATGACGCGCATATTGATGCCGTCATCCCCGCGACAGCACCGCGGCCCGCTACTTTTAGAATAAAGTAATATTTACAAAGGCTTGTCTTAAAAGCCGGAATCAGAACCGCATCCATTTCAGGCAATGGATGAGGTTGTCCCATGCGGAGCCGTGGAACGGGCGCCTGGAAAGGCCGGCTCATCCTTCGGGCCGGAAGCCGCGTCTGCGGGCATCCTCGAACTGCGCCCCGGCGAGCGTGTGCAGACGTGCCGCGGCCCTGTCCCGCCCCATGGCTTCCTTCAGCCGCGCATTGGCATGCTGGATGGCCGCCTGAACGAACAGCCGCTCCGCGCCATTGGGCGCAAGTGCGTGCCAGACCGGCTCCCAGACCTCATGCGCCTCCCAGAAATAACCGCGCCGCAACAGCAGGAAGCCTGCCGTCCAGGCTTCGCTGGACCGCCAGTCAGGGCTTGTCAGCGTGCGCCCTGCCCTGTCCGAGATGTCGAAGATGACGCCACTTTCGGGCCGCGGCGTCAGGCCGGGCCGGTAGGGATGCTGCGGCAACCTCTCGGCAAGATGAATTTCGAGCCGGGCACGCATGCCCGGCTCCAATGCCTGTTCGGCGATGGCCAGCGCATCTTCCAGCGCCGTCATGCTCAGGCGCGCAGCCGGAACCGCTGGATCTTTCCGGTCGCGGTTTTCGGCAGGTCATCGACCACCTCAACCCAGCGCGGATATTTCCACTTTCCGATCCTGGCCTTGACGTGTTCCTTGAGCTGCTCGCGGAACGCATCATCGTCTTCGCCGCCTTCCTTCAACACCACGAAGGCTTTCGGTTTCTCCAGTCCATCCTCGTCGCGCTCGGCGACCACCGCAGCCTCCAGCACCGCCGGATGGGTCACCAGCGCCTGCTCCACCTCGAAGGGCGACAGCCAGATGCCCGATACCTTGAACATGTCGTCGGTGCGCCCGCAATAGACGAGCCGGCCGTCCTCGCGCAGTTCATACTTGTCGCCGGTGCGCGTCCATGCACCCTCGAAGGTGGACCGGCTCTTGTCGCGCTGGTTCCAGTAGCCGTCGGCTGCCGACGGTCCGTTCACCAGCAATTCGCCCACCTCGCCGGGCGCGACATCGCGGTTGTTCTCATCCACCAGCCGCAATTCGTAGCCCGGTACCGCCGTGCCGGATGTACCGTAGACCACGTCACCCAGCCGGTTGGAAAGGAAGATGTGCAGCATCTCGGTCGATCCGACACCGTCGAGGATCGGTGTTCCGGTGATTGCCTCCCAGCGCTTGCCGACTTCTTCAGGCAGGGCCTCCCCGGCCGAGATGGAATGACGCAGCCGGTCGAAACCAGCCGGCCGCCCGCCTTTCATGGCTGCGACAAGCGCGGCATAAAGCGTCGGCACACCGCAGAAGATGGTTGGCCGGTGCCGTTCGAAAATGTCCAGCACGCTGTCCGGTGTCGGCCGGCCGGCCAGGATCACCGTGGTCGCACCCACCGACATGGGAAAGGTCATGGCATTGCCGAGCCCGTAGGCAAAGAAGAACTTCGCCGCCGAGAACACCACGTCATCCTCGCGAATGCCCAGCACCTGCGCACCATAGGTATCGGCGGTTGCCCGCAGGCTGCCATGGACATGGCGCACGCCCTTCGGCCTGCCCGTGGAGCCGGACGAATAGAGCCAGAAGGCGCATTCGTCGCTGCCGGCCTCGATCATTGCCACCGGCTCGCTCGAAGCCAGTTCGCTGGCGAAATGCAGCGTGCCTTCCGGCGCGTTGTCGCCGATGAAGACGATTCTCTCGATATGGGGCTGGTTCTTCACCACCGGCTCGACCACCGGCCACAACGCCTGCGAAACGAAGAGCACGCGGGCCCGGCTGTCGCGCAGGATGGCATCATAGACATCGCCGCCAAGCAGCGTGTTGATGGCAATCGGCACGACGCCGCATTTGAGCGAGCCCCAGAAGATGATCGGGAATTCGACCATGTCGAGGACAATCATGGCGGCGCGGTCTTCCCGCCGGATGCCATGGCGCCGGTAGAGCGACGCCATGCGGTCGCTCGCCTCGGCCAGTCCGCCATAGGTCAGCACCCTACCGTCCGGCTGCGACTCCACAAAGGCGGGCTTGTCGGCCCGCGTCGCCAGATGCCTGTCAACAAAATACCACGCCGCATTGGCGTTGGCCTCGGCCTCGCTCATGTGTCCCTCCCCGAAAAAGGGAGCCTGCGGAACAAGACGAACCGCAGCATCCCCGTGCTTGTTGCACCGCCGCCATTGTTCCTCCAGACGGCCGATTTGTGCATTATTATGCACAATCCCTCGATCCCGGCAAGCCGTTCTCGCAAAGCCCGGCGATTTTTTTCGCCAGCAGCCGGCAAGCGCGGACAGCATGGGCGGCGCGGGAACCGGCCGGTCGCACACCATGGCGGCATTTCGCTGCACTTATCCGCCGTTTTCGGGTTGATCGAGATCAAGGCGGTGGACCGCTGGGGTTTGTAATCGTAACTTGAGAGCCTATGTTCTGATCGGTAACGGGAATGCGCGCTGCTTCCTCGCCGGATCGGGACGGTCTTGCAAAACGGCACCACGCGCGATACTCTCCGCCTGAACAGGATGTGCAAGATAATGCAGACTACGGACCGGACATCGATGATCAGGAGCCAGAATGCCAAAGCGGGCGCGCATGGGCCTTTGTGCTGGGCCTCCCGCCTTCGCGACCGCATGCGCGCTTCGGGCCTGCGCCCGACGCGCCAGCGCATGCATCTGGCCACGCTCCTCTTCACCCGCGGCGACCGACATGTGACGGCGGAAGAAATTCACGCCGAGGCGCAGCAGGAAAGCATCGCCGTGTCTCTGGCCACGGTCTACAACACGCTGCACCAGTTTACCGAAGCAGGCCTTCTGCGCGTTCTCGCCATCGAGACGAACAAGACCTATTTCGACACCAACACATCAGATCACCATCACTTCTTCGTCGAAGGCCGGGGGCAGGTTCTCGATATTCCGGATCAGGGTCCGGAAGGCGCGCTGCGGGTTGCAAATCTGCCCGAGCCGCCAGAGGGCATGGAAATCGCCCATGTCGATGTGGTCGTGCGCCTACGGCCGAAATCCCGCGCCTGAGCGCCAATTTCCCTTGTCCTGCATGAGCCCGCCCCCAGGAACCGGCTGGCACATGATCATGCCGGAACGTTCGGCCATGGCACCATGCTGGCATTCATCGCACAGGAGCGCGCCATGAAGATTGCCATGACAGGCTTTGCCATGCGCCAATGGCAGGAAGACGCCGGCGCCAGGCGCATGATCGGCCTTCCGCCCGATCAACTCGTCGCATCGTGCCATGCCGCGCTATCTGCCGGCGCCCGCCTCGTGGATGGCTATGCCCCTTTCTGCAAGCATCTTTTCCTCGAAAATTCCTCCCCCACGCGGTGTTCCTTCGCCCCGGTCACGGATGAAAACCGCCATTGTCTGCGGTCGGGATACAAGGCGCGCCGGGAGGGCGAACTGGCGGTTCTGGAACGCTGGTTCGAGGGTGTGGAAGCGCCCTTGGCCAGATGGCTGGACGTCATTCTCTACAGCAAGGCCCAACTCGACGCCGAGGCCGCCGATGGTCCCGATGCGGAAATCGTGCCCGATTGCGACTGGGGTATCGTCTCGGTCATTGGCACGCTGGAACCGGTTGAGCCGCCCATGCCGCCGATCACCCAGATGCGCAACAGCCTTGGTCGCGCGGAGGGGGGCTCCGGCGTCGCCATTGACCGCGAGTCCTACGTCCGCGCGGTGGATTTCTGGGAGCGCCACGCCTCTATCCGCTGACCGGGCCCGCGACTACTGGACGAAGAGATCCACGCTGGCCGCCCGCCCCGCCGCATCGATCACCGTCAGGCGCTGATGGCCCTTGCCGTCCGGCTGCCATTGGCGCATGCGCCGGCGCGAGGCGCCATCCAGCGGCGCGCCATTGGCCAGCCAGCGAAACGGCGCCCGCCCCCCTTGCAGCTTGAGGATGAGAGGCTGCATGGCATCGCTGCCGGCCAGTTCGACACGCGCACCCGCTGGCGGATAGACGATCACCGGAGCCGGCTCCGGCGCTTCCCTTGTCTCGCTCGGCGCCCGGTGCGTGAAGCGCTTCAGCGCTTGCGGCAGATCGCCATGCGCCAGTTCAACGGCACCGCGCGGCCGCGCCGGCAGGGGCGCATGACCCAGTCCCGCCCGCACCCAGCCGTCGAACAGGATCGGCGCCGCGGCCTTTGCGCCGCTCATCCCCGGCACGGCGGCATTGTCCGGCCGGCCGGTCCACACGGCCAGCACATGCCGCCCGTCAAACCCCACTGCCCAGGCATCGCGATAGCCGTAGGACGTGCCGGTCTTGTAGGCGATTCCGGTTTGCGCGGCCCCGGCAGGCGGCGAGACCCCGGACAGGATTTCGCCCACCTGCCATGCCGCTGCCGGTTCCAGGACACGTATGCGCCGCGGCCGCTCCGGGGGGCCGTGATGCAGCCGCGCCCTTGTACCTTCACCCGTGTTGGCCAAGGCAGTATAGGCCTCGGCCAGCCCGGTCAGCGTCACGCCCGCACCGCCAAGACCGATGGCAAGGCCGGGGGCACCGGCTTGCGGCAGAACGAGGCTGGCACCGGCCCTTCGCAGCCGCGATGCCAGCCGCTGCGGCCCCACAGCATCCAGCAGGCGCACCGCCGGGACGTTGAGCGACCATTGCAGGGCTTCTCGCACGGAAACATCACCCTTGTAGCCCATGTCGAAATTGGCAGGACGATAGCCGCCGAAGTCGGCTGGCCGGTCGGAGATGATGGTTTCGGGCGCCACCAGGCCCTGCTCGAAAGCGAGCCCGTAGATGAACGGCTTGAGCGCGGAGCCTGGCGAACGGGGCACATCCGCCATGTCCACCCAGCCGGAGCGGCGCTCATCGAGATAGCCTGCGGAACCCACGCGGGCCAGCATGTCACCCGTTGCCGCATCGAGGAGCACCATCGCCACGGAGACACCCGGCGGCAGCCGTTCGGCCCCTTCGCGCGCCACCGTTTCAAGGGCACCCTGACGCAGGCCGTCCAGCGTCAGCCGCACGGATGCCTCCTTGGCGTCATGCACTGCAAGCAGGCGCATCGCCAGATGCGGACTCAGCGATGGCATGGCCCTGCGCCGATGCGGCACATCGAAGCTGGAAGCCCGTGCGATTTCCGTTTCGGGAACAAGCCCGGCCTCGGCCATGCGCCACAGCACCCGGTCCCGCGCCGCCCGCGCTGCATCCGCTGCACGATCGGGCCTCCGCACTTCCGGCGATTGCGGCAAGGCCACCAGCAGCGCCGCCTCCGAAAGGCGCAATTTACCCGGTTCCTTGCCGAACCAGGCCAGCGTTGCAGCCCGAATGCCTTCCAGATTGCCGCCATAGGGCGCTATGGTCAGGTAGCGTTCCAGGATTTCCCGCTTGGAAAGCCGCCGCTCGATCTGGATCGCACGCAGCATCTGCCGGAGCTTTGCCGTCATCGACCGTTCGGCGCGCGGCTCCAGAAGCCGGGCAAGCTGCATGGTGATGGTCGATCCACCGGAGACGATCCGCCCCTGCATGGCCAATTGCCAGCCGGCCCGGACAATTGCCAGCGGATCGACGCCGGCATGACTGAAGAACCGCTTGTCCTCGAAGGCGACGAGCATGGCCAGGAAATCGTCGTCCACGCCATCCAGCGAGACCGGAAAGCGCCAGCGCCCCTCTTCCGTTGCCTGCGCGAACAGCAGCGCGCCATGCCGGTCAAGGACCTGCGCCGAATAAGCCGGGGCTTCGAGCGGCGGCGGAAGGGCCTCGTCCAGGGCGGAAACCCCAGCAGCTGCAAAGAACAGCCCCGCCAGTCCGCCGGCCATCCATTTGAGGAAGGAAAGCGCCCGCATCAGCGCAACTCCCTGACCTCCACGAAACCCGCCGCCGTGCGCGCAGAGAATTGCGGGCGGTACATGTCTTCCACCTGCGCAGCCGGGTGAATGTAGGTGCCCGGCGTCACTGCCCGCACCACATAGGCCAGTTGCAGCGCCCGGCTGTCACCGGCCGACCGGTCGAATGCCGCCACGAACCGGTCGTCAAGGAATTCCAGATGGGCCGGACTGACATCGCCCAGCCAATCGAAATTCTTCAGTTGCGCACTGCCGGCCAGCGCCGGATTGTCGATCTCGAAACCGCCCGGCAGCAGGTCTGTCACCACGATGCGCGATGGCCAGGTGTTGAGTTCGGCGATCTGCAGCACCACGACAAGGCGCTGGTTCTGCTCCACCTGTTGCAGGCTCGCCGGCCTGCCATCCAGCGTGAAGTAACTGCGCGCAATGGTGAAACCGTTACCGCCCGCCGGCAGCGGATCGATCGGCGCGGCCACGGAGGTGACGAGTGCGGTCACCGGTTCGCCACCGAAATTCTTCACCGAAACAGGTGCGTCGAGCAGATCGACGCCGGAGCGGCGAAGGGTGAACGGGCCCGAATGATCCATGCCGTTCACGCTCAGCTTCATGGCCGCATCCTGTCCGGCAAGCGCGCGTGCCGCCAGAAGCAGCCACGCCTCCTCCTGGGTGGAGGTATGCGGCCGCCGTTGCTTCTGTCCGGTCACGAAACGGGTCATCGCCGCCATGCCGCCGGGCTGCGGCCGGCTCTCGGCTGCAAGAGCGAGAATTGCAGCGCCATCGCGCAGCTTTGAACCATAATCCTGGCGCGCCAGCACTGCGTGATCCGCCTGCGCTTCAGCCAGATCCAGCGCCGCCTTGAACAAGCGGGCCGAGCGCTCGCCATCGCCGTAGAGCGAAAGCCCTGCCGCCAGTTGCGCCCGTGCCATCGGGCTGTCGAAGGCATCGAGCTTTGTATCGGCATAATAGCGCAGGTCGCCGGCCGAGGCCTTGCGGTGTCGTGCCAGCACATAGAGCGCATAGGCGATCTCGCGGCCGCGCCCGCTCACATCGTTCACATAGGCGAGATTGTTTTCCAGGTTGCCGACGGCGAGATCCATGGCGGTCTGCGGCACGTCGAAACCCTTTTCACGTGCCCGTGTCAGGAAATCGCTGACATAGGCATCGAGCCAGAGATCGCCTGCGCCCGGCGACCACAGGCCGAACGACCCGCTTGCGGACTGGAAAGCCAGCACCCGCGCAATCGCCTCCTCGATGCGCCTGTCGATGGCCGGATCGCTTGCCTCGCCCTCCAGTTCCGACAGGTAGAGCAGCGGCAAGGCCCGGCTTGTCGTCTGTTCCGCGCAGTCATGGGGATAGCGGTCGAGGCTCATGAGCAGGCCGGGCACGTCAAAGGCAGCCAGCCGCGTCACCGAGACCGAAACCGTGGCATCACGAATGACGCTGTCGGCCAGCAATTGCCGGTCAACGGCAAGCCCCCCGCCATTGGCAAGCAGTTCGATCTCGCGCCGCACGGTGACCGGAAGCGCACCGGGACGAACCGGGAAGGAAACGTCATGCCGGATGCGCGTGCCCTCATCGTGGGTCAGTGTCAGCGCCACTTCCGCGTCCCCCGGCGCTCCGGCGGCGACCGGCAGCCGCAGCACGCTCCGCCCGCCTTTCCGTAACGCGATGCGCGCCGGCAATTCGCCCGCGAGCCGCAACGGACCCCGGGTTTCCACCGAAAGGACATAGTCTCCCGCCGGACCATCCGTGTTGGTGATATCGAAGCGCAATTCGGAACGGTCGCCGGTTGCCATGAAACGCGGTGCGCCGGCAATCACCACGACCGGTTCGCGCACGGTCACGTCGCGTGATGCAGAGCCGGTCGCCGTCGCGCTCCAGGCCGTGGCCATCACGCGCACAGTTCCGTTGAATTGCGGCATGTCGAAGCGCACGGCCGCCTTGCCCTCGGCGTCCAGTTGCACCGGCCCGGAAAAGAAGGCAACGAGCCTGCCCTTTGGCGGACTGCCCCTGGATTGCATGCCGGGCCCGTCGCCGCCGGTTCGCACACGCCCCAGCGCGCCTTGCGAGCCGTCGATCAGGCGGCCGTAGACATCGCGGATTTCAAGGCCCATCCGCCGCTGGCCGAAATACCAGGCCTCCGGCCGGGGCGGCTCGTAGCCGGTCAGGTTAAGGATGCCGACATCGACCGCCGCGATGGTCGCGTAGACGGTTTCGCCGGACCTGGCACCGGTGACCGACAATGGCACCTCGAATGGCTGGCCCGGAACGGTCTGCGGCGGGGTGTCGACAGTCAGCGAAAGCGTCCGGTCGCTGGCATCCACGGCGAGCCATTTCACGCCGATGGCGCGCGCCGGCATCCGGCTTTCGCCCGCCGAGCCCGGCCGGTAGAGCGTCGCCGTGACATAGGCGCCCGCTCCCCAATCGGCGCCCACGGGGAAGGTGATTTCGCCGCCGCTGGCCGGAATGCTGGCATGCTGCGTGGCAAGGACGCGATCGGCTCCGACGGTAACCAGCAGTTCACCGGCGAAACGCGGCGACACCTTCAGCCTTGCAATGTCACCGGGCCGGTAATGCGCCTTGTCCAACGCGATTTCCAGCCCGTCCGGTGTATCGAGGGAAGAGGTTTCCACATACCACCCGGCCTGGAAGTCATGGCTTGTGATCGCATCCGCGCCTTCCACTTCCAGCCGGTAGCGCCCCCAATCCACGGGCATGGCAACGGAAGCCGGCATGTCTGCCCCGACATCGACCGTGCCGCTGGCGGCCAGCGAGGTGAAATCCGCCGCCTCGTAGCGCCACTCGTTGCCGTCGCGATACCATTGATAGTTGCGGGTCACGCGCAAGAGCCGCCAGTCAAGGCCTTGTGCCGCCACCCTTGCCCCATCGGGATCGACCGCGATGATGGAGAAGGAAACCGTCGAGCCCTCCGGCGCCTGGTCTCCGGCAAAGCCGGGCTTGATGCCGATCATCGTGCCCTGCGGCCGGACTGGCATGGTCAGGCTGCGCTCCACCGCGCGCCCTGCCCCCTCGCGCAGGCGCACCGTTACCACCGCCTCGAGCGGCCGGGTGGTCGACGGCAAGGTGCCGGGATCGATGCCGATCTCCGCGCGCCCCTGCCCGTCCAGCACCGGCAGGTCTTGCAGTGGAACCGTGGTGCGCCCGTCCTCGTCATCCTCCGCAAGGCCGAAGACATATCCCTCATGCCCCGGACGGCTGGCCACCGGGCTGATCTGCACCTCGCCTTCCATGGAAAGCCCCGCCGCCGGCGCGCCATACAGGAACCGGCCGTTCACCGTCACCGCCCCGCCCTGTTCCGGGTCCAGCACCGGCCCTGACGAAGCGGCCAGATCGAATTCGATCCGGTCGGGAACGAAATCCTCCACCAGGAAGGTCTGCTCGGCCAGTGCCTCTCGCTCGGGATCGGCATGGATGCGCACCGTCCAGGCGCCACGCATGGCGTTGTCCGGCAGGTCGAGAGCCACGACATGGCCGCCCGCCTTCGGCGCAGACGAAACCAGCCGCCGCTCCTCCTTGCCGTCCGGGCGCCGGAAGACGAAGGTCAGCGGCAGATCCTCCACGGCAACGGCCGCGCCGTCGCGCGCCAGCGCGGTGACGTGAACCGTATCGCCGGCCCGGTAGATGCCGCGTTCGGAAAACGCGTAGACATCGATGGCGCCAGGCGCGGGCCTGCCCTCGACGCCGCGGTCCGACAGGTCGAACCCCGCGCGGTTGAGATCGAGAAACACGAAACCGGACCCGTCAGCCTCCGCCAGCAGCAGGGCTGGCGCCAGGCCACCCGTGGCCCGCACAAGGCCGGCATCGAAGCGCGCTTGGCCGGAGTCATCGGTCACCGCCTCGCCCAGGACCTCGTTGTTGCGCGCCAGGAGACGCACGCTCGCGCCGGCAATCGGCGCGGCGCTGTCCAGCGATCGGGCATGGACATGCATCCCGTCGAGGCCGGTCCGGGCCGACAGGCCGATATCGGATACCGTGAACCATTGCGTGGCGCGGTTTTCCCAATCATCGCTACGCGCGCCTTGCGCCGTCGCCACCAGCGCATAGACGCCGGGCGCGCGCGACGGCAGGACCGTTTCCAGCGGCAGCGCGGTGGTGACCTCTTCGTTCAGGCCTCCGGGCGTGTCCATGGAACCGGACCAGACAAGTTCGCCCTGCCGGTCGCGAATGTCCTGCGCCTGGTAGCCGGACAGGCCCTGCAGGAAGCGGCCGTCTTCCAGCAACCGTGACAGGGCCCGCGCACCGATCCGGTACAGTTCCAGATCCACCGCCCCGGCATTCACCGTCACGACCGGGATCGCCTGCCGCCCCTTGGCCGGCAGCACGAAATCCTCGCCGGTGAAGCGCGCGAAAGGCTGACGGTCGCGCACATAGATGGCAATGTCGACCGGCGTCTCAAGCACTTCGCCGACTGCCGACGGCAACCCGTCGCGCAAGGTCAGTGCATAGCGTTCGCCATGCCTGAGGCCATTGACGCAAATCTCGCGCCCTTGCGCCTCGAAGGATGGCGGCTCGCCGCCATTGAGCCGCACATAGGGCGCGTAGTCATGGCCTTTCACCAGATTTTCCGACACCTGCACGCAGGCACGCGGATTGGCCGTATCGGCATCCACGGTGTTGTCGATCACGCGAAATCCCTTGCGCGCTCTCAGATCGGCGAAATCGGCCCGCACCTGATCGTTTTCCTGCAGCGCCAGCGATGCCTTGTAGGCTTCCAGCGCGGGGCGGAACTGGCTGCGCAGCTCCAAAGCCTTGGCCAGTTCATCCAGTGCGCCGGCCCGGTTCGCCGTGGTGCGCGATGTCTCATAGGCATTGAAGGCGGCCGACGTTGCATATTGCTGCAACTGGTAACGTTCCGCGCCACGTTCGGGTGTCATCACGCGGATGCCGCGCGCCAGATCGCGCCAGAAGGCCGAGTCGTCCGGCCGCAGCGCAACGGCACCGGAAAGCAGCGCCACCCCCTGGCGTGCATCGCCGCCAGCCAGCGCCGCACGGCCTTCTTCGGCCATCGCATGGGCCGAACGGCCGGCGAACCGGCTTTCATTGCCCGCCAGGCGGGCCCGGTATTTCCCTGCTTCGACCGGCATGGAATCGGGGATGAAGGCAAGCGGCGGCGCCGCGCCCAGATCCTCGCGCGCCTCCACCACGACACGCCCGGCAATGGCACCCGCAAAGCTGTTGAGGGCGCCATGATCGCTCTTCAGGAAACACCAGCCTGCGCGCACATTGTAGGTAAAGGCCCGGCACGCCCGGTCGCCAAGGCATATGGCTTTGCACTGCTCCAGGGTCACGTCTTTCTCGGTGCGCAGGTCGAATCCGAAATAATCCGCGTTTTCAACGACCTCGATGCGCCGCACGTCGGCACCCGCAGCGGGCATCGCGCCTGCCAGCACCACCAGGGCTGCCAGAATGATCCGTGAAAACGGGCGAGGAATGGACAGCATGGAAACCTCCCGCTGTGGTTGACGCCCCTGACTGCCGCGAATGTTTCATCCACCGGCCTGGAAAGTCAACGGGCAAGGTGGGCGAGAGACTGCCTCGCTGTCAGTCCGGCAGGAAACCGTTTTCGCGGATCGCCTCGACAACCGCCTCCATGCTGCCATCGACCGAACTGCCGGACGTATCGACCATGGCTTCCGCCTTGGCATAAAGCGCTTCGCGGCTGGTCAGGATGGACTTCAGTTCATCCATCGCCGCCGGATTGCCGGCCATGGGCCGTTCGTCGCCCTGGCCGCGCACGCGCGCCATGTGTTCCTCCGGCGCCGCCTTCAGCCAGATCGTGTGGCAATGACGCAGCAGGTAATTGTAGGTATCGGGCTCGGACACGATGCCGCCGGCCACCGCCAGCACAAGCTGCTCGTGGGTCGCCACGAGATTGACCAGCGCCTGCTTTTCCAGCCTGCGATAGCCTTCCTGTCCGTAAAGGGCGATCACCTCGTCCACCGGCATGCCGGCCACTTCCTCGATCACCTGGTTGAGTTCGACGAAGGCGACACCGAGTTTTTCCGCCGTCATGCGCCCGAGCGTGGATTTACCCGCCCCGCGCAGGCCGATCAGCGCCACGCGGCCGGCCCGCCGCGTACCCGTGTCATTGGGATCGAGGATTTCCATGACCCGCGCCCGCTGGTCGCGCGTCGCCTGGCGGAACAGGCGCATCAGCGTGATCGCATCGGATGTCCAGGGATCGTCGCGCCCGACCAGCCATTCCACCTCGAAGTCCAGCGAATTGGCGATCTTTCGCAAGAGCGCGATCGAGACATTGCCGTCGCCACCCTCCAGTTGCGCCAGGTAGCGCTGCGATACGCCCGACAATTCGGAAAGCTGGCGCCGCGAAATGCCCTTGCGGTTGCGCGCCATCCGCACACGCTCGCCAACCATGGCAATGAATTCCGCGATCGCGCCATCCTCCCCTTGCGGACCCATGCCGTCGCTTGCCCGTTTCAACATCGCCGGCCCCGGTGCATTACTTTCCCATCCGGTGCAGAATAATGCACGGGCCGGGCGACAGCAAGCTGCGTTATAATGCCCAAGAGCGCGATTCCGCTCCGCAAATCAGGCGCTGATGGCCAGATGGGCGATTTTCTCCCGAACGGAAGCGGGCGCCTTGATCTTTGAGAGATGCGTTTTGGCATCGACGAAGACCTCCACGAATTCGCCCTCGAAACAGAGCGTTTCGTCCTGGAAGCCCTGGACGGAAAACCGGACAGAACTCTCGCCGAGGCGCAACAGGCGCACCTGGCATTCCAATGCATGGCGCGGCGTCACCGGAGACCGGAAATCGACAGACAGGTGGACGAAAGGCGTGCCGATCCCGCTGTCGATGTTCATGCGGAACCAGTCCTCGCCCACATTTGCTTCCCACCAGGCATCGATGGCCTCCAGCGCGAAATAGGGAATGCGTCCGGTATAGGCGATCCGCGCCGGGTCGCAATCGGCCCAGCCGACGCGGATCGCATGGGTGAAGACCTTGGCGTCTTCAATAGGTCTCGACATGGTAGCGTCCCTGTTCGCGCATGGCATCCCGCAGGGAAATCCACTCCACCCCGGTGCTTTCCGCAATATTGGTAAGCGCTTTTTCCACACCCTCTTCCATGCCGCGCAGGCCGCAAATGTAGATATGGGTATTCGGGTCGCCGAGCAATTCGCCGATCTCCTCGGCTTCCACGTTCAGCCGGTCCTGCACATATTCCTTCGGCGCGCCAGGAATGCGGGAGAAGACGAGGTGCTTGTTCAGCACGCGATTGGGAACCTTGTTCAACGGCCCGAAATAAGGCAGGCAATCGGGCGAGCGCGCGCCGAAAAACAGCGTCATCGTGCCACCATGGGCGCCGACCGTGCGCTGGCGGCGCATGGTGAAGGCGCGGAACGGCGCCGAGCCGGTGCCCGTGCAGATCATCAGCAACCGCGCCTGCGGATCTTCCGGCATGAGGAAGGTCGAGCCGAACGGCCCGGTCACATCCACCTCGTCACCGATCTTCAGGTCGCAGACATGGTTGGAGCACACGCCCCTGTCTTCCCGCTTCACCGTCAGCGAGACGTTGTTGTAATTGGGCCGCTCGCCATCGCGCGGGCTCGACACCGAATAAAGGCGCGGCAGGTGCGGCTTGCCATTGGCATCCGTGCCTGGCGCGATGATGCCGATCGACTGGCCTTCCAGCACCGGCATCGGCTGGTTGCCGAAATCCAGGATGATGTGGCGCACATCGCTGTCGGCGCCTTCCGCCGTGAGGCGGTAATTGCCGGTCACACGCGCCTTGGCCGGCTTTGAAAGCGTGTAGAGATTGACCGTCGGCTTGGCGGCGGTGTCCGGCGCGCGCGAACGCCCGCCCGCCCCGGCATGGGCCTCGGCCAGGAGCTTGGCCATTTCGTCATCGAGCGCCTCGATGGACGTGCCGCTTTCCGCGCTCCCTTCGCCGGCTGCGATCTCTTCCTGCGCAGGCAGTTCTTCCCAGGAGAACTGTTCCTCCAGCGTGTAGGGGGTCGTCACGACCCGCCATTCATCGATCGAACCGGTGGGGCAGACGGGAATGCAGTCCATGCAGAAATTGCACTTGTCGAAATCCACCACGACATTCAGGTCGTCATGGGTGATGGCCTGGATCGGGCAGGTGTTTTCACACGTATAGCAGCGAATGCAGATCTCCGGATCGATGAGATGCTGCTTGAGCGGCTTGGTCATGGTTCATCCCTCGGTCGCGGCGCTTGGGCGCCGTCGTTGTTCTGGCGGGTTATGCGGCCGTGAGGGGCATGGCATGGCAGCCATGCCCCCGTCCTGTCCGGTACCGCGCGCCGTGCGCTGTCCGTCAGGCCATGTGCAGCTTGACGTATTCGAAGTCGCCTGGCTTGTTGTCGATACCCACTTTCGGCGGAGCGATCCAGCCGGCGAACTTGCCCGGCTCGAAAACCGGCTTCATCAGCGACTGGATGAAATCGCCATCGGCCTTCGACGGCAGCCATTCATCGCGGCGGCTGTCCCACTCCTCGCGGCTGATGACCAGGCCTTCCGGCGTGATCGGCGCCCCGGAGAAGGTGCCGATATGGCGGTGGAATGCCTCGTGCGGCAGGTTGAGCTCGAAGTCCACATTGTGCTTGCGGATGATCTGGTTCCAGCGACGCACACCGCCGCGCGCATCCTCCGTATAGTCGTCGCGCAGGCGCATGTTGATCGCCGAAATCGCGTTGACGTCCTTCACCAGGATCTGCTTGCCGTCGAACTCGGCCACCGGATAGGTCGCGTTCTTGAGCTGGTGATCGTCCTCCAGCTTGTTTTCGCGATAACGGCCCTTCAGGCCCCAGTTGAACGAATTGGCCGCGTTGGTCGAGATTTCCGAGCCGAACAGGTCCAGTGACAGCGTGTAGTGCAGGTTCAGCTTCTTCTGGATCGTCGGAAGGTCGATGACGCCGAGCGCGCGGATCTTGTCGGTGTCGAACGGATCGGTGATGCCGTGCTCGTTCATCACCTCGCAGGTGCGCTGGATCGTGCGGCCGACACCGGTCTCGCCCACGAACATGTGGTGCGCTTCCTCCGTCAGCATGAAGCGGCAGGTGCGGCTCAGCGGATCGAAGCCCGACTGGGCCAGCGATTCAAGCTGCATCTTGCCGTCACGGTCGGTGAAATAGGTGAACATGAAGAAGGACAGCCAGTCCGGCGTTTCCTCGTTGAACGCACCAAGCATGCGCGGTGCCTCGTCAGAACCGGACTGACGGCGCAGCAGGTCGTCGGCTTCCTCGCGGCCGTCGGCGCCGAAATATTTGTGCAGCAGGTAGACCATCGCCCAGAGGTGGCGTCCTTCCTCGACGTTGACCTGGAAAAGGTTGCGCATGTCGTAGAGCGACGGGGCGGTCTTGCCCAGGAAGCGCTGCTGCTCCACCGATGCCGGCTCCGTATCGCCCTGGATGACGATCAGGCGGCGCAGAAGCGCGCGATACTCGCCCGGCACTTCCTGCCAGGCCGGTTCGCCGTAATGCTCGCCGCACGGAATGATGCGGTTTTCCACCTGCGGCGCAAGAAGCACGCCCCAGCGGTATTCCGGCATCTTCACGTAGTCGAACTTGGCCCACCCCTGCGGATCGACCGACACGGCGGTACGCAGGTAGACCAGGCTCTTCTGGAAGTTTTCCGGGATCAGGTCGTTCCACCAGTTGATATAGCCCGGATGCCACTTTTCCAGCGCCTTGAGCACGCGCCGGTCGCTGGAAAGGCCCACATTGTTGGGGATCAGCGTGTCATAGGACACATTCATCATGTCTGCCATCGTTCACTCCCGTTCGATATTGACGTCGAGGTTCCCGGTCGAGGGGAAGTCCGGGCACGCGTCCGCGCCCGGCAAAATCCGTTGCGGTCGCGTCACACGCGCCGCATGTCGTAATTGCCGCGCTGGCCGGTGCCGTAGCGCTGCAACGCGCCTTCCGGGCCGACGGCATTCGGACGCTGGAACACCCAGTTCTGCCAGGCGGTCAGACGCCCGAAGATGCGCGTTTCCATCGTTTCCGGACCGGCGAAGCGCAGGTTCGCTTCCATCGCGGTCATTGCATCGGGCGAGAAGGAAGCGCGCTCTTCGAGGAAGATGCGGACCTCGTCCTCCCAGTCGATATCGTCGAAGGCAAAGGTGACGAGGCCGAGATCGGATGCCTCTTCCGCCTCCAGCGCTTCGCCCATACGGGCCTTGGCGCCATCCACCCGCTCCGGCTCGCCCAGGAAGCGGGTCTGCAGGCGTGTCAGGTCGTTCGACATCGGATAGGGGCCGAAATTGGCCTCCGTCAGCCGGATCGTGGCGACCGGGCGGTTGTCGCCCTCGAACTCGCCCTCGCCCATGTAGGACCGGTCGACGGCAAAGAGGATCTCGGCCAGCGTTCCGGCAAAGCAGGAGCCCGGCTCGACCAGCGCCACCAGCGAACGCGAGGTGAGATCGAGACGCTTGAGCACGCGCTTCCAGTACAGCGCGATCTCGCGGGCGAACCAGTCGGAACCGGCATTGTCCAGCACGGTCTTCTCGTGCGCGACGACTTTCTCCGGGTCGCCCTGGGTGCGGATCACCAGAACGCCGACTTCCAGTTCGTTCAGGCGCAGGTGCAGGATCGCGTCGTCCAGTTCGCGCGCGCAGCGCAGCATCCAGCCATCCGCACCGGCCGCATGAAGTGCTGCCGCATCGGCCGGAGCATCGTCCTGCGGGCCGGAAATGGTCAGCGTCGCAAGCCGCTTGTCGCGGTCGATGGCAACCTCGACCGTGGTGTAGGACAACGAACCATCCTCATGAATGGTCCGGTCAAGCGGCGTCAGCTTGACGCCCCTGGCATCGGACGGACGGTCGGACTGCGCGGCGAACGCCCTCGCCCGCTCGGCCACCGCCTCGTCAAATTTCGAATTGGCGACCACCTCGTCCACGAGCCGCCAGTCCCTGGCCTTCTTGCCGCGCACTCCCTCCTCGATGGAGCAGAACACATCGGCCAGGTCGCGGCGCACCTTGCGCTTGTCGGTCACGCGGGTGAGACCGCCCGTGCCCGGCAGCACGGCCAGCAGCGGCACTTCCGGCAGCGCGACGGACGAGGAGCCGTCATCGGTGAGGATGATGTGGTCGCAGGCCAGCGCCAGTTCATAGCCGCCGCCCGCGCAGGCGCCCTTGACCGCGGCGATATAGTACTGGCCGCTTTCGGCGCCCGCCGCCTCGAACGTGTTGCGCGTCTCGTTGGTGAACTTGCAGAAATTCACCTTGTGCGCATGGGCGGCGCCACCCAGCATGCGGATGTTGGCGCCGGCACAGAAAACGCGGTCCTTGCCCGACTGCATCACCACCGCCTTCACTTCCGGATGCTCGAAGCGCAACCGCTGCACGGCGTCGGCCAGTTCGATATCGACGCCCAGGTCATAGGAATTGAGCTTGAGCTGGTAACCCTCGAACAGGGTGGCATCCTCGTTGACGTCCATGATCAGGCGGGCGACATCGCCGTCAATGTCGATGCGCCAATGCTTGTATTGGTCCGGGTTGGTCTGGAAATCGATGATCTTGCTCATCGCGGCATCCCTCCGCTGTTCTGATTGAGGGCGAACATAGTGCACTTTACTGCATAAATCCAGTGCTGAATCGAAAAATCATCATTGCGGAGCATTTCTGTTTAAAATCATGGCCTTGAACGATAATCGGGAAAAACAGTGATATGCAATATATTGCATTTTTTTTCCGTATGAACGGCTGCATCGCTCTTTCGGGACATTCCCGTTCCCGCCCGCACAGTCCCGGCAAAGTTTGCCTATGTTATAATGATGAACCATGATTTATGGTCGCGGCCGAGAAAGGACGACAGCATGAATCAGGAAGCGATTCGTGCGGATGCGGAACAGAAAGAGGTCGCCGAAGCTGTTCCCCCGCTCGACACGATCATTGGCTACAAGTTGCGCCGCGCCCAGCTTGCCGTCTTTCAGGACTTCGCCGAGAGCTTTTCCAGACTGAAGTTGCGCCCGGCCGAGTTCTCTGCCCTGGCGCTGATCGCCCGCCAGCCCGGCAGCAAGCAATCGGAAATCGCCGAGGCGCTCGGCGTCAAGCCGGCCAACCTGGTCGCGCTGATGGACGGTCTGGAGAAGCGCGGGCTGGCCGAACGGCGCAAGACCGATACCGACCGCAGATCCTATTCCCTTTACCTGACGCCGAAGGGCGAGCGCTTTGTCCAGACCATGGCGGGTGTCTGGCGCGACCATGAAAACCGCATGATCGAGAAGCTTGGCGGCACGGAGGAAAGCCGCCGCTTCATTGCCATGCTTGAGAGGGTTGCCGGCTGACCGCGCCTGACGTTCCGGTTCAGCCTGCCTCGGCTTCGGCCTCTGCCAGTTCCCGCTCCAGCCGTGCCTGTTGCGCTGCCTTGGGCGTGGAGAAGCGGGCCAGAAGAAGGTAGGCGACCGGCGTCACGAACAGCGTGGCGAGTGTCGCAAGCCCGAGCCCCCCGACAATCACCCAGCCAAGCGCGATACGCGCCTCGGCGCCGGCCCCCGACGCCAGGACAAGCGGCAGGCCGCCCAGCACGGTCGAGATCATCGTCATCATCACCGGACGCAAACGGCGCACCGCCGCCTGGCGTGCCGCATCGGCGACGCTGACGCCCCGGTCACGCAGCTGATTGGCGAATTCGACGATCAGGATGCCGTTCTTGGCCATGATCCCGACCAGCAGCACCAGTCCGACCTGCGAATAGACGTTCAGGCTCGTTCCGGTCAGCGCCATGGCGAAAACGGCGCATGCCAGACCGAGCGGCACCGTCAGGATGATGATGAAGGCCGAGACAAAGCTCTCGAACTGCGCCGAAAGCACCAGCAGGACCACAACGATGGCGAAGGCGAAGACCAGGCCGATGGAACTGTTGGTCTCGTCGAGCGTGGCGGCCTCGGCCAGCGGCACCAGGCGCGCGCCCGGCGGAAGCAGAGGCGTGGCGATCTCCGTGAAGCGCGTCATGGCATCGGCCAGCGCGAAGTCCGGTGACAGGCTGGCGGTGATGGAAACGGCGCGCAGCTTCTGTTCGCGGTCGAGCGAAGGCGCCACGGGACGCTCTTCCAGCGTCGAGATGGTCGAGATCGGCACTGTTCGCCCGTCAGAAGTCTGGATGAAGATATTCTCCAGATCCGTGGGATCGTTGACCGGGTTCGATGTCGACAAGAGCTTGATGTCGATGGCGCGGTCATTGAGGAAGACCGAGCCGATGGCGCGCCCGTCGAGCATGGACTGGATGACGGCGGCCAGGCCGGAAATGTCGACGCCGAGGTCCGATGCGCGCTCCCGGTCCACCTGGATGGACAATTGCGGCTGCGTCGTCTCGTAGGATAGCCGGATGCGCCCGAAACGCGGTTCCTGCTCCAGTTGCTGCATCACCTTGTCGGCGGCCGTGGCCAGTTCATCGTAATTGTCACCCGCAATCGCCACCTGCAGACCATTGCCCGCCCCGCGAATGCCCAGCGAATTGGGCTGGATGGCGAAGGCGCGTACGCCGACAACCTGGCCGGCCAGCCGGTTCAATTCTGCCACGATCTCCTGCTGCGAACGATCCCGCTCCTCCCAGGGAGCCAGCGTCAGGACCAGAAACCCGCTGTTGGCCTGGCCGCGCCGCCCGGCGATGGAGAAGATATTGGTCACTTCGCCCGTCGCCTTGTAGGGCTCGGCCAACGCTTCCAGCTTGCGCACCTGGCTGGCGGTGTAGTCGAGGCTCACGCCCTGCGGCGCCGACACGATGAAAATCACGATGGACCGGTCTTCCGGCGGTGTCAGTTCCTGGCGCAGGGTCGTGAACGTAGCGACCGCAGCGCCCGCAACGATGACGGCGGCAACGATAACCACGAGCGGGACCTTCAGGCAAAGTTCCAGAAGACCCGCATACAGCCGCGTCAACATTCCGCCGAAGCGTCCGATGAGGCTGGGTTTCACGCGATCGTCGCTGGCGCGCGGCTGGCCGGTGAGAAATCGTGACGCCAGCATCGGGCAGAGCGACAACGCCACGACGGACGACAGCATGACCGAGAGCGCCAGCGTGAAGCCGAATTCCCGGAACAGGCCGCCGGCCTTGCCAGGCAGGAACGAGATCGGGATGAAGACGGCGGCAAGCGTGGCCGTGGTGGTGATGACGGCGAAGAACACCTCGCGCGTGCCGATCACGGCCGCCGCGCGCGCGGTCATGCCCTCGTTGCGCCGCGTGACGATGTTCTCCAGCACGACAATGGCATCATCGACCACCATGCCGGTCGCCAGCACCAGCGCGAGCAGGGTCAGGATGTTGACCGAGAACCCAGCAAGCCAGATGCCAGCGACAGCGCCGATCAGCGCAACGGGAATGGTCAGCGCAGGCACCAGCGTTGCGCGCACGTTCAGCAGGAACAGGAAGATCACGGCAATGACGATGGTAATCGCCAGGGCAAGCGAATAGACCACCTCGTTGATGGCGCCGGAAATGAAGGTCGCGTCGTCGGAGGTAACCTTCACCGTCACCCCGTCGGGCAGGATGGTTCGGATTTCGTCCACCGCCTTGCGAACGCCCTGCGAGATTTCCAGCGTGTTCGAACCGGCCTGGCGGATGATGCCAAGGCCCACGCCGTTCGCCCCGTTCGCGCGCAGGGCGCTGTCGCCGGGATTGGGTCCGAGCGAAACGCTGGCCACGTCGCCGATGCGGACACGATCCTTGATGACGATGGCTTCGAACTCTTCCTTCGAAGCCACCGTCGCCGTGGCCCGTACGACGAGATCCTGGCTGGAAGAGGTCAGCGAACCGGCCGGGGCATCGAAGGCCGCCGTGGAAAGCGCGCGGGCAAGGTCGGCGACGGTCAGGCCGCGGCTGGCAAGCCGGGTCTGATCGACATCGATGCGGAAGATCTCGTCCCTGTCGCCATAGACCTGCACGTCCGCCACGCCCGGCACCGCCGTCAGCCGCTCGACGATGTCGTCCTCGACCAGCAGGGTGAGTTGCTGCACCGTAAGGCGCTCGGAGGTCACCGCGATGCGCATCACCGCCTGGGCATTGCCGTCCGCCTTGACGATGATCGGGTCGTCGGCATCGTCCGGAAGGTCGCGCGAAATGCGGTTGATGGCATCGCGCAGGTCGGAGGCGGCGATGTCGAGATCGGTCTCCTCGGTGAATTCGACGGTCACGCTTGACCGTCCGAAGGAGGAGGAGGAGGAAATGGAGCGCACGCCGGGCACGCGGCCGGCCGCCCCCTCGATGCGTGCGGTCAGTTCACGGTCGATGGTCTCCGGCGCGGCCCCCGAAAAATCGGTACGCACCGTGATCACCGGGCTGTCCGTTTCCGGCAGTTCGCGGATTTCCGCACCATAGAGCGCGGCCAGACCGGCGACCACGATCAGCAGGTTGACGACAATGGCCAGCACCGGCCGGCGCACGAACAGCGCGGCGATATCCCTGGCATTGCCCCGGTTCGCACCGTCAGCTTGCATCGGACACCTGCGGCCGCTTTTCGCCTTCCCTGAACGTCTCGCCCTGGATTCGGATGGCCGACCCCGGGCGCAGGGACTGCAACCCTTCGGTCACGACGATTTCGCCCTCTTTCAGCGGCCCGTCGACAAGCACGCTGTCGCTGTTGCGCTGGATGATGGACACCATCACCCGCTCCACCTTGCCGTCTGTGACGCGCCAGACATGGGCGCCCGCGGAACTCCATTGGATCGCAAGGGGATCGACCGCCGGCCAGGTTTCGCCCGGCAGGCGCATTTCCACGCGGAACGACATGCCGGGGCGCAGGCGATCCTCGGGATTCTCGATCTGGGCGCGCACCTGCATCGTCCGGCTGGCGCGGTCGATACGCCCGCCAATCGCCTGGACTTCACCCTCGAACGTCTCGCCGGGCAGCGACACTGCATGCGCGCTGAGCGGCTGCCCCACCGTGATGATGGGCGCGAAACGCTCCGGCAGCCAGAAATCGACGAGGATCGACGACCTGTCGTCGAGCGTGGCGATTTCGGTCTGCGTGGTCACGTAATCGCCCTTCTCGACGGGAACGAGACCGGCCCGCCCGGAAATCGGCGCGACGATGCTGCGCTTTTCCAGATCGACCTTCGCTTCGCGCAGGGCGAGTTCGGCCGTCGCGACCGCATTGCGTGAATCGTCCAGTTGCGTCTGGGATGCCGTCCTGCTTTCGAAAAGACGCTCCACCCTCCGCAGCGCATCGCGCGCCGTCTTCAGCGCCAGCGTGGCCCTGTCGCGGGCGATTTCCTCGCTGCCGGAGTCGAGCCGGGCAATCACGGTGCCCGCATCCACCCTCTCGCCCGGGCGCACATTGATCTCGGTCAGCACACCGGATGCCAGCGGCACGACCGTGACCGAGCGCAGCGCCTCGCCGTCGCCAATGGCGGTGATCCGGTCATTGATGCGCGCCGTCGTGACAGGCTGCACGGAAACGAGCGCCTCGCGCCCGCCAAACCCGCCGGGTCCGCCACCGCCGCCCTGGCGCCCGCCGCCGGCCTGGCCGGCCGGATCAGCCCCCGTCAGCAGTGCGATCGTTGCCGGGTCGAGTCCGAGCCGCGCAATCTGCTCGCCCGCGCCGGGAACGAGCCGGGCATAGCCAAGCCCGGCTATCGCCAGCAATGCGACGGTAAGGAGAACCTGTTTCCAGAATGCCATGTGCGCTTCCCGCTCGGCCGGCCGGTCCGGCGCGCCGCCCCAAGCCCATACACCCGCTTATTTGGGCCGCATTCAGGCATCTGGCAAGTTAATTCCCTGTCACCCTGCCACAACCGCGAATGACCACTGTGTTCACCGCCCGTGCGCGCGAAGGAAAGCCGCGGCGGCCAGCCGGGCGACGAGAACGGTGTCGTCGGCCGGTACGATCACCCTGTCTGGCGCAAATCCGCTTGCCGCGATGATGGCATCCATGTCCTCGGCTCCGTGCAGGCCCTGTCCGGCGAACAGGCTGACGATGGCGCCCCTGTGGTCGAGCGCGCGAACCGCCTGCTCCACGAAAGGCTGTTCCTCCAGAAAGGCGCATTGCACGGCGACGCCAAGGGCGCAGGCCAGCCTGCTGGCAAAGGCTTCCGCGGCGCAGCGGGATCTGTCGTCCCTGGTCGAGCCATGGGCGGCCACGAGAACCCGGTCCGGCGCGCCGCCGTCAAGCCCGTCAAGCCGCGCCGCGCACGCTTGCGCAAAGCCGGGATCGGCACCAAGCACCGGCAGGACAGTTGCTTTCACGCCCGCCGCCGCAAGCCGGGCCGGCAGCCTTTCCCGCACGAAGAAGCCTTCACTCATGAAGACAGGATAAACGGAAACAGGGCTTTCGCAGGCACCGGCCACGGCACCTTCCAGCGAAGGCTCGCCTGAAAGCACGCCGCAGCGCACCGCCGCCTCTCCACGAAGCAGGCGCGCAACCTCGCGGCAGATTGCGCGAAGGCGCGCATTGCCGGTTGCTCCGCCACGTTCGCCATGGGCCGCGAGCAGAAACAGCGGCATACCGGCATCCAGGCCGCCGGCGCCGCAACAGGGGCATGTATCGTTCATGGGCGGCAATGGATCAGGTCGCGCCCGCGGCCGCAAGCCCCGGCGCCGGATGCCATTTTGCGGCTCACGCGAACGTCAGGTGCACCTTGACGGAGCGCGTCCGGTCGCCCGCCGCCTCGAAGGCCTCCAGCGCCTGTTCCAGCGGATAGCTGCCGGTGATGATCGGCTTGACGTCGATGGCGCCGCTGTCAATCAGGCGAACCGCCTCGGCGAATTCCGGATGGAAGCGATGCGTGCCCTTCAAGGCGATTTCCTTCGACACGATCAGGTTGAGCGGAATGGCGATGTCGCCCGTCACGCCCACCTGCACGATGGTACCCTTGGGCCTGACCGTCGTGATGGCCGTGCGCAATGCGGCCGGGGCGGCGGAGCATTCGAATGCCACGTCGAAATGGCCCTTGTCAGCCGTGAAGGTTTCCATCGTCGCGCCATCGCGGGCCACGTTGACGGTCTGCGTCGCCCCCATGCGCGCGGCAACCGCAAGCGTCGCGTCCTGCAGGTCGGTGACAACCACTTCCACGGCACCGCGCTGGCGCGCAACGGCAGCACACAGCGCGCCGATGGGTCCGGACCCCGTCACCAGCACGCGCGCGCCCTGCAGGTCGCCGGCCTGGTTGGCGGCATGAACGCAGACCGCCAGCGGTTCCGAACAGGCGGCTTCGGCAATGGACGTGCCCTCGCTCACCGTCTCGCATTGCACCGCTTCTGCGATGATCCGGTCGCGGAAGCCGCCCTGTTCATGGGGAAAGCGCATGGCCGAGCCATAGAAGCGCATGTTCAGGCAATGATTGTACTGTCCGACATCGCAATAGCGGCAGTTCCCGCACGGCCGGCTCGGATTCAGTGCAACCCGGTCGCCCGGCTGCACATTGGTGACGCCCTCGCCCACGGCCTGCACGGTGCCGGCGACCTCGTGGCCAAGTATGATCGGCTCCTTGACCCGGATCGGGCCGAACCCGCCATCGTGATAATAGTGAAGGTCGGAACCGCAAATACCACCGGCGCCAATCGCCACCAGCACCTCGCCGGGGCCCGGTTCGCCCACCGTGTCGGTCTCGATGCGGATATCGTGCTTGTCGAAGAGGCGGCAGACGCGTGTTTGCATGGACATGATCCTAATCCATCAGGACGGAGGGAAGCCAGGTGGCAATTGCCGGGACGTAGGAGACCAGCAGCAATACCAGAATATTGGTGAGAAGAAACGGCGCAATGGCCTTGACCACCGGCGTCAGCGGCAGGCGGGCGATGTTGGCGCAGATGAACAGGCACACACCCACCGGCGGCGTGGTCAGCCCGATCATCAGGTTGAGCACGGCGAAGGTGGCGAAATGGAGCGGATCGACGCCCACGCCCTGCGCCAGCGTCAGCAGCGGCACGAACAGGATGATGAGCGCGGCGATCGTTTCCATGAACATGCCGACGAACAGCAGCAGGATGTTGATGAGCAGGATCACGACGAACTTATTGTCGGTGATTTCCAGAACGGAAGATGCGATCGCCTGCGGGATCCGTTCGGCCACGAGAATCCAGCCGAAAACATTGGCGAAGCCGACCAGCGCCAGGATGGCAGCGGAGGAGACCGCGCTGTCGATGATGATCTTCGGCACCGCCTTCAGCGGCAGTTCACGATAGACGAAGCATCCGACGACAAGGGCATAGACGCTGGCGACAACCGCTGTCTCGGTGGGCGTGGCCAGCCCGCTCATCAGCCCGCCGATGATCAGCACGGTCATGAAGATCGCCCAGAACGCCCCCGTGAAGGAGCGCGCCAATTCGCCCACGCCTTGCCAGGGCTGGCGCGGAAAGCCCTTGCGCACGGCAATGATGTAGGTCGTCACCATCATGGCAAGGCCCATCAGCACGCCAGGCACGGCTCCGGCCAGGAACATCTTGCCCACGGAAATGCCGGACAGCGCGCCGACGATGATCATCGGCACCGAGGGCGGGATGATCGGCCCGACTGTCGATGACGCGGCCGTGACGGCGGCAGAGAAATCAGCCGGATAGCCGGCCTTTTTCATGCCGGGTATCATCATGCCGCCGATGGACGCCGCATCGGCGACTGCCGTGCCGGAAATGCCGCCGAACAGCATGGAACCGGCCACGTTGGTCAGGCCCAGCCCGCCACGCGCCCAGCCGACAAGGGCGTTGGCGAAGCGGATGATGCGTTCCGTGATGCCGCCCGAATTCATCAGGTTACCGGCCAGGATGAAACCCGGAATGCAAAGCAGCACGAACACATCCATGCCCGCATACATTTTCTGCGGCATGACAACAAGCGGTATGCCCGCCGACAGCAGATAGGCCGCCGAGGCAAGCCCCAGCGTGACCGCGACGGGAATGCCGATGACGAGACCGGCAACGAAGACGCCGATGAGAAGGGCAAGGCTCATGCGTTTTCACCGGTCACGCGAGGCGCATGGCCATCCGCCCCGCCAAGAAGCATTTCTCCGGCGCGCGCCAATGCGAAAACGGCCAGTGACACCAGCAGCACCAGCATCGTGGCATGCATGAAATCCATCCGCCAGCCGAGCGCCGGCGAGGTCTGCATCACGCCGATGGATGTGTATTTCCAGGCCGGTGCGATGAGCGCCAGGCAAAGCGCCGCCGTGGCCAGTGCGGAAAACAGCCGCAGCCGCGCCGGCCATGCGCCGGGCAGCGACTCGCAAACGAGATCGACATTGACGAGGTCGCCATTGCGAAACGACAGGCCGACACCGAAGGCGGCGAGATAAAGCAGGGCAAAGCGCGTCAGTTCCTCCGTCCAGACCGGGGAACTGCCGATGAAACGGCCGGCGATCTGGATCAGCACCGCGATCATCAGCACCGCGAAGGCGATGCCGGTCGCAAGGCGGCTGAACCGGACGAGAAGGGAAACGAAGCGCTGCATGGACGGCCCCGGTCAGGGAGTGTCAAGGGTGGCGCCGGACGCGAACGCCCGGCGCCATGTCGGAAAGAAAGCCTATCAGTTGGAGAACAGGCCTTCCACGATCGGCTTGATCTCGTCGTTGACGTTCTTCAGCACCGCATCCTTGGCCTTGGCCTGAAATGCCGGACCGTCGACCTCGACAAAGGTCATGCCCTTGCTTTCCAGATAGGCGCGGTCATCGGCCAGCGACGCGTTGAACAGTTCGCGCTCATAGGCCTGGGCGATCTTCGCCGCTTCCATCACCGCCGCCTGGTCTTCGGCCGACAGCTTGCTCCAGGTGCTCTCGGCGATCGTCAGGTAGATCCAGGAGCGCACGTGTTCGGTCATGTTCACATGCGACTGCACTTCGTTGAAATTGGCCGAACGGATCAGCGCCAGCGGGTTTTCCTGGGCTTCGATCGTGCCGTTCTGCAGCGAGGTGAAGACCTCCGAGAAAGCCATCGGGCCGGGATTGGCACCAAGCGCGCTCCACACATCCACGAACAGCGGCACATTGGGCACGCGCATCTTCAGGCCATTGAGTTCGTCGGGCGACGTGATCGGACGGTTGGAGGTGAGATTGCGCGGGCCGCGCGCGAAATAGGCGATCGGGCGGATCTGCACCTTGTCGATGATCTGCTGCTTGATCTTGTCGCCGATCTCGCCGGAGGCCACCTCGTCCATGTGCTCGATCGACTTGTAGGCATAGGGCACGGCCAGCAGCGCCGCCATCGGCGCCCAGTTCTGCAGGCTCTCGCCGGTGATCGTCATGTCGACCGTGCCGAGCTGCATGCCGTTGATCAGGTCGATTTCCTTGCCCAGCGATTCATTGGGAAACACTTCGACTTCGATACGGCCATCGGTGAGACGGGAAAGCTCCTCGCCAAACTTCACCGACGCCAGGTGCCAGGGGTTCTGCTCATTGGCCAGATGGCCGAGCTTGAGCGTCATGTCCGCCGCGAATGCAGAACCGGCAAGCAGGCCGGCGGTCATCGTGGCGAGAATGGTTTTTCCAAGTGCTTTCAGCATGGTCTCCTCCTTTGCTGACAGGGAGTTTCAGGAAACGGTTGCGGATCAGGTCGGGTCCGCGTCTTCGAAGAATTCGGGCCGGCTGCCGGCAATTGCCGGCAGATCGTTCAGGATTTCGCGCAGATGCGCGCGCATGGCCCGTTCCGCGGCATCCGGGTTCTGTCCCGAAATGCCGTCAACGATGGCAGTGTGCTGTTCCACCAGCTTGTCCATTGGAAAGCGCTGCGCCGAGAGATGGCGCACGCGGTCCATCTGCGCCTTCACGCCCTCGACCACATTCCACGCATAGGCCTTGCCCGCGCCACTGGCCAGGGCGCGGTGAAACCGCTCGTCGAGATCGATGAATTGCAGCCATTCGCCGGATGCCGCCGCCCTGGCCTGCACGGCGAGAAGTCCGCGCAACTCTTCCTCAAGCCCGGACACCGGGGATTGCGCCAGAAGCCGCACGATATCCGCCTCGATCGCTTCGCGCACGAAGCGCGCATCCATCACGGCGCTTGCGGCAATCTTGCGCACGAATGTGCCGCGCTGCGGACGCACCTCCAGCAAGCCTTCTTCGGCCAGCTTGATGAAGGCCTCACGCACGGGCTGGCGGCTGACGTCGTAGCCGCTGGCGATTTCGGACTCGGAGATGCGAATGCCCGGCTCCAGGTCGCCCCGGATGATCCGCTCGCGCAGCAGCCGGTAGACCTGGGGCCCGACGGCGGCTCCCGTGTCCAGAAGGCGTTGCGGCGATTGCTGGATGGTCATTGCGATCATCTCCTCCTGATCGAACGGCTATACCATACTTCCATACTAGTCAACAGCGTGACGGACTGCTAAGGAGATCGCAGCAGGAATGCGGCGGATCGCAGGCCGGCGGCAACGAGGAGGACGGAATGAAGCAGACGTGGCGTTGGTTCGGGCCAAGGGATCTCGTGTCGGTGGACGACATGCTTCAGGCCGGGGTGCAAGGTGTGGTCACGGCGCTTCATCACGTTCCCACCGGCGACGTCTGGACGCCGGAAGAAATTGCCCGCCGCAAGCGGGAAATCGCCTACATGGCCGATGGCGCGCCCTCCGGCCTGGCCTGGGACGTGGCCGAAAGCCTGCCGGTCTCCGAGGACATCAAGAAGCAGCAGGGTGACTGGCGCGAACACATTGCCAATTACAAGACCAGCCTGCATCACCTCGCCGCTGCCGGCGTTCAGACGGTCTGCTACAATTTCATGCCCGTTCTCGACTGGACGCGCACCGATCTGAACTGGCGCCTGCCTACGGGCGCCACCTGCATGCGCTTCGACTATGCCGATTTCGCTGCTTTCGACATCCACATTCTCAGGCGGGCAAACGCGGCTGCCGACTTCCCCGGGGACGTGGTGGAAGACGCCGCCCGCCGTTTTGCCGGAATGAGCGAGGACGCGCAGCAGGCGCTGGCCCGCAATGTCGTTTTCGGGCTGCCCGGCGCGGCTGAGCATTTCACCCTGGATGACGTGCGCCGCCATATCGCCGAATATGACGCGATCTCGCCGGAGCGCCTGCGCGCCCATTTCATCGACTTCCTGTCCGAAGTCGCGCCCGTGGCCGAGGGTCTCGGCCTGCGCCTGTGCTGCCACCCCGACGATCCGCCCTTCGACCTGCTCGGCCTGCCGCGCGTCATGTCCACCGAAGCAGATTACAAGGCGATCATGGATGCCGTCGATATTCCCGCCAACGGCATCACGCTGTGCACGGGCTCGCTGGGCGCGCGGCCGGACAACGACCTGCCGGGCATGATGCACCGCCTGGGCGACCGGGTGCATTTCCTGCATCTGCGCAATGTCAAGCGCGACACGGATGCCCTGCGCGGCTCCTTCTTCGAGGCAGAGCATCTGGGTGGCGACACGGACATGGTGGCCGTGCTGGCCGCCGCATTGGCCGAGGAAGCACGGCGCAAGGCACAGGGCCGCGCTGACTGGTCCATTCCCATGCGCCCCGACCACGGCCAGGACATTCTCGACGACCTGAAGCGCAAGGCCCAGCCCGGCTATCCGGCCATCGGGCGTCTCAAGGGCCTTGCCGAACTGCGCGGCATCATCGCCACGCTCTCCCATCCAGGCGCAGGCCGCGCGGCATGAGCGGAGCCAGACGCCTGACGGGCCTTGCCGATGTCACGGGCCAAGCCACCCTTCCCGGCTACGATCCCGCCGGCCATGGCTGCGGCATCGTGCATCTTGGCGCCGGCGCGTTCCATCGCGCCCATCAGGCTGTTTATACCGATGACGCGCTGGCCAGCTCTGGCGGCGGCTGGCGCATCACCGGTGTCAGCTTGCGCGGCACGGATGTCGCCGATGCGCTGAACCCGCAAAACGGCCTCTACACGCTGATCGAACGCAGCGCGGAAGGCACGTCCGCCCGCGTCATTGCCAGCATCGGCCATATCATCGCCGCCGCCCGCGACCGTGCCGCGCCGCTTGCCGCCATCGCCGATGCAACCACACGCATCGTCTCGCTGAGCGTGACGGAAAAGGCCTACGGAATCGACCGCGCCGCCATGGATGCCGATCCGGCGCATCCCGCTGTCGCCGCCGATCTGGCCAATCCACACGCCCCGCAAGGTGTGCTCGGCCTCATCGTTGAAAGCCTTCGCCGGCGCCGCGATGCCGGCATCGCGCCTTTTACCGTGCTGTGTTGCGACAACCTGCCGGACAATGGCGGACTGCTGGCCGCCGGAGTCACAGGGCTTGCCCGTCGTATCGACCCGGCGCTGGCGGACTGGATCGCCGCGAACGTTGCCTTCCCCTCCTCCATGGTCGACCGCATCACGCCGGCTGCCACCGATGAGACCCGCGCGGAGGCCGCCCGCCAGACTGGTTGCGAGGACCATGGCGCCATCGAGACCGAAGCTTTCACCCAATGGGTGATCGAGGACCGCTTCCCGGCAGGCCGCCCCGACTGGGAAGCCGGCGGCGCCCTGTTCGTCGATGATGTGAAGCCCTACGAGCAAATGAAGCTGCGCATGCTGAACGGCGCCCATTCCATGCTCGCCTATGCCGGCTTCCTGTCGGGCCACCCGTTCGTGCGCGATGTCATGGGCAATCGGGCGCTGGCCAGCCTCGTGGACCGCCACATGCGCGCCGCCGCCATGACGTTGCCGCCGCTGGCCGGCATGGATCTCGACCGCTACCGGGCGGACCTGCTGGCCCGTTTCGCCAATCCGGCCATCGCACACCAGACCTTCCAGATCGCCATGGATGGCACCGAAAAACTGCCGCAGCGCATCCTCGCGCCAGCAGTCGAGACGCGGGCGGCTGGCGGCGACATCCGCCCCTTCGCCTTCGCCGTGGCCGCATGGATGCGCTATTGCCTGGGCCGAACCGAGAACGGCGATGCCTACGCCCTGCGCGATCCGCGCGAGGCGGAAATCAGGGCAGTCCTGGCGGACGAGACCGCGCCGGAGGGTATCGCCCGAGCGCTGCACGCGCTGCCAGGCCTGTTTCCGCCCGCGTTGGCAGGAGAACCGGCCTGGATGTCTGCGGTTTGCGCCACGCTCGCCCTGATGCTGCGCAAGAGCATGGGCGCAGCCATCGAATGCGAAACCGCCAGCCGCGACTGAAACGAACCCGACCGGGAGGATGAACCGTGACCGACCGCCGTTTTGACCGCAAGGATCTGCTTGCCCTTGCCCTTGCCCTGCTTGTCCGGGGCGGCATGGCCCGCGACAAGGCCGAAGTGGTGGCCGAACTGCTGGTGCGCACCGACGAGCTCGGCGTCACCACCCATGGCATCTCCATGGTGCCCTATTACCTTCCGGAACTGGAAAGCGGCGCCATGCGAAGCGAGGGTATCCACGACGTGGTCCGCGACAGCGGCGTGACGCAGGTCTGGGATGGCCGTTACCTGCCCGGCCATTGGCTGATGAGGCAGGCACTGGAAAGCGCCATGCCCCGCGCGCGCAGCCATGGCATGACCTCCATCGCCATCCGCCGAAGCCACCATATCGGCTGTCTCTCCACCCTGACACGCATGGCGGCGGATGAAGGCCTCGTCTGCATGATCATGACCTCCGATCCGTCCGGCCGCTGGGTCGCCCCCTATGGCGGCGCAGACCCGGTGCTGACACCCAACCCCTGGGCAATCGGCTATCCCGGCGGCGACCACCCCGTGCTGATCGACACCTGCGCCTCCATCACCACCGTCTCGAAGGTGCGCGAGCATATCAACACCGGCACGCCCTTCGACCACCCCTGGGTGCTGGATGGTGAAGGCCGGCCGACGACCGACGCGAATGTCGTGAACCGGACGCCGAAGGGCACCATCCTGCCCGTCGGCGGTATCGACCACGGCCACAAGGGATTTGCCATGGCGCTGATGGTGGAAATGTTCACCCAGGCGCTGGCCGGCCATGGCCGTGCCGAGCATCCCACCCGATGGGGCGCCAATGTCTTCCTCCAGATCATGGATCCGGAGGCCTTCGCCGGTGCAGGTGCCTTCGTGACGCAGGTGGAAACGCTGAACGATGCCTGCCGCGCGAGCCGGCCCGCGCAGGGTTTCACGCAGGTGCGCATTCCCGGTGACCGGGCTGCGGCAAGCCTGGCCGAAACGGCGGGCAATGGCGTGCGCGTACCCGATGAAGTGTGGAATCGCGTTTGCGCAAGCGCCCACGCGTTGCAGGTCGGCCTGCCCGCTCCGCTTTGACGCTGGCCGGCAGAAGCGGGGAAACCGCGCCGGGAGCGTCAGAGGTGCCCGCCGGGGCTGCCCGCGTAGGCCGGCCGGCCACCATCGCGGCTTGCGGCAAGTTCCTTTTCGCGCTGACCTCCGCTTCGAATGATGATACCGGTAGGGTTGTCGTTGCCATTGCCCGGCCTCCGGGCACTTTGGAACAGAAATTCCGCAGGGGCCGATCTTGGCCGCCTCCGTCGTCATGACGGTGCCGCCGGTCATCCTCGTCCTCGCCTTCCAACGCAAGATCGAGGCCGGCCTGATTGCCGGCGGAGTGAAAGGCTGATGACCCAATCGTTCGGCTTCGCAGACACCATGAACCCCGCCGCAAGGACGCGTGACGCCGCACCCGCGGCCGCCATCGACAAGGACTGGTGGCGCGGCGCGGTGATCTACCAGATCTATCCGCGTTCGTTTCAGGACAGCAATGCCGATGGCATCGGCGACCTGACCGGCATCCGCCAGCGTCTCGGCCACATCGCCGAACTGGGTGCCGACGCCATCTGGATCTCGCCCTTCTTCGCCTCGCCGATGAAGGATTTCGGCTACGACGTGTCCGACTACAAGGCCGTCGATCCGATGTTCGGAACCATCGAGGATTTCCGCGCCCTTGTCGCCGATGCCCATGGGCTCGGTCTCAAGGTCATGATCGACATGGTGCTTTCGCACACGTCCGACCGCCACCCGTGGTTTGCCGAAAGCCGGTCCAGCCGCGACAACGCCAAGTCCGACTGGTATGTCTGGGCCGATGCCAAACCCGATGGAACGCCGCCCAACAACTGGCTTTCCATCTTCGGCGGCAGCGCGTGGCAATGGGACACGACCCGGTGCCAGTACTACATGCACAACTTCCTCGACAGCCAGCCCGACCTCAATTTCCACAACAGCGACGTGCAGGATGCCCTTCTGGACGCCACCCGGTTCTGGCTCGATCTGGGTGTGGACGGTTTCCGCCTCGACACGATCAATTTCTATTTCCATTCGCAGGGGCTGCAAGACAATCCGGCGCTCGAACCCCACGAGCGCGACGACGCCATCGCACCCTCGGTCAATCCCTACAATTTCCAGGATCATCTCTACGACAAGAGCCAGCCGGAAAACCTGGCCTTCCTTGAGCGTTTCCGCGCCCTGCTGGATGAATATCCCGCAGCGACCGCCGTTGGCGAAGTGGGCGATGCCCAGCGCGGGCTGGAAATCATGGCCGCCTATACCGCCGGCACGAAGCGCGTCCACATGTGCTACTCATTCGAGTTTCTTTCGGGAACGATGCCCTCGGCCGGGCGCTTTGGCAGGGTGATCGACCGATTCTTCAGTGCCGCGCCGGACGGCTGGCCCTGCTGGGCCTTCTCCAATCACGATGTCGAGCGGCATGCCACCCGCTGGACCGGCGATCTGCATGAGCCCATGCGCCTCAACCGTCTGAAACTGCTGGCCGGCGTGCTGCTGACCCTGCGTGGTTCCGTCTGCCTTTACCAGGGCGAGGAACTGGGCTTGCCCGAGGCAGAGCTTTCCTTCGAGGATTTGCAGGACCCCTATGGCATCCGCTTCTGGCCGGAATTCAAGGGCCGTGACGGCTGCCGCACGCCCATGGTCTGGGAGGGGCGTTTCGCCAATGGCGGTTTCTCCTCATCCGACCGGCCATGGCTGCCCGTTCCCATGCCGCATCTCGCCCTCGCCGTTTCGGAACAGACGGGGCAGCCCGGCACACTTCTGGAATTCTATCGTGCCCTGCTGTGCTTCCGCCGCGCCCATCCGGCCCTGGCCAAGGGCGGTTTCGAGGTCGTCGATCTCGGACCGGACATCCTCGCCTTCCGGCGCGACCTGGGCGAAGAGCATATTCTGTGCGCCTTCAATTTCGCCTCGCAAGCAACCAGCGCGACCCTGCCGGCGGGCCTCACAGCCACGGCGCTGGACGGCCACGGCTTCGGCGGCATGCTGAGCGGCAGCGTGCTTTCGCTTCCCGGCAATGATGGCTGGATCGGCGCGATCACTGCCTGAACGGCCGGGCGGCGCCGGATGGGGCCACCGGATCAGACCGCCCCACGCAGGGCAGCGGGCAGCGGCGTTTCGCTGGGAGAGAAGCCGGGCGGACGCGCCGCCCGGCCCCGAATGTCTCAACGATCCCCGCCCGGATCATCGAAATTGAACTTGTAGGCGCCATAGAGAAGCACCGCGACAAAACCCGCGCCAAACGTGACGACGATCAATTCAAGCAGGGCCATACCGGACCATCCTTTCGCCGGCTCAGGCCGGAACCTTTCCCTTCAACCGCGCCTCGACACCCTCGATACGCTCGCGAATCCGGAGGCGCAGCTTTTTCAGCGCCTGGATGCGCAGGCTGTCAGGCATGGGCCGTGTCTGTTCCTGCTGGATCTTGGCTTCCAGGATGGAGTGACGCGACCACAGGGCATTGAGGTGATTCCACATGTCTGAACCTCCAGATGATTACCGACACGGACAAGGTGGGAATCCCTGCTTGATAGTTCCAATTCATTATCTATATCCAAGTGATAGGATCAGACTATCAAAACGGTGTCATGCGCTTCCGCCCGACAGCAAGGCAGCTGGAATATCTCGTCGCCCTGGCCGACCTTCGCCATTTCGGGCGGGCGGCACGCCGCTGCGCGGTCTCCCAGCCCACGCTTTCGGTCCAGTTGCGCCAGATCGAGCAGAGACTGGGCGCACCCCTTTTCGAGCGCGATGCCGGTCCTGTGGCACTCACCCCGGCGGGCGAGAAGGCCGTAGCGCTCGCGCGTGAAATCCTGGCCGCCATGGATGCCATGGCAGCGGCCGTGACCGGCGGGGAGACCAGCCTTGGCGGCCGCCTGAGACTGGGCGCTGCCCCGACCTTCGCCCCCTATTTCCTGCCGCGCCTGTTGCCGGTGCTGCATGGACGCTATCCGGATCTCGAAATCTTCATCCGCGAGGAGCAGCCCGCACGGCTGGAGGAGTCGATCACGGAAGGGGAAACCGACTGCGCCATGGGTCCGGATCCGCATCAGGCCGACCGGCTGGTCTTTGTCCGGCTGATGGAGGAGGAACTGTTTCTGGGACTGCCGGCGGACCACCCGCTCGCTTCCCGGCCGGAAATACCGGTGGCCCGGCTGGCGGGAGAACGCATGATGACGCTCGGGCGCGGCCATCGTCTCAACGAGAATGTGCGCGCCCTGGCGCTTCAGGCCGGCGCGCTGCTACGCGAGGACTATGAAGGCACCAGCCTCGATGCCCTGCGCCAGATGGTCTCCATCGGCATGGGCCTGACGCTTTTTCCCGCCCACTATGCGGCCTCGGAATTCCGGCGCCAGGACAGCGTTGTCCTGCGCCCCCTGGCGGGTCCGAAACTCACCCGCACCATCGGCCTGTTCTGGCGGCGGGGCAGCGTACGCGAAAGCCATTACCGTATCCTGGCGGACATCTGCATGGAGGTGGCGGCCGCCGCGCAGGCAAGCGCTCGCCCGGACCCGTGAAAGCCGGTCAGAAGGCTTGCGCAGCCGCCACGGCGCGTTTCCACGCGGCATATTTCTGCTCGCGCGCCGCCTCATCCATGGCTGGCGAAAAACGCCGCTCCAGCGCCCAGGTTTGCGCAAACGCATCGCGCGCCGGATAGACGCCGGCCCGTTGGCCGGCGAGCCAGGCCGCGCCCAGCGCCGTGGTTTCCAGCACTGCCGGTCTATCCACCGGTGCGCCGAGGATATCGGCCAGGAACTGCATTGCCCAGTCCGAGGCGCTCATGCCGCCATCGACGCGCAGGACCGCCTCGCCGGACGCCGTTTCCCAGTCCGCGCGCATGGCCTCCAGCAGGTCGCGTGTCTGATAGCCGACGCTTTCCAGCGCCGCGCGGGCGAATTCTTCCGGCCCGGTATTGCGCGTGATGCCGAAAACCGCGCCGCGGCACTCCGCGTTCCAGTAGGGTGCGCCAAGTCCGGTGAAGGCGGGCACCAGGACCACCGTCTGCGTCGAATCGGCCTTTTCGGCCAGCGGATGCGTCTCGGTGGCGTGACGAATGATCTTCAGTCCGTCGCGCAGCCATTGCACGACCGCGCCGGCAATGAAGATGGAGCCTTCCAGCGCATAGGTCGCCTTGCCGTCAAGCTGATAGGCCACCGTGGTCAGCAGCCGGTTGTTGGAGCGCACCGGCATGTCGCCGGTATTGAGCAGGGCGAAACATCCGGTTCCATAGGTCGATTTCATCATGCCGGGCGAAAAGCAGGCTTGCCCGATCGTCGCGGCCTGCTGGTCACCGGCAACGCCGAGAACAGGGATTTCACGGCCGAAAAGGTCGGCGCGGGTCATGCCGAAATCGGCCGCGCAATCGCGCACCTGAGGCAGCATGGCCATCGGCACACCGAACAGGGCGCAGAGATCTTCGCTCCAGGCACCGCGCGAGATGTCATAAAGCATGGTGCGCGCGGCATTGGTCGCGTCGGTCACATGGGCCTTGCCGCCGGTCAGCTTCCAGATGAGCCAGGTGTCGACCGTGCCGAACAGAAGGTCGCCGGCTTCGGCCCGCGCCCGCGCGCCCTCCACATTGTCCAGCAGCCATTTCAGTTTCGTGGCGGAGAAATAGGGGTCGAGCAGCAGGCCGGTCAGCGCCGTTATGGTAGCCTCATGGCCTTCGGCCTTCATGTCCTGACAAATCTGCGCCGTGCGCCGGTCCTGCCAGACGATGGCGTTGTGGATCGGCTCGCCCGTGTGACGGTCCCAGACAAGCGTCGTCTCGCGCTGGTTGGTGATGCCGATGGCGGCGATGTCCTCGGCCCGGATTCCGGCCCGCTCGATGGCGCCGCGGCAGGTCGCCGCCGTTGTCGTCCAGATGTCGCCGGGATCATGTTCCACCCAGCCCGAGCGGGGAAAGATCTGCGGGAATTCCTCCTGCGCGGTCGCGACAGGCTTGAGCGCGGCGTCGAACAGGATCGCCCGGCTCGATGTCGTGCCCTGGTCGATGGCAAGGATATGGGTCATGGATCGGAGCCCCCGAAAGAAGATTGAAGCGCGATCTTGGCGGACATTGCCCCGGCCGGCAAGCAATTGCCCGGCAAGGGGACGGCCGGGCGCAATCCGCCCGGCCGTCGTGTCATTGTGGACGTTACTGCCAGGACTTGATCAGCTCGTCATAGGAAACCGTCTTCGGCTCCTCGTCCTCGTTCTCGAGCTTGGCCTTCGGCGCACCCGGCTGGCTCAGCCAGTATTCCGGATCACGCTCCTCGTTCATCTTCGGGCCAAGGTCGCCCTGGACGCCGGCACGTTCCAGACGCTCCAGCACCCGCTCCTGGGCTGCGCAGAGCGCATCGAGCGCCTCCTGCGGGGTCTTGGCGCCGGACATGGCGTCGCCGATGTTCTGCCACCAGAGCTGCGCCAGCTTCGGATAATCCGGCACGTTGGTGCCCGTCGGCGACCACTGCACACGGGCCGGCGAACGGTAGAACTCGACGAGGCCGCCGAGCTTCGGCGCACGCTCGGTGAACGAATCGTGCTGGATGGTCGATTCGCGGATGAAGGTCAGGCCGACATGGCTCTTCTTCACGTCCACGGTCTTGGAGGTGACGAACTGGGCATAGAGCCAGGCCGCCTTGGCGCGATCCACCGGGGTCGACTTCATCAGCGTCCAGGAACCGGCATCCTGATAGCCGATCTTGGTGCCTTCCGACCAGTAGACGCCATGCGGGCTGGGGGCCATGCGCCACTTCGGCGTGCCATCCTCGTTCATCACCGGCAGGCCGTCCTTGACCATGTCGGCGGTGAAGGCAGTGTACCAGAACATCTGCTGGGCAACCTCGCCCTGCGCCGGGATCGGGCCAGCCTCGGAGAAGGTCATGCCAGCGGCTGCCGGCGGCGAGTATTTTTCGAGCCATTCGATGGCCTTGGTCACGGCATAGACGGCCGCCGGCGAATTGGTTGCACCGCCACGCGCCACGCAGGAGCCGACCGGCTGCGAATTTTCATTCACGCGAATGCCCCACTCGTCGACCGGCAGGCCGTTCGGCTCGCCCTTGTCGCCCATGCCGGCCATCGACATCCAGGCATCGGTATAGCGCCAGCCAAGCGACGGGTCCTTCTTGCCGTAGTCCATGTTGCCATAGACCTTGGACGGGCCGCCCGCATAGGACATGTCACGCCCGGTGAAGAATTCGGCGATGTCCTCATAGGCCGACCAGTTCACAGGCACGCCGAGATCGTAGCCGTACTTCTCCTTGAAGTCGGCGCGCGTCTTCTCGTCGTTGAACCAGTCGTAACGGAACCAGTAGAGGTTGGCGAACTGCTGGTCGGGGAGCTGGTAGAGCTTTCCATCCGGCCCGGTGGTGAAGCTTGTGCCGATGAAATCGTCCAGGTCGATGCCCGGATTGGTGACATCCTGGCCCTCGCCGGCCATCCAGTCGGTCAGGTTGCGCGCCTGCTGGTAGCGCCAATGCGTACCGATCAGGTCGGAATCGTTGATATAGGCATCATAGATGTTCTCGCCCGACTGCATCTGCGTCTGCAGCTTTTCCACCACGTCGCCTTCGCCGATCAGGTCATGCGTGATCTTGATGCCGGTGATCGCGGTGAAGGCCGGGGCCAGAACCTTGGATTCGTATTCATGCGTGGTGATCGTCTCGGAGACGACCTTGATCTCCATGCCCTGGAACGGCTTGGCGGCATCGACGAACCACTGCATTTCCGCTTCCTGGTCGGCGCGCGAAAGGGTGGAAAGATCGCCGATCTCGGTATCGAGAAATTCCTTCGCTTCGTCCATGCCCGCAAAGGCCGGGCCCGTCATCAGGCCGGCAAGCAGCGCAAGCGCGGTTGTCGTTTTCAGATTGAGCTTCATTTGATCCTCCCGAGGTTAAGAAGCTTGGGCATTCGTCGCTGCCCGGCATGTGTGCCATGCCGGACAACGGGTGTCGGGCCGGTCACACCCAGCGGAAAACCGCCGCGGCATAGACCAGGCAGACGATCAGCGCGCCCCATTGGGGCTGGCTGAGAAGTCCGAGCCAGGCCAGATTGATGAAGGCCGAGCCCAGAAGGGTGATGAAGAGGCGGTCGCCGCGCGTCGTCTCGATCTTCAGGATGCCGGTGCGAGGCGTTTCCGGATAACGGATCGCCAGGATCGAGAAGGTGATGAGCAACGATGCGATGACGGCGAAGAAGATCGCGGTCGGAACGGTCCAGGCCATCCAGTCCATGGTTTTGTCTCCTCCCGTGGCCGGTCAGACGCGCCCCAGGGCAAAGCCCTTGGCGATGTAGTTGCGAACAAACCAGATGACGAGCGCACCCGGCACGATGGTCAGGATGCCGGCTGCCGCCAGCACGCCCCAGTCCAGCCCCGAAGCCGAGACCGTGCGTGTCATGGTCGCCGCGATCGGCTTCGCGTTGACCGAGGTCAGCGTGCGGCTGAGCAGCAGTTCAACCCACGAGAACATGAAGCAGAAGAAGGCGGTGACCCCGATGCCGGATGCGATCAGCGGCATGAAGATGCGCGTGAAGAAGCGGCCGAAGGAATAACCGTCGATATAGGCGGTCTCGTCGATTTCCTTCGGCACGCCGCGCATGAAGCCTTCCAGGATCCAGACCGCCAGCGGCACGTTGAACAGGCAATGCGCCAGCGCCACCGCGATATGCGTGTCGAAAAGGCCGACCGACGAATAGAGCTGGAAGAAGGGCAGCGCGAACACCGCCGGCGGCGCCATGCGGTTGGTCAGCAGCCAGAAGAACAGGTGCTTGTCGCCCATGAAGGAATAGCGCGAGAAGGCATAGGCCGCCGGCAGCGCCACCGTGATCGAGATGACCGTGTTGATGACCACGTAGATCAGCGAATTGACATAGCCCATGTACCAGGACGAATCCGTCAGGATCGTCATGTAGTTGGCGAACGTGATGTCTTGCGGCCAGAGTGAGAAGGTGGACAGGATCTCCTGGTTCGTTTTCAGGCTCATGTTGAGAAGCCAGTAGATCGGCAGCATCAGAAACACGATATACGCTGTCATGACCAGCGCCGACGTGTTGATCCTGGGCAGGGACCGCGTGCGCGGCGCCGCACCTGTCATCGTCGCGTCGCTCATTGCACGCTCCCCCTTTTGTCCAGATTGGTCATGACCGTGTAGAACACCCAGCAGATCAGCAGGATCACCAGGAAGTACATGATCGAGAAGGCTGCCGCCGGACCCAGATCGAACTGGCCAAGCGCCATCTTGACGAGGTCGATCGACAGGAAGGTCGTGGCATTGCCCGGCCCGCCGCCGGTCACGACGAACGGCTCGGTATAGATCATGAAACTGTCCATGAAGCGCAGCAGGATGGCGATCATCAGCACGCCCTGCATCTTCGGCAGTTCGATGTAGCGGAACACGCTCCAGCGGCTTGCCTGGTCGATCTTGGCGGCCTGGTAATAGGCGTCGGGGATCGATTGCAGGCCGGCATAGGCCAGTAGCGCCACCAGCGAGGTCCAGTGCCAGACATCCATGACGACGACGGTGATCCAGGCGGCGAAGACGTCCTGCGTGTAGTTGTAGGGAATGCCGAGTTGCGCCAGCGTGTGGCCAAGCAGGCCGATATCGACGCGGCCGAAGATCTGCCAGATGGTGCCGACCACGTTCCACGGGATGAGCAGCGGCAGCGCCATCAGAACGAGGCAGACCGAAGCCCAGAAGCCGCGCTTGGGCATGTGCAGGGCCACGAAAATACCCAAGGGCACCTCGATGGCCAGGATGATGCCCGAGAACATGAGCTGCCGGCCGAGCGCATCCCACATGCGCTCCGAATGCAGCATCTCGTCGAACCATTCCAATCCGGCCCAGAAGAACTGGTTGTTGCCGAACGTGTCCTGGACCGAATAGTTGACCACGGTCATCAGCGGGATGACGGCGGAAAAGGCGACCAGTACCAGCACGGGCAGGACGAGGAACCAGGCTTTCTGGTTGACGGTCTTTTCCATCAGGCGGCCTCCCCCTTCACGCGCCAGTCATCGGCATACACGTTGACCTTGTCGGGCTGGAAGACGACACGCGTCATGTCCGCGCCGATCGCCTCGTCCTCACGGGCGATGATGTTGATGTCGCTGCCGAAAAATTCCGCCCGCACGATTCGGTGGCGGCCGACATCCTCCACCCGGCGGATGCGCACCGGCAGGCCGTCGCTGGCCGACAGCCGGGCATGTTCGGGGCGCACGCCGATCACCACCTCACCGGACAACGGACCGTAGCCGCGGGCAAGCGGCACGGCCGCGCCATTGACATGCGCCATGCGCCCTTCCACCCGCGCCGGAATGATGTTCATGCCCGGAGATCCGATGAAGAAGCCGACAAACGTGTGTTCGGGCGTCTCGAAAAGCTCTTCCGGCGTGCCGATCTGCACGACGCGCCCGTCATACATCACCACGACCTTGTCGGCGAAGGTCAGCGCCTCCGTCTGGTCATGCGTCACGTAGATCATCGTATGACCGAATTGCCGGTGCAGGCTCTTGAGCTGCGTGCGCAATTCCCATTTCATGTGCGGATCGATGACCGTCAGCGGCTCGTCGAACAGCAGCGCGTTGACGTCCTCGCGCACCATGCCGCGCCCCAGGCTGATCTTCTGCTTGGCATCGGCGGTCAGCCCGCGTGCCTTGCGGTCCAGTTCGGCTTCCATGCCGATCATCTGCGCGATCTCCTGAACGCGCGCGGCAATGGTGGCCGGGTCCGCGCCCCGGTTCTTCAGCGGAAAGGCGAGGTTCTGGCGCACCGTCATCGTGTCGTAGACGACCGGGAACTGGAACACCTGCGCGATGTTGCGGGCCGCTGTCGGCGCATGCGTCACATCCTGTCCGTCGAACAGGATCCGCCCCTGGCTGGGCGTCAGCAGGCCGGAAATGATGTTGAGCAGCGTGGTCTTGCCGCAGCCCGACGAGCCGAGCAGCGCATAGGCCTCACCGTCGGTCCAGACATGGTTCATCGCCTTCAGCGCCCAATCGTCCTCGCCCTGCGGGTTTGGAAGATAGGAATGCGCCAGGTTTTCAAGCGTGATCTGTGCCATTGCGCCCTCCCCTCACGCGGCAACCGCATAGGCCGCGGGAACGACGAGCTGGCCGTCCTCGGCAAAGATGTAGACGTGCGCCGGGTCGAGCCAGACATCGAGCGGCGCGCCGATGGCCAGATCGTGGACGCCATGGATCAGGCCCACCCAACGTTGCCCGTGATGGTCGAGATGGACGAAGGTCTCCGACCCGGTGATCTCGGTGATCGCCAGCGTGGCAGTGAACTTCATGGCCTCGGCCGTATGATGCTTCACCTCCAGGTGATTGGGCCGGAAACCGGCCACATAGCGACCGTCGGAAAGCTCCGTCAGCTTGCCGGCCGCCGGCACGGATTGGCCGTCGCCGAAAAGCAGCCGGTTTCCGGTCTTGGAGATCGGCAGGAAGTTCATCGGCGGATCGGAAAAGACCCGCGCCGTGGTCGCATCCACCGGCTTGCGGTAGACCTCCGGCGTGCGGCCGAACTGCGTGACGCGGCCTTCCCACAGCGTGGCCGTGTTGCCGCCCAGAAGCAACGCCTCTTCCGGTTCCGTCGTCGCATAGACGAAGATGGACCCGGCTTCCTCGAAGATTTTCGGAATCTCGACGCGCAATTCCTCGCGCAGCTTGTAGTCGAGATTGGCCAAGGGTTCGTCGAGCAGCACGAGCCCGGCATTCTTCACCAGCGCGCGGGCAAGCGCGCAGCGCTGCTGCTGCCCGCCGGACAGTTCCAGCGGCTTGCGCGCCAGCATCGGCGTGAGCTTCATCATGTCGGCGGTCTTGCGAACCGCCGCGTCGATCTCGCCGCCACTCTTGCCCATCAGCCGCAACGGACTGGCGATGTTGTCATAGACAGACATTGACGGGTAATTGATGAATTGCTGGTAGACCATGGCGACGGCGCGGTCCTGCACCCGCATGCCGGTGACATCCGCGCCGTTCCAGAGGATGCGCCCCGTCGACGGCCGGTCCAGCCCTGCCATCAGCCGCATCAGCGACGTCTTGCCCGAAAGCGTCGGGCCAAGCAGCACGTTCATCGTGCCGTTCTGCAATTCGAGGGTCGTGGGATGGATATGCGTCTGGCGCCCCACCTGTTTCGAGACCCTGTCGAGTACCAGTGTCATTCAGCCTGCTCCTCCCGCGCCTATTCCGCCGCCGCCGAGGCGCCGGCTTCCCGCCGCGCCTCCATCCAGCGGTCCAGCGCCTCGATGTCGTCTGCTGCCATGCGAAGGCCAAGCTTGCTGCGCCGCCAGACGATGTCCTCTGCCGTCCGCGCGAATTCCCGGTCCATCAGCCAGGCCGCCTCGCGCTCGCTCAAGCCTGCCCCGAAAGCGGCACCCAGGTCATCCTGCGTCTTCGCGTCCCCCAGCACGGCAAAGGCTTCCGTGCCATAGGCCCGGACCAGGCGCGTTACCTGCTCGGCAGCAAGGAACGGATAGGCCTGCGCCAGCTTGTCGGTCAGCGCGTTCACGCCGTCGACAGGGAAGTCGCCGCCAGGCAGCGGAACGCCTGCCGTCCAGGCACCGGACAGCCCGGAAAAATAGGGGGCGATGCGCTCCATCGCGCTTTCGGCCAGCCGGCGGTAGGTGGTGATCTTGCCGCCGAAGATGTTGAGAATGGGCGCGCCGGCCTCGTCATCCACCTTCAGCGTATAGTCGCGCGTTGCCGCCGTTGCCGAGGACGCGCCGTCGTCATAAAGCGGACGAACGCCGGAATAGGCCCAGACGATGTCGTCGATTGTCACCGGTGTCCGGAAATATTCGGAAGCGAACGCGCACAGATAGTCGCGCTCCTCCGGCGTGCAGACAGGTTTCACCGACGGATCGTCGTGCTCCTTGTCAGTCGTGCCGATCAGAGTGAAATCCCGCTCATAGGGAATGGCGAAGATGATGCGCCCGTCACGCCCCTGGAAAAAATAGCACTTGTCGTGGTCATAGAGCTTGCGCGTGACGATATGGCTGCCGCGCACCAGCCGCACGCCTTCAGACGAGTTCAGCCGGGTTTTCGTGGCGATGATGTCGCCGACCCAGGGCCCGCCGGCATTGACGAGCATGCGCGCGCGCACCTGTCGCCGCTCGCCGCTCATCTGATCCTCGAGCGTGACCGTCCACCCCGCCTTGTCCCGGTCCGCGGCAATCACCTTCGTACGCACCAGGATTTGCGCGCCGCGCGCCTGCGCATCGCGTGCATTGAGCACGACCAGGCGGGAATCCTCCACCCAGCAATCGGAATATTCGAAGGCCTTGTGAAATTCCTCCTTCAACGGCGCGCCTTCGGGCGCGCCATCGAGGTCCAGGGTGCTGGTTCCCGGCAGGATCTTGCGCCCGCCCAGGTGATCGTACATGAACAGGCCGAGCCGGATCATCCACGCCGGACGGCGCCCCTTCATCCAGGGCATCACCGTGTTCAGCAGCCGCGACGCCGGCGTCTCGGAATCAAAACGCATGCCCGCGTGATAGGGCAGCACGAAGCGCATCGGCCAGGATATGTGCGGCATGGCCCGCAACAGGACCTCCCGCTCGATCAGCGCCTCGCGAACCAGCCTGACCTCGAAATATTCAAGGTAGCGCAACCCGCCATGGAACAGCTTCGTGGAAGCCGAGGATGTGGCCCAGGCCAGATCATTCATTTCCGCCAGAGCGACCGACAACCCTCGCCCGGCCGCATCCCGTGCAATCCCGCAACCATTGATCCCGCCGCCGATGACAAGGAGATCGAATGCCGAATGATGTTCCGGCCCCTTGGACAATGGATCCTCCCGGTGATGTCCTCCAAGGCCCGTTAAGTAACACATGCAAACAGAAATGAAAACATATCGCTTTCAAAAATGTTCGTTTACACCGCAAACCGGAAAACAAACGGGATTTCAAACGGTTCATGGATCTTTACGAAACTCTTTCGCACTCGCAATATCCAGAAAGCGCCGAAAACCCGCGCTCTTTCCCGCGGTTTAATGGTCTGTTTGACAAAATGCGCGCAATATCGAACATTCCGGAAGCCGAAGCGGGCAGGACCGCCTGGCGCAGGAAGGAGCCGGCATGTCACAGAGTTTCCGCCAGACCGAGATCCTGGAGATCGCGCGCCGCGACGGCCGCGTGACCGTGGAAGGCCTGGCCGACCATTTTCACGTCACGCAGCAAACCATTCGCCGCGACCTGAGCGAACTGGCCGATGCCGGGCGGCTGGAGCGGGTTCACGGCGGGGCAATGCTGCCCTCGGGCACGACGAATATCGGCTACGAGGACCGGCGCGGCCTCAACGAGGCGGAAAAGGCGCGCATGGCAAAGGCCTGCGCCGCGCGCATTCCGGAGGACATCTCCGTCTTCATCAACATCGGCACCAGCACGGAGGCCGTCGCCCGCCAATTGGTCCACCACCGCAACCTTCTGGTGGTGACCAACAATATCAACGTGGCCAACATCCTTGCCACCAACCCCGATTGCCAGGTGATCGTGACCGGCGGCACGCTGCGCCGTTCCGACGGCGGCCTTGTCGGCGATCTTGCCACGCAGACGATCATGCAGTTCAAGTTCGATCTCGCCGTGGTCGGCTGTTCCGCCATCGACCAGGATGGCGACATGCTGGATTTCGACATCCAGGAGGTCAATGTCTCCAAGTCGATCCTGCGCCAGGCCCGAAAGGCCTTCCTGGTGGCCGATCATTCCAAGTTCCAGCGCACCGCGCCCGCGCGCATTGCCTCGCTGGCGGCCATCGACACCTTCTTCACCGACCGCCCGCTGTCGCCCGCGCTCGCCAGGCAATGCGAGGATTGGACCACGCAAGTCGTTGTCGCCGCACAGCCCTGAAGAAAGGCCGGTGGCCGGGGCGCGGCAGGAACCCGCCCCGGCCATCATCGTCACGTCTCAGGCGAACTCGATCCCGTCATCGATCATCGGCAGCCGCATGACGCGCTTGCCGGTCGCCGCGAAGATCGCATTGGCGATGGCCGGTCCCGCCGGCGGCAGTCCCGGCTCGCCAATTCCCGTCGGCGCCTCGTTCGAGGGCACGATATGCACCTCGATCTTCGGCATGTCGCTGATCCTGAGCGGCTCGTAGTCGGGGAAGTTCGACTGGTCCACCACGCCATCTGTCAGCGTGATCTTGTTGCGCATCACATGGCCGATGCCGTAGCCGATGGCGCCTTCGACCTGCGCGCGGATGACATCCGGATTGACCGCAACGCCGACATCGACGGCCGCCACGATCCGCTCCAGCTTCACCTTGCCATCGGTCACGGAAACCTCCGCGACTTCCGCCACATAGGAATCGAACGACTTGTGCACGGCCACGCCCCTGCCCCAGTTCTCCGGCAGCTCGCTGCCCCAGCGCGCCTTGTCCGCCACCAGCCGCAACACGCCCAGATGGCGCGGCGCATTGGCCAGCAATTCCTCGCGCAAGGCAACCGGATCGCGCCCGGCAGCCTCCGCCAGCATGTCGATGGCCACTTCCATCGCATAGCCCGAATGGCTGTGCCCCACCGAGCGCCACCAAAGCACCGGCATCGGCGTTTCCATGTTGCGCACATCCACCCGGAGATTGGGAATGGCATAGGCGGTGTCCGACGCCCCCTCGACCGAGAAGTGATCGACACCATTGTGCACGACCGCCGGCTCCATCGGCGTTCCGGTGAAGATCGACTTGTTGGCCAGGCTCGAATGCCAGGCCACCACCTTTCCGTCCTTGTCGATCCCGGCGCGGATGCGGTGCTTGGTCATCGGCCGGTAATAGCCGCCGCGGATGTCGTCCTCGCGTGTCCAGACCAGCTTGACCGGCTTGCCATTGCCCAGGGCCGCGGCAACCATGGTCGCTTCAGCCTGGTAATCGGCATTGAAATTGGCGCGTCGCCCGAACGAGCCACCGGCATAGACGGTATGGATCGCCGTGTTTTCGGCGCCCACGCCCGAAATCGCACCGACAGCGCCCTGCGTCACGGTCTGGAACTGGTTTCCGTCCCACAGCGTCGCCTTGCCATCCGCGATCTGAACGACGCAGTTCTGCGGCTCCATCGGCGCATGGGCGAGGAAAGGAAAGTGGAATTCCGCCTCGATGGTCTTGTCGGCCGCGGCCAGCGTGCCGGCGGCATCGCCGTCATTGCGCGCCACCAGGCCTTCCCCGTCGAGCGCCTTGGCATAGTCCGCTTCCATCGCATCGGACGAGCGGGTTTCGGCCTTTGAGAAATCCCATTCGACGTTGAGCGCCTCGCGGCCCTTGATCGCCGCCCAGGTATGCGCCGCATAGACGGCAACACCGGTTGGCACCTGGCGGACATCCACGACACCGGGCACCTTGCGGGCTTCCGTGTCATCGACCGATTTGACAGTGCCGCCGAATTTCGGCGGATGCAGCACGACGGCATAAACCGTGCCCTCCGGCACGACGTCGATGGCGAATGTCGCCGTGCCGTTCGTCTTGGCCGGCGTATCCTTGCGCGGCAGATGGTCCTTGCCGATCAGCACGAACTGGTCGGGCGACTTCAGCCTGGCATCCGGCTTGGCATCGGAAGGCACCTTGCCCACCAGGTCGCCGAACGCGGCGGTCTTGTTGCCATGCGTGAGGATGCCCTGCGAAACGGCGATCTCGCCGGCCGGCACATCCCATTCCCTTGCAGCCGCCTGGATCAGCAGCGATTTTGCCGCCGCGCCCGCTTCGCGATATTGCATGAAGGAATTGGCGATGGCCGTGGACCCGCCCGTGCCCTGGATGCCAAAGGCGCTGTTGGCATAGCGGCTGGCATCGGCGGGAGCGAATTCGGTGACCACTTTCGCCCAGTCGGCATCCAGTTCTTCCGCCACCAGCGTGGCGAGCCCGGTGGTCGTGCCCTGCCCCATTTCAAAATGCTTCAGGATGACGGTCACGGTTCCGTCCGGCGCAATGCGTACGAAGGGGTTTGGCATGAGGCCGGCGTCCGAAGCTGCAGCCCACAGGCCGCTTGTGTCCAGACCCACGACGAGCGCGGCGGATAGGGCCGCCGTACCCTTCAGGAAATTGCGGCGATTGGCATTGATGGTCATGGCTCAGCCCTCCATCCGGTTGGCGGCTTCATGGATGGCGGCGCGAATACGCACATAGGTGGCGCAGCGGCAGACATTGCCGCTCATGCCTGCGTCGATGTCGGCATCCGTCGGCTTGGCGTTTTCGCTCAACAGCCCGACGGCCTGCATGATCTGCCCGGACTGGCAATAGCCGCATTGCACCACGTCGAGATCGCGCCACGCGCCCTGCACTGCCTCCGCGACAGGGCCGGACAGCCCCTCGATCGTCGTGATCGGCTTGCCGGCCACATCGCCGACAAAGGTCTGGCAGGAGCGCACCGGCACGCCGTCCACGTGAACCGTGCAGGCACCGCAGGATGCCACGCCGCAGCCGAATTTCGTGCCGGTCAGCCGTGCCATGTCGCGAATGGCCCAGAGCAGCGGCATGTCCTGCGGCGCGTCGACGCTTATCGTCTTGCCGTTGATGTTCAGGTCGATTGTCATGGATTTTCCTCCCTCGGATCAGCCATCTGCCGCCACTGGCGGGCGGTTTGCGCGTGTGGACACACGCCGCATCGCATAGCTGTGCGGTCAGCATAACCCGTGCCGGCCCTGCGGCCAACCGCCGCACCCGGGAGAGGAAGAACATAATGCCGGAACACTGTGTGCAAGGCCGGCAGGCAGCCGGGTCGCAGGCAGGAAAAAAGGCCGGACGCAACGCCCGGCCTTCCCGTTTGGTATCTCGCGACGGCGCCGGCCCATTGGCGGCAGCCGGTTACAGAGATCAGAGCGCCTGCAGGTTCGCAGCCGCGTTCTTGCCCGAACGGGCGTCACGGACGACTTCGAAGCTGACCTTCTGGCCTTCCGAGATCGTGGTCATGCCGGAGCGCTCGACGGCGGAGATGTGAACGAACACATCCTGCTTGCCATCGTCCGGCGTGATGAAGCCAAAACCCTTGGTGGTGTTGAAGAACTTGACGGTTCCGACGGTCATGACGATTTCCTTTCAATCAGTCATAGGGATGTGGTTTGCCGCGCACCGTGCGCGTCAACCGGGTAGATCGATTTGAAAGAGGAAAATCGCAGCGGGCGCGTGAGGCGCCGGTAGACAAAGTTCAACAAGCAGATCGATGAATTGTGAGTAGCCCATAAACATGGCTGAAACAAGGCGTCAGGCAAAGATCGCATTCGTCTGCGATCTTCCGCCTGCCAACGGCTTGCCGGCCGGAAAGGTCAGCGCCCGCCCGGACGCGCCTTGCGCTTCGGCCCCGGCAGCAGCCCTTCGCGCTGCGCCAGCTTGCGCGCGGCCTTGCGATTGCGGCGAATGGCCTCGCCCTTTTCGCGTGCGCGCTTTTCGGAAGGCTTTTCGTAGGAACGGCGCGCCTTCATCTCGCGGAAGACACCTTCGCGCTGCATCTTCTTCTTCAGGACCCGCAGCGCCTGGTCGACATTGTTGTCTCGAACGATTACCTGCATTTTTTCTCCTGTTCTCATGTGCCTTTGCTTGCACATCCGCAACCGCGAACGCACACCGATGACGCCTGCAAGCTGGCCCTGTGGACCGGATTGACCGCAGCGACCCCCGTGGGGTTGCATGTCAGGCAGCATGCCTGACGAGCGGCTCGGCCCTGGCGAATGAGGTTCCAAACACGAAGCTGGAATACAAGAAGCGCTTCCAAGGATAGCGAAGCGCCGATCCATGCCGGAGTGGCCGAAAAGACGATGGTGCTTACATAGCCCAATGATCCCCGGCAAACAAGTCGCGCTGCGGGATTAGTGCCGGAAACTTCAACTCTGAATGGGAGAGCGGTGGAGGCTTACCGTGCCCTGGACAAGGAAATCGCCATCGTGCAGTGCAAACCGTCCTTGCCGAGGCAATGGGTGACCTTGCCGCCCAACTGGCTTTCAATGGTCATGTGCAGCAAGCGGGTGCCGAAACCGGAACCCTGGCTTGCGCCGGTGACCGCGCGCCGGTCGCTCTTCTCCAGCCATTCGATGTCCAGGACCGAACCGTCGCGCACAGTTCTTCCGGGAAACAAGGCCGGAGAAACCGCTCCTGCGCCTTGTCCCGGATGCAGGCCTTTCCCAGGAGTCGATGGCCATGCATCCGGCCGGCCGGCCGGCGCTGACAGCGGTAGCCGCACCCTTCGTCGGCCCGGTGATCCTTGGCCTGGCCCTGCTGAACGCGTTTCCGGTCTCGGCTCACGGGCGAGATCGTGCCGCGCCAGCCGGACTCATGGCCTGTCAGAGCAATGCCTCTAGGAGCGCGCGCGTGTTCTCGGCGGTCATCTCGATCGGATTGCCGCCCGTCGACGGGTCTTTCAAGGCGTCGGCGACGAGGCGGTCGATGTCCGGGTTCTTAACCCCCAGGTCTGTCAGCGTCTTCGGGATGGCGAAGCTGTCGTTGAAGGCATCGACGAAAGCGCGGAAGCCATCGAACCCGCCCTCGATGCCCAGATAGGCCGCCGCCGCGTCAAAACGGTCGCGGATAGCATCGGCGTTGAACCGGAGCACGGCAGGCATGCAGACCGCATTGGTGGTGCCGTGATGCGTGTGATGGTGGGCGCCGACGGGATGCGAAAGCGCGTGGATCGCACCGAGTCCCTTCTGGAATGCCGTCGCGCCCATGGCCGCCGCGCTCATCATGTGCGCGCGGGCCTCGATGTCGGTGCCATCGGCATAGGCGCGCGGCAGGTATTCCTTGACCAGGCGCATGCCCTCCAGCGCGATGCCCTGGCTCATCGGGTGATAATGCGGGCTGGAATAGGCTTCCACGCAATGGGCGAAGGCATCGAGTCCCGTGCCGGCGGTGATGGGTTTCGGCATGCCGACAGTCAGTTCCGGGTCGCAGATCACCACAGAAGGCAGCATCTTCGGGTGGAAGATGATCTTCTTTTCCCGGGTGGCGGAATTGGTGATGACCGAGGCGCGGCCCACTTCCGATCCGGTTCCCGCCGTTGTCGGCACGGCGACAATCGGATGGATGCCGGCAGGATCGGCGCGCGTCCACCAGTCGCCGATATCCTCGAAATCCCAGAGCGGCCGCGTCTGGCCGGCCATGAAGGCGAGCGTCTTGGCCAGATCGAGACCAGACCCGCCGCCGAAGGCGATGACCCCGTCATGGCCGCCTTCCCGATAGACCTTGAGTCCGGCTTCCACATTGGTGTCATTCGGATTGGGGTCCACCTCGGCGAAGATCGCCCGCGCCATGCCCGCCTCTTCCACCAGGTCGAGCGTGCGCTTGGTAATCTCCATGTTGGCGAGACCCCGGTCGGTGACGAGCAGCGGCCGGGAGATGCCGGCCGCGCGGCATGCATCTACGATCTCGGATATGCGCCCGGCGCCGAAGCGGATCGCGGTAGGATAGGACCAGTTTGCAGTCGGACCCATGTCAGGATTTCCTCAAGTGATAGGATTTCGGTCGTGTGAGGGCCTGGTAGGCAAGCATGGAAAGGCCGGCACCGCGGCCAGTGTCCTTGCAGCCTGTCCAGCACAGCGCCGGATCGAGATAGTCGCAGCGGTTCATGAAGACGGTTCCGGTTTCCAGCCGGTCGCCGATGGCCTCGGCCGCGCCCGCGTCGTGCGTCCAGATCGAGGCTGTGAGCCCGAAGCGGCTGTCATTCATCAGGGCGACGGCCTCGTCATCGCCCGAAACCGGCATGATGCCGACAACCGGCCCGAAGGTCTCGTCCCGCATCACCCGCATGTCATGGGTGACATTGGTGAGCACCTGCGGCGTGACATAGGTGTTCTCGCCATTGTCGGCGTTCATGCGGTCCACATGGGCGACCGCCCCCATGGCCACCGCCTCTGCCACCTGCGCGCGCACTTCGCGGGCAAAGCGGATGTTGGCCATGGGGCCGAGCGTCGTTTCCGGATCGAGCGGATTGCCGAGCTTCTGCCCGCGCGCCCAGGCCACGGCCTTGCTCACGAAATCCTCATACAGGCTTTCATGCACATAGATGCGCTCGATGCCGCAGCAGCATTGCCCGGAATTGAAGATAGCCCCGTCCATCAGCGTATCCACCGCGGCATCCACATCCGCGTCGGCGCGCACATAGCCGGGATCCTTGCCGCCCAGTTCCGTGGAAACCGGAATGAAGGTGCCCGCCGCGGCCCGTTCCATGGCCTGCCCGCCGGCCACCGAGCCGGTGAAATTCACGAAATCGACATGCCGGCCGGAAATCAGCGCGGCGGTCGTGTCGTGATCGATGATGATAGTCTGGAACACGTCGGCGGGAACACCGGCCTCATGGAAGGCTTCGGCCAGCCTCTCACCAACCTGAAGCGTCTGCGCGGCATGCTTCAGGATGATGGTATTGCCCGCGATCAGCGCCGGCGCGATGGTATTGATCGCGGTCATGTAGGGGTAGTTCCACGGTGCGACGACAAGGGCCACCCCCCAGGGAACGCGCTTGATCTGGCGGCGGAAAGCAGCGCTGTCCTCGATCACCACCGGCGCAAGATGCTCGCCGGCAATGTCGGCCATGTAGGTCACCCGTTCGATGAAACCGCCGAACTCGCCGCCATAGCGCACCGGCCGTCCCATCTGGTGAGCAAGCTCCACGGCCATGCGCGCGGTTGTCTCGCCCACGATGGCGCCTGCCTTGCGAACGAGGGCTATGCGCTCCTCCAGCGGCCGGGCTGCCCAGGCCGGTTGCGCCGCGCGCGAGCGCGCAGCCGCCGCCAACGCCTCCTCGCGCCCCATCACATCGCGTGTCAGGTAGACCGATCCGTCGATCGGCGAAATCAGTTCAACGCGGCTCATCTTGCTTCAGGCCCTTTCAAATCCCCTGGCAATTTCCCAATCCGTCACCACGGCGTCGAAGGCTTCCTGTTCGACTTCCGCGGCACGGCAATAGTGGTCCACGACCTGGTCGCCCATCGTCCTGCGCAGCATGGCCGAGCCCCGCAGGGCTTCCGTCGCATCGCGCAGCGTGTGCGGAATCGAGGGCACATGCTCCATGGCGTAGACATCGCCGGTCACCGGTCCGTCAAGGGAAAGCCCTTCCTCGATGCCCGAGAGGCCGGCGGCAAGCTGGGCGGCGCAGGCAAGGTAGGGATTGATGTCGGAGCCGGGAATACGGCATTCGATGCGCACACCCTTCGTGCCGTCGCCGACGAGCCGGTAGCCCGCCGTGCGGTTGTCGATGCTCCAGGCGATCTTTGTCGGCGCGAAGGTGCCCGGCAGGAACCGCTTGTAGCTGTTGATATAGGGCGCCAGGAAGACCGTCATCTCGGCAGAATATTTCAGCAATCCCGCCACATAGGCCTTCATGGTCGCGGACATGGACAGTTCCGCGTCCGGATCATGGAAGGCAGGCCCGTCCGGGCCCGCCAGCGACTGGTGGATATGCGCCGCGCTGCCGACGCGGTTGTGGTGCCACTTGGAGACGAAGGTGGCCGAATGCCCCTTCTGCATGGCGATTTCCTTCACCGCCTGCTTGGCGATCGTGTGGTGGTCGGCGGCAAGCAGGGCATCGGCATAGCGGATGTTGAGTTCTTCCTGACCGGCCTCGGCCTCGCCCTTGGAATTCTCGACCGGAACGCCGGCGGCCACCAGCATGTTGCGCACCGGGCGCATCACGTGCTCGTCCTTGGTGGAAAGCTGGATGGCATAATCGGCATTGTAGCCGGCAAGCGGCGCGAGATCGCGGAAGCCGGACTTGCGGACCTCGTCGAAGCTCTTCTCGAACAGGAAGAACTCCAGTTCGGTCGCCATCATGGGCGTGAAGCCCATGCGCGCCGCGCGCTCGACCTGTGTCTTGAGGATCTGGCGGGGCGAATGGGGCACCGGTTCATGGGTGTGGTGGTCGATCAGGTCGCAGATCACCATGGCGGTGCCTTCGAGCCATGGCAGCGGCCGCAGGGTCGCCAGATCCGGCTTCATGACGTAGTCGCCATAGCCCTTTTCCCACGAGGTCGAGGCATAGCCGTCCGGCGTGGCCATTTCGATATCGGTCGCCAGAAGGTAGTTGCAGCAATGGGTTTCCTCATGGCCGCTCTCGATGAAGTTCGAGACATGAAAGCGCTTGCCCATGAGGCGGCCCTGCATGTCGACCATGCAGACCAGAACGGTGTCGATCGAACCGTCCGACGCCCGATTCTTCAGTTCCTCGAAACTCAACGTTCCTGCCATGCAGATGTCTCCCCCGATTGAAAAAGGACCGGGCGCAAGACGCGCCCGGGCCGGTGATCAGATCCGGTGTCAGGTGTAGCGATAGGGACGGCCGGCCTTCTGCATGTCGGAATTGTACTTGCGGAAGATCTCGACGATCTTCGCCTTGGTTTCCGATTCCGCGGCGATCTCGTCCCAGAACTTGACGGCGGCCTCTTCCACCGTCGCCCATTCGGCATCCGGGATCGAGGTCAGCTGCATCTTGGTCCCGTTGACGCGCAGGTTTGCCTCGCCACCCCAGTACCACCACTGGCGATAGTAGTGGCTCTGTTCCATGCACACCATCAGCAGCGCCTTCAGGTCTTCCGGCAGTTCGTTCCAGCGCTCCATGTTGGCGAAGAAATGGCCGATCCAGGCGCCCGAGATGTTGTTGGTCAGGAAGTAGTTGGTCACGTCCGCCCAGCCGACGGTGTAGTCCTCCGTGATGCCCGACCAGGCGATGCCGTCCAGTTCGCCGGTCTGCACGGCCACCTCGATGTCCTCCCAGGGCAAGGTGACGGGCACCACGCCGAACTGCGCCAGGAAGCGGCCGGCCGTGGGGAAGGTGAAGACCCGCTTGCCCTTGAGATCCGCAAGCGAATTGATCGGATCCTTGGTGGCGAAGTGGCACGGATCCCAGGAACCTGCCGAGATGTGCTTGACGCCGACTTTGGCATATTCGGCGTCCCAGATTTCCTTCAGGCCATACTGGTTGAACAGCACGGGCACATCGAGCGAGTAGCGCGATCCGAAGGGGAAATAGCCGCCGAACACGGTGACTTCCGTCGGCGAGGCCATGGAATCGTCGTCCGACTGCACCGCGTCGATGGTTCCGCGCTGCATCGCCTGGAACAGTTCGCCCGTCGGCACGAGCTGGTCGGCGGTGAACAGTTCGATCTGCATCCGGTCGCCGGCGATCTTGTTGAAGGTGTCGATTGCCGGCTTGACGACGTGCTCGGCAAGCGCCGGGCCGGCATAGGTCTGCATGCGCCATTTGATGGTCGATTGCGCAAGCGACGGCGTTGCGAGTGCCGCGGCCGGTGCCGCAATCGCCGCGCCTTTGATGAACGAACGTCTCGTGGTCATGATGGTTTCTCCTTTTCATTCACTCGACAGTTACAGTTGCGCTTCTTGGCGGCGTTTAACTTGCGTAGACGAGATGCGGCAGCCACAGGGCGATCCGCGGGAAGATCATGATCAGGGCCAGCGCGGCCGCCATCACGGCGACGAACGGCACGATGGAGCGGTAGATGTCGCGCAGGTTGATCTCCGGCGGCGCCATGGCCCGCATCAGGAACAGGTTGTATCCGAAGGGCGGGGTCATGTAGGCGATCTGGGTGGTGATGGTATACAGTACGCCGTACCAGACGAGATCGAAGCCCAGCACACCGACCAGCGGAATGTAAAGCGGCGCGACGATCACCAGCATGGCCGTGTCGTCGAGGAACGTCCCCATCAGGATGAAACTCAACTGCATCAGGATGAGGATCATCCAGGGCGACAGGCCGAGCTTCTCGGTGAACAGGCTCTCGATGGCCTTGACCGCGCCCAGCCCGTCGAACACCGCGCCGAAGGCAAGCGCGGCCAGGATGATCCACATGAACATGCAGGTGATGCCGAGCGTATTGCGGACAGAGGTCTCGAACACCCGCCAGGTCATGCGCCCCTTGAGAACGGCGGCGGCAAAGGCGACGATGGCGCCGATCGCGGAGCTTTCCACCAGTGAGGTCCAGCCAGAGACGAAGGGGATCATCATCGCGAAGAAAATCGCCAGCGGCAGCAGGCCAGCCAGCAGCAGGCGGTATTTCTCCCGCTTCGGAATGTCGCGGTCCGCCGCCGGAAGCACCGGGCCGAGCTTCGGGTTCAGCCGGCAGCGGATCGCGATGTAGAGGACGAACATGCCAGCCATCATCAGGCCGGGGATCATGCCGGCGAGCCATAGCTGGCCGACCGGCTGGCGCGCGATCATGGCATAGAGAACCAGCACCACGGAGGGCGGCACGAGAATGCCGAGCGACGAGCCGGCCTGGATCACGCCGGTCACCATGCGCTTGTCATAGCCGCGCCGCAGCAATTCCGGCAGGGCGATGGTGGCGCCGATGGCCATGCCAGCGACCGAAAGCCCGTTCATCGCCGAGATCAGCACCATCAGGCCGATCGTGCCGATGGCAAGGCCACCGCGCAAGCCGCCCATCCACACATGGAACATGCGATAGAGGTCGTCGGCGATGCGGCTCTCCGACAGGATATAGCCCATGAAGACGAACATCGGCACGGTCAGCAGCGGATACCAGCGCATCAGCTTGATCGACTGCGAGAACGCAATGTCGAACCCGCCCCTGTCGCCCCACAGTGCCAGCGCGGCGATCACCGCCACGAAGCCGATGGCCCCGAACACGCGCTGGCCGGTGAACAGCAGCACCATCATTGAGGCGAACATGAAAAGCGCGATCATCTCGTAGGACATCATCAGGCCTCTTCGCCGCGCAGGACGAGAATGTCCTTGGCCAGTTCGGACAGCGCCTGCAGCAGCATGAGCAGCAGGCCGGCGCACATGACGGCCTTGATGGGCCAGAGATAGGGCCGCCAGATGGTGCGGCTGCGTTCCAGCGTTCCGATGTCCTCGCTACCGGTGAACAGTCCGGCAAAGAAGCTGAACGGATCGCTGCCGAAATAGCCCAGCGAATAGGCCGTGGAGCTGATCCCGCCCCACAGCATGACCGCAAGGTAGGTGAGGAGGCACAGCACGGTGACCATGTCGACGGCGGCTTTGCGCTTCGCCGACCAGTTCTCGTAGAAGAGGTCCATGCGCACATGCGACCCCATCTGCACGGCATAGGGTCCGCCCAGGAAGAAATAGGCGATCATGGCGAACTGCGCGACTTCCAGCGTCCACAGCGAGGGCTGGTCGCCGAACTTGGAAATCGTCGACCACATCAGCACGGCCATCATCACGAAGATGCCATACATGACGACCCGCCCGACCCGGTGGTTGATGGCATCCGCGAAGGAAATGGTTCGCAGGAAGTTCATGCGCGCAGGTCTCCGGTCTTGCCGCCATCCAGCAGGGCGCGTGCGTGTTCGATCCAGCCGGCCAGCGTCCGGGCCATTGCCTCGCATTGCTCCGGCGTGGCGGCGAGATCGTTGCGCACCTCGATCATGACATTGGGATAGCCGTTCGCCAGCCCGTGTTCGCGCAGGGTATGGGTGACGCCATCGGCAGGCCCGTAGGGCTCGTTGCGCCGGATGTCGTATCCTGAAGCGATAGCGAGAACCGCGTCGGCAAGGCGTGGGTCCTGATCGTGAAGGATGCCGATCTCCACCGCGCGCCGTTCGCCGAAATAGACCGGCGTGAATGTGTGGATGGTGACGAGGACCGGCGCCGGCGTCCGCGACTGGAGCGTCCGTTGCAGCAGGGACCTGAACGGCAGGTAGAACTCCCGCGCGCGCGCTGCCCGCTCGAATTCCCGCAATCCCCTGTTCCCCGGAATTTCAAAGCGCTCGCTTTTCTCCGGAATGGCATCGGCCGCCTCGGGCGGCCGGTTGCAGTCATAGACCAGTCTCGAAAATCTGCTTCGTACGAGGACGGCGTCAAGAATGCCTGCCATGGATCGCGCGATCGCGTCCGCGCCCGGATCCCACGCCACATGGCTGGTGACCGTCTCGTCGGAAACGCCAAGCCGCCCGAAGCGCGGCGGAATGGCATTGCTGGCATGTTCGCAGACGAGAACCACCGCGCTGGAACCGCCGGGGTTCACCACTTCCGCAACTGCGTCCGTATCGTCTTCGACTGACACCACCCTGCGGCCCCCCATTCAGGCCTGAAGTGTTCATCAACGCCCGGTTCGGTGTCAATCGTCTGCTGAAAATTTTTCTTCAGACCCGGACATGGTGTATGATATTTGAGCACCGTGACGAAAAAGGCCGCACCAGCGGCCGCAGGCAAGGCGGGAGACCCGGATTTGGGAGCCAGGACCATCCAGGAACTGCTGAAGGAACGGGCGCAGGCGCTCACCAGTTCGGAATTGCAACTGAGCCATGTCATCCTGAAGAACTACCCGGTTTCCGGGCTTGGCACGATCACCGCCCTCGCCCAGACGGCCGGCGTCTCCACCCCGACCGTGGCGCGGCTGGTCCAGAAGCTCGGCTTTCAGGGCTATCCCCAGTTTCAGCAGGCGTTGCGCGAGGAACTGGACCAGAAGATTTCGAGCCCGCTGACAAAGCGGCAAAACTGGGTGGATGACGCGCCCGATGCGCATATCGTGAACCGCTTCACCAAGGCCGTGATCGACAATATCGGAGAATCCCTGGCCGGGATCGACATGAAGGACTTCGACGAGGCATGCAGGCTGCTTTCCGACCGGAAACGCAAGGTCTTCATCGTTGGCGGACGCATTACCCGCACCATGGCCGACTATTTCTTCCTGCATTTGCAGGTACTGCGCGAAAGGGTGACACTGATCACCTCGAATTCCAACGCCTGGCCGCACTACCTGCTTGATCTGGAGGAAGGCGATGTCGTGGTGATCTTCGACATACGCCGCTACGAGAATTCGACACTGCGCCTTGCCGAGGCAGCGGCGGAACGCAAGGCCCGGATCGTCCTGCTGACCGACCAGTGGTCGTCGCCGATCGCCCAGATCGCCGGCATCACATTCAGCAATCACATCGCGGTTCCCTCCTCCTGGGATTCCGGCGTGGTGATCATGCTGTTGTGTGAAATCATCCTGGCCGATGTTCAGGAAAGGGGGTGGCCGGAAGCCAGGCAGCGGCTGGAAGCGCTTGAAGAGATGTTCGACCGCACGCGCCTGTTCCGGAAATGAACCTTCCGGCTGTCACGTTTTCCCGATATCATGCCTTTTGCGTTTCACGCCTTCTCAAGGCTGGACATGGCCTGCGGGATGACCAGCGCGATTTTGGCGAAGACCACGATCAGCACCTGTCGCACAATGCGTCGTGGTTTCCGAACCGACAGGAACATTCAGGGTGGCAATCGGTTCCCTAGACGCCTTTGCCTGAACCCCGGAGGGAAAAGTGGCCGCGCAAGGCGGATCGAGATTGGTCATTTACGCCGCCCTGACCGGCAACGCCCTGATCGCTGCGACAAAGTTTGCCGCAGCGTTTTTTACCGGCAGTTCAGCCATGCTGAGCGAAGGGGTCCATTCGGTTGTCGATACCGGCAATCAACTCCTGATGCTGCATGGATTGCGGAAATCCGCGCAGCCGCCGGATGAAGCCCACCCTCTGGGATACGGCCGGGAGGTCTATTTCTGGAGCTTCATCGTAGCGCTTCTGGTTTTCGCTGTCGGGGCGGGCGTCTCGTTCTATGAAGGCATCGTTCATATCAGCCACCCGGTTCCGGCCGAAAATATCGGTGTGAACTACATCGTCATAGGCCTGTCGATGATCTTCGAAGGCGTGGCCTGGTTCTTTGCCTTGCGGCATTTCCGGCGGGAAAAAGGCCGGCACGGCTATATAGCTGCTGTCCGGCGCAGCAAGGATCCAACGGTCTTTACAGTCCTTTTTGAAGATTCCGCAGCCCTTCTCGGGCTTTTGATCGCATTCACGGCGATCTCGGCAGCCCATCTTCTCGAGATGCCCGTCCTGGATGGGGTCGGCTCCATCGGCATCGGCATGGTTCTGGCCGCAACTGCCATCTTTCTTGCCATCGAGAGCAAGGGGCTTCTCATCGGCGAGCAGGCATTGCCGTCCGTCAGACGTCGCATACGCGAAATCGCAGATGCGGATCGTGACGTCGTGGGCGTGGTTGAAGTGCTGACTGTCCAACTCGGACCAGAGGATATCGTGGCCGCCATCGATGTGGAGTTCGCCGATAACCTGGCTACGCCGGAACTCGAAACCTGCGTTGCGCGGATCGAAGCGAGTATTCGCGAGCATGTCCCGGACGTTTCCTCGGTCTTCGTCCGGCCAAGGTCACCGAAAACAGGGACGGCGGGAACGTCCTGACCCCATCCGGAAGCTCGAACAGCAATCGTGCGAATGGCGGTAGCAGCCATCGTGGCATTCTTCATGCCCTTGTCTGGCAGCGCCAAGCAACAGGAAAGAGAGCCGGAACCTGCCTCGTTTTTCGCCGTTGAACGGCTGAAGTCGAGAAAGAACGGGACGTTTTCTCATGGCAATACGATCACGCGCATCACTTGTCGGCCTGCTCGTGTCTTTCCTCGCAGTGTCTGGCTGCAACTATCCCATGGATGCCGAAGGCACCACGCGTACTGTCGTTGAAACAGGAATACTGCGTTCAGGTCTGGTTGCCGGTTCGGATCAGGGTGCGGGCGCGCGCCACGCCATCGAGGCGCTGGCCCGGGATATCGAAGCCCAACCATCGCTCACGAAAGGAACTGCGGAAAACCTGATGCGGAAGCTCGAGCATGGCGAACTCGATATCGTCGTCGGGGATTTTGCCGGCAATTCACCATGGTCAAAGCGCGTGATCCTGACCTCGTCGCCCATGGCCGGGGATCCACGCAAGGACATGCCGGTCCTTCGCGGCGCACTGCGACAAGGGGAAAACCGCTGGTACATGTTCGTTGAAAGATCATTCGCAAGTGCCCGCTCATGAGCCGGACTCCTGAAAAGATACGCCCTGACCTCGAATATGCGATCAGGCTGGAATGGTGGACGATAGGCTGGCAATTGTCGATCATCGGGATCATGGCGGTTGTGCTCGGATCGAGCCAGGCCATGAAATCGGCATGGGTGGAGGATACGCTCGGGCTCGTCCCCGCCATCGTCTTCCTCGTATCGGTCCATTACGAGCGCAAGCAGCCGACGAAATACTTCCCCTTCGGGTTTGACCGCGTCAACAGCCTGGCGTTCCTCATCTCGGCTACGGCGCTGGTTGGCATGGGCCTCTATCTCGTCTACGACTCCGGCTCGAAACTGTTCGCCGCAGAGCATCCGACAATCGGGCCGGTCGAAATTCTCGGCACCCCGATATGGCTCGGCTGGTTGATGATCGCGGTTCTCGTCTATTCCGTCATTCCGCCCATCATCATCGGGCGGATCAAGCAGCCGGTTGCCAGAAAGCTCTCGGACAAGGTGCTGTATACCGACGCGCTCATGCAGAAGGCGGACTGGATGACCGGCATGGCCGCGGTGGTCGGGATAGCCGGTGTCGGCTTTGGCCTGTGGTGGGCGGATTCAGCGGCTGCCCTGCTCATCGCGCTGGACATCGTACATGATGGATACAATGCGCTGAAAATCGCGACCGCCGAACTCCTCGATGGCGAACCCCGGATGCTGGGTAAAGCCGGAATTGATCCCGAAGCCGTGCAACTGCATGCCCGCCTGCATGAACGGTTTCCCGGAGCCGATGTCCGGCTTCGTGAAGCCGGACGCTATATCTTTGCCGAAATAGAAGGCGCACCGCCGCCCGCCAGCGAAGTCGATCTGGAGAAATTGTGGCCCGGCGACCCTGATCGATCCTGGCGCCTTGCATTCGTTTCGTTCAGTCGCTGAGGAGGAAACGGTGGACTATTCCGTGTCGTTGCTCGCTGCTTGCGTACTCGCCTTCGCCCTGACGGGTATCGCCGTATTCGGTCACTACAAGATCCTTGGCGTTACGACACGGGCACTGCAACGGCGACCGGAAGACAGTTTTGCACGGGTCATTCTTGGCATGGGCGGCGTTCTCCTGGCTCACCTGACCACGGTCCTTCTCTACGCGCTGGTCTACTGGATTGCCGGTCCGGCCCTCGGCGGCATTCATGGCAAGACCGAAGGTACCGCGCTCGATGCCTTCTACCTGTCCCTGATGAGTTTCACGACGCTCGGCGTCGGCGATGTCTACCCGCATGGCGGGTTGCGAATCCTTTCAGGCATCGAGGCATTGAACGGCTTCGTGCTGATCGGCTGGTCAGCTTCGTTCACCTACGTCGTGATGAAGAATTCCTGGTCGAAGTCGCAGACGTGAGTCCGACAACCGCAGCCCCCGCGTCACACCACCCAGACGCCGTCATCGAGATTGGCGATGTTGTTGGAGATGTTCTCCTGGCTCTGGGTGAAGGCGATCAGGATGTCCTCGCGGCTCAGGCCCGCCTCCATGCCGCCGACCCAGAAGTCATAGCCTTCCTGGTCGGGCAGGCGGAACAGCACATTCTGATACATCGCGTCGATATATTCGAAATTGGTCGGATTGGCGCCGTAGAGGCCCTGGAACTCGTCCGACCCGATGAACTCCGAGGCCACATATTGCTGCTTGCCAAGCTCGGTGAAGCCTTGATTGTCGAGCGCGTCGAGCACGCCGATCCAGAACCGCACCCCGCCCTCGTCGGGCGTGCGGCCGAACGAGGCCTGGTAGATGCGGTAGCCGAAGCCCAGGTTGTCCGAGCCGATGTCATAGACATAGTCGCCGTCCAGCAGGTCGATGCGCTCGATGGAAATCAGCGTGTCAGTGGAGCCGTCCGGCTTGTTCACGGTAACGGTTCCGTCAACCAAAAGGTCCTGCGTGATTTCGGACCTGTTCAGGGTGTAGACTGCCCTATCGGTGCCGGGCCCTCCGTCGAGCGTGTCGTTGCCCGCGCTCCAGTTGAGCCGGTCATCTTCTTCCAGCGCGAACATTTCGTCATCATTGGGTGTACCGATGAGATTGTCCGGTTCGGGCGTGCCCATGATCAGGCCGACACTGACCACATCGATGTTGAACGTCTCCTGATAGGCCGGGCCGGTGGCATCACTGGCCTGGATGGTGACCAGGTAGTTGCTCTGCGTGTTGTATTCGATGTCGGCATTCGCGCTCACCTTCAACTGGTTGCCGTCGATGATGAAATTGCCATCGGCGCCGGAGACGATCGCGAAGCTGACATTGGGCTCGACCACGTTTTCCAATGCCTCAAGGTGGCGACCACCGAGCCAGCGGCGGCATCCTCGCACCGACCCGCCAGCGACCATTTCGATATCCGAAACCGGCATGTTCGTCACCTGAATGACGAAGTCTTCCTCGTAGGCTGGGCCGGTGGCATCGGTGGCGGCGATGCGCACCGTGTGGCTGGTCGCCGCCTCGTAGTCGATCACAGCGCCGGGCGCAGTTTCAGCGTGTTGCCATCGAGCACGAAAGGCCGTTCGCGTCGTCCATGAGCGTGAAGGTGGCGGACGGTTCGACCGGGTTTTCGGAAGCCTCGAACGTGGCGACCACGGTGCCGCCGGCGGCGTTTTCCTCCACCGTGCCGCCCGAGGCGAGCGCGATATCCGAAACCGGCATGTTGGCGACCTGGATGGTGAAGTCTTCCTCGTAGGCCGGGCCGGTGGCGTCGCTGGCGGCGATGCGCACGGTGTGGCTGGTCGCGGTCTCGTAGTCGATGACAGCGCCCGGTGCGACTTTCAGCGTATTGCCATCGAGCAGGAACAGGCTGTTCGCATCATCGACGAGGGCGAAGGTTGCGGCGGCTCCACCAAGTGCGGAGAACGCGGCGACAGTTTCACCTGCAGACGCATTCTCCGCGATCTGGCCGCCACTTGAGAGCTGGATATCGATATTGGCTCCCTCACCGATGTTAACCGTCACGGCTTGGCTCGCCCGGCCTCCATAAATGGATTCAACCTCGTAGATAAACGCATCTGCGCCTTCAAAGCCCGCTTCTGGTGTGTAGATGAACGAGCCGTCTTGGTTGAGGTCTAACGTTCCATGTTCTGGCGCTAAGGCGACGGTCAGAGAAACGATATCGCCGGCTGAAATCCCGTCATTCGCTAGCAGACCACTTTGTGCGTCTACGTCGAGTGTCTGGTCCATTGCTACTGAATAACTGTCAGCCTGAAGGTCTGGCGTAGCGGCCTGCAACGCGAAGACATCGTTTGTTTGCTGGAGGCTTTGCTGATTCACCCCGACCAGCGTCAACCGGCTTTCAGCATCCTCCGGGTCGAAGCGAACGACCAGATCATTGCCGATTTGCTCGGTGGTAATGTCCGCCAGGCTCATCGCGTCACCGAGATAGAACAGTTGGTCAATGCCGAGTTCAAAATCCTCGATACGATCTTCACCGAACCCGAATGAAAAAGCGAAGACATCTTCGCCTTGGCCACCAATCAGGATGTCATCGCCGCGATGGCCGGCAAGCACGTCATTGCCGCCCTCACCAGAAAGTGTGTCGTCACCATCTCCACCACGAAGCTCATTGTCGGCGCTATCTCCGGTGATCTCATCGTCACCAGAACCACCGGTAACATTCTCGATGCCAACAAGCGTATCGTTGTCGATTTCCGGGCCTGATGCCGTACCGAGCGTGAGGTTAACCGTGACACCCAAAGAGGTACTGGAATAGATGACGGTATCCGTGCCCTCTCCACCGTCATAGAAGTCGTTTCCAGCGCCCGAACCACCGATCAAGGTATCATTGCCACCCTCTCCGTAGACATGGTCATCACCGCCATTCCCGGATATGGAATCGTTGCCCTCGCCGCCATAGATCGTATCGTCATCCTCACTGCCGCCGATAATGTCGGTCGTTCCGGAGGAAAATTTCGTGATCGTGGATTGAGTTACTCCAGCAGATGCCGCGCTCTCTATCAAGTTGCTGTTTGCAACTAGGCTGGCAGCGTACTCCATATTGTCATCTACAAGGATTTCGATATCAAAAAGCGTTTTCGTCCAGCCGGTTAAAAGCCCAAACAACCGGCTTGACGTCACTTCCAACAGGTTTCCCTGCAACTTTCCAACAAGATCATCGCCAAATCGACCGAAGAAAAAGACCTTGTCAGTCCCTTCCGCACCATCAATGAGATCATCGCCACGTCCGGGAACGATCTCATCGTTGTCGGCGCCGGCGAGAAAGATTTCGCTATCAAAGCCCAGGAGCGACGAGATGACTTCGCTATCGTGAACAAGCCTATCTTCACCCGCGCCACCAAGAACGATGTTGACGTATTCAGGCATAGGTTTGCCAACAGTCGCGATCAATGCATCGATGCGGTCGCTGAAGGCAATGAGTTTCCTAGCAGTGTTAATATAGATTTCTGAATCGTGTTCTTTACCAAAGCCTTCAGACCATCCCGAACCTTCCAGAGCGATCCGGTACTTTGGACCTGCAGCGTGGTCGTAGTCGGTAAATGCGAGATTCGGAAGGTTTAGTCCCTCAAGCACACGATCTCGGACATTCGTTGGCAGCAAGTCAAAGCCCAAAGGGCTCCTATCGCCAAACAGAAACGGAACATGGAAAACTAGGTCTTGGCTGTGACCTATCGTGGTAATTCGCTCGTCATCATGATTAATTGCGGCTCCGGGTGAGGCAATCGCATAGCCTTTGAAACGATCCCCACCATGATCCGCCATGAAATACTGGACCATCGCGGCACCTAGGCTGTGACCGGTTATGATCACGTCCGCATCAGGGTTGCTCGATAGCCATTCATCAACCTTTTCTATAAGCGGCGCAAACTTATCATAATGGGTCTGAAAATCGGGGTAGTTCGAGAAATCGCCTGGTTTTTCGTCAGTGCCGCGGAAATCAATGACGAGCGTATCTCTATCTTGATACTGACCAAAGTAGATGTGCGCTACAGCTGTATTCAAAAGGCCATCTGCCTCGTAAATGCCATCTATGAAATGATACTTTACTCCGTCCTGCTCTCCGAAAGGGTCAAGGCCGAGTTCGATGGAATGAAGTGGCCACCAGTTCCATAGTGCGCCAGCGTCATTCGTATCAACATAAGCATACGCCGCCAGTCTTGCGGCATCTATTAATACGTCTCCATCTTCAAACACATCAGCCACCGGCAGACCGCCAGTGAAATCGGCGAACTCGATATCGAAAAGGTTGAGCGTTTCGTTCCCATTGTTCAGATCAACGATGACGGTAGGCCCACCGTCCGTTTTGGGATCACTAATTTTGTAATCACTTGGTTTTCCGTTGATGTTGACGACGTCTCTATCGTCAGCTCTGACCGCTGTTTCGCCTCCAAAAAAGTTTGAAAATCCGCCACTTGTGGCGTGAGCAGTCTTAAATGCCGCATTGAATGTGTCGTTGAAAGGATCGTTGTAACGTTCTGCCCATGAGACGACCTGGCCGGTCACATAAGCCAGTGCGTCATCGATCTTCGGCGTAAATCCGAATAGATCGTTGTTCCCTGCAGACGCGAAAAACTTATCACTCCCTCCACCGCCGAATGCAATATCATCTCCTTCACCCGGGTCGATATCGTCAGACTCCGAGTCTGTGTTTACACTATCTCCGCCAAAAATAAGGTCGTGGCCAGCTCCACCTATGAGGGTTGATACAGAAAATGGTGACGACACGATTAAGTCGTTTCCATCTCCACCATCCAGAGTTTCCCTCCAATTCGAAAAAGGTACAGACGTCGAATCTGGTATGTCATCGAATATGGAACGCAACCCAAACCTTGACGATACATCATAATAACCAGACGCGTATTCTCCTGCAATATTCGTCCTTATATTATCAAATTGAAAGTTATCTGAAATAGATTTGGCGAAACCTAATACGACATCATCGAAATCACTCCCCGTAATATTTTCTACCAGTTCTGAACCATAAACCTTTGAATTGTTTTGCGAAAATATATAACTATTGATTGCATCAAAAAATACGTCACCGACATAAACAATATCTATAAATGTACGTTCATTATTTTCCTTCAAAACAATTTGCAAGGATTCGCCGTATTCGTCCGCTATAATATAAACAAATTCCGAATTCTTAATCTCCAAAATATCGGGTATATTCGACGCACTTGTATTTATTGATTGCAACCACGTCAACGCCGCCCCCCATATCAATATTTGTTTTTTCATCAATATTTAAAACAAAAAGGATATCGTCTCCATCCGCGAAATTAATCGATTCGATATCTGTCAACTTCAAACTATCAAAAGAATCTATATTGTAAGCTACCGTATTGTCATATCCGGTAAAATAAAGCTCGTCTATTTGTTCACTAAATTGAATATTAGATGTAATAAAAGGAACTTCATAATCAACTGGATTGAATTGCGAAAAAATATCGTCTACAGAAATATAAATCGGTAAAAATTGTAATTCTATATCTTGGTATTCCATACCAAAATATGCATTCTCGACAAGAAAGTTGGACAATGTAATTGAAAGGTCGGAAATGAAATCGGCAACATCATTCTGATAGCTGGCAATGCTACTACTTATGCTAGATTCCAACGAATCCCATGATAAAAATACCGTTCCTCCTTGTGGAAGATATGCCTCGATCGTGGGTACGTCCATGTGCTCAAGCCAGTCCAAATTTGTATTAATATTTAGACTGAAAAATAAAGAGTTCAAATAGGCATCATTAAAGAATACATTTCTTGTAAAATCGTCCAATAATTCGTTAGGAAAACTCGCTATCGTTCTCATGTATTCGAAATCATAAGAGACTGGGGGCTCACTGCCTGAACCTTGTACAAAATATGTTGTTTTAGAAAAAAATTGTTCTGTTTTAAAAAATTTTAGTTCCGAATACCAGTGCATAACAACACCGGAAATCGGTATGAACCACTCTTCACCATTAAGAATTCCTTCGATGGAAGTATCAGAGTATATGTTGTTTATTGGTCCATCGTGGAAAATAACCTTACCCATTGGACGGCTCCCTCCAGATAATTTTCGCAAGTCTATTGCAAGGGGAAAGAAACTCAAAATCAGCCTAGTTCACACTGCCAATATTTCCCAATAAAGGGAACTAGAGCGATTTTCGGGCGTTATGAATCGCTAGGAATTCCCAAATCAGTTTGCTTCTGATTCATGCGTCCTGCCGGGTGCAGGATGTCGGCATGGATGGGACAGCCGCTTTCAATGGACTTGCGTGCGCGCTTGATCGCCGCGATTGATGACGGGATGAGTTGCCGCGCTGCTGCGGCCCGATTTGGCGTTGCGCCTTCGACGGCGATTCGATGGCATGCACAACGTCGCGATGTCGGCCACTTCGAACCGAAAGCCCAGGACGGCGACATGCGCTCGCATCGCGTCGAGAAGCGCGCGGCCGGTATTCTCGCTCTCTGGGACGCAAGACAGGACATCACCCTTGAGGAACTGCGCGCCGAACTTGCAAAGATCGGCCTTGCGGTCTCGATTGCGGGCCTGCACCGCGTCTTCAAGCGTCACGGCATGACGCGGAAAAAAAGACCGGCCACGCCATCGAACAGGATCGCCCGGACATCCTGAGGCAGCGCCGGAACTGGTTTGGCGGGCAGCTCGATCTCGACCCGGCGCGCCTTGTCTTTATCGACGAGACCTGGACGGCCACCAACATGGCCCGGACCCATGGCCGCTGCCGCAGCAAGGGCGAGCGTCTGCGGATGGGTTTCCCGCACGGCCATCGCAAGACCACGACACTCGTTGCCGGACTGCGCCTGTCGGGCATGGTGGCACCGATGGTGCTTGACGGGCCAATCAATGGCGACTGGTTCGAGGCATACACGACCTCGGTGCTCGTGCCAGAATTCAAGCCTGGCGACATTGTCGTGATGGACAATCTGTCCGGCCACAAGCGGGTGGCAATCCGCGAGAAGATCGAGGCGGCGCGCGCCACGCTTCGGTTTCTTCCTCCCTACAGCCCGGACGTCAACCCCATCGAGAAAGCGTTCTCGCGCCTCAAAGCGATGCTCCGCAAAGTCGGCGAACGCACGGTCTCCGGCCTCTGGTGCCTCATCGGAAAACTGGTCGACATCTTCCAGCCGAACGAATGCGCAAACTACTTCAAATCGTGCGGACATGACCCAGAATGATCGAAAACTGCTCTATAAAGCATTGAAAATAAAGCAATAAATATATATAGCTAATTGAAATTCCACGATGAACTGCTCGACCATCGTATTGACTCAAAGCGGGCTCGTTGGCCCATCCGGTGACCTTCGCAGGTCTTTCATCCCTGCTCTCCCTCTCGGGGACGCCGCCCTCGGTTCAGCTTTCCGGCTTCACCGCTCGCAAACGAACTCTACCTCACTTCATGCTTCGACCTAAATGCCATCGCGCAGCATGGCGTGCATGTGTCAACGGCGGAACACAATTCGATCTCAGGCACGACTAGCAGTCGAACTTCTGTTGTTCGGCATTGTGTTGCTTGATTCAAATCATTGCGCATGCAAGCGGCGGTAAATACGAAAGCTCGTTTTCCTCACTTGGGGGTCGGATCTCATGCGCGTCACCACTGCGCTACCCTTTATGGCGATCTGCCTTGTGGTCGCATTTCCCGTTCATGTGCGCGCCGACGCCAAAATCGTCGAAACAGGACAGACCTATTCCTCGATAAATGCAGCTATTTCCGCCGCACCGGAAGGTTCTACAATTGAGGTATCCGGCGGTGGCTATAATGAGGCGCTTGTCATCACCAAGAGCGTCAAGCTCCTCGGTCAGGATAATGGCACTGGAAAACCAGTAATCGATGCCGGAAGCGCTTCAACAGCAGTTGAGATCAAGGCTGACGGGGTGGTTGTCGATGGCTTCGATATAACCGCATCCCAGTCCCGTTCGTTACGTTACGGCATCTTCTCCGCCTATTCGGAGGAAGCCTGCATCGTGGTACGCGCGTCCGGCGCTGTGATCAGCAACAACAGGATTTCTGGTTGCCACTATGGCGTGTACATGCACGGTGTCGAGAGCGGTGCTATCGAACTAAACAAGATCGAGGCGAATCGGTTCGGCGGTATCTTTGTTTTGAACAGCCGCAATGTCGGCATCCGTGAAAACAGGGTCCACGCAAACGGCTATAGTGGAATTGGAATTGGCACGGTCGTGTTTCCGCCCGGCATGATGCAAGCTATACGGCCTCTGGCTGGCGATTTGATCATCACCAGCGAGACGCGTCCGATAGAGGCTGTCAGGTCATCCGACATAGAAGTTGCTGGAAATGATGTAAGCGACCACGGCCATTCCGGTATCGTTGCGGGGTCTTCACGCCGCATATTCATTCTGTCGAACAAGGCCTATGCAAATGGCGGCCAGGCGGTGCCGAACTGCAATCCGCAAGTCACGCTCGGTTCGTCGCCGGACATTCGCGGCTACGGAATAGGACTGATCTGCGATACGCACGAAAGCGAAGTCAGAGACAATATGGCTGAAAACAACGACAGCCTCGGTATCCTTCTTGATACAGCTTATTCAAACCGAGTCACGTCAAACATTGTTTCCGGTAATGGCACCGGGATCGGCCTTTTCGGTTCAACCGACAACACACTGAGCGCAAATAACGTCATTCAAAATTCCGCCTTTGGCATTCGGCTGGAACGGGGATTGCCCTATGTGAACCCATCGGTCGGCAATATGGTGATCGGAAATGACCTCGACGCAAATAAGGTCAACGCTTTCGACACGTCAGGCACCGATACGGCCCCTGCGAGCGTTCAGGGAGTGGCCAAGGGCGGGCCAGTGGATCCGGAAAAATTACTGTCGCCAAACCGTTGGGATGACGGCGCACGCGGCAATCACCATTCTGATTTCGATGAAGCGGCTGAGGGTTTCGTGGACACTGATGGTGACGGGATAAGCGAGGCGCCGCACCCAATTCCCGGCGGTCAAGCGGTCGATCATTTCCCGCTCGAGGCTTGGCTTTAGGCAAATTCTGTAGGGAACGCTTTCATGCGCATATTCCCTGCAATTCTCACCACTATCCAGTGGCTCGCGCTACGTGTGTTGGTTTCGATACCGCTTGTCATCATGCTCGTGGTTGCGGGCAGCGCTCAAGTGGACGATCTGCCGCGATTCAGATCGAACGGCGATCTGATCGCCGGATGGTATTGGTTGCGCGATTGCGGGCACAACCAATACGCCGAATATACTTTCGCGAATCCTCCGACGCAGGGCGACATCCTTCTCGACATCGACGCGCTTGCGACCGACCGCGTCAATGGCGGGCCGAAGGTAAATGCGGTTTTCGACTTGCTGGTCGGCTTCCCGGGCGCGCGCAACATGGGCGGTGTCTTTCACCGGATCCGCGTCACCCTTCCCAACGTCTCGCTGCCTGGCGACCCGGTAGGTTACAATGCGAGCGGCCAGATCCAGTTGGGACGTAAAATCCTCGACAGGATGATTCCGGCGAGCGGCGAGCTATTCATCCGCATCGTAAGGCCTGAAAATCCCGGTCCGCACGTAGCCTTCCGCCGCGACAGCATCCGGATACATAATAAGAGCGCCCTTGCGGAGGGCGAGGCCAGCGGCGAAGCCCAACAGGACGATGGTGCGGTGACTGAGATGCACCCCGAACTCGGCGATTGGGGTGACGAAGGACAATGCTTTCTCGACCGACCATGCATTGGCGATGAAGCTACGGATTTCCATTCGAACGGATTGCCTGGAGCCGGGGACTGGTACTGGATGCGCCCGCCCGAAGCAGGACAATACGCCGAATATCGCTTCGACAAGCCGCCAGCGACCGGTGACCTGATTTTTGATATTGCGGTGCTGGCCCAGAACCGGCCGGACATGCTCGCGAAGGACACCGTCCATACCAACCTGACGCTGACTGCTATCGGCAGCAGGAGCCCGGGCAGCGTGATCGGTCCGATTGCCATCGCGATACCCAGCCTCGGGTTGGGCCCCGATGAAGAGGTCTGGAAGGCTCGGGCACTCGTCCGCCTGTCGCGCCAGCAAGTCGATATAACGCTATTGCAAGGCGGCGGGCTGTTGCTGCGCTCCGAACGGATCGACGAATTCGAGCCGGATATGGCTTTCTCGGCCAACAGCGTGCTGCTTTACCGTGCGCAAGACATCTCGCGCTAGGCGCCGCTCACCAGCGGCAAGAAATGGTCCTTTCAATACCAATCACGAAATGTCCGTTTCTGGCACAAACTGCCGTGTCGCATATCGAACGTCGCCCGCATGCAGGATCGGTCGCTTTGGCGCAATGCTGACCTACGTGATTGATAGTCCCCTTCAGATGTTCCGGCGGAATCGGTCATCGGTGCTCGCTCGTTTATAAGTACACGCCCTAGTAGCCACAAGGCGGCACACGAATTCAATCTTCCTGCTAAACCACCCAAACGCCATTATCGAGATTGGGGTAGTTGTTTTCCCGATTCTCGACGCTTTCGGAGAAGGCTATCAAGATATCTTCCTCGGTAAGGCCCTGGTCCATTCCGCCAACCCAGAAATCGTATCCCCCCTGGTCCGGCAGGCGATAGAGGACGTTCTGGTACATCGCGTCGATATAGTCGTAATGGGATGGATCGGAGCCGTAGAGCGCCTGGAATTCCAGCGATTCATTGAATTCCCGTGCCACATATTGCTGCTTGGCATATTCGCTGTAGCCCCACGAATCGAGGGTATCCAGCACGCCAACCCAGAAGCGCAATCCGCCTTCGTCCGGTGTCCGGCCAAACGCAGCCTGATAGATCCGATAGCCAAAGCCGAGATTGTCCGAGCCAATGTCATAGACATAATCGCCATCGATCAGGTCGATGCGCTCAATGGAAATCAGCGTGTTTAAGCCGTACCCTTCTCCGCCCCAAAGAAGTACGGTCTCCGCCCCATCCCATACGACCGAAACCTGATTGCGCGTCAAACCAGGAAGGTCCATGGTCGCATCTTGAAGAGTCGCCGCAGCGGCCATTGTTTGACTGGCAAGGCCTGCAAAGCCAAACATGACGGGATCAGACGGGTTCGTCGCTGCGTCGAGATCGGGCAGTCCAATCAGGTTCCCTTCGTTGAAGTGCGCCGTATCGATCCCCGCGCCGCCATCAAGCAGGTCGTTGCCAAATCCGCCTGAAAGCGTGTCGTTTCCGTCGCCACCACTCAGATCATCATCACCGGGTGTGCCCGCCAAGCGATTGTTCAATGCGTTTCCGATGCCCGTGAAACCGGACACGGCCGGACCAAACACACCCGCAAGGTTTTCCATGTTCGGACCCAACGTGAACGCCGGCAGCATGGAGAAAACGGTATCGGTCCCGCCACCGGTAAATTCAGTCACGACATCATTCAAATGGTCGACGATATAGCTGTCATCGCCATTGTTGCCGGACATGCTGTCCCGGCCAGCGCCACCATCGATGAGGTTGTTTCCAGACCCGCCAATCAGCGTATCATCCCCGTCACCGCCGGACAGGTTCTCGTTCAGGCTACTCAGAAGCCGGTTGATCAGGTCCGCAAACGGGGTTCCAAGGAATGTCGATGAGATACCGATCCGGCCAGGATCGTCATTGATGATGCGGCCTTCCGAGCGCGGCTGGTCTATGACGTAGTCATCAGAAGTGGCAGAAAGCATTACGACGAGGTTTTCATCGAACTCCGCTGTCGAATCGCCATTGACGAACAAGCTAACCGTCTTGGAGCTCTCGCCGTCTGCAAAGTCGAGCGTTCCTGACACGCCGGCATAGTCGTTGTCGGCTTCGGTTGCTCGCAGGTCCGCGGTTGCATAGCCGACCGAAATGGGTGCCGTGCTTCCGGACCTCACCACATTGAACAAGAGCTCTGTCGTACCCGTATCGCCCTCTTGTACAGTGACTGCCGCCTCTTCAAAGCCGACAAATCCGAGGGGAGGCTGATCGTCGTTTCCTATCAGCACAATGCCTTCGGAATTCGAGATGCTGATGTCGATTGAAGGGTCCGACAAGACAATCGAGAAGCTTTCATCGTTCTCGAACCGTGTATCTCCATTGATCGTGACAGGGATTGTCATGAACTGATCGTCCGGCCCGAAATACAGCAATCCGCTCACGGGATCATAGTCTCCATCGTCCGCGCCGGCTGTGCCGTCGCGGCTGGAATATGCAATGGAAAATGATGAGTTGCCACCAATCCGGGAGACGACAATGTCAACGGTTCGGGTTTGGTCATCGCCTTCGGTGATCGAGAAGTCGGAGACCGATACGGATTCCCCAATCATGTCGAACAGTTGAACCGCAACCTGGTTCTCTACAGACAACAGAGTCGGCAAGGACACCGACGTTCCCCACGCAACAGCAAGGTCACCTGCATCATTGGCGGCCACCGAAGGGGTCCAGAGATGAATGGTGTCCGCTGACAGATCGGCTGCAAACCTGGGGCTGACCGAATTGCCTGCGCTGTCGAAGAGCTGCAGTGACAAGGTGGTGGTGAAGTCGATCGGACGGTAGTCCTCCAGCCACGCGGCGACAAACCCTCCGCCTGTCGCGCCGGAGGCATCCTGATCCAGTTCTCCAAGATTTCCGATGAAGGGCCGCCCCGTCGGGATCGATTCGCTTGAAATTTCAAACCCGTTTGCGGAAACATTTCCTCCACTGTCGACAACTACTCCATCGACGTCGATCCGATGACCAATTGCTCTACGAAAGGAGAAACCATTTGTGGTCCTCGAAAGTGTAAGCAGTTCGGTCCACGTGACGCCTATGCTTCCGTCTTCCAGGGGCGTAACGACAGGACTGAGTATTTGCGACCACATCGTCTCTGCCATGTCGGCCCGCGGGTCGCTTGCTGTCACCATGATCGAAATGTCGTCGCCTTGCTGAGTTCCGTTCGCATCAAATCTGCGCAAGTTGATTTCCGACACCCCCGAGGAAGACCCGGGCACAACCCATGCCCCGAGGAACGATCCGTCCGCCGTCGCCTTCAGGTCCCGGATCAACCCATACGACACGCCGTCTTTCAATACGAACTCAGAACCAATCGCAGCTCCGGCGGGATCGACAACGCGTGCCAGGTTCTTGTTCTCGACAGAAGGGATTTGTTGGGTCCAGGCAATGATGACAGTGCCGTCGGCCAATTCCGTGGGGATTGGCGATATCAGGTCAGGAAGCCGGGAAACCAGAGCCCGCGACGTTCCCAAGGGCTCATTGACAGTGAATTGAGAGCCTGTCTTGGAACCATCTTGAGAGAAAAATTGGGCCTGAATACCGCTGTCTGCACCGCCGACATTCGACCAGCACACGACAAACCCTCCGCCGGAAAGCGCCAACACGGACGGGTCTATGTTCATCCCGCCGATTGTTGCATTTACGAGGAACGGACTGCCAGACGCCTCTCCGTCGGCATCGATGATCTGGCCGCGAATCTCGCGCTGTCCCTTCTGGTCGATGTCCTCCCAGACGACGACAAATGACCCGTCCGCCAAGGCGGCAATCTCGGGCTTCTGGCCATTTCCGGACAAGATGACCGGAGGTTTCGCCTTTACGAATTCGTCGGGCAGTATGACGCCTGCCGCTTCCGGCCGATCAATCGTCACTCCATTTGTGGGATTGCTCAATGTGAGGAAAAAGGTCTCTGCCAGCTCGTCATCCGTGTCGCCGTTGACCGAAACCAGGATTGTCTTCTCCGTTTCTCCTTCCATGAACTCCAATACGCCGCTGGTCGCGATGTAATCGTCATCGACGACAAGCGCCGTTCCGTCGGATGTGGCGTAGTCGACCGAGAATGCCCTGGTTCCGCCGATACGCGATACGATGAACGTCATATCCGTCGTGCCATGCTCGCCCTCGCTTGCCGAAGCATCGCCGATGCTCACATGAACCGGGAATTGATCGTCATTCACAACTGTCGCGACGCCGGTCTCCCTGGCTATCGCCACGATTGGCGAAGACGATGACAGAGTTACAGAGAATGTCTCGTCCGTTTCCGGGACAGTGTCTCCGTTTATCGTGATCGAAATCGTTTTCGACATCTCTCCGGCCAGGAAATCCAGCGTGCCGGACATCGGAACGAAATCGCCGTCTCCAGATGTCGCCGTTCCTTCGGACGTGGTGTAATCGATCGAGAACGCCGCGTCCCCCCTTGTTCGAGTGACAAGGAAGTCTGCGGTTCGTGTCCCGGAATTGCCTTCCAATGTCGAAACATCGGAAATGGAAACCAGACCGGCGGGCGGCGTGTCGTCATCAAGTATCGTGCCGATACCGACCCCGTCCGCGATGACCGCATTCGCCGTTGCGCCGGAGAGCAGGACCGAGAAGATTTCATCCATCTCGATTGCGGTGTCTGAAGCTATCGTTACCGATATGGTCCTGCTGTTTTCCCCGCTCCCGAAGTCCAATGTTCCCATTGCGGCGGCATAGTCATCATTCGCTGTCGTTGCAGTTCCATCGGCGGTGGCGTAGTTCACAGAGAAAGGGTCCTGGCCACCAGTTCGCAGGACGGTAAATGTTGCGATGACAGCGCCACTGTTCCCTTCAACGATCGAGACATCGTCTATGGAAATCGATCCAGGCGCAGAGATATCGTCGTTCAGGATCGTTCCGGTTGCCGTGGATCGGTCCAGGAGTGCGCCATTGGTCGGATTGGAAAGGTTGACCAGAAATGTTTCGTCGGGTTCGACCGTCGTATCGCCACTGATTGTGATGCTGATCGTTTCCGAAGGTCTCCATCGGTAAAACTGATCGTCCCGCTGGCGGCCACATAGTCTCCGCTCGCGGCCGTGGCTGTTTCGTCCGCGGTGGAAAAGTCAATCGTAAACGGCGCAGTACCGCCACTGCGCGATACCGTGAAATCGAGTGTTTTCGTTCCGTCGTCGCCCTCGCTCACGGAGATGTCTGCGATGGATACCGAACCTGCGATGGCAACGTCGTCATTCAGGATTGTACCCGTTGCCACGCTCTTCCCGAGAACGATCCCGTTTGTTGGATTGGACAAGACAACCATGAATGCTTCATCCGGCTCAACGGTAGTATCGCCGTTGATCGTTACGGAGACTGACCGCAAGTTGTCTCCGACGCCGAAATCAAGTGTGCCCGATGCGGCTATATAATCATTGTCCGCCACCGATGCAGCGCCGTCGGCAGTCGCGAAATCAACCGAAAACGCACCGGCACTTCCGGTCCGGACCACGTCGAACGTGGCAATTCTGGTTCCGCTGTCTCCCTCAGCGATCGACAGGTCAGAAATGGAGACCGAGCCACCGAGTGTGAACAGCCGCGCCTTGATATCCCAGGCATCGGTTGTCGGGCTGCCATCGGCAAAAGCAACAACGAAACCGGCATCGCCCGCTGGTGCGACAGTTGGGTAATTCTGTCCACCGGCCGTTTCATTGTTGACCAGAAACTCTGTGCCGCTCTTGGCCCCGTTCCCGTCAAAGACCTGTGCCTTGATCGCCCATCCGTCAGCATCGCCCAGGGTGCCGCTTTCATCCTCCCAAACCACGACAAAACCGCCGCCCGGCAAGGCGGCAACCTGTGGCAACCACTGGATGTTCGCCTGGTTGGTATTGACGAGGAACTCCGAGCCGACAGGATTTCCATTCGCTCCATAAACCTGTCCGAACACATCGAAATAGGTGCCACCAAGCGGCCCTCGTTGTTCGGTATGAATGACGACGAAACCACCGTCTGCAAGGCCGGCCGCGTCCACATCCCCCGGATTGCCGCTGAGATTGGACGCGATGGCGAACTGACCTCCAACCTTGTTGCCCGATCCGTCAAATAGCTGACCGTAGACCGGGATATCTGCCGCCAACGGATCGGTTTCCAGCCACGTAGCCAGGAATCCGCCCCCCGCAAGTGCGGCCACGTCTGGTGCGTACTGGCTTCCCCCGGTTGCCGTATTGACGAGATACTCGGAATTGACCTTCGTGCCATCCGAAGCAAAGACCTGGGCCTTGATGCTCGAACCGTCCGCGTCGCCAAGCGTACCGCTTCGATCTTCCCAGGCAATGACGAAACCGCCATTTTCCAATGCCGCGACAGAAGGGCGCGACTGCGTGCTCGCTGTCTGCGTGTTGACTTGGAACTCAGCGCCTATCCGCGATCCGGTGTTGTCGAAGGTCTGGGCCTTTATGCTTCCGTTCGGGTCTCCGGCCGAAGGCCCCCCATCTTCCCACGCAATCACGAAGCCGCCATCTGGCAATCCGGCAATGCTTGAAAAGAACTGGTTTCCGGTTGTTTGCGTGTTCACGGAGATCTCGGATCCGACCGGCGTGCCGGCAGCATCGTAAACCTGCGCCTTGACCGACCATCCATCCGGATCACCACTCGAATCGGACCAGGTCACAACGAACCCGCCATTCGACAGGAATGCCGTTCGCGGGTAGTTCTGATCATCAGTCGTCTTTGTATTGACGAGAAATTCAGGTCCGTTCGGCGAAGTGGACATGCCCGTATTCTCCGTGATGATCGCCTGCCCGACAGGGCATTTCACGTAGAATTCCATGAAGCGCTCAACAATGACATTGACGGCCATCAAGCTTGCCGGGAGAGCAGTCGCTCTTGCCGCCAGACAATATCAGGGCAGATTCCTCGGCAATGTCTTCCAGGGATGTTGTCTGCGGTGGAGGCAAGCCCGGTGTTGCAGCTCTTCATGAGACCATCAATGATGACCTGCTTGGTTTTCCGGAAGGCTGGATTGTTGCACGGGCGCCGGGGTTCGTTTTCCAAGTCAGCAGGAAATTCTGCGTCTCGATGCCTTCCCTGTTTCCCCGGAATTCAAGGTGGCTTCTATTGCTCATCCATCGCTATCGGTCATCGGTGATTTCGTAACCGGTTACAGGAGCGGTCTCGATATAGCCCGGGTGATACATGTCCATATAAATTCTGTCGCTTTCGCCCGCACCACGACAACGCACCGAATAGACATCAACGATATTGCCATACCCGCCATAGCCGACACTGCCCTGCCGGTTGAAATCCGGCACTGTGCCGTCCGGACATCTCAGCCGGCCAAGATATGCTTTCTGACCAGCGGGACCATCTGTACGAACCGGAAAATCCCTGCTCCCCAGACGGTTCTCAATGTCTTCCGACTCCGGTTGATCGGCGGCCGGTTCCTCATCCGCCTGCGGTCCTGCCTCATCAACGGTTGCAGCTGCCATTTCCCGCAGATCGATTGCCAGGCGCGCTGCGGTTTCCGTTGTGCAAGCGCCATAGGCGATGTCGGGTTCGTTATCGCTTCGCAACTGACGGATAAGGCCGCATTTGGCGTTCCTGTACTCGAAGAACGCTTCCTGCATCGAGACCAGCTGCTGGTTCTGGTCGTCAGTCAGTACGCTGCGCATGCTGTCGAGACTGGTGTGAAGGATTTGCAACCAGACCGCTTCTTCCGTGCCGATGCAAACCACGGACCGGAACTCGTCAATGGCCCAATCGCTGTCCATGCAAGGATTGGCGACGATGCCGATACAGGCATAGGAGCTCTCGGCGTCATCGACACCGTTGTCGATTTCGCCGAGGCAGGCCTGGATCACTTCATCGGCAAGCTGCTGGCACTGTCTGCCGGCAACCATCTCAGACATCTGACGGGTGAAATCGTCGGCATCTACAGTGCCGGCGGCAGCTTCGCTAGCCGGTCCTTCAAAGCAGGCCCTGATCCTGTCGGCGGCTTCACCGGCTGTAGCGCTGACCGGAAAAGCACAGACCATGAGCAGAAAGGCAAACGAAACACCAGCCCGGCACCAGGCGCCACGAAACGACACGTTTGAATTCCTTGCCATCATGCCAGCCTCCATCAGCCAGTCAGTCTGCCTGTACCACGGCGGTTCGCCGCCGGATTGGTTTTCCGATTTCCGCCGAACAAACTACGGCGAAGACATCAAACCGTCAGACCTGCCCTTCTTGCGCCCCCAATACTCGTCCTTCTGCCTGCCTTCAGCGCCAGCGTTGATTGTTGCCTCCATGGCAAACCGGCCAGGCGATGACGTTTCGCCCCTCCCCGTTGATACCACTGCGCTCACTTTCATTGATGTCAAGACACCACGGGCGGCCGCCGATCAGTGTCTTGAGCAAAGCTCCCTCGCGAAACCACCGCTGGTTTTCTCCGCCATGGCAGACAGGCCAGGCGATCACATTGCGCCCCTGCCCCTTGTCTCCGGAAGGTTCCGCCATGTTGACATCGAGACACCACGTGATGCCGTTCACATCCGCCTTCAGCGCGCCTTCCTCCAACCGCCAAAGCTGGTTCCGTTCTCCATGGCAATCAGGCCATGCAATCACGTTGCGTCCGCGCCCCTCCACACCACGGTGGTCACCCATATCGATATCGAGGCAAGAAGCTGCAAATGCATCGCCGGCAAGCAGCGTGGCAGCGAGAGCCATAGCGCCAAGTCGTTTCATTGATTCAAACCACTTCATTTCGAAGGCTGAACAAGAAAAGCATTATTTCACTGATCGACGTCATACGACTTGAGCCAAGTCAATTTCGGCGCGGCACGGCATTTCTTCTGATTTTCTACAACAAATCATCCTCTCATTGCTGCACGTTTGAATAGGATCAAAAGAACATCGAATCCTGGCCCCTTCCCTCCGACACTTGCCCGCGCGAGCGCGTTCTCCCGATCTTGAAGCGGCCAGATTTCTTGTTGTTTTCCAGCTTTATGCGGGAGGGGCCGGGCATTGCTCGCTGTGCTACGCTGCGCGGAATCGGTCTCCTGGCGCCGACATTTTTCTGAAACTGTGTCAACCGGCACCTCCCCACGGAGACAGCCTTCGGTTGACTGGCGTGGGATCCGGTTTTCCCATAGCCCGCCTTGCCTGAACAGCCAGCCCGATTGACACCGATCATTTTCAGCCCGCCCGTTTCATTGCTTTCTGGTACCAGGAAACGCTTGCCGGAGGTGCCGGGATGGATGTGTTGCTGTCGCGCGAACTGCTTCGACGCATCGTGGCGCTGGTCTTCATCTGCGCCGGCCTTGCCATCCTGCCGCTGCGAGGCGCAGGCACCGCGTCCGCATTGGTCGCGCTCGGCGTCGCGATACACGCATTCGTGCCGCGAGCGGCACGGCCGGCGCAAGCGCGCGTTTACGACAGGATTCCGTCCGTGCATGGGCCTGACATCCTTGGCTATCTGCTGACGGGGTTCTTTTTCGCCCTGCCCTTCTGGGCGCGGATGGGCGAGGAATATCTGTGGGTGGATTTCGGGCTCCTGGTTCACCCGTCCGCCTTGCTGACCTGGCCCCTGGCACTGATCTCCATCTCGATCCTGTGGTTCAGCGCGCACTACGCCGCCTTCTGGATGCTCGTCGAGGCGGACGGCCTGCAGATCAACCGGCTCGAGGGGTATCGCACCATCCCTTTCACCGATATCGCAAGGGTTTCGCCCTTCCGGCGGGGCCTGCCGAAATGGATCCGCCGGCTGACGCCGGCCCTGGTTGCCGCCGGGAAGTTCGGTCCGGCCGGTGCCATCCTGCTTGCCCGCGACACGGTCGGCATCACACTCACGCTGCGCGACGGCAGCCAGATCCCCATCGCCAGCGAAGCCTTCGAAAAACCGATGCGCAGCCTGCTCAAGGCGCTGGGCAAAAACGGCATCGCGATCACGCCAGACAATCCGGACAAGGGAGGATGACGGCGATGTCCGTGCTCCAGACGCCAGCGGCCCGATGGCCTGCGCTCCTGCTGATGACCCTTTTCACGGCAGTGATGATCCTGCCGGCGACACGCAGTCTCGCGAATGACTGGACGCCCTACGATTTCGGCGAAGTGCGCATTGAAGCGCCGGCGGACTGGCAGGTCACCTATCAGGAGGAAGGCCAGCAGATTCACCTGAAGAGCCCCGACGGCAACTACACGCTTCTCGGCTTCTGGTGGTTCCCGGACGAGCCTCTGCTCGGCTACGACGATATCGTTGCGCATGAGGAAATCATGGTCGCCGGCCGCCGGGCATTGGTGATAACATCCGACTTCCCGCAACTGGGGGTCTACGGCCTGGCCTTTCTCGATCCGCGCCGGGACGGCCACCAGTTCGTCATGAACCTCGAATTCCAGGACAAGGACTTCGCTGCGGCAGCGAACCTGCTGGACCGACTTCTGGCCGGGATACGCTACGGACGGGTCAAGGGCGGCGCCAGCCGCACCTTCGGTTCGGGGGAAAGCGAAACACCGGACGACAACGGAGAAGAGGTCGCGGACGAGGTGGCTCAACAACCGGAAACCGTGCCGGTAGGCGATGTCCTGATCGCCGAGATCGGCAATGTCTACGCGGTCGTCAACGGGCCGGAGAAGCCGGTGGTGTTCACCATGCAGGAACCGGTCTTCATCGGGTCCATCCAGACCTATCACTGGAATCACGGGCGCGGGCGCTCCCCCGGCACCATCGCCCTGCGGGGCGCGGATGCAACCCATGGCCCCTGGCAAGCCACCGGCAGGCCGGGCCAAGGGGGCGTGCCGGACGCCTACTGGATCGTTGAACCCGGCATCATCCTGCCGGCCGGCCGTTACGAACTGGTCGATTCCGACCCGCAGACCTGGGCGACGAACAACGCCAGCGGCAACAAGGGGTTCGTACGGATCGAGTACCGCAAGACCGAAACCTACAGGCCCTCGGGCAACGATACCGCGGGAGGCGGAACACCGGAAACTGCACAAGCGTCGACGCCCGTCGAACCGCCTGCATCCGCTGCGGACCCCGGCGATCCCGTCCTTTTCGACGGCCTGCCGGACGAGCGCTGGTTGCCTGTCTCGGAGGCTGGCGGCGATTACGATGCCTTCGCCTCGAATGCCGGCGGCTTGCTGACTGTGGACGTTCCGTCTGGTCATGGCTGGGCCAAGACAGGCATCCGCTCTTCCGCACCGCTGGTGCGACTGAGCGGCAACGCAACTGCCCGCACGGTCCGCTTCGAGATCGATACGGACAGGACCAACGCCTTCGTGCTGGCGCTCGCCGCCGCGGACGGAAGCGACGAGTGGCCGGCGCACGACATCCGTTTTGCCTGGGGGCAAGCGAGCGAGGAGGAAGAAGCCCATGCAACGCTCTTCCTGCGCAGGAGCGTGGTGCGGCGGATCATGACCGGGCCACGGGCGCCCGAAAGCGTGACACTGCGGATCGAACCTTCGGGTGCGGTCGCGGCAATCCTCCCGGACGGAACCATGCTCGAGGCCACCCTGCCCGGCGGACCGGCACCCGGCGGCTACCACGTCCACGCCATCGCCCACGCCATGGCGAAGGACCAGCCGGCACGTTTCGCGCTCCGGCGCATCGAAGCCGCCGATCGTCCGGCCAGAGCGCCCGCCTTGATTGCCTGGCCGGACGAACGCGCCGAGATCGTACTGTTCGACGGATCGTTGGGAACGGATTGGGTCGGGCACAGTGCAGCCGGCGGCGATTTCAATCGCGACGCCCGGCTGGACGGCGACATGCTGCTCGTTGATGTCAAGGAAGGCTCCATCTGGGGCAACGCAGGCATTCTCAGTCCGGAGGCGCTGGTCTGGCTGGACGATCTTCGCGAAGACGGCGAAGTGACCGTGGTTTTTGACATCGACCCGGCGCGAACCGACGGATTTGCCCTGGCACTGGCCCATCCCGGCTATGGCGGGGTCGGTGGCAACGGGCCGGGAAATCCGAACGTGACTTTCGCCTGGCACAAACCGAAGGACAGCGCAGGCGCCCTTGCCGACATCCATTTCAATCCGCATCGCGACGGTGATTTCGACCGGCAGGAGGTCTCCGCGACCCCGCCTTCGCAGGTACGGTTTTCCATCCGCGCGGGCGAAGTGACAGTATCGGCGGAGGGCATGGCACCGGTCACGCGGCCTTACGATGCCGCGCGCGACGGCGCGGGCCTGCGCGTCTATGCCTATACCATGGTGCCGGAAAAGGATGCGCCGGCACGGTTGGCGCTGGACCGGATCGTCATGACCCGGAAGCCGGGTCCGGCCGCCGCAACGCCGGAACCGGCGCCCGGCGTCGCCCCCCTTCCGGTGACATTGGCCTTCGACGGCTCGGCCTCGCCAGCGTGGGAGCCCATCGGTGTGGCGGGCGGGGATTTCGATGCCTTCGCCCGATACGAGGGCGGAGCCCTGGTCGTGGACGTGCCGGCGGGTCATTCCTGGGGCAAGACCGGGCTTCTCTCGGTGGAACCGCTGCTCAAGCTCGATCCCAGGATCCGGCAGACGCCTGCACGCATCGAACTGCAGCTCGACCCTTCACGCCCCCAGAACCTGAACGTCGCCCTTTCCACCCGCAAGATCGCCGACATGTGGCAGGATCATCGCGGTTGGTATTCGTTCACCCATATTCCGGAACGGCAGGTCTGGGTCATGGGGTTCCGCCATTCGCCCTATCAGGGCTGGTCGCGCGAGGTCGATGCGGAATGGGTGGCGGAGAAATGGAACGGCAAGGTCCGTATCGACATCGGCGAGGGTTGGACGGCCATGGAGCTTCCCGGCGGCCCGAGACTGTATGGCAGCATGGGCGTCGGCCCCTATTACCATCTCTATGCGGTGGTTCAGGCGCATCCGCCCGGCGAGCAGAAGCCCGCATCGCTGGTGCTGCGGTCGGTCACCACCGGCATGGTGACGCCGGCCGGGATGACAGCCGCCGACCGCTGGTCCCTGCTCGACGACGCGGCGTTCGAACCCGCCAGGTTCCTGGATACGCTGTTTGATGACCTGGAAACGGAGTGACGCGCCATGATGATCCGCCACGCTTTCCTGCCCGGCCTGCTGCTGGCCCTGACGATGATCGTGCCGCAGGGCCAGCTCCGTGCGCAGTCGGAACCGCCTGGGAAGACGCAACACATCAGCGAGGAAGAGATTTCCCGCCGCCAGGCCCACGTGCTGGGCAGGCTGAAGCGCCTCAACCACGAGAAGCTTCTCATGACGCTGAAAAACCTCGACATCGACCGGCCGGACGGATTTCTTGGCTGCCTGTGCGGCACCTACAGCATCGCCGGGAGCGGGATTCGCTATCAGCCGGAACCTGCAGGCGACTGCCAGAACACCATGCCCTGCAAGGGCGGCAACTGGGGCTGCGTTTCCCACGATCTGCCGACGGACCCGGCCGCATGGGAGAAGTGCGCAGCCTCGAGCGCGATCACCTTGCCACCCGACCTGGAAGGAAAGCAGGAAACCATCGCCCTTCCGGCGCTGATCGAGCGGAAATTGCGCTTTCGCACAGCCTATCGGCCCTGCCCTGAAGCGGATTTCTTTTACGACGGCGAAACGCTGTACAATTTCTACACCGGAAAACCTTCGCTGGCTCAGGACCGCGCCAGCCTGATCTCGGACTTCAAGGCAATGGCTGTTCAGTGGGAACTGGAAACCGGAAAGGAGACCACGCTCGGCTCCAGCCCTATTGACGCCCCCTTCATTGCCCAATCGTTTGACAGCGGAGCCCTGCCGACAGGTCAGGAGGCCGCCCTGCACCAATGCGCCCGCGACATGGCAGCCACAAAGAAGGCGCGTCTCACGCCGGCGGAATTCTTCTTTTGTGCGCTCAAGGTGTCCGACGGCAACATCGACAAGGCGCTGATCACGGCCCATGCCGGCCTCTACCGGGACCCGAAGCAGACGAATGCACGGCTGATTGCGGATTATCTGGAACCGATCCGCAAGGCGGAAGCCTATTCGGACCAGCGCACCATCAAGGTCTGGAACGCGCAGAAGGGCGTTTACCAGGAGGTTTCGGCCAAGGAGACCGCCAGCTATGACCAGCAAGGGGCATGGTATCACCTGTTTGGCATGATGGCGTTGGAAATGGCCGACCGGCAGAGCCTTGTTCCATTCATCGCCGTTCAGAAGGCCGTCGAGAAATACAAGCCGACGCATGCCACCGCTCTGGCTGGCGGCTTTCCTGAATCGCCCGATTGCGGCGCGCTTTCCAACTACGCGGTCGCGCTGGAGAACCAGGTGCGCAGCAACATGCGCCGAGCGCCCGATCCGGACAAGCAATGCGTCAACTACAATGGCTGCGCGGCCGGGCGTGCCCTGCATGAATGGCATGTCCAGCGCTATCCCCCCAAGGTTCCCGGTACGATCGAACCGGCCATCAAGCCGATCGTGCGGCCTGAGCGGTGAACGCGGCCGAAGAGCACCCGGCAGTCACGTGGATCGCGGACGTCCCTCTGCTGACCAACCCGATAATGTTGCGCGCCGCGGCCGTGGTATTCTTGCTCGCTTACGTGCTGATCGCACTCATCGGGATCGGGGTATCGATTGTCGACGGCCATCCGGAGCGCTTGTTGCCGTTCATGGCCGCCATGCTGACCGGGTTCGGCGTGGTCACAATCCTGATGACCCTCGTCACTCTGTTCGTGTTCGGTAACCGGATGCGCTGCCGGTTCATCATTGATGACGCCGGCATTTCCACTATCGTCGTGGACCGGCGCGCATCGATCGCGGGTTCACTGGCCATTTTCGCCGGAGCAGCCGACAACAATGCGGCATTGGCAAGCGCCGGACTTTCCGTTGCCGCAGGGCGCAGGGAATTGACGCCCTGGAAAAGGATCAGCGGCGCCATATGTGATCCGGTACGATGTGAAATCCGGCTGACACCAGCCGGATGGTGGCCAGTGGGCAGAATCCATTGCACCGAGGAAAGCTATACTGCCGCCGCCGCAGCCATTCGTGCCTTCCTTATCAACGAGCGAAAAAACACTTGATTGCCGTCTGGACCCGTAACCAACAAGAAAGCCGCCTTTCGGCGGCGTTTGTGTTGGTTGCGGGGGCAGGATTTGAACCTGCGACCTTCAGGTTATGAGCCTGACGAGCTACCGGGCTGCTCCACCCCGCGCCATTACGTGTCGAGAAGATTCTGATTTCCATGCGTTTAGCAGACCTGGCGGCGACCTACTCTCCCGCGTCTTGAGACGAAGTACCATCGGCGCTGGGGCGTTTCACGGCCGAGTTCGGAATGGGATCGGGTGCTTTCCACCCCGCCATGACCACCAGGTCGGCGAAGCGCATGAATGAGAAGCTGGTGCGTCATTTCGCCGAAGGCGACAATGACGGGACGCGTAAGCATCCTTGCGAAGCAAGGTGCGTGCGGCGGCGCCTGGTTTTTCTCCATTTATTCCTTCTGCCATGACGGGTTCGAAAGCAGCAGCTTTCGCAAGCCCGAGGGGCGCCGCGCCACGTTTGGCGCGCCCCGTCCGGAGGACAGCAGGCCCGAGGGCCTGCGGTACGTCCGTGAGGACAGAAGAGAAGCGATGGTCATTGGCAAATGAGAACGATCAAGCCGATCGGGCTATTAGTACCGGTAAGCTTCACACATTGCTGCGCTTCCACACCCGGCCTATCAACGTGGTCGTCTTCCACGGCCCTGATAGGGACCACTCGTTTTCAGGTGGGTTTCCCGCTTAGATGCCTTCAGCGGTTATCCCGTCCGCATATAGCTACCCTGCTATGCCGCTGGCGCGACAACAGGTCCACCAGAGATGCGTCCATCCCGGTCCTCTCGTACTAGGGACAGATCCTGTCAATAGTCCTGCACCCACGGCAGATAGGGACCGAACTGTCTCACGACGTTCTGAACCCAACTCACGTACCGCTTTAAATGGCGAACAGCCATACCCTTGGGACCTGCTCCAGCCCCAGGATGCGATGAGTCGACATCGAGGTGCCAAACAACCCCGTCGATATGGACTCTTGGGGGTCATCAGCCTGTTATCCCCGGCGTACCTTTTATCCGTTGAGCGATGGCCCTTCCACGCGGGACCACCGGATCACTATGACCGACTTTCGTCTCTGCTCGACTTGTCAGTCTCGCAGTCAGGCAGGCTTATGCCATTGCACTCGACGACCGATTTCCGACCGGTCTGAGCCCACCATCGCGCGCCTCCGTTACGCTTTAGGAGGCGACCGCCCCAGTCAAACTACCCACCATACACTGTCCCGGACCCGGATGACGGGCCGCGGTTAGACATTCATGACGATAAGGGTGGTATTTCAAGGATGGCTCCACGCCAGCTGGCGCCGGCGCTTCAAAGCCTACCACCTATCCTACACATGCCGACACGAATGCCAGTGTAAAGCTATAGTAAAGGTGCACGGGGTCTTTCCGTCTAACCGCAGGAACCCCGCATCTTCACGGGGAATTCAATTTCACTGAGTCTGCGTTGGAGACAGCGGGGAAGTCGTTACGCCATTCGTGCAGGTCGGAACTTACCCGACAAGGAATTTCGCTACCTTAGGACCGTTATAGTTACGGCCGCCGTTTACCGGGGCTTCGATTCAGAGCTTGCACCCCTCCTCTTAACCTTCCGGCACCGGGCAGGCGTCAGACCCTATACGTCGTCTTGCGACTTCGCAGAGCCCTGTGTTTTTGATAAACAGTCGCTACCCCCTGGTCTGTGCCACCCTCCTGCGGTTGCCCGCAAAAGGGTCACGCTTATTCCGAAGTTACGCGTGCAATTTGCCGAGTTCCTTCAACGCAGTTCTCTCAAGCGCCTTGGTATTCTCTACCAGTCCACCTGTGTCGGTTTCGGGTACGGTCTATACGGAGGAGCTATTTCCTGGGACCGCTTCACCGCCCACCCAATCCAATAAGGGCATACAACACACGCGATCCGTCACAATCCTCCAGGCCCACGAATATTAACGTGGTTCCCATCGACTACGCCTTTCGGCCTCGCCTTAGGGGCCGGCTAACCCTGCTCAGATTAACTTTAAGCAGGAACCCTTGGACTTTCGGCGAGGGAGTCTCTCACTCCCTTTATCGTTACTCATGTCAGCATTCGCACTTGTGATACCTCCACGGGTCCTCACGGATCCCGCTTCATCAGCT
>NZ_JAWKWO010000003.1:0-92500 GCF_041397485.1 Zhengella sp. | reverse complement strand
CGAGAACAGGGACAAAGGACGTGGTTACGGTCATTGTCCGGCCCGCATCAAATGAAACAGGCCATGACCGGGTGACGTCCAGCTGCCATTGCGGCCCGAACCGCGAAACGATGCCGCGTTCGAACATCGTGCGCAGTTGATCACCGTCCACACCGGAAAAATCCGACTTGAATGGCAACAGGGGGAAGCCCGCCGCGACCAGCGCCCGGCTTATATCGATCCCGCGATACCGCGCGGCTTGATCGGTCTGGCCCGAAAGCGCCAGCCCTTCGGCAGACGCCTCGGATTGCAGAAAGGGACCATCCTCGGGAACCTCGAATGCGGGCGCATTGTCGGTATGGCCGACGGTGACGGGACGGAACTGCAAGTAGACATGGCTGGTGACAGGCTGCTTGCCATGGTTCTCGACGACAAGGCTGGCCGTCATGCGTCCCGGCGTCAGCAGATACCGGCTCGATCGCACCGCAAGGTCGTGGTCACTGCCAAGCGCCGGTCCATGGACGCCAAGATGCCGGAAGACCGGACCGTCATAGGCACTTGCGGGCAAGGCTGTAAAGGCAAGCGTTCCCGCAAATGCCAGCTTCAGGAATGTTTTCGTCATCACACGCCTCCGGCATCGGATATGCCGGAGAGCAAAGACCGGAAGCAAAGGGGAGGGCAATGACTTCTGTCAATATGCAGAAGCGGACCCCTCGCCTGCCTTCCTCGTCAGGCGTCCTCGCCGGCCAACCCGTTCATGCCGGCAATGAAATCGGCCAGCATCGGCACGAAACGTGCCCCCTCCCCTGCGGCTTCCATGGCCGCGAAACTGTTTCGCACCGCCGACTGGACCGGATTCACCGAACCGGTCGCCGTCGCCAGGTTGGAAAGATAGCGCATGTCCTTGTGTGCATTGGTGATGGTGAAGAGATGCGCCTTCTCGTCCCGGTCCAGCGTCCACTTCATGAATGTCTCATAGAAACCATTGGCCATGCGGCCTGGCCGGATGACCGAATCGACCTGCTGCGGCGTCAGGCCAGCCTTGCGCGCAAGCGCCAGCGCCTCGGCATAGAGTGCGGCATAGCCCATGGCGATGAAATTGTTGATCAGCTTCATCTTGTGCCCGGAGCCGACCGGCCCGAGGTGCACGATCACCCCTGCCCAGCAGTCGAGAACCGGGCGAATCCGTTCGAAGGTCGCATCGTCGGCGCCAACCATGGTGTCCAGCGTTCCCGCTTCCGCTTCCTTCGGCGTGCGGCTGAGCGGCGCATCGCAGAAAGAAACGCCGGCAGCCGCGCACTCCTGCGCCAGGACAAGCGTGCTGACCGGGTCGGAGGTCGAACAATCGATCACGGTCAGGCCGTCGCGGGCGCCTGCAACTATCCCGTCCTCGCCGCGAATAACGCTTTCCACCTGCGGACTACCTGAAACGCAGATGTGAATGATGTCGCAGCGGCCGGCGAGTTCCCTGGCGGTTTTCGCCTCTTCGGCGCCGCGCGCAATCAGATCCTCGACCGGCGCGCGGTTGCGATGCCCCATGACGACGAGCGGATATCCCTTCTCGATGATGTTCTTGGCCATGCCGTGACCCATGAGGCCGACGCCGATGAATCCGATGACGGGCTTTGTCATGTCTCAAACTCCTCCTCAACACGCGCGCGGGACAATGGCGGGTGGCGCGGAAGGTGTAAAGCATCGAATTCGGGGGGCGCCTAAACAACAAAACCCGGCACGAGGCCGGGTTTGTCGAAGTGATGGTGCGGTCGAGAAGACTCGAACTTCCACGGGTTGCCCCACAGCGACCTCAACGCTGCGCGTCTACCAATTCCGCCACGACCGCTCGTCACGAAAGGGCCGGCATAACCGGCAGGCGGCGATGTAGCAAATAGCCCCTGCCCTTACAAGAGCGAAAGCGCGTTTTTATCGGGTCATCATGCGCCTTGCCGCGACCTTGTTCCGCAAGCGGCGAAAAGCGATATAAACAGGGTCGGAAACAGGAACCGTGCCATGAATGAACGCGCCGCCATCGACACCGGCTTTCACCCGGCCCCAGGCACACCGCCGGTGGAATGGCGCGTCGAACCCGGATTGACCGGCTATGAGTCCGCGCTTGCCTTCATGGAAGCGCGCGCCGGGGCGATTCGCGACGGTACGGCAGGCGAAATGGTCTGGCTGGTAGAACACCCGCCGCTTTATACCGCAGGCACCTCCGCCCGCCCTGGCGATCTGCTCGCGCCCGACCGGTTCCCCGTCCATCCGGCCGGGCGGGGCGGCGAATACACCTATCACGGTCCCGGGCAGCGTGTGGCCTATGTCATGCTGGACCTGAAACGCCGGCGCGAGGATGTGCGTGCTTTTGTTGCCGCGCTGGAAGACTGGATCATCGCAACGCTGAACCGCTTCAACATCCGCGGAGAACGGCGCGAAGACCGCGTTGGCGTTTGGGTCGTGCGATCGGAGAAACCTGCCTTGCCGGATGGCCGGCCTGCGGAGGACAAGATCGCGGCCATCGGCATCCGCCTGCGAAAGTGGGTCAGCTTCCACGGCATCGCGATCAACGTGGAGCCGGAACTCGAACACTTCACCGGCATCGTGCCCTGCGGAATCACCGGCCATGGCGTGACAAGCCTTGTCGATCTGGGACTTCCCGTTACCATGGACGATCTCGACATCGCGCTGAAAGCCGCGTTCGAGGAGATATTCGGACCCGCCTCCGCCAGATGAACGCGCATATGCTCGTTCCGGCGGGCCACAGGGAGGAAACGTGCATGGCAAGGACAAATCCGGCTGTATGGCTGGGCCTGCTGGCTGGCTTCCTCATCGCGCCTGCTGCTTTTGCCCAGCAGGCAGCAGACGCCGTTCAACCCGAATCCGCCACTGCACCGGTGCTGGCACAGCCCGCCGATCCGGTGCGCGGACACGGACCCATGGTCGTTGCCGCCAATCCGCTGGCTGCGCGCGCCGGCATGGATGCGCTCCTGGCGGGTGGTTCGGCCGTGGATGCCATGATCGCGGTTCAAACGGTTCTGGGCCTCGTCGAACCGCAATCGTCGGGAATTGGCGGTGGCGCCTTCCTGGTGCACTTCGATTCGCAAACCGGAAGCCTGACCACCATCGACGGGCGTGAGACGGCGCCTTCTGCGGCCAATGCGGATCTCTTCCGGATGCCCGATGGCAAACCGATGAATTTCTTCGATGCAGTGGTGGGCGGCCGCTCGGTCGGGGTTCCGGGCGTCGTGCGCCTGATGGAAATGGCCCACGGGAGATATGGCAAACGGCCCTGGGCGGAGAATTTCACCGCCGCCATCGAATTGGCCGAAGAAGGCTTCGCCGTCTCGCCACGCCTCTCGGATCTGATCGCCGCGGACCGGCTGCGCCTGTTGGGTCAACCCTCCACGCGCGCCTATTTTTTCGATGCGCAGGGCGAACCGCTGCAAGCCGGCCAGATACTGCGCAATCGGGACTATGCCGACAGCCTGAGGGCCATTGCCCAGGCCGGCGCCCGCGCCTTCTATGAAGAAGCAATCGCCGACAGGATTGTCGATGCCGTTCGCCTGCACCCCGGCAATCCGGGTCTGCTGACGATCGATGACATGAAGGCCTATCGCGCGATCGAACGCCCCGCGGTCTGCGCGCCCTATCGCGGCCACGATGTCTGCGGCATGGGGCCGCCCTCCTCCGGCGCCATGACTGTCGGTCAAATCCTCGCCCTGCTGGAACCGTTCGATCTCGCCACACTGGGACCCGACGATCCGCAAGGCTGGCGGCTGATCGGCGATGCCACGCGCCTCGCCTTTGCCGACCGGGGCCGCTACATGGCCGACAGCGACTTTGTGTCGATGCCGAAAGGCCTGCTGAACGCGGAATACCTGCGGATGCGTTCCACTTTGCTTCGCCGCGACACGGCGCTGCCGAAAGAAGCGGTCAAGCCCGGCGAGCCACCATGGGACAAGGCGGAGCGGCGCGAGGACGGCATCGACATCTCCCTGCCCTCCACCAGCCATTTCGTCATCGTGGATACCGAAGGCAATATCGTCTCCATGACGTCCTCCATCGAAAATGCCTTCGGCGCCCGGCTGATGGCCGGCGGATTCCTGCTCAACAACCAGTTGACCGACTTCTCGTTCCTGCCGCAGACAGCTTCCGGAGAAACGGTTGCCAATCGGGTGGAGCCGGGCAAACGGCCGCGCTCTTCCATGGCGCCGACCGTCATCCTGAAAGACGGCAAGCCTGTTTTCGCTATCGGATCTCCCGGCGGCAGCCGCATCATTCCCTATGTCGCCAAGACCGTCATTGCGCTGCTCGACTGGCAAATGAACATCCAGCAGGCCGTTTCCCTGCCGCATCTGACCAACCGCTTCGGCACTTTCGACATTGAGGCCGGAACGGCTGCCGAAGCCTTGGCTGCCGATCTGGAAGCGCTGGGCTTCGAAGTCTCGGTCCGCGACCTGAATTCGGGCCTTCATGGTGTGGCAATCACGCCCGATGGCCTGGAAGGCGGGGCGGATCCCCGGCGGGAAGGCGTGGCACTGACTCCGTGACGGGCCTTGCGGAAGATCGCCTTAGAAGAACGACTGTATTGCCCAGACCATGCCGGTCCCGTGGACGCAGATGGCCGCTGCCAGTCCGGCAGAGATCAGCGCCCGCTCCCCGGGTTTGATCGGTTTCATGGCCATGCGTGGCTTTACCCCGCTGTTGACGGTGATCACGCTCAGCAGCGTCATCACCGCACAGCCGGTCAGCAAGGCTGGCGGCTGCATGCCCGCCAGCCAGCCGAAGCCGGCCACGCTGAGGAGAACGGCCATGGAAGCGGCGAACCGGGCAACGCTGCGGTCCGGGGTGATCTGGCGGAGCACCTGGCCGCCGTCGAACTTCCAGACCGGCACCAGATTGGCAAGGTTGAAGAAGGCGGCGCAGGCGGCGACCGCACCGAGAAATGAGGCCAGCGCCCGGTTTCCCGCCGCAAAAGCCATGTCATGCCCGGCAATGGCGGCTGGCAGCAGAAGCGCGGAAAAACCCGCGCCCATCAGCGCGACAAAGGCAATCTCGTAGCGGGAGTCGTAGGGCCGGCCGCCGATGGCCACGCCTCCCAGGACGGGAATGAAGATCATGCGGGCCGACCTGTGACCCATGATCCGGAACGCCGCCATGTGCCCCAGCTCATGCAGGCCGATGACGAGGGTCAGGGCGAGCGCAAGCGTGAATCCGCCGGCGTCCAGGCCAAAGACGGGCCAGAGCACAAGCGCTGAAAGGCCCGCCATCGCGATCTGCGTCACGGGGTGCTCGAACAATCCGCCGGGCTTGTACCGGCCCGTTTCCGCCCATGTCTTCAGCTTGACGAGTTCCCGCCGTGCCGCAAACCAGCGAAAGACCAGGAACGCCGCGCCTCGATAGCGGTCGCCGCGCGTGATGGTAACCTTGACCTTGCCATCCGGCTGCTCCTCCAGTTGCACAAGGCTTTCCCAGTTTGCCCAGAAGGCCGCATCGAGCGAACTGTCATCGATCACCCTTTCCGCGAAGGCTGATCCGGGCGAAATCTCATCGATCGCGATCCGCCGGCGGATCGGAAGGTTGTCCCGCCCGATCCAGGACAGGGTGATGGTGCCGCCACGCCCGTCAGGGTCCGGCTCCGCCGCCAGGATCTGGCCGGACCAGCCGGCATCCGCACCAAAGGGATGCAGGGCCGACCACAAGGTCTCACGCGGCGCGTCAATGGTCCGCGACAGCGAGAAGCGGCGGTTGCCAAGCGGCACCGCGATGGCGAGAAAGATGATCGCCAGGTTGACGGCTGCAAAGAAGACAAGCGTCACACTCACGTCCGACGGTTCCCCCTGATGGTACTGAGCCCAGTCTGGAGCCATTGTCCTTAGGGAACCATGAACATGCCGGTCCGGTGGGCCGGACAGTGAACCTCGCGTTAACGCGCGAAGCCAGGGTCAGAAATGCTCGCCCGACTTGAACGGCCCGACCCGCATGCCTGCGGCCACCAGATAGGCTGTCGACCATCCGATCAGCAGGAACCCGTTGACCCCTTCCAGCGCGGTGAAAAGCCGCCATTCGGGATGCGGCAGCACATCGCCATAACCCAGCGTGGAAAACGTGACCGTGGAAAAATAGAGGGCAGTGGCGAAATCGTCGAAACTGCCGGTCAGGACATAGGCGACCGCCCAGACCCAGACTTCCACGGTCATGATGGCAAATAGGCCGAAAACGACGGTGATCATCGCCAGCACCCGCGACCGCCGTCCGTGCATGCGAAACCGCCCTGTCATCCACGCCATTGTGCGGGTGACCACGATCAGTCCGAATGTGTGGATCACCACCGTGATCGCGATCACGACCGTACCGGCCACCAGGTTTTCCAGCATTGCCTCGCCTTTCCGTTCGAGTCGCCGGCACTATAAACCGCCGCGCTCGTTCCCGGCAGGGCGCAGGACGGGTTCGCCACGAATATCCTCTCTTTGCATATCCATGGTTGAAAGCGCTCCGGTTTCCTGAAAATGTGCCGACGACATTTTCAGGAAACCCCGGAGGACAGTTCGATATGAAAACCCGTGCCGCCGTAGCCGTCGCCGCTGGCAAGCCACTCGAAGTCATGGAGGTCGATCTCGAAGGTCCGCGCGCCGGCGAGGTTCTGATCGAGGTCAAGGCCACGGGCATATGCCACACCGACGAGTTCACCCTGTCGGGCGCCGATCCGGAAGGCATTTTCCCGGCAATTCTCGGCCATGAGGGCGCGGGCGTGGTGGTCGATGTCGGCCCCGGCGTCACCAGCCTGAAAAAGGGCGATCACGTCATCCCGCTATACACGCCGGAATGCCGTTCCTGCCCCTCCTGCCTGTCGCAGAAGACGAACCTGTGCACGGCAATCCGCTCGACTCAGGGCCAGGGCCTGATGCCCGACGGCACATCGCGTTTCTCCGTCGGCGGCGAGAAGCTCTTTCACTACATGGGCTGCTCGACCTTCTCCAATTTCACCGTCCTGCCCGAAATCGCGGTGGCGAAGGTCCATCCCGACGCACCATTCGACAAGATCTGCTATATCGGCTGCGGCGTGACCACGGGCATCGGGGCAGTCATCAACACCGCCAAGGTGGAGATCGGCGCGACGGCTGCCGTCTTCGGTCTCGGCGGCATCGGTCTCAACGTCATCCAGGGCCTTCGCCTTGCCGGTGCCGACATGATCATCGGCGTCGACATCAACAACGACAAGAAGGAATGGGGCGAGAAATTCGGCATGACCCATTTCGTCAACCCGACCGAGGTGGACGATGTGGTTGCCGAGATCGTCAACATGACGAAGCGCGGCGCGGACACGATCGGCGGAGCGGACTACACCTTCGATTGCACAGGCAACGTCAAGGTCATGCGCCAGGCGCTGGAATGCGCCCATCGCGGCTGGGGTGAAAGCATCATCATCGGTGTCGCCGGGGCCGGCCAGGAAATCGCCACGCGTCCCTTCCAGCTCGTCACCGGACGCACCTGGAAGGGCACCGCCTTTGGCGGCGCGCGCGGGCGCACCGATGTGCCGAAGATCGTCGACTGGTACATGGAGGGAAAGATCCAGATCGACCCGATGATCACCCACACGCTCACGCTCGACGAGATCAACAAGGGCTTCGACCTGATGCATGCCGGCGAGAGCATCCGCTCGGTGGTGGTCTACTGACCGGCATCATGCCCGCGATCCATGTCGATGCCGATGCCTGTCCGGTAAAGGCTGAAATCGTGAAGGTGGCCGAACGGCATGGCCTGGCGGTCACCTTCGTCGCCAATTCGGGACTGCGACCGTCGCGTGATCCGATGATCCGCAACGTCGTCGTGTCCGGCGCCTTCGATGCCGCCGACGACTGGATCGTGGAGAATGCCGCGGCCAATGACATCGCCATCACCGCCGATGTTCCGCTGGCGGCGAGGCTGGTGGAAAAGGGTCCATGTGCTGGGGCCGACCGGACGGCCCTTCACGCCCGAAACCATCGGCATGGCCGTGGCGATGCGCAACCTGAAGCAGGATCTGCGCGAGGCGGGTGAGATCAAGGGCTACAATCCCGGCTTCACCGCACGGGATCGTTCCGCATTCCTTCAGGCGCTCGACCGGACTGTCCGGTTCGCGGTGAAGGCCGCCAGCGGCCCTGACAGGACAGGCTGACCGGCGGCCATCGCCCGCTGGCCGTGAACCTTACCATTGAACAGGACATCACATGAAAATCGTATCGCAAAACAAGGCGCATGGCGGAATGCAGGGCGTTTATTCGCACGAATCGGATACCTGCAAATGCGAGATGACCTTTGCCGTCTTCGTGCCGCCGCAGGCTGCCGAACGCGCCTGTCCGGTCGTCTGGTATCTGTCCGGCCTCACCTGCACCCATGCAAATGTGATGGAAAAGGGCGAATACCGGAAAAAGGCCGCCGAACTCGGCCTCATCATCGTCTGTCCGGATACCAGCCCGCGCGGCGGTGACGTGCCCAATGAGGCGACGAACTGGCAATTCGGTTCAGGCGCCGGCTTCTATCTCGATGCCACTGAGGCACCCTGGAACACGCACTACAACATGTATGCCTATGTCACGCGGGAACTGCCCGCACTGATCGCGGAAAACTTCCCCGCCGACATGGCCCACCAGTCCATCTTCGGCCATTCCATGGGCGGGCACGGTGCCATGACGATTGCCCTCAAGCATCCCGACCGGTTCCGGGCATGCTCGGCGTTCGCGCCCATCGTCCAGCCCTCCACCGCGGATTGGTCCTCCGGTGCCTTCACGAAATACCTGGGCGGGGACAAGGCTGCCTGGCGCGCCTACGATGCCTGTGCGCTGGTGGAGGACGGCGCGCGCTTTCCCGAATTCCTCATCGACCAGGGCACCGCCGACGGGTTCCTGGACGAGGGATTGCGGCCCTGGCTGTTTGAGGAAGCCATCAAGAATACCGGCATCGATTTGACCTTGCGCATGCAGGAAGGCTACGATCACTCCTACTTCTTCATCTCATCCTTCATGGATGATCATCTGGAGTGGCATGCGGCGCGGCTATTTTAGTTCTTGCCGCGAACAGGACGGGTTCGCGCACCTGCCCCGTGACACACTCCTCACCGAAAACGACCTGAAGCGGAAACCAAAAGGAGTACGATCATGTCTGAACCGGGGGACACACTTCCGGCCATCGAGGCGTTTGACAACACGGGCACGATCTATGCCGGCGAAGCCGACATGGACACGATGGGCGGGCGCATGTCCCGCGCCCGCGAAGCGGCCGGCATGACGCCGCAGCAGCTTGCGCGCCGCATCGGCGTCAAGACGGCCACCATACTGGCCTGGGAAAGCGACCGGTCCGAACCGCGCGCCAATCGCCTGACCACATTGGCGGGCGTGCTCAATATCGGCCTTGCCTGGCTGATTCACGGAATAGGCGATGCCCCGGCGACAAGCACGGAGGAGGATTTCGTGCGCACGGTATCGGGCCACCTGGCACGCATGAAACGGCTGCACGAGGAAACCGGGTCCGTCATCAAGCGGCTTGAGGCGGAAATCGCGCGATACAACCGCGCGGTCTGACCGGCATGCGGGGAGCGCGCCAGGTGCCGCGCTCCTCCCGCCCCTGCAATGGCAGGCGTCAGGCGATGCGTTCGATCAGCGGTTTCAAGGCAGGATGGATTTCCGGGCTTTCGTCGCGCAGAAAGGCGAGCAACGCAGCCTCGTTGCGATGAAAACGGCCATCGCGGCCGATCCGGGTGGCCAGCCATTCGGCTTCCGCATTGTCGATACGCTCGGCGATCGCTGTCTCTGCCTCCAGCCGCGCATTGCGCGCGCGATGCCAGGCCTCCGCCCCGTCTTCCCGCCGGTAAGCGTCGAGAATGCCGGACAGACCGCCGGAAACCATGCGGCTGAAGAATCGGCCGATATTGACATCCTCTTCTTCCAGAAGGCGGTCGCGCCGCAGGGCATCCTCCCGCGAGGGCGGCGTATAGCCGGAAGCGCACATCAGGTAATTGGCCAGCGCCTTGACGAAAAGCTCGTCCCAGGACGGGTGGTTGTCGGCATGTGCTGTCCTGTCGTTGAGATCGAAAAGCACTTCCGCCTCGGCACGTGAAATACCCAGGTGCCCGTCACCGCCCGCCGCAAACAGGATGCGGCGCATGAGTTCCACCTCCGCTTCCATGATCGAGCCGGGCGTGAGCGATCCGCGCCGCCGCGCCAGCACGCCCTCCCCCTCGGTCACAGCGATGGCGACCTGCGACAGGGCAAACGCGACGAGCCTGTCAGGCGACTTGCGCGCCGTCTCCAGAATCTTGACCAGAAGCTCCAGTTCGCTGGCCGTATCCACCTTGCCGTCGGTGGATATGGCGCGGATCAGCCAATCGGCATTGTCCTGCGACACGTATCCAGCCGGCTTTTCCTGATGAACCAGATAATCAGTCAGCGCCTCGACGAAGAAATCGGACCATTCGGCACACTTGTCGTCGCAGGAAGCGTCCAGCGCGAACAGCGATTCGGCTTCGCCGCGCGAAACGACACCGTCGCGAAACACCTCGCGCCGCAGCAGCAAGACATCCTCTGCCACGATCCGTGAGCGACTGGCCAATCCCGCAACCGGGGCTCCCAAGATCAGTTCACCCATGTCCATTCCCCTTTTCCAGCCCTCCGTCCGGAAGGCGCCCCATCAGGTCTTCTGCAACAAATCCCAGTTCGCCTCGACCACCGGATCGCCCGGCAGCGCCGCGCGCGCTTCACCCAGAAGCTTGCGCGCCTTCTTCTTGTCGCCCCTGAGCAATTGCGAATAGCCCATGTTGTTGACGATCCGTGGCTGGCGTCCGGCAACGCGAAGAAGCTGCGCATAGGCGCGGTCGGCAAAATCGAAACGCCCGAGTTGATCGTAGGAAGCCGCAAGGCCCAACCAGGCTTCCGAATTGTCGGCCCGCAGTTCGACAGCCTTGCGGAAGTGTTTCTCCGCCAGCCCGTAATTGGCCTCGACGAAATGGGCCTTGCCCTGTTCGAGGTCGCCCTGGGACAGATCGCGCGACACCCCGAGAGCAGCGGTCCGGGTCGTATCGATCCTGCCCATGCTTTCGGCCGAACAGCCAGCCAGCACGGAAATGGCCAAGAGTGACGCTATTGTCCTGTAACGCATTGCCTGCCCTTCCCTGCCCGGTTTCCGGGTCATTTTCAGGGAGTACAATAGCAAGAACTGATTAAGGACCAGTGCCGAAACAGGGTCAAATTTCCGTTGCTGATTAAGAGCTTGGCAACCCTGCGTGAATCATCACTGGAGGCCGACAAGCTGCACGATGGCCGGAATGATCGCGACCAGCAGCACGATCGGAAGGATGCAGGCGGTGACCGGCACCGACATCTTTGCCGGCAACGCATGCGCCTTCTCCTCCGCACGGGACATGCGCTTGTGGCGCATCTCGTCGGAGAACACCCGCAACGCGCCGGAAAGTGATGTCCCCAGCTCCTTCGACTGCTGGAGCAACGTCGCGAACGAGCGGACTTCTTCCAGACCGAGACGGTCGCCCAGGGATCGCAGCGCATCATTGACGCTTCTTCCGGCGCGCAACTCCAGCGTCACAAGCTGCAGGTTCGTGGCCAGCGCGGGGGCCGTCTTCATGAGTTCGCGCGACACCCGGTCGATGCCGGCTTCCATGCTCATCCCTGCATCCGAACACACAACCATCAGATCCATGAAATCGGGAAAGCCGTTCCGGTATTCCGTCATGCGCTGGTTGACGCGATGGTTCAACGCCAGGCCCGGAAAGAAATATCCGCCAGCGCCGGCAAACAGGACCATGAGCCACTCATTGGACGCGATGGTGAAGCCGAAGCCGAAAGCCAGCGCGCCGCCACCGGCGGCAAATGCGAACAGGCTGGCGATGCGCGCAAGGAAGAAGAAACCTGCCGCGCGCGGATCGAGATAGCCAGCCCTGATGAGCTTCTGCCGCAGCCGGGCCACATTGTCCGGATCGGTCTTCTGGTAGAAATCCTGGGCCTTGCGGATTGCCTTGTCGCGCACGTCACGGCGCTGCGCGGACTGGGCGATCGCAACCTCCTCGCGGACCCGCGTCTCGCCCTTGTCGCCATGGAGCCTGCGCCAGACCTCCGCGCGGCCACCCGGCTGGGCAATCAACGGCCATGCCATGGCCACACCGCCCGCCAGCAGCAGGAGACCGGCTAGCGGCAGCAGGGGAATGGCATTGATCGTTTCCGTCAGCATGGCCTAGAACCTGAAATTGGACATCTTGAACATCATGAGGTTGCCGAGCACGAGCCAGAAGAAGGCTCCCCCCAGCAACCACCAGGTCAGGGACTGGTCCAGGACCGCGCCATAGTAGCTCGGGTTCAGCACGACGATCGCCGTCAACAGCAGCACCGGCAATGCTGTCAGGATATACGCTGACATCCGCCCCTCGACCGAGATCGAGCGTACCTTCCGGCGCAGTTTGCCGCGCTCGCGAATGGTGGCGGAAAGCCCGTCGAGGATTTCGCGCAGGTTTCCCCCTGTCGAACTCTGTATGGAGACCGCTGTGACGAAAAGCGGAAGGTCTTCGTGGCCGACACGGTCATAGAGCGATGCCAGTGCCGAAACCAGGTCGGAGCCATAGGTGACTTCGTCGGCGACAATGCCGAACTCGGTCCCGATCGGGTCCGCCATTTCCCGCGCCACCAGGCTGATGGCCACCGGAACCGGATGCCCGGCCTTGAGGCTGCGCGTGATCAGCTCCAGCGCTTCGGGCAACTGGATGCCGAATGCCTTGTGGCGCCGCTTGCGCAGTGAACGCAACACGAATACGGGCAGGCCAATCACGCAGAATGATGCAAGCCCGAAGGCGGGCCACACGCCTGCTCCGATCCAGAAGATGCCGGCCGCCCCGGCCAGCCCGATACCGCCGCAGATGAGAAAGAGCAGCGGCAAACGCATCGCCATGCCGGATTGGGCGCGCAGGTTCCTGATCCATGCCATGGAGAACAAGGATCCGTTCGCGGTGCTGCCGCGCTCCTTGCGCAACTGGATCAGGATATCTCTCTGGCTGAGCTTGCTGCCTTCGCGCAATCTGAGCCGGCGGTTGATTGCCGTGCGTCTGTCGGCCTGGCCCGCATAGAGCAGATAGATCGCCTCGGCGACCATGACACCGCTCAGCCCTGCGGCGGCGTAGATGACCCAGATCGTGTCGATTTGCGGTATCATCGTCGCTATTCCTGGGGCTGCCCCGGCTCGAAATAGGTCGACGGGAATTCGATCCCGACAGCCTTGAGATCGTCGAGAAAACGCGGGCGGATTCCCGTCGCCTCGAAATGCCCGAGCACCTCGTGTTTCGGACCCATTCCGGTGCGCACGAAGCGGAAGATGTCCTGCATCTGGATGACATCGCCCTCCAGTCCGGTCACTTCCGAAACCGCGGTGATCTTGCGCTTGCCGTCGGAAAGACGGGTGAGTTGCACGATGATCTCGATGGCGCTGGCGATCTGCGAGCGGATCGACTGCACCGTCATCGGCATGCCGGTCATGCCCAGCATCTGCTCAAGCCGGGCAATCGCATCGCGCGGTGTATTGGCATGGATGGTCGCCATTGAGCCTTCATGTCCGGTATTCATGGCCTGAAGCATGTCGAAGGCTTCCTCGCCGCGGCATTCGCCCAGGATCACGCGGTCCGGGCGCATGCGCAGCGCGTTTTTCACAAGATCGCGCTGCTTCAGCTCGCCATGTCCCTCCACATTGGCCGGCCGCGTCTCCATGCGGGCCACATGCGGCTGCTGCAATTGCAACTCGGCGGCATCCTCGATCGTGATCAGCCGCTCATCCTCCGGGATGAAAGCCGACAGCGCATTGAGCATCGTCGTCTTGCCCGTGCCCGTTCCGCCGGAAATGATGGTGGTCTTGCGGGCATGAACGGCGGCGGCCAGCACTTCGGCCATCGGCTGGGTGATCGCGCCGAATTCGATCAGGCGCTGCAGGCTGAGCTTGTTCTTGGAAAACTTGCGGATCGAGACAAGCGGTCCGTCCACGCCGATCGGCCGGATCGCGGCATTGAAGCGCGAACCGTCCAGCATGCGCGCATCGACCAGCGGATGGCTTTCGTCCACCCGCCGTCCGACCGCCGAAACGATCTTCTGGATGATGCGCAGCAGATGTGCCTCGTCCTTGAACGGCACATGAACCTTGCGCAGCTTGCCGCCCTTTTCCACGAAACAGTTTTCATGCCCGTTGATCAGGATATCCGCGATCTCGGGATCGTTCATCAGCGGTTGCAGCGGTCCGAGCCCGACCATTTCATCAACGATGTCGTCAACCAGCGCATCCAGTTCGGCCACGTTGATCGCAAGCCGCTCGGCCTTGGCCTTTTCCTGAACGAAGCCATGAACCTGGCGGCGCATCTCTTCCTTGGGAAGCTTTTCCAACGCAACCAGGTTGATTTCGTCGATGAGCATGCGATGCAGCCGTACCCGGGCATCCACCACCCGGTCGCTGGGCCGCGCGACAGCCTCCCGTGGGTCCGGCTGGGCCGGCACGCGCGCCTTGAGCAACGCGCCGCCGGTGTTCGCGCCTTCCGCCGGAGTTGCAGGTGGCGGGGCGGGCGGGACATCGCGCTGCCGCAAGGCGGAAAATCGGCTGCCACCCATCATCTTGCTCCCTTGTGATCTCTCTGTCTGTTCATGGATCGTCTAGGCCCGCCGCAGAAAGCCGCGTCCGAACCCGGAGAGCAGGCCCTTGGGCTTGGAGACCATGACGCTCGCCTCGTCCGGCAGGATGATCCGCTTGAGATCCTCGATGACATTCGCGTTCGGATCGATGTCCTGGAGCGGCACACCCCGGTCCACCGCCTCGCGGACAAGGCGGTAATTGTTGGAAATGCCGCCGGCGAAATGCTCACCGAGTATGTCTTCCACGTCGGCCTGCTTGATGCCGTTCTCGAACATGCGCTGCTCGAACCGGTTGACGATGACACGCGGCTTCACCTCCTTGCCGCAATGCTCGTAGATCGCGCCGATGAGCCGCTGCGTGTGGCGCAGGCACGGGACGGTCAGCTCGCTGACCAGGAACAGGTCGTTGGAGCCGAGCAGCACGGTCTCCGTCCATGGGAACCAGGTCCGGGGAAGGTCGATCACCACATTGTCGAAATAGGCCGACACGAGGTCCAGCATCCGCACGACGACATCGGTGTTGAAGGTGCGCATTTCCGTGGGCGCTGTCGGCGCCGCCAGCACACAAAGCCCGCTCGAGTGTTTCGACAGCATCACGTCGAGCAGTTGACGGTCCAGACGTTCAGGCTGGTTCTCGATCTCCGAAATGTCGAAGCGTGGCTCGAGGTCGAGATATTCCGCGCACGATCCTTGCTGGAAATTGAGGTCGACAACGCAGGTGGCCGCCCCGCGCGTGGCGGAGGTGTGCAGCTGAAAGGCCGTCTGCAGCACAAGTGTCGTCGTGCCCACGCCGCCAGCGGCCGGCATGAAGGTCGAGATTTGCGCTTCCGCCTGCTCGCCGCGCCCCGGCCCCTGCAGCGCGCGAATGCACGAACGCACGAGATCGGTCGTCGTCACCGGTTTCGTCAGGAAATCGGCCACCTGGAGCTGGACAAGAATGCGCACTGCCGCGGCATTGAACTGTTGCGTGACCACGACGACGGGGGTCGTCCCCTCCAGCCGGCGCTTGATGCGCTGGAGCGATTCCACCTCTTCGAGCCGCGAGGCGTCGATGTCGATGATGACCGCGCTGCAATCGGCGTCCTGGATCTCGCCACGCAATTCCGCCACGCTTTTCTCGATGACCGCAAGCTGGATGTTTTCCGACGAGGCAAAAGCGGTGCGCACCGTCTGGATGAACTCCTTGTCCTGCGTGACAAGGCCCACCCGCTTGTTGTTCGTGCTCTTGGCGTTCATCGTCTTACCCTGCGGTCTGGTGGAAGGGCGCTTGCGCCTCCGCCGTTACGTCAATTTCCGGTCGTGTTCGGCGCGGCAACAACCTGGAGCGGCGGCGGCTGCGGCGCGCCGTCCTCGCCCTTGCCGCGCTCGGCCGGCGTTTCAAGGGCGGTATCCTCCACCCCTGCCGGCCACGGATCGACCATCTGCATGGCCGTGTTGGCGGCAATCGCATTGCCTGCGTAGCTGCTCACGCCTTCGTTGCGCTGATAGGCCTCGTGGGTGCAGCCAGCCAGAAACACTGCGGCGCCTGCCATGATCATCATGCTCGTCCTGCCCATTGCGCGCCTCACTTCATGTCTGGAAGATCGAGAAAGTGACCCGGCCGTGCGACCGGCGCGCGGCCCTGCGCGATCTTCGCGCCGTTGATCCGGGACGTTTTCATCGTGTCGACATTGCCAAGGAAATAGTCGGCCGTGCTCATCGGCTGCTCGGCGTCCAGCGGTGTGACGACCTTCTTTGTCGGGTCGATTGGCTGAACCAGATAGGGCGTGACGATGATGACCAGATCGGTCTCGCGGCGCTGATAGGCCTTCGAGGAAAAGAGCTGCCCCAGCACCGGAATCTTGCCAAGACCGGGAACGCGGTCCGAGGTCGACACGTTCTCGCTCTGCAACAGGCCCGCGAGCATGAAGGACTGGCCGCTCTTCAGATCCACCGAGGTGCTGGCCCTGCGCACCACGAAGGCCGGAATTGCGATATCGCCGATGCGGTATGTGGTTGACGTGTCGACGGAGGATACCTCCGGCGCGATATCGAGGCTGATCAGGCCATCCTCGAGAACGCTCGGCGTGAATTCCAGGCTGACCCCGAATTTCTTGAATTCCACCGTGACCGTATCGGAACTACTCGCCACCGGGATCGGGAACTCGCCGCCCGCCAGGAAACTCGCCTTCTGGCCCGATCGCGCGATCAGGTTCGGCTCTGCCAGCCGCCGGGCCAGGCCCCGGTCCTCCAGGGCCCTGATGGCCACGTCTATGCCGAACCCGCCGGTGGCATAGGCGCCGATGATGTCGAGGGCGGAAGCGCCGCTCGTCCGCGCCGTGTTTCCGTTGAAGCGGATCGCGCCGGCCGGCCCGACATAGGAGACACCGAGCTGGGCGCCGAGCTCCTGCCCGACATTCCTGTTCATTTCCACGAACCGGACATTGAGTTGCACCTGCTGGGAGGACGTGAGCGTCACCGAATTGATGATCTCTTCATCGCCTGAATAGCGCCTGGCCACCTTTTGCGCCTTCTCCGCCTGCACCGCGTCGCGCGCCCGCCCCGACAGAACGACCCGCCCGTTGGCGGTATCGACGCGAATATCGGAACCCGGCGCGACATCCCTGATGGAACGCTGAAGGCCATCGGTATCCAGGGTGACCTCGATATCGACCGACCCCACAAGGTTGCGGTTCGTATCGAACAGCGCGATTCCCGTGGTGCCGAGATTGTTTCCCAGAACATAGAAGGACGTGTCGGTGAGCGGGTTCACATTGGCGATTTCCGGATCGCCGACAACGATTTCATAGAACGCGGCATTGGTGCGTATGGTTTGCGGCTTGCCCTTCGCGACCTTGACCTTTGTCGTCGATCCGGCATGGATCTGGATGACTTGCGCCTGCGACCGGGCAAGTGCGTCATTCGTGCCTGTCGCTGCCAGGCCCGTGACGGCGGCAGCCGTCAGGATGGCAGCGGCGACCGGGCGGCGCAGCAATGCCAGCGCCTTTCGCACCCGTTCCCGCAAGCCGGCCTTGATCTCGTTCACTCTGTCCATCATCAGTCCCCTCATCCGGCGCAATGCCGGTCATCCCCTCAGCCTTTGCCGGTCAGGGCTGCCTTGACCCCGAATTTGCACTGGCCGGCACATTGTAGACTTCGGCCTGGATCCCCCGGGTCACTTTCACTTCCGTCAGCGCCGCCCGGTCGCTGGACATCACGCCGGACAGGCTGTCAGCGGTGTCCGCGCCCGACGAGATCAGTCCGGTCAGGGATGACAGCGTCGCGCTGTCCCTGGCATCTCCCGGGCTTTCCGCAGCGGCCAGCAGCGAAAGCGACACCTGCCCCACGGAGCGGGCGAGGGCGATTCGCCGCGCATCGGATGGCGTCACCTCCAGCGTGACCGTTCCATTTGCCGGCCGGTCTTCGCCGTTGCCGCCGGCGCTGAGCACCCGCGCTCCCGACACCACCGTCTCGGTGATCATTTCAGCGCCCTTGATGCGTCCCGATTCTTCCGCGCCGATGGACTTGGCGACCACCGAACCGCCATTGCGCGTCAGCACGACATCGACCCGGTCGCCCGGTGTCAGGAAACCGCCGACACCGGTGATCTCGTCGGCGGCGATCGTGACGGCCTGCATGCCCGGCGCCAGTCTGTTGGAAAGGATCGCGCGGCCATCGGGCCCGGAAAGCTTGGCCAGCAGAACGGGTTCGTTTGCCTCGATGGCGGAAAGCACCACCCGCTTGCCTTCGCGAAGAAGATCGTCAACGCTGGCATAGGCGCCCTCCGGCAAGGCGTCCTTGGGCCAGGGGATCTCGGTCAAGCCCCCCGCCTCCACCGCCGCACCGTAGACCAGCGGCTGGCGAGCCACCACGATGGACCCGAAATCCACTTGCGGCTCGTGGCTGGCAACAGGCATTTGCGCCTGTGGCGCACGCGCCTCCGCGGCGTTCTCAAGCCACATGTTGGCGGCGAAGATCGAGAGCGAGCCAAAGATCGCGGCAATGCCCAGCATGGGTACGATTTTCTTGTTCATTCCCTGCCCCCTGCAGGCCGTATTTCTGTTTATTAGATGCAGAACTATCAGACATTCCTAAAAAAACTCGGAATCGGCCGGTAGCATTTGATTCAACATGTCAGGGCCCAGGCCCTGTGGACGGACGCAGATGGTGGCCCTCACCCGGTCGCGATACGGCCCTGTTCTGTGCAATGATCGCCAGTGATTCGTTTTTTCCCACCCGGAACACCGATGGACGACAGCAACGACCTTTTCTCCACCCTGCCGGACCCCGCACCAGCGCCTGCGAGGCCGGTTGCCGGCCCCGCGCCGGAAAAGCGCGTTTTGCGCGCGGCGGAATCCGGCGACGGCTATTCGGCATCCGACATCGAGGTGCTGGAAGGTCTGGAACCCGTGCGCCGCCGGCCCGGCATGTATATCGGCGGCACGGACGACAAGGCCTATCACCACCTGTTTGCGGAGGTGATTGACAATTCCATGGACGAGGCAGTGGCCGGCCATGCCACGTTCATCGAGGTGGATCTCGACGCGAACGGCTTTCTGACCGTCACCGACAACGGGCGCGGCATTCCGGTGGACCCGCATCCCAAGTTCAAGGACAAGTCGGCGCTCGAAGTCATCATGACGACTTTGCACGCCGGCGGAAAATTCGATTCCAAGGTCTATGAAACCTCCGGCGGCCTTCACGGTGTCGGCGTTTCAGTGGTCAACGCGCTGTCCGACAGCCTCGAAGTGGAGGTTGCGCGGGGCCGCAGGCTGTACCGCCAGCGCTTCTCGCGCGGCCTTCCCCAGGGCGGCCTGGAAGAACTGGGCGAAGTGCATAATCGCCGCGGCACGAAAGTCCGTTTTCATCCCGATCCGCAGATTTTCGGGGCCGCCGCGCGCTTCGATCCCGAACGGCTCTTCAGGATGGCGCGCTCGAAGGCCTATCTGTTCGGCGGTGTCGAAATCCGCTGGTCCTGCGCGCCGGAACTCATCGACGCCCGAACCGGTGTGGAGCAAAAGGCGACCTTCCACTTTCCCGGCGGCCTCAAGGACTATCTGGAAGCCAGCCTTGGCAAGGAACATCAGGTCACCCGCGAGATCTTTGCCGGAAAGAGCGAGAAGCAAAGCGGCCACGGCTCGGTGGAATGGGCGGTGACATGGTATGGCGGCGACGGTTTCGTCAATTCCTACTGCAATACCGTGCCGACACCGGAGGGCGGCACCCATGAAGCCGGCTTTCGCTCGGCCCTGACCAAGGGCCTGAAAGCTTATGCGGACCTGACCGGCGTCAAGCGCGCCTCCATCATCAGCAATGACGACGTGATGATTTCAGCAGCCGGCATGCTGTCGGTCTTCATCCGCGAACCGGAATTCGTTGGTCAGACCAAGGACAAGCTGGCCACCGCCGAGGCCCATCGCATCGTCGAGAACGCCATTCGCGACGCTTTTGATCACTGGCTGGCCGCAAGCCCGCAACAGGCATCCAACCTGCTCGACTGGGTGATCCAGCGCGCCGATGAACGCATGCGCCGCCGGCAGGAAAAGGAAGTCAGCCGCAAATCGGCCGTGCGCAAGCTGCGCCTGCCCGGCAAGCTGGCCGATTGCACCCAGAACGCTGCCGCGGGCGCCGAACTGTTTATCGTCGAGGGCGATTCGGCGGGCGGATCGGCCAAGCAGGCGCGCGACCGCGCCTCCCAGGCCGTGTTGCCGCTGCGCGGCAAGATCCTCAATGTTGCTAGCGCTGGACGGGACAAACTCGCCGGCTCACAGCTCATACAGGATCTGGTGCAGGCACTGGGCTGCGGCACGCGCTCGAAATACCGGGAAGACGACCTGCGCTATGACCGCGTCATCATCATGACTGACGCCGATGTCGACGGCGCGCATATTGCCTCGCTGCTCATCACGTTCTTTTACCAGGAAATGCCGGACCTGATCCGAAACGGCCACCTGTTCATGGCGGTCCCGCCGCTATACAAGCTCACCCAGGGCGGCAAGACCATGTATGCCCGGGATGACGCGCACAAGGACGAACTGCTGAAAACCGAGTTCTCGGGCCGCTCAAAGGTCGAGATCGGCCGCTTCAAGGGCCTTGGCGAGATGATGGCGAGCCAGCTGAAAGAAACCACCATGGATCCGCGCAAGCGCACGCTGCTGCGCGTCGAAATGCTCTCCGATGCGGGAATCACCAAGTCCGCGGTGGATGACCTGATGGGCACCAAGCCGGAGGCGCGGTTCCGTTTCATCCAGGAAAACGCGGCCTTCGCGGATGCCGGCATGCTGGACGTCTGAACGCCAGGCAGGAATGCAGGCTCAGGCGGCGGCGATGGCCAGCGCGTGTCCACGCGCGTTGAGTCGCAACTGGTCCAGATGGATCGATTTCAGCAGCGCGATCAGGTCGTCGTTTTCGGCCTGCCGCGGAACGAGCGAACCGGGCGTTCCCCCCAGTTCCTTCAGCATCAGCCAGGTCACTTCCTGCACACCGGTCACCCGCTTTCCCAAAGCCACTTCGCGCCAGACGGCGAGCGCGCGCAGAATGACCGGATGCGAGGCATCCGCAAGACCGCATTCGCGGAACAGTGCCCGCAGGGCGTTGTCGCGGCCATGGCTGAGCAGACCTGCAATCCGCTTTTCCGTCTGCCCGGAAAGGGAGCCAAGGATTGCACCGAAGAAGTCGATCTTGCCGTGGGCGACAGCGCGCACGATGAAAGCCGTGGTCAGGTCGCCCTTCAGGCGCAAATGCTCCACCAGCGCCGGCGTCTCCTCCGGCGGCGTGTTGTCGATCAGGCTGATCGATGCCTTCGTGCAGGCATCCTTTACCAGCCGCGCGGCCCGCACCTGTCCGATCAGGCCCCGGACCAGCGGCGAGGCGGAAAGCGCCTCGCCAACCTTGACCAGCAATTGATGACGGACATGCGCCGGAATGGCGGGATGGGCGAGCAGCGCCTTGCGCACGGCAGCCTCGTGGCCGAGGCGTTCGGCGATGCGGGCAAGCGAAATACCGGCGATGTGCGCGCCATCATTGCCAAGCAGTTCAACGACCGCTTCGCTTTCCCCGATCTCGGCCAGCACCGCGCAGACGGTTGAAGACAGGCTGCACCGCATGGCAATGAGCCGCTGGATCTTGCCGCACCCTTCCGCGGCTCGGTCGATCAGGTCGACATCGCCGAGCAGCGGCGAGCGGACAAGAACCAGCGCGGCCACTTCCGGCTGGTCGGCTGCCAGCGTCGCCACAACCTGCGGCGGGGCGGAAGCGGAAAGCGAAAGCGCCTCTGCCAGCGCCGCCCGGACTTTTGGCGACGGATCGTCCAGAAGCAGGGTCAACGCCGATTCGGCGGCACAGCGATGGTCGAAGCTCATGTCAGACCGAAGATAGGCGCGCGCCAGCGCACTGGCTGCCGCCGTCCGTTCAGCCACATTCGCCGTTTCCACCCATCTCAGGAATTTCTGGACAATCATGGAGCCCCACCGCCGCTACATTGTTGTTTTCCCACGCTAGGGACAAAAGGTTTACGAAGCGTTCACCATGTTTTTGCCGCCTCTTGCCCGGCCTCCCCCTCCGGCCTATCAATGTCCCGGCACAACGAGGGAGAGGTGATCCATGGCCGGTCTTTGGCTGGAGGAATTCGAGGTCGGGCAGGTCATTCGCCACCCGCTCACCAAGTCCGTGACGGAAAGCGACAACATGCTGTTCTCGGTTATGACGCTGAATCCGCAACCCCTGCACATCGATTTCGATTTCGCGGCCCGGAGCGAATGGGGCAAGCCGCTGGTCAATTCCCTGTTCACGCTGGGCCTGATGATCGGCATTTCCGTGCATGACACCACGCTGGGAACCACGATCGGCAATCTCGGCATGAGTGAGACGGTGTTTCCCCACCCGGTTTTTCACGGTGACACGATCCGCGTCGAGACAGAGGTGGTGTCGGTGCGCGAATCGAAATCCCGGTCCGACAGGGGCGTCGTCGAGTTCGAACACCGGGCCTTCAACCAGGAGGGCACGCTGGTGGCGCGCTGCGTCCGCCAGGCCATGATGCGCAAGCGCCCGGCGGAGGCCTGACCCGATGCGATCCCTGCTTTTCGTTCCCGGCGACAGCGCACGCAAGCTGGAAAAAGGCCTTGCCTCGGCCGCCGACATCCTGTTGATCGACCTGGAGGATTCGGTCGCCGTTGCGGCCAAGCCGGACGCGCGCAAGCTGACGGCCGAAACGCTGGCGGCCAACGTGCAAGATCATCCCGGCCGTCTCTTCGTGCGCGTCAACGCGCTCGATACCGGCCTGACAGGGGCGGATCTCGATGCCGTCATGCCCGCCCGTCCGGCCGGCATCATGCTCCCGAAGTGCAACAGTGCCGCCGATGTCATGGCGCTCGACGCGCTTCTGGGGGAAGCGGAATCCGCGCACGGGCTGGAAGTGCGTTCGACACGTCTGTTGCCCATCATTACGGAGACCGCTGCAGCGGTACTCAATGCCCACAGCTATGCCGCCGCGTCGCTGCCGCGCCTTGCCGGCCTGACATGGGGAGCCGAAGACCTGTCCGCCGACATCGGCGCGCGCACCAACCGCGATCCGGACGGCACCTATACGGATGCCTTCCGCCTGGCGCGCACCGTTACGCTACTGGCGGCCAACGCCGCCGGGACCGCACCCGTTGACACGGTTTTCCCCGCCTTTTCCGACATGGCAGGTTTCGAGCGTGAATGCCGGGAGGCCGAACGCGACGGTTTCACCGCGAAAATGGCCATTCATCCGGCACAGGTGGACATCATCAACCAGATTTTCACGCCGTCGGGAGAAGCGATTGCGGAATCCCGCGCTGTTGTCGAGGCATTCGCGGCTGCCGGCAATCCGGGCGTCGTTGCCATCGGCGGCAAGATGTACGACCGGCCGCATCTGCGCCGCGCCGAACGCATCCTGGCGCGCGCTGAGGCCGCCGGCATCATATGATGACCGGAATACCGCCCGCCTAGTCGCACTTCCGCGTGGCAAGCAGTTCCAGGTCGACCAGTTGCCCCTTGATCCGGAAGTCGCCGTAATCGGTGTCGAAGGCACGGGCGATGCCGCTGTCATGCAGCTTGAAACCGATCCGGTAGATCGGTGTCGTATCCGATTCGGGCTGCGGATCGTCGAAATATGCGATCGAGACCGGCCAGTAGGGTTCGTGGGCGAGCGAATCGCTGGCAGCGAGCTCCTCGTCGTCTTCGGACGCCTGCTTGCGGGATCCGATGACAACGGTCGTGGTCAGCACCTTGTCAGCACCTTCCGTTCCATCGAAGATCGACGTTTCGTAGAAATGATCGCCGTTGCGCGCCCGGTCCAGCAGGTCGATCATGTGTTCGGCCGGAAACAGCGCGGGCGTCAGACGCACCGTAACCTCGTCCGGCTTTTCCAGATCCACCTTCACCCCGCCGGAAACGGCATGCGCCGTTCCTTTCACCTCCTTGTCCAGATGCTCATCGACATAGGACTTGGTGACGAAAGTGAAGAGATCCTGCTCGGGATTCTCGTATGTGGCCACCTGCTGGTCGATGAGGCGGGCGTTCTGCTCCGTCTGGAACTGGGTGACAGAGCGGAAACTGACCGTGTAGCCGTCACAGGGCGAGCCGTTGAACTCGTAGACCATCCGCCCGCTGACGCCTGAAATGCCGGACCGGTCGGTCGCATCCACAAGGCTCAGATCATAGACCGCGCGATGCGGAGCCAGTTGGGGACCGGCCAGCGCCGGCACGGTTCCGCAGGTGATGACAACGGCTGCAATCAACGATACGCGCATGTATGGTTCCTGCTCTTGCGCCACGGCTTGCCACCATGGCATGTCTTGCCTGCATGTGCCGCCCCGCTTTGGCATTTTCATGGCCGGGCGGCCACCACTGCATGACACCGTATTATTCCAGTCCTTCACAAAAAGGAAAAGCCGATCATGGGAGAAACCGCCGAGCAGCGCCTCGCCGCCATGGGGATCGATCTGCCCTCCCCGGCTGCGCCCGCCGCCAATTACGCACCCTTCATGCAAAGCGGAAACCTGCTTTTCACGGCAGGTCAATTGCCGCTCAAGGATGGCAAGCTGACCGCGACCGGCCTGCTTGGCCAAGAGCTGGACACGGCCGCCGGTGCCCAGGCCGCCAAATGGTGCGCGGTCAACATTCTCGCACAGGCAAAGATGGCGCTTGGCTCGCTCGACCGGATTGCGCGGATCGTCAAGATTTCCGTCTTCGTTGCCTCCGACCCCGGCTTCACCGAACAGCATATCGTCGCCAATGGCGCATCCGACCTTCTCGTCGATGCGTTGGGCGACAGGGGCCGCCATGCCAGATCCGCCGTCGGCATGGCCGCCTTGCCGCTTGGCGCACCGGTCGAGATCGAAGCGATAATCGAGATAGCCTGATCCATGCCTGCGCTGCGCGATTGGCTGACCGCCCGCCCCATTGCCCATCGTGGCCTGCATGATTGCAATCATCTTGTCTGGGAAAACACGCTTTCGGCCTTCGATGCGGCAATCGAGGGAAACTTCGCCATCGAATGCGATGTCCGCCTGACCCTCGATGGCGTTCCGGTGCTCTTTCATGACGATCAACTGAAGCGCCTGACCGGACGGGAAGGACTGGTCCACGAAACCCGGGCGGAGGACCTTCAGGCGATGACGGTCGGCGCAACAGCCGATCGCGTACCCACTCTGGATACCATGCTTGCCCGCGTGGCCGGACGGGTGCCGCTGGTCATCGAATTGAAGGGCGTTGAGGGGTTTGACGGGCAGCTCGTTGCAGCCGTCGGCCAAAGGCTGGCCAGCTATGACGGCCCGGTCGCCATCATGTCCTTCGATCATTGGCTCATCCGGCAATTCCGAACGGCAGCGCCAGGTGTTCCAGCCGGACTGACAGCCATGGGCACAAGACCGGATCAGCTTGAGGCGCATTTCAGCATGCTGGCGCACGACATTGATTTCACGTCATTCTATGTGGACCAGATCGACAACCCCTTCGTCCGGATGATGCGCGCGACGCTGAACCGGCCGGTCATCACATGGACCGTACGCACGCCCGGACAGGTGGCCGCCACCCGCGCGCTGGCCGACCAGATGACGTTCGAGGGATTCGACCCCGATTCGATGATACAGAACTGAATGCGCGATGCTTGTCACACACCTGGACCGCGATAAATCTTGACCATGGACGAGACCGAACCGCCAGATCAGGACAGCATAAGCCTGCGCGCCGTCGCAGGCATGGACGGATTTGACCCGCTGGCATGGGCGGGATTGGGTGGAACAAGCCGTCTCGGGCCGGGTTCATACAATCCGTTTCTTTCCCATGCATTCCTCTCGTCACTGGAAGAATCGGGCTGTGTGACCCGTCAGACCGGCTGGTTGCCGCAGCACCTTGCTCTTGAAGCGCCCGACGGGCGGCTCATCGGCGCGGTCCCCTGCTATCTGAAATCACACAGTCAGGGCGAATACGTCTTCGATCACGGCTGGGCCGATGCCTTTGAGCGCGCAGGCGGGCGCTACTACCCGAAGCTCCAGGTTTCCATTCCGTTCACGCCCGCAACCGGACCACGCCTGCTGGCGCCGGCGAGCGCGTCGAAGCCCGACATACAGATCGCGCTGGCAGAAGGGCTGAAGGCCTTTGCCGGTCAACTCGGCGTTTCCTCCGTCCACGTCACCTTCGCACCAGAGGGCGAGGCGCGGATACTGGAAGAGCACGGCTTTCTGCACCGGATCGACCAGCAATTCCACTTCACCAACCAAGGCTATGCGGGTTACGAGGATTTTCTTGGCACGCTCGCCTCACGCAAGCGCAAGGCGCTGAAGAAGGAACGCCGTACCGCACTGGAAAACGGTATATCCGTGGAATGGCTCACTGGCAGCGATCTGACGGAGAGCGTCTGGGATGATTTCCATACGTTCTACATGGATACGGGCAGCCGCAAATGGGGCCGGCCCTATCTCAACCGCCGTTTCTTCTCGCTCATCGGCGAGCGCATGGCCAACGACATCCTGCTCATCATGGCGCGGCGCGACGGGCGCTACATCGGCGGCGCAATCAATTTCATCGGTGCCGACACGCTTTATGGCCGCCATTGGGGATGTATCGAGGACCACCCTTTCCTGCATTTCGAGATTTGCTATCACCAGGCCATCGATTTCGCCATCGCGAACGGCCTTCGCACCGTGGAAGCGGGCGCGCAGGGTGAGCACAAGCTGGCGCGCGGCTATCTGCCTGTCACCACCCATTCGGCGCACTGGATCGGCCACGAGGGCCTACGCAATGCGGTTGCCGACTACCTCGAACACGAACGCCGCGATGTCCGCCAGCTTGGCGACCTTCTCGCCGGTCACGCTCCATTTCGCAAGGAAGGCGACGGAACACCTTGATTTGCCGGCAAAGCTGTCGGCAGACGCGTCCCGCCGTGAACGAAACACTTGACTGGGTGGCCGGGAAACCGCCATCCGGTCCTTGACCATTCAACCAGGATGATGAGAGGAACCCATGTCCGCTGCCTATGACAATGACAACGTCTTCGCAAAGATCCTGCGCGGCGAGATTCCGTCCCACAAACTCTACGAGGACGATGACACATTTGCATTCATGGACATCATGCCGCGCGGTGACGGCCATTGCCTGGTGATCCCGAAGCGCCCTGCCCGCAACATTCTCGATGTCGATCCGGAAAGCTACGCCGCCGTTGGCCGAACCGTCCAGAAAATGGCCCGCGCCGTCATCAAGGCTTTCGGTGCCGACGGCGTGACAATCCAGCAATTCAACGAACCGGCCGGTGGCCAGGTCGTTTTCCACCTCCACGTCCACGTCATCCCACGTTTCGACGGCGTGAAGCTGAAGCCACATACCGGTGACATGGAAGACCAGGACATCCTCGCCGCCAATGCGGAAAAGATTCGCGCCGCCCTGGATGCCTGAAAGCGCTGGCAAAGCCAGGAGCCGGTGAACGGCTCCTGCAAATCCTGTCATTTCACCGGGCCGGTGTTTCCTGGCGCGCCATCTTGCCGGCCAGTTTCCAGGCAGCAACGGAAATCAGCGCGCCAGCGTAACCGTCGACCGCATAGTGCCAGGCAAGAACGACGGACCCGATCTGGATGATTGCGGCATAGACCCACATCACGATCGCGAACCGTTTGCTGATCGAGGATGCCGCGAGCGCGAAAAGCACGGCTGTCGCGACATGCATGGAAGGCATGGCCGAAATACCCGCCGAACCGTATCGTTCGCCCGAATAGCCATCCCACAACGTGTCCTGGACGTTGATCGCCCAGACCGGGACCACCTCGCTCGCCGCCTTCAGATGGGCCATCAATCCGGCATAGTTATCTCCCTCTCCAACCAGGGCGTAGAATGCCGGCCCCGCTGAAGACAGGCCGGTGGCGATGAGGAAACCGCCAACAAACCACACAACCATGAAGGCAATCATGTATTGCCGCCGCAGGAGCGCGAAGCGGCCCGTCAGAACGCCGCAGATCAGGAAATAGCTGACCAAGACCGCGAACCAGACATTGTAGGCCACGTTCATCGCCAGAATCGCGTAGGGCGAACCGAATGCTGGCATCAGCACATCATGCGGCAGATAACCGAAATGCAGCCAGCGGTCGGCCTCGGAGAAGAGCCTGTCGAACGCGAACGGCTTCAAGACCGCAATGGCGGACTTCAGAATGCTGAAGCCTGACGCAAAGATCGTGAAGACAGCAAGCGTGCTGGCAAAAACATGAATACGGCCATCGCGGGATGAGAAACGGCTCAGCGTTGCTCCAAGGCTGCGCAACGGCGAGCCGGTTGGGTCGCGCCTTGCATGGCGGAACAGTTCGACCGCCATCCAGATCGCCAGCATCAGTACGCAATAGAGGGCTGTCTGGCCAAGAAATCCCTGCACAAGTTCCATGTCCGGGCGAATACCCACGACAGGTTTGAGCGCGTGGGCGGTCAGCAGCGCCAGTCCTGCTATCAGGAAAAGCAGGCGATCGTGCCAAAGCTGCCGCCCCAGGGCCGAAACGAAGGCTCCGCTGCGCGCGAGCCGGTTTCCCCGGCCTGGTAAAACCTTGATCTGTGAATCGGACATGCGGCACCCTCCGCAATGCTGCTGGCAAATCTTGTTGCGCGGCCCGAAAGCCGCTGTTGATGCCCCGTTCTTGCAGATCGGGCTTTAAATGCCGTTAAGTCATGGAGATACGACCAGACACTGGAAGACGGCAAAAAGAGATCCGACCAGTCCGGCTCCGCCGCACGAAACCGGAAGGTCAAGCACTTGTCTGCCGTCCGGAAAGGCGCTCTTCAGGCATCGGCGCAGGCCGGCGTCCCGGCCGTGGACGCGACGGCGGCCGCTTCCTGCGCCAGCTTTTCGGTCCAGGCACAGAATACGCCCGCCAGATACCAGCAGAAAACGGCGATCGAAACGCCCGCGAGGACATCGCTCATGTGATGCCCGCCATCCACCGGTGTCGCCAGCAGGACCAGCGCGTTGAGAATGAAGGCCGGCACGACGAAGCGGCGCGCCGACAGGAAAGCAAGCATGATCAGGACACTCAGCGTGCCATGGTAGGAAGGAAAGGAGATCATGCCTTTCAACGTGGCGAAATCGAGCACACGGGCGCCCCCGTCGCGCAGCTGGAAATAGGTTTCCATGTAGTCGACGTTCACGAATGGTTGCCTTGTGACGAAGAAACTATCCGGCGGCTGTATCGTGCCGACAGCGCCTGCCGACGGCAGCAAACCGGAAATGACGATACATGAGAGCGCACCGAGCATGATCGAAGCCATGAAGCGCTGTGTCAGCGCAGTACGCCCCGTGAAACTGCTCCAGATCACCAGCACCGTGACCTGGGCAAGGGAACTCATGTAGGCAACCATGGAAAGCGGCCCGAAAACCGGGTGATGGATCACGTAGTCCACGTATCCTTCCCAGTCGAACCCCAGGGCCGCATCGATGGCAAGAAGATAGCTGTCGATCGGCGGACGCCCGGTCGACAGGACCAGATAGCTGAAAATGGCGGCGGCAAGGGAAAATGCGACCAGGGCGGCGATTTCCTCGCAGACGATCCCGATTTTCCGATCCTGCGGATCGCGGAAATGCCGGTAGAACTGGCCGAGTCCGAGGAGCAGTCCGATCATCACAAGGGCAGTTATGGCGCTTTCCACCCGGATGGTGAAATCGCTGGCCATGATCCAGAAAGTGTCAACGAGCGCAAGCATCGCGATCACCAAGGCCTTGGCGAAGATCTGTATGTCCGTTGCTTTCATGGCCGGCCCCATGTCAAGAATTGAAGCCAGCCTATCCTGTCCCGGTTAGAACCGGGTTAAAGGCAAGAGGAACATGCCTGCCAGCAAGGCCGCCTCCGCCGCGAGGATCCCGGCGATCATGCGCTTGCCGGCAATCAGGTAAGCCAAGAATCCGATGGCAAGCGCCCCTGTCCTGACGGCAACCGGCAAGCCTGCGAGCGGTCCCTGCGGATAAACGACAAGATTGCCGATCACCGCGGCCACCAGTGCCGTGGCAATGCAGCGCACGAGAACAAGCCATGGCGAGTTTTCGTCGAGACGCCCGCCAACCGCCACACCTGCCCATCGCCAGATGTCGGTCGGCAGCCATCCGGCCACCGCGATGAAGACGAAGGGCCACCACCAGGCGGTCTCGCCATGAAACATGCTCATTCCTCCCGCCGCGTCCGTGTTGTCGCGGCATGAAAGGCGAAAGCGCCGAGGCCTGCGATGAGACCTGCCGCCAGCAGGTCGAAGCCCGGCAGGACCGGATGAAGGACCGGCCCCAGGACCATGCCTGCGATCATTGCTCCATGGCTCGCGCGCTCGCGCGCCGACGACCAGAGCGAGAACAGGAAATAGGCCGGCGTCAGGAAGACGAGCGCTGCCGACGCCAACGGCGGCAAAGCCGCCGCTGTTCCGTAGACGACCACCAGAACAAGCAGCATGCCGGCGACCAGCGTGCAGCCGATTCCGCCATAGAACGCTGTGCGGAATGCGCGCGGCACATGACGAAACCGCTCCATGGCCAGAACCCAGGACGTGACAGCGACGAAATGCGAAAGCAGGTAAAGCACCCAGTTCCGGGTCCCGCCCGCCCGCATCTCCGGTACGATGGCCACAACCATCGGCATCAGTCGCACCGATGTCAGCGTGACCGCGATTGCCGCCGCAGGCAGGGATGCACCGGAAGCCATGGCTCCGAGAAGCACGATCTGAGCCGGCAATGCCCAGATGATCGCGGTCATGAAAGCCGCTTCGGCAAGACTCAGGCCCGTGTCGCGGGCGATGGCGCCGAAACCGATGAAGGCGCCGCACAACAACAGGCCAGGCAGCGAGATGGCCGTGCGTGCACCACGAAGAAACCAGGCACCGGTCTGTCCCGGTTCAACCGGTTCACGTGTTGTCGGAGGATATGGCGTCGTCATGGCATGCGCATAGCATTCCCGCCCGGCCCGTGCGATGCGAAAAAACCTGTTCTCCGGATCAAGCGTCTTTCACCGGAAAAACGAAAACGGGCCGCCCGAAGGCAGCCCGGAATCCGATTCGTGAGCGGTGCGGCTCAGTCTTTGCGCGGCACTTGCGGAACACCGGAGCGGCGCGCGGACTTCGGCGTATCGTCATCGGGCTTCTCGGCCGGTTTGGCCGCCTTGGCGCGCGGTTTCCTCACCGCTTTCGGCTTGTCCGCAGCCTTCGGCTTGCCTTCCGGATCTTCCTTTTTCGGCTTCACCGGCACGTCGTCGGCAATGGATTCCAGCTTCAGGCCGGTCTTGCCGTCATCCTTCTCCTCGACGCATACGCGCACCGTGCCGCCCTTTTTCAGCTTGCCGAACAGCACCTCTTCCGCCAGCGGCTTCTTGATGTGCTCCTGGATGACGCGGCCGAGCGGCCGCGCGCCCATGCGTTCGTCGTAGCCCTTGTCGGCCAGCCAGGCGATGGCGTCCGGGGTCAGGTCGAATGTGACGCCCCGCTCCGAAAGCTGCGCTTCCAGCTGCATGACGAATTTCTGCACCACCTTGTGGATCACCGGCACCGGCAGGGAGCCGAACGGGATGATCGAATCGAGACGGTTGCGGAATTCAGGCGTGAACAGCTTGTTGATCGCCTCCATGTCGTCGCCTTCCCGCTTCGACGAACCAAAGCCGATCGCGGCCTTGGCCATGTCGGCTGCGCCGGCATTGGTCGTCATGATCAGGATCACGTTGCGGAAATCGATCTTCTTGCCGTTATGGTCGGTCAGCTTGCCGTGATCCATGACCTGCAGAAGGATGTTGAACAGGTCCGGATGCGCCTTTTCGATCTCGTCGAGCAGCAGCACGCAATGGGGATGCTGGTCCACGCCGTCGGTCAACAGACCACCCTGGTCGAAGCCGACATAGCCGGGAGGCGCCCCGATCAGCCGCGAGACCGTGTGCCTTTCCATGTATTCCGACATGTCGAAGCGCAGCAATTCCACGCCGAGCGAAGAGGCAAGCTGCTTGGCCACCTCCGTCTTGCCGACCCCTGTCGGGCCGGAGAAGAGATAGCAGCCGATCGGCTTGTCGGGCTCGCGCAGCCCGGCCCGCGCCAGCTTGATGGAGGAAGCTAGCGCCTCGATGGCCAGATCCTGGCCATAGACCGTGGTCTTGAGCTTGGATTCCAGGCTGGCCAGAACCGCTTCATCATCGGCCGAAACCGATTTCGGCGGAATACGTGCCATCGTGGCGACCGTTTCCTCGATTTCCTTGACGCCGATCTGCTTGCGCCGCTTGGAAACCGGCAGAAGCATTTGCGAAGCGCCTGTCTCGTCGATCACGTCGATCGCCTTGTCAGGAAGCTTGCGGTCGGAAATGTAACGCGCGGACAGTTCCACCGCCGCCTTGATCGCGTCATTTGTAAACTTGACCTTGTGGAAGTCCTCGAAATAGGGCTTCAGCCCCTTCATGATCTCGATGGCGTCTTCCAGCGTGGGTTCGTTCACGTCGATCTTCTGGAACCGGCGCACAAGCGCGCGGTCCTTTTCGAAGAACTGGCGGTACTCCTTGTAGGTCGTCGAGCCGATGCAGCGGATCGCGCCGGAGGAAAGCGCCGGCTTGAGCAGGTTGGAGGCATCCATGGCCCCGCCAGACGTCGCGCCAGCGCCGATCACCGTGTGGATCTCGTCGATGAACAGGACCGCGCCGGGGAAATTCTCCAGTTCCTTCACGACCTGCTTGAGGCGTTCCTCGAAATCGCCGCGATAGCGGGTTCCTGCCAACAGCGTTCCCATATCGAGCGAGAAGATCGTGGCGTCCCTGAGAACCTCCGGAACCTCGCCCTCGACGATCCGCTTGGCCAGCCCCTCGGCAATGGCCGTCTTGCCCACGCCGGGATCGCCGACATAAAGCGGATTGTTCTTGGACCGGCGGCACAGAACCTGGATCGTGCGGCTGATCTCGGACGACCGCCCGATCAGCGGATCGATCTTGCCGGCCCGCGCCTTGTCATTGAGGTTGATGCAATAGGCGCTCAGCGCATCCTGCTGCTTCTTCTTGGCACCGGCATCCTCGTCGCTGCTGCCGGAAGCGGTATTGCTCTGCTCCTCTTCCGCGCCGCGCGGCGGACGTGCCTGGCTGGCGCCCGGGCGCTTGGCAATCCCGTGCGAGATGTAGTTGACGGCGTCGTAACGCGTCATCTCCTGCTCCTGCAGGAAATAGGCGGCGTGGCTCTCCCGTTCGGCGAAAATCGCCACGAGAACGTTTGCGCCCGAGACCTCTTCCCGTCCGGAGGACTGGACGTGGATCACGGCCCGCTGAATGACACGCTGGAACCCGGCCGTCGGCTTGGAATCCTCGTCATAACCCGTCACGAGATTGTCGAGCTCGGTATCGAGATAATGCGTGATCGTGCGGCGCAACTCGTCGAGATCGACATTGCAGGCACGCATCACCGCCGCGGCATCCTGATCCTCGAGCAGCGCCAGGAGCAGATGCTCCAGGGTCGCATATTCGTGATGCCGCTCATTGGCGAAAGTCAGGGCCTGGTGCAGCGCTCTTTCGAGGCTTTGCGAGAAAGCCGGCATGAAATCCTCACTTTTTCTCCATCACGCATTGCAATGGATGCTGGTGCTGGCGGGCGAAGTCCATCACCTGGGACACCTTGGTCTCCGCCACCTCGTAGGTGTAGACGCCGCATTCGCCGACACCGTGATTGTGCACATGGAGCATGATCCTTGTGGCGTTTTCGCGATCCTTGAAAAAAAACCGCTCTAGCACGTGGATGACGAACTCCATGGGCGTGTAATCGTCATTGAGCAACAAGACCCTGTACAGACTGGGTTTCTTCGTCTTCGGCTTGGTCCGGGTGATCACGGACGTTCCGCGGCCCGTTCCGTTACCTTCGCCGTCTTCGGCCGTCATCCTCACCGAGTGCCTTTCCGCTGTCGTCATCATCGCTTCTTTTCGGGCCCGGTTCGTTCTCTGTCCTGTCACACGGCTATCATGTAGTTTGCCTGAGACAGATTTTAAGGCCTGCCCTGCGCCTTGCAAGGGTCAGCATTGCTGTCGGCATCAAGTTTTGCACACCGGGCCGGCCGGACCATTTCACGGAACCCGCCACGGCACAACGAAACGGCCCCGCCGCGATGCGCGACGGGGCCGCCTGAAAGCTGTCGGATGCCGGCGGAGGCCGGCCGCCGGATCACTTGGCCTTGGTCATGGCCGATTCGAACGGCTTGTATGCTTCCTTGGCGAGATCGGCATAAAGCTCGCTCATCTTGGTCGCCTGGGCCATGAACTGCTCATAGGCGCTCTTGGCATATTCGCTCTGCAGCTCGATCGCCTTGTCCATGGACTTCACGCCGGAGAGCTTCTCGAAATAGCCGGAGCCCATCTCCATGGACTTCTTGGCATATTCGGCCGACTCGGTCGCGATGCTCTGGAAAGCCTTTGACATGGAAGCATAGGACTTCAGGCCATTGTCCATCATTTCCTTGGAGGCGGCGTTCATGTCGTCGAAATTCTTCATCATCGGGTGGGCCTTTCGATCACGGAAGATCATCTTGTTGCGATGCACATATATTGGTGTGCAGCGCACAAAATGTCAAGCGGGCCGATGCAATTCAGAAGCGTGGAATAGATCAGTTTCTATTAATGATTTCGTCAACAATTAAGCAAGTGCGAAAAATCGCATTCACACCTCGCTTACCATAAACGGATTGGTAACGCTGATGACGCAAGATGGCATTTGTCCGTTCTGGCGGCAGCCGCCGTCCCTGAAAGGAAACTCAAACCATCCAGGTGCGATCTTGCGTGCATTCCTTGCGTCCGTTGTCTCTCTCGCCCGAAAAACGTCCCTGGCCGCGCTTGCCGGCCTCTCGGTTGCCGGTCTGCTTGCCAGCGCGGCGCCGGGCCTTGCCAACTCGAAATATGCCGGCATCGTCGTGGACGCCAACACCGGCAAGACCCTCTACGAATCCAGCGCAGATTCCCTGCGCTACCCGGCTTCGCTGACCAAGATGATGACCCTCTACATCGCCTTCGAAGCGCTGAAGGCCGGCAAGGTTTCCAAATCGACCCGCATCCCCGTTTCCGCCTATGCGGCGGGAAGGCCGCCGTCGAAACTGGGCCTGCGCGCCGGTCAGACCATCAGCCTTGAATCCGCGATCTATGCGCTTGTCACGAAATCAGCCAACGATGTGGCATCAGCGCTCGGTGAATATTTCGGCGGTTCCGAAGCGGGCTTTGCCAAGATCATGACCGCGAAGGCACGTGCGCTCGGAATGAGCCGAACGGTTTTCCGCAATCCCCATGGCCTGCCCGATGCCCGGCAGGTCACCACCGCGCGTGACATGGCCCGCCTGGGCATCGCCCTGCGCGAGCATTTCCCGCAATATTACAGCTATTTCTCCACCAGGGTCTTCACCTATGGCAAGCGCCGCTACCGCAATCACAACCGCCTTCTGGGCAAGGTTCGCGGCGTTGACGGCATCAAGACCGGCTATACCCGTGCCTCGGGCTTCAATCTGGTATCGTCCGTACGCAGCGGCAAGCGCAGCATCGTCGCTGTTGTCATGGGCGGCCGGACCGGTGCCAGCCGCAACGCCCAGATGAAAAAGCTGATCGCCGCCTATCTGCCCAAGGCCTCCACACGTGACCGGGGAAATCTCGTCGCCAGGGGCAAGGCTGCGCCGGTACAGGTTGCCGGCATTCCGCCCCTGCCGCGCACCGACATTCCGGTGCCTTCCAGCAAGCCGGTTTCCGTGGCCACCACGACATCCGTGGCGAGCGCGTCGTCGACGCCGCTTGTCGACCCGGTGAAGACGGCGGCCGTCCCGCCGGCGACGGGTTGGGTGGTACAGGTCGCTTCCATGCCGTCGCGCGATGAGGCCGTGCAGTTTCTCGACCGGATCAAGGGGAAGGCCGGCGCGGTTCTGGCAAGTGCGGAAGGGTTTACGACAACCTTTGAAAAGGACGGCACCCTTTACTATCGCGCCCGCTTTGGCGGCTTTGCAGGCAAGGATGCGGCCTGGAAGGCCTGTTCGTCGCTCAAGCGCCGCAAGATCAGCTGCTACGCGACAGAGCAATAGCAGCGCCCACACCGGCCGACAGGCCGAAGAGAAACCTTTGTCGCCCCATTCTCCGGGGCTCTGTAGATGCGTAATTCGGGGAAATGTCATGATACAGCAGAACCATGTATCCGCGCCTGGATCGGTTTCCGCACAGGCCTTGACGCCGGCAAATCCGCTCGTCACCGCGCGGGATGCCCTTGCCTCCGGCCGGAAGGCCACACGTCTGCGTACGCGCGATCTTGTCGGCCTCCTCATCTGCCATGGCGCGCGCGCCCTGCGCCAGTCGCGCGAACCGGTCGCCGTGCGGTTGCGCGTCGAGGGCATTCGCGGCGCAGTCGCGGTTCGCTACAACTATCGGGGCTGAGGGCTGCCGCCGCGTCAGTCGGCAAAGATGTCCGGCATGGCGATCGGCTGGCTGGCGCGTGCCATGAAACGGCGCCTGCGGTCGGCCCTGCGCAGCCCCTCCTCTCCGATCGGCAGGCGAAGCGTTGCCACGAGTTGCCGGATTTCCTGGCGTGCGGCCAGATGAGAGAGCGTGGGACGGGCTCCCAGCACGCGATCATCCAGTTCGTCCAGCGCCGTCAGGCCGAGCGGGAAGAATTCCCTGAAAATCACCCGTTCCGAAATGCCATCGGCCAGGCGGAACCCGAGCTTTGCGGCCAGTTTGCGCAAGCCATTGTCCACCTTCAGCTCATTTCGTGACGATATCGTCGCCATGCGGTTGCGCACGACAACCCAGTCCAGGATCGTGTTGTCCGTGGCGCGGCGCTCCCGGCGCGCATCCCGTACCGAATGGGCATAGGGTGACAGATCCACGACATCGTCCGAAACGGGATCGATACGCCCGAGGACATCGAAATCAACGAAGCTGTCGTTCATCGGCGTTATCAGCGTATCGCAGATGCGGTGCGCCAGCCGGTTGAGGTAAGTGTCCGATCCCGGCGTGTCGATGATGATGAAATCGTGTGTCTGCTCGACATCGGCAAGGCCCTCCATGAGGGCGCGCATTTCGGCGTTCTCGCTCTCGGCAACAATCGCGCGCCGCGCGGCCGGGACATGGAAGTGCCGCGGAATTTCCAGCGCGAGGCTGGAGCGGGCGGCCCAGCGCCGGCGGTTTTCGACGTAGCGTGTAAGGGACAGTTGCCGCGCATCGAGGTCGATGGTGGCAACCCTGTTTCCGGCCTTCAGGAGAGCGATGGCGACATGCATCGCGGTGGTCGATTTGCCCGATCCGCCCTTTTCATTGCCGCAGACAATGACATGGGCTGCCTTGCGGCCGCCTCCCGGCTTCGGCCTGGACGAAGCAGACATGAACATCGCTTGCTCCCCGGCACTTCGTGTGCCCGATTGCAAGATTGCCTTGTGGGGCAACCGGTTGCAAGCCTCATGCCCTTGCGGAAGTGGATTCTTGCCGACGTGGTAAACCGGCCCGCGCTGTCCCGCGGCCTGGCAACAGCCTTCCTATAACAGCCCCAGTTCGGAAAGTTCCGTCTCAAGATCGGCCGGCAGCGAGCCGTCCGCGCTGCCGGAGAGGTCCGCCGGTGCGTCTTCCGGCTTGAGATAGCGCCATCCCTGGAACGGCCGTTTGGGCACCGGCCGTGTGCGCACGAGCGCCGGCTCCAGCACAAGACGGCAGCGCTGAACGCCATCCTCGCCCTGGAATGTTTCGACGTCGAGGATGGTCTGACGGCAAAGCACCATGCCCTTGATGACCCAGTAGATCGAACCGCCATCGAGCACGTCCGGTATCCGGCGCGGAACCATCCGCGTCGTATGCCAGTACCTGTCGCCCAGACCGGCCGCCTTGGCCTGCGCGCAGCGATGCGCGATCCAGCGCTCCAGATCGTCAACGCTGTCCGTGCCAACCGACAATTTGATAAGGTGCAGGGTCATGACCGGCAATCTATCGGTCGCCGCTCCGCTTTCAAGCGTCAGCTTGCATGTTCTCCACAGGTCGCGTCAGCATTCCGGTACGTTCACTGCCAGACCACCAAGCGCCGTTTCCTTGTAGCGGCTGTCCATGTCGCGGCCGGTTTCCGCCATGGTACGGATACAGGCGTCGAGCGAGACGATATGGGCGCCATCGCCATGCAGCGCCAGTGACGCCGCGGTCACCGCCTTCACGGCGCCCAGCGCATTGCGCTCGATGCATGGCACCTGCACAAGGCCGGCCACCGGGTCGCAGGTCATGCCCAGATGATGCTCCAGCGCGATTTCGGCGGCGTTTTCCACCTGTTCCGGCGTGCCGCCCATCACCGCCGCAAGCCCGGCGGCGGCCATGGCTGACGCAGAACCGACCTCGCCCTGGCACCCCACTTCGGCCCCAGAAATCGAGGCGTTGTGTTTTATGATTCCGCCCACTGCGGCTGCCGTGAGGAGGAATTCCCGCCGTTGTGCGCGATCCATGCCGTCATGAAACCGCAGCGCGTATTTCAGCACGGCGGGCACGACGCCCGCTGCCCCGTTCGTTGGCGCTGTCACCACCTTGCCGCCCGCTGCGTTTTCCTCGTTGACCGCCATGGCATAGACGGACAACCAGTCATTTGCGGCCATTGGATCGGCCTTGTTGAGCAGGCTTTGCTGGGTCAGGCGCCCATGCATGGCGGCCGCGCGGCGGCGCACCCGCAGCCCGCCCGGCAGTTCGCCGGTGGCGGCCAGTCCGCGCTCGATACAGGCGTCCATCGCATGCCAGATCCGGTCAAGGCCGTCATCCAGATCGTGCCGCGCCATGCGTTTTTCTTCATTGGCCCGCTTCATGGCGGCGATGGACAGGCCGCTTTCTCGCGCCATCGCCAGCATTTCGGAGGCATTCGAGAACGGAAACGGCGAACCCGGCCCCTCCTCCGGACCAGGACCGGCATGAACCGTGTTCAGTTCATCCTCGGTGACCACGAATCCGCCGCCGACCGAGTAATAGACCCGGCGAAGCAGGACGCGGCCGTCCTCGTCATGCGCGCTGAACGCCATGCCGTTGGCATGGCCTGGCAGCGCGTTCTGCCGGTCGACGACCAGGTCGTTCTCGGGATCGAAGCGATAGGCCGGATGCCCGGCCGGCCGGACCATGCATTCCGCAGCAATGCGCGCGACAGCCTTGTCAGCCGCATCCGGGTCGATGCCGGCGGGCGTATGGCCGTCGAGGCCCAGCAGGACGGCGCGATCGGTCGCATGGCCCTTGGCGGTGAAGGCCAGTGAGCCGTGCAGGCTGGCTGAAAGCCGCGTGACCGTCGCGCCGGCAGGCCGCGGCCAGGCATCATCGCGTATCTCGTCGAGGAACCGCCGCGCCGCATTCATCGGTCCCATCGTATGGGAACTCGACGGACCAAGCCCGATCTTGAACAGGTCGAATACCGACAGGAACATGCCCAATCTCCCAGACCGGCGGACAGTCCCGCCGCTACTGCCGGACTGTCGCAATCCCGGATTTCTTTTCCGGCGCAGGAACCGCCATCGCCTTGGCCATTGGCGACATCGCAAACGAAAAACGCCGGTGCATGCGGCACCGGCGTTGTTCCAGGTAAATGCTAATGAAAATGTCAGTTTGCAGCAACCACCGCCGTGGTTTCCGCGCCGCCGAACAGCCAGGCCAGCAAAATGATGCCGGCAAAGGCCGCCACTGCCCAGGCTGTCACGCCCCAGCAGCTTTTCTGAACGGTTTCGTCCATGATGATCCTGTCTTGCTGTTGCTTCGCAGGTTGCCGCCTGCAAGCCGGCATGGGCAACCCGTGGCGTGGACCGATACGCCCGCTGACCTGCCATTGCAAGTCCAAAAGCGGCGCAAAAATGGCCCGCAGCTTTCGCCATCTTCATCACCGGACAACAAGTTTCTGAAATATCTCGATATTCTCGATCACGGCCTTTAACAAATCGGTAACATATGGGGCCGGAACGTGGCGGCGTGACGGTTTCGCAATCGGCCGGCAAGGCTGCAAACATGGCGGCCGCTCGACAATGGAATCGGCCCTGCCCGCATGACTTGCCAGATCGCCGTGTCCATGAAATGTACGGGCATCGGGAAATAGCGGGAGAACGGGACGGCCATGATCCGGGTGGACGAAACCAGATTGCGCCAGACCATCCAGGATCTGGCGAAGGCGCGCGGCCCGGGAAAGACCATCTGCCCGTCGGAAGCGGCGCGCGCGATTGCCGGGCCTGACGAAAAGCAATGGCGGCTGCTGATGAAGCCCCTGCGCGCCCAGGCCGTGGCAATGGCCAAGGCTGGGGAAATCACCATTCTGCGCAAGGGCAGGCCGGTTGACCCGGACGACTTCCGCGGCGTTTACCGCATTGCCATGGCAGCGGACGGTCAAGGTGACGGAAAGAACTGAGGAATCCGACCTGTCAGGTAGTATGCCGCCAGTCCGATCCATTCCCGCAGGCCAAGTGTTGCCTCCTCCATGGCGTCGATCGGCGTCCGCCGGGCAAAGCTGAGGCCAGCAGGGCCCGGCGTGCGGTAGTCGACCGGCCATGGCGTCACATCCAGTCCCGCTTCGCGAAAAAGCGCCATGGATCGCGGCATGTGAAAGGCTGAGGTCACGAGCAGCCAGACCTCATCCTCGCCAGTCGCGATGAGCGCGCGCGTGAAACGGGCGTTTTCCTGCGTGTTTCGCGAACGGTTTTCCAGAACCAACCGGTCCCGGTCCACGCCAAGCGCCGTCATCAGCCGTTCGGCACTGTCGGCATCCCCTTCTCCCTCGGCGATCAGGGCGCCCGATCCGCCGGAGATGACAATCCTGGCGTCGGCATAGCGCCTTGCCAGGATGGCGCCCTCCACGAAACGGTCACCGGCATCCTCCAGTTCATGGCCCCCGCGCGCCAGGTTGACGGCACCCGCCATGCCTCCGCCCAGGATGATGACGCCCGCAACCGAGGCCGGCGGCGGATCCGGTCTTTGAAACCGTTCCTCCAGCGGGTTGAGCAAGAGTTGACCGGCATTGGTCCACCCGCCGGCGACCAGAAGCAGCAAACCAAGAGATGACAATGTTATTGTCAAACGCCGCCATTCCAGCATCGCGGCCAGCCCGGTTGCCAGCATCAGCAGGAACAGAAGGCCCAGCGGCTGAATGGCGAACCAGGCGATCTTGGAGAGATAGAAGAACATCTAGGCCTGATCCTTCCCGGCACGGCGCCGCTGCGCCGGCCGCTTTCCTGTCTGCTCGCCCGCAGTGGTCACCTCCACCGGCGTGCGCATGATCACCTCGCGGTGCGGGAACGGAATGCCAACCCCGTTTGCCTTGAACGTGTCCCACAACGCGATCATGACGGCGCCGCGCACATTGGTCAGTCCGGCCTGCGGATCGGCAATCCAGAAACGAAGCACGAAGTCGAGTGAACTGTCCCCGAAACCGATCAGCCAGCACACCGGCGAGGGATGCGACTGCACCCGCGGGGCCGCAGCCTTGCAGGCTTCGATTGCCAGCCGCGACACCTCATGCGGATCGGCGCTGTAGGAGACCCCGAACTCCACATCGAGGCGCACCAACTGGTCGCTGAACGACCAGTTCACGACACGGTTTGTGATGAACTCTTCGTTCGGGATCAGGAATTCCTTGCCGTCGCGCGTAACGACGGAGACGAAGCGGGCGCGCAACTCGCGAATCCATCCGAACGTCTCATCCAGCGAAATCGTGTCGCCCGGTTTGATCGAACGGTCGAGCAGGATGATGATTCCGCTGATGAAATTGGAGACGACCTTTTGCAGCCCGAAGCCCAGACCGACGCCGACCGCCCCCGAAAAGACGGTCAGCGCGGTCAGGTCGATACCCAGCGATGACAGCGCCACCGCGCCCGCCAGCAGCACGAGCGCGATCTTGATCACCTTGCCGAGCAGGACGCGCAGGGACGGCGTCAGGTCATCGCTGCGCTGCAGGCGCCGGTCGATGAAGTTGCCGACGCCCGTGGCGAGCCACAAGGTGACGCCCATGGCGAAAAGCGCCTGAAGCGTGAACCAGAGCGAAATGCGCGCCTGCCCGACGCTCAGCGCCAGGCTGTCGAGAAGCACCTGCACCTGGTCCGAAACGCCGAGAACGATGATAGCTGCCCAGATCCAGCCGGCATAGGCAACGAGGCGGGCAAACATCCGGTTCCGGATCACCCGGGAAACGACCGCGATTACCAGCCACAAGGTGGCAAGCGACAGGATGAGTGAAATCAGCCAGGACCGGCTGGGCCAGGTCACCGCCCGCATCACCGACAGGGTGATTGCCATGGCGAGGATGAAAATAACCCATTCACTGCGCCTGAGAAGGGCGACGACCATCCGCAGCAAGCCGGGATTGCCACGGATCCGCCGCGCCCGCTCTTCCAGCGCCGGCTCCACGCGCAGCGAAACGAGCCAGGCGACAAGGAAGACCCATGCCGCGATCGCGAGCTGGATGCCGGTCCACAACGGATCGATCGAAGCGATCAGGTCTTCGATGTTCTGTGCGACGGCGGCAAGCAGCTCGGCGACCGATTCACTCATGCGGCATCCCAGACCGGTGAGAAGTCGAAATCGCAAATCCGTGCGTTGCGCTGGCGCAAAGCGGAGATTGCCGCCATCTCGTCATCGCTGAGGGTGAAATCGAAGACCGAGAGGTTTTCCGCCAGCCGTTCCGGCCGCGATGTGCGGGGTATGGCGATCACGCCATCCTGCTGCACATGCCAGCGCAACACGATCTGGCCGGGTGTGCGCCCATGGGCGGCAGCCGCGTTGCTGACCGCCGGTTCGTCGAACAGCGCGCCTCCGCGGTAAAGCGGGCAATAGGAGGTCAGCGCCATGCCATTGGCTGCCAGCATCGCCTTCAGCTTGTCCTGATTGAGATAGGGATGATACTCGACCTGGTTGCACGCCAGCGGAGCATCGCTCAAACCGATGGCCTCGGCCAGAAGCCCGCTCGGAAAATTCGAAACGCCGATATGGCGGGCGAGGCCGGCTGCCCTGACCGCATTGAGCGCGCGAATCGAATCGCTGAGCGGAATGGCCGGATTGGGCCAATGAATGAGCAGGAGATCCACCGCATCCACGCCCAGCCGCTTCAGACTGGCCTCGGCGGAGCGCTGCAGGTCTCCGTCAGCGATATCGGTGAACCACACCTTCGTGGTGAGAAAGTAATCATCCCGGGCCAGTCCGGACGCCCGCAACCCTTCGCCGACCGCTTCCTCATTGGCGTATTTGGCGGCCGTATCGACATGGCGATAGCCTACCCGCAGCGCTTCAGCCACCATTTGCGCGCAATGCTCGCCCTCAAGTGTCCACGTGCCCATACCAAGCGCGGGAATGGAAGCTCCGTTTGCCTCAACCCTGTGCATTGACCGTCTTCTCCTTCATTGACGATTGACCGGACCCTGCCCGGTTGAAATACCTGTTATCCATGATCGAAGGTCAGTCTATGGCATCAGCACAATCGGGCAAGGGCCGCATCGCGGCAATCGACGCGGCGCGCACCATCGCGCTGGCCGCGATGGCCGTCTATCACTTCACATGGGATCTGGAATTTTTCGGATATGTGCAGGCGGGCACAGCCGCCAGCGGCGGATGGAAGCTCTTCGCCCGGTGCATTGCCGGTTCCTTCCTCCTGCTGGCCGGAATCGGCTTGGTACTCGGCCACGGTCAGGGCATGCGGTGGCGCGCCTATCTTGTGCGGCTCGGGCGCGTGGCCACGGCCGCCGCGCTCATAACACTGGTGACATGGTTCGCCATGCCCGACAGCTTCATCTTCTTCGGCATCCTGCACCAGATCGCATTCGCCGGCATACTCGGTCTGGCCGTCCTGCGTCTGCCGTGGATTGCCACCGCGGTGCTGGCCGCAGCCATCTTCGCGCTCCCCTTCGTGTTCCGCGATCCGGCATTCGCAGCCCCCTGGCTGCGCTGGACCGGCCTCGCCCCCTTCCCGCCCGTCTCCAACGACTACGTCCCGGCCTTCCCGTGGACCGGCGTGGTGCTCGCGGGCATGGCGCTGGCGCAACTTGGTGGCGCCCATGGCTGGTTCGAAGCCTTGCGCAGGACGCGGCTGAACGCGCTTGTTCCGGCTTGGCTTGCATGGCCGGGACGCCATAGCCTGGCATTCTATCTTCTTCATCAGCCTATTCTGATCGCGCTGGTGTGGACGTGGGCACAATTCCTTCCACCAGCGATCACCGTCGGCGATGCGCGGCCGGGATGCGAGGCACAATGCATGCAGACCGAGGACGAGGCCTTTTGCCGCGCATGGTGCCTTTGCGTGCTTGACGAACTCGATTCGCGCGGCATGCTCGCCGAAGCCTTGGGCGGTCAGCCCTCTGCGTCTGCACGTCAGGCGGTCGAAGCGGCCCGCGCGCTCTGCGAGGCGCAAGCAACTACGGAGAAACAGCAGCCATGAGCGCAAACCTTGAAAGGCCGAACCGGATACCCTGGCCACCCTTGCTCTATGGTAGCGCCATTCTGGCCGCAGTGGGCGCACAGTTCCTTTTTCCCCTCGGATTCGCGTGGATACCGCACCCCTTCTCCGACATCCTGTTCGCCATCGGCTGGGTGATCATTGCCGCCGCGCTGGCACTGGACTTTTCGGCCATGGCGACATTGCACCGGGCCCGCACGACCGTATGGCCCAACCGCCGTTCCGATCATCTTGTCAGTTCAGGTCCGTTCCGCATCACGCGAAATCCGATCTATGTCGGCAACACCATGCTGATGATTGGCGTCGGTCTCGTTTCCGGGATACTCTGGTTCATCCTGCTGGCCTTCGCCGCCGCCTTTGCCACCCAGAAGCTCGCCATCGAGCGTGAAGAGCGCCACCTCGCCCATCGCTTCGGCAAACCCTACCGCGACTACATGAAAAAGGTCCGGCGCTGGATTTGAGCCGCATCCGGAAACGCGTTCTCCGGGGTCAGGTCGTGACCCCGAGCTCGGCCATCCGCTCCAGGCAAGCCTCTTCCGCCCGGTCGAGTTCGGCCAGCGTTTCCTCCAGGTCGCGGCGCTTCTGCCGCAGTTCCTCGCGCCGTTCCTCGATCTTGGCGATGATGGTCTTCAGTTGACCGCCCTCGCCCGGCGGTTCGCGGTACATCTGGATGATGTCGCGGATTTCGGCGATGGAAAAGCCGAGCCGCTTGCCGCGCATGATCTGCTTGATGAGATGCCGGTCCGCCGGGCGGTAGAGCCGCGTACGGCCGCGGCGGTGCGGCTGGATAAGGCCTTCGTCCTCATAGAAGCGCAGCGTCCGCGTGGACACGCCGAACTCCTTGGTGAGTTCCGTTATGGTGTAGAATTCACGCATGCCCGCAGCCTGTCGATGTTCCGGTCCTTTCCAAGTCTGCATAACCCTTACGTAAAAGTCAAATACACGGCAGAGACCGGGCTTGCCGCGGGCAGTGCCACCCCGGCAGACCGGACGAAAGCTGCCCGGCGCGGTCACCCCAGGGAAAACCACCAGGCGGCCAGCGCCAGAAAGGCAAAGAAGCCGACCACATCGGTCACGGTCGTCACGAAGACGCCCGAGGCGATGGCCGGATCGGCGCCCACCCTGTCCAGCAGCAGCGGAATGAGAATGCCGGCCAGCGCGGCCGCCAGCATGTTGACCACCATGGCCATGGCGATGACGGCGCCAAGCCCGGTATTCGAGAACCACAACGCCGCGACCACACCGATGATGATGGCGAACAGGACACCATTGAGTATGCCGACCATGGTTTCGCGCCGAATGACGCGGCCGGCATTGTAGATGTCGATATCCTTGGTGGCCAGCGCGCGCACGGCCACGGTCATGGTCTGCGTCGCGGCATTGCCGCCCATCGATGCCACGATGGGCATGAGCACCGCCAGCGCCACCATCTGCTCGATCGTCGCATCGAACAGGCCGATCACCAGCGATGCCAGCACCGCTGTCCCGAGATTGATCAGGAGCCAGAGGAAGCGTGAGCGCGCGGCCTCGGCCACGCTGTCGGAAAGTTCCTCGTCGCCGACGCCACCCATGCGCTTGATGTCTTCCTCGGCCTCCTGCTGGATCACGTCAACGACATCATCGATCGTCAGCACGCCGACGAGCCGCTCGTTCTCGTCCACGACAGCCGCCGAGAGCAGGTCGTACTGCTCGAACACCTGTGCGGCCTCTTCCTGGTCCATCGTGGCCGGAATGGCATGGCGCGTCTCGTGCATCACCTCCTCGACCTTGGTGCCGCGCCGGGTGCGCAGGATGCGATCGAGATTGACCGCGCCGACCAGCCGGAACGTCGGATCGATGACGAAGATCTGCGAGAAACTGTCGGGAAGATCCTTGTCCTCGCGCATGTAGTCGATGGTCTGGCCGACGGTCCAGAAGGGCGGAACGGCGACGAATTCCGACTGCATGCGCCGGCCGGCCGTCTCTTCCGGATAATCGAGCGAACGGCGCAGCCGGATCCGCTCCGTGAACGGCAGCTTGGACAGGATCTCTTCCTGGTCTTCCGCTTCCAGGTCTTCAAGGATGTAGACCGCGTCATCGGAATCGAGTTCCTGCACCGCCTGCGCGATCTGGTCGTTTGGCAGCGATTCCACGATCTGGAGGCGGATCGCCTCGTCCACCTCGGTCAGGGCGGCGAAGTCGAAATCCGCGCCCAGCAATTCCACCAGCGCGCGGCGCTGGTCCGGGATCAGCGCCTCGATGAGGTCGGCCAGTTCCGATTCGTGCAATTCCCCGGCGTCACGCTTGAGCGTGACCGTATCGCGATCCGCGATCGCCGCGCCGATATGGGCCAGGTAGGAGGCGCGCACATAGCCGTCATCGTCATAGATGTCGGCGCCATCCACGCTGTCCTCGCCTTCGGCCGGACCGTTTTCCAATTCTTCAGCCGACACCCTGCCCTCCATCCGACTCACACATCCTGCCCCCTGTCTAGAGCAACATTTCCGCCGAATGAAGGCTCGCGCGCGGTGTTTTCGCACCCCTGCGAAACCACCGCGCGCCGGATTTCGTACCCTCATGCAGGAAACCAGCAACGGAGACCGACATGCCTCATGCCACCACCCGCCGGCTTTTCCTGCTTGGCGCCGCCGCCATGTTCGCCATGCCTGCGCAGGCGCAGGATGGCGCAGACACCGCCGGCGCCCAGGCCGCCATCAGCGGACAGATGGAAGCCTTCCTCGCCGATGACACGGCTGCCGCCTACGCCTTCGCGGCCCCGAACATAAAGCGGCTGTTTCCTACCGTGGACAGGTTCGTCGCCATGGTGGAGCAAGGCTACCGGCCGGTCCGCCGCCCTTCCTCCTATGCCTTCGGCAGATCGATCCCGCTCGCCAGCGGCCTGCTGCTCCAGGAAGTCTTGATCGTCGGACCGCAGGGCAAGGGCTGGAAGGCGCTTTACCGGATGCAGTTGCAGCCCGACGGGAGCTGGAAGATCTCGGGCGTTTCGCTCAAGTCCGCCGATCTTCCATCCGCATGATCAATTCGCCGCGGACACGAGGCCCATCGCCCTGAGCACAAGGAAGGCGCCACCGGCGGAAAGCGCGCCGACCAGGACACCCCAGCCCGTGTCAGTGACGGCAACGACCGGATCGTATCCCTTGAGCACGGCCAGATTGGTGCCATTGTAGGTCAGGTAGGTGAACAGGCCGAACAGGGCGCCATTGACCACCGCCGTCGAAAGTACCCCGGTGGTCATGGCCGGAACAAGCGCGAACCAGAGCAGCCCGGCCACCCAGATGACGTAGAACACCGCGGCCACGCCCATCCGGGGCTGGTCGAGGAGCAGGCCGTCCATCCGGCTCCAGTAGAAATTCTTCGCGACATAACCCAGCCAGATGAAATCGAGGACCAGGAAGGCCGCCATGGCGGCGAGGTATGCGACGGCGTATTTCACCTTGCGTGCTCCTTAAACGGCATATCCGCTCGGAATACGCGCCCCGCACGCCCGCGGTTCTGTACCGCCCGCCAAAAAGAACGCGCGCGCATGCGCACCGGTTCACAGTGGCGCCACGTCACCCCGCTCCCAGCCGGCCTGTGTCCGCGCCATGTAGTCGCCGTAGCCGCCGGCCTCGATGGCATCGCGCGCGCCCTGCATCAGCCGCTGGTAATAGGCCAGGTTGTTCCAGGTCAGCAGCATCCCGCCCAGCGCCTCGCCCGAGCGCACGAGGTGATGAAGGTAGGCGCGCGAATAGTCGCGCGCCGCCGGGCAATCGCTTTCCGGATCGAGCGGACGCGGATCCTCCGCATGGCGCGCATTGCGCAGGTTGATCTTCCCGAAACGCGTATAGGCAAGCCCGTGCCGTCCGGCCCGCGTCGGCATCACGCAGTCGAACATGTCTATCCCGCGCGCCACCGATTTGAGGATGTCGTCCGGCGTGCCCACCCCCATCAGGTAACGAGGCTTCGCCTGCGGCAGCACCGGACAGACCGCCTCCAGCATGTCGAGCATCACCGCCTGCGGCTCGCCCACGGCAAGCCCGCCCACCGCGTAGCCCTTCAGGTCCATGGCTTTCAGCGCTTCGGCCGAACGCACGCGCAGCGCCGGCACGTCGCCGCCCTGGACGATGCCGAACATGGCCTTGCCCGGCTGGTCGCCGAAGGCGGTCTTGCAACGCTCCGCCCAGCGCAGCGAAAGCTCCATGGCGCGCTCCACGTCGCCAGCCTCGGCCGGCAGGCGGATGCATTCGTCCAGTTGCATCTGGATATCGGAATCGAGCAGCCCCTGGATCTCGATGGAGCGTTCCGGCGTCATCTCGTATTTCACGCCGTCGATATGCGACTTGAAGGTCACGCCGCGCTCGTCCAACTTGCGCAGCGCGGCCAGCGACATGACCTGGAAGCCGCCGCTGTCGGTGAGGATCGGATGCGGCCAGCGGGCAAAGTCGTGCAGCCCGCCCAGCCGCGCCACCCGCTCGGCCCCCGGCCGCAGCATCAGGTGATAGGTATTGCCCAGGATGATGTCCGCGCCGAGATCGCGCACCTGGTCCATGTACATGGCCTTGACCGTGCCGCCCGTACCCACGGGCATGAAGGCCGGTGTGCGAATGGTGCCGCGCGGCATGGTGATTGCGCCGCGCCGGGCACCGCCGTCAGTGGCAAGGAGAGTGAAGGTGAAATCGCTGCGCATGACGTCCGCATTCCTCGTACCGTTCTTGAACCACTTGCCCTTCAGGACCGACCATCGCAAGGGCCGCGCCAGGCCGAACCATTGCCACGCCCGCATTTTGCGTCTGGCCATTGCTTGAATCGGAAAGACAGGCGGTCACCATCTCGCGTGTCTCATATTTTATCATGCGATCCGGTGACCGCCTGCCGCATGTCTGTTCGCCGCCGCTCCGCCTGCCGTCCTTCCGGATCTCTCGACCCGTGAACGGCGGCATCGTGCCCATTGCCGGCAGCCGGAAAGCACCGGCCCCGGCGAGCCACCCGCGATAGGGCGTTGACCAAAGGCCCATTGCAAGCCACGCGGAAGACGCAACCGTCCGCCTGCCGCCGTCAACCATGCCTGCCCCCCGCGTATCCCGGTTCATGACCCGCGTTCCCGTGAAGGCAGCGGGGCAAGGATAGCGCACGGTACGCGCGGTGTGGAAAGAGCATTCATTGCTTCCTGAAAAGCAGGCTGGAATCACCGTAGGAATAGAAGCGGTAGCCGCCGGCAATGGCATGGTCATAGGCTGCGCGCATGGTTTCCAGCCCACTGAAGGCGGAAACGAGCATGAACAGCGTGGATCGCGGCAGATGAAAATTCGTCATCAGCACGTCGATGAAACGGAACCGGTAGCCCGGCGTGATGAAGATGTCGGTCGGGCCGGACCATTCATGCAACCGCCCGGCCTCGTCCGCCGCGCTTTCCAGCAGCCGCAGCGACGTCGTGCCGACCGAGACGATGCGCCCGCCGCGCGCCTTGACCGCGTTCAAGGCCGCCGCCGTCTGCGCGCTGACATGACCGATCTCCGAATGCATCCGGTGATCGCGGGTGTCGTCGGCCTTGACTGGCAGGAATGTGCCGGCGCCGACATGCAGCGTCACGAAATGCCGCTCGATTCCGCGCGAGTCGAGACGCTCCATCAGGCGCGGCGTGAAATGCAGGCCCGCCGTGGGCGCGGCCACGGCACCTTCTTCGCGGGCATAGATCGTCTGATAGTCGGCCCTGTCGCGCTCATCCTCCGGCCGTTTCGACGCGATATAGGGCGGCAGCGGAACATGGCCGACTGCATGCAGCGCCTCGTCCAGCGACGGCCCCGACAGGTCGAAGACGAGTTCGACATCGCCGCCCGCGCCCTTTTCGCCGGCGGTCGCCTCCAGAGCCCCGAGGAAGCAGGCGTTCCCCTCATGGCCGAAACGGATGCGGTCTCCCGCCTTCACCCGTTTGCCCGGCTTGAGGAAGGCTTTCCACCGGTCCGGACCGGTGCGCATGTGCAGCGTGGCGGAGACGCGGGCCTCGCCGCCATCGCGAATACGAACGCCCTCGAGCTGGGCCGGGATCACGCGCGTGTCGTTGAAGACGAGCGCGTCGCCCGGCGCAAGGAGGTCCGCCAGGTCCAGCACGCCCCGGTCTTCGAGCGCTTCGCCGGGCCGCACCACGAGCATGCGCGCCGCATCGCGCGGCTCGGCCGGACGCAGGGCGATGGCGCTTTCGGGAAGCTCGAAATCGAAAAGATCAACACGCATGGGCGGGCCTTTACAGCATTCCGCAGTCTGGTCAAATCACGGCACGCACCCGGCGGCAAGCCGGTTCAGGGCACCGGCCGGACATGCCAAGGGCGCCGGTCATGCCGGCGCCCCTGATATCCAGGACAGCCGCACCGCCTCAGGCGTCGGCGGCAACTTTCATCGAGACGATGGAATCGGGATCCTGCACCGGCTCGCCACGCTTGATCTTGTCGACATGTTCCATGCCCTCGATCACCTGGCCCCACACCGTGTACTGGCGGTTCAGGAAGCCGGCATCCTCGAAGCAGATGAAGAACTGCGAATTGGCCGAATTCGGGTTCATCGCCCGCGCCATCGAGCACGTGCCACGCGCATGGTTCATGTTGGAGAACTCGGCTTTCAGATCCGGCTTGTCGGAGCCGCCCATGCCGGCGCGGGCCGGGTTGAAGTCCTTGCCGCCCTTCTTGCCGTAGCGCACGTCGCCGGTCTGCGCCATGAAGCCGTCGATGACGCGGTGAAAGACGACACCGTCATAGGCACCCTCGCGGGCCAGCTCCTTGATGCGGCCGACATGGCCGGGCGCAAGCTCCGGAAACATCTCGATGACGACCTTGCCCTGCGTGGTCTCCATGACCAGCGTGTTTTCCGGATCCTTGATCTCAGCCATTGCGTCTACCTTCCTGCTTTGATTCGAAATTTCAGTCTTCCACCCGCACCTTGATCATGCGGTCGGGCTCCTGCACGGCGCCATTGGCCGCGCGGCTGCCCTTCTTGATGGCATGGACGTGCTCCATGCCGCTTTCGACGGTGCCGACCACGGTATACTGGCCGTTCAGGTGCGGCGCGGGCGCGAACATGATGAAGAATTGCGAATTGGCCGAATCCGGGCTGGAGGATCGCGCCATGCCCACCGTGCCCTCCTCGAAGGGTGTGTCCGAGAACTCGGCCGGCAGATCGGCCATGTCGGAGCCTCCCGTGCCGACGCGGCGCGGATCGAACCCGTCCTCCATGTCGCCGAACTGGACATCGCCGGTCTGCGCCATGAAGCCGTCGATCACGCGGTGGAAGGCGACATTGTCATAGGCACCCGATTCGGCCAGCGCCTTCATTCGCTCGACATGCTTCGGCGCCAGGTCTTCGGCCAGATCAATGACGACATCGCCATCTTTCAGCGTGATGACGAGCTTGGAGGCGAAGGCAGGCAGGGCAGAAACGCTCATGGAGGCGGCAAGGGCCGCCGCGGCGGCAAGGCGCAGGATCGACATGGGTCAGGTCTCCGGTCGGGTCAGGATTTCGCTTTCAGGGCATCGGCCACATTGGCCGGCACGAAGCCGGACACATCACCGCCCATGGCCGCGATCTGGCGCACCAATGTGGCAGTGATATGCCGCACGGCCGGGCTGGCCGGCAAAAAGACGGTCTTGATGTCGGGCGCCATCTGCCCGTTCATGCCCGCCATCTGCATCTCATAGTCGAGATCGGTGCCATCGCGCAGGCCGCGGATCATCAGCGAGGCGCCATGCTGGCGTGCCGCATCGACGACCAGCCCGTCGAACGCCACCACGCGCAGGCGCGCGTGATCCGCGCCGAGCGCATCCGCGCCGGCCTGCTCGATCAACCGCAGCCGTTCCTCGAAGGAAAACAGCCCCTTCTTGCCCGGATGGATGCCGATGGCCACGTATACCGTATCCGCCAGCGCCAGGGCGCTGCGCAGGACGTCGAGATGGCCGTTGGTCAACGGGTCGAACGACCCGGCATAGATTGCTTTTGTCTCGCTCATGATTGCGCTTCTACCCGCCGGCACAACCCTTGGCAATCGGCTTCGCGCACGCTTGCGGGCCGAACATGAATGCCCGGTGAACCGGCCGCTCACGGCGCATTCAACTCGGATCACGCAGGTTTGCACAAGCGTTGTTTGAAACTTTTCGCGCTTTGATGCGTCTTGGTCATGTGGAGACAGTGCCGGAACCGGCGTCTTCCACGGAACCGGGAGCAAGGAGAAAACGAATGATGATCGTGCTGCTCGCCTCTGCCATGACCGTTGCCATGCTGATCGCCACCGTGGTGGGCCTGGTCGGCGACCTGAAGACAGAACCGCAGGCAGAGCGCATCCGCCCGCCGTTCGATCCCTACCGGCCGTCCGCTCGCAACCGGCGCCACTGACGGCCCGCCGGATTACGTGTCTGACGGGCTTTCCCCGTCGCCGGTCGCCTCTGTGCCGCCGGCGTCCATGGCTTCCTCAAGCGCGTCCTCGGCCTCCGGTTCCGGTTCGGAAATCCGCTCCACCGACACCACCCGCTCGGCTTCACCCGTCTTGAAGATCGTCACGCCCTTGGTGGCACGGCCGGCAAACCGGATACCTTCCACCGGAACGCGAATCACCTTGCCCGCATTGGTGACCAGCATGATCTGGTCCCCGCCTTCCACCGGGAAGGCGGCGACAAGAGGGCCGATCTCGTCCACCTTGGAAATGTCGGTCGCCCGGATGCCCTTGCCACCACGGCCGGAAATGCGGAACTCGTAGGAGGATGACCGCTTGCCGTAGCCGAATTCCGACACGGTGAGCAGGAACTGCTCGCGCGCCCGCAATTCCTCGATCCTTTCGCCCGAAAGCTCCGCCGCCTCGGCCTCTTCGCCCACCAGCCCTGCCGCATCGTCCTCGTCGCCATTGAGGCCGCGCCGTTCCGCCGCCGCGATCTTCAGATAGGCCGCGCGCTCGGATGCCTCGGCATCCACATGGCCGAGAATGGCCATGGAAATGACGCTGTCTCCGCCGGCCAGCGCGATGCCGCGCACGCCGATCGAATTGCGCCCGGCAAACACCCGCACATCGGTGACGGGGAAGCGGATGCACTGGCCCGCGGCCGTCGTCAGCACGACGTCGTCATGCTCTGTACAGGTGGAGACGGACAGGATTTCGTCGCCCTCGTCATCCAGCTTCATGGCGATCTTGCCATTGCGGTTGACCTGCACGAAATCCGACAGCTTGTTGCGCCGCACCGTGCCGCGCGTCGTGGCAAACATCACGTCGAGTTCGCCCCAGCGGTCCTCGTCCTCCGGCAATGGCATGATCGAGGTAATGCGCTCGTTGTCCTGCAGCGGTAGCATGTTGCGCAGGAACTTGCCGCGCGACTGCGGCGTGCCGACCGGAAGGCGCCAGACCTTTTCCTTGTAGACGATGCCGCGCGAGGAAAAGAAGAGGACCGGCGTATGCGTGTTGGCCACGAACAGCCGTGTGACGAAATCCTCGTCCTTGGTCGACATGCCCGCGCGGCCCTTGCCGCCGCGCCGCTGCGCCCGGTAGACCGACAGCGGCACACGCTTGATATAGCCTTCATGGCTGAAGGTGACGACCATGTCCTCGCGCGCGATCAGGTCCTCGTCGTCCATGTCCGGGCCGCCTTCGGCGAGCTCCGTGCGCCGCGGCGTTCCGAACTCTTCCTTTACGGCAGCCAGTTCGTCCTTGACGATCTGCTGGATGCGCGCGCGTGATGACAGGATGTCGAGGTAATCGCGGATTTCGGCGCCGATCTTGTTCAGTTCGTCGGCGATTTCGTCGCGGCCGAGTGCCGTCAGGCGCTGGAGGCGCAGGTCGAGGATGGCGCGGGCCTGCTCCTCGGACAGGTTGTAGGTGCCGTCCTCGTTGACCTTGTGGCGCGGATCGTCGATCAGCCGGATCAGCGGCGCGACGTCATGGGCCGGCCAGCGCCGCGTCATCAGCTGTTCGCGTGCCGTCGCCGGATCGGGCGCATGCCGGATCAGCTTGATCACCTCGTCGATATTGGCCACGGCAATGGCCAGGCCGACGAGTACGTGGGCACGCTCGCGCGCCTTGCGCAGCAGGTATTTCGTGCGCCGGCTGACCACTTCCTCGCGAAACGCGACGAAGGCCTTGAGCATGTCGCTGAGCGTCATCAGCTCCGGCTTGCCGCCGTTGAGCGCCACCATGTTGGCGCCGAACGAGGTCTGCAGCGGCGTGTAGCGGTAGAGCTGGTTCAGGATGACGTCGGCATTGGCGTCGCGCTTGAGCTCCACGACCACGCGATAGCCCTGCCGGTCGGATTCATCGCGAATGTCGGAAATGCCCTCGATGCGCTTGTCGCGCACCAGTTCCGCCATCTTCTCGATCATCGAGGCCTTGTTGACCTGGTACGGAATTTCCGTGACCACGATCATCTCGCGGTCGCCCCGCATCGGCTCGATATGGGCGCGCCCGCGCATGATGATCGATCCGCGACCGGTCTCGTAGGCCGAGCGGATGCCCGAGCGGCCGAGCACGATGGCGCCCGTCGGGAAATCGGGCCCCGGAATGTGCTGCATGAGTTCGGGCAGCGTGATCGCCGGATTTTCCATCAGCGCGATGCAGCCGTCGATCAGTTCGCCCAGATTGTGCGGCGGGATGTTCGTCGCCATGCCCACGGCAATGCCGCCGGACCCATTGGCAAGCAGATTGGGAAAGCGCGCCGGCAGGACCTTCGGCTCGGAACTGGACGAATCGTAGTTCTCCTGGAAATCGACCGTCTCCTTGTCGATATCCTCCAGCAGGTCATGGGCGACCTTTTCCAGCCGCGATTCCGTATATCGCATGGCCGCCGGCGGATCGCCGTCGATGGAGCCGAAATTGCCCTGCCCGTCGATCAGCGGCAGGCGCATCGACCAGTCCTGCGCCATGCGCACCATGGCGTCATAGATCGCGGCATCGCCATGGGGATGGTATTTACCCATGACGTCACCGACGATGCGCGACGACTTCACGTATTTGCGGTTCCAGTGGAAACCGCCCTCGTGCATGGCATAGAGAATGCGGCGGTGAACCGGCTTCAGGCCGTCGCGCACATCGGGCAGCGCGCGGCTGACGATCACGCTCATCGCGTAGTCGAGATAGCTGCGCTGCATCTCCTCGATGATGGAGACGGGCTCGATGCCTTCGGGAAGACCGGGAGGTGTGGGCTGGTCAGTCAAATGCGTGTCACGATCACGTTGGAATCACTTGTTTCCGTATATAGGATTCCGTGCCGCCATTCCAATTTTCGCGCCGGTTTTCCAAAGGGAAGCGCACTTTTGCCCCCTCGCGGGCCTTTGTCGGCCTGCCGGGTCGCGCGACGGGCACAAACCGGCTAGGCTCCCCGCAGGAACGAAGCGGAACAGGACTGCCCATGTTCAACGACATGTTTGCCACAGCGGTGGTCACGCTGCTGGTCACCATCGACCCGGCGGGGCTTGCGCCGCTTTTCCTGGCGGTTACCCGCGGCATGGACCGCTCGCAACGCAACCAGGTGGCCTGGCGCGCAGCGGCTCTGGGCTTCGCGACGCTGGCCCTGTTCGCCCTGGCCGGCGCCGGCATCCTGGCGGTCTTCGGCATCACCCTTCCGGCGTTCCGCGTTGCCGGTGGCCTGTTGCTGTTCTGGATCGCCTTCGAGATGATCTTCGAACGCCGCCAGCAGCGCCATGAACACACGGCCGAAGTCGCCATCAGCGCCGACGAGATCCGCCAGGTCGCGGTTTTCCCGCTGGCGATTCCGCTGATTGCCGGCCCCGGCGCCATTTCCGCCGTGATCCTTCTTTCCGGCCAGTTTGCCGAACCGGGTCCGCGCATCACGCTCATCGCCATCGTGGCGGCGATCATCGCGCTGACATGGTTCGTCTTTCTCCTCGCCGACCGGATCGACAAGGTCCTCGGCGAAACCGGACGGTCCATCCTCACCCGGCTTCTGGGCGTCATCCTTTCGGCGCTGGCCGTACAATTCGTCGCTGACGGGGTGAAGGCGCTGGCAGCCGCCTGACGGCCGCAGGTCCGATCAGAACCGGCCCTTGAGAGGAACGGTCATTGTGCGCCCGCCCCAGCGGTGAACGGAATCATGGGCGCGCACCGTCACCTCCTCCACCGCATCCGGAATGCGGATGCCGGACTGGCTGCGCGTGAAGGGCTGTTCACTCACATGCGGATGCGCCAGCACGCGTTCGCCGAGCACGGTGCCGTCCGGCCCCACAACCTGCCATTTGTCGGCATAATGGTTCCAGCCCTCGTCGGCATGGCGCACCGTGACATGGAACGTGTAGGAGCCGTTTGAAGACTGTGTGTAGCGCACGTCCACGACGTCGGCTTCACCCGCCAGCACCGGTAGCGCTGGCAATGAAAGGAATATGGCAAAAGAAATCCGTCTCATGGCTGACGAGAATGACCGCTCTGCCGGACACGCGCCAATCACGAATGGTTCAGCCCGGCACGAATGGTTCAGTCCGGACAAGTCCGGCGAAACCTGGAATCGCGGCGTTGGTCGGCTTCGCCGCAAGCCGCCATTCCCGGCCTTGCCAGCGAAGCCATTGTCTCTGGCCCGCAAGATCGCCAACCACGTCGATCCCGCAATAGCAAAACGCCGCGACAGGCACGGGGATGGTGCGGACGGGTTATCCGGCATGGCCCTTGAGCGGGCAGGCAGCAATGAACCACCCGCCAGCCACGGCGTCGCACGTCGCAATGAGCATGGATGAGAGGTGCCGAGCCGGTTCCCCGGACATTCAGAACGGAATTTCGTCGTCGAGATCGCGGGAATAGCCACCGCCCCCGCCGCCGCCCTGCTGGCCGCCGCCATAACCGCCACCGCCATAGCCGCCACCGCCGCCGGATGGGCCGGACGAGCCGAAATCGGACCCGCCGCGCGAACCGCCGCCGCCACCATAGCCGACCTGGCCCTGGTCGCCGCCCTGCCCGCGCCCGTCGAGCATCTGAAGCTCACCGCGATAGCGCTGCAACACGATCTCGGTCGTGTAGCGGTCCTGGCCCTGCTGGTCCTGCCATTTGCGCGTCTGCAACTGGCCTTCCAGGTAAACCTTCATGCCCTTCTTGAGATATTGCTCGGCCACCTTGCCAAGCTGCTCGTTGAAGATCACGACATTGTGCCACTCGGTGCGCTCGCGGCGCTCGCCACTGTTCTTGTCGCGCCAGGTCTCTGACGTGGCGATACGCATGTTGACAACCGCATCGCCGGAATTGAGGCGGCGCACCTCCGGGTCGGCGCCCAGATTCCCGACCAGAATGACCTTGTTCACGCTTCCCGCCATGTTCCAACTCCGTCTTTCGCTGCGGGGCAATGATATGCCGCCCGCGAACGCCATTGCAATTTCCGCGCACCATAAACCAATGCGCCTTGGCTGCCTTCCGCAATCGACGGGCATCCACAAGCAATTGGCCGGCTCACGCCGCCGTTTCCGATCCGGAAGCGCGCCGACACAATGTTCCCATTATGTTCCATATGTCAAGCGCACCACCCATATTCGGGCTCTCATCGAGATGGCCTCACCGGATGAAATAGCCGTTGACTGTCCAACCTGTCGGTTCGCGCGCCAGCACGACGCGTTCAATGGCACCGGTTCTGGCAGCAAAATCCGTGCGAAATTCCAGAATTTCGTAGTCCCCTTCCGGCACGCCGGGCAGTGTAGCGGCTTTGGTGACCTTGAAGAGCGTTCGCGAAAGCACGGCGCCCAGCGGTTTGCGAACGGGAATGATCGCGGCAGCCCAGTCATCGGCTGAAATCTGCGAGCGGAAAATCGCCCCGGCATCACGCCAACTCGCCGACCACGCCTCCTGGTCGACGAGAGCCAGCCAATTCAACGCATGGCTTTCGCTTGCCGACCAGGCTGACGGCGACGCGAACGTGTCCGCTTCTTGTGTCAGGTCGCGAGGTGCTCCGGCATCCTCGATTCCGGCCATGGTAACAAATGCGGCGGCGATAATGGCCACGATCATCAGAAACACTCCTCCTGTCCGCCAGGGGTGGCGGCGCGGCCACGACAGCGGGCCGGTCGGCGCCGTTCGTGCGGCGCCCCCGCCATGCCGGTCCATGCCAAATTCCTTGGATACAGGAAAATCGTGGGCATTGCCTTCGGCCTGCGCAAGAAGGCGCGCCGCCTCCCGGCTGCTGGAGACGCCCAGCTTGCGCCGTGCAGCGCGAAGGCGCTCGTTGACCGTGTGAACCGAAAGTCTGCGTTCCCGCGCGATGGACTTCGCATCATGCCCCGCCAAGAGCAGGCGCAATGTGTCCCGTTCGCGTTCATTGAGGCATTTCAACGGGTCATTCATGTCATCGATCGGGAGTCCCGCCGGCCCGCATGGCGGCCTTTCGAGATGATTGATTGCCGTGCAGATTGCTGTCTACTTCTAGCTGCAACGCAAACCAAGGCAGCCCTGCTTCCAAGATGCCGTTGATCCGTCTTTCAGGACAATCAGACTGAAATCATGATCGGAATTACAAAGAAATAGTGGCGATGCCATCCACACATGAAAATCGGCCCGGCCGCGATCCTGTTTCTTGCGCGCGCCGGGCCTCTACGGGTTTTTACCCTTCAACCGGGTGTTTCCGGTTGCCATGCCGGGCGATGCCGCCACCGTCGCGGAACGGCACAAGCCTGCCCGGCTCATCGAATGAATTGTTGGCGAATTGCCGGTGTCCCCTGTCACGCGGCGCCTTCAGGCACCGGGGGCCTTGCAATCCGTGGTCCGCCGCAACCGGGCGGACCCTTCGGGACTCTTCGGTGGTTCCATCAAACCTCTCCTCTTCCCGTCGGTTTGCAATCTGGCCGGTCGTCCGACCGTTCGGCATCCGGGTTCCGGCCTGCCTGTGCGGGAGCGTTCCCTGACGCTTCGAACCGCTGGCGCCGCATCCCTCCGGATGCTGACTGGAAGCATGCGCCCTGCGCCGCCCTTGCGTCAATGCCCCCGCCAATCACATTTTCAGGGCGTGCCGCCGGGTTATCCACCGGGTTTCCACAAGTGTTCTTGTTTTGTCCGCATTTCTGTGGATAGTATGGTCAATTCCTGTCAGCAGGATCATTCCGTCCCCTTTCCACATGGGAAACAATGACTACATGAGACGCTTGGCCGGCAGCACGACGCCGGACGACCCGGCAGAAAACGTGTTTCCCGACCGGCTGGCAGGCCGGCCCCGCTGCGAGCGACCATGACAGACCACAAGATGATCACCGTGCGCGGCGCGCGCGAGCACAACCTCAAGAATGTCGATCTCGACCTGCCGCGCGACAGCCTCATCGTGATGACGGGCCTGTCGGGTTCCGGCAAGTCCTCGCTTGCTTTCGACACGATTTATGCGGAGGGCCAGCGCCGCTATGTCGAGAGCCTCTCGGCCTATGCCCGGCAATTCCTGGAAATGATGCAGAAGCCGGATGTCGACCAGATCGACGGCCTGTCGCCGGCCATTTCCATCGAACAGAAGACGACGAGCCGCAATCCGCGCTCCACCGTCGGGACGGTCACGGAAATCTACGACTACATGCGCCTGCTCTTCGCCCGCGCCGGCGTGCCGATTTCCCCGGCCACCGGCCTGCCGATCGAGAGCCAGACGGTCAGCCAGATGGTGGATCGCGTCCTTGCCATGGAGGAAGGCACGCGCCTCTATATCATGGCGCCCATCGTGCGCGGCCGGAAGGGCGAATACCGCAAGGAACTGGCCGAGTTGCAGAAAAAGGGCTTCCAGCGGGTCAAGGTGGACGGTGAGTTCCACGAGATCGCCGATGTCCCGGCCCTCGACAAGAAATACAAGCACGACATCGACGTGGTCGTCGACCGCGTCGTGGTGCGCCCGGACCTGGCCGCCCGCCTGGCCGATTCCATCGAGACCAGCCTGAAACTGGCTGACGGTCTTGCCGTCGCCGAATTCGCCGACCGCCCGCTGCCGCCGGAGGAACTGTCGGGCGAGGCCGCCAACCGCTCCAAGAACGACACCCATGAGCGCGTGATCTTTTCGGAGAAATTCGCTTGCCCGGTCTCCGGCTTCACCATTCCGGAAATCGAGCCGCGCCTGTTTTCCTTCAACAATCCGTTCGGCGCCTGCCCGGGCTGCGACGGGCTCGGCCACCAGCAGGCCATTGATCCGGCGCTTGTCGTGCCCGAGCCGCATGTGGCCTTGCGCGAGGGCGCCATCGCGCCGTGGGCCAAGTCCACCTCCCCCTATTATCTCCAGACACTGGAAGGCCTCGGCAAGGCCTATGGCTTCAAGGTGGGCGACCGCTGGCGCGACCTGTCCGACGAGGCGAAGAACGCCATCCTGCAAGGCACCGGCAGCCGCAAGATCGAGTTCACCTATGATGACGGGCTGCGCACCTACAAGGCGGCCAAGACATTCGAGGGCGTGATCCCGAACCTGCAGCGCCGCTGGAAGGAGACCGATCGTCCTGGGCGCGCGAGGAGATCGAGCGCTACATGTCGGCAACGCCCTGCCCGGTCTGTTCCGGCTTCCGGCTCAAGGCCGAGGCGCTGGCGGTCAAGATCGACGGTCTGCATATCGGCCAGGTCACCGACATGTCCATTCGCCGGGCCAATGACTGGTTCGCAACCCTGCCCGAACGCCTGACCGACAAGCAGAACGAGATCGCCGCGCGCATTTTCAAGGAAATCCGCGAACGGCTCAGGTTCCTCAATGATGTCGGCCTCGACTACCTGACCCTGTCGCGCAATTCCGGCACGCTGTCGGGCGGCGAGAGCCAGCGCATCCGCCTCGCCTCACAGATCGGCTCGGGCCTGACCGGCGTGCTCTACGTGCTCGACGAGCCCTCGATCGGCCTGCACCAGCGCGACAACGACCGCCTGCTCGCCACGCTGAAACACCTGCGCGACCTGGGCAATACCGTCATCGTCGTGGAGCACGACGAGGACGCCATCCTGGCCGCTGACCACGTCGTCGACATCGGACCGGCGGCCGGCATCCATGGCGGACGCGTCATCGCCAGTGGAACGCCGTCCGATATCATGGCCCATCCGGATTCGCTGACCGGCAAGTACCTGTCCGGCGCCATGGGCATTGCCGTGCCTGCCGAACGCCGCAAACCCTCGAAGTCCAGGCGCATTCGCGTGGTCGATGCACGCGGCAACAACCTGAAGGGCGTCACCGCCGACATTCCGCTCGGCACGTTCACCTGCGTGACGGGCGTCTCGGGCGGCGGCAAGTCCACCTTCCTCATCGAGACGCTGTTCCGCGCCGCATCGCGCCGCATCATGGGCGCGCGCGAGAACCCCGCCCCGCATGACCGCATCGAGGGGCTGGAGCTTATCGACAAGGTCATCGACATCGACCAGTCCCCCATCGGGCGCACACCGCGTTCCAATCCGGCCACCTATACCGGCGCGTTCACGCCGATCCGCGACTGGTTCGCCGGCCTGCCGGAAGCCAAGGCGCGCGGCTACCAGCCGGGCCGCTTCTCCTTCAACGTGAAGGGCGGGCGCTGCGAGGCCTGTCAGGGGGACGGCGTCATCAAGATCGAGATGCACTTCCTGCCCGACGTCTATGTCACCTGCGATGTCTGCCACGGCAAGCGCTACAATCGTGAGACACTGGAAGTCACCTACAAGGGCAAGTCCATCGCCGACGTGCTCGACATGACGGTGGAGGAAGGCGCGGAATTCTTCGCTGCCGTACCCGCCATCCGCGACAAGATGGAAACGCTGGCCCGCGTCGGCCTCGGCTATATCCATATCGGACAGCAGGCCACCACGCTGTCGGGCGGCGAGGCGCAACGCATCAAGCTGGCCAAGGAGTTGTCGCGCAAGGCCACCGGCCGCACGCTCTACATCCTCGACGAGCCGACCACCGGCCTGCATTTCCACGATGTCGCCAAGCTGCTCGAAGTGCTTCACCAGCTTGTCGAGCAAGGCAATACGGTCGTGGTCATCGAGCACAACCTGGAGGTCATCAAGACCGCCGACTGGGTGCTCGACCTGGGACCGGAAGGCGGCGACGGCGGCGGCGAGCTGGTTGCTTCCGGCACACCGGAGGACATTGCCGCCGAGCCGCGCAGCCACACCGGTGCCTATCTGAAGGATCTCCTTTCGCGCCGGTCCGGCCATAAGGTGGAAGCGGCGGAGTGACCCGGCCGCGATGCCGGGACACGCCTTGACACCTGTCAATGAAGTCTGCCCGCCATCGCATGAATCCTTTCGCGTCCGGCCTGCCCTCACCGGCAGGCCCGCGCAACGTGAAAGGATGAAACCATGTCTGACAAGCGCACAAGACAAGACCTGTCCCCGTGGTCCGGCAATCCTTTTGCCGATTTCCGGAAACAGATGGATGACCTGATGGAGGGCTTCTTCGGATCCGGCGGCACGCTGGCCGCCCGCTCCGGCCTGCCGTCGCTCGACATGACCGGTGCGATCCGCCCGGCCATCGACATCGCCGAAAACGCCGACGCCATCACGCTGACCGCCGAATTGCCCGGCATGAGCGAGGACCAGGTCGACCTGACCATCCGCAACGGCCTGCTGACCCTGAAGGGCGAGAAGAGGATCGAGCACGACGGCGACAAGGATGACGTCCACGTCGTCGAACGGTCTTACGGATCCTTCCAGCGCTCCTTTCCCATTCCCGAGCGCGTTGACGCCGATGCCATCGACGCGAAATTCGACAAGGGCGTGCTGACGGTCACCATGCCAAAGCGCAAGGATGTGTCCACGGCCGGCCGCAAGGTGCAGATCGGCAAGGCCTGACCAGACGGGCGCTGTCAGGCGTCGGGAAATCCGATCCGCGCCAGCGCCGCGACCAGATCCTCCGCGATCGGCCGCGGCCCGGCGGCCTGTCCCGTTTCGCCATGCAGCCAGACGGCGGCGCAGGCCGCCTCGAAGGCAGGCACGCCTTGGGCCAGGAGGGCGGTAACGATCCCCGCCAGCACATCGCCGGACCCGGCCGTCGGCATTGGCTGGCGAACAAGAATGGTGCATTCCTACCGGCCGCTGGTCCTGGAACGAGGTCGAATACAAGGCATGATCCGATCACCCCACGATGGCGCCGATCACGATTGCAATTAGAACGAAGACCGCGAACGCGACGAACATGTTGGCATGCTTCATCGCGGCTCTCTTTTCCTTGACGATCTCGGCGACATCCTGCGGGTCGAATTCATGGCCGCAGTGACGGCACACCGACGCGTCGTATCGGATTTGCTCTGCACATTTGGGGCATTGTTTCGAATTGAACTTGGTCAACTCCGGGGGCCTCGACATGAGACCGACTGCCAAGAGCGCAAGAACGCTGAATAGGAGCGCTAGGATGAACCAGTTCACGGCGCTGCGGCCCTTTGATGAAGCTACAGCGCCAGTGAAAATCGCAACTGCAATCCAGACAACGACTACCCAAATTTCCATTTGCACCCCCTACCTGAGAAACGTTGATCGCTGGAAAAAATCGGTTGCACAAGCTACCGCACTCAATCACTGTCTGCAAAGGAGGCAACCGAGGTTTATGCCGACCTGATGCGCGTGGCGACGAAGCCAGGTGGGCGTATCGGCCAGATCGTCGCGGCAGTTTCGGGACCAGACGCAGACAGTAGCGAGCGTAAATTGCCGCTGACATGGTGGTTGTCATGGCTATTCGCGATACAATCGGATGAAATTGTCGGCTTGCTGGACTGGATTGTTTCGGCCGCCGAGATACTCCGAACTCCCGGCTATGCACCGGTCAGTCTTGATGAGGCGCCGTCAGGCGTCGGGAAATCCGATCCGCGCCAGCGCCGCGACCAGATCCTCTGCAATCGGCCGCGGCCCGGCTGCCCTGCCGGCTTCGCCATGCAGCCAGACGGCGGCGCAGGCCGCCTCGAAGGCAGGCACGCCTTGGGCCATGAGTGAGGTGACGATCCCCGCCAGCACATCGCCGGACCCGGCCGTCGCAAGCGTGGGCGGTGCATTGGTGTTGATGGCGACCCGGCCGTCAGGTGCGGCGACCACCGTGTCACCGCCCTTCAGCACGACGACAGCCCCGGCGCGCGCCGCCGCTGCGCATGCCCGCTCGATGCGGGCAAGGCCGCCGCCGGACACCAGGTCCGGAAAGATCCGGGCGAACTCGCCCTCATGTGGCGTCAGCACCACCGAAAGGCCGCTGCCGCCTATGGCGCCCCAAAGGTCTGCCGGCCGGTCCGCAAAGGCGGTCAGCGCGTCGGCATCCAGAACCACGGATGTCAATCCCCGCCCGTTTTCCCGGCGGCCGGCATCCAGCATCGCCAGAACCGCTTTGCGCGTACGCTCACCGGCACCGCAGCCCGGTCCCGCAAGGGCGGCCCGTGTCTTGCCCTCCGCCAGAAAGGCGCAAATCTCATCCTGGTCGCGCACCGGGCGGACCATGACCGATGTCAGATGCGCGGCATGAACCAGCACGGCCGAGGGCGGCGAAAGCACCGTCACCGCCCCGGCACCGCTGCGCGCCGCGGCCATCGCGGCAAGGCGCGCCGCCCCCGTGGAAGACGGCCCGCCGGAAAGCACGGCAGCCGCGCCGCGCGCATATTTGTGCGTATCGCAGGCCAGCCGCGGCATGGCATGGCGCCAGAGCGCTGGCACGTTCTCATGCGCACGAACGGCGATGTCCCGGAGAACCGCTTCCGGAATGCCGATGTCGGCGAGCACGAGTTCACCGCAGAAATCACGCCCCGGCAGAAGCACATGGCCCGGCTTCTTGCGAAAGAAGGTGACGGTCAGAGCGGCGCGGAAACAGGCGCCGTGCGGCTCTCCGCTATCGCCCGACAGGCCGGACGGCAGGTCGACCGCGACGACCGGCACGCCGGCGCCCGCGCAGGCCGCTGCCGCGTCTGCCGCCATCCCCGCCAGCGGCTTGGACAACCCGGCGCCAAACAGCGCATCCACCACGAGACCGGCCTCTGCCGGGTCGAATTCGGCCAGCGGCCGCACCGCGCCCGTCCATCGGGCCGCGGCCCATCCGGCATCGCTGTCGGGCCGCGGGGCTGCAAGCGCGAACAGGTTCACCACGACGCCATCGCCGGCCAGCAAGCGCGCCACCACATAGCCGTCGCCGCCATTGTTGCCTGGCCCGCACAGCACCGCGACCCGCTCCAGACCCGGAAACCGCTTCAGGATCGCCGCATGAACGGCCCTGCCGGCGTTTTCCATCAGGCCGGGACCGTCGAAAGGCCCGTTCGCGATGGCAAGGGCGTCCGCCCGCCCCATGTTTTCCGGGGTCAGAAGCTCGTGCATGGCCGCACCCGTTCCTCCATGTTCATGTCGGTGCCGCCGGAGTTATCCGCCGGCCCGCCACCCTGCGCAAGACGCATCGCGCCCGGACGAAAAATCAGGCAGGCGAAGCACGGTCTGCCTGCTTGTTTTTTATGCAGACTGCCTGTTTTTTAACCGGACGCGACAGGCTATGAAAGGGGCAGGACCGGCCAGCCGGTCCCGTGGATATTGCACCGCACCCTTGCCGGCCGCCATGCTGCCCGGTAACGCGCGGGCAAGGCACGAAATTTCATCCTTGCAGAGGGCCGGGGCCGTCCGGGAAAAAATCTGGCACAGTTCATGCTTTCATTTCTGCGGAGCGGGCCCGGGGCCCGTTTTTCACCAATGCGGAGGCCGTTCTTTCCATGAAAAAGATCGAAGCGATCATCAAACCCTTCAAACTGGACGAGGTGAAGGAGGCCCTTCAGGAAGTCGGGCTTCAGGGTATCACCGTGACAGAGGCAAAGGGCTTCGGCCGCCAGAAGGGTCATACCGAACTCTATCGCGGCGCCGAATATGTCGTGGATTTTCTTCCCAAGGTGAAGGTCGAGGTGGTATTGGGCGACGATGCCGTCGAGACCGCCATCGAGGCCATCCGCAAGGCGGCCCAGACGGGCCGTATCGGCGATGGCAAGATCTTCGTCTCGAATGTCGAGGAAGTCATCCGTATCCGCACCGGTGAAACGGGCATCGACGCCGTCTGAGGCGCATTGCCGGTTCGCACGTCAAGTCATCGTCATTACAAAGGGAATTCAGCATGACGACAGCAAACGATATCATGAAGCAGATCAAGGACAACGACGTGAAGTTCGTCGACCTGCGCTTCACGGATCCCAAGGGCAAGATGCAGCACGTCACGATGGACGTGAGCGCCGTCGACGAGGACATGTTCGCCGATGGCGTGATGTTCGATGGCTCCTCGATCGGCGGCTGGAAGGCGATCAACGAGTCCGACATGGTGCTGATGCCCGACACGGCGACGGTCCACATGGATCCCTTCTTCGCCCAGTCCACCATGGTCGTCATCTGCGACATCCTCGACCCGGTCTCCGGCGAGGCCTATAACCGCGATCCGCGCGGCACCGCCAAGAAGGCCGAGGCCTACATGAAGGCCGAAGGCATTGGCGACACCGTTTTCGTCGGCCCGGAAGCCGAATTCTTCGTGTTCGACGACGTGAAGTATAAGGCCGATCCCTACAACACCGGCTTCAAGCTCGATTCGACCGAACTGCCGTCCAACGACGATTCCGATTACGAGACCGGCAACCTGGGCCACCGGCCGCGCGTCAAGGGCGGCTATTTCCCGGTTCCGCCGATCGACTCCGAGCAGGACATGCGCTCCGAAATGCTTTCGGTCATGTCCGAGATGGGCGTCACGGTCGAAAAGCACCACCACGAGGTTGCCGCAGCGCAGCACGAACTCGGCATCAAGTTCGACACCCTGACCCGCAATGCCGACAAGATGCAGATCTACAAGTATGTCGTGCACCAGGTCGCCAACGCCTATGGCAAGACGGCCACCTTCATGCCGAAGCCGGTCTTCGGCGACAACGGTTCGGGCATGCACGTTCACCAGTCGATCTGGAAGGACGGCAAGCCGACCTTCGCGGGCAATGAATATGCCGGCCTGTCCGAGAGCTGCCTCTACTATATTGGCGGCATCATCAAGCACGCCAAGGCCATCAATGCCTTCACCAACCCGTCGACCAACTCCTACAAGCGCCTGGTTCCGGGCTACGAGGCTCCGGTCCTGCTGGCCTATTCGGCCCGCAACCGTTCCGCCTCCTGCCGCATTCCCTTCGGCAACAACCCGAAGGCCAAGCGCGTGGAAGTCCGCTTCCCCGACCCGACGGCCAACCCCTATCTCGGCTTTGCCGCGATGCTGATGGCCGGCCTCGACGGCATCAAGAACAAGATCCATCCCGGCCAGGCCATGGACAAGGATCTCTATGACCTGCCCGCCAAGGAACTCAAGAAGATCCCGACCGTCTGCGGTTCGCTGCGCGAAGCCCTGATGGCCCTCGACAAGGATCGCAAGTTCCTCACCGCCGGTGGCGTGTTCGACGACGACCAGATCGATGCCTTCATCGAGCTGAAGATGGAAGAGGTGATGCGCTTCGAAATGACGCCGCACCCGGTCGAATTCGACATGTATTATTCGGTCTGATCCGCATACAACCGTGTATCGAAAGCCCCGGCGGAGCGATCCGCCGGGGCTTTTTTATTGGCGCAGGCTTATTCCCGATGACGCGCTGCAAAACATGATTTTGCGGTGCATCTAATACCTTTGCCGCATATCCGAAAGCCGCATTGAGAATACGAACTCTCTAAAGTTAGCATGGGCTAACCTTCGGCCAAAGGAGGACCGGCCGGCAGGTTTCAACCTGAATTCGGGAGGACTTCATGTCACGATTCATTCTCAACAGGCGCGGCATCCTGAAAGCCGGCGTGGCCGGCGGCGCGGCCCTGGCTGCTCCGATGCATTTCGTCAGGGGCGCCTATGCCCAGGACATGTCCTGCAACGTGCCGACAGGCGACACGGTCACGCTCGGTTTCAATGTGCCCCAGTCCGGCCCCTATGCCGACGAGGGCGCTGACGAGCTGCGCGCCTACCAGCTTGCCGTCAAGCATCTCAATGGCGAAGGCGACGGCGGCATGCTCTCCACCTTCACGTCCAAGGCGCTGAAGGGCAATGGCATTCTCGGCAAGAAGGTGGCTTACGTCACCGGCGACACGCAGACCAAGTCCGATGCCGCCCGCGACAGTGCCAAACGCATGATCGAGAAGGAAGGCGCGGTGATGATCACCGGCGGCTCGTCGTCCGGCGTCGCCGTGGCCGTCCAGGGTCTTTGCCAGGAAATGGGCATCATCTTCATGGCCGGCCTCACCCACTCCAACGACACCACCGGCAAGGACAAGAAGCGCTACGGCTTCCGCCACTTCTTCAATGCCTATCAGTCCGGCGTGGCGCTGGGTCCGGTGCTGAAGGAGGAATACGGCACCGACCGCCGCGCCTATCACCTCACCGCCGACTACACCTGGGGCTGGACCCAGGAGGAATCGATCAAGAACACCACCGAGGGCCTCGGCTGGGAGACGGTCGCCACGGTACGCACGCCGGTCGGCGCGGGCGACTTCTCGCAATACATCACGCCGGTTCTCAATTCCGGCGCCGATGTCCTGATCCTGAACCACTACGGCAAGGACATGGTCAACTCGCTGACCCAGGCCATCCAGTTCGGCCTGAAGGACAAGCAGGTCAACGGCAAGAATTTCGAGATCGTCGTGCCGCTGTTCTCGCGCCTGATGGCCAAGGGCGCGGGCGACAACATCAAGGGCATTCTGGGCACGACCAACTGGAACTGGTCGCTTGACGACGAGGCCTCGCAGGCCTTCGTGAAGTCGTTCGGCACCGAATACGGCTTCCCGCCGTCCCAGGCTGCCCATACCTGCTATGTGCAGACCCTGCTCTATGCCGATGCCTGCGAGCGCGCCGGCACCTTCTTCGCACCGGCGGTCATCGAGGCGCTGGAAGGTTTCGAGTTCGACGGCATGGGCAACGGCGCCACGCTCTACCGCGCCGAAGACCACCAGTGCATGAAGTCGGCCCTGGTCGTGCGCGGCAATGACAACAAGCAGTCCGAATACGATCTGCTCAAGGTCGTCAAGGTCGTCGATCGCGAAACCCTGACCTACGATCCGTCGATCTTTGGCGGCGACCTCGGTCCGGCAGACGCGAAGCAGTGCTGACCTGACAGGCAACGAAGGGCCCGGCCGTCCCCCTAGCGGGCGGCCGGGCCGTCTTGGCACTTGGCAAACCGGACCGCCGGGAAAAGGCGGACGGACATCGGGGCGTATTCTTCATGGACGCAATCATCATCCAGATCCTCAACGGGCTCGACAAGGGCGCAGCCTACGCGCTCATCGCCCTGGGGCTCACGCTGGTCTTCGGAACGCTGGGCGTGGTCAACTTCGCCCACGGCGCGCTTTTCATGCTGGGCGCCTTCTGCGCGGTCACCTTCAACAAGCTGATCACCTGGCCCATCCAGCCACCCAAGGCGGAAGGCCAATTGTTCGCCCCGCCGGCCAAGCCCTATTTCGAATATGCCTTCGGCGATGCCGGTGCATGGGTCATCAACTGGTCGGTGCCCATCTCCATTCTGCTGGCGATACCCGTCATGCTGGCCTTCGGCCTTGCCATGGAGCGCGGATTGATCCGCCACTTCTACAAGCGCCCCCATGCCGACCAGATCCTGGTAACCTTCGGTCTCGCCATCGTGCTGCAGGAGATCATCAAGAAATTCTACGGCGCCAACCCCGTGCCGCAAGGCGCGCCCGACATGTTCAACGGCACGGCCAATATCGCGGCCTTTCTCGGCCTGTCGGACATGTTCATCGTCTACCCCTGGTGGCGGCTGATCTATTTCCTGTTCGCCTTCCTGGTGATCGGCGCCGTCTTCGCCTTTCTGCAATTCACCACCTACGGCATGGTGGTGCGCGCCGGCATGCGCGACCGCGAAACCGTCGGCCTGCTCGGCATCAACATCGAGCGCCGCTTCACCGTCGTCTTCGGCATCGCAGCCGTGGTCGCGGGTCTGGCAGGCGTCATGTACACGCCGATCCTGCCGCCGGACTACCACCTCGGCATGGACTTCCTGGTGCTCAGCTTCGTCGTCGTGGTTGTCGGCGGCATGGGCTCCCTGCCCGGCGCCGTGCTGGCCGGCTTCCTGCTCGGCATATTGCAATCCTTTGCCTCGATGAACGAGGTCAAGGCCATCTTTCCCGGCATCGACCAGATCATCATCTACCTGGTCGCCGTCACCATTCTGCTCACCCGGCCGCGCGGACTTCTGGGCCGCCAGGGCGTGATGGAGGACTGATCGAACATGTTTGGCAACCTGTCCCGCAACGACTGGCTACTGCTGCTCGGCTTCTCGGTCGTCGTGCTGATCAGCCCCTGGACCCTGACGCCGCTCGGCGCCGGCTATCCCGCCCTTTTGCAGAAGTTCTGCATCTTCGGCATCTTCGCCATGGGCTTCAACATCCTGTTCGGCCTGACCGGCTATCTCTCCTTCGGGCATGCCGCCTTCCTGGGTGTCGGCTCCTACGCCGCCGTCTGGTCGTTCAAGCTCTTTACCATGAACGTCATTCCCGCGGTCATCTTCGGCGTCCTGTTCGCCGGGCTCTTTGCGGTGCTCATCGGCTATGTCAGCCTCAGGCGGTCGGGCATCTATTTCTCGATCCTGACCCTGGCCTTCGCGCAGATGAGCTACAATCTCGCCTATTCGGTGCTGACGCCGATCACCAACGGCGAAACCGGCCTGCAACTGACCCTTCAGGATCCGCGCATCATCGACAATGCCTTCTCCACCCCCGGTGAAGGCCTGCCGGCAACCAATTTCTTCGGCATCGAGACGAGCGGATATCCCGGCTTCTATTTCTGCGCCGTGGCGCTGATCATCTGCTTCTTCCTGACCCTGCGCATCTTCCGTTCGCCCTTCGGCATGATGCTGCGCGCCATCAAGTCGAACCAGAACCGCATGCGCTACACCGGCTTCAACACCCGGCCCTACCTGCTCACCGCCTTCGTCATCTCCGGCATGTATGCCGGGCTGGCCGGCTCGCTGATGGCCGTCACCGACCCCCTTGCAGGCGCCGAGCGCATGCAGTGGACAGCTTCAGGCGAGGTCGTGCTGATGACCATCCTGGGCGGCGCGGGAACGCTGATCGGGCCCATTCTCGGCGCCGGCGTCATCAAGTATTTCGAGAACATCTTCTCGTCCTTCAACGACCGAATCCTCGAACAGGTCTTCTCCTTCCTGCCCGAAACGGCGCGCGAGATCAGCGTCTGGATCACCGGCCTGTTCGTCGGCGACGGCTGGCACCTGACGCTCGGCGTTGTCTTCATGCTGATCGTCATCTTCCTGCCCGGCGGCATCATGGAAGGCATCCAGCGTATCTATCGCCGCCTTGGTGGCGGGTCCGGCCCAGGCGCCGGCGCCCCCGACACGGCAGCCGCCCAGCCCGCGGAGTGAGAACATGACAACAGCAAGCGAAAACATCGTTCTTCACGTCGCCGACGTCTCCAAGAGCTTCGGCGGGCTGAAAGCCCTGTCCGACGTGGATCTGCAGGTGCGCGAGGGCACGGTGCATGCCATCATCGGCCCCAACGGCGCCGGCAAGTCGACGTTACTCAATGTCTGTATCGGCCGGCTGAAGCCGACCGAGGGGCATGTCGTCTTCAACGGCCAGACGCTCGACCAGCACGAACCGCACGAGATCAACCAGCTTGGCGTCAGCCGCGTGTTCCAGACGCCCGAGATCTTCACCGACCTCACGCTGCTGGACAATGTCATGATCCCGGCTTTCGCCAAACGCGACGGCGCCTTCCGCTTCAACGCCATGGCCGCCCTCTCCGCCCAGGACGATGTGCGCGCGGAGGCGGAGGAAACGCTGCGCGACATCGGCCTCTTCGAGATGCGCCACCAGATCGCCGGCAGCCTGTCGCGCGGCGACAAGCGGCGCCTGGAAATGGCGATGTGCCTGATCCAGAAACCCAAGCTGCTGCTGCTCGACGAACCGACGGCCGGCATGGCGCGCCACGACACCAACATGACCATCGACCTGCTCAACCGGATCAAGAAACGCGGCATGACAAAGGTGATCATTGAACACGACATGCATGTCGTGTTTTCTCTTGCAGATCGCATCAGCGTTCTGGCCCAGGGCCGAATCATCGCGGAAGGCACGCCTGAAGAGGTGCGCAACAATCCGAAGGTGAAGGAAGCCTATCTCGGGGAGGAGCACTGATGAACATGGCAGCCGTTGGAGACCTGGAAGGGGAGAGCGTAGCCTTGAACGAGAAATCCGCATCACCCTATTTCAGCGTCAGGGACATCCACGCCTACTATGGCGAATCCTATATCGTTCAGGGCGTATCCTTCGACATCGCCAAGGGAGAGGTCCTCTCGCTTCTCGGCCGCAACGGTGCCGGCAAGACGTCGACGCTGCGCACACTGGCCCGCGTGGAGACACCGGCGCTCAGATCAGGCGAAATCTGGCTCGATGGCAAGCCGCTGCACGCCATGCGCGCCTTCGAGGCCGCGGGCGAAGGCGTCCAGCTCGTGCCGGAGGACCGGCGCATCATCGGCGGCCTCACCGTCGAGGAAAACCTGATCCTGGCCCAGGTGACCGAGCCGAAGGGCTGGCCGATCGAGAAGATCTACGAGCATTTCCCGCGGCTGGCCGAACGGCGCAACCAGGAAGCGACCACCATGTCCGGTGGCGAGCAGCAGATGCTCGCCGTGGCCCGCGCGCTGGCCCGCGACCTGAAAATCCTTTTCCTCGACGAGCCCTATGAAGGTCTTGCGCCGGTCATCGTGCAGGAAATCGAGAAGATCGTGCAGCAGATCCGCGACATTGGCATCACCACCATCATCGTGGAGCAGAATGCCGTGGCCGCGCTGCGCCTTTCCGACCGCGCGGTCATCATGGATACCGGCCAGGTCGTCTTCCAGGGCACGGCGAAGGAAGTCCTCGAAAACGAGGAATTGCGGCACGAATATCTCGCCATCTGACCCCTTCTCTAGATGCGGCGGACAGGAAAAAGGCCCGGAAACGCTCCGGGCCTTTTCATGTGCTGCATTGGCAAATGGCGTCAGGACTCGGAAATGACTCGCGAATCCCTTCAGGCGATCGCGTCAAGAAGGCGCCATGCGGCTTCCATTTCCCGCTCCCGCGCCTTGCGCCGCGCCGTTGCTTCGGCGTCTTCGCCCCACAATTCGATATTCCAGTCCTCGTCCACATGCGCGGCCGTCCAGGCCTGCTGCCATGTCAGGCCGCCACCGGCCGCCGCCAGCGCCAGCAGCGCAGAACCGGTCAACGTGGTCATGGAATGCAGCGCAGCCAGGCGGAACGGATCGTCGAAGCCGCGCAGGTGAATGCCCACGGCGCCGATGCTCTCGCCCGGCTGGTCGACATGCATCACGCCTTCAGCCAGGACGAACCGCGCGCCAAGCGCGCGCTCCACCCATTCCAGCACCGGATCCCAGATTTCGGTCTGCCGCGCCACAAGACGCTCCGGCGTGCCGGCGCGGTAGCACAGGAGGTCCGACGAGGAGAAGCGCTGGATGTCCTCGGCCACCGCCTGCATGTCCGCCGCCACGCCATCAATGGCGGTATTGGCCAGCCGGGTGACCGGCATGGTCATCGGGTTGATGGTCTCGCCCTGCGCACCGTATTCGTCAGCGACGAGCCTGGCGGCGGCTTCCGTCGGCAGGATCATGCCATGGCGGCCGGGCGTACGCACCAACCGTCCGTCCAGCGTCACGGCGAACCCCTCGCCTTCGGCTGCCACGCCGGCCTCCGTGTAGAAACGCTTGGGCAGCGGCTTGAGCATCTGCTTTTGCGCGCGCCGCGCCGGATCGGGATCGGACAGCCTGCCCGCGTCGAGGTCGTTGAGGATATCGCGCATCGCGAGACCTTTCGTCAGAGATGGTTGAGCAGGCCGGACGGATGGACGAGCACGTCCTGCGCCCCGTGCTGGCGCAGCGCATCGGCGGTACTGTAGCCCCAGGCCACGCCAATGGCACCGGCCTTCGCCGAGCGCGCCATCTGCATATCGTAAATCGCATCGCCGACGACAAGGGTGTCCTGCGGATCGATTCCGGTTTCCGCGCAGCATTCCAGCACCATGGCCGGATGCGGCTTGGAAGGACAATCATCCGCGGTGCGCACGGTCAGGAAATGTGCGCCGAAACCGTGCGTCTCGAAGACGGCCGTCACGCCGCGGCGCGATTTCCCCGTCACCATCCCGATCAGCACATCGTCGCGCGCGGCGAGGCCGGCGATCAGCTCGCCAATGCCGTCATAGAGATTTTCGCGGAATTCCGCCTCGGCGCGCATTGCCACGAAATGGTGCTTGTAGCGCTGCACCAATGCGCCAATCGCCTCGTCCACCTCCCGCGCCAGCAGGCGTGCAATGGCCAGATCGAGCGACAGGCCGATCACGCCGCGCGTCGCGTCAGGCGCCGGCAGCGGCAACGCGGCCTCGGCAAAGGTGCGTTCCATGCAGCCATGGATCAGCCCCGCGCTGTCCACAAGCGTACCGTCGCAGTCAAACAGGATCAGTTTCACGCCATGTCTCCGATGCTTCGCCGTCCCGGCCTGTTGACCAGCACCAGTCCTGCCCCGATCAGGCCGAGCGCCAGGCCGATCTGCGGACTGAGCGGCTCGCCCAGCAAAAGCGCACTCGCGGTCACGCCGGTCAGCGGGGTGAGAAAGGCAAAGCTTGAAAGGCTGGCCGCAGAATAGCGCTGCACCATGCGGAAGAAGGCCAGGTAGGTGATCGAGACGATGAACAGCGCCTGGAAGGCCAGGGTCGCGCTGGGAAGCCAGCCGACATCGCGCAAGGCCGGCCCGCCAAGCGGAATGAAGGGCAGTGTCACCAGGGCCGAAACCCCGAGCTGGTAGAGCATGCTCTTTTCCGGTGGCGCATCGGCCAGCCGCGTCATCTTGACGACCAGCACGGTCGCCGCCCAGCACAGCGCGGCGCCGAAGACCATCAGATCCCCCAGAAGCGCGAAGCGCGAGGGCAGCGTCACCTTGTCGGCAAAGACCAGCGCCACCCCGCCAAAGGCCAGCGCCATGCCGGCAAGCTTGCGCCACGAAAGCCGCTCCAGCCCCAGCAGGTGACCGCCCGCCAGCACCCAGAACGGCATGGAATTGAAGATCAGCACCCCGCGCGCGACATTGGTGATGTCCATGGCCAGGAACAGAAGGATGAACTCCACCGAGAAGAACAGTCCGGCCAGCAGGCCCGGCCACAGCGTCCCGTCCTTCGCCGAAAGCGGAATGCCACGCCACCGGCACCAGCCGGCGATGCACAGCGCACCGACGGCGGAGCGGATGAAACACTGCATCAGCGGACTGTAGCCGGTATTGGCCACCTTCATCGCCACCTGGCTCAGCCCCCAGCAGGAAGTCAGCACCACCATCAGAACCATGGCACCCGGCGTGAGCACCCGCGCGGCATTGGGGTGAAGCGCACCCGTGCTCATGACCCGGCCGCCGCCTCGTCGAAGCCGAGCAGGTTCCAGCTTTGCACCATGTGCGGCGGCATCGGCGCCGTCACGTCGATCATGCCCGTGCCGTCCGGATGCGGGATGACGATGCGCCGCGCGTGAAGGTGCAGCCGGTTCTGGATGCCGCCGGGAAATTCCCAGTTCTGGTCCGCCTCGAAATATTTCGGATCGCCGATGATCGGACAGCCGATATGAGCCGCATGAACGCGAAGCTGATGTGTCCGCCCGGTATAGGGCTCCATTTCCAGCCAGCTCAGGTTCTGCCCCGCCTGGTCGACCACCCGGAAATGCGACACCGCGTGGTCCGCGCCGGCCTCGCCATGGCGGGCAATGCGCATGCGGTCGCCATCGGGCGTCGCCTCTTTCACCAGCCAGGTGGAAATCCGCCCTTCCGGCTTCCTCGGCACGCCCTTGACCAGCGCCCAATAGGTCTTCTTCGTCTCCCGTTCACGAAAGGCCGTGGTCAGCTTGACCGCTGCCCCGCGCGTGCGCGCCACGACCAGGATGCCGGACGTGTCCCGGTCGATCCGGTGGACGAGGCGCGGCTTTTCGCCCTTCGGGCTTCGCCAGGCGTCGAGCATGCCGTCGACGTGACGGGTCACGCCCGAGCCGCCCTGCACGGCCAGGCCCGACGGCTTGTTGAACACGAAAATCTTGTTGTCCTCGTAGAGCAGCATCTTGGACAGCACCGCGCCATCGCCCTGGTCGCGCATCGTGCGTGCGGTCAGCGGCCCGCCACCATTCCCCTTGAGGTCGGCGCCCAGCGGCGGAATGCGCACCACCTGCCCGGCTGCAAGGCGCGTTTCGGACTTCACCCTTCCGCCATCCACACGCACCTGGCCGGTGCGAAGCAGCTTCTGCAGGGCGCCGAAGCCAAGCCCCGGCACATGCAGCTTGAACCACCGGTCCAGCCGCATGCCGTTCTCGTCCTCGCTTACCGTCACCTGTTCAACGCCGGCCATAACCTGTCCTCATTCGCCAGAAGCGCCGCCCATATCACCCTGCAACACTTCTTGCGAGCCACAAACCGGTAAAAAGCGCCGCGATGGACAGCGCAACCGACCCGAAAACATACATCGCCGCCGCCAGGCCCTGACCCCGCTCCCACAGCACGGCCACATCAAGCGAGAAGGCGGAAAACGTGGTGAAGCCGCCAAGCAGCCCCGTCGCCACGAACAGGCGCAACTCGTTGCTGCTGCCGCCGCTGCGCCGCGTCAGCCAGGCAATGAAAAGCCCCATGACGAAGGAACCCGCGATGTTCACGGCCATGGTGCCATGCGGAAAACCCGGCCCGGCGAGGCGCAGAAGGGCCTGGCCTGTCAGATGCCTCAGAGATGCGCCGATGGCCCCGCCAAGGGCAACGAGAAACAGATGCAGCATGGACCTGTTGATAAACGTTTCTCCACCTGCGGTGAAGCACTGAATGCTGTCGACCTTGTCTCGACAATCCCCGGCCACACGGATAACCACAACCCTGTGGGCTTCATGGGGGATTTGATGTTACCGAAAATTGCAGCACTTGCGATGGCTTGCACCACCCTGGCCGGGTGTGGAACCATGGTTCGCGGCACCACCGAGGATGTCCGCATCCTGGTCGAACCGGACGACGCCACCGTGACGACAAGTCTCGGCCACCGGTGCAACGCCATGCCCTGCACCGTAAATGTCGCCCGGCGCGACCAGTTTACCGTCACCGCCAGCAAGGAGGGCTACGTCACGGAAAGCGTTGACGTGGGCACGAAGGTCTCGGGCGGCGGCGCGGCAGGGTTTGCAGGCAACATCGTGGCGGGCGGCGTCGTCGGCATGGGCGTGGACGTGGCCACCGGCGCCGCGCTGGATCACACACCCAACCCGGTCGTCATCAAGCTGCGGCTTCAGGGCGCGGAACCGGCCGCGGCCGAACCGCCCCGTCCCATGCCGGACAAGAGGCCACGCCGCGGGAATGTCCCGGTTTCGTGATGGGCGCGCCAGACCTGGCCGGAGCGTTCAATCGGCCAGGACATCCTGCACGAATGCGGCGAGGGCTTCCCAGTCGGTATATTCGTGGTCCTCGGATGTATCCACATCGCCGCCTTCCTTTGCCGCGATATGGCGCATGAGCAAGCGCTTCAGGAAATCGTATTTCGTGTAACGCAGCGCCCCGGCGGCATGGTGGACGGCGGCGGGATGCCAGCCTGTTTCCGCGAAAAACGCGTCCGCCATTGCCGCCACCTCGCGCTTTTCCGCCTCGAACTGCGACGCCATGCCCAGCGAGACCGACACGAAGGCGGTCTTGCGCCCGTTCAAGGCATTGGCGTGATCCGCGATCCACTGCACGAAGGGCGCGGGAAACCGCCCGATATGGATAGGCGCCGCCGCGATCAGCGCATCGGCCATGGCGACGTCGACATCCTCCAGGTCCGCCGCGTCATAGACGGTCACGTCGTGGCCCAGGCTCTGCACGGTACCGGCCACATGCCGGGCGATCTTGCGTGTCTGGCCTTCCACCGTGGCGTAGATGACGATCACATGCATGGCATATCTCCCTCAGCAGACCTGGGTTTCGCAGGCCAGGAAACGGAACGGGCCTTCGGTGGATTCGCGCACCGCATCGAACCGGCGTCCGTCCCGGCACTGGATGCGCGCTTCCTGCGCCGGCTTGCCGCCGAGATCGCCTTCCCGGGCGTTGAGGAAATACTCCACCTCGCAATCCAGCTCGCCCGCCGCCTGCGAACTGATCTCCTTGAGCCACGGATAGTCGGTCTGGGCAAAAGCACCGGCGGTGCCGGCGATGACGAAAACCGATACGAGGGCTGCGGACAGTCTCATGGTGAGCCTCCTTTGACCTTTGGCAACAACTGCCAGACAAGGCGGACCCGCGCCTTGACCGGCGTCAATCGCCAGCCTGCCGCCGGCCGCGCGCACCGGCAAGCTTGACCGCGATCAGAGCAAAGGGCCAGACGTGCCAGAGAATGTCGAACCAGTCGATGGGCCGGAACGGATGTCCCTCGATCAGCCAGCGGGCCTTCTCGACGAGATGCGGTTCCGGCAGGAAGGGTGCGCCGCCGATCAGCACCGCGATGATGATGAGCGTGGGCCATGGAATCGCTCCGATGAGATCAGCCAGCCTGGTCATGCCATGTCCTTCCGCGATCAGCCCTTGCGCTCGCGCCGGAGTCTGGCCCACCAGTCCAGCCGCTTGCGGATTTCACGTTCGAATCCCCGGTCGGGCGGATTGTAGTAGCTTTGCCGTCCCATCGCCTCGGGAAAATAATCCTGCCCGGAAAAGGCGTCCGGCTCATCATGGTCGTAGCGATAGCCGGAACCGTAGCCCTCTTCCTTCATCAGCCGCGTCGGTGCGTTGAGGATATGCGCCGGCGGCAGCAGCGAGCCGTGCTCCCTTGCCGCGCGCATGGCCGCCTTGTGCGCCACGTAGACGGCATTGGATTTCGGCGCGGTCGCGAGATAGACGCAGGCTTGCACCAGCGCCAGTTCGCCTTCCGGCGAACCGAGGAAATCATAGGCATCCTTGGCCGCGTTGGCGATGACCAGCGCCTGGGGGTCTGCAAGCCCGATATCCTCCACCGCCATGCGCACCAGCCGGCGCGCCACGAACAGCGGCGTTTCACCGGCATCCAGCATCCGCGAGAGATAATAGAGCGCGGCATCGGGATCCGACCCGCGCACCGATTTGTGCAGCGCCGAAATCAGGTTGTAATGGCCGTCCTGGCTCTTGTCATAGACCGGCGCGCGGCGCTGCACCACGCGCTGCAGCCCTTCCTGGTCGAACACCTCGCCCTCCCCGGCGGCCCGCCAGACCTCCTCGGCCAGCGTCAGCACCGCGCGCCCGTCACCATCGGCCATGCGGATCAGCGACGCCCGCGCGCCCTCGTCCAGCGGCAGCGCCCTTGCCTCGGTCTTCTCCGCCCGCTCCAGCAGATGTTCCAGGCTCGCCGCATCATGCGGCTTGAAGCTCAGCACCCGGGCCCGTGAAAGAAGCGCCGCGTTGAGCTCGAAGGAAGGGTTTTCCGTCGTCGCACCGACAAGAATGACCGTGCCGTCTTCCATGACCGGCAGGAAACTGTCCTGCTGGGCACGGTTGAACCGGTGGATTTCATCGACGAACAGCAGGGTCTGCCGGCCATTGCCGCGCCGCATCCGGGCTGTATCGAAAACCTTCTTGAGATCCGCCACACCGGAGAAGATGGCCGAGATCTGCTCGAAGGCGAGATCGGTCTCGCCCGCCAGCAGCCGGGCCACGGTGGTCTTGCCGGTGCCCGGCGGCCCCCAGAAGATCATCGAGCCGAGCGAACCGGAACGGATCATGCGTGTGAGCACGCCATCCGGCCCGGTCAGGTGGTCCTGTCCCGTCACATCGGCCAGGCTTGCCGGACGCAACCGGTCGGCCAGCGGGCGTCCCGTCCGTGCTTCCTGCGCCTGCGGCTGGTCTGAGAACAGGTCGGCCATGGAAGCGGTCAGTATCGCAGAACCTGGCGCAGGATCTGGCCATTGCGCTCGATGGAGAAGCGCCACCAGCGGCTGCGCTCCATGGCCACCCTGTTCAACTGATCGGCATTGCGGATGTCCTCTCCATTGACCTCCACCACGATATCGCCCGGCCGCAGGCCGAACCGCGCCGATGGCGAATTGCGGGCCGTCTCGGTAATCACCACGCCCTTGCGGCTTTCGGGCAGCCGCAGTTTCTGGGCAAGGCGCGGCGACAGTTCCGAAACGGTTGCGCCGGCAAACGGGCTGTCGCCCTCGATCTGCACGGTGCTGGTCGCGCTCATGCCTTCCGGAGCGCGTTCGAGCGTCACCGCCACGCTTTCCATGCGTCCGCGCCGCAGAACCTGGAAATCCACCCGCGCCCCCGCACTTTCTGTGGCCAGCCGGTAGCCGAGCGCATCGGGGTTTTCGATCGCCCGCCCGTTCATCGCCAGCAGCACATCGCCCGGTTTCAGCGCCGCCTTTTCGGCCGGGCTTCCGGGCGCGATGTTTTCGACAAGTGCCCCGGTGGGAAAATCCATTCCCAGCGCCTCTGCCGTCTGCGCATTGACCGGAGCGAAGGCAGCGCCCAGCCACGGACGCTCGAAATAATCGCCCCCGTTGCGCGCCACGTTCACCACCGCCTTCACCATGATGGAGGGAATGGCAAAACCGATGCCGTTGGAGCCACCCGATCGTGTGAAGATCGCCGTGTTGATTCCGACGAGATCGCCGGCCATGTTGATCAGCGCGCCACCGGAATTGCCCGGATTGATCGCCGCGTCGGTCTGGATGAAGAAGCCGAAATCCGTAACGCCGATATGCGAGCGCGCAAGCGCCGAGACGATGCCGGATGTGGTCGTCTGGCCGACGCCGAACGGGTTGCCGATGGCAAGAACCAGATCGCCCACCTCCAGCGCATCCGAATCCCCCATTTGCAGGAACGGCAAGGGCCGGTCGGAATCGATCTTGAGCACGGCCAGATCCACGCTCTCGTCCTTCAGCAGCACCTTGCTTTCAAACTCGCGGCCATCGGCGAGCGCAACCTTCACTTCATCCCCGTCACGGATGACATGGTAATTCGTGACGACGAGGCCCGATGCATCCACGATGACGCCGGATCCGAGCGACTGCTGGACGCGCGGACGCGAGGGCCGTCCGCCACCGAAGAACTGTTCGAAGAAGGGATCGCCGGCAAACGGAGAGACCGGCTGACGGACTGTCGACTTGGCATAGACATTGACGACTGCCGGCGCGGTCCTCTTCACCAGCGGCGCAAATGAAAGTTCCATCTCTGCCCGCCCGAATGGCAACCGCTTGCCGTCCGCCGTCACCGGCGCCCCGGCAGCCTGCCCGCCGCCGGCGGTCTCCTGTTGCGTGCCGCGCAGCAACTGCCCCAGCAGTTCACGCACACCACCTTCGCCCTCGGCCTGTGCGCCGACAAGCAAGCCGAAGAACACCACCAGACCCACCAGCACTCGGGAAGCCAAACGCGCCATGCCCGGAAACTCCTTTTTCGTGAACCTCGATCCGCGATTCGGACCGTATCAAGTCTTGCCCGTCACTTCGACCATTTGAGGACACAGCGGCACGGCCGCGGCGAAATCGCACACATCGGACGATGCCCGACCTTGCCGCACGAAAAAAGCCGCCCCGTTTCCGGAGCGGCTCCTGTCGGCATTCACGGAGGAAGCGGCGATCAGGCCTCTTCGCCCTCGGCAGCCGCTTCGGCTTCCACGCGGGCGCGGTCGGCAGCGCCCTTGGCGTCGACATCGCGGTCCACCAGCTCGATCACGGCCATCGGCGCATTGTCGCCATAGCGGAAACCGGCCTTGAGCACGCGGGTATAGCCGCCATTGCGCTCCTGGTAGCGGGGACCGAGAACATCGAACAGCTTCTTGACCTGCTGCACGTCGCGAATGCGGGAGATCGCCTGGCGGCGGGCATGCAGGTCGCCGCGCTTGCCCAGCGTGATCAGCTTGTCGACGATGGAACGCAGTTCCTTGGCCTTGGGCAAGGTCGTGACGATCTGCTCGTGCTCGATCAGGCTGGCCGCCATGTTGGCGAACATCGCCTTGCGGTGGCTGTGGGTGCGGTTCAGTTTGCGATGCGCGTTACCGTGTCTCATGATGCCTTCTCCTTCGTGGGATGTGTCCGCGCCCTAGGTCTTGAGAACGCGGTCCTGTTGGTCATTTTCGAAAAGAACCGCCGGGGCTGGCCCCGGCGGGCATGTCTCAATACTGGTCCTCGTAGCGCTTGGCGAGGTCCTCGATATTGTCTGGCGGCCAGTCCGGCACTTCCATGCCGAGATGCAGCCCCATGGAAGCCAGCACTTCCTTGATCTCGTTGAGCGACTTGCGGCCGAAATTCGGCGTGCGCAGCATTTCCGCCTCGGTCTTCTGGATCAGGTCGCCGATATAGACGATGTTGTCGTTCTTCAGGCAGTTCGCCGAACGCACCGACAACTCCAGCTCGTCCACCTTCTTCAGCAGCGCCGGGTTGAAGGCGAGCTCCGTCACCTGCTCGGCCGGCTGGTCCTTCTGCGGCTCGTCGAAATTGACGAAGATCGAAAGCTGGTCCTGCAGGATGCGTGCAGCATAGGCCACAGCGTCTTCACCGGAGATCGAACCATCGGTCTCGATCGTCATGCTCAGCTTGTCGTAATCGAGAACCTGGCCCTCGCGGGTATTCTCGACCTTGTAGGACACCTTGCGCACCGGCGAGTAAAGGCTGTCGACCGGGATCAGGCCGATCGGGGAATCCTCCGAGCGGTTGCGGTCGGCAGGCACATAGCCCTTTCCGGCATTGACAGTGAATTCCATGCGGATTTCCGCGCCCTGGTCAAGCGTGCACAGCACGTGGTCGGGATTGAGGATTTCCACATCGCCCACGGTCTGGATATCGCCCGCCGTCACGATGCCCGGGCCCTGCTTGCGCACGACCATGCGCTTCGGGCCCTCGCCTTCCATGCGGATGGCGATTTCCTTGATGTTGAGCACGATGTCGGTGACGTCCTCGCGCACACCGGCAATCGAGGAGAATTCATGCAGGACGCCGTCGATCTGCACGGCCGTGACGGCTGCACCACGCAGCGACGACAGCAGCACGCGGCGCAGCGCATTGCCGAGCGTGAGGCCGAAGCCACGCTCCAGCGGCTCGGCGACGAGCGTTGTCACGGTGCCCTTCTTCGACGTGAACTCCACGCCATTGGGCTTGATCAGTTCTTGCCAGTTCTTCTGGATCATATGGACTTGTCCTTCCGGTGCCCCCGCACCATCCAATCGTGCGGGGCGACATGGAAACCGCAGAGGACCGGTCGAACCCGTTCATGCGGAAGGCGGCAAATGGGCCGCGTCAGACGCGGCGCTTCTTGCGCGGGCGGCAGCCATTGTGCGGAATCGGCGTCACGTCGCGGATCGACGTGATGGTGAAGCCGGCGGCCTGCAAGGCACGCAGGGCCGATTCACGGCCGGAGCCGGGACCGCGAACTTCCACTTCAAGCGTCTTCATGCCGTGCTCGGCAGCCTTCTTGGCACAGTCTTCGGCCGCAACCTGGGCAGCAAACGGGGTCGACTTGCGCGATCCTTTGAAACCCTGGGCGCCAGCGGACGACCAGGCGATCGCGTTGCCCTGGGCATCGGTGATCGTGATCATCGTGTTGTTGAATGTGGAATTCACGTGGGCGACGCCCGACGAGATGTTCTTGCGTTCGCGGCGGCGAACACGAGCGGCTTCCTTGGCCATGGTCTTCCTTTCACTATGATATCCGCACCGCCGTAATGCCGGCGGCTACACCCCTGAAACGAACCGGGCCCGGCGGCGCGGGGGAAACCCGCCGCGCTCCGCAGCCCCATCCGCTCCGGATTACTTCTTCTTGCCGGCGATCGCCTTGGCGGGACCCTTGCGGGTACGCGCATTGGTGTGGGTCCGCTGGCCGCGCACCGGCAGGCCACGGCGATGGCGAAGGCCGCGGTAGCAGCCAAGGTCCATCAGGCGCTTGATGTTGAGCTGCACTTCACGGCGCAGATCGCCCTCGACCCGGTAGTCGCGGTCGATGGTTTCGCGAACCTGCAAGACCTCGGCGTCGGTCAGCTCGTGCACACGGCGCTCGGCCGGGATGTTGCACTTCTCGACGATTTCCTGGGCAAACTTCGGCCCGATCCCGTGAATGTACTGAAGCGCGATCACAACGCGCTTGTTGGTCGGGATGTTAACACCGGCAATACGTGCCATCGTCATTCACTCCATTTCGGCCGGCCATGCCGGCACTCGATCATGAAAACCCGCGTCCGGTGGAGGCCGGCCCTTGCGGGAGCGACAATGAACAAGCCGCCCATGAGGGCGGCCTGAAACATTTGTGTCTTGAGACGCGCCGCTATTGCACGGGCTGACACTTTCGTCAACCCTTCAAAAGCAAACGCTCCCCAGCCCGGCTCAAAGCGAACCGAGCACCGTTTCGATCTGCGCGGTAACGCCGTCGATCGTGTCCATGCCGTCAACGGTCCGCCGCATGCCCTTGGCATGATAGTAGCCGGTCAACGGGGCCGTCTTCTTGTAATACTCGCGAAGCCGTTCGTCGAACACTTCGGGATTGTCGTCCTTGCGAACCGCCTCTCCGGCAGCCTTGGCTTCCTCGGCGCGCTTGACGATACGCCCCACCAGGGCCTTGTCATCGACAACCAGTTCAATCACGGCATCGAGCTTGAGACCCTTTTCCGCGAGCATTTCCTCCACCGCGTCGGCCTGTGCAAGCGTGCGCGGATAGCCGTCGAGGATAAAGCCCTTGGCGCAATCGGCTTCGTCGATGCGTTCGGAAACGATCGCGTTGACGATGGCGTCGGACACCAGTTCCCCGGCATCCATCACGGCCTTGGCCTTGAGGCCCACTTCCGTCTCCGCCTTCACTGCGGCACGCAGCATGTCACCGGTGGAAAGCTGGGGAATACCATGCTTCTCCACCAGGCGCGTGGCCTGCGTCCCCTTTCCCGCTCCGGGCGGTCCCAGCAGAATCAGTCTCATCGTCCCCTCTTTCCCCCTCTCAGTTTGGATTTCTTGATCAGGCCCTCGTACTGATGGGCGATCAGGTGACCCTGGACCTGCGCGACCGTGTCAAGCGTGACGCTGACCACGATCAGCAGCGACGTGCCACCGAGATAGAACGGAACGCCGGTCGCCGAAATTAGAAATTCGGGTAAGAGACAGACGAGAACGAGATAGATCGCGCCGACCAGCGTGATGCGGGTGAGCACATAGTCGATATATTCGGCCGTGCGCTCGCCGGGCCGGTAGCCGGGAATGAAACCCGAATGCTTCTTGAGCTGATCCGCCGTATCCTTCGGATTGAACACAATCGCCGTGTAGAAGAAGGCGAAGAACATGATCAGCCCGGCATAGAGCAACATGTAGATGGGCTGGCCATGGCCAAGCGCCGCCAGGATGGTGGAAGCCCAGGCCGGCATGTCAGTATTCGTCGAGAAGCCGGCGACGGTCGCTGGCAGAAGCAGCAGCGAAGAGGCAAAGATCGGCGGAATCACGCCCGCCGTGTTCAGCTTCAGCGGCAGGTGCGACGTGTCGCCCTGGAACATCCGGTTGCCGACCTGGCGCTTGGGATACTGGATCAGCAGGCGCCGCTGCGCGCGCTCGAAGAACACGATGACGGCAATCACGATCACGGCCAGCGCGATGATGGCCAGGATGATGCCGGTGGACAGCGCGCCCGTGCGCCCCAGTTCGAGCGTTCCGGTGATGGCCGAGGGAAGACCGGCAACGATACCGGCGAAAATGATCAGTGAAATGCCGTTGCCGATGCCGCGCGCGGTGATCTGCTCACCCAGCCACATCAGGAACATCGTCCCGCCGACCAGCGTGATGACAGCGGAAAGCTGGAAGAACCAGCCCGGGTCGGTGACAATGCCCGCCCCGCCTTCAAGCCCGACGGCGATGCCATAAGCCTGCACCGTTGCCAGCAGCACGGTTCCGTAACGCGTGTACTGGTTGATGACCTTGCGGCCCTGTTCGCCCTCTTTCTTCAGCTGCTCGAGCGCCGGCACAACCGACGTCATGAGCTGCATGATGATGGAGGCCGAAATGTACGGCATGATGCCAAGCGCGAAAATCGCCATGCGTCCGACGGCGCCGCCGGCAAACATGTTGAACATGCCCAGCACGCCCCGGCTCTGCTGCTGGAAAGCCTGCGCAAAGGCATCGGGATCGATTCCCGGAATGGGGATGTAGGTGCCGAGCCGGTAAACCAGCAGCGCGCCAAGCGTGAACCAGATTCTCTTCTTGAGATCCTCGGCCTTCGCGAAGGCGGAAAAATTGAGATTGGATGCCAGTTGTTCAGCAGCCGACGCCATGTATCGATCTCCGCTAATGTGCGGCCCTGGCGAAAAAGGCTGTATGCTGGTCGCCGGGCCACCGGATCAGGCAGTTATTGCGATCGCCCGAATAAGGCCGAGGTCACGAGATAGGCCCCGGCTGGCAAAGATGCAAGCGGCGGCCGAAGCCGCCGCTGTCACATTCGCGCTTATTCAGCGCTTTCCTTGGCCGCGACGGTGATGGAACCGCCTGCCTTCTCGATCTTCTCGACCGCCGACTTGGATGCACCGGCAACGTCGATCGTCAGCTTTGCAGACAGGTCGCCATCGCCAAGCACCCGGACGCCGTCCTTGGCGCGGCGGATCACGCCGGCGGCGACGAGCGCGGCGGCGTCCACGGTCGCGGACGCATCCAGCTTGCCCGCATCAACTGCGGCCTGAAGACGGCCGACGGAGACGATGTTGAGGTCCTTGGCAAAGATGTTCTTGAAGCCGCGCTTCGGCAAACGCCGGTAGATCGGCATCTGGCCGCCCTCGAAGCCGTTGACGGCCACACCCGAACGGGACTTCTGGCCCTTGACGCCACGGCCGCCGGTCTTGCCCTTGCCCGAACCGATACCCCGGCCCACACGCTTGCGCGAATGCGTCGCGCCTTCGGCATCTCGCAGTTCATTGAGTTTCATGATCTTGCTCCCTGCCGCTATCAGGCTTCGTCTACGACGCGCACGAGATGCGCGACCTTGGCGATCATACCGCGGACAGCCGGCGTATCTTCCAGCGTGCTGCGGCGATGCATCTTGTTCAGGCCCAGGCCGACGAGCGTGGCGCGCTGGTCGGCGGGGCGGCGGATGGGGCTACCGGTCTGTTCGACGGTTACCGTCTTGCCCGTTTTTGTCTCAGCCATTTTCTTCATTCCCAATCAATGGAGCGCCATGCTTCACGCGGCGCTGACGACATCTGCCGGCGGAATTATTCCTCGCCGCCAACCGTTTCGTGGCGGCGCGCCTGCAGCGTGGCGTACTTGATGCCGCGCTGGGCAGCGACGTCCTTCGGATGCAGCTGATGCTTCAGCGCATCGAACGTGGCGCGAACCATGTTGTACGGATTGGAGGTGCCGAGCGACTTGGCCACCACGTCCTGAACGCCCAGCGTCTCGAAAACGGCGCGCATCGGGCCGCCCGCGATGATGCCGGTACCCGGCTTGGCAGCGCGCAGCAGCACCTTGCCGGCGCCATGACGGCCGGAGACGTCGTGGTGCAGCGTACGGCCGGACCGCAGCGGAACGAAGATCATGTCGCGCTTGGCCGCCTCGGTAGCCTTGCGGATGGCTTCCGGCACTTCACGCGCCTTGCCGTGACCGAAGCCGACGCGACCTTTCTGGTCGCCGACGACGACGAGAGCGGCGAAGCCGAAACGGCGGCCGCCCTTGACGACCTTGGCAACGCGGTTGATGTGGACAAGCTTGTCGACGAATTCGCTGTCGCGCTCTTCACGCTCGCGGCGATCGTCCCTGCGGTTCTGTGCCATATCCTGGTTCCTTTTTCTTTTCCGGTAGCACGGGTTGAATTGAAACGCCCGAAGGCCGGCCGTCCCTTACACGGGCTTGCGGCCGGCCTCAAGACCTTGTTTGCACCTGGTCAGAACGCCAGGCCACCCTCGCGGGCTGCATCGGCCAGCGCCTTGACGCGGCCGTGATAGATATAAGGCCCGCGGTCGAACACCACTTCGGTGACGCCCGCGTCCTTGGCGCGCGCGGCGACAAGCTTGCCGACTTCCATCGCGGCGGCCGTGTCGGCGCCGGTCTTCAGCTTGCCCTTGAGATCCTTGTCCAGGGTCGAGGCGGCGGCAACGGTCCGGCCGTTGGCATCGTCAATGATCTGGACATAGATGTTCTTGGACGAACGGTAGACCGACAGGCGCGGACGCCCGCTGGAAACGGCCTTGATCTTGCGGCGGATACGGGATGCCCGGCGCTGGGTCGAAACTTTCGAAGCCATGACGGCCGCTCCTTACTTCTTCTTGCCTTCCTTGCGCACGATGCGCTCGCCGGCATACTTGACGCCCTTGCCCTTGTAGGGCTCGGGGCCGCGATATTCACGGATTTCCGCAGCGACCTGGCCGACGACCTGCTTGTCGATGCCCGACACGACGATTTCCGTCGGCTTCGGCACCGCAATGGTCACGGCATCCGGCGTCTGGTAGACGACTTCGTGCGAGAAACCGAGCGAGAGCTGCAGGTTCTTGCCCTGCATCGCGGCACGGTAGCCGACGCCGCTGATCTCGAGCTTCTTCTCGAACCCATCCTTCACACCGGTCAGGATGTTGGCGATCATCGTGCGGGACATGCCCCACTTGGACCGCGCATCCTTGCTTTCGTCGGCCGGATTGACGGCGATGGCGCCATCTTCCAGCTTCACCAGGACCTCGTCGTTGACGACGAATTTCAGTTCGCCCTTGGGGCCCTTGGCGGTGACGGTCTGGCCGTCAACCGTGGCCGTCACACCGGCCGGCACCGGAACGGGCTTCTTGCCAATACGGGACATTGTCTTATCCTCGCCTTTGTCTCGGTTGCGCCGATCAGAAGATCTGGCAGAGAAGCTCTCCGCCGACATTCTGTTCACGGGCTTCATGATCGGCCATCACGCCCTTCGGCGTCGACAGGATCGCGATGCCCAGGCCGTTGGCGACCTGCGGGATCGACTTGACCGACACGTAAACGCGGCGGCCGGGCTTCGACACGCGGGCGATCTCGCGGATGACCGGAGCGCCTTCATAATACTTCAGCTCGATCTCGATCTCGGACTTGCCATCGCCGTAGTCGACGGTGGTGTAGTCACGGATATAGCCCTCGGACTTGAGGACATCGAGAACGCGGGCACGCAACTTGGAAGCCGGCGTGGAGACCTTCGTCTTCTTGCGGCCGACAGCATTGCGGATGCGGGTCAGCATATCGCCGAGCGGATCACTCATGGACATGATATCTATCCTTCCTTACCAGCTCGACTTGACCAGGCCCGGGATCTTGCCCAGCGAGCCCAATTCGCGAAGCGCGATACGCGACATCTTCAGCTTGCGGTAATAGGCACGCGGACGGCCCGAAACCTCGCAGCGGTTGCGCAGGCGGATTTTCGACGAGTTGCGCGGCAGCTCGTTGAGCTTGAGCTGGGCACGGAAACGCTCGTCCATCGGCTTGGAACGGTCCATGATGATCGCCTTCAGCGCAGCGCGCTTCTTGGCATAGCGATCGACAAGCTCCTTGCGGTGCTTGTTCTTTTCGGTCGCACTGACTTTAGCCATGTGTATTGTCCTTTTCGCGAGCCGTTACTGCCGGAAGGGGAAGTTGAAGGCCTTGAGCAACGCCCGGGCCTCGTCATCCGACTTGGCAGTCGTACAAACGATGATGTCCATGCCCCACATCTGATCGACCTTGTCGTAGTTGATCTCGGGGAACACGATGTGCTCCTTGATGCCCATGGCGAAATTGCCACGGCCGTCAAAGCTCTTCGGGTTCAGGCCGCGGAAGTCGCGAACGCGCGGCAGCGCGATGTTGACCAGGCGATCCATGAATTCATACATGCGCTCCTTGCGCAGCGTCACCTTGGCACCGATGGGCATGCCCTCGCGCACCTTGAAGCCGGCGATGGAGTTGCGGGCCCGCGTGATGACCGGCTTCTGGCCGGCGATCTGCGCCAGGTCCTCGGCGGCAACCGACGGCTTCTTGGAATCGCCGGTCGCTTCGCCCACGCCCATGTTCAGCACGATCTTTTCGACGCGCGGAATCTGCATGACGTTGGCGTAGCCGAACTGCTCGCGCAACGCGTCGCGGATGGTGGTGTTGTACAGCGTCTTGAGGCGCGGCTCGTACTTGTCAGCCATTGATCACTTCTCCCGAACGCTTGGCCACGCGGACCTTCTTGCCGTCACGGACCTCGAAGCCGACGCGCGTCGCCTTGCCGTCCTTCGGATCGGCAACAGCAAGGTTCGACAGGTCGATGCCCGCTTCCTTGGTGATGATGCCGCCTTCCTGGGTCTGCGTCTGGCGCTGGTGGCGGCGGATCAGGTTGATGCCGCTGACGAGCGCCTTGTTTTCCTTTGGCATGACCTTGAGGACTTCACCCGAACGGCCCTTGTCCTTGCCAGCCAGCACGACGACCTTGTCGCCTTTGCGAATCTTCTGCATTGGTGCGGTCTCCTCAGAGCACTTCCGGAGCGAGGGAAATGATCTTCATGTGGTTCTTGGCGCGCAATTCGCGCGGCACGGGTCCGAAGATACGCGTTCCGATCGGCTCTTTCTTGTTGTCGATCAGGACGGCCGCGTTCTTGTCGAACCGGATGACCTGACCGTCGGGCCTGCGAATGTCCTTGGCCGTACGCACGACCACGGCCTTCATCACATCGCCCTTCTTGACGCGGCCGCGCGGAATGGCTTCCTTGATGGAAACGACGATGATGTCGCCCACGGAAGCATACTTGCGCTTCGAACCGCCCAGCACCTTGATGCACATGACACGACGCGCGCCGGAATTGTCCGCGACGTCGAGGTTTGTTTGCATCTGAATCATGACTGACCGCCTTTTTTCGTTCTGGTCCGAGGGCTAGCATCCCCCGGCATGCATGATTTGATTACGCCTGTTCGCTGGTTACGACGACCCAGCGCTTGTCCTTGGAGATCGGGGCCGACTCCTGGATGAACACCGTATCGCCCACCTTGCAGGCATTGGCCTCGTCGTGAGCCTTGTACTTCTTGGACTGACGGACCGTCTTCTTGAACAGCGGATGGGCAAAGCGGCGCTCGACCCGGACCACAACGGTCTTGTCGTTCTTGTCGGAAACGACGGTGCCCTGCAGAATGCGCTTCGGCATGGATTGAACCCCTTACGCCTTGTTGACCGCCGCCTTCTGGCGGGCAATGGTCTTGATGCGTGCGATGTCGCGGCGGACTTCCTTCACGCGGTCGGTTTTCTCGAGCTGGCCGGTCGCCTTCTGGAAACGCAGGTTGAACTGCTCTTTCTTCAGGTTGGCCAGCTCTTCGTTCAGCTGGTCGGGGCTCATGGCCCGAACGTCTGCGGCTTTCATGGCCTTGACCTTTCCTACTCGGCAATGCGCTGGATGAAGCGCGTCTTGACCGGCAGCTTGGCAGCGCCCAGACGCAGCGCTTCACGCGCGATTTCTTCGTTCACACCGTCGATCTCGAACATGATGCGGCCGGGCTTGACGCGGCAGGCCCAGTAGTCAACCGAACCCTTGCCCTTACCCATACGCACTTCGGTCGGCTTCGACGTGACCGGAACATCCGGAAAAATCCGGATCCAGACGCGGCCGGCACGCTTCATGTGACGCGTGATCGCGCGACGCGCCGCCTCGATCTGGCGGGCCGTGACGCGCTCCGGCTCCAGGGCCTTCAGGCCGAAGGAACCGAAGTTAAGGTCCGTTCCACCCTTGGCCGTGCCATGGATGCGTCCCTTGAACTGCTTGCGGAACTTTGTGCGCTTGGGCTGCAGCATCGTTCTCTACTCCAAATCCTCAATTTCGCAAGCCCGAAGCTTACGCATTTTCGCGGCGGCGGCCGCCCTGATTGTCGCCTTCGACGGCGCGGCGCTCGGAGGCAAGCGGATCGTGCTCAAGGATCTCGCCCTTGAAGACCCAGACCTTGATGCCGCAGATGCCATAGGCCGTTTCGGCTTCGGCAAAACCGTAGTCGATATCGGCGCGCAGCGTGTGCAGCGGAACGCGGCCTTCGCGGTACCACTCGGTCCGCGCGATTTCCGCGCCACCGAGACGGCCGGCGCAGTTGATGCGGATGCCCTCGGCACCCAGGCGCATCGCCGACTGCACCGCGCGCTTCATCGCGCGGCGGAAAGCAACGCGGCGCTCAAGCTGCTGCGCGATCGACTGAGCCACCAGGGTTGCATCGGTCTCGGGCTTGCGCACCTCGACGATGTTCAGGTGAACTTCCGAATTGGTCATCTGCGACAGCTTGCGGCGCAGCTT
>NZ_JAWKWO010000002.1:0-758273 GCF_041397485.1 Zhengella sp. | reverse complement strand
CACGAAATACCGCGCCGTGAACATGGAAGGGATGGGACAGCATCGGGCTCGAAACGACCCAGCGCTCCACCGTATCGCGCTTTACCTCAAGGTCGATCCGGTTCATGTCGAAGGGCCGGCCGTTGATCGCGAAACCGCCCATCATTCCGCCCCGGCGCATCATGCCTCCCATCATGCCACGCATTCCCATGTCGAGCGAGAAGCGGCGTGTCGCCACAACCTCCTGCGCCAAGGCAGGCAACGGATCGGAAAGACGGTCGGGGACGGTTCTGATGCGGGCCGGCAGCGTCTCGTCCACCAGCAGCGGCAGGACCGGAAACGAACCCGGGATCACGGCGTCCAACATCGCGCCAAAGCGTCCCATCATGCCTGCTGGTCCCTGGTTGGGGTCATCCCGGCTCATCAGTGTCGTCGGCTGTCCGCCAGTGAAATCGACAAGGATTTCCGCCCGCTCCCCCGGCCCGAGTTGCAGCACTTCAACGGCCACCGGTTCGGGCAGGTAGCCGCCATCGCTCGCGACCAGGTGAAGCGGCCGCCCGTCTTCGGCGAACAGGGAATAGATCCTGGCGTTGGAACCGTTGACGAGGCGGAGACGGACGACGGCGCGCGGAACTGCAGCCACAGGCGACGGCTGGCCATTGACAAGCATCGTGTCGCCGGTGAAACCGTGCATCACGTCCATCATCGACAGGTCATAGATCATGCGGCCCTGTTCATCGAAACGCCGATCCTGAAGGACCAGGGTGAGGTCATCAACGCCATATGAGGTTGGAAGTCCGCGGTCGTCGTCGCGGCCATCGGTCATATGGATGACCCCGGCAAGTCCGCGGTAGACGTGGCTGGCGGTCTGGCCATGAACATGTGTGTGATAGAACGGTGTTCCCGGCGCCTGGTCCAGATGCATGTCCGGAGACCAGACACCGCCCGGACGGATAGGCGAATGCGGGCCGCCATCATGCTCGCCCGGCACGATCAAACCGTGCCAGTGCACCGTCACCGGATCATCCAGCGCATTCTGAACCCGGGCGGCGAGCGGACCGTTGCGCATACGGACAGTCGGGCCAAGGTAAGCCTGGTTGTAACCAAACGTGCGCGACGGCGCGCCGCTGAAAAAGCGGGTTTCTCCGGAAAGTGCCGTGAGATCGAGCCTGCCGGTTTCCGTAGTGTCGAGCAGCGGCGGCATGGCCAGCCGGACACGGCCTTCAGCAAGGGCGACAGTGCTGACTCGCCCTCGCGTGAGGCCGTAACCAGCGGCTGCCGCAACAGTCAGCGCGCCTGTTCCCGCCAGAAGGGTTCTGCGATTGATCGTCTTCATGCCTTCACCTCGAACCAGCATGTCATGCCTGCGGCGGAATGTTCCAGCATGTGGCAATGATAGAGCCATTTGCCGGGATTGTCGGCGACGAAGGCGATCGCCGTCGTCTGCCCGGTCCGATCAGGAAAGTATCACGCCAGGGCTGGCCGTCATCCACGTCGGCGCCGCTTCGCGCGATCACCCGGAAATGATGACCATGCGTGTGCATTGCATGGGCGAAGGCCGTGTCATTCGTCGTCTCGATGATCACTGTCTCGCCGCGCCGTGCCGAGAATAGCGGCGCGTCCATCTTGTTGGCCTGCCCGTTGAAGGCCCATACCTGGCCTGTTCGGCGATAGTCCTCTCCCTCCAGCACCTTGCCCTTGTATGTGATCGATACCGGTCCGCCCATGGCTCCGCCGGCCATGTTCACCCTTATTTTTCTCGCATTGACGAGATCGGGCTCCGGCAGGGCGTTGAGGGGCAAGCTTGCCGGCAAGGGCTTTGGCTTCGTGCCGCCATCGCCGCTGACGGTGAACGCGGCAAGCGGGAACGGCTGGTCGGCGGAGACCTCTTCAAGCATGAAATCCTCATCCGGCACAACCAGCAGGTCAACGCGCTGGCCCGGTCCGAGAAGCAATGGCGCATAACCGAGAGGTGCCGCTGCCGGTAAGGGCTGACCATCCCAAGCCAGCACAAGGGCACCGAACCGCGACGGGTCGAGGGCAAGAATCCGTGCATTGGACACGTTGATCAGACGCAGCCGGGCCGGGCGGTCCCGCTCCATGTCAAAGGACGGCCTGTATTCGCCATTGACCGTTGGCCAGTTGCCGAGCCGTCCGCCATGGCTCCAGTCCATGATCGACCCGAAACTGGCGGTATCGAGCCTGCCATCCCGATCGAGCCGCCAGTCGTCGATCACGAGCGTCATATCCTGCGCGGGCGCAAAGACCGGCTCGCGCTCCTCCACGATCAGCGAACCGTAGAGGCCGCGCCCCACCTGGTTCCAGCTCTTGTTGTGGGCATGATACCAGTAGGTCCCGGCGTCGGGCGCCACGAAATCATAGTCGAACACAGCGCCCGGCGGCACTGCATCCTGTGTGAGCCCGGAAACGCCATCCATGGCATTGTCGATGCGGATGCCATGCCAATGGATGGATGTCGGCTCTTCCAGTTCATTGACGAGGCGCACCCGCACCCTTTCGCCCTGGCGGACGCGGATTTCCGGTCCCGGGCTCACGCCGTTATAGGTCCAGAGGCTGGACAAGGCGCTGTCCGCCCCGCCAAGCCGATGTTCCGACGGCATCGCCTTCAATTCGATAAAGCCGTCGCCGGCCCAGGCGGACCCGCCGGCGCGCGGCGACAGAAGGGAAGCAAGCAGCCCGCCACCGGCAAGGCCGAGAAATTGACGTCGGTCGGTTCTCATGGCGCTATTGGGTCTCCAGAAGATACGTTGCGATAGCCTTGCGATCGCTGTCGGTGAGAAATGCAGTGCCCTGATTGACGACCTCGCCCATGGCCCCGCCAAAGGCATCGCCATCGGGAAGCAGACCCGTCTTCAGGGCATAGGAAAGATCGGACACGGTCCATCCCCTGTCCTTCAGGCTGGATGGTGTTATGGCCGGCGCTCTTGCCGTTGCCCGGCAGCGAATCCGAACCTTGTAGCCGGTAGTCCGTCTGCCGGGCGCCAAAGGCATTGCGCGGCGTATGACAGGCACCGCAATGCGCGGGCCCTTCAACGATGTATTTTCCCGGTTCCAGATTTCGCTCCTGGCTGGATCGGGATTGAATGGCGCCAGATCGATGAAGGCGGCGCGCCAGAGCTTGAGACCGGCGCGAATGTTGAACGGAAAGCGTATGTCATGCGCTCCGGCATCAAGGCCTACTGGCGGCACGGTCTGGAACGCGGCCCAAAGATCGGCAATATCGCGATCGCTGAACCTGCCATAGAACGCATAGGGAAAAGCAGGATAATAGGGTGCGCCGGATGGCGAAATCCCCTGCCTAACCGCGCGGTCGAAGGTCTCAAGGGTCCATGCGCCGATCCCCTCCTGTCTGTCGGTTGTCAGGTTCGGCGTGACGAATGTCCCGAAGCCGGTCTTCAGCCGGACACCGCCGGCGAGCGGTGCTCCGCCGTTCTCGCCATCGGTATGGCAAGTGATGCAACCTGCCATGCGGGCCAGATAGGCGCCCCGCGACGCATCGCCAATGATCATGATCGGTTCGGTCTGCCGTCCAATCGGCCAAAAGGTAACGGCGGAGACGGCCGCGCCGGTCAGCACCAGCACGGCAGAAAGCATGGCAAGACCTCTGCGCATCGGTCTATTCATCTTCCATGCGATAGCGGCTGTGACAGGACGAACATGCCTGGGCGACCATGGCAAAAACACCGCTGGCTGGCATTTCAGCCAAGTGCGCGAGATCGGGAAGCGGCGCGCCACCACCCATCATCATGCCCTGACCGCCACCCATCATCATGCCTTGGCCGACACCCATCATCATGCCCTGGCGGTCGCTTTTGGCGATGCCGTTGTCGGCAGCCGCTTCCAGCCCGGAGGCCAGAACCTCCAGCCGCTCGGCCAAGGCCGTGAAATCCGCCCGTTCAGTCCAAACCTCCGGACGGGCCTCGGACGGCTCTCCATCACTGCCCTCGGGGAACAGACCGTCTATCTGCGCGGCATGGTCACGGATCGACCTTGCGCCGCTGCGCACCGTATCTGCGTCATAGGCGACCCTTCCCTGCATCATCGGCTTCAGCGCCTTCATGGTGTCACCCATGGATTCCATGGCCTCCATGCGTTCCTTTACAATTCCGGTGGCGCCGCCATGGGCGAAGGCGACAACTGCGCCCGCGAGCGAAAATGCCGCAGCTGCGACGATGGCTTTGCTCTTCATGTTTCTCTCCTTTTCCCACTGATGGCCCGTTGATCGGGTGTCATCCGTTCATGCGCATTGTTCGCGCATGCCGTCTATTCAATCCCGTTGGCCCGTTGCAACGTCCGCACATAGGCGGCGACCTTCTTCACCTCGTCATCGGTCACCTCCGGAACGGGCGGCATGTTGCCGAAGCGCCAATGATGGGAGATGACCCCGTTGCGCGCGGCGAGGATGAAGGACGCATCGGCATGGTGGCCGGGACGATAGATCGGATGGACCAGCGGCGGCCCCGATCCGTCGCGCCCGGCCGCATTTTTGCCGTGGCACGTCGCGCAATTGGCGTCGAAGACCGCCTTGCCCTCAAGCGCTGCGCCAGCGAGCGGCGGCACGGTGACATCGGCTAGGGCAGCACCGAAGCCCGGCGCTTTCCCGGAGCCATCATCCAGAAAAAGGCGAAGCCCCAGAAGTGCCAGGGCAATCGCCGCGATGGCGGCAAGCACGATGCGGTTGTTCATTGATCGCGCCCTCCGGCAAGGCTTTCGATGATCGGGCAGTCCGGCCGCTCGTCGCCATGGCAATGCTCCACCAGCACGGAAAGCGTTTCGCGCAGCGATTTCAGTTCCTTCATCTTGCGGTCGATCTCGGTGATCTTCTGTCGTGCCAGTGCCTTCACGTCGGCGCTTGCCCGGTGCTTGTCCTCATAGAGCGAGAGCAGCGTGCGGCATTCCTCGATGGTGAAGCCGAGGCTGCGGGAACGCTGGAGAAAGCGCAGCCGGTGGATGTCGGCCTCCGAATAATCGCGATAGCCGTTCTGTGCGCGATCCGGCTTGATGAGCGCGATGTCCTCGTAATAGCGGATGGTCTTTGGCGGGAGATTGGCGCGTTGCGCCGCCTGGCCGATATTCATGATCCTGTTCTCCTGTCATGGCGAAGCCGACGACGAGTCGTCGGTCGACGAGTGATCCTGATGGCGCTGCGCCGCGGAACCGGGCGCAGGCCGGGTGGATCAGACGGACATGGGAGGATGAAGGATGGCGCCGGGGTCGGCTTCCTGCAGGCTTTGCGCGAAAGGCGAGACCTGGATGCGGGGACCGCTGGAGACGAGGCCGACCGGATATGCGTGGACGAAACCGCCATCAATGCTGCAATGGCTCGCCTTTCCATGGGTCACGCCGACACCAGCCATGCCGGGACAGCAGGGATGTTCTTGCGCAGTCTCGACGGCAGGACCTTCGCGATGGGCATGGTCTTTGGCAGTGGTGGCGGCTGCCGTCTCCGCCTGTCGCGCGAGCGCCGGTTCGCCCGGCACACCTGGATGGGCGAGCATGAACACAAAGGCCAGACAGATCGCGAGAACCATGCGCATGGCTTACAAATAGACCTTCCCCTTGCCGGAAGGTCAAGTGTCGAGGTCGATACGGCGCAGTCGCAGCGAATTGGAAATGACCGAAACCGACGAGAGACTCATGGCCGCTGCCGCGATCATGGGCGACAACAGGGTTCCGGTCAGCGGATAGAGGATACCCGCTGCGATCGGGATTCCCGCCCCGTTGTAGACGAAGGCGAAAAACAGGTTTTGCTTGATGTTGCGCAGCGTCGCCCGCGCCAGGTTGCGCGCCCGCACGATGCCGGTCAGGTCGCCACGCAGCAGCGTGATGCCGGCGCTTTCCACCGCCACGTCAGCCCCCGTGCCCATCGCGATGCCAACTTCCGCCGCCGCCAGCGCCGGCGCGTCGTTCACCCCGTCGCCCGCCATGGCAACCTTGCGGCCCTTGCGGTGCAGTTCGTCGACCAGCTTCTTCTTGTCCTCCGGAAGCACTCCGGCGCGCACGTCGTCGATTCCAAGCGTTCCGGCCACGGCGCGCGCTGTCTGTTCATTGTCGCCGGTTGCCATGATGATGGTCAGGCCCGCCTTGTGCAGCGCCTCGATGGCAGCCGGGGTGCCCTCCTTGACCGGATCGAAAACCGCGACGATACCCGCGATCTGGCCATCCACGGCGAGGAACATCGCCGTCTTACCATCCGCGCGCAGATCCGCGACTTTGCCCGCGGCCTCGCCCACGTCGATGCCGGCCTCTTTCATGAGCGCGTCATTGCCCAGCATCAGCGCCTTGCCGGCCACTTCGCCCCTGACGCCCTTGCCGGTGACGGCTTCGAAAGCGGTGGCGTCTGCAAGCTCGAGTCCCCGGTCCTGAGCGCCCTCGACGATGGCCTCGGCCAGCGGATGTTCCGAGCCGCGCTCCAGGCTGGCCGCCAATGCCACCACCTGCGCATCCTCGAACCCGTTCACCGCTATCGCATCGGTGAGTTTCGGTCTGCCCTCCGTCAACGTGCCGGTCTTGTCCACGACCAGCGTGTCGACCCTGGCCATGCGCTCCAGCGCTTCGGCATCCTTGATCAGCACACCTGCTTGCGCGCCACGTCCCGCCGCCGTCGTGATGGAAATGGGCGTGGCCAGGCCGAGCGCGCAGGGGCAGGCAATGATCAGCACCGAGACGGCGGAGACAAAGGCGAAGGCAAGGGCCGGTTCCGGGCCGAAAACGGACCAGGCGATGAAGGAGACGATGGCCGCCAGCACCACCGCCGGCACGAACACCGACGAAACACGGTCTGCCATGCCCTGGATGGGCGCCCGCGACCGCCGCGCATTGGCGACCATGTCGACGATCTGCGACAGCATGGTGTCGGCACCGACCTTTGTCGCTTCCATGACGAAGGAGCCGCTGCCGTTGAGCGTGCCGCCGGTCACGCTGTCGCCCGCTGTCTTTTCGACGGGAACAGGCTCACCCGTGATCATGCTTTCATCGATGGAGGAATGCCCTTCAAGCAGGACGCCATCCACCGGCACGCTGTCGCCCGGGCGCACCCGCAGCCTGTCACCGGTCAGGATGTTTTCCAGCGGCGCGTCATACTCGTTACCGTCCGGTGTGATCCGCCGCGCAGTCTTCGGTGCAAGGTCCATCAGTGCCCGGATCGCATCGCCGGTCTTCTCCCGCGCGCGCAACTCCAGCACCTGCCCTACAAAGATCAGCGCGACGATGACGACCGCCGCCTCGAAATAGGTGCCGACACCGCCGTCGCCGCGATAATCGGCAGGGAACAGGTCCGGCAGGAACACGGCGAAAACGGAGTAGACATAGGCGGATGCGACGCCGATCGAGATCAGCGTCCACATGTTCGGCGAGACATTGACAATGGACGACCATCCGCGCCTGAAGAATGGCAGCGCCACCCACATGACCACTGGCGTCGCGAGAATGAACTCGGCGATGCCGGCTGTTCGGTGGCCGATCCAGTCGCGGACGGGAAGACCGGCCATCGGCCCCATGGTCAGGATTATCAGTGGCACGGCGGCTGCGACGGCGATCCACATGCGCCGCGTGAAGTCGATCAGTTCCTCATTCTTTTCGTCAGGCGCGGCAGTAACGGGCTCCAGCGCCATGCCGCAGATCGGGCAGCTTCCCGGCTCGTCGCGGACGATCTCCGGATGCATCGGGCAGGTATATTGCCGCGCCTTGCCATCCATGCCGGTCCTGCCCATGGCGCGGCCGCTGGCGAAGTGCCAGGGGTCCGCCTCGAAGCGGTCATGGCATTTGCGCGAACAGAAGTGATAGGTCTCACCCTTGTAGGATGCGGACAGCGTATCCTTGCCGGGCTTTACATGCATCCCGCAGACGGGATCGGTGACGGTATTGCCCGGGGCTTCGTGAACGTCGCGGGGATGATGCTGGTGATGCTCGTGTTCCATGACAAGAAGATGGGCTTTCCATCCACTGGAAGGTCAAGCAATGGCTTGAGGATCCCGAACTGCGGGACGAAACGGGCGCCACCGCGCCAGCCGGTGGCGCCCGCCACTCATTCACGCTCCCGGGCGTAGCGCGCATTCATCTGGTCATGCAGCGCACGCACCTCGTCCGGCCACTGCGCCTTGATCCATGACAGGACGGCGATGATCTCGTCGTCGCTCAGGATCTCGCCGTAGATGGGCATGTCGGACGTGTAGTTCTTGAGCCCTGCTGCTTTCACGATTCCCAATTTGGTGATGTCGAAAAGGATCTGGTCGGGATGATGCCAGGTATGGCCCGTTTCGTCATGCGGGGGTGCGGGCATGCGCCCGTTGTCCTTGCGCGTCCGCCAATCGGGTTCGCCTTCAAGGTCGGCCCCGTGGCAGGCGGCACAGTGATCCGAATAAATTGTCTCGCCGCGCGCCACGATTTCCCGCTCATCGGGCTCGAGGAGACCTGCCGCACCCGCCGGGCCGCCAAGTGCCAGTCCTGCAAGGAGCCCCGCGAGGGCCAGACCGCTCATCGATGCCCTCATCGGACACCCGCCTCGAAGAACACCGGTGTCGCGTCACCTGCGTGCCCGGAGAAGGAATGGACGGTGTAACGCGCGTTCTCGTCATGCCCCATGCCGAGCGATCCCTGCGGCATGCCCGGCACGGCTATGCCGCGGACATCCGGCCGCTCGCTCATCAGCTTGTCGATGGCTTCCAGCGGCACATGCCCCTCGACCACATATTTGCGGCCATCCACATCCAGCATGGCCGTGTGGCAGGCCACCATGTCGTCGGGCACGCCGGCATGGGCCTTCACCGGATCGAGGTTTTCCATGTCACGGATCTCGACGGCGAAGCCGGCCGCCTTCACCGCATCGACCCAGACCTCGCAGCAGCCGCACCAGGGCGACTTGTAGACGGTCATCGGAGCACCGTTGCCGGCCGCCAGCGCCGGCGCCGTCATGCCGCCGAGCAGAGTAAGGGCAAGAAGTTCGTTCCTGAACATATTCATCGGTTCTTTTTCCTGTCTCACATCACGACCACACGGGTGCCGACCGGCACGCGCTCGTAAAGGTCCTCGACGTGTTCGTTGATCATGCGGATGCAGCCGTTCGACACCGACCGGCCAATGGATGACGGCTCGGTTGTCCCATGTATGCGGAACATGGTGTCGCGTTTCCCGCGATAGAGATAAAGCGCACGGGCGCCCAGCGGGTTTCCCGGCCCGCCCGGCACGCCATTGGCATAGCGGGCGTAGCGGCGCGGATTGCGCCGGATCATGTTGTCGGTCGGACGCCAGGCCGGCCATTTGGCCTTGCGGCCGACAACGGCCGAGCCCTTGAAGGCCAGACCGGCCCTGCCGACACCCACGCCGTAGCGGCGCGCCTCGCCTTCACCCGTGACCAGGTAAAGGAAGTGGTTGTTGGTATCGATCACGATCGTTCCCGGTTCATGACCGGAGAACGCCACAATGCGCGGCTCGAACTGCGGATCGAGCGTGAAGCGTGCTCGCCGTTTGACCTGATGGGCTTGTGCGACAGCAGGCATGGCGAGCGTGACAGCCAGTCCGGCAAGGAAGATGCGTCTGTTCATTCCTGTCATTCCCGTTTGTCCGGTGCGTAACCAGCGCCCGGAAGGCCGGGCGCAACTCAAGGATCAGACGGGGATGGGGGGCTTCAGAAGCGACTGCGGAACGGGTGAAAATGGCTCGGGAGGCGCTTCGCCAATGGCGGCGGGCCCGGGCGGAGAAGCCATCACGACCACAAAGGGTATCAGTCCCGCGCAATCGGCCGGACAATGGGCATCGCCCGCCTGGCTGCCGGTCATGCCCTGGCAACATGGCACACCGGTCTGCCCTTTTTCGTCAGACCCTGTCGTGTCATGGCCGCCGGTCTGGCCGGATTCTGACACCGCATGGTTCATCGCGTTGTCAGCCATTGCGGCAGGGTGGGTGGCCACGAGGAACAGGGATGCGAGCAAGAGCAGGACGAAGCGCATAAGCATCATTTAGACGTTCAGGTGGCTGGAAGGTCAAGTGATCCTGTGCTGCACATCAAGGGATAAAATTCCAGCCGCGCCACCGGTCGGTCACAGATACCGGCGGGCTGCAGGCCCTTGACCTCGGGTGTCGTCGCTACGATCCCGCACCCGGGAATGGCTGACTCGGTAGCGGCACCCAGGAACCAAGGCGCTGCGCCCATGCGCCGGATCCCGCGACGTTGGCACGTCGAAGTCCTAGGAAACCCCGCATCTGCCATGGGGATGCGTTGGGGCGCCGCGAGCATCCCGGATCGAAGGCACCTGTGTTCGCCGTTATAGATTGACCAAGTCAACATGCATGGCCGCCAAGGTTGACGCTGGTTTACCTCGCGTTGACGGATTCCGCCCAACCGGAATTTTTGCCGGTGATCGGTCTACGTCATTCTCGCTCGATCCATCACCGGTGACCGGCAAGCGCCGCAAGCAAAAGCCGGATCAGCAGCGACCTGCTCAACGTCCGTGATTTCCTTTCAGCATCCCGCCTGCACGAGCGCTATAACAAGGTGCATCGAGAACTTGTGCAATGGAGCCACCATGCTCGAACTGATCAATGATGTCGAAATCAGCGAAACCGAACTTGACGCCATCGAGGCGCTCGAAATGCAGCGGACGAACCGGTCTGGAGCCCGCCCTGCCCGGCACGTGCCATGACCATGAAGGCATCGCCGTAGCCGACGCGGTTGAGATCCGTCAGATCGCAATTCGCATCCGCAGCCGGCAGCGCAGCCGCGTCGCCGACATGCTCGCGACCGGCGCTGATCTCGTCGCGGTGAAGGACAAGCTGAAGCACGGGCGATTCAAGGACTGGCTCAAGGCCGAATTCGACATGACGGATCGCACGGCACAGACCTACATGCGGGCTGCACGCGTCTTAGGCGAGATCAGGTCCGGCAAGGTTCTGTCAGAAAAGGACATCAGCGAGCGGATCAACACAGCCCGGGGCTCGCATGGCAGCAAGAAGTTGTCTGCCGCCAGCAATGCCGCTCAGCCGGTAGTCACGTCGACAGCGACTGGAACGATTGGCCCGGATGCTGCCGCCGAGGCTCAAGCAAGGGAAAAGGCCGCGAAGGCTGGCAGTTTGCTGAAGGAGCGGCTCGGAGCCGGTTTTCCGCGCGTCGCCAACTGGTTCAGCCGCATTCCGGCTGAGACGCTCGATATCTACAAGGAAGAATTGCTCAAGCTGGCCGGGACATCGTCCAGAACCAGTTCCGCCGCGCCCGCAAGCACAGGTGAACACGAGGCCGCGAATGCCGTGACTGCCTAAACGCTCATAGAGCGTCACCAGCGCGTTCCATCGCATCGACAGCACACACAGGCACTGCTGAACATACGGATCGCGCCAGCGAGCTTCCCTGAGTCAACCAGCGCATCACCACACACGAACGAGGCTGTTCCGACCATGACCCATCATCAAATGAGGTGGTCCCGTCCGGTGAGACAGAATTGCGGCTTGGCTAAGGTGGATCGGGAGCATCCCGACGGACGCACTGGACATCGTAAAGGAGGAAATGCTCAACGCGGCGTAGCCCGCCAACTCGGCACTACCGAGGCGCTCCGTCTCAAGGGCAGTGACTAAGCGCTGCAAATATGACGCAGCGCGCCTCGGTGGCATTGTAAATCATCCCGCGCCCTGCCGCACCCGAAAGAGCCGGCGCAGATGTCCGGTCAAAAAACGAAATCGTTGCGTATTTTCTATGGCTCGCATCGCTTGGCGACGTGAAAAACGATCCGCAACCACTTGAAGATGAGTCAGCATTCACTTATTATAGTGTTTGGTTGTGCAGGGCATCCCCGCCACGCCATGCGGCTCCACGACTGCGCCTTCGGGCAACGAACCCAACGAACGCTGCTTATTGACGAACGCGACGAACGCCACAAACGCCACGAACGCCACGAACGCCACGAACGCCACGAACGCCACGAACGCCACGAACGCCACGAACGCCACGAACGAACTGAACGTCGATGTCTTGTCAACAGGCGACGTGCCTCTTCCCGACCCGGGAATGCTAACGACCGCGGCCTTACAAATAAACGGTGAGCCCTCAAACCACGGGGGCGCTATGAGGCAGCCGCAGCCGAGCGGAAGATCGAGCCGCAAGCTCCCCGGACGTAGTAGTCCGGACGCCCGGCTCGGTTGTTGCCGTAGTTCAAAGAACGCAATCAAAGATCGCGGCAACGTGGTGAGAACTACGACCGCGTGTCGCGACCAGGTTGGAGTCAAGCCGGTCGCGATGCTGGTTCACTGCTTCGGCAATGAGCCTAACCGGATGGAGCCCTCGGGCTCGGGATTCGGAGCTTACGATCAGGTAATGCATCCCGCCTGATCGCCTCGACAAGGCTAAGCTCTTCAACACCGTCTGACGCAGGCGCGACATCAATCCCCCTTTTGGCATGGTGACATCGTCGTCTCCGTGCCAGGGGGGGAAAGTCCATCTCCGCAGGTTCTCTTGGCTTGCGTCGTCACGACGACACGCTTCAACACCGCAAGCCCGTTTCACCTCATCGCCGCAGCCAACGCCTCGGCCTGTTTCAACACCGTCTTCACGGCGTCCGCGGTCATGTCGGGCGGGTATCCGTGGCGCTGGAGAATCTTCACAGCGACCCGCATCTTCGCGCGCACATTCTCCCGGCGCCACCAGTCGGTGCCGGCATTGTTGCGCACGGTCTGCACAAGCTCGGTGGCGATGACCTGCAGCGCCTCGTTGCTCATCACCTCGACGGCGCTGTTGTTTTGCGCCAGCGCGTCATAGAAGGCTCGCTCGGCGTCGCTCAGCCCGTCTTCCGGCTGCCGGCGCAAATCCTTGGCGATCTCGATGAGCTCCTGAATGATCTGGAGCGCGTCCACGCTGCGGTTGTGATAGCGGGCGATCGCCTGTTCCAGGCGGGCGGAAAATTCCTCCTTCTTGACAACGTTGGTCCTGGTGCGGGCGGTGATCTCGCCGTTCAGCAGCTTCTTCAGCGCCTCCACGGCCAAGTTTTTATGTTTCATGGTCTGGAGCTCGATCATGAACTCCTCCGATAGGACGCTGATATCCGGCCTGTCGAAGCCGCAGGCCTCGAGGATGTCCACGACCTCGGTCGAGGCAACGGCGTTGTTGACGAGTTGCTGGATGGCGAAGTCGGACCCTCCGGCCGCGCTGCTCCGCGGATTGGCGTCCAGCTTGTCGATGCCTGTCCGCACTGCCGTGAAGTAGGCGACCTCGACGGCATGATCGGTCGTCTGCTGACTGCCGGAGGCGAGTTTGAAGGCCTTCACCAGCGCGGCGACGGCGTCCTGGTAGCGCTTCACCGTGGCGCCGTCGTCGGCCCTGCCTTTCGCGAGAATGTGCTCGATGGCCGCCGGCAGCACGCGCAGCCGGTCGCGGGCATCGCCCAGCAGGGCGGCCTGGTAGTCGAAGCCGTGGAAGTGCTGCCGGGTCACGTCGAGCGCATCGAGGAACGCCCCCACGGCCTGGGCCTCGTCGACACCGGTCTGGGCCTGGTCGGACTTCGAGTAGTGCGCCAGCGCGTTCTTCAGGTCCGCGGCAATGCCGATATAGTCGACCACAAGGCCGGCCGGCTTGTCGCGGAACACCCGGTTCACCCGCGCGATGGCCTGCATGAGGCCGTGGCCCTTCATCGGCTTGTCGACATAGAGCGTGTGCATACAGGGCGCGTCGAAGCCCGTCAGCCACATGTCGCGCACGATTACCAGCTTCAACGGATCGTCCGGGTTCTTGTAGCGGCGGCGGATGACCTCCTGGCGGGCCTTGGAGCGGATGTGTGGCTGCATGGCGGCGGGATCGGCCGCGCTGCCCGTCATGACCACCTTGACCATGCCCTCGTCGTCCGTGTCTCCGTGCCAGTCCGGGCGGGCAGCAACGATCCGGTCATATACCTCAACGCAGATCCGGCGGCTCATGCAGACGATCATCGCCTTGCCGTCGATGGCCTCCAGCCGCGCGTCGAAATGCGCGAGGATGTCGGCTACGACCGTGTCCAGGCGCTTATCGGCGCCGACCAGCGCTTCCACCTGCGACCACTTCCGGGCAATGGCACTGGCCTCGTCGTCGGCCATGCCCTCGGTCGCCTCATCGAACTCCTCGTCGAGCTGTTCGGCGAGGTCTTCATCGAGGTTGATCCTAGCGACACGGGCCTCGTAGTAGATTGGCACCGTGGCGCCATCCTGCACCGCCTGGGCGATGTCGTAGACGTCGATGTAGTCGCCGAAGACGCCGCGCGTATTGGCCCCAACGAGCTCCACCGGCGTGCCGGTGAAGGCCACGTAGACGGCATTGGGCAGCGCCCGGCGCAGCTGGTAGGCAAGGCCGAAGCGCACGTCGCCCTCCTTGCTCACCTTGGCGTCGAAGCCGTATTGGGTGCGGTGCGCCTCGTCCACCATGACGATGACGTTGGAGCGCGCCGTGATCTCCGGGAAAACCCCGCCGGCATCGGGCCGGAACTTCTGAATGGTGGAGAAGACGACACCGCCGACCTGGCGGTCAAGCAGGGCCTTGAGGTCGCCGATGCTATCGGCCTGCACGGGCTCCTCACCCAGCACGTCCTTGCAGCGGGCAAAGGTCGCGAAGAGCTGGTTGTCGAGGTCGTTGCGGTCGGTCAGCACCAGAAGGGTGGGATTTTCAAGATCCGGGTCATGCATCAGGCACCCGGCGAGGTAGGTCATCAGCAAGGATTTGCCAGAGCCTTGCGTGTGCCAGACGACACCGCCTTTGCCGTCATTGCAACGGGCATTGCGGATGGCGCGAATCGCCTTTTGCACCGCGTGATATTGGTGGTAACCCGGAATCTTCTTGATCGGCCCGCGTCCCTCGTCCTCAAAGACAACGAACCTGCGCAGCATGGAAAGTAGGGTCTGCCGATTCAACAGCCCCCGAGTCAGCGTGTCGAGCGCGAAGGTGCCCGGCGGCACGAGGTCCTCGCCATTCACCGTGCGCCAGGCCATGAAGCGGTCCAGCCCGGCCGACAGCGAGCCGTAACGCGCATTGTGCCCGTCGCTGATGACATTGAGCAGCGTGGTGCGGAACAGGTCCGGCACCTGCGCCTTGTAGGTTTCGATCTGATTGAAGGCGGCGCCGATGTCCTTGCCCTCGGTGCCCTTCAACTCCACCACGACAAGCGGCATGCCGTTCAGGAAGACCACCACATCGGGGATGCGCGGCGACACGCCGACCACGTCGAACTGGCTGACCGCGCGCCAGTCGTTCTCGTGGTCGTCCCAGTCCACCAGCCGCACGACACCGTTCACCTCCGCGCCATCGGCAAGGAAGGTCACCTTGACGCCGTCCACGAGCAGGCGGTGGATGCGGCGGTTCTCCTGCACCAGGTCGGTGGCGAAGACCGGATCGGTGACCTTCAAGGCGGCGGCGCGCAAGGCACTGTCCGGCAGGCCCGGATTGATGCGCCTGAGGCTGTCGATCAGCACCGGCTCCAGGATGGCCTGGCGGTAGCTCTCGCGCAGCCGGCCGCTGCCCTCCGGCAGGTGCTGCACGCCATACATGCGGGCATGGCCAAGCTCGGCCAGCGTGGCCAGGAAAGCGTCTTCCAGGTCGCCCTCGCTCAGGAATGCCATTCCTCACCCCCACCCCGCTGGCGCAAGGCTGCGGCCAGGTCCGCCAGCGGCCCCTTGAGCGCCTTCTCCCAGCGCTGGATATGCTCGACGTGCCAGGCCACATACTCGTCCCAGCGGTCCCGGTCATAGCCGTCGCAGGCAAAGGCATACTGGATGCGCGACGCCTTCTTGTTATCCAGCCGCAGCCATTCGATCTCGTGGCCGAAGGCGGCCTCGATCTCACCCTTGCGCTCATGCAGCCGGTCGAACAACCATTTGTTTTCCTCCGCTTCAGCACGAGCAAAGTTAAATTCCACGCGGATCTCGCGCTTCAGGAGGATCAGCGCATAGGGGCAGGACCGCAGACCCGAGCCCGCGCTCAGCCAATGGTCCTTGCCGGGGCTGATATTGTTGTAGAGGTCCACATTGGCCGCCCGCAGCCCGTCCAGCGCGCGGGCCCAGTAGTCGAGGCGCATCCGGCTTGTCTCGCGGATGGCGCCCTGCGCGCTCTTCGCCTCGGTTTCCTTCTCGGCCATGCCGATCATGAAGTCAGCCGCCTCCGGCGTGGGGATGACAGGCTGGATGTCGACGAAGAGTTCCTCGCCATGGAGATAGGGCACCACCTTGTAGCAGCGGGCGTCGATGCGGTGCTCACGCAGCCAGAGCACCGTGGCCGTCACCTCCTTGCGGAAGTTCGCGGCAATGAAGATCAGCCGCTGGTCATGGCCGGGATTGAGCACGACTTCCTCCAGCGACTCCACCTCCAGGAACTCGCAGATCGCCTGCACGGCATTGCCGCCGCCGCAGTGGCGGTCGAGATAGAGCTGGTAGATGTCGACGATCTGGGCTCGGGTAAGGCTGGAGACATAGGCGGCATATTTGAGCGCCTGCCAGGCCACGTCGCGGCCGGAATCGTCCAGCTTGTTCTCGATGACGACAAGCTGGCCGTCCGTGTCGAGCGCCAGCAGGTCAAGGCGCTCGCGCGTGTCGGCGAAGCCGTCGAACTCCTTCTGGATGATGAGCAGGTCCTCGCCCAGCGCATCAGGCTGGTTGGCGAGCCATTCTTGCAGGTGCTCGCGCTCGCGCAGGTTCAGGTCGGCAAAGCGGCACGTGTCGAGGCGGAAGATGCGGTTCTGGTCTCGGTCAACGCGGAACATGAAACACCCCTCATCCCGTCCTTCCGGCCCGGCACGGCTTGCGGATCATCCGTTGACGGCAAGAGCCGTTGTGGATCACCGACCGGCTGTTCATGAGCGGCAAGCCGTTCATGCCACCGCCTCCACCTGCTCGCGCGCCTCGCCCACCCGCAGTTCGCCCGACATCAGGCGGGGCAGTAGCGCATCGCGCAACGCGGCGAGATTTTTTATCTCGTCGTGAGCCGCTCTTATGCGGGCGAACCAAACAACTAGGAATTCATCAAACGCAGCATGAATAGGGTCACCTGCCTTCATGTAAGGAATCTTCTTCATATTCCCTTGATTAAGCTTAGCCTGAACCGCCCCGTTTACGAATGGTGCGATTTCCACTTGATCAAAAAAACACTTGAGCTGCCCGATTGAGAACCGTTTGCCTTTCAAAACATGCGCATGGTTATTCACCCACGACGGGCCCCAAATATACTGCGTGAATGGCTTGCCTTCAGTTGTGACAACTGACCCATCTTCACCTAAAAGCAATAATTCTTCATTGAACAATGCCTGGTCAACAAAATCCATGACCGAAGTGGCCCCATAGTAGGGAACCGACCCTTTCTTTTCAGCTCGTTGCGATTTGGATAAGGGGATGCGCTGGGCATCCATAATTACAAGTTCGTTTCCCACCTCTGACCACTCCCACCCCTCCGGCAGGCCGTCGTCACCGAAACGGTCGGGGAAGAGGGCGGCGGTGGCGGCGTCCATGTGGGCGGGCGCGCGGCCTTCCGCCTTCGCGCGGACCGGATCGAAATCCACGAACCACGACCGGTAGAGCGCACGGGCCATGGCCTCCAGCGTCGCCGCCGTCTTGCGGTTCAACTCGATCTTGTCATCCAGCGCGCCGAGGATGGCCGCGATCTCGCGTTGTTCGGCTATAGGAGGCAACTCGAACTCAAACGACAATATATCTCGCCCGCTAATGTGCGGAACCGCTGTTCCTGTGGATATATTGTGAACGTGCTCTGTGAAATCCGCCGAACCAATCAAATACCGAAGGAAACGACCGTCTAGTGCTGTTGTGCCGCGCAGCCTCGCTACACGTTGAACCAGTAACGCAGGCAAGTCATCCAATGAAAGGGCTGAATATTTTAGACCAGCCTCGATCCACGGACGGTCCATTGCGAGAACGACATCATGTTCTTGCAACTGAAACTTTTCTAAATCTGGCGAAAGCGGCTCTGGCCACAACTTCGCACTTTCCCAACGCAGGTAACCCTGGGCGATATTATCTCCTCTGAGCAATCGAAGACCCGATCCATCTGAGGAGTAGTCCTTACTCCTGAAGGGAAAGCCGGTTTGAAAATCAACAACATCTCCAAGAAGAACCCGGTCAACTGTCATCCCAAGCCCCCCAGCCGCGCCTCGATCTCGGCTTCCAGCCGGCGGCCTTCTGCAAACTGCTCCCGAAGTTCACCCATCAGCCGCTCGAACTTCTCCTCAAAGGGTTCGCTGTCATCCTCGGCTGCGCCCGCGCCCACATAGCGGCCCGGCGTGAGCACGTAATTGTGCTTCGCGATCTCTTCCCTGCTGGCGGCCTTGCAGAAGCCCGGCTCGTCCTCATAGGCCCCGGCGTCCGGCTCGCCCCGCCAGGCGTGATAGGCCCGCGCGATCTTTCCGATCTCGTCGTCCGACAGTTCCTTCTGCTTGCGGCTGCCGGGCACCAGCGCGCCCATCTTGCGCGCGTCGATGAACAGCACCTCGCCGCGCCGGTCACGCAGCGTCGCGTCCTTCGCCACGCCGTTGGACTTGTCCCTGGCCAGGATCCACAGGCAGGCGGGGATCTGCGTGCCGTAGAAGAGCTGGCCGGGCAGCGCCACCATGGCGTCCACGGCGTCGCCTTCCACCATGGCGCGGCGGATGTCGCCCTCCCCGCCCGACATGGACGACATGGAGCCATTCGCCATCACCACGCCGCCAATGCCCGATGCCGCGAGGCGCGCATGGATATGCTGGATCCAGGCGAAGTTGGCGTTGCCCGCGGGCGGCGCGCCGAAGCGCCAGCGGGCGTCCTCGCGCAGCATCTCGCCCGACCAGTCGGAAATGTTGAAGGGCGGGTTGGCGAGCACATAATCGAAGCGCTCGTCCGGGAAGGCGTCCTTGACCAGCGTGCCCTCGGAGTTCCAGCGGATATCGGCGAAGATGCCGCGGATGGCGAGGTTCATGCGCGCCAGGCCGAAGGTGGTATGGTTGCGCTCCTGGCCATAGATGGCGATGTCGTTCTTCTGCCCCTTGTGCGCCTCGATGAACTTCTCCGACTGCACGAAGAAGCCGCCCGTGCCGCAGCAGGGGTCATAGACGCGGCCCCTCGTCGGCTCGATCATCTCGATCAGCGTGTTGACCACCGACTTCGGCGTGTAGAACTCGCCGCCGCGCTTGCCTTCCGAGGAGGCGAACTCGCCGATGCAGTATTCATAGATGCGGCCGATAAGGTCGAAATCAGCCGGCGTGCCTTCGAGCCTGATGTCGTTGGTGAACAGGCCGATGAGGCCAGTCAGCATGGTCTTGTCCAGGCTCTCCTTGCCGAAGACCTTGGGCAGCGCGCCCCTCAGCGACGGGTTCTCCGCCTCGATCTCGCGCATGGCATCGTCTATCATGACGCCGATCTCGGGACTGCGCGCATTCTTCGCGATGAAGGACCAGCGCGCCTTCTCCGGCACCCAGAAGATGTTCTCCGCCAGATACTCGTCGCGGTCCTCCGGGTCCGAATACTCCTCCGCGCTCAGCCGGTCATGCAGGCGCTGGAAGGAGACCGAGACATAGCGCAGGAAGAGCAGGCCGAGCGCGATGTGCTTGTATTCGCCAGCGTCCATCGATCCGCGCATCTTGTCGGCGGCGGCAAACAGCGTCTTCTCTATGCTCATCCCGTTCCCTCAGGCGATTCCCCATGCAGGGCGAACAGACTTAACCGCGAACGGCGATATGGCAAGAGCAGGCAGCAACCGTGAGGCGCAACAAGAGGCATTCCACCCGCTAGCGCTATCGCTAGACATTTATCGGTTTGAGTGAGAATCAGAAGCCGAATAATCTGCGGGATGGATGACGATTGAAGGCAATTTTATGAATTGCATGTTATATAAAAGCCATTGCCAGCTTAACTGCTTCTGCCAAACGCATGGCGACTCAATATAAAATCAAGTTTTCTTCTTCAAGACGGGTTTTTATGTGTAAGCGAATTCCCAACAGTGGTAAGTTTCAGCTATCATTGAGCAAGCACAATGGACGCCACTCTCAATAGACCACTTTCGGTCGTGGGCTTCGACTCGGCTTGGACGGACAAGCCAAACGCGCCGGGCGCGATATGCGTCATCAGGAGTGATCGCAATGGCCGCGTGACCTTCCTCGAACCCCAACTTGCCTCGTTTGCCCAGGCAATTGCAGTCGTCGAAGAGGAGCGATCGCAATCGCCTCTGTGCCTCGTTGCAATTGACCAGCCAACGATCGTCCCAAACAAGAACAGTTGCCGTCCAGTCGAAAGGGTCGCCGGTTCGCTGATCTCATGGATCGGCGGCGGAGTTCAACCGTCGAACCGATCCCGTAAGGGAATGTTCGACGATGGGGCACCGATCTGGGCTTTCAAGGAGCGGCTTAATGCGGCCGAAGACCCGGAGCAAGCACGCGCCGCGAACAGCGGATTGTTCATCATGGAGGTTTTCCCAGCTTTGGCACTGGCCGGCATCAACAATGCCTACTGCGTAAGACATGGTGCTCCACGCTACAACCCAGCCCGCAGGAAGACATTTCAGGTCTCGCATTGGACCGGCGTCGTAAACCTGGTTGCGGAGTTCGGGAAGCGACTGGCTTTGTCTGAATTGGAAAACTGGCGCTTTGACCTACTAGCGCTGGAGCGGCCCAGAAAAGCAGACCAGGACAAACTGGATGCCGTGATCTGCGCGCTAATCGGGCTTCACTGGATGGCGGCGTCGCGTGATCACTCCGTTATGATCGGTGACTTGTCCTCAGGCTACATGGTGGCGCCGTCATTGCATGGCATCCACGAGCGCTTGACCAACAAGGCTGGTGCCACTGGCGTGCCCATTGACGGTGTCGTGCCGTTCACTTGAGAGTTTCCAGTGAAATTGCTTTCCACTTTTTAAAGGCGAAATATTTCAATAAATTATTATTATATTTATCAATAACCATTTTATTGTTTAATTTTATTTCTGAAAATATAATCTAAGCCGAACAATTTCGGAATTAATACATCACCACCGACCGCTTGCGCGGGAAATGTTGTCCAGATGGAATGAAGGCCGTATGTTGATTAGAAATAAATAATAGTTCTTTATGGGGCCGTTAAGGAGCAAACATATGGCAAAACTTGAATCTCGGTCTGACTATTAAGTCAGCTTTCGATAGAAACCAAAAGCTGAGGTCGCTATGTCGATAAAACTTCTTGATGCACAGGAGCTGTCAGTGCTCCTGCCGCAGATGTTCGAAATTCACGACGAAATCTATGTAATCGCCGCTTGGGGCTCCAATGGACCAGTCGCCGATAGCCTTTTCAAACAGGTCCACAAATTTCGTTCGGTAACTTTTGGATTGGCGTTCTGTCAAACTGATCCCGACCTTGTAGATCGAATGGTCGATGTGACGAACGGATTCGTCGCGCTCAGCGACAAGGGGACATTTCATCCTAAGCTCTACTATTTTTCTAGCGGAACCGAAGCGGAAGCAGTGGTCGGGAGCTCAAACTTCACAAAGGGCGGACTAGAGAGGAACCTTGAAGTGAATATACACATCAAGGGTCCGCGAAACGCTCGCATTTTTAAAGAAATACGTAATACTATCAAGGGCTTTTCAGAGTATCAGCAACCCGTCACCAAAGAACTTTCCGCTATATATCGGCTTCAGTATGAAGCCGCGAAGAAGCAAGTAAATCCTGTAAGCCCAGCGCTTTCAGGATCTGATTCTAAGAATAGGCAATTAGCATCATTGATAGTCAATATGAGTTGGGCGAATTACGTTAAAAAGGTGAAGGCGGAGCATTTTAACAGATTTGAAAAGCGCTTGGCGGTTTTGCGAAAGTGCCAACAGCTGATCTACGGTGTCACTTCTTTTGGAGACCTTTCTCCCATTGAGTGGAAGGCGATTGCGGGCGTCATTGGAGAAAACCAGAAGAAAGGGACGGATCTTGAGAAATATGATTGGGGGTGGTTTGGATCAATGAAAGGGATGGGAGACTTTAAAAACCGTGTCTCAGAGCAAGATAAGAATTTAACCGCAGCGCTTGATTCTATTCCGCGTCATGGATATGTTAGTAAAGAAAATTACAAATATTTTTGTGAAAAGTTTCGTTTATCGTTCCAGTATTCTGAGAAGACAGGAAGTTATGCAACAGCGACACGTCTTCTCGCCATGAAACGACCCGATTTATTTGTTTGTATTAGCAAACCCAATATAGATGGGATTGCGAAAGGGCTCGGGTTCGCGAAGTCAACACTCACTCTCGATAATTACTGGGAACGAGTAATAGAGCCAATTAGGGTGTCTCGATGGTTCAACGCCTCTCGACCAGACGGAAAGGATGCAGAACTGTGGGATGCTCGCGTCGCGATGCTCGATGCCATTTTCTATAATCCGTGACCTGCCACAGCACTTTCATCTAGAGCACATCCGGCGCGGGTTGAATCGCTGTTGGGGTGACATGACGTTACGGTTCTGATTCAAACTCTCCAACCATGGAGGGTGATTTGGATGGGCCGAGCATTGAGCCACGATTTGCGTGAACGCGTTTTGAAGGCCTCGAAGGGCGGGCTCTCGGCCCGCAGATGTGCCGAACGATTTGGCGTCGCGCTTCGACGGCGATCCGCTGGATTGATCGCGCGGTAAAAGGCGAGACGGAACCGCGGACACCGGCAAGACGCGCCTCGCGCCCTGATGCACACGCAGCCTTCATCGACGCCATGATCGAGGACTGCAAGGATATCACGCTCGACGAGATGGTGGTGCGTCTTGATGGAGAATGCGACGTGAAGATCGGACGATCCGCTCTGAGCACTTGGCTGCGCTCGCGCGGCTGGACATACAAAAAAGACCGCACATGCGTTGGAGCAGGAGCGTCCGGGCCTGCTGAGGCAGCGCCAGGAATGGTTTGATGAGCAGCTTGATCTCGATCCGGAAAAGCTCGTCTTCATCGATGAGACCGGGCTCAACACGAAGATGGCGCGCATTCGTGGCCGAGCCCTGAAGGGCGAACGCTGTCGTGCTGCCGTTCCGCATGACCGCTGGAAAACAACGACATTCACCGGCGCCTTGCGCCTGACCGGCATGACGGCGCCCATGGTTCTCGAAGGCGCCATGAACGGCGCAGCATTCCTGGCCTATGTCAGCCAAGTTCTGGCGCCGACGCTCTACCGCACCTCGCACCAGATCCGCTCGAAATCCGACCTGCTGCTGCCTTCACGCCTTGTCGAGGCCGACGGCAACGAGCAGAAGCGGCTCGGCGTCTCCTCGGTCTTTCATGGCCCGCCGCCCGAATTCCATGTCTTCGATGACGAGGATGAAGAGGCCGAAGCGGTGGCGCGATGGCTCGACGAATGCATGGACAGCAGTTTCGCTGCCGGCACTATCGCGCTGCTTGTGCGCTCCGAACGCGAATTGCCGCGCGCACAGAGAGCGATCGCCGCCAGCCGGATGCCGGCGGTTCATCCCTTTCTCATGCATGATGCGAAGGGACGCGAGTTCCGCGCCGTCGCCATCATGGCAGCCGATGCCGACGTCATTCCCAGTGAGGAACGCCTGCTGGCAGCCACTGACGAGCAGTCCCTGCGCGAGATCTTCGATACCGAACGGCACCTGCTCTATGTCGCCGCGACCCGCGCACGCGAGGGGCTGTGGATTTCCGCCTGCGATCCGGTTTCGGAGTTCCTGGAGGATTTGCTGGGGTGACCGAAGCCCGCTCCTGTCGATTTCCGGTCAAACGGAGATCCCAAATGCATTTTTCTGAGGATATCGTCTACCCCTGATATTTCGGGGATATGCGGCGCCAACATTGCCATGGTCTACAAATGGGGAATTTGAATAAAATCAACTGCATGGTTTTATAGAGACCGGACGTAACGGCATCCGTTTCTTTTGAACCGCCATACCTTGCCTATCTGGAGGGAACAGTGGACGGCACCAATCCGACGAACATGCTTGTTGACCTTGTCGATCTGCTCGGCCTTCCGGTTGTCCATGCGATCAAATTCGCTGCCGGCCTCGTGAAATCGGAGAGTGCGCCCGGCATAGTCGTCATCCTCCTTGTCCTTTTGCTGATCGGCGCTGCCTTCCAGTATCATCGCAAGATGGGCCGGCGCCTACGCGCAGCGCGCGAGATGGAAGCGTTGGTCGTCGAACATGAAGATATTCATTCCTTCGCTGAAGGGTTCGACGAATTCCGCCAACGCGTTTCGGAAAAGAAGGACACGAATGATGACTGGCGCTCGCTGTGGGGGGCGTGGGAAGAATTCCGGGAAACGATTGTCCCCGATGACCTGGATGGACCGACGCGGCTGCGCAACTCGATCCGGCCTTCGTCCTTCATCAATGTCGAGGATCTCGGCTTCGGCCCCGGAATTTACCGTATCTTTCCCAACCTCTTCGTGTCACTTGGCCTGTTCTTCACCTTCCTCGGACTTGTCGCAGCGCTCGCTGAATTCTCGTCCAGCATGAGTGATGGTGAAGCGATGCAGGCTGCCATGACGCAGTTCATGACCATCGCTTCGGCCAAGTTCATCATGTCGCTGGTCGGCCTCCTGTGCTCCATCATTTTCAACTGGCAGCTTCGCCGGCGTGCGGGCGCCGTTGACGCCGCATTGCATTCCCTTTGTTTCAAGATCGAGCGCCGGCTCGTGTTTGTCAGCCTCGAGGATCTTGGTTTTCGCCAACTCAAGGCCGCAACGGAACAGCGGGAACACTTGCGCGAAATCGGCTTCCAGATGGTCGCCGAATTGAGCAGGCCCCTTGAGGCCCTGCCGGAAAAGATCACCAAGTCGATCTCCGACCGCATGGACCCGATCTTCGAGCGTGTCGGCAAGCTCGGAACATCGAACATGGAAGGCCTGGTTGGCGACCTCTCGTCCCAGCTATCCACATCGGTGGGCAATGCCCTCAACCGCGCCAGCGAGGCGCTCGGCGAGGCAACCGATCGCATTGGCGACATGGTTGAGCGAATGAATTCATCCAATTCGCAGGCTGGCACCGGATTGCAGACGGCGCTGGAACAGCTTGCCACAGCCGTCGCAGACATGCGGTCTGAAGTGGCTGCGAGTGGCGAGACTGCCGCGAACACCATGAATGAAGGCGCAGAGCGTCTTCTGGCCGTCATGAACGATACCCTGTCGGGCATTCGCGACAACACGGCCCAGGGGGCACAGGCCATGAGCGAGGCCGCGAACGATCTGCGCAGCGCCGCCGAGGGCTTCCGCGAACAGATCGAAGCGGCGACCGCGGAGGGTGCATCCGCCGTGCAGTCCCGAATGGAAGCCAGTTCATCACAGGCAGAAGCGGCCATTGGCGATGCCGGCAAGGCGGTGCTGGACTCATTCAACGTCGCAAGCGCGGAAATTGCCCGCCTTGGCACCGAGATGGGGAGCGTCGTCGGCGACGAACTTCTGAAACGTCTGGAAGAGGTCGGCAACCAGTTGGCGGAAATGGCAGGCGCGATAGAAAAAAGCGCGGCTGGCGCCCAAAGCGCGGCCACAGGCATCAGCAGTGGTGCGCAGGCGATCGCCAATGCGTCCAGCAGTTTTGGCAGCGCCAGCAAGGAGATGATCGCCGCATCCGAGCCCTTGCGGGCCTCGCATGAGCGGATCGAGAGCAGCATGCGCACGCTTTCCTCCTCAGTCGAAACCGTCTCCGAGACACTGATGCGCAACGCCTCCATGATTGCGGAGAATGCGCGGAACACACTGGAAACGGCGCAAGCGGCGCTCGGCAACGAGCGGGAAGGCATCCGCAACAATCTCGAAGCGACGAAGGCTGCGCTCGGCCAGTTGGCCGACGAAGCCGAAAAGCTCGACCAGATCGACGAAATGCTTGGCAAGGCGCTTCAGCAATACCGCGAGCAGCTCGATGCGGCCCTGGGCTCGGCGCAGGACCACATCGGTCAGATGCGCGACACGCTTGCACCTGGAATCGACACGCTGAAGAGCGTCGTCGAGCAGGCTGAGAGCTTCATGCCGGCCCAGGCACGGAGGAGCTGATGCGCGCCCAGGCCCGCCGCGCCGCCAGGGAAGAGGAAGAGGAAAGCGCCTTCGTGTCCATGACGGACATGACGGTCGGCTTCCTGTTCATCATCATGATCATGCTGGCGTTCTTTGCCAGCCAAACGCTGCAAACAAACGACATGGTATCGCGTGCAGCATATGAGAAAGTTCTCTCCGAAAGGAATACTCTCTCTGAAAAATTGATAGCTGCCCGATTGCGAATTCAAGAACTGGAAGAAAAGCTGGATGAAATCCAGAAAACGCTCTCTGAACGCGATACCGAAATAAAAAAACTGAAGGTCGAGATTGAGCGCTTGAAAAGGCAATTGGAACAGCTCAAGAAAGTTGACCCCCTGGAGTCTTACCTCGCGCAAGTTGCCGCAACGCGAAGGAAAATACTTGTCGATCTTCGGAACGCGATACGTTCAGACTTCCCGGACCTTCAGCTTGAATTGAGCGAAGAGAGTGATGCCTTGCGTTTTCAGGGGGAAGGTCTCTTTGCTTCCGGACAATCCGTTCTGACAGATCAGAAAGAAGGAATTGTTTCCCGGCTTGCGCAAAGGCTGGACGAAATCCTGCCGTGCTACACGATCGGGGAACGCTCCGAATTCGACGAAACCTGCAACCCCGGCTTCGTCATGATCGAGGCTGTTCAAATCGAGGGCCATACTGACAATACCGGTTCCGACCGAACGAACCGCGAGTTGTCCACGGCACGCGCAAACAATACCTTCTATGCGATGACCGGCGCGTCTCCTCAGATCATGCAATTGCACAATCTTAAAGGCCAACCAGTCTTATCCGTTGCCGCCTATGGGCCTGACAGGCCTGTAGCTACGAACTCGACCCCTGTCGGCCGTGCGACCAACAGACGGATCGACTTGCGATTCATCATGGTGACACCTCAGGATCAGAAAGGCATTGAAACAATCCGGAGAGCATTGCAGGGTCTGTCTGCGGAGGCTGAATGAAAGCAAGCGAGAGCATTCAGAAAAGGCAGGCGCTGAACATTCGCGCCCTGCCCTCCCTGGAAGACATCCGCCGCCGGATCGATCGCGTGATCCAGCGTTGGCCCGATGCGGTCCGGGTTCCGGAAGAGCGGGACCGGGAGCGCCTTGCCCAGGAAATGCTCAAACGCGTTTACGACTGGGACTGGTCGGATGTAAAATCGTCGCGCATCACCAGCGCGGCCATCGCTGTCTTTGACGGTGAACGCTGTGATCGACCAGATCTCGAAAAGGTCAGGGATTTCTACTACGACGAGATTCGGGCAAGAGAAGCCGGCTCCTTCCTTGACGCCATGCTCTGGGTCTATGTCGAGAGCTTCTCGCCCGGTGCACCCCACACGCTTGCTCTCGCTCGTGCACTATCGGTTCGCAAATCTGCATTCGGCACACGGATTCAAGCGCTGATCGAGGCACTGCCTTCTTTGTTCGATCCGGACAGGGCGCCCTCCAGGCTCGGTGAGATCATGGCCGGGGCGGAAGATCCCTATGCTCATCTCAAGGCGATCGGGTTCCGCTCGCCTCACGCCGCAGGGCTCTCACAACATGCGCACCATGTCTTCGTTCGTGAGATTGCGCCGCGCCTGCGCGATGAAGACGAGCGAAAAAGGCTGTTCCGCTGGCTGATGCCGAAAAATGGCTCAGCCCTGCAAAATGGTGCAGTGCCGGCGGTCGAGGCACTGCTGGCAGTCTGGCGTGGGGAAACACCGCCGGATCATGTCCGCAGCGAAATCAGCGAAGCCATCATCAGCGCCTATAATGACCCCCGCCTGCACCATGGCGGCATCTGGGCGAGCTTCGACCCCGACCTGAAGCAAGTCTTCCTGCGGTGGCTGACCAAGCAGGACATGAAATTCTTCTGCGACATGGTAACGGCCACACAGGACAGCCATATGTGGCCGCCAAGGCGGGATTTCTGGCTTCGGCTTTATGATGACGGCTTGATCGATGAAGCCTGGGTCGCTTTCGGCAGCACGGCCAGGCAATATGCCCAACGGCATCTATTCCAATCAGGAGAAAGCAACTTCAATCGTCGATTTGGAAGACAACTCGACCGTGGGGGCAGCACGTCGCTGCTCATCATGCGGATCGGGAACAAGATCGTGGTTGACGGATGTCATAGCTACCAGACGCACATATTCCGCCTAGATGATCGGAGTGCGCCTGTGCTTTATCAATCTACCTACCATTGCGACCAAATTTTGCATCGCTCAACTAAATCGAAAACGCATTGGCCTATTCCGAACTGGGAACGATGGGTGATGCAGAATGTTTGAATCGCATCTCGCCCATTCCGTCGCAGACAATGGCGTCGAAATCCATTTCCCGGAGATCAAGCGCAGCTTCCTCTCACGGTTGCGCGGGCAACCTGCGCAGACGCCATCATTCACACACCTGGGTCCTGAGCAGGGCGATCTGCTGTTTGCGCTGGCAGACCTGCGCAATTGGCAAGAAGATCACGAGGATGAGGTGGTCATCGCCGACGATCATCTTCGCCTGTCGCATGACGCCATCGCAAGCCTGACCGCAAAGGCAGCCGCAGCGCTCAGTCTTCCACCGGATGTGCACCTGACGCTCAAGACCGATGTCACCGGCGTTCTCGGTCGCAGCGATTTCCGGCTCGACTACGAATGGCTGCTGCATGGCCAAAGGCAGATGCCCAAACGCATCGGCGCCTTTCTCCAGACGGCCGAAGGCCCTCGACGCATCCCGCTCTGGATGAAACGGGCGCTCGACCTTGCGGATGGCTTTGATTCATCGCGCCCGATCGAAGATCATTGGAGCGCGCTTGCCGAATTCAGGCAGGCGCTTGAACCGGATGATGCCATCCCGTCTTCCGTTCCGGCCAACCGTGAAATGGCCGGGCTATCCATGACCGCCTTTCTGCGCGGCCTTGAAGTGCGTATTGCCAACCGGTTCTCGATCTCACCGGACCGGTCGCTCGGCCAGTTCGAGGTTGTTCCCTATTCGTCGAGGCGTCTGGAAGCGGATGGCATAGCCGAGCATGACATTTCCGAGGCCAATGCCGAACTGACCGGCGAGGCCCTCGCGGTCTTTCAGAACAGGCTTCACACGCGCGGAGCCCGCCCCGCTTATCAGCTAGGCAATAATTCCTATCTCGTGATCGACAAGAGCAGTGCACCGATTCTCGAAGAACTGGCCCGGGTGCAGAAGGCGGATCGCGCGGAGCGCAAGGCTTTCATCGAGAACCCGCGTGCCTTCATCACCGAGGCGGTCAATCGCCATTTGTCGAACCAGGGCGCCTTTGACGGTCTTGATGAAGCCAGCCAGGAGGAACTGGTCGAATCCATCGCGGGACCCGGGCTTGTAGAAAGCCGTGAATATTCCGAGCGCGTGGTTGGCGTCGTTGTCTACCGCAAGTCCGGTGCGGATTTCGAGGGAAGTGGCACGGCCTGGTTACCGGAAGCTTTTCCCGAGCCTGTGGCGGAGGCAATCAAGGAGATGTCTCTTGAGCGCCTGAAGGACTTGCGTGACGAAATGACCCGGCATCTCGATGGTGGCGGCGAGAAAGCCGTTACGATTGATGGACAAGATGTAAGGGTTACGCCGGAGCGGCTTGCTGCTGTCGAAGCACAGATCAAGGGCCTTGAGAACGAAACCGAGGGCCGTTCGTCGAAGAGCGACGAACAAGCCGACGACCGCCCCAGTGAAGGGCCGATCATCCTCGACACGCTGGACAACTTTGCCAGCCTGTCATGGCATGCAGCGCTCCGGCCGCGGAAAACGAGTGTTCCCTTTGGAGATACCCGAGACCATCACGACGCCGCTGCGAGAACATCAGGTCGAGAGCTTTCGCTGGGCCACGAGCGCGTGGGCAAGTGGCCTGCCGGGTATCCTGAATGCCGACGAACAGGGACTCGGCAAAACGCTGCAAACGATCGCGTTCCTGAACTGGCTGCAGGCCCATACGCGCTCGCCTGACGCCACGGCGAACGGACCCATCCTGATCGTTGCGCCCACATCCTTGCTCCGCAACTGGGAGGAAGAGGTTGATCGCCATGTCGCGCCCCGCAAGTTCGGAACGCTGATCCGGCTCTATGGCTCCTCGATTTCCGGACACAAGCGGGTCGGTGCGTCTGCGACCGAGACCAGAACCGGCTTGCCCATGCTGGACCTCGACTGGCTGGACGAAGCATTCGAGGACGGCCGCGCGCATCGCTTCTGGTTTCTCACCACCTACACCACCCTTGCCAACTATCAGCATTCGCTGGGCAGGATTCCCTTCGCTGCGCTGGTGATGGACGAGATCCAGAATATCAAGAACAAGGACACGATCGCCGCCAAGGCCGCAGAGGCGATGAACGCGGATTTCCGCATTGGACTGACCGGCACGCCTATCGAAAACGCCACGATAGATCTCTGGACCATCATGGACAACATCGCTCCGGGCTCGCTGGGGTCGGGCATCGATTTCAAAGAAAAGTATCGCGATCCCGATGAAGGCAACATGGCCGAGTTGCATGCAAGGGTCTTCAAGCCACAGGAAGGCCATCCTGCCCTCGGCATCCGGCGCCTCAAGGAAGAGGTTGCACGCGACCTGCCAACCAAATCGCGCCTCCTTCATCCGCGGTTGATGCCACAGGTTCAGTCAAGGACCTATGACGACGCCAGGGCCAAACTCGCCACCGGCGGACCCGGCGCTGCGCTCAGGATGCTCCACCACATCCGGTCCGTGTCTGTTCATCCCGGGGCTTCAGAGAACGTCGCCCCGGAAGATTTCGTGGAGATGAGCGCGCGACTGAGCGCCACGATGGAAATCTTGCGCCAGATAGCCGAGCGGAAGGAACGGGTCCTTGTCTTCATCGAACACCGGGAGATGCAGTTCCGCTTTGCCGAGCTGGTCCGCTACTTTTTCCAACTTGAACGGGTCGATATCATCAATGGCGACACTCCGATCCCAAAGCGTCAGGCCATCGTGAACCGGTTTCAGAAACATCTGGAAAACGACGGTGGGTTCGATGTTCTCGTTCTCGGTCCCAAGGCGGCAGGAACAGGCTTGACCCTCACAGCGGCAACCAATGTCATTCACTTGTCCCGCTGGTGGAATCCGGCTGTAGAGGAACAGTGCAATGACCGGGTCCATCGCATCGGCCAAACGAAGCCGGTCGAAGTGCATGTGCCGATGGCCATTCATCCAGGTTACGGTGCGGAATCCTTCGACTGCCTGTTGCAAAGCCTGATGCAACGAAAGCGCAAGCTGGCATCCCAGGCGCTTTGGCCGATGGGCGATACCCGCGAGGATATGGCGGGCCTTCAATCGGGTATGACCGCCGGCTCAGCGGGATCGTCACAAACCGCGATCTCCGAGATCATGTCCGCGATGTTTCGGCGAGATGGCATCACGGACGCGATTCAGAATGAGCAAGGGGCATGGAGGATGCCTTGATCCCTTTGCGATTGGGCTCGGATAAAGTATCGCAGGCCGACGCTAAATGCTGACGTGTCAGGATTAATTATTTATTCTCAATCACTTATGATCAACACAACGAACTGGACCGTGATGCACATCTGCGTTGTGAAACAGCTTTTCGGTGCACGATCCGACATCAGATTTTCCGGAGGATCTGCTGAGGTGTCTAGGAACTTTCGACGATGGCTGGCGATGGCTGCCCTTGCATTGACCCTTTTTGCAAACGCGGGACCCGCGGAGGCCGCCATCCGCTGTGCCGAGATGTCAGGTCTCTCCTATCACGCGCCGATGCGGTTCTGCATGCGAAACGACATCTACATTGCAGCAGTCGGCAAGATCACGGCATCGACACCGGACGAGTTTACCGCGTTCCTGAAGAGAGTGCGGGCTGCCGGTTACACACCGCACAGCGTCACGTTCCACAGCCCCGGCGGCAACATGCTGGCCGGCATGAAGATGGGCGCCGATATACGCGACCGGAAACTGGACACGCATGTCGGCGAGAGCTCCCGCTGCGCCTCGGCATGCATGCTCGCCTTCATCGGCGGCTGGTCGCGCAAGGTTACCCATGACGGGCGCATCGGCAATCATCAGTTCAGCCATATCGATAGCGCCTATGCCGAGATCCAGTCGGTGCAGGACATGATCGGCTTTCTGTCCAGCTATCACGAGTTGATGCAGGTGAGCCCCCTGGCCGTGATGAGAGCCATGACCCGCCGCGCCGACGACATCTATTGGTATTCGCCGGCAGAACGCCGTGAATGGGGAATCGTGACGAAGCGGTAGCAAAGTGAGGCTTGCCAAGTCCTGGAGGGAAAAGTCTTATTGTCGGGCTCGCGCGAGCCAATCATCTTCCATATCGAGTATCGCCTTTAAAGGCTGGCGCCGGCCTTATCAGCGCGGTTAGCCACAAATGGCCAAAATCTGATTGTATATTTCTCAATTATCTACTTTTGATAGTGCGTCATTCTGCCGCAGCATTGCCTCTTCGCGATTGCTATAACGCAGTCATGAATGAGCAGTCCGGCACCAATGAAGGTCAATCGAGAAAATCACGTGCCAAGATTGGCACGCGACAGATGAAGGCTACACTCTCGGTTCTGCGTGAGGCTGGTCTCGAGCCGACGGCGCTGGATCTAATGCCTGACGGCACGTATCGTTGGCATCTTGCTTCACCTTCGATCGATGACACCGATGACCTCGATCGTGAGCTATTGGAGTTCAAGTCGAGACATGGTCAAGGTTGATCTGAAGGGTCTGCACAAGGTCAACAGCAAGGGCCGAACTTACTACTATGCTTGGCGCGGAGGGCCTCGGATAGCCGGGAAACCCGGGACACCAGAGTTCCACGCGGCCTATCAGAAGGCAATTGCCAGCCGCTCAGGGCCAGACGAAAACAGGTTCCGTGGACTCGTTGCGCTCTACAAGGCCAGCAACGATTACAAGAAACTGGCCGATACGACGAAGCAAACCTGGGCACCGTGGCTTGATCGGATCGCCGATTATTTCGGCGATCTGCGCATCGCACAGTTCGATCGGCCAGAGAAGATCCGGCCCGAGATTCGAAAGTGGCGTGGTAGCTATGCTGCGACACCGCGAGCCGCCGATACCGGCATGCAAGTATTGTCCCGGGTGCTATCTTACGCGGTCGATCCTCTCGGCAGGATCGCTAACAATCCCTGCGAGGGTATCAAACAGTTGTATTCTGGCTCACGCGCTGACATCATTTGGACAGACGCCGACATAGCGCGCCTCAAAGAGACCTGTTCATCCTCGATTGCAGATGCTGTCGATCTGGCAGCGCACACAGGCTTGCGCGTCAGCGACCTTATCCGACCATCCTGGTCTCACATTGATCAGAATGCGATCATCATAACAACCGGCAAGAGTGGGCACCGTCGCGAAGCAATAATTCCTCTATACGAGGACCTACGTGATGTTCTGGCCCGCATACCAAGATGCTCTCCGACGGTCCTGACCAACAGCAACCGCAAGCCCTGGACGCGCGACGGGCTTGGAAGTTCGTTCAACAAGGCAAAGCGGAAAGCTTGGCCTGACGGCGATAATTTGCACTTCCATGACCTCCGCGGCACTGCGGCAACCAAGTTCTATGTTGCCGGCCTGTCAGAGCGTGAAATCGCGGAAATGATGGCCTGGGAGGAGGAGCACGTGCACAGAATCATTCGGCGTTATGTCAGTCACTCCGCCGCGATGCGTGACCTGATCAGCAGGCTCGATCAGGCCAGAGGGAGAACATAGAGTGTAAAACCGGGTGTAAAACCCGCCGGTCGAGACCCAATCAAAACTCGTTAACGCCTTGGAATGACTGGAGCGGGCGATGGGGATCGAACCCACGACATCAAGCTTGGGAAGCTTGCGTTCTACCACTGAACTACACCCGCTCAGGTGATGCCATAGATTGACCGTGGCGGCCGGGAAGTCAAGCGGCAAGGCCGGCAGCATGGCAAGGGATGGCCCGGGATTTGGCAACGGGCATTGCGAATGCGCATGCGCGCTTGCCGTCAATGACACCGGGTGGCGCTAACCATTCCGGTTAAGTATTTTCGTATTCAATTGCCGACTAATTTATTCTTTTGTTGCATGATGCACGACTTCCAGCCGGGAGCGAATGCCATGCCATTGAACAAGATACTGAATATCGTCCTGCACCCGGTCGCGCTGACGGCGATCAGCCTTTGCGGCATTCTTTTCATAGCGCGAATGGACAACAGTTCGATGACAGTCCTGTACTGTATCGCAACGGTCCTCTTCATCGCCAGCCTGGCCTATGTCCTTTCGGGCCGCTTGGGGTTCTCGATCCTGCTGGCCTGGTTTCTTGTCGGTTTTCTGACAGTGGTCTCGACGCTCAAATACAAGATCAAGGGATTTTCGCTGCATTTCTACGACTTCGTGATGGTCGCGGAGGACCGCGAGGTCGCTTCCTTCCTGCTGGATTCCTACCCCATGCTGGCGCTGCCCGTTCTCGGGCTCGCCATCGCCTGCATTGCGGGGGCCGTGATGCTTTTCCGCTGCGACAAGAGGCAGACCATACGCCTGCCGCACCGTTTCGCCGGCGCTCTGGCCGCCGCCATGGTGCTGAAGCTGACCTTTCCGGCAGAGGCCTCGGCCGAGCAGCGCTATTTCTACTATCTCCAGGGGCGCCATGTTTCTGCATTCTTCGTGTCGCTTCTCGACCTGCAATACATGTTTGCTTCCAATGATTTCGAAAAGCGCATCGCCGGCATGGCGCCGGAGGCGCCTTTCAGCGGCGATGTGGATTGCGGCAACGGGCAGCGGCCGGACATCATCGTCGTGCTGGAAGAGAGCATGACCGACCCGGCCATCTTTCCCGAGATGCCGCACGGCAAGGCGATCTCCCGCCGGATGCAGGGCGCGGCAGACACCTTCAAGCCGCTTTTCGTCGAGACCTTCGGCGGCGGAACCTGGATCTCCAATCTTTCGCTGATGACCGGGCTGTCGGCGACCGATTTCGGGTGGCGCAGCCCCTATCTGACCATGATGCTGGAAGGAAAGGTGCGCGGAGCGCTGCCCGAGATGCTCTCGCAATGCGGATACCGGACGGCGGCGATCCTTCCGCTCAACTACACCTTCGTCAACGAAGGTCCCTTTCTTTCATCCATCGGCTTCGAGACGGTTCTCGACCGGTATGACATCGGAGCATCGTCCTACCACATGCGGGATGCGTTCTATTTCGACGCCGCGAGCCAGTTTGTCGAAGGGCACAGGGAACAGGACGAACGGCCGCTCTTCCTGCTCGTCCAGACCATGATTGCCCATTCGCCCTATGAAGAGGCCCTGCTGCCGGGCGTGCAACCGGACGCCGCCTCCCTCGATCCGGACCCGCAAACCGCCGAATATCTGCGCCGCATGGTGATCGGGCGCCAGGACTTCGAGACGTTCGCCGCGCGCGAGACCGCCCGCAAACAGGACCGCGGCCTCATCGTCATGAGTTTCGGCGATCATCAGACCTATGTGACGCTTGACCACGCCAAGCGCCTGTCGGGCGAGGATGCGCTGGCCCGGCCGCGCTCCATGGCCTATCGCACCTTCTACACGGTTTCTCCGCAGACCGGCGCCACAGCGCCGGCGCCCATCGACATCGCCTATCTGTCCACAGCCCTGCTGGACGCCGCAGGGATACCCGGATCGGATGTCTTCAAGGATTTGCGGCGGCTTGCGGGCCATTGCGGCGGGCGGTTCCACGACTGCCCCGACCGCGCCGGCGTGGACCGGCATATTGCGCGGCGCATCGCCGGCGGGCTGCTCGACCTGGGCGGCGATGACGCGGCCGCGCCTGGTTCCTGACCGCGCCCGCCCCTGCCCACTGTCACAGTGAGCGACGGTCACCCGCCGCAACACCGGCGCGGGCCTTGTAGGCTTCAGCGTCGCCGAAATCGGCGAAACCGGCATGGTAGGGATGGATGCCCCTGGCCTGTCTGGCATGCTTGATCGGGCACCAGCGGGTTTCCGTGCGCGCCGCGATCTCCCGCACATAGGCAAGAAGGCCATTGGCATAGGAACAGTACCAGCAATTGAGCTTTTCCAACCCGTTCAGATAGGCCAGCCTGTAGCGGTCGAAGACTATGTAATCGGCGCGCCGCACCTTCTCCAGCCCGTATGCGGGGAAGCAGACAGCCTGATAGACGGACGCAAAGACATCGAGCAGGACGAGCGGAATGAAGACCGAATAGATGACCGGTGCTGTCAGGATCACGGATAGACGGGCACCGGCGACGTATTTCAGCCAATGCGTCCGCATCTGGCGATGCAGGCGCAGGACTTCGGCCTCGAAGACAACCCGGCCGCGCTCCATGCGGTAGTTGAATGCCGCGCGGCGCTCCGCGATGGCCCTCTCAAGGTCGTCCTGCAGTTTCTCGAACTTCTCGGCCAGTTCCGGATAAATCGCCATTGCCATCTTCCCGCTGCGGTAGAGCCAAATCCTGGCGGGAAAGGGAGCCATGCGCCTTGGCTCAGGTCAAGGCAGGTGCCTTCAGCGGAAATGCTTCGACAGTTTCAGGCCCTGCGCCTGATAGTTCGATTTCAGGTCCGCACCGTAGAGGGTGCCGGGGCGCGCCAGCATGTGCTCATAGACGAGACGGCCGACGATCTGCCCGTGTTCGAGAATGAAGGGCACTTCATGGCTGCGCACTTCCAGCACGGCGCGCGCGCCCTTGCCGCCTGCCGAGGCATGGCCGAAACCGGGGTCGAAGAAACCGGCATAGTGGACCCGGAATTCGCCCACCAGCGGATCGAAGGGCGTCATTTCGGCGGCAAAATCCGGCGGCACATGAACCGCCTCGCGGCTGACGAGGATGTAGAACTCGTCCGGATCGAGCACCAGTTCGCCCAGGCCCCTGCCCTGCAACGGCTCCCAGAAATCCAGCACGTCATGGGCGGCGCGGCGGTCCACATCCACCAGGCCGGTATGGTGCTTGCCGCGATAGCCGATCAGGCCGCCTTCGCCGCCCATCAGGTCGATGGACAAGGCTACCCCGCCACCGGAAATATGCGGTTCGCCCTCGTCCACCAGCGCCTCGGAGCGGTGGAGCAGCATCAGCTCGCCTTCCGACAGCAGCGAATGGCCGTTGCGGAAGCGGATCTGGCTCAGCCTGGACCCGGTGCGCACGACGATGGGAAAGGTGCGCGGGCTGACCTCGATGAAGAGCGGGCCCGAATAGCCACGCGCGATCTTGTCGAATTCGCGGCCGTGGTCCGTCATCACGCGGGTGAAGATGTCGAGCCGGCCGGTGGAGCTTTTCGGATTGGCCGATGCCGAAACCGTGTCGGGCAGATGCAGGCTTTCCAGCAGCGGGATGATGTAGACGCAGCCTGTTTCAAGAACCGCGCCCTCGGACAGGTCGATCTCGTGCAGCTTCAGTCGCTCCAGCTTGCTTTCCACCGTCGCCGACGGACCCGGCAAAAAGGAAGCACGGACGCGATAGGCCGTATGGCCAAGACGCAAGTCGAGGCTGGCGGGCTGGACCTGGTCATCATCCAGCGGACGGGCGCTGATCAGCCCGCCCGTCTTGTGCAGTTCGGCAATGTCACGGTCCGGCAGAATGCCTGTCTGGCGCACGGTGCCGCCCTCCCCTGTCTGGCCGCAGAGCATTAACGCGCAAGCGCGTTGACGCAAGGGATCTGCAAGCCTATAAGCCCGTTTATCCCGTGGTGATTTGGCCGGCCGGCTTGCAGCCACGTTAAACAAGTCGCTAAAAAGGGCCGAATGACACCGGCTTTGCGACTTTCGCGGCCGGTTTTTTGTTGTGAAGGCTTGACCGATGGCTGAGACAAAACGCCCCCTCCACCCGCAGACAACCCTCGTTCACGGCGGCACGCTGCGCTCGCAGTTCGGCGAAACATCGGAAGCGATGTATCTGACGCAGGGCTTCGTCTATGACAGCGCGGAGGCTGCGGAAGCCCGTTTCAAGGGCGAGGCGCCCGGCTTCATCTATTCCCGCTACGCCAATCCGACCGTCGACATGTTCGAAAGGCGGATGGCGGCGCTGGAAGGGGCGGAAGACGCGCGGGCAATGGCGTCCGGCATGGCCGCCGTTTCGGCCGCCCTGCTCTGCCAGCTCAAGGCGGGCGACCACATCGTCGCGGCCAAGCAGTTGTTCGGCTCCTGCCGGTGGGTGGCGGAAACGCTGTGTCCGAAATTCGGCATCGAGACCACGATCATCGACGGCACCAGCCCGGAGGCGTGGGAGGCTGCCATCCGGCCGAACACGAAGGTGTTCTTCCTGGAAAGCCCGACGAATCCGACACTGGCGGTGATCGACATCGCGGCGGTCACAGCCCTTGCCAATGCCCATGGCATCACGGTCGTTGTCGACAATGTCTTCGCGACGCCGCTTTACCAGAAGCCGCTGGAACTGGGCGCCCATGTGGTCGTCTATTCGGCCACCAAGCACATTGACGGGCAGGGCCGGTGCCTTGGCGGCATCGTGCTGTCATCGAAGGACTGGATCGACGAGAACCTGCACGACTATTTCCGCCATACCGGCCCCAGCCTTTCGCCGTTCAACGCCTGGACGCTGCTGAAGGGGCTGGAAACGCTGCCGCTGCGCGTGGCGCAGCAGACGGCGAGCGCGGGCCAGATCGCCGATTTCCTGGCCGGTCACGGCAAAGTGGCGCAGGTCATCTATCCCGGGCGGGCCGACCATCCGCAGGCCGCCATCATCGCGCGGCAGATGGCCGGCGGCTCCACCATGGTCTGCATGGAACTGAATGGCGGCAAGGACGCTGCCTTCGCCTTCGAGAACGCCCTGGAGATCTTCGCCATTTCCAACAATCTGGGCGATGCCAAGAGCCTCGTCACCCACCCCAGCACGACCACGCACAAGAACCTGAGCGAGGAGGCGCGGCTGGAACAGGGCATCCGGCCCGGCACGGTGCGCCTGTCGGTCGGGCTGGAACATGCCGGCGACCTGATCGCCGATCTCGAACAGGCGCTGGCGCGGGCCTGACCGGTCAGCGGCGCGCGGCGAATGTGCGCCGGGCCAGCAGGATGCGCATGGCCGCCGTGTAGAGGCACACGGCGGCGAAACACCACGCGATGACGGCGAACCAGGCCGGGAACAGGCACATGGCGACGAAGACGGCAATGGTCTCGGTGGCTTCCGCCAGGCCGGTGGTGAAATAGAGCGACTTTTCGCCCCGGGCCGTGGTTTCCATGGCATGGCGCTCGGCCAGCACCGCATAGGCCAGAAAACTGGCGCCATTGGCATAGAAGGTGAAGAGAAGCGCCGCGGCCGCCAATGCATTGGCTTGCGGGTCGAGCATGGCGAAGGCCAGCGGGATGGCGCCGTAGAAAATGAAATCCAGGACGATGTCGAGATAACCGCCATAGCCGGTCTTGCCGCGGATCGCGGCGACGGCGCCGTCAAGCCCGTCGGCGAGCCGGCTGGCGAGCAGCAGGGCGAGCCCGGTCCATAGCCATCCGCCTGCAATGGCGCCAGCCGCCGCCATGCCGATCGCCCAGCCGCACCAGGTCACCATGTTTGCACTGACGCCCCAGGCGGCCAGCTTGCGCGCCATGGCCCTGAGGCCCGGATCGATGCGCCTGCGCACCCAGCCATCCAGCATGCTATCCCCCGTGAAAATGACCGCGCCTTGGCGGTTGCTCATCCTGTCGCGATTCAAGACGGGCGGGCAAGACCCGGTTTTTCAACAGAACTCCGATCGCACCCGATAGGCCGAAACGCCTCTATTCAGCAATGGTTGAACGGCTTGCTCGTCCGAACTGCGAACGACTTGACGCCATGGATCAACCTGTGTTTGTTTTCATCGCAAATACAACTATATGTTGTTTTTTCCTGAGCTTCTTTCTGAGGTTGAGGATTTCTCGGTTTCCCGTTCCGGCACCACCGTTCCTGACTGTCCGGGCCAAGCCCGTTGACGACAGGGCGCGCCATGGGTGTATGATCGCGCATTGGAGCCTGCCATGTATCGAGCACGTACCGAAAACATCGAAGTCAGCGTCGAGCCGATCTATCTCGATGACGAATCCGAGCCCGAGGAAAACCGCTTCTTCTGGGCCTACCAGGTTCTGATCGCCAATGAGGGCGATGTCGCTGTCAAGCTGCTCTTCCGGCACTGGCGCATCACTGACGCCCATGGACGGGTGGAAGAGGTACGCGGGCCGGGCGTGGTGGGCGAACAGCCGGTGATCGCGCCGGGCAGCCAGTTCGAATACACGTCGGGCTGCCCTCTGCCCACCCCTTCGGGCATCATGCAGGGCAGCTACACGATGAGCGACGCCCAGGGCCGGCACTTCGATGTCGACATTCCGGCATTCTCGCTGGACATTCCCGGCACCGTTCGCATGGTCAACTGACCTGCCGGCGGTTCATTCCTTCTTCAGGTCCGCCGGATCGAACGTGTAGCTGGTGGAACAGAATTCACAGGTTACCTGGATCCTGCCGTCCTCGATGCTCTCGTCGATCTCCTCGGCGGTGAAGCCGTCGAGGATCGCGCCGATCTTTTCGCGGGTGCAGGAGCATTTGTCATGGACCGGTGCCGGCTCATAGACCGTCGCGCCATGCTCATGGAACAGACGGTAGAGCAGGCGCTCGGCGCCGACGGTCGGATCCCAGAGTTCCGTCGGCTCGATGGTAGCAAGAAGCGCCTCCGTTTCGCGCCAGGCATTGTCCACCGGGACATGGGCGCTGCCATCGTCGCCGTCGCCGCCATGCAGGTCGGGCATGCGCATGCGCTCCGGCGCATCGGGCAGGAACTGGGCGACGATGCCACCGGCGCGCCATTGCTGGAGGTTTCCGGGCAGGATTTGCCGGCCGGCCGAAAGGCGTACGGCGGTGGGGATCTGCTCGGACTGGCGGAAGTATTTCTGCGCCACCGTTTCGAGGCTGGACCCGTCCAGTTCGACAATTCCCTGATAGCGCTGCATGTGAACGCCCTGGTCGATGGTCAGGGCCAGGATGCCCTTGCCAAGGAGATCCTCCGGCGCGGTGCGGCCGGTTTCCACCGCCTCGGCGAGCCGCGCCTCGTCATATCGGGCATAGGCGCGTACGCCGTCCGGCGTGGTGAAGTCGGCCACCAGCATGTCCACCGGCCCGTCGGACTGGGTCTGGAAGATGAACTTGCCGTTGAACTTCAGCGATGTGCCGAGCAGGACCGCCAGCGTCGTCGCCTCGGCCAGAAGCAGGCTGACCTCCGGCGGATAAGCGTGGCGGGAGAGAATGGAATCCAGTTCCGGGCCAAGCTGGACAATGCGGCCGCGCACATCCAGAGGCGACACCTGAAACGGCACGACGGCATCGTCGCCGGCGTGTCCGATCTCGCCAAGCTCCTTGTCACTGTCAGTCACGGTCAGCGCCCCGCTGTGAAACACCAGTTGATGATGGCCTTTTGCGCATGAAGCCGGTTTTCAGCCTCGTCGAAGACCACGGAATGCGGTCCGTCGATGACCTCGTCGGTCACTTCCTCGCCCCGATGGGCAGGAAGACAATGCATGAACAGGGCGTCGGGTTTCGCATGCGCCATCAGTTCCGCGTTGACCTGGTAGGGCAGAAAGACGTTATGCCCGCGGGCGCGGTGCTCCTGCCCCATCGAAACCCAGGTGTCGGTGACCACGCAATCGGCGCCGGTCACGGCTTCCACCGGGTCGGGGGTCAGCGTGATGGTGCCGCCATTTGCGCGGGCCCAGTCGACGAATGCCGGCGAGGGCTCGCTGCCTTCCGGATGCGCGATGGCCAGTTCGAACCGGAAGCGGGCTGACGCCTCCATGAGCGAATGGAGAACATTGTTGCCATCACCGGTCCAGGCGAAACGCTTTCCGGCAACCGGCCCGCGATGCTCCTCGAAGGTCAGCAGGTCGGCCATGATCTGGCAGGGATGCGTGTCATCGGTCAGGCCGTTGATGACGGGAACGGTCGCCGCATCGGCCAGTTCGAGCAGGCGGGCATGCTCTGTGGTGCGGATCATGATCGCATCGACATAGCGCGACAGAACCTTCGCGGTGTCCGCGATCGTCTCGGAGCGGCCGAGCTGCATCTCGGTACCGGTGAGCATGATCGTCTCGCCGCCGAGCTGGCGCATGCCGACATCGAAGGAAACGCGGGTGCGCGTGGACGGCTTCTCGAAGATCATGGCCAGCACCTTGCCCTCCAGCGGACGCGGACCTTGACCGGCCTTGGTGGCTGCCTTGATCTGGCGGGCGCTGTCGAGCATCCCGCGCAGTTCCGATGGACTGACGGCGGAAAGGTCGAGGAAATGGCGCATGGTGTCGGCCATGGCTGGGCTCCATCCGTTTCTTGTGATTGGCTATGGCGTGGCCAGGCTGGCGGCGGCCTCGCGAACCCGCTCGACCGCGATGCGGATCTCGTCGTCGGAGGCGGTGAGCGGCGGCAGGAAGCGAAGGACGTTGTCGCCTGCCGGCACGGCCAGAAGCCTGGCGGCCCGCAATGCGGTATTGACCGTCGCATTGGGCATCACGCATTTCACGCCGAGCATGAGGCCCGACCCGCGCACCTGTGCCAGCACGTCCGGAAATTCGTCGACGACCGAGGCAAGACCCTGCTTGAAGAGCAGCGCCTTGCGCGACACTTCCTCCAGGAACCCGTCTTCCAGAACCACGTCGAGCACGGCATTGGCCACTGCCATGGCCAGCGGATTGCCGCCAAAGGTGGTGCCGTGCGTACCGGCAGCCATGCCGCTGGCCGCCTCTTCCGTTGCAAGGCAGGCGCCGACGGGGAACCCGCCGCCAATGCCTTTCGCGATGGCCATGATGTCTGGCGTCACGCCCGACCATTCATGTGCGAACAGACGGCCGGTGCGCCCGACGCCGCTCTGCACCTCGTCGAGGATGAGCAGCGCGCCGCTCCTGTCGCACAGGTCGCGCAGGTCGCGCATCGTCTCGCCCGATACCGGCCGGATGCCGCCCTCGCCCTGGATCGGCTCGATGAGAATGGCAGCGGTGGTTTCGCCCATGGCTGCGAGCAGGGCTTCCCGGTCGCCGAAGGGCACCTGCATGAAGCCCGGCGCCTTCGGGCCGAAGCCCTCAAGGTATTTCGCCTGTCCGCCAGCGGCGATGGTGGCCAGGGTGCGCCCGTGGAAGGCGCCCTCGAAGGTGATGATGTCGATCCGCTCCGGCTGGCCCTTCTGAAAATGGTAGCGGCGCGCGGTCTTGATCGCGCATTCCAGCGCCTCGGCGCCCGAATTGGTGAAGAACACCTTGTCGGCAAAGGTATGCTCGGCAAGCCGCTCGGCGAGCCGGCGCTGGCCGGGAATCTCGAAAAGGTTGGATGTGTGCCACAGCTTGCCGGCCTGCTCGGTGAGCGCGGCAACGAGATGGGGATGGCAATGGCCAAGCGAGTTGACCGCGATGCCGCCGGAGAAGTCCAGATAACGGTCGCCGTCGCTCATATGGAGCCATGATCCCTCCCCGCGTTCCGGCGACACCGGAATGCGTGCATAGGTATCAAACAATGCGGACCCAGACATACCGTCCCATCTCCAGAGAGAGCCCCGGACGGGGCAAGGAAAATCAAAAAAAGCCGCCTCTCCGGGCGGCCGGCGGCACTATTCCCGTTCTACGGCATGAAGTCAATCTATGCCGCTCCGGCGGGTATTTCAAACGCCGCAAACGGGCCCCGGCACGATCTGTCGCATTTCGGACTCACCCCGGAAGCAAATTTGGGGAAAACCGCGAAAAGGTCGGACGGCACGAGGCCGGACTCTTGTCACCGAGTCACCGGGTATTGTAGCTTTCAGCCAATCAAAGACTACATCTCGTGCGGCGAACCCTACATGTTGCGTATCAGGGCGCCCGGTCATCCGGGCGGACGCCGGGGGATTCAATGAAATGCGGCGACCGGAGCAATGACCATGAACTGGACCGATGAGCGGGTTGAACTCCTCAAGAAACTATGGGCGGAGGGCCTGAGCGCCAGCCAGATCGCCGCCCAGCTGGGCGGGGTGAGCCGCAACGCGGTGATCGGCAAGGTCCACCGGCTCAAGCTCTCCGGGCGCGGCCGCCCGGCTGCCAGCCAGCAGCGGCCCAAGAAAACCGGCCGCCCCGCGGCCGCCACACCGGCCAAACCGGCACAGCGGACCGGAAATCCAGCGCCGCGGCCGACGCCGATGACCTCGGGGGCGAACGCGCTGAAAGCCGACTTCGATGTCGATGTGATCGCGGAGGAAGTGCCCGCCCCGCGCAGCCTCGAAGTGGTCGTGCCGATTTCGCGCAAACTGGCGCTTACCGACCTGACCGAACGCACCTGCAAGTGGCCGATCGGCGATCCGCTGGCCGAGGATTTCCATTTCTGCGGCAACGATTCCGGCGAGAGCGGACCCTATTGCACCTATCATGCGCGCCTGGCCTTCCAGCCTGCTTCCGAGCGGCGGCGCAACCGCTAAACCGCGCCGGCGGGAACCGTCTCGCCCGACATGGCGGTGAGGCAGTTCGACTTGTTGCCCCGCCGGCAGACAGCCTGAATGCATCCACGGCCTTCAAGGCCGCGATTTCAGGACTTGAAAGCGACCGTGTGACTGTCATCATCCTTCGGCCGGTCCGCTTCGAGCTGACGGCCGGTGGCGATGAAATAGACCGTCTCGGCCACATTGGTCGCATGATCGCCGATGCGCTCGATGTTCTTGGCGCAGAAGAGCAGATGGGTGCAGGCAGAGATGTTGCGCGGATCCTCCATCATGTAGGTCAGCAACTCGCGAAAAAGCGAGGTGTACATGCTGTCGATTTCCTCGTCCCGGTCGCGCATGGCCGGGATGCGGTCGACGGAGCGCGTGGCATAGGCGTCCAGAACATCCTTGAGCTGGCCAAGCGCCAGTTCCGCCAGCGCCTCCAGTCCCCGGTAGAAGCTGCGCGGCTGCGTGTCGCGGGTGATGACGGCAACGCGCTTGGCAATGCTCTTGCCGAGATCGCCCACCCGCTCAAGGTCGGCGGCAATGCGCATGGCGCCGACAACCTCGCGCAGGTCCTGCGCCATCGGCTGGCGGCGCGCGATGATGGCCACGGCCTTGTCGTCTATCTCGCGCTGCAACCGGTCCAGAACCATGTCGCGGTCGCGCACCTCGTCGCCAAAGCTTTCGTCGGCCCGCACCAGTGCCGAAACCGCGTCGAAGACAATCGATTCCGCCATTCCGCCCATCTGGGCGATCTTGTCGGACAGGGCATGAAGATCGGCATCGAAGCCGCGTACCGTGTGATTTGATTCCGGCATTTGAAAACCTGTTTCCTCCCATGGATGCTTTCGTCGCGAAACTCGCTCCATTTGAATAACCGGCTAACATGTTTTGCCGGACTTGTCGTGCGATACCTGTTTCCTGCCGCCTGCTATAAAATGCATGCATGGCAAACAGACAGGCCGGCGGCAGGGGATCAGGCCAGCGGGAGCACTACGGTGAAGGTCGATCCCTGGCCCGGTTCCGATTCAATGCGCAACTGGCCGCTGTGACGGGCCACGATGTGCTTGACGATGGCGAGCCCGAGGCCAGTGCCCTTGCGCAGCCGGCTCTCGTCGGCGTCAACGCGGTAGAAGCGCTCGGTGATCCGCGGAAGATGCTCCCTGGCAATTCCCTTGCCGTAATCGCGGATGGCGACCGCGACGGCGGGCTTTCCGTCCATGCTGGCAGGCGATGCGGTCACATCGACACGGCCGCCGCTGCCGCCATATTTGCAGGCATTGGCCAGCAGGTTTTCAAAAACCTGAAACAATTCATCCTCCTCGCCGGAGACCATGCGTGGGGCCGCGTCCCACCGGCTGCTGATCTCCACACCGCTTTCGCCCGCCAGATGCGACAGCGAGCCGATCAGGCGCTCCACGAGGGATGCGAGATCGACCGGTTGCCGACTGCGCAAGACTGGCTTCATTTCAAGACGCGACAATGACAGCAAGTCGTCGATCAGGCGTGCCATGCGGTCGGTCTGGCTCTGCATGATGCCAAGGAACCGCTCGCGTGCCTTCGCATCGTCCCTTGCCGGACCGCGCAACGTCTCGATGAAGCCGGACACCGAGGCAAGGGGCGTGCGCAGCTCATGGCTTGCATTGGCGATGAAATCGGAGCGCATGCGCTCCATGCGCCAGACTTCCGTCCGGTCGGAAAAGGTGGCCAGGAAATGGCCGGGCGTGCCGGCAAGCGGGCTTGCGGTGACACGGAAGCGGCGCTCCAGCGGCGAACGCTCGGAATAGTCGGTGGCGCGCGGCTTGCCGTCCTTCAAGACATGATCGACAAGATCCATCATCTCAGCGGTGCGGAAGCGCAGCCGGAAGGACGCCCCGCGCCGGAATTCACCGAAAACCTCACGGGCCGCCTGGTTCGCGAAGACCACTTCGGCATTTCGGCCGAAAACGACAAGCGGATCGGGCATCGCATCGGCGAAACGGCGCACTTCGTCATCGCCGGCAGGTTCGAGCACCACTGGCGGTGCCTTCGTTTCGCGCCTTTCCGCCGACAACCGCAGGATCTGGTAAATGGCGACAAGGATCACGAGCAGCATACCGGCGGCCGCATAGCCCGGGCGCGTGGCACTCAGCCAGAATGAAACAAGGCCGGCAAGAAGCAGAAAGACCGTGGCACGCCAGGGATCGGCAAGTCGTCGCATGATTTCCTTTCCGGCCGCAGCCAATGGCGCCGCCTGCCCGGCCCCGGTTTCCATCGCGAACCGTTTGGGGCAAAGATCAGCTTCCTTGTTTTGTTTGAATGAAGGTTTGATGACAATGGGAAAGCGTCTCAGCCATATTGGCGGCACGGAACTGAAACCGGTTTCAATCGAGGTGGACGGCCATCAACGCGTGTTCGACATCGGCGACCCGGAGCTGCCGGATTGGGTGAAAGACAATGTGATGACCGCCGGCGGCTATCCCCATGAGGACAAGCTTGACCGGAAGGTCTACGACAAGACCCTGGAGGCGCTGCAGGAGGAACTGGTCAAGATGCAGGCCTGGCTGCAGACATCGGGCCACCGCGTGATGCTGCTTTTCGAGGGGCGCGACGCGGCCGGCAAGGGCGGCTCCATCTCGGCCTTCCGCCAGTTTCTCAACCCGCGCCACACACGCAATGTCGCCCTTTCCAAACCCACGGAGACCGAACGCCAGCAATGGTATTTCCAGCGCTACGTGGTGCATTTCCCCACGGCGGGCGAGATCGTCACCTTCGACCGGTCCTGGTACAATCGCGCCGTCGTCGAACCGGTCATGGGTTTTTGCACGACCACGGAGTATCTGAAATTCCTCGATGACGTGCCCGATTTCGAGCGCATGATCTCGGAGGAGGGCATTCATCTGTTCAAGTTCTGGCTCAACATCGGCCAGGAGACGCAACTCAAGCGGTTTCACGACCGGGTCCACAGCCGGCTGAAATACTGGAAGTTCTCGCCCATCGACATTGCCGGCATCACCAAGTGGGATGCCTATACGCAGCATCGCGACGCCATGCTGGAAAAGACCGATACCGGACATGCCCCTTGGACCGTGGTGCGGGCGAATGACAAACGGCGCGCCCGGATCGAGATCATACGCCACGTCCTGCGTGCGATCGATTTCCCGGAACGCGACGAAGCGCGGCTCGGTGAACCGGACGAGGCGGTCATCATGTCCGGCGCGGCATTCCTCGAAAAACGGGGAAAGGCCTGACCGAAGCCGGGCGGTGCGGGGTCTTGGCCCAGTAGTGGGGCGCGCGAACCAGTTCATGCAATGCGCACCAGGCGGCCCATGACTGCATGAGCCAGTAGAGCGGCAGGCATAGACAGTGCCAGGACAGGCGCTTGCGTTCCGGTGGCGACATGGCCTTGCACCCCAGGAAGAAATGGACGGCATAGGCCGACAGCATGATTCCCATGTCGAGATACCAAAGCCCGAGGGCCGGGCTTGCCGGCATGTCGAGGATGCCAGCCAGATGAAGCAGGACCGTGCCATAGATCACCGGATGAACCAGCGCGCAAAACACGATGCCCAGCAGGAAAACCTGCACGATGAGGAAATCGGCCATGCCGCATTCGCGGGCCAGCCGGAGCGGATGGCGCATGTGGACCAGCCAGCACTGCATCCAGCCCTTCAGCCAGCGGGTGCGCTGGCCGCGCCAGTCGCCGAGGTTTCCGGGCGCGTCCTCGAGTGTCGGCCGTTCGATCATGGTCGCGCGATAGCCGGAACGCACCAGCCGCACGCCCAGATCCGCATCCTCGGTCACATTGTAGGGGTCCCAGCCCATGACCTCGTCGAGGACGGACCGGCGGAAGTGGTTTGATGTCCCGCCCAGGGGCAGGAAATGCCCGCGCCGGGCAAGCCAGGGCAGAAGCCCGCGGAACAAGGCCGCATATTCCAGTGCAAACATGGATGTCAGCCAGTTGGCCGAGCCATTGCGCACGAAGAGGGGCGCCTGAACACAGGCGACATCCGGCTTCGCCGCCTGGAATGCCTGCCAGGCTTCCAGCAATTGTTCGGGATGCGGCCGGTCTTCTGCATCGTACAGGACGAGAAATTCGCCATGGGTCACACCGAGGGCATAGGCCAGGGCGTTGGGCTTCGTTCGCGGGCCGCCGGGCGGCACCACGATCACCTCGACGGTTCCGGCAAGCGGGTGCGCGTGGATCGCGGCAAGCGTTTCCTCGTCCCCGGCCTCGCATATGATCTTGATATCCAGCTTGGACCGAGGCCAGCGCAACTGGTTCAGATTGACCAGCAATTCACCGACAACCGCCGCTTCCCGGTAGGCGGCGACGAGAACGCTGTAGGTCGGGAGCAGTGCCGGATCGACAGGCATCAGCGGCGCGGGACGGCGTGTGCGGGCCGTCCCGATCGCCAGAGCGCGCAGGACGAGGCATGAAAGGAAGAAAAGACTGGAAAGGGCGTGAACGAGGGACAATGTGGCCTGCGGCGCCAGCAGGAAACCGGCCGGCAATCCGCCGGCGAGCAAGCCTGCCGCAAAGCTTTGCCAGGTGTTGGAGACCAGCCGCGCGGACAGGTCCGGCCGGGCCGCGAACAGCCGGCCTGTGCTCCGCCTGCGCAGCGCGCCGGCGTAGCGCTTCAAGAGCGCCTCACGAAGGCGGCCGGGGGCGACCACGGTCAGGGATGAGAACCGCTCGGCGCCGGCCTGCCTGAGTGCCTGCAGGGTGGGCAGATCGGAGATGTCGGGTGATACCAGGGTCTCGACCGCACCGCCTTCGCCCCTGTAATACGCCGTGCCTTCATGCGGCGGGCGCGAGAGCGCGGCCGGGCCGCCGGACACGTGGATCAGGCGATCCGGTTCGACATGGTCGGTGAAGGCAAGGCCGAGTTCGCTGGCCATGGCATGAAAATAGCGCACATCATCGACACTCGGCGAGGCCAGAAATTCACGCTGGATGGTCGTTCCATTGCGCGCCGCGCGATGCATGAGCGCGACCGTGTCACGCGGGGCTATGCCCGCACGGCTGAATATGCCGACAAGGCGAACCGACTCCGGATGCAGCCTGGCTGCCTCCCCGGGGCCGGTATCGGCGAGCCGCATGGCAGCGGTCAGATGGAAGGGGAAAGAAAACGCGCCAGCTTGCGCAGGATATCGCGCTTGCGGATGCCGTGTCTGCCGGAAGGTGACGGATCCTGCACCACGCCTTCCTGCGACCGGCTGAAAGCGCCGTCACGGCCTGGCTCCCGGCCAGACGCTTCTTCGCCGCCGGGCGCCGCCTGTTCAAAGCCGGACTGCCGCTTGTCGAACCTTGCTTCATTCACCGGATTGTCTCGCAAGCCCACCACCCCATGTTGCGAGCCTAACCTAATGCTCCGCAGAGCTGTCGAAATGGTGCGATCACGTAATATAGCCTTCACGGATGGCCATGGCGACCGCCTGGGTCCGGTTGACGGCACCGAGCTTCGTCTTCGCACTGAGCAGGTGCTTCTCGGATGTATGCTCGGAGATGCCGAGGATGCGTGAGATTTCCCATTCGCTCTTGCCTTCCGCTGCCCAGCGAATGCACTCCGCCTCGCGTTGCGTCAAACGGGCGAAGCGCCCGACACGACTTCCCTGGGCCAGACGGATCGCCTTTTCCATGGCATAGGTCGAGATCAGCGAAACCATGCTGAATTCCCTTTCGGCCAGTTCCATCGCCTCGCCGCCGAGCGAAAGCAGGGCCGGCAAGCCTTGCGAGGTGATCGAAGGGACCGAGATTCCCCTCCGGATGCCGAATTGCGAGATTTCCTCCATCACGGCGTTGCCGGGATGGCGCCTGCCGGCGGCTTCGGTTGCCTCGTTCCAGTCGAACGGCCGCATGGTCCGCTTTGCGTAGCGCACGACGAGGCTGATGCGGGCATAGTCGCGGTTCAGATAGCGCTCGACCCAGGACTCCGGCCATCCGCTTTGCAGGATATCCGCGTTCTCGCTGCGCGCGGTCTCGTTCAGCGCGGCCTGCGTCCCGACGATCATGCGATCCAGCCCGAAACGCGCCGTAATTCCCAGCAACCGGTCGCAGACTTCCTGAGCATTGCCCGCCTTGTCGATCCAGCCGATATGGTTCAGCGTATCGTCAAACAGCCTGCTACCCATCCATTTCGCCCCCTGACATTTTATTCGCACAGCACACACAACCATTTAAACAGGGTGCGTCTTAACTTTCCATAAATCCACGGTTGCGTCACGCGAACGTGTCCGGAAGCGGTCGCCTCACCCGCCGGCGCCTGCTATTGATCCGGGCCAGACGCAAGCCCTATGCTTGCCAGAAGCATTGCGCGACCGGAGGATTCTTTTCTTGCAACAGAAGACATCGCCACGGGCGTGGCAGGCCATCGCGCTGGCACTGGCCCTGTCATTGCCTGCACAGACCAGTGCACGCGCGAACGGATTCCCGGCACTCTGGGACAGCCGCGAAAGGCTTCCGGCCGTCACCCTTGGCGAGACCAGCCGCCTCCGGTTTCTCGTCATGGTTGATTTTCCGCCTTTCAGTTTCCTTGACGGAAACGGCCGGCTGACCGGCTTTCATGTCGATCTCGCACATGCCTTGTGCCGCGAGATGGACATGCTGGACAAATGCCAGATCCAGGGCCTTCCCTGGGGCGAATTGCCCGGTGCGCTGCGATCCGGCCAGGGCGATGCCGTGCTCAGCGGCCTGCCCGCCGACGACACGATGGAGGGTATTGCCCTCACACGCGCCTATTTCCCGCTGCCCGCCCGCTTCGCGACCCGGCGCGAGGCCGCGCTGGAAGAACCGCTGGCCGCCACGCTCGCCGGCAAACGCGTCGGTGTCCTGTCCGGCTCGGCACATGAGCAAATGTTGCGGGCCTGGTTTCCCGACGCGCAACCGGTCGTCTATTCGCGCGAGGCCTGGATGACCCAGGACCTCAGGGACGGCAAGACCGACGCGGTGTTTTCCGACGGCATGCGCCTGTCGTTCTGGCTTGGTGGCACCGGCGCACAGGCATGCTGCATGTTTTCCGGCGGTGCCTATTATGCGCCCGACCTGCTGGGCACGGGTCACCGCATCGCGGTGGATGCGCGTCAGGACAAGCTGGCGCCCGCGCTGGAGCAAGCCCTGAAACAGCTCTCCGCCAAGGGCGTCCTGAACGAATTGTATCTACGCTATTTCCCTGTCGGCTTTTTCTGAGCCTCGGGCAGGCCGACGCGATAGCCCGACCGGCGGAACGGCAGCATGAGCGCCCATGGCAGGCTCGCCGTGGCCGGCCCGCGATAGTCGTCAAGGCCGATGGTCATCCCGTCATGGCCCGCCCGCGGCTGATCCCGGTAGGTGCCGAACAGACGGTCCCATACCGGCAGGTTGAAACCGTAGTTGGAATCGGTTTCCGGCTGCCAGGACGAATGATGCACGCGGTGCATGTCCGGCGTGACGAGAAAAAGCCGCATCACACGGTCGAGTTTCAGCGGCAACCGGGCATTGGCATGATTGAACATGGCCGTGGCATTGAGCACGATCTCGAAGACCAGGACGGCGACGACGGGCGGGCCCAGCAGCACGACGATGGCAGCCTTCCAGACCATGGAAAGCAGGATTTCCGCCGGATGAAACCGCAGCGCCGTGGTCAGGTCGAAGCCGTTGTCGGCATGGTGCATGCGGTGGATGCGCCAAAGAAGCGGGATCTTGTGGCTTGCCCAATGCTCCAGCCAAACGGCGAAATCAAGCATCAGGAAGGCCAGGATGCCGGCGACAAGCGGCGACAGACCGAGGGCGGGAAACAGGCCCCAGCCCTGCGCCTGCGTCCAGAGCGCGGTGCCGACGGCGGCAGCGGGAAAGACAAGCCGCAGGACCAGGGTGGACAAAACGGCCATGGACAGGTTGGCAAACCAGCGCCGGCCCTTCCAGGCACCGACCATTTCCGGACGCGCCAGACGCGGCGACCAGAGCTCGAACAGCGCCATGACCGCAAACACGGATGCGAAGGCGCCGAAACGGATGACGGGCTCGGGAAGCGACAGAAGCATGATGTTTCACCCTCGATGTCCGGTGCCTGCTGCTTTGGAAAATCCGGCGCACACGGGCAAGTCACGTTGAGGTGAATTGGCCGGTGGAACGGCCTTCCGGTCACTCCACGGTGCGAAAGCGTGCCTGTGCGCCGCGCTCGATGGCCGCCACGGTCAGCTTGTCGAGACCGAGGCGGTCGCGCAGCATCTGCAGGAAGCGCAGTTCCTCCTGCTCGACATGCAGGTCGGCGGCGGCCACCTCGACGGCCATGGCATAGGCGGTGTCGCGCAGGCGGTGCGGCACGGATTCCGAAACGATGTCGAAGATGCGGTCGAGCCCGTCGTCGGACTGCAACAGTTCCCGGCAGACGCGCGTTGCCGAGATAAGCCGGTCTTCGCCGTAGCCCCGGAACACCGGCAGCGTTTCGATGAGATTGCCGATCCGCTTCATCTCGTCATCCGACATGGAGCGGTCCACCGCCGACATGACCACCATGACATAGACCAGTGCATCCTGTGTCGCGAGCAGGCTCATCTTCAACTCCTGATCAATTCAAATCGCCGCATAGGTAGGATTTGCAAAGGGCAGACGCAAGCAAATTCCGGAGCCGCCGATTGACCCCTGCCCGCCACTTCAATATCAGGGTCCGCGCATCCTGATATGAAGCAACGCAGCGCAACCGGAGCGCCCCCGTCCCATGACCGCGTCAACGCCCCTCTCGCCCGGCCTCACCCAGGCCCTCACAACGGCTGCCCAGACAAGCAAGGCCTGGCCCTTCGAGGAAGCGCGCAAGATCATCAAACGGTACGAGAAGACGGGCTACCCGGCCGAGGTCCTGTTCGAGACCGGCTATGGCCCCTCCGGCCTGCCGCATATCGGCACATTCGGCGAAGTGGCGCGCACGACGATGGTGCGCAATGCCTTTCGCGTGCTGACCGGCGACACGGTGTCGACACGCCTGCTATGCTTTTCCGACGACATGGACGGCATGCGCAAGATCCCGGAAAACGTGCCGGACCGCAAGGCGCTGGAGCCCTATCTGCACATGCCGCTGACCGTGGTTCCCAATCCGTTTGGCGGCGAGCATCCCAGTTTCGGCCATCACAACAATGCCATGCTGCGGCGCTTTCTCGACACGTTCGGCTTCGACTACGAGTTCGCCAGCGCAACCGACTACTACAAGTCCGGCCGGTTCGACGACATCCTGCTGCGCGTCGCCGAGCGCTATGACGCCATCATGGACATCATGCTGCCCACGCTTGGCGAGGAACGGCGGGCGACCTATTCGCCCTTCCTGCCGATCTCGCCCAAGACGGGGCGCGTGCTCTATGTGCCGATGAAGGCGGTGGATGCGGCCAACGGCACCATCACCTATCTCGACGAGGATGGCGAGGAAATCACCCAGCGCGTCACCGGCGGCCAGGTGAAATTGCAGTGGAAGCCGGATTTCGGCGCGCGATGGGCAGCGCTGGGGGTCGATTTCGAAATGTTCGGCAAGGACCACGGCCCCAACATGATGGTCTACGATGCCATCTGCAAGGCACTTGGCGGGCGTCCGCCGGAGCATTTCGTCTACGAACTCTTTCTCGACGACAAGGGCGAGAAGATTTCCAAGTCGAAAGGCAATGGCCTGACCATCGACGAATGGCTGGCCTATGCGCCCACCGAAAGCCTGGCCCTCTACATGTTCCAGAAGCCGCGCACGGCAAAGCGGCTCTATTTCGACGTCATTCCGCGCGCGGTCGACGAATATTTCACGTTCCTGTCGGCCTATGAGCGCCAGGACGAGGCCAACCGGCTGGCCAATCCCGTCTGGCATATCCATGGCGGCAATCCGCCGGCCGGCGACATGCCGGTCAGCTTCGCCATGCTGCTCAACCTCGTCAGCGCCTCCAACGCCCATGACAAGGACGTGCTGTGGGGCTTCATCTCGCGCTACGCGCCGGGCGTGACAGCGCAGACGCATCCCAAGCTCGACGAGCTGGTGGGCTATGCTATCCGCTATTTCGACGATTTCGTGCTGCCGGCGAAGACCTTCCGCTCTCCTGACGCGGTGGAACGCGCCGCGCTGGAGACGCTGGAAGCCTCGCTCGGAACATTGCCGGCGGACGCCGATGGCGCGGCAATCCAGGATGCGGCGCTGGACGTTGCCCGCGGCATCGAACGCTACCAGGATCACAAGAAGACCAGTCCGGATGGCGGGCCTGGCGTCTCTGTCGCCTTCTTCCAGATGATCTATGAGGTCCTGCTGGGGCAAGAACGCGGACCGCGCTTCGGCTCGTTCACCGCGCTTTACGGCATCGCGGAGATGCGCGCCCTCATTCGCAAGGCGCTCAACGGCGAACTGGCCTGACGGCGGTCCTATTCCTTCGTCAGCAGGAGACGGCTCTGCTTTCCGAGCGTATCGGAGAGCTTGCCGGCCATGCCGGCCAGCAAGGCCGGCAGCATGAGCTGGATCGTCATGTCCGTCTCGGTGACATCGACCGTGCCGGTCACCGTCTGGCCAAAGGCGCCGGCGGTGAAATGCAATTGCTCGTCGCGCCATTCCTTGTCGAGACGAACACCCATGCCGATGGCCTCCTCGACCTTGTCGAAACGGTTGCGCACCCGTTCCAGCGCCTTTTCGCGGCCCAGTTCATGGGAAACGGTAATGGTGACGGGCTTGGCCATGGTGGCTCCTGTGCGGGGATGCTTGCAGTCTCGTGCCACGCATATGGGCCTCATCGCGGCTCTTGTGAAGGCGGGGCGGGCGGATTGATCGCGCGATAGGCATAAAGCCCCCTGCCTTCGCGCCTGGCATCCTGAAGGCTTGCCTCAAGCGCCGGGGCATCCGCCCGCGTCACCCAGCCCTGGCGGGCCAGCCATGCGGCGACATCCTCCCCGCCCAGCGTGCAGGATGTGGCGATCACTGCGGGATGTGGCTTTTCGGGTGCGCGGCAGGATATGGCCCGGAGGCGGATCCAGCGGCGCAGCGCGGTTCTGGCCATCATGCCGCAAGGCCGGTCCCGTGCCTCGTCATCGCGGCAGGTGGCATCGAGCGGCAGGGTGGTTATGCCATCGAGGCGCAGGCGCTGGCCATCGGCCTCCAGCAGGTTGGTTTCAAGCACCACGGGCTTGTGCAGAAGCCGGTCCTTCCAGGCCGACCTGTCGGCGGGATCGGGTGGCGGGGCAGGCGTTGCCGGCGCGGCCAGCGGGCTCAGCGGCGCGCGCGGCTCGACACGATCGTATCCGGTGGGCGCAACGCCGGTCTTGCCGGAACCCGGAGATGGCGGCAAGATCCTTGGCCGGGCTGAACCCAGTGGCGCCCCGTCGTTGCGTGGCGCCAGCTTTTCGACCGGCTCCACCGGGATGCGCGGCCAGAATTCCATTGCCGCGAAGAGGAAAGCCAGCAGCATCACCGGCAGGGCCAGGTAACGCAGCCGCACGGCCGGCCTACTGGCTTGCCCAGAGGATGCGGGCCATCCAGTCCACGTCCTTGCGCTCCAGCAGGCGCGGGGGATGCTCCGGGTTCAGGGAGGCGAGTTCCAGTTCGGTGCGGCCCTGACGGGCCAGCACCTTGGCCATCACCTCTCCGCCCTGCGTGCGCACCACCACCCGGTCGCCCTTGCGGCATTGCGCGCCCGGCTGGACGATCAGGCGGTCACCGTCGCGATAGACCGGCAGCATGGAATCGCCCTGCACTTCCAGCGCATAGACGCCCTCGCCCGGCTGGACGGGAAAGTCCACGACGTCCAGCCCCTGCCCTACCGGAAAACCGGCATCATCGAAGAAACCGCCTGCACCGGCCTGCGCCACGCCCAGCAACGGCACGTGCGCCGGCATGCCGTAATCGCCGTTGCCCGCCCCCAGCAGCTTCAAGAACTCGTCCAGCGAGGTGCCCGTGGCGACCAGGACCTTGGACACGGATTCGGTGGAGGGCCAGCGCAAACGGCCGTCGCCGGACTGGCGCTTGGAGCGGTTGAAGGCCGTGGAATCAAGACCGGCCTTGCGCGCAAGGGCGGAGGCCGACAGACCGTGCCGATCGGCCAGGGCATCAATGGCTGCCCAGACGCCTGCGTGGGATAGCATGGCTCCTGCCTTTTTCGCCTCAAGGAATATTTACCTTAGGAGATCGAACAACCCGCTGTCCAGAGCACGATCAGGCCATGTTGGCAAAAAACGGCCCTCGTCCGGTCGCCAGCGCGTGATCGACGTGCTCCACGCGGTCCTGTCCCCAGAACACCTCGCCATTGAGCACATAGGACGGGCTGCCGAGCGCTCCGGCAGCGATTGCCGCCTCTGTATTGGCGCTGACGAGGGCGATGGCCGCCTCACCGCGCGCCTTGGCCAGGATCGCTGAAGCGTCGAACCCGGCCGCGCCCAGCCTGTCCGCGATGACCGCATCGTCGGCCACATTCGCTTCGTCCACCCATACGGCGCGATAGAGGCTGTCCAGATAGGCGAAGGCGTCGGCGCCCTCGTCCACCAGCACCGCAACCGTGGCGTCGGCCAGCGTGGGATCGGTCGGGAAATGCGCCGGCTTCAGGTTGACCGGCAGATCGCGCATGGCGGCGATGCGCTGCAGTTCCAGCATGCGGTAGCGCTGACGCGGCAAGGGACGCCGGGCTAGCGGCAACGCGCCGGAGGTCTCGAAAACCTCGCCAAGCCGGACCGGGCGCAGGTTCAGCCGGGCGCCGTGACGCCGCGCCACGTCGCCGATGGCCTGATGACCGAAATAGCTGAAGGGCGAAATGCAGGTGAAATAGTAGTCGATATGCGCCGTCATGGGTTTCCCTCGCTTCGCCGTCGTCCGGCAGGCTCATGCAGAGATTAGGGCCTGGCCAGAAAAAGGACAGGGCCAGGCGCTTTACGGTGCTGCCTGCCTGGCGAAGGTTCGCAGGTTGGCATGGGAGGTCATGAAGGCGCGCTCGGCTTCCGTCGGGGGCCGCGGCCGGTCCTCGTAACCCAGCGCCTCGATGACCTCGCCGGCGCGGATGAAGTGACGATTGGAAAAATCGTAGATGCCGGCCGTCGTCATCACCACGGCAGCGGTGGTGCCATCCTCCAGCAGGAAGCGATGGCGGCCGATGATCTGGCTGTCCTCCCAGGTCTCGATGGTGGAGACCACGTCGAAGCGCTTCCAGAGCCTTATCTCGCGCACATAGACGGCTTGCACGCCGCCCATGAGCGGCCCCCAGTTGCGCGCGCGGGTGAGCCTGAGAAGCCCGGAGCGGAAGAAGATGTCGAGCCGGCCGCAATCGGCCAGCATCATGTAGCGGGCATTGTTGAGATGAAGGTTCGGGTCGATGTCCGTTGGCAGGCAACGGAAGGTGAGCCGGCTTTCGTCACCGTCCCGGAACGGACCGCGGCGGCGATATGTCGCCGCGATCCGGATCATGCGGGCCCATACATACATGGGAGATGCGCCCTTTCAGCGTCAGGCGGCCTGCTTCTCTTCGGCTTTGGCGCCGTAACGCTGGTAGAAGGTCTCGCCCTTTCCGGCCATCTCGACCAGACCCTTCGGCGCCTTGAACTGCTTGCCGTATTTCTTCTGCAGTTTCTTCGCCAGGTCGACGAATTCGGCCACGCCCATGCCGTCGATATAGGAGAGCGTACCGCCCGTGTAGGGCGCAAAACCGAAGGCCAGGATGGAGCCGACATCGGCCTCGCGCGGGTCGGTGACGATGCCTTCTTCCATGACGCGGGCCGCTTCCAGCGCGATGGTGACGAGGAAGCGCTGCTTGAGTTCCTCCACATCCACCTTGTCGGGATCCTGCTGCGGATAGAGATCCTTCAGGCCCGGCCAGAGATGCTTCCTGGCCGGCTTGGCCGGATAATCGTAGAAGCCCTTGCCGTTCTTGCGGCCAAGGCGCCCGTGCTTGTCCACCATGGTGTCGACCAGCTCGACATGGCTCATGTCGACGGCCTTCTCGCCCATGTCGCGGATGGTCTGCTTGAGGATCTTCTGCGACAGGTCGATGGCGGTCTCGTCGTTGAGCGCCAGCGGCCCGACCGGCATGCCGGCCATCTTGGCTGCGTTCTCGATCATGGCCGGCGGCACGCCCTCGATGAGCATGTTGTAGGCTTCCGACATGTAGCGCAGCACGCAGCGGTTGACGTAGAAGCCGCGCGTGTCATTGACCACGATCGGCGTCTTTTTGATGGCGCGGACATAGTCGATCGCCGTGGCGAGCGCCTTGTCGCCGGTCTTCTTGCCCATGATGATTTCCACCAGCATCATCTTGTCCACCGGCGAGAAGAAGTGGATGCCGATGAAGTTCTTCGGGCGCGCCGAGTTCTTCGCCAGTCCGGTGATCGGAATGGTGGAGGTGTTGGAAGCGAAGATGCCGGTGGACTTGAGAACGGCTTCCGCCTTTTCCGTCACGCCCTTCTTGATTTCCGAATCCTCGAACACCGCCTCGATGACGAGGTCGGCGCCGTCGAGTTCGGCATAGTCCGGCGTGGCGGTGATCAGCGAAAGCAGCTTTTCCTTGTCGTCCGCGGTGGCACGGCCCTTCTTGATGAGACCGTCCATCAGGCTGGCCGAATGGGCCTTGCCCTTGTCCGCGGATTCCTGGTCACGGTCGATCAGGACGACCGGAATGCCGGCCTTCGCGGTGACATAGGCAATGCCGGCGCCCATGAAGCCCGCGCCCAGAACGCCGACCTTCCTGAACTTCGTCGGCTTGATACCCTCGGGGCGGCGCGCGCCCTTGTTCAGTTCCTGCAGCGAGACGAAGAGCGAGCGGATCATCATGCCCGCCTCGGTGGTCTGAAGGATCTCGGCGAAATAGCGCTGCTCGATGCGCAATGCCGTGTCGAAGGGCACGAGCAGGCCCTCATAGATGCACTTCAGGATGGCCGTGGCCGCAGGATAATTGCCATAGGACTGCTTGCGCAGATGAGCGATGGCCGGCGGAAAGAGATTGGCCCCGGCCGCGGAGTAGACCGGGCCGCCGGGCAGCTTGAAACCCTTCTTGTCCCACGGCTGGACCGGCTCCAAACCGTCCTTGATGAGCTTTTTAGCCTCATCCACCAGCTTTTTGCCCGGCACGACGGACGTGACCAGGCCCATCTTGAGCGCCTTGGCAGGCGACAGGGTCTGGCCCGTCGTCATCATCTGCATGGCCGACTGCGTGTCGGTCAGGCGTGGCACGCGCTGGGTGCCGCCGGCGCCGGGGAAGATGCCGACCTTGACTTCCGGCAGGGCGATCTTCACCGCGTCGCTGTCAGCCACCACACGGGCATGGCAGGCCAGCGATAATTCGAACGCGCCGCCCATGCAGGTGCCGTTGATGGCCGACACCCATGGCTTGCCGCAGGTCTCCAGCTTGTGCCAGAGCCAGTTCATGCGCCCGGCCGCCTCGAAGACGAGTTCGGCGGCCTTTGCCGGATCCTGTGCCCTGGCGTCGCGGATGGTATCGAAGATGCCGCGCAGCATGGTCAGATCCGCACCGCCGGAGAAGCTGTCCGTCTTGCCGGAGGTGAAGACGGCACCCTTGACCGCCTCGTCGGCGACAACCTGGTCGATGATGGCGTCGATCTCGTCCATCACCTCCTGGGTGAAGACGTTCATCGACTTGTCGGGCATGTCCCAGGTGACGAGCGCGATGCCGTCGGTGTCCACCTCGACCGTGAAATTCCTGTATTCAGCCATTTTCTTTCTCTCTCCCGGTCAGACGCGTTCGATGATGGTGGCGGTGCCCATGCCGGCGCCGATGCACAGGGTGACGAGCGCGGTGTTGAGATCACGGCGTTCCAGTTCGTCCAGCACGGTGCCGAAGATCATGGCACCCGTGGCGCCCAGCGGATGGCCCATGGCGATGGCGCCGCCGTTCACGTTGATCCTGTCGTGCGGGATCTCGAAGGCCTGCATGTAGCGCAGCACGACGGAGGCGAAGGCCTCGTTGAGTTCGAACAGGTCGATGTCGGAGATCTTCATCTTCGCGCGCTTGAGCAGCTTTTCCGTCACGTCCACCGGGCCGGTCAGCATGATGGCCGGTTCAGAGCCGATGTTGGAGAAGGCACGGATGCGGGCGCGCGGCTTCAGGCCCATGGTCTTGCCGGCCTTTTTCGACCCGAGCAGCACGGCGGCAGCGCCATCGACGATGCCGGAGGAATTGCCGGCGTGATGGACATAGTTGATGCTCTCGATCTCCGGATAGCGCTGGACGGCCACGGCTTCGAAACCGCCCATCTCGCCGGGCATGACGAAGGAGGGGTTGAGCGAGGCCAGCGACTGCATGTCGGTGCCGGGCCGCATGTGCTCGTCATGGTCCAGGATTGTCAGGCCGTTCTGGTCCCTGATCGGGATGACGGAGTTTTTGAACCAGCCCTTCTCCCAGGCATGGGCGGCGCGCTTCTGGCTTTCCACCGCATAGGCATCCACATCATCGCGCGAGAAGCCGTGCTTGGTGGCGATCAGATCCGCCGACACGCCCTGCGGCATGAAATAGGACGGCAGGCCGACAGACGGGTCCATGAACCAGGCGCCGCCGGACATGCCCATGCCGACGCGCGACATGCTTTCCACGCCGCCGGCGATGACGATGTCGTCAGCGCCCTGGGCGATCTTGGCCGCGCCGAAATTGATGGCGTCGAGGCCAGACGCGCAGAAGCGCGAGATCTGCATGCCCGGCGCCTTGATGTCATAGCCGGCTTCGAAAGCGGAGGCACGCGGAATGACCGACCCGGCTTCGCCGACCGGATCGACGCAGCCGAAAATGATGTCGTCGACCGTGCCGGTGTCGAGGCCGTTGCGGTCACGCACGGCTTCCAGAACCTTGGCGCCAAGGCGAACGGCCGGCACCTCGTGCAGGCTGCCGTCCTTCTTGCCGCGGCCGCGCGGCGTGCGCACGGCGTCATATACGTAAGCATCTGCCATGGGATGTCTCCTTCCTGTGCCGCAGTTCAGAGGCTGCGGGCAATCAAAAGCTTCATGATTTCATTCGTTCCGCCATAGATGCGCTGAACGCGGGCATCGCGGAACATGCGGGCGATGGGATATTCGTTCATGTAGCCATAGCCGCCATGCAATTGCAGGCATTCGTCGATGATCTTGTTCTGCAGGTCGCTGAGCCAGTATTTTGCCATGGAGGCCAGTTCCGCACTCAGGCGGCCCTCCAGATGCTCGGCCACGCAGTGATTGTAGAAGGCGCGGCCGACAGTCGCCTCGGTCTTGGCCTCGGCCAGCTTGAACTGGGTGTTCTGGAATTCCAGGACGGATTTGCCGAAGGCCTTGCGCTCCTTCACGTAGTCGATGGTCAATGCCAGCGCGCGCTCGATCATGGCAATGGCCGTCGCACCGATCATCAGGCGCTCCTGCGGCAATTGCTGCATGAGCTGGACGAAGCCGTGGCCCTCTTCCGCGCCCAGGAGGTTGGAGGTGGGCACGCGCACATCGTTGAAGAACAGTTCCGACGTGTCGTTCGATTTCAGGCCCACCTTGTCAAGGTTGCGGCCGCGCTCGAAACCCTCCACCTCATCGGTTTCCACCACGATCAGAGACGTGCCCTTCGCACCGGCGGACGGGTCGGTCTTGGTGACGACGATGATGAGGTTGGCGTTCTGGCCGTTGGTGATGAAGGTCTTGGAGCCGTTGATGGAATAGTGATTGCCGTCGCGGCGGGCGGTGGTCTTGATGCCCTGCAGGTCGGAGCCGGCTGCCGGTTCGGTCATGGCGATGGCGCCGATCAGCTCGCCGGAAACCATGCGCGGCAACCACTTGCGCTTCTGTTCTTCCGAGCCGTAGTGAACGATGTAGGGCGCGACGATGGAATTGTGCAGGCCGATGCCGAAGCCGTCGACACCGACATGGCTGATGGCCTCGATGATGGCGGTCTCGTGGGCATAGGTGCCGCCCGCGCCGCCGTATTCCTCCGGCACGGCCGGGCAGAGGAGGCCTGCCTCGCCGGCCTTGCGCCAGTATTCGCGGCCGACGATCTCGTCCTTCTCGAAGTCCTCGTAGTGGGGCGCGATCTCGGCGTCGAGCCATTTCGCCGCCATGTCCTTGAGCATGGAGACGTCCTCGGTTTCCCAGGACGGGCGGGTCACGCCCAGTATGTCGGCCGGATTTGCAGCCATCGGTATCCTCCCGGTTGTGCTGTTTGCAGAAACCGGAGCGGGCCGGTCAGACCGGCCCGTTCCCCATCATTCACGGCGAGCTTAGAACGCCTCGGCAGGCAATGCCATCATGGAATCGGCGCCCGCCTGGATGCGCGCCAGCCGCATGCCGGTCTCCGGCATCAGCCGCTCCATGAAGAACCTGGCGGTGACCAGCTTGCCGTCAAGGAATTCCTTCGCGTCGCTGGCGCCGCTGTCGAGTTGCTCCTGCGCGGCCTTCGCCGTCATGGCCCACATGTAGCCCAGGGCCACCAGGCCGAAGAGATGCATGTAATCGGTGGAGCCGGCACCGGCATTGTCGGGCTTGGCCATGGCGTTCTGCACGAACCACATGGTCGCCGCCTGCAGATCGTTCAGGCCCTTCTTGAGCGCCTTGGTGAAGCCCTTCATCTGCTCGTCTTCGCGATGGGCCTCGCAGAATTCGCCCACTTCCCGGAAGAAGGCCTGCACGGCACGCCCGCCATTGGCCGGCAGCTTGCGGCCGACCAGATCGAGCGCCTGGATGCCGTTGGCGCCCTCGTAGATCATGGCAATGCGGGCATCGCGGACATACTGGCTCATGCCCCATTCCTCGATATAGCCATGGCCGCCATACATCTGCTGGGCGTTGACCGCGTTCTCAAAGCCCTTGTCGGTCAGCACACCCTTGATGATGGGGGTGAGCAGGCCCATGAAATCGTCAGCCTCCTGACGCTCCTTCTCGTCGCCGGAGCGGTGGGCGACGTCGGACTTCAGCGCGCTCCACAGGATGAAGGCGCGGCCGCCTTCGTTGAAGGCCCTGATCGTCATCAGCGTGCGGCGCACGTCAGGATGGACGATGATCGGGTCAGCCTTCTTGTCGGGCGCCTTCGGGCCGGTCAGGGCGCGGCCCTGGATGCGCTCGCGGGCATAGGCGACGGCATTCTGGTAGGCGATCTCGGACACCGAGAGACCCTGCAACCCGACGCCGAGACGCGCCTCGTTCATCATGGTGAACATGGCCTTGAGGCCCTTGTGCGCCTCGCCGATGAGATAGCCGGTGGCCTCGTCATAGTTCATGACGCAGGTGGCGTTGCCGTGAATGCCCATCTTCTCTTCCAGCGAACCGCAGGACACGCCGTTGCGCGCGCCCGGATTGCCATCGCCATCGGGGATGAACTTCGGCACGATGAACAGCGAAATGCCCTTCACGCCTTCCGGCGCGCCCTCGATGCGGGCCAGCACGAGATGGATGATGTTTTCCGAAAGGTCGTGTTCGCCGGCTGAGATGAAGATTTTCTGGCCGGAAATACGGTAACTGCCATCGTCCTGCAGCACGGCCCTGGTGCGCAGCAGACCCAGATCCGTGCCGCAATGGGGCTCGGTCAGGTTCATCGTGCCGGTCCAAACGCCTTCCGCCATTTTCGGAATGTAGGCCTGCTTCTGTTCGTCGGACCCGTGGGCGAGGATGGCCGCCATGGCACCCTGGGTGAGACCCGGATACATCATGAAGGCCATGTTGGCCGACGACATGTATTCGCCCACCGCAGTGTGCAGCGTGTAGGGCAGGTTCTGGCCGCCGAATTCCTCCGGCAGGGCAAGGCCCATCCAGCCGCCTTCGCGATACTGGCCATAGGCTTCCCTGAAGCCATCGGGCGTGGTGACCGAACCGTCATCATGGCGGGTGCAACCCTGCCGGTCGCCGATCTGGTTGAGCGGGAACATGACGTTCTCGGCCAGTTTCGCGCCCTCTTCGAGAATCGCCTCGACGACATCGAGCGAAGCGTCGGAAAAACCGGGCAGGTTGCTGAAGCGTTCATAGCCGAGGACGTCCCTGAGAACGAACAGGGTATCCTTCACCGGCGCGGAATAGGTCGGCATGGGTTCCTCCAAGAAGATGATCCGGTTGTCCCGCCGGTGTCCGGCGTGTCCAATCCCTTGCTAAAGAATATTGACGTTTACGCAAACGTCAATAGCGGCTCGTGCGTTTGCCTTCCCGCCCTGCATGGCCGGCCTGCAAGGACCGCGGCCGGGCAGAAAAAAGCCCCTCGCGCCGGCCGGGCGGAGGGGCTTTGCGTTCATGCGGCGCCAGCGGCGCCCGTTCTTTCACTCAGAAGCGACCTTACGGTGTCCATGGCGCCCGACAATTCGCCGATCGCCTCGTCCAGCGCCTCGCGCTGGGCCTGCAAGCGGGCCATCTGGCGCTCGGATTTCTCCAGCGTGACCTTGAGCTGGCGCACATTCGAACCCGCGGGCTCGTAGAGATCCATCATCTGCTTGACCTCACGCAGCGAGAAGCCGACCTTGCGCCCCAGAAGGATGAGCTTGAGGCGGGTCTGGTCGCGGCGGTCATAAAGCCGTGTATTGCCTTCGCGCAGCGGTGACAGCAGGCCCTTGTCCTCGTAGAACCGCAAGGTGCGCAGCGTTACGCCGAACTCCTCGGCCAGTTCCCCGATCCGCTTGTAACCCGGCGCGATCTGTCCGTCCTCGTGCAAATCCGTTTCGCTGGCCGTGGATGCGCCAGCCATGTTCATTTCCATCATGTCTTCAACTTTCCATGCGCACACCTGTGCTGCCGGCGTCCGGAAACACGAAACCACCGGCCCGGGCGAACGAGCGGCGCGTGTGGTGCATCTAACGTTTACGTAAACGAGATATACGCGGGCGATCCCGCCGTTTCAAGAGGCCGCGGGCAGCCGGCGCGGGTTTTTCACAGCCGGGTCCGCACGGCAGCGGCCCGTGAAACGGCCAAGGGTTAACGCCTTGTTTACCATGATCGGATGAATGTGGGCCGTCGGTGATTTGCGCCACCTGTTTCGCGTTTTCATGGCCCACCACCCAGGCGGACGTGCCGAACCGGGGTTGCCAGCATTGCTGCCCTCCCTTCAAAGCCGTTCCGTCCGGCCAGACAGACCAGGCACCGGTCGCGGTGCCACAAACCTGCAAGCGGGCGTTTCGATGAACGACAAGAAATCCTATCTCGGCTCCCTGAACGCAGGACGCGAACGGCGGTCCGGCGCAATCCTTGACGACATCACCGAAAAGCTCGACGCGCTGGAGCGACGCATTTCGGGCGAGCGCATGGCCATGCCGGCCAAACCCGCCCGGCGCGACGCCGCCCCGAGCCCTTCACCGCGCCGCCCGGCGCGCTCGAACCTCTACAACGACATTGCCCACGACCTGGAGCGGGCGCGCGAACGCTCCGACGAGTTCGGCTCGATCAGCCGCATTTCCCATGACCTGCAAGCGCTGCGCGAGGAATTGCGCCAGGAGATGAGCCACGGCATCCGCCAGGAATTCGACAGCCTGCGGCGGCAGATGGCGGACTTCTACCAGGACGTCCAGGCCGGCCTGAGCAGCCGCGAACTCGCCCCGGAACTGGAGCGCATCGCCGCCGGCGTGGCTTCCCTTTCGGAGCGCAGCGGCAATCGCGACGTCATGGCGTTGCGCCATGACGTGGAAGAGCTGCGCGAGACCGTCGAAGCGCTTGCGCGCGAGGAGACGCTGCAGTCGGTCAACAACCGCTGGGACGATTTCGACCGCCGCTGGGACCGCATCGCCGACCATATCGAAGGCGGCATGGAAGCCAGCGGACGGGCCGATGCCATGTTCGACAGGCTGTCGGAACGCATGGAAGCCATATACGACGCGCTGGCGCAGGTGCCCTCGCGCAGCGTCATGGCATCGCTGGAAGACAAGGTGCGCATGCTGACGGAGGCTGTCGGCCAGATCGCCGACGCGCAGGCACGCATCCCGCCCGACCTTTTCGGCATGGTGGAGGACCGGCTGGACGAGATTTCCCGCGCCATCGTCGCCTCGTCCGTCTCCGCCGAGCCGGTGCAGCTCGATACCGCGCCGCTGGAGCGCATCGAGGCGCGGATTTCGGCCCTGGCCAACCAGATCAACGAGGTTGCGGCACAGGACAATGGTGCGCTTGTCGAGCAGCTTCACGTGCTCACGCAGCGCGTGGACGACCTGGCGCGCGAGCGCGACCTGCCATCGGAGGACCTGGAGCGGATCGCCACCCAGATGGCCTCGATCACCCGCATCCTGACGGATTCACCGGCCCCGCCGGACATGGCTGTCATTCTCGACGGCGTGGAACAGCGCATCAATGCCTTGGGCGCGACCCTGGAAGACCGCACCCACAGCGCATCGCGCCAGAGCATGACCCTGTTCAAGGATCTGGAGGGGCGCATTGGCGACCTTGCCGGCAAGATCGAGGCGTTGCCGCGCGCAAACGAGGGCGAACATGCCAGCGATATCGATGCACGCCTGCGCGACCTGACCGCGCGGCTCGAAGAGAGCACACGGCGCCAGTCCAAGAGCGAAGCGGCACTGCTGACCACGCTGGACGAACGGTTGCAGGGTTTCCAGAAGGAACTGGAATCACGTCAGGCAGCCGCTCCGGTCGACACGCGTGCCATCGCGAATATCGAGGCCCGGCTGGAAGCGATTTCGGCGCACCTGGACGAGGCCAGCCGCGCAATCCTGCCGGAAGCCGACGCCTCCCTCGTGGCGACGCTGGGCAGCCGCCTCGACGAAATCGCCAGCCGCCTCGACGAGACGAGCCGCAATGCCGAAGCCGCCGACCGCAGCCTGATCGAACATCTGGAAACCCAGGTGGCCGACATGGCCCGCTTCATGTCCAACCCCGGCTCGAACCTGCCGGAGCTGGAAAACCTGACGCCGCGGCTGGAGGAAATCGAACGGGCGCTGGCAAGCAATCATGAAACGATCCTGCAGACCGCCCAGCGCGCCGCCGAGGACGCGCTGCGTACGGCTTCCGCCCACAATGCCGCCCATCACGATGCCGTCGCGGCACTGGCCGAGGATCTGAAATCGCTCGACAAGCTCGCCCGCCGCTCCGAGGAACGCAATACGAAAACGTTCGAGGCCATTCACGAAACGCTGCTGAAGATCGTGGACAGGCTGGCGACGCTGGAGGCATCGGGAACGGAGGGAAAGCCGGATGAGCGCGCCGCCCTGGCGGACGCGCCGCAGCCGGAACCGGCCAGAAAGGCGGCCAAGCGAACCGTCCAGCAAGCGCCCTCCATCGACACGGCCGAGGTATTCGACGACGCGGAACCGCTGAGCGAAGCTGCCGGCGACACGCGCGCGGCACCGGCTGTATCGCCATCGCAGGCTGCCGCGGCGGCCGCCCTTGCAGCCTTGCAGGATGGTGACACGGCAGTCATGGCGGAGGACGACAGGCGTCCCTCCATGCTGAACGGCCTGACGCGCGCCTTGCGGGGGAAGAAGCAGGCCGCGCCGCAGGAACCATCCATGGAAGGCGCCCCCGTTCTGGATGACGAGCAGGACGATACGCCCCTGGCGCCGGGCGACAGTGCGCCGGATCTGACCGCCATCATGGAAAAGGTGCGGGCAGACCGGGAGGCCGAGCGCGCCGGCGACCCGGATGCGGCCAAGGCGGATTTCATCGCCGCTGCACGGCGGGCGGCCCAGGCGGCTGCAGCCGAAGCGGAAATGCTGAAGGGCAAGACCACGCTTGGCAGCGCCGGCTCCAGGCTTTCGCTCGCCACGCTGCTGCAGGAAAAGCGCAAGCCGGTCCTGATGGCGGCCGGCGCGGTGATGATCCTGCTGGCAGGCCTCCAGGTGGGCAAGATGGTGCTTTCGGGCAACGAGGATGTGCCGGTCGCGGCGGAACAGGGATCGTTGTCCGAACCGGACACCGGGACGACCGCGGAAATTCCCGCCCGCCAGATCATGCCTGACGCGACCGCCGAAACCGGCGACGCGGACGGCAGCACCAATGCCATTGCAGCCGACACGGACAGCATCGAACCGGCGATCCCTGAACTGGAGGCCGATGCCGGCGACATCATGCCCCCGGACGTCATCGCTTCCGGCGATGCCGGCGAAACGGGCGGAACCGCCATGGCGGACGAGACGACGGGCGATGACGGCGCGGACGCGCCTGCGATCGCGTTCGGCCCGGTGGCGCTGCGCGAGGCCGTGGCCGCCGGCGATCCGAAGGCGTTCTTCGAGGTCGGCAACCGATACACGGAAGGCCGCGGGGTGGCCGCATCACCGGAAACGGCGGCGGAATGGTATGCCCGTTCGGCGGAAGCCGGTTTCGCGCCCGGTCAGTATCGCTATGGCAACCTGCTGGAAAAGGGCATCGGCGTGGAGCGCGACCTGGAAGGGGCCAAGACCTGGTACCAGTTGGCCGCGCAGCAGGGCAATGCCAGCGCCATGCACAACCTTGCCGTCCTCTTCGCCACGGGCGCCGACGGCGTGACGGACAACACGTCGGCCGTGCGCTGGTTCATGGAAGCGGCCGAACTGGGCGTCAAGGACAGCCAGTTCAACCTGGGCATCCTGGCTGCCAAGGGCGTGGGCATGAAGCAGGACCTGGAAGAATCGTACAAGTGGTTTGCGGTGGCCGCTCGCAATGGCGACAAGGATGCCGCACAGAAGCGCGACGAGGTGGCCAAGGCGATGCGGCCGGAACAGCTTGACCGTGCGCGGGCTAAGGCCGACCTGTGGAAACCGCGCACGCCCGACCTGGAGGCCAATACGCCTTCCATTCCCGAAGGCTGGACCGTCTCGAACGAAACGACCGCAAGCGTGGACATGACCAAGGCGGTGCGCAACATCCAGCTTATCCTGAACAAGAACGGTTTCGATGCGGGCGCGCCGGACGGCATCATGGGCGACAAGACCAAGCAGGCCATCCGCGACTTCCAGTCGGCCCATGGCCTGCCGGCGACGGGGGAAGTCGACAACGCGCTGGTCTCGAAACTGCTGGACATGAAATAAGTATGTGAAATTGCAGCGCCGCGGCACTGTAGCGGACGCTTCATCAACCATTGCTGCAATGAAGGTTTGACAGCCCGGTTCCGAAGGCGCAAGAACAGGCCAGACGGGGTGGGGTCGCCCCAGGTTTCCAATGCACGCGGGACTGGCGGGTGAGTATCTATCTCCCGATTGCAGAAATGTCAGCCAATGTCGCCGTGCTGCTGGCGATGGGCGCGGCGGTCGGTTTCCTTTCCGGCATGTTCGGCGTGGGTGGCGGCTTCCTCATCACGCCCCTGCTGATCTTCTACAACATCCCCCCGGCCGTCGCCGTCGCAACCGGCGCCAACCAGGTCGTCGCCTCATCGGTCTCCGGAGCGCTGGTTCATTTCAAGCGCAAGACGCTGGATTTCAAGCTCGGGACGGTGCTGCTGATGGGCGGCATGGCGGGATCGCTGGCGGGCGTGTTCGTCTTTGCCAAGCTGAGGGAACTCGGACAGCTCGACCTCATCGTTTCCCTGCTCTACGTGGTCTTTCTGGGCACGGTCGGCGGACTGATGCTGTGGGAAAGCATCGGCGCCATGGCACGCGCCAAGGGCGGCGCGGCGCCCAGCCTGCGCAAGCCGGGTCAGCACAACTGGATTCACAAGCTGCCGCTGAAAATGCGCTTTCGCGCCTCCAAGCTGTTCGTCAGCATCATTCCGGTGCTCGGACTGGGGGCCTTCATCGGCTTCCTGGCCTCCATCATGGGTGTCGGTGGCGGTTTCATCATGGTTCCGGCCATGATCTACCTGCTCAAGGTGCCGACCAATGTCGTCATCGGCACGTCGCTGTTCCAGATCGTCTTCGTCGCCGCCTTCACCACCATCATTCACGCCATGACCAACCAGACAGTCGATGCCGTGCTGGCGTTCCTGCTGATGATCGGCGGCGTGATCGGCGCGCAATACGGCGCCAAGGTGGGCCAGCGCCTGCGCGGCGAGCAGTTGCGCGCGCTGCTGGCCGGCCTCGTTCTGCTTGTTGGCCTGCGCCTTGCCATCGACCTCTTTCTGCAGCCCGCCAACATCTATTCGCTCGCCGCGACGGGAGGTCTGTGATGGCCGGCCGGCGGACATGGCTGGCCTGTCTCGCACTGCCCGCGCTGCTGGCGGCCCTGCCCGTGCAGGCGCAGGCGCAGGCGCAGGAACCGCTGCGCGAAGCCATCCAGATCGGCCTTTCGACCGACAAGATCGGCATCACGTCGAGCTTTTCAGGCGCTGACCTGACCATTTTCGGGGCATTGGAAAACGCCGACCCCGAGGTGCGGCGGACCGGGCGATACGACGTGGTCGTCGTTCTGGAAGGCCCGCCGCGCCTGGCCACGGTGCGGCGAAAGGACCGGTTCTTCGGCCTCTGGATCAACCGGCAGTCGGAAACCTTTCAGAGCGTGCCGGCGTCCTATTCCATCGCCACCACGCGGGCGATCCAGGACATCACGACCGAGACAAGCTACCGACAGCTCGCGCTCGGCGCGCCGAACCTGGCCTTCAACCAGGGGGCGGCCGAAAGCGGGCGGATTGCCGAATTTTCCGAAGCCCTGCGCACCATCAAGCGCGATACCGGTCTCTACACCGAACGGATCGGCGGTGTCCGCTTCCTGTCGCAGAACCTGTTCCGGGCGTCGCTGGCCATTCCCGCCAATGTTCCGGTCGGCACGCATCGCGCACGGGCCTTCCTGTTCCGAAACGGCGTCTTCATCGACGAGATGTCGGCGCCGCTGGTGATTGTCAAATCCGGGTTCGAAGCGGCCATATACAACATGGCGAAGACACAGGGCCTGACCTATGGCCTGTTCGCCGTGGCCCTGGCGGTGGTGACCGGCTGGCTCGGCCGGCTGCTGTTCCGCCGCGACTGACCTGAGCACGAGACAACGGGGGAGACGACATGAGCGAGGCAGGCCCGGGTTCGAACGGCAGGACCGCCATGGCACTGGCGCTGGCCGGCTTCATCCCGTTCCTGGCGCTGTTGCTGTGGCTCGCCGGCATCGACGACGATCATCCGTGGCGGGCAATGACCATCGACATGCTGAAGACCTATGGCGCGGTGATCCTGTCTTTCCTCGGCGGCATTCGCTGGGGCCTCGCCACGGGCCGCGACGACGCCACGACGGCGCGGATCCTGCTGCTTTCCACCGTGCCGTCGCTGGCCGGTTGGGCCGCTCTCGCCCTGCCCGACGCCCATGCCTTCGCCCTCCTGGCGGTTGCCTTCGCAGCGCAGGGCGCCTGGGACCAGTTCACCGTTCACGCAGGACATGCGCCGGCCTGGTTCGGTCATTTGCGCATGCGGCTCAGCCTGCTGGTGGTCACGGCCATGGTGGCCGCCTTCTGGCTGACGCACTGACAGCGGCAGGTCAATCGGGCCGCAGGCGGCTGGCGGCAAGCGGAAAGAGCCGCGCCTCGCCCAGCATGCAGGCGCGCAGGTTCGGGCGGTCGAACAGGCCGGAAAAGGCAGCATCGAGGATGTTCAGGCAGCCGGTATAGGCGCCGAAGGCCGGGAGGATGATGCGCCGGCCATCGGTCGCGAAACAGGCACGGCGTACCGAACGGCCGCGATGCACAACCCTTGCGCCGGGATGAAGATGGCCCGCCACCTCGCCCTGAGCACCGGCGGCCGGGCGCGGCTCGTGACGCAGCCTCAGCGACGCCATGCACAATTCCGCCACCGTCTCGCCGCCAAGGCCGGCTGGCGCTTCGGGGTCGTGATTGCCGGCAATCCAGATCCAGTCGCGCCCCGCCATCAATTCCGACAGGAGTGCCATTTCCTCGCCCGGCAGGCGCGCCGCCGCCTTCGCGTCGTGAAAGCTGTCACCGAGGCAGACGACCGTGGCCGGATCGTGACGCGCCACCGCCTCGCCAAGGCGCAGCAGGGTGGCCCGCGTGTCGTATGGCGGCAGGTATTGCCGGCGGCCGGCAAAGGCGGAGCCCTTTTCCAGATGGAGATCGGCAACCAGCAGCGCACGGCTTTCCGGCAGCACGGCCACACCGCAAGGGTCGAGGAGAATGGCGCTGCCGGCGAGCTGCGTTTCCAGGAGATCGGGCAAGCGGCGCACGGTTTGCCGCGGCCTTGCGGCGCTGCCCTCAGCCATCGGCGGCCTCATGTACCAGTTCATCGGCTATCTCCGCCAGAAGCGTGTCGCTGACGCTGCCTTCCACCCGTTCACGGCCGATTTCAAGCATGATCGGCACGGCGAGCGGCGAAATCCGCTCCAGCGCGCGGTGGACGATGCGTCCCCTGATTCGTGCCAGCATTTCACCCAGTCTTCGCACGTCGAGCAAGCCCGCAGCCGCATCGGCGCGCGTGGCCTTGAGCAGGATGTGATCGGGTTCATGGGTGCGCAAGACGTCATAGATGAGGTCGGCGGATACGGTGACCTGCCGGCCGGTCTTTTCCTTCCCGGGATGACGGCGCTCGATGAGACCGGCGATCACCGCGCAATAACGGAAGGTGCGCTTGAGCATGAAACTCTCGTCCAGCCACGCTTCCAGATCGTCGCCGAGCATGTCCTCCTCGAACAATCCGCCCCAGGAGATGTCTCCGCGCGATGCCATCGCGCCCATGTCGCCCAGCGACCAGACAGCCAGCGCATAGTCGGTGGCGACAAAGCCGAGCGGGCGGGCGCCCATCCGCTCCAGCCGGCGCGTCAGCAGCATGCCGAGGGTCTGGTGCGCCAGCCTGCCTTCAAAGGGATAGCAAACCATGTAGTGCCTGCCGGCGCGGGGGAAGGTCTCGATGAGCAGGTTGTCGCGGTCGGGCAGGACCGACTTGTCGCGCTGCAGGCGCAGCCAGTCGGCCACCTGGTCCGGCAGGCTCGACCAGCAGTTCGGATCGGCCAGCATGGCGCGGACCTGTTCGGCCAGATAGGTGGACAGCGGGAACTTTCCGCCCGCATAGGCCGGAATGCGCGCCTCCGTGTCAGCGGCGGTGGAGACGAAACACTCGTTCTCGCGAATACCCTGGAAGCGCAGCACCTTGCCGGCAAACAGGAACGTGTCGCCCGGGGAAAGCTGTTCAAGGAAATATTCCTCGACCTGACCCAGGACAGGCCCGCCGCGCAAGGGGCCCGCGCGCCCGGCGCGGGCCAGCCGCACGGTCAGCATGGGCGATTCGATGATCGTGCCGACATTGAGCCGGTATTGCTGCGCAACGGAGGGATGGGAAATGCGCCAGGTGCCATCCGCTGTCCGCCGGATGCGGGCGAAGCGCTCGTAATTGCGCAGCGCATAGCCGCCGGTGGCAACGAATTCGATCACGCGGTCGAAATCGTCGCGGGACAGGCGGGCATAGGGTTCGGCCAGACGCACCTCCTCGTACAGCGCATCGGCTTGAAACGGTTCGGCGCAAGCCATGCCGAGCACATGCTGGGCCAGCACGTCCAGCGCGCCTTCGCCCAGGGGCGGCGTGTCCTGCGCTCCATGGTCGTTGGCCTCGAGGGCGGCGCGGCATTCCAGCACCTCGAAACGATTAGCCGGAACGAGAATGGCGCGGCTGGGCTCGTCCATGCGATGGTTGGAACGGCCGATCCGCTGGGCCAGGCGGCTGGCCCCCTTCGGCGCGCCGACATGAATGACCAGGTCCACATCGCCCCAGTCGATTCCCAGGTCGAGCGTGGAGGTGGCGACGATGGCGCGCAGGCTGTTGGTCTCCATCGCCTTCTCCACCCTGCGCCGCTGGCTTACGTCCAGCGAGCCATGGTGCAGCGCGATCGGCAGGCTGTCCTCGTTCACGGTCCACAGTTCCTGAAAGACCAACTCGGCCTGGCTGCGGGTGTTGACGAAGACGAGCGTGGTGCGGTTCCGGCGGATCTCCTCGTAGATGTCCGGAATGGCGTAGCGCGCGGAATGACCCGACCAGGGGATGCGGTCCTGCGATTCCAGGATGCGGATCACCGGCTTGGCGCCGCCCTCCACCTGCACGATATCCGCCATGGCGCCGCCTGGCGGCTGCGGGACAAGCCAGCGGCGCAGCCCTTCCGGATCGGCCACGGTGGCCGAGAGGCCGATGGTCCGCAGGTTCGGGCGCAGGCGGTGCAGGCGGGCCAGCCCGAGCGCCAGGAGATGCCCGCGCTTCGATGTCACCAGTGAATGCAGTTCGTCCAGCACGACCGTTTCGAGATCGGCGAAAAAGCGCCCGGCATCCTTTGCCGCCAGAAGCAGGGCGAGTTGTTCCGGCGTGGTCAGAAGAATGTCCGGCGGTGCCAGTTTCTGGCGTTGCCGCTTGTGGCCGGGCGTGTCCCCGGTGCGGGTTTCGACCTCGATCCCGAGCCGCATTTCGGCGATGGGGCGGGCAAGGTTGCGCTCGATATCCACCGCCAGCGCCTTGAGCGGGGAAATGTAGAGTGTATGGATTCCACGTTTCGCCTCGCCTGGCCGCCCTGGCTTCCTCCGTGACAGGTCGATCAGGCTCGGCAGGAAGCCGGACAACGTCTTGCCCGCCCCTGTCGGGGCGATCAGCAAGGCAGAGCGGCCGGCTTCGGCAAGCGAAAGGATGGCACGCTGATGCGGCCTCGGCCTCCATCCCCGGCTTTCAAACCAGTTGCTGAAGACCGGGGGCATATCAGCGTGGGCGGCGGCGCCCGCCTCGTGAGTGGGAAGCTGTGTCACGCGCGCAAGATAGGGTGCGGCGCGCGCACGGCCAAGCATCAATGGGGATGCACGGGCCGGTCCGGACCGGTTTCTTCCTCGCCATGCACGCGCGCAGACCAGACAGGCCGATCCGGCGCGCCGGGGCCGGCCTTTTCGGCAACCACGACGAAGCCCGCGACCGGTTCGCCCCGGTCCTTGCGGATTTCATGCCTGGCGAAGGAAACCGGCTCCAGCCCGCAGGCTTCCAGCCGCGCTCGCAGGTAGGCCTCGCCATGGGCAAAGCGCATGGAAGGGCGCAAGACGACATCGCCATCTCCCGCCGCCGCCTCGACGGTGAAACCGAAGAGGCCGCCTGGCGCCAGCGCCGATGCCACCCAGTCAAAGATGCGTTCGAGATCGCCCAGATACATGAACACGTCGGCTGCCGTGACCAGATCCGGGGCGATTCCCGTCCAGGGGTGAAGCATGGTGAGATCGGCCTGCTCCAGCCGGTCATAAATTCCCTTGGCAGAAACCTTGCGCAGCATCTCGGCGGAAATGTCCATGCCTTCAAGGCGGCTGGCCATGGTTCTCAGCCGGACGCCCATCAGGCCGGTTCCGCATCCCAGATCCAGCGCCTTGGCGAAACCGCCACGGCCAACCGCGACAAGCGACTCCGCAAGCCGGTCCGGCGCGGCATAGGCGAGTCGTTCCACCAATGCGTGATCGAACTCGTCGGCATAGGCATCGAACAACGTTTCCACATAGGCGGACGGCATGACCGCCATGTCGGCCGCCTGGCCGGCGAGTTGCAGCTTTAGCGTCGCGCCAAATGGATCGTCAGGATCGAGGCTGAGGGCCCGGCGCCAGCACGCCGCGGCTGCCGGGAGATTGCCCGCCTTGTCCTCGATTTCGCCCAGCCGGAACCAGCCCGCAGCCCATTGCCCGACGCGATCGAGGGCCTGGCGGTAAAGATCGGCGGCGGCCGCGGCATCGCCGGATTGCAGAAGCATCTCGCCATAATCGGCGCGCCGGTCGGCAAGCATGTCGCCGGACGAAAGCAGGACAGGTTTCATGAAGGACTGGACCCGGGAAGAAACGGACAAGCGCCTATGCCGCCGAACCTGCAGGAAATCAACTGTCTTTTTGGCAGAAGTCGCCCAGGTTCAGGAGTCGGGAATGAAAACACGAATGCTGAAGATGTCCACCGGCTTCCTGCCTTGCGCGATATCGGGCGTCAGGCTGATGGAGCCGAAGGAACCGGGGGCGCGATCCGGCAGATCGATCTCGAACAGGAAATCGCTGCGGGACGCCTCGACATCGAAGCGCTTGCGGCCGCAATCGCCCAGTTCCGCCAGGCTGCAGCGAATGGACATCTGGGTGGATTCCCCTTCCGGCGCAGCCGCATTGATGTCAAAGGTCACGCGCTTTCCCGCCAATTGCGAAAGAATACCTTCTCCCAGGTCGAAAACCGCGGCGGAGTCGGTCGCGCTCGGCGTGATCCGCAGCGCCTTGTCTGATCCCTCGCCGCTCACATCCACCGTGGTGCCCGAGGGAGCGGTCACGGTGGTCGGATCATCGGGCGTGAACACGGTGATCCAGCTTCCCGCTTGCGGCAATGCCCCGAGCGACCCGGCGGTCCCCGGCTCGGCCGGCTTGAACTCGTCTTCGCGCAATTGCACCGGCGGATTGGGGACCGCGCCATCGCGGACAGAAAGAGGCAGCAGGGCCTGGCTGGAATAGAGCCACCAGATGCCCATCGCGACGAACACGGCCAGCAGGCTGACCGTCAAAAGGCGGGCGAACGGCCGGCGCTTCCTTCGCCGTCCCTGCGGAAGACCGCTCTCCGGCTCCGGCCCGGCAGCGGAAGCGGCCGGGATCCCGCCTTCCTCGTCGGTACGCGTGACCCGCAATTGCGACACGAAATCGGTCTCGGATTCAGCTTCCGGCGCGGCCGCGGGCGCGGCCTCGACACGTGGTTCCGGCGCTGCCACCGTTTCATCCGCAGGCGGTTGCGGCTCAGGACCGGTCTCCAAGGCGGGCCGGAATTCCGTTTCGATCGCACGGATGCGCTTTCGCAGAGCCTCGCGCCTGTTCGCCGCTGTTTCCGCCGGCAGGTCCGGGTGGGATTTCAGCGATCGCTCAAGGGCGGACAAGGCGGACAGATAGACCCTTTCGCGATGCTTCGGGTCGGACGCGTCTCCCTTTTCCAGGGCTGCGCGGATTGCCTTTTCTATCGGGTCCAAATCACTGTCCCCCGGTTGATCCTGCCATGACGTTAGCTGCGCTGCCTGAAGGGATCAACCGGGGGACGACGGATGGCTGTCAGCCTTCCATGTCGCCTCGCCCGCGCCAGGTTTCACGCAGGACAGAAGCGATATCGGCAACCGGCGCGCGGGTGTCGATCGGCTTGTCGACCGGGTCGGCACCCAGCGAGGTGTAGACCGCTCCGAACGCATTCTGCAGATCGGCATAGGCGACGTCGAACTCAACGGCTGCGACCAGCGTGTTCATCTCCTCACGGATCAGGTTCTGGTCGCTGGTTGCGTCTGCGCTGGCACGGGCCTTGATCTGACTGAGGATCTTGCGCTGGACATTGTAATATTCAGCGGCCGTGGCCGCTTCCCGGCGCAGGTGCTCGTAGCGGGTTCTGGCAACGAAGACCTGGGTCAGGATGGCCATCGTCAGGGCCTGCGCCTGGGCATCCAGCAGGTTGCCATCGGCCTCGATCGATGCCTTGACGGCGGGATACTGGACAAGGCGCATCAGGTTCCAGCCGACCTTCGCTCCCCAGGAAACCCAATCCGTGCTGTAGAGAAGATCGTTGGTATCGAGGTTCAGGCCGGCATAGAGCTGCGCGCCCGGAAGGATTTCCAGCAATGCGGCGCGCGCTTCCTTTTCGTTGATCCGGCCGCGATACACGGATTCGCGGAACTCCGGACGGTTGCGCAAGGCCACCATCATCATCTCGTCCGGCGATCCCGACAGTTTGAGATCGACCATGTCGCGCTTGGGAACGACGAGCTTGAACGCCGTGCCCGGCTTGAGGTTCATCAAAGCAGCCAGCTTGTGGCGCGCGGTCGTCAGTTCGCGTTCGAGCTTCTGGATCTTGCGCTTGATGTCAACCAACTCACGCTCATAGGTCAATGAGGCTAGTGGCGAGGTCTGACCCGACCGGCGCAATGCCTGGTTCTTGCGCTGCGTGGTGCGAACCCGGGCTTCCAGCGCGTTCAGGCCGGACAGCAGGCGCTCCGCGCTGATGGCGCGCCAATAGGCAGTACGCACATCCTCGATGATCTGGTTTGCCACCTTGCGTTTCTGTTCCTCCGCGACAAGCGCCTTGTCGGCAGCCTGCTGCGCGCGGACGTAGGACAAACCGAAATCCAGCACATGCCAGGAGAAGGAGAGATCCGCCGACAGCGTTTCCTTCTCGGAGGATGTGCTGGGTTCGGCCGAACGGGTTCCGGAAAAGAGCGTTCGCGAATAGCTGGCATCAAACCGGTCCCGCCCGGCATAGCCGGCATTTGCAACCAGTTGCGGCAGCATTTGCGCCGACGCGTTGCGCAACTGCTTCTGGGCAAGCGTCACCTGCATCATCTCCACGCGATGATCCAGATTGTATTTCAGCGCCCGGGCCATGGCCTCGTAGAGCCCGATCGGCGCCGTCACCGGTTCCTGGCCGCGTTCCAGGCCCTGCAGGTTCATTGATGCCCGGCTGGCGATCTCTGCCTGTGTCAGCGGCGCCGGTGTCACGGCGCAGCCAGCCAGAAGACCGGACATGGCCAATGCGACGATGGCAAGCCGGCGCGGCGACCCCGTCCGGCCGCGCTCCGCTTTACGCGTATTCTTCATCATAATCCCCTTCAGGTTGTATTGCCGGCCATGCCGATGCGTGTTCATCCCTGCCATGACCTTACCCCTTCAATGCCTGTAGAAGCCGTGCCGTCTCATTGGCCGCACGGTTCGAAAGATAGGCCATCCGGTCTTCGATCGAGGCGCCGGTGTCCATGGCGAATCTGGCGGCAGCGGTCTGCACAACTTCGCCGGAAATACGGTCCACATCGACCGGAACGACCAATTCCTGCCCGTCGCCGAAGCGGATACGGATTTCCAGCGATACTTCGCTCGTCCCGGCCGGCCACAGGATCATGGCCTGATCGCTGCCCAGCCGTGTGACCCAGGCTGGAATTTCCCCGCCATCCGGTCCCGTGATCCGCCATTCGCCTTGCGAACCGCCGGTCTGGTCGAGCAGCAGATATGTCCGTCCGTCCCTTCCGATGGTGGAAATCTCCACGCCTTGCGTTCCATCGCCCAACGAAAGCGAAACACTGCCGCCATGCTCCTGGCCCACGTCGAAACCAAGGCCATCACCGCTGACGGAATAGGTCTCTCCGAGTTCGTCGATCCAGCGCAGCGTGCCTGCGACCGACATGTCATCGGCGAGCGGCGTTGCTGCCGCTCCATCGTTCGTGGAGCCATTGTCTCCAAAGCCGGTCAAGCCCTGCGTGCCGTCCGGTGCGCCGGCATCGGAACGGGGCGCATTGCCCAGCGGCGGCATGATGACACCGAGCCTGCCTGTGCCCGACACATTGCCGGCTTCGTCCTGCTGGCTCGCCGTCACGTCGCCGGAGGTCTGCGGCGCGGTCGAGGTCACCGGACCCCAGTCGCCATTGCCGTCCACCGTCGCCGTGCCCGTCGTGCCATCCGGGAAGGTCACCGTGACCTCGGAGCCCGGCTCGCCCTTGCCGCTCACCGACAGCGTGCCGTCGGCATTCGGTGTGGCGGTGACGCCCGTCGGGTCGAGCGGCGCGGTCGTGTCCGTATAGGGTTCTGTATCCGGGCCATCGACATTGCCCTGGGAGTCGGTCTGCTTGACCGACAGGTTGCCGGAAGTCTGCGGCGCTACGGATGTAACCGACCAAGTACCGTTCGCGGCGACGGTGGTGCTTTCCGTCGAGCCGTCGGGATATGTCACCTCGATGGTTGCCCCGGGCTCGCCCGTTCCCGTGGCTGTCAGCGTGCCATTCGAATTTGCACTCGTCCCGGAGACGGCCATGGGTTCGGTAACCCCGGCAACGGTCATGGTGGCGACGGCTGTTGCGGTGCCGCCATTTCCGTCGTCGATCTGGTAGACGATTGACGTCGTGCGGCTTTCGCCGGTGTCGAGATCGTTGAAATCCGCACCGGGGTCGAAACTGATGCTGCCGTCATCGTTCAGGGTGAACGTGCCGCCGCCAGAACCGGCAATGGCCGAACCGACATTGTCGCCATCGGCCAGTGCGGCGAGTGCGGCTTTGTCCGTTCCTCCGGTCACGCGCGTGACGGTGAACGTATCGAGATCGACATCGATATCGGCGCCATTGCCATTGTCATCGAAGACATTGCCGCTGAAACCGGTGTCCTCATCCGTCGCAAGCGCATCGTCCTGCGCGACAGGCGCATCGTTCACGGCCACGACGGAAATGCTCGCAGCCGCCGTATTCGACTCCTGGCCAGCGGAATCCGTGACCGAGAATGCGAAACCGCGTGTGCCTTCGGTCGGATTCTGGCTGGTGTTTTCATAGGTCATTCCGGCAATGATGGCCGAAAGATCCGCCGAGGCCATGGGCGTGGTTGCGCCGGCCGCATTGGTGACTGTGAAGGTGCCCGTGGCCGCGACATAGGCGACATCCACCTGCATGCCGCCCACGGTGATGCCGTTGAGGCTGGCATCCTGCGACAGGTCGACGGTCTGGCCGGCAATGGTCACTTGTTCGGACGCGCCATCGGCGATGCCGGAGGCCACGACGGTCAGTGACGTGATATCGGCTTCGCCAAGGTCGGACAGCGTCGCATCGCTGTCGGCGATCGCCACCGGGCCGCCATCTTCCGTGAAGGTGGCTGACGCATTCAGCGCCTCCGGAACGGTCCCCATGATGGCGAACTGGAAGAAGAGACCGGATTGCGCGGTAATCTGAAGGTCCTGCATTCCCGAAATGTCGAAGACGATCAACTGGTCCGACTGGAAGCCCGACGGCGAACCGAGCCCGCTCAGTTCCCCGGTCGCCGCATCATAGGGAATGTCCAGGGTGACCGCACCGAGATAGCGGTCGGTCTGTTCGACAATTGCCGGGGTCTGACCGTTGGCATCGATCAAGGTGACGCGTTCAGCGCCATCGACATCCTTGAGGACGAGGAACGTGCCTTCAGGGATGATGCCGCCGTTGAAGGAAATGATCGCCGGCTGGTTTTCCGCACCAAGGCGCATTTCGGTCAGCGAATCGGCGTAGGCATCGGTGAAGTTCGGGTTCTCGACCGGCGCTGTTCCGGTAACCGTTACAGAAGCGCCGGTGACGGTGAAACCGGTTCCGTCGGGCAGGCTGCCTGTCAGGGAACCGGCCGAACCGGACACGTCAGACCGCTCGACAATGGTGGCGCTGTTGGTCGCACCGGTGGAATTGTCGGCGTCCAGCGACAATTGCGCGGCATCATTGACACCGGCGACCGAGATGGATGCGGTTGCCTGTGCCGTGAAGCCACGCGTATCGGTGACGGTGATCTTGAAGGACCGGTCGCCTTCGGTCGGCGCCTGGGACGTGTTGCCGTAGCGCAGGATATCGAGAGCGGTGCGCGCCTGCGCCTCGGTCAGGGACTGGCCGTCGGCGGCGTTGGAGATCGTTACCGTTCCGGTCCCGTCGAACTGGAAGCGGTAGTTCGTGCCCTCAACGAGCATGTTCACATCGAACGTGCTTCCGCCCTGTGTGAAAATCGCGCTCGTGGTCGTGCGGTTCATCGGATAGAGCTTTTCGTGCCCGCTGTCCGGGAACGTGCCGTCGAATTCAACGGTCAGCGAGGCGATGCCGACACCGTCGATATCCGAAATCACCAGATCCGTGGCGTCCTGTAGCGGCGTCCCGCCCTGCAGGCCTTCGGTGAAGGTCCCCGCAAAGCCCGTACCGCTCGCGCCGGAACTGTCATCGCCATCCAGATCGATGAAGGGGTTGTCGTCGACCGGCGTGATGGTGCCGAATTTCATGGTCAGCGGGGCACCGTCGTCGGTGCCGTCGGTCGGGACCACGGTCAGGTCGGGAACCGGGCCGATGTAGTTGGCCGCCGGCGTAAAGCTGACCGCGCCGTTCTCGTCCACCCGGATCGTGCCGACCGGGTTTCCGCCGGCATCGACAATATCGCTCGGCGTGCCCAGCGTCAGGGCATCCGGCGTGCCGTCGCCATCCAGATCGATGGAAGCGGAGGCGACGGTGACCGTGTCGCCCTCGGCGTCCGTGACGCCATCCAGCACATTGGCCGTGGCTTCCGTGTCCTCGGTGACGGGGAGATCGGCAATGGACCCGGCGGGCGCATCGTTGACCGCGGTCACCGTGATCGAGGCGGATCGGACGGCGGAACTGAGTTCTCCGTCAGTCACGCTGACCGTGATATCCCGGGTCGTCGTGTCCGGATTTTCCGAGACGCTGGAATAGGTTATCGCTGCGATGGCCGCCTGGTAGTCGGCCAGTGTGGCTGAACCGGTCAATTCGATGGTGATCGTGCCAGCCGATGTCAGGCTGCCCGGTGCCGCGCCGGCCAGCGAGATCCCGGCCGGCAAGGTCCCGACGGTCAGCTGATCGCCGGCAAAGCCATTGGTCAATCGAATGGTCGCGCCTTCGAGCATGGTATCGTCAAAGTCGGAGATCAGGACACCGCCAGAAATCGCGGCAGGTGCGCCATTCTCGGTGTATGCGCCATTGTAATGGCCACCGACCGCGCCGGAACCGTTGTCATCGTCCAGGTCCAGCGTCGGCGCGTCGTTCACCGGAATGACGTGAATGGTCGTTGTCAGCGTGGCGGTCGTGGCCAGTGCTGAATCCGTCGCCTGGATGGTGATCGTGCGGTCGGCCGGATCGGGATTTTCCGGATTTGTCGCCGACGGGATGAACTCGATGCCCTTGATGACCGTCGCCCAGTCGGCGCTGGTGGTCGTGGCTTCCCCGGTCAGCGTGATGGTGACCGTGCCATCGGCAGCCAGGGGCGTGGACGGCACGACAGATGGTATTATCCCGCCGGGCATGGACCCCGGCATGAAGAACATGTCGCCCACCAGACCGTTGGTCAGGGTGATGACGACTTCCATGATGTCGTCTTCCGGGTCGGAGATGGTGAAGTCGGAATCGACAATCGTCAGGCGCGGTCCTTGCTCGGTGAAGGTGGTCTCGAAACCGCCGTCATCGGCGCCGTCATCGGTGGTGTCGCCCGGTGTTCCGGAATCGTTGTTCGGGTCGAGATTCATCACCGGCGCATCGTTGACGGCGGTGATCGGGCCGAAGGAGACCGTGCCCGGCGCGCTGTTCACGGTGCCATCGGTGGCGACATAGGTCAGGTTCGGCACGGCGCCGGTATAGTTGAGCGCCGGAACGAAGGTCACGTTGCCATCAGCCGTCACGGTGATCGTGCCAATGGCGTTGCCGCCGGCATCGGTGATGGGCGTCGCGGTGCCCAGCGTCAGCGCATCGGGCGTGCCGTCGCCATTCGTGTCCATGGTCGCGGAAGCGATGGTGATCGTGTCGCCATCGGCATCCGTGTCATTTGCCAGAACGTTGACCGGACCTGCCGTCGTATCCTCCGTCACGGGAATCGTGTCGGCCACGGTGACGGGCGCGTCATTGGTGTCGCGGAACAAGAGGTCCGTCGTGAGCGGAACGGCATTGGAGCCGTCGGCGTTCAACGCGGGCACGCCTTCCAGCGCGAAGTTCCCGGAACCGTCCATGTTTTCGTCATTGGCGTCGAAGCCGTCATTGGCGTCGGCGCCCTCGAAAATGTCGAGCAGGCCGTCGCCGTCGGTGTCGGTGGTCGCGGTGACAGAGGTCGGCGCGCCATCGCCGCGCTCGGCAATGTCAGCCGTGCCGTCGCCATCGCTGTCGGCATCGATGAAATCCGCCGTGCCGTCGCTGTCGGTGTCGACGGGTGTCAGGCCCTCGCCCGCGCCGGGCGTGCTTTCATAGGCGTCATCGAGGCCATTGCCATCGGCATCGACCCCGGACGGCGCGATGTAACCGGCTGTCTCCTGTGCCTCGACATTGTCAGTGATGCCGTCATTGTCGGAATCAAGGTCGAGGTAGTCCGCGATGCCGTCCGAATCGGTATCGGCAGCCAGCGGGACCACAAATCCGACATCCGTCGGGGCGCGCACTATAATGTCCGAGCCTGAGAATTCCTTGATGTAGGTAAAGGTGAAGCTGGTGCGGCCGGCCTGCCCGATCAGCAGCACGGACGGGCCATCAGGGGTGCTCGTGCTCACGAAACGAACCTCGTCAGGATTTTCCTGGGTCGTGATCGTCTCGGTCGGACGCGTGTGATAGGCCGCGATCTGATCCCAGGCAACGGCTAAACCGCCGGGCAGGTCGAGATCGACGATCGTGGTTCCGAAGTTGATCGCCGCGGGCGTCGTGGTCCCGGCCTCGAAGAAATCGAGGCGGAAGACATAGTCCTGCTCCTTTCCGTCAACTGTCGGCAATGTCGCGCCGGGTAAATCCGTTCTGAACACATATTCCTGGTCCACCGGCTGGCTGACCACGGTATAGACGACGTCGATCGAGCGTCCCTGGAAGGACAGGGCGTCGCGATAGGTCGCCGATGCGCCGACACCGGTTGTCGAATGGATGATGACCTCGGATGGCGTTGTCTGCACGGCCAGTTCGCCGACGCCGGCATAGTAGAACGGCGAGGCCGCCGGCGTGCCGTATTCCACCGTGTCGAGAATGCCGTCATTGTCGTCGTCGATGTCGTCGGTATTGGCGACGCCGTCGCCGTCGGAATCGCGAGCCAGCGTGATCGTGCCGGTGCCGGTGCCGCCATTGCCGTCGGAGACCACGTAGTCGATCGGTTCAAGATCGTTGACGCCCTGCGCCATGACGAAATCGAGCGTGCCGTCGGCCTTCAGCGTCACCGTCGTGCCTGAGGCGAGCGTCACCGGCGTACCGACCGTCAGCGCGATCTGTTTGCCCGGATCGGCACGGTCGATGATGTGCGTCAGGGTGAGCGTGTCGCCATCGGCATCAGTGTCGTTGGCCAGCGGATCGACATTGACCGCCACGCCCGGCACGGCTGTGACCGGCCCATCGGCCACGGCGACCGGGGCGTCGTTGACACCGATCACGGTGCCGAAGGACACGGTGACCGGCGCGCCATTGTCGGTGCCGTCGGTCGGCGTATAGGTCAGGTCCGGCACGGCGCCGTCATAATTCGAAGCAGGCACGAAAGTGACGTTGCCGTCGGCGGCGACGGTGATGGTGCCGATGGCATTGCCGCCGGCGTCGGTGATGGGCGTCGCCGTGCCCAGCGTCAGCGCATCCGGTGTACCGTCGCCATTCGTGTCGATGGTGGCGGAGGCGATGGTGATCGTGTCGCCTTCCGCGTCGCTGAGATTGGCGAGCACATTGACCGGGCCCGCCGGCGTATCCTCCGTCACCGAAACAGGATCGGCCGTGCCGGTGGGCGCATCGTTGACCGGGACGACCGTGACACTGGCGGTGGCGGTGTTGGAGGTCAGGCCGCCCGCATCGGTGACCGTGAAGGCGAAGGCGCGCGCGCCTGCGGTCGGATCCTGGCTGGTGTTCTCGTAGGTCATGCCGGCGATCAGCGTGTCGAGATCGGCCACCGCCATGGGGGTCGTGGCGCCCACCGTATTGGTGACGGTGAAGCTGCCGGTGGCCGCGTCATAGGCGATATCGACCTGCGTGCCGCCCACGGTGATGCCGTTCAGGGTGGCATTCTGGCTCAGGTCGACCGTCTGGCCGCCAATGACCACCTGCTCGGCCGCGCCGTCCGCCGTGCCGGAGGCGACGATGGTGAGTTTCGTGATGTCGGATTCGCCGAGATCGGAGACCGCCGTATCGCTGTCGGCGATGGACACCGGGCCGCCATCCTCGGTGAAGGTGGAGGACGCGCCGGCGGCACGGCCGTTGACGCGGAAGCTCAACTGTTCATTGGCCGATTCATTGTCCGGGGCCTTGGTGCTGGCATAGTCCACCGAGACATTGTCGCCTTCGACGGTGACAGACCATGTGGCTGGATTGACACTGACCGCGAAAATCAACGTGTCACCGGAATGGATCGCATCGCCGTCGGCAAAATTGGAAATCTGGCCATCGGGATCAGACAGGACGGCTGAACCGCCGCCGGTCCAGGTCAGCGTGTAGGTGCCTTCGCTGGTCTCCACGCCAGCCCTGCCGGCCACGACGACGGAATCGACCAGGCTGTTGGCTTGCGCGGTCGCCTGGAAGTCGAAGCTGTAGGTATCGTTTCCGACAGCGCCGTCATTGCTGGCCTGAACGTAGATGCCGCCCGTCTCGGCCACGGCCAGGAAGCCGGGCGCATAGCCGGTCGAACCGGTCAGGGTGACCGAATAGTCCGCGCCCCAGGTGGCGCTGTCGCCCATGGTGCCGGTGGCGGTGGTGCCGTCATTGCCGGTTACCGCGATGCCAACGGGCATCCCCGTGGCGGGTGTGCTGTCATCGGCGTCGAGATCGATGACCGGCGCGTCGTTGACCGCGGCCATGGCGACGCGGAAGCGCGCCTCGTTCGACACGAGGCCATCGGCATCGGTTGCCCTGAACGTGATGTTGCGCACCGTTCCCAGCGGATTATCGCTGGTGTTTTCATAGGTGACCGTGCGTAGCAGAGCCGTCAGGTCGGCGTCCGGGATCGGCGTGGTGGCGCCGGCCGTGTTGGTGATGGTGAAGATGCTGGAGGTTGCATTGAAGGCAATGTCCACCTGGCTGCCGCCGATATCGACAGCATTGACCGTGGTGGTCGTGCCAAGGTCGAAGACATGGCCGCCGATGGAGACCTGTTCCTCCGCGCCATTCAACCGGTTGCTGACGGTGATCTGCAATTGCGTCAGGTCGTTGTCGCCCTGCGAGGAGACGATGGCATCGGCCTGGGGGCCCAGCAAGGGGGCGGCGCCCTCGGTGAAGGTTCCCGATGTGCCCGTGCCATGGCCGATGACGCGGAAGAGGATGTCCTCGCCGGTGGTTTCGGCGCCGCCGTCGGACGCGTAAGAGACCGTGACATTGTCGCCCGGCACCTCGACGGCCCAGCTCGCGGTATCGGTCGCCACGGCCAGGTGCAGCACATCGCCCGACAGGATGATGTCGCCATCGTTGAAATTGTCGATCTGGCCATCCGGATCGGACAAGATTGCATGGCCGCCGCCGGTCCAGGTGAGAGTGTAATTGCCCGGCGAACTGTTGATGCCCGACGTACCGCCGGCGATCACGGCATCGACCGCGCTGCCGGCAGCCGGCGTCGCCGTGAAATCCACGGTGTAGCTGTCGCCTCCCGCCAGATCATCCTGTGCCCGGGCAATGACGCCGACAATCGTGCCGTCATTCCTCGTGAAGGTGTCCATGGCCGGCGCGTAACCGGTGAAAGCGGTGCGGTTCAGTTCCCAATTGGCGGTCCAGCTCGTTCCGTCACCGATGAGACCCGTGGCCTGGTCGGCGGATTCCGTCACCAGGTTGATGAGCGCGAAACCGCCGGGATTGGTTGTCACATCGGCGACGTCGAGGTCGATGACCGGCGCATCATTGACCGGCGTGATGTCGGCGAATTGCAGCGTGCCCGGCGTGTTGCCGCCAATGCCGTCGGTGGCGACAAAGGTGATGGCGGGCACGGGGCCGCTATAGTTGACGTCGGGAACGAAGACATAGTTGCCATTCGCGTTGATGCGGATCGCGCCGATGCCGCTGATCGCCGCCGTCTCGCCGGGATTGTAGGTTGCCGGGTCGCCGGCAATGGTGAAGCTGCCGACCGTGACCGGATTGCCGTCGGGATCGGATGCGCCGGTCAGCACGTTGCCCGTCACGGCCGTGCCCTCGGTGACGGGCACGGACGCGCCGGCCGGCGGCAGGACCGGCGGATTGTTGGCCGTGAATGTGCGGAAGTTGAGGTCGGCTGTCAGCGGTGTGGCGTTGGAGCCATCCGGATTGAGACCGGCCACGCCGGCCAGCGCGAAAACACCCAGATCGCTGATGTTTTCGTCGTTGGCGTCGAAGCCGTCATTGGCGTCGGCGCCCTCGAAAATGTCGAACAGGCCGTCGCCGTCGGTGTCGGCCGTGCTGGTCAGGCTGGTTGCCTGGCCATCGCCGCGCTCGTTGATGTCGAGATTGCCGTCGCCGTCGCTGTCGCTGTCCAGGAAGTCCGCAAAACCGTCGCCGTCGGTGTCGACGGGAGTGAGGCCTTCGCCCGCGCCGGGCGTGCTTTCATAGGCGTCGTCGAGGCCGTTGCCATCGGAATCGACGCCCGAGGGCGCGGTGTAGTTCGCCGTGCCCTGCGCCTCGACATTGTCGGTGATGCCGTCATCGTCGGAATCGAGGTCGAGGCTGGCCGGCGTACCGTCAGCGCCGAGCACGTCGGGGAGCGAAAATGCGGCAACCCGGTCGAACGTGTTGCCGATGGTCACCAGATTCGCGCTGTCGGGATCGAGGAACAGGCCGGTCGGCTGATTATCCTGACTCCCGATGGCAAAGGAGCCAACCTTCGTCCACGGCGACCGGACATCGAAAGGTGTCGCCAGTGTGTAGGCAAAGACGGTATCTGAGGAGGTGCCGACGATATAGATGCGCGAACCATCGGCATTGAAGGTGAAACCGGAAATGTCCAGTTCGTCGGCGGTGAAAGCCGCCGATGCGCCTTCGAGCGTCACGCCGCCCGTGATGTCAAAGGCCGTCGTGAGCGCGTACTGGAAGACCATGTCTTGCCGGAAGCCCGCAACATACATCCGCATGCCGTCATTGCTGAACCGGACAGACGTGGGGCTCAGTTCTTCGGCAGCGACGCTGAACGAGCCATCAAATGTAATCGTCCCGGCCGTAAGGTCGAAGGCGTTTTCGAGCGTATACTGATGCACGGAATCCGAAGTATCTCCAATAACATACATACGGAGACCATCGCTGCTGAACGCAACGTCGGTGGCATTTGTATCCTGTGCAATTATGCTGTGACCGCCCTGGTGCGTTATTCCATCACTCGGCTTGTAGGCGGTTGTGAGGCTGTACTGATGAACCTGGTCGCTTTGGCGGCCGATCACGAACATGGTCATGCCGTCGTTCGAGAAATACAGGCCGTGCACATTGTTGTCTTGCAGTGCGACCGACGCGCTTCCGTCGAAAGTCGCCGACGAGACGCCATCGACATTCTCCACGGTGTCGAGAATGCCGTCATTGTCGTCGTCAATGTCGGTTGCGTCATCCACGCCGTCGCCGTCGGCGTCGAAGATGGCGCGCATGGTGGCGCTGGACACCTGCCCCGTGGAATCGGTGACCTGGTATTGAATGGCTTCAGCAGCGGGTGAGCCGGACGGCTTGAGAACGTCCAGCGTGCCGTCGCTCTTCAGCGTGACCCTCGTTCCGGATGCCAGCGTGACGGGCGTATCCACGGCGAGCGCGATCAGGGTGGCCGGGTCCGCGGGATCGTAAATGCCGGTAATGGCGAAGGTGTCGCCTTCGGGGTCGCTGGCGGTGGCCAGAAGGTCGACGTTGAGCGTGGTTCCTGCAACCGCCGTGACGGTCGTGGTGGGCGTCAGCACCACCGCCTGTGGCATGTCGCGGAACAGGAGATCCATCGTCATCGGAACGGCATTGGAGCCGTCAGCGGCCAGCGCGGGCGCGCCTTCCAGCGCGAAGTTGCCGGACCCGTCTATGTTTTCATCGTAGGGCAGCGGCCCGTCATTGGCGTCGGCGCCCTCGAAAATGTCATAGAGACCGTCCTGATCGGTGTCCGTCGTGTCTGTCGCGGTGGTCGGGGCGCCATCGCCGCGTTCTGCGATATCCGGCGTGCCGTCATTGTCACTGTCCGTGTCCAGAAAATCTGGCGTTCCATCGCTATCGGTGTCGACAGGCGTCAGGCCGACGGACAAAAGCGGGTCTGCCGATGTCGTGTCCTGATCATAGGCGTCGTCCAGGCCGTCCATGTCCGCATCGATGCCGGACGGCGGCACGTAGCCCGCCGTCGTCTGGATCTCGACATTGTCGGTGATGCCATCCTTGTCGGAATCGGTGTCGCGCAGATTGATGATGCCATCACCATCGGTATCGGCAGGCACCTCGACACTGCCGCCGGCTATCGCGAAGGCAGCGGTTATATAGGTCTGGTTGAATTCCGCACTGGCGTTTTGCGCGATGGAGAAGGACAATTCGGTGAGCGGTCCGTTCCATGTCAGCCGCGACACGTCATTTGACGTGGTGAATTCATTGTTCGCGCCAAGTGCATAGAGAACGCCATTGTCATAGTAGGCTGGATTCGTCTCATCATACCCGGCAGCCCAATTGTGACTGGCGCCATCGCCATCCTGGTCCAGGTTCACGCTGTCCGGCGCAATGGAGAAATTATGGACATACTCCTGATCGCGGGACATGTGAAAGAAGTCGAGCGAGAAATCGACCACCGGTTCAGTGAATGTGAAGGTAAAATGGCCTGCCCGGAAAATACCGCCATCCTGAAGCGGCAGATCAGCCGTCATATCGATCCAGGGATCGGTGAAAAGCGTGTCGCTCATGACATAGGTCAGCTTCACTTCACCCAGAGCCGATGTCCACGTGTAGGAGACGGGGTTACCCACCGTGGCGGAGTTGAAGACGGCAGCGCCATCCTGAACCGGCGACGCGGGCAAGGGATCGGGCACCGTGCCTTCATGGATATCGAGCACGCCATCGCCATCGCGATCGATGTCGGTCGCGTCATCCACGCCATCACCGTCGGTGTCGACCAGCACACCCTCAAAGGCGGTGGCGGCCAGGCTGGCGGCCTCGACCGTGCCGGACTGGCGCTCCAGCACCCAGTCGCCGCCAAGGGATGAGGCGCCGGTCAGGTCGTCGGAAGCGGCGATGTCCGCCCCCGTCGCCCTGGCCAGCGCCTCGACGGCTGACGCCCCCGTCAGGTCCGCCGCAAAATCGCACCCGTAGATCAGGATGTCGGCATCGGCCGACAAGGCCGCGCCGATGGTTGCCAGTTCGTCCGCGTGATCGCCCGCGATGCTGGCTTCGTTCAGCACCGCGTTGCCCAATGTGAGCTCACCCGGCCGGCCATGGGAGAGAATATGGATCGCATCGATGCCGGAGCGGCCCTCCAGCACCGATGCGATCGTCGCGACGCCGTCCGACGATGTATCGAGGGTGTGCACCTCGGCACCTTCCGGCAGCGCGGCCAGGAGGGCGTCCGCGCTGCCGATACCGGCGTCGACGAAATAGACTTGTGTTTGCGTCTCCTGGACCGGCGCGGCCAGCGCGGCGGCCAGTTCGGCAATATCGCCCGCATCATGCGCGGGTGCGCCATCATGGGAGACATCGCGGGCAAGATCGGCGGCCGTTTCCACCATGGCCGCATCGAGCAGGACCCGTGGCTCCAGCGCCTCGGGCATGGCAATGCCAGGGCGCGGTGTCCTGGTGCCTTCCGTCCCGCGTTGCGTCTTCGCCGGAATGCGCTTGCCCGCCATGGTAACCCTCAATGGTTGTATTGCAATCAGGATTACTATCTATGCGACTGATTGACAAAAAGTAAACGGTTGTATTCGGCATTTTCATAAATTTTTGGTTGTTTTTTCGGATCGCGACGCAAAAGTGTGCGCGCGAAGGGCGGGCCGGCTGCCTTCACGGCGTCACGATTTGCATTTCGCGAAGCTGGCATGGGCGGGTCCGACGCCCGCGAACCCAATCAGGAGAAAGGCCTGGCCCGAAATCCAAGCCTTGACGGCGCCGCCCGCAGGCGGGAAAAGAACAGCAGTTTACGAAAACGTAAGTTGGAGGGAATTCCCGGATGGCTCTGCCTGACATTCTCAAGACGAACCTGCGCATTCCCGTTGTCGGCTCGCCGCTGTTCATCATCTCGCATCCGCCGCTGGTGCTGGAGCAGTGCAAGGCGGGCATCGTCGGCTCGTTCCCGGCGCTCAATGCCCGGCCCGAGGCGCAGCTCGACGAGTGGCTGGCACAGATCACCGAGGAGCTGGCGGCCCATGACAGGGCGCACCCGGACCGGCCCGCCGCCCCCTTCGCGGTCAACCAGATCGTGCACAAGACCAATACCCGCCTTCAGCACGACCTGGAAATGTGCGTGAAATACAAGGTGCCGGTGGTCATCACCTCGCTCGGCGCGGTGCCGGAGGTGAACGAGGCCATCCATTCCTATGGCGGCATCGTGCTGCACGACATCATCCACGACCGCCATGCCCGCAAGGCCATCGAGAAGGGTGCCGACGGGCTGATCGCCGTTGCCACGGGCGCGGGCGGCCATGCCGGCACGCTGTCGCCCTTCGCGCTGGTGCAGGAAATCCGCGAATGGTTCGACGGGCCGCTGCTGCTGTCCGGCTCCATCGCCAATGGCGGCGCGGTGCTGGCCGCGCAGGCCATGGGTGCGGACATGGCCTATATCGGCTCGCCCTTCATCGCCACGCAGGAAGCACGCGCGGTGGACGCCTACAAGGAGATGATCGTCGGCTCGAATGCCGCCGACATCGTCTACTCAAACCTGTTCACCGGTGTGCATGGCAATTATCTCAAGGGCTCGATCCGCAATGCCGGCATGGACCCGGACAACCTGCCGGAGAGCGATCCCTCGAAGATGAATTTCGGCGGCGACAAGTCCAAGGCCTGGAAGGACATCTGGGGCTGCGGCCAGGGCATCGGCGCGGTCAAGGAGGTCGTTCCGGCAGGCGCGCTGGTCGACCGGCTGGCAAGCGAATATGCCGAGGCCAAGGCGCGGATCTGCGGCTGACGGTAAAGATTGTCATCGTCAGACGGCAACGGGCGCCCGCGGGCGCCCGTTTTTCATTCGACTTCTTGCGGACGGCGCTCTAGTTGCCGAGGCCGAACAGCCGGGCAAGCCAGCCGCGTTTCTTCTGCGCCGGGGCAGAGGCCGCGCCCTGGCCGGTGCCGCCGGCAACCCGGCTTACCGTCTCACGCGCCTCTTCGATGGTTTCCTCCACGGCCGCGCGCGCCGCGTCGCCGGCCTTCTGCGCCTCGTCGGCCACGGCCTCGGCCGCCCTTGTCAGTTCTCCATCGGGACGGACTTCGGCAACAGGACCGTTGCCGGCGGCGGCGACGGCGCGTTTCGCCATCACAATGACGAGGTTGGCGCGATACCCGGCATTGGCATGCATGTCGCTCATCATGGCCGATTCAGGCACGGACTTGCCTTCCAGCGCAGCGGGCGAGAAATCGTCGGCCAACGCGGCTTCCAGTTCACCGGCGCGGAAGACGCCGTCATTGCCGGCCCCCGTCACAGCCACGCGCACGCCATCGGAGCGCCGGGCCACGAAGACACCGGTCATGGCGTAGCGCGATGCCGGATTGGGAAACTTGGCGTAACCGGCGGCATCGGGTGCATCGAACCGGATTGCCGTGACGATCTCGCCATCCTCCAGCGCCGTCTCGAACAGGCCTGTGAAAAAGTCGTCGGCCGCGATCTCGCGCCTGTCGGTGACGATGGTGGCGCCGAGCCCCAGCATGGCGGCGGGATAGTCGGCAGCCGGATCGTTGTTGGCAACGGATCCGCCAATCGTCCCCATGTGGCGCACATGGGGATCGCCGATATGGCCGGCAAGCGCGCACAGGGCGGGGCAGACCGATGCCAGCTCGCCGGAGGCTGCGACTTCGGCATGGGTGGTGCCCGCGCCCACCGTGACCGTGCGGCCGGAGACAGAAATCCCCTTCAGGCCGGCGATGTGGCGCAGGTCGATCAGGTCGGATGGCGCAGCCAGCCGTGTCTTCATGGCCGGAACGAGCGTTTGCCCGCCAGAGACATATTTTGCTTCCGCGGCCCCCTGCGCCAGACGGGCGGCCTCTTCCACGGACGAGGCACGGTGATAGGTCGTGTCATACATCGGTTTTCCTCCCGCTCGGCCTTCCGCCTTTTCTTGCGGCAAAAGGTCCCTTGGGGAAGCATGGCGCGACTGGCTGCCATTGTCCAGAAAACGACGTGCCGGGCGACCGAAAGAACAAGGCCGCCGCACCCCGGCATTTTGTGTTCACGATAAGCAAAACGGGCGCTTGAAATCCGGATGCTTTGCGGCTATGACCCGCTCAGTTCCGGCGACGCGCCGAGGGCCGCTTTAGCTCAGTTGGTAGAGCAACGCATTCGTAATGCGTAGGTCGCGTGTTCGAGTCACGCAAGCGGCACCACTTCTTCAAAACCACATTCACGTCCGGGTCTCGAACCGATTTGCTCATCGGGTTCGCCTCATGGCGCCCGTGCTTTGTTGCGCCACCATCTCGAACCTGTGGTCCACATTCCTATATCAAGAGCAATGAAGACCCGTGAAAGGAGCGACAATGGATGCACGAGCCCTGCCCGCCGGCTGGCAGAACGACGTTCTGGACTTCTGGTTCGGGGAATTGACACCCAAGGACTGGTTCAACGGCAGTGACGCGCTGGACATGACGATCACGAACCGCTTCGCGACGCTGCATGAGCGCCTCGCATCGGGTGTTCCCGAAGACGTCTGGACCAGTGCCGATGCAGCACTTGCCGCCGTCATTGCGCTCGACCAGTTCCCGCGCAACATGTACCGGCGCCAGCCGCGCGCCTTCGCCACGGACACGCTGGCGGCGCAGATCACGCGCAATGCCGTGGACAAGGGGCTGGATGCGGCGCTTGACGCCGATCGCAAGCAGTTCCTCTACATGCCGCTGATGCATTCCGAACGCCTCGACGATCAGGAGCGCTGCGTATCGCTGTTCGAGGCCCTGGGACGGGAGGAGAATCTCCGGTTCGCGCGCGAGCATCGCGACGTCATCGCCCGTTTCGGCCGCTTTCCCCATCGCAACGAGGCCCTGGGCCGCCAGAGTACGGCCGACGAAATCGCCTATCTGGAAAAGGCCGAGCGCTATGGGCAGTAGCGTCGGTATTATTGACTTTTACGTCAAAGTCAGTTTGACGTAGGCAAGAGGATCACAGCACATTGCCGGCGTGGCGCAAACATGCCGCGCAGGACAGGATCGGGCTCATTTTCCCGGGAGGAAACCATGACCGCCGCCAAGACCGCAGACAAACCCTGGCTTGCCAGCTATCCGCAAGGCATTCCGGCCGATATCGGCCCGCTCGAGGCGCGCTCGCTGGGTGCCCTGCTCGAACAGGCCTGCAGGTCCTATTCGGCGCGGCCGGCATTCGCCTGCATGGGCAAGACCATCAGCTATGGCGCATTGCTCGATGCGTCCTCGGCCATCGGCGCCTATTTGCAGAAACAGGGGATCAAGCCCGGCGCCCGCGTGGCGCTGATGATGCCCAATGTCCTACAATATCCCGTTGCCATGATGGCGGTGCTGCGCGCCGGCTATATCGTGGTCAATGTCAATCCGCTTTACACGCCGCGCGAACTGGAACACCAGCTCAACGATTCAGGCGCTGAAGCCATCATCATCCTGGAGAATTTCGCCGCCACGCTGGAAGCCGTGATCGCGCGCACACAGGTCAAGACCGTGGTCGTGGCCAGCATGGGCGACATGCTGGGCGGACTGAAGGGCATGATCGTCAATTTCGTGGTGCGCCGCATCAAGAAGATGGTGCCGGCATGGTCGCTGCCCGGCCATGTCACCTTCAAGGCAGCGCTTTCCGGCGGCGGCAAGGCGCAGTTCAAGCCGGCCGACGTGGGGCCGGACGACACGGCGTTCCTGCAATATACCGGGGGGACGACCGGCGTCTCCAAGGGCGCGCAGCTTCTGCATCGCAACGTGCTGGCCAATGTGGCGCAGAATTCCGCCTGGCTGCAATCGGCCTATGCGGGACGATCCGAGCCCGACAACATGATCTATATCTGCGCGCTGCCGCTCTACCACATCTTCGCGCTGACGGTGAACGCGCTTATGGGCATGCGACAGGGGGCGCTCAACGTGCTGATCCCCAATCCGCGCGACATTCCGGCCTTCGTGAAGGAGCTGAAGAGCTACAAGTTTCACGTCTTTCCGGGGCTCAACACGCTGTTCAATGCGCTGCTCAACAATGAGGATTTCCGCAAGCTGGACTTCTCCAATCTTCTGCTGACGCTGGGCGGCGGCATGGCCGTGCAGCGCGCGGTGGCCGAACGCTGGAAGGAGGTGACGGGCAATGTCATTTCCGAAGGCTACGGCTTGTCCGAGACCGCGCCGGTGGCAACCGCGAACCGTTTCGACGCGACCGAATTCTCCGGCACGATCGGCCTGCCCATCCCGGGCACGGAAATCGCCATCCGGGACGAGGAGGGCAAGGATGTCGCGCTCGGCGATGTGGGCGAGATCTGCATTCGCGGGCCGCAGGTCATGGCCGGCTACTGGAACCGGCCCGACGAGACGGAACGCGTCTTCACGGCCGACGGGTTCTTCAAGTCCGGCGACATGGGGTTCATGGACGAAGCCGGCTACGTGAAGATCGTCGACCGCAAGAAGGACATGATCCTTGTTTCCGGGTTCAACGTCTACCCGACCGAGATCGAGGACGTCATGGCCAAGCATCCGGGGGTGATGGAGGTCGCGGCCATCGGCGTGCCGGACGAACACTCCGGCGAGGTGCCGAAGATCTTCGTCGTGCGGAAAGATCCCTCCCTCACCAAGGAGGCCCTGATGGCCTTCGCGAAGGAAAACCTGACCGGCTACAAGCGGCCCAGGCATGTGGAGTTCCGCGACGAATTGCCGAAATCGAATGTCGGCAAGATCCTGCGGCGCGAATTGCGCGACTGAAGCGGAAAAGACCTGTGACATCCCGAAGGCGGCGCATGCCGCCTTCGTCATGCCTTCTGCAGCGTGGCCAGCCAGGCAGGCAGGTCGGCGACGCTGTCGAGCACCACATCGGCGAGCGACGCGAGATCGCCATGGCCTGACGTGCCGCTGAGCACGCCGATGGCCAGCCCGGCCCCTGCCCTTCGCGCGGCCTCCAGATCGTGAAGATTGTCGCCCACCATGGCCACGGCGCCTGGCGCGACCGCGGCGTGGCCGGCAAAGGCATGGATCATGTCGGGCCAGGGCTTGGCGCGCGGCACGGAATCATAGCCCAGTATGGCGGTGAACAGGGCATCAAGTTCCAGCCGCACCATGGTCTCGCGGGCACCGCGCTCGGAATCGTTGGTGGCGATGCCAAGCGCCCGGCCCGATGCCTGAAGGCTGCGCAGCGCCTGCGGAATGCCGGCCAGGGCGACGGCGTGATCGCGGGCATGGGTGGCGGCCAGATCGTCCAGCGTGCCGATCCGGTCCTGCAACGCCTGCCCTTCCGCGTCGGGCCAAAGCACCGCGGCAACATCGGCACCAGACCCGGCGGCCAGGACCGAACCGGGGCGGAACCGGCCCGTTGCCGCATCGAGGCCGAGCGCTTCCAGCAGATGCAACGCTCGATCCGGGTCGCGTCCGGCCGCCTCCAGTGCGGCCTGACGGGCAAAGCCGGCCCATGTGGCGTGGAAGTCGATCAGCGTTCCATCCTTGTCGAACAGGATCGCGCGGATCTCCATCGCTCAGGCACCGCGCAGCCGGGCCAGGGCTTCGACAAGCCCGGCGGTGGAGGAATCGCGCCCTTCTGCATCCGCCTCGCCCTTGACGACGGGCAGAAGCGCCGTCGCCAGTTCCTTGCCCAGTTCGACGCCCCATTGGTCATAGGCATTGATGCCGAAAAGCGCAGCCTCCACGAAAACGCGGTGCTCATAGAGTGCGATCAGGCGGCCGAGGGCGAAGGGCGTCAACTGCCTGTGCAGGATTGTAACCGACGGCCGGTTGCCCGCAAATGTGCGATGGCGGGCGAGGAATTCGGCCGCCTCGCCTTCAAGTCCCTTCCCCCTCGCCTGCGCCAGAGCTTCCTCGAAAGTGCGGCCACGCATCAGCGCTTCGGCCTGCGCAAGGCAATTTGCCATGAGAAGCGGGTGATGTTCGCCGCTGGCGGTTTCATGCGGCATGGCGGCGAGAATGAATTCGACCGGGATGACATCGGTGCCCTGGTGGATGAGCTGGAAGAAGGCATGCTGGCCATTCGTGCCCGGCTCGCCCCAGACCACCGGTCCGGTGGCGCCGGAAACCGGCTCGCCGTCGCGGGTGACGCCCTTGCCGTTCGATTCCATGTCAAGCTGCTGGAGATAGGCCGGCAGCCGGTCGAGCCGCTGGTCATAGGGGATGACAGCGCGGGTGGGCCAGCCGCACAGGCGGCGGTTCCAGTAGCCGATCAGCCCGAGAATGACGGGCAGGTTGGTTTCAAGCGGCTCGGAACGGAAGTGGACATCCATTGCCCGTGCGCCTGCCAGAAATGCGCGAAAGTTCTCCGGACCGATGGCAATCATCACCGGCAGGCCGATGGCCGACCAGACCGAATAGCGGCCGCCGACCCAATCCCAGAAGCCGAAGACGCGGGCTTCGTCGATCCCGAATGCGGCGACCTTGTCGAGCGCGGTCGAAACCGCGGCGAAATGCCGGCCGACCGCGCTTTCTCCCAGGGCGGCCGCGATCCATACGCGAGCCGATGCCGCATTGGTCATGGTTTCGACGGTCGTGAAGGTCTTGGAAGCAACGATGAAAAGGGTGGTCGCGGGGTCCAGTCCCTTCAACGTATCCGCCAGATGCGCGCCATCCACGTTGGAGACGTAATGAAGGCGCGGGCCGTCATGCCAGGGCGCCAGCGCGCGCGTGACCATGACAGGGCCCAGATCGGACCCGCCAATCCCGATATTGACGACATCGGTGAAGCGCTTGCCGGTGGCGCCGGTCATTTCGCCCTTGCGCAGCGCCTCGGCAAAGCGCGCCATGGCGTCCAGGACGGCGTGGACTTCGCCCATCACATCGCGGCCATCGACTGCGAACCCGTCCCCCGGCGCGGCGCGCAGGGCGACATGAAGCACCGCCCGGTTCTCCGTGTTGTTGATGGGCTGGCCGGCAAACATGGCGTCGCGCAGGCCTTCCACGCCGGCAGCGCGGGCGGCCTCGAACAGCGCGGCCATGGCCGCGTCGTCGATCCGGCTTTTCGACCAGTCGAGGAAAAGGTCGCCGAAGGCCAGGCTGAACCGGGAAAAGCGCTCAGGGTCGGCGGCGAAGGCATCGCGCATGGACATGCCTGTCAGACGCCCTGCGTGGCTGGCAAGCGCCGCACTGGCTTCGGCAAAACGGGTTTCGTCCACGGCTGGTGTCTCCTGATCATCGGTGAATTCGGCGCCGGCGCGGCGGACGCACCTTATCATCTTCCTAAACCGATTGAAGGCCGAAGATACAACCAAAGACAGGGGGCGGACTTTGGTGCCATGGACAAGCGCCACGGCATGCCTTAGCTCCAAGCCAGCTTGTCTCGAACGGGAGGGAATTTGCCATGGCCGTGGAACTGGAAGGACAGGAGCGCATCGCAGCGCCGGTGCAGACCGTGTGGGAAGCGCTGAACGATCCGGAAATCCTGCGCGCATGCATTCCGGGCTGCGAATCGCTGGAAAAGAAGTCGGACACGGAAATGGAAGCCGTGGTCGCTCTGAAGATCGGGCCGATCAAGGCGCGGTTCAACGGCGATGTCGAACTCGTCAATCTCGAACCGCCGCATTCCTATACCATACAGGGTGAAGGCAAGGGCGGCATTGCCGGGTTCGCCAAGGGCGGCGCGGATGTCAAACTTGCAGAAGATGGCGAAGGCGGCACGCTGCTGTCCTATGTCGCCAAGGCCGACGTGGGCGGCAAGATCGCCCAGCTTGGCAGCCGCCTGATCGTGTCGACGTCAAAGAAGCTGGCCGGCCAGTTCTTCTCCAATCTCAACGAAAAGATCACGGCGGGCTGACGCCCGCCGCTCCGGACCGGAATGCGGATCAGCGGCCGGCGAAATTCGCCGGGCGCTTTTCCATGAAGGCTGCCACGCCCTCGCGGTAGTCGCCGGCATGGCCGGCCTCGCGCTGCAGTTCGCGCTCAAGGTCAAGCTGCTCGTCCAGCGTATTGGTCGCCGCCGCCTGTATCGCCTGCTTGGTGAGTGCCAGCGCGCGTGTCGGTCCCCGGGCAAGGCTGGCGCAAAGGCCATGGGCTTCGTCCATCAGCACGGCGTCGTCCACGGCTTTCCAGATCAGGCCCCAATCGGCGGCCTTTTCCGCCGGCAAGGGCTCGGCGGTCAGCGCTAGTGCCTTGGCGCGGGCTTCGCCGAGAAACCGGGTCAGCCAGAAGGTGCCGCCGGAATCGGGAACCAGTGCGATCCTGGCGAAGGCCTGGATGAAACGCGCTGTCTTCGCCGCCAGCACGATGTCGCAGGCAAGGGCTATGTTGGCGCCGGCGCCGGCAGCCACACCATTGACGGCGCAGATGACCGGCATTTCCAGCGCGCGAATCTGGCGAACCAGCGGATTGTAGAAGGTTTCGATCGTCTCCCCGAGATCGGGGCTAGCGCCATCCATGCCGGCATCCCTGTCTGCGAGATCCTGCCCGGCGCAGAAGCCGCGCCCCGCGCCGGTCAACAGAACCGCGCGGCATCCGGGATCGCCGGCGCATTCGCCGAGTGCCGCCCTGAGTTGTTCATGCTGTTCCACGTTGAATGCATTGAGCTTGTCCGGCCGGTTCAGCGTGATGACCGTGTAGCCGTCCCTGCGCTCGCTGAGCACGCATTGCTCCGCCATTGTTTCCTCCCGCGTGATGGTTCTGGCGTTGCGCCCGCCAAACGTTACAAGACCGGCGCCTGATGCGCCGATCTCGTCACACGAGGTCCATCAGGTCAAGTCAGAACTTGCCGACGGCGTTGATGAACGCACCCTGGTCATCCAGCGTGAGGTCGCGCAGATCATCGGTGAAGCGTCCGAAATTGTAGCCTGCACCGAGCTTGAAATTGTCGCCGACATGCCGGTAGGCGGCGGCCAGGAACCCGTAATCCGTGGTTTTCGAATCGGGCAGATGCAGGGCCCGCGCTTCAAACAGGAGATCCCATTTCTTCACGACATGGACATCGGCGCGAAGGATGCCGAGATGCGCATCCGCGTTCGACCAGAGACCGGTCAACCGGTCCTGGCTGCGCCCCAGCCGCATGCCGTACTTGGCGCCGACGGTGAGCCATCGGTTGATGTCGTAATTGCCATCGGCCGAAAGGATATGGCTCTGCTGGCCCGGACCTGCCAGATCGCCGGCCGCGTTGACCTGCGCGGATCCCGGCAGATCGTGCAGGAAGGTGTATTTGAACAGCATGTTGAACCGGTCATTGTCGACCGGGCGATAGGCTGCCGCGATCGAGGCCTCGGCGTATTCCCCGTCGCGGATTGTCGATCCTTTTGCCCTGGAAAAAAGGAGATCGGCGCTTGCCTGAAGGGTGAGCGCTTCATCCGGCTTCCATGCGACTTTCGTGCCCGCGCCCCAGGTGTCGGCATCCCGGCTGCCGTCGTCGGAGCGTTCACGGCGGAACTCGCCGCGCATGCGCGCGGTCAGGCCATCGTCGTCATTGCGGTAGGTTGCCGCCGCGGAGACCGCAAACCGATCGAAATCCGACGCCTTGACGCCATTGACAATGCGGTCGTCGCGGATCTGTCCGCTTTCGAAACCGCCGGTCAGGGTCCAGGCCGTGGTCGGCTGGTAGGTCACGCCATAGGTCTGACCGAGCGAACGGTTGCGCCCGAACAGGTCGAGACTGGATTCGGTGAAGACGGAAAGCTCGTCGGACAATTTGCGGCGCATGCCCGCGACGATATTGCCCCGGTCAGTGCCTTGAAGGACCGAGCCGCTTTCGCTCCATGCCCTGTCCGGATCAAGCCGGTAGCCGACATAATAGCTGGTATCGGCATCCGGGTCGTAGCCGATCCTGCCGAGCGCGCCCCAGCCGGTCGTGCCATAGGAGACCTCACCCGACAGCGAGACCTGTTCGGTCAGACGCCATGTCGCGCCGACACCGGCCCGGTCATTGGCGCGAATGGCGCCGCGGCGCAGGACCGTGGCCTGCCCGAAACCGTAGACCGTGAGATCATCGCTGAAGGCGCGCTCGATGCGCAGTCCCGCCACCATCCTCTCACCATTGTAGCCATAGGTGGTGACCGTCGGATTGACCATCTGCGTGTAGGCAAGGCCCAGGGCCACTTTCCAGCCCTCCGAGGGCTTGATCTCGATGCTGGCCTGCCCCTCGCGCTCGCGCCGTCCATCGGCATCGCTGCGTTCGTCATAGCGAAGCCCGGCCGACAGGCGATCCGTCACGTCGATGTCGGCATGGGCGCCCCAAACGCGTTCATCCACACTGGTATTGTGGCTCAGCGTCTGAAAACCGCCCTCGCGGTCCTCGACATAGCCGCCGATCGTGCCGCGCAAGCGCCCGCCTGTGACCTCTTCAAGGTCCGCCTGCCCCTTCAGACGCCAGGCCAGGGCCGTGACATTGCGGTTTCCGGCCGACGTGCCATCCGACGACGTCAGGCCGCCATCGGTGGACATCGTGGAGGCAAAACCGGGTCCGCGCGACGTGGCCACTTCCGCTTCCAGCCATGTCTTTTCGGACTTGCGCAGAAGGACATCGGCGCCGGCCGCCTGCTGGTCGGCCGTACCGGTTGTCTCGCTCATACCGGTGGCACCGATACGAACATGCTCGCCCAGCCAGCGCTCGGCGCGCCCGCCATAGGCATAGCCATCAAGATCGGCGGCGGCCGGTGTATATTCGTAATTCACGACCAGCCAGACATTGTCGCCGCCATTGGCCGACGAACGCACCGGCGAGGACGTGCCGGTGATCGAGGCCAGGGGACGGCGCAGGATCAGCACGCCCTGGATATAGTCGATGTCATAGTCGCGCCCCTCAACGAGGCGAACCCTTTCGCGCACCACACCCGTCACCGGGTCGCGTACTTCCGCCGTGACGGTGTCCGAACCGGTCGTGATATCCTGGCGCTTCAGGAAGAAAGACGAGCCGCCGGTGGCGCGCAATTCCTCGCGTTGCGGCATCGTGCCGGGCTGTGCCGCATAGACCATGATATCGGTCTTGCGCTCGCCAAACTCCGTGGTTTCGGGCGAGCGATAGTGCGCCTGCGCACCATAGAGCGCACGGCTGCTGGCAAGAAACGTGGTGTTTGCGATGGAGGTGCGGTAATTGCCCCACATGACATGGCTGTCGCCGCGTTCGAGACGGACATAGAACTTGCCCTGGGTCGGCGCATCCTCGGTCATGGTCGAACCGTCACCATAGACCGGATAGTAGTCGTCGGGATCGAGCCGGCGCAGAACGGAACGTGCGTCCTTTTCGTCCAGCCCCTTGAACAGGGTGGACAAGTCGCCCTCCCGCGTATCGGCGGCAGCCGTGAGCAGGTATTCGCCCTTGATCTTTCCCTTCAGGTAGAAAGCAAGCCGCCCACGGGTATAAATCTTGTCGAATTCGCCGCTGCGAACGGTTTCGATGCCCTTGTCGCCGAACCGTCGGCCGACCGTCAGGTCCGCGAGGCCGACATAGAACCAGTCGTTTTGCGGAATGTTGACATCGCGATCGATAAATACGGATTTTCCGTCCTGGCGCGGAACTTCGACCGTCACGGTGTGTTCGCCGGCGGGTACGATTCGCTGCACCACGAAGCGCCCATCGCGATCGACGGGCACGGTCTCGCCCATGACAGCGACGGCGCCTTGCGGTTCGGCATGGGCGCCGGAAACCGTGATTGCCCCGCCGTGGACCCTGATATTGCGCCTCGCGGTCCGGTCCGCGCCTTCCGCGGGCGCGACGGCGTCGCGCGCGTCGCCAGACGATGTCTTTTCGCTGCGATTCAATTCAAGCGGCGCGGTTTAATCAAACCGGCCGGACGCGTCATAGACCCGGTAGACATAGGCATAGCGTGCAGGACCAGCAACGGGAATTTGCCACGTGGCCAGCCCGTTGGCGGGCGCCGGAATTGTCGCGACGCGTTCGCGGCGGCCATTCCCGTCAATGCCGGTGACGATGATCTCGCCACGCGTGATGAAGTCCGGATAGTTGAGCGCGGTCCTGAATTGGACGGCTTCGCCGGCCCGGTAGGTTGTCGAGACCGGGTCTGTGGAAACATTCAGACGCGGCTGAACATCGAGCCCGTCAAATGTCACCTTCACATCCACCGAACGCGCTGATGCAGCCGATTGGCGGCTATTGCTCTCCACCACCTGGCCATCGCCACCAACGGTAATAACGAATGGATCGTCCTCCGCCCGCGCGGGCGAAGCTATTGTCAACGCTATGAGGCTTGCCGCCGGCCAAAGGCACAGCGTCCGCCGGAGGAGCCCCCGCCCCCGAACATAATCATCCATCTTCCGACCCGCACACTGGTCATTTTTAACAATCCTAAACCGATGAGGTTAATTTGCGGTTAAGGACAGCCGTTCCGGCTTTTATGCCGTATCAATTCTGCTCCCGGCGGATATCGATCTCCAGCTCGTAAGGCGCTCCGGCCTGACGCCACCGATTGTGGATATCCTCCTTGAATGCCTTCATCCGCGCGCTCGCAAGCGCACTGGACTGCCCCGTGCGATAAACCACCGTCAGGTAGGAATATTCGCGTTCAAGAATTGCGATCAGGCGATCCAGCCCCGCACCCCAACGCGGCGCAAGCCCGACAGCCCCTTCAATGAAGGCTTCGTCCTTCAGGTCGAGGCGGATCTCGCGTCCGGCGGCCGCACCGAAATTCATTTCAACCATCTTGCCAGGCGTGAGACGGACCACACGCGGGTTCTCGGTCGTCAACCGGAAGCCTGTCGGCAGGGTGCGCTCATCGAGCTTGAGGATGAAGTTCGAACCCGTTCCCTGTTCGGGCATGTCCGCGCACGGGACATTGAAGCGACCATTGCGGTCGGTCGTGATGAGTTCACCCCTCACCGTAGCCAGACGGACACCCGCGAGGCCTTTCTCTCCGGCATCCTGGTATCCGTTGCCATTGGCATCCTGGAAAACCTTGCCGATGACATCGGAACAATCGAAGACCGGTTCTGCGACGAGTTCGACAACTGCGGTTGCCGTCGGCGCCAGCGAAGCGCCGTTCTCGTCGCTCACGTCTGCGCGGTTCACGTATTCACCGGGACCCGCAGAGGCGAGCGACTGGAGTGTCAGAACAATCTCGACCTTCTGATTGGCCGCCAATGGCACCAGACCGAAATCGATCTGCGCAGCTGTTACCTGCGGATCAAACGCCGTGCCATTGATGCTTGCCGATCCCTCGACATAGGCAAAGCCAGGCGGAGTCCGGTCGACAATGCGCACCTTACCGGCGTCGTCGGAAGACCGGTTCGCGACGTTGATCGTATAGCTGACGCGCTCACCGCGCCGGATCGTCTGCTGCCCGGCAACCTTTGTGATCGTGATGTTGCTGGTTGCCGAAAACGGATCGAGCGGAATGTGATTGTGGATCACATTCGGATCGCCGGGTTCGAGCAGGAACGCCAGGACATAAGGCAGCGTTGCAGGTCCTGAAGGCGGAACGGCTTCGCTTGCCGGCTCACAGGTTCCGCCGGGATTGGCGTCGAAAACGCAAGCGGTCACATCGAGCGGGCCCTGCAACGGCGGATGGGTGGAAGACGGGGCCGAGGCATAGCCGGCGGGCGCGCGGACAGTGATCCGGAATTCCGTCTCGGAGGTCGGACAAAGCGCATCCTTGCCCGGGAAGACGTCAAACCGGTAGCCACCATCCGTGCTCGTCACCTGGTCCTGCTGCGCACCATCAACGAAACAGACCGGCGGCAGCGGTGTTCCGGCCGCATTGGTCATGGTGACGAGGGCACCTGCAACCGGCTGGCCGGTGACGGAGTCATAGACGACGCCGGACGGGTCGATCGGCATGTCCTGGTCGATCGTTGTCTCTCCCGGCGCCAGGGTCATGTTGGCAATTCCGCCGATCACCTTGCCTTCCGTATTCCGGAAGATCACCGAATAGCCCTTGGCCGGCAGCACATTCTCAAATTGGTAGGAGCCGTCGTCTTGCGTCGTGACGGTCATCACGACATCGCCTTCGGAATTGACGAGTTCTACCGCATAGCCTGCGAAGACCTGGTCTGTCCCAGGGTCGAACAGGCCGTTGCCGTTCCGGTCCAGGAAGACACGGCCGGCAACCGTGGCGGTGCTGATTGAAATCTCTGCTGAATCGGTCACAGGACCGACGCTCGCGCCGGTCGGCGTGGTCGCCGTCACCGATACGCTATCGGCCACCTTGCCCGTGCGCATGTGGTCTTCCGTGACAACATGTGTCGCCGTGCATGTTTCGCTGGCACCCGGCGCGAGAGCAGGAACCGGAAGACCTGACGGACAGACGAGCGACTGCGCCAGTTCGTCCAGCGGTGTCACGGCATTCAGGGTCACGTTGCCGGTATTGGCAATCCGGATGGAAAATTCCACCGTGTCGCCCGCCGCGTTGTACTCGGCCGTGCTGCCGGTTTTCTCGACAGTCATTGCAGCGCTGCTGGCAATTTCCATGATGGTCGGATCATTGCCCGGATCGTTGTCGCCGTTTGAATCGGTGGCGCCATTATCGTCGTCCGACAAGGCCGTCAGCGGATCGGTACGGCCATCGATGCGGGCTGTTGCCGTGGCCTGATTCGGCACGTTGCCGCGGTCGATATCGCCCTGGGTGAGTTCGTAGGTTGCCGAGATCGAAGTGTTGGTCTGGCCCGGCGCCAGCGTTGCAACCGGATTGCCCACGATCGTCACACCTTCGAGCGGATCGGAAATCGCGATGTCCTGAAGCGTGATGTTTCCGATGTTGCGCAGGGTGAACGTGTAGGTGACCACGTCGCCCGCGTCGGCACGGCCGTCCCCGCCATCGTTCAGGCTTGCCGTCTTTTCCAATGTCATGGCTGGGCGTGCGCCCACGATGACAACATCGACGGTACCGGTTTCGCTATCAAACCGTGTACCGTCCGGCAGCGTTCCGGTGGCCCGGGCCGTGTTCGACATGGCCGCATGGGCGGGATTCGCGGCTGCCGGCCCGAAAGCCACCAGGCATCCAAGGACGAGACGGAAAAATCCGCCTCCAAATGCTCCGATCTTCTTCCGCATTGTTGCCGCCACGCCAGGTGCCATGAGTTCAGTCATTCCGTTGGGTTGCCGGAGCGGCGCGGTGCCGCTCCGGCCTTTGCTTTTTCAGACGTCAATCGGATCAGTTGTCGTTGAGGACATCCGATTCGGTGACGTCATAGGTGCCGGAGCAGGTTTCCGTTTCACCCGGTGCCAGCGAGGCTATGCGGTTCAGGTTGGGATCGGATCCGGACGGACAGGAAATCGAAACGGGCGTGCCACCTTCGAACGCCGTTTCTGTCACGTCGATATTCGTGACGGTGACGTTACCGGTGTTTGTGACCGTGAATTCATAGGTGATCGTCTCGCCGACCGCGTAGGGCGTGGTGCTACCGTCATCCGACACGCTGTCGCCGCGCGTCGCAATCTTGGCAAACGTGAGGGCCGGTTCGAGCGCAATGGTCCCGGATGCCTGGAGAACGGAATCCACGCCCTGCGTTGCCGGATTGCCATTGGCATCCTCGGCGGAGACCGAGGCGGTATTCTGGACCGCATCGGTAATGCCCGCGGCCGCATCCACATCCTGCTGTGTCAGCGTGTAGGTGAACTGATAGGTCCAGAACTCGCCAGGCTCGAAGACGCCGTCTGACGTGTTCGTCTCGGCAGTGGGCGTGCTCGGAACGGTCGGCGCTGTGCCGGCGAGCGTGCTTCCATTGAACGTCGGTCCGGGATCGGAGACCGTAACATTCGTCAACGTGACGTTACCGGTGTTCTTGACGACGACCTTGTAGGTGATGACATCGCCACCATCCACGCTGTTCGTATCATCTCCTTGGTCCGTGGAGATTCCGACCAACTCCTTTGTTACAACGAAACTCGGCGCAGCGCCTTCGACATTGACCTTCACGGTGGAAAACGGCTCATTGCCTGTCGTGTAGGCCGGATCTCCGTTCGGCAGGGTGCCGTTCACGGTCGCCGTGTTGTCCAGCGTTGCCCATGCCGGTGTTGCTGCCGTGGTGGCAAGGAGAAGCGCCGCAGCTATCCGCCCCGTCTTGCGCAATGGTTTGGTGTTTTCCGCCTTCATGATCGATTTCCCTTTCTCAGGACCGGTTACAACCGGTTTCGCACACATCGTTTTCATAGCCACTCCATCGCCCCCCTAGTTCTGAAGCGTTTCGATATCCTGCACCTGCACGGTATAATCGGCAGTGAAGGTAATGGTGTCGCCGGGCGCCAGCACATCCCAGACAGGGCCGGCATTGTCCGCGTCGGTGGAATCGCCCGTGGCAGCGCCGGCATCGTTCGTGAGTGAGACATTCACCGGGCTGCCCGGATTGCTGCCGCCCAGGAAGGCCTGGTCGGCGCCATTTGTCGCGTCGGTGACCTGAACGCTGTCGATGGCGATGTTGCCTGAATTCGTTACCGCATAGGAATAACGGATCACATCGCCGAGTCCGGCCTTGCCGTCGCCATTGACGTCGGTGACGAAGGCGAAGGTCTTGACGAGCGAGAGGCCGGGTTGCTGCGCCAGTGTCGCGTCGACTTGAGCGTCATCGGAGCGGATCGTGTTCAGGCCGGTGTTGCCCTGCGCATAGGCGATATTGGTCACGGAGCCGGCTTCGATGTCCGCCTGTGCCAGCGTGTAGCTTGCGGTCACCACCCATGTCTCGCCTGGGTCAAGCTCGCCATTGCCATTCGTGTCGCCACTGTCCGGCGAAGCGACCGGGATCGTGCCAATCCTGTCGTCGACGATCTGCACCGATGTGAGCGGCCTGTCATTGCCGGCCGGGTTGGCGATGGTGAACTGGTAGGCGATGGTATCGCCGGCGCTGTCGTTGCCGGAGCCATCGACATCAGTGCGCGCCCCTTCGGCCTTGGCCAGGGTCACGTAAGTCTGGCAGATCTCCACGCCGTCGAGGAGATTGCCGCTGCCCAGATTTCCGCTCGCCGTTGATACACCGGAAAAACTGGCCGACAGGGTGGTGGCCGACGGCCCGGCGACATGGGTTGCCGTGTAGGTTGACCACGACGTGCGGGCGGACGTGAAGTTGCCAAAATCGGTCTGCCCGCCCGCATCGTCGCTCAACAGCAGGCTGGCCGTGTCATCGCCCACACGGCCGCGATGAGCCCAATTCACCCGGACTTCCGCCCGCGGATGCACGGCGTGCGGCCCCTGCACCATGTTGTTGCCCATTTCGGCGAACTGGGAGCCGGTGTAGGCGGGGAAACCGTTGAACCCGGTTTGCCAGACCTCGAAGCCACCTGAAGACTGGGTCCAGCCGGGAAGCGTGGCGGTGTTGTGGTTGACCGGCGGTTCGTCGGTGTAGAGCGGGTCTTCCATACCGCCATTGGTGGCGAGATTGGTTCCCGTACAGGCGGCGACACCGGTCACGGCCGGCATGGACAAGACGATCGTCGCCGTGGCCGTCGAGCATTCGTCCGGGGCGGCAACGCGGCAGATCTGGTAGTCGACATTGTAGGTTCGCGCGGTCCGCAAGGGCGGAACGGCGATCGTGCCGTCGGCATTGATCGTGGCGCCCCCCAAACCGTCGAGATCGGTGATCGTTGCCGTCACATCGGCCGGATCGAAGGCAACGCCGCCGAAGGTGTCGTTGTCGAAGATCGAGGCCGTGGTCCCGCCGGTTTCCGACGCGATGGGCGTGGCTGTGAAGTCGTCATCCGCGGCGACGAGAACGTCAATGGTAACCGTGACCGTGTCGTCATCGGAGCGGATCGTGTTGAGCCCGGTCCCGCCAGCCGCATAGGCGATGTTTGTGACCGACCTGGCATCGATATCAGCCTGCAACAGGGTGTAATCCGCCGTCACGATCCACGTCTCGCCGGGGTCGAGCAAACCGTTCCCGTTCGTATCGCCGCTATCCGGCGATGCCACAGGCACCGTGCCGACCTTGTCATCGACGACCTGCACGGAGGACAAGGCGGCCTCGTTGCCCGCCGGGTTGGCGATCGTGTAGCGGTAGGTGATCTTGTCTCCGGCGGAGTCGCCGCCAGAACCATCGACATCGGTGTGCGGGCCTTCCGCCACGGCAAGCGTCACATAGGTCTGGCAGACCTCGACACCGTCGAGGAAATTGCCCGATCCGCCGGCGGGAGCGACGGTTGAAAACGTCAAGGTTGCGCCGGTAGCCGATGGCGTGACGACATGTCCGGTGTTGCGGACTATCCATTGCGCTGTTCCGGTCGTGAAATTTCCGAATACCGTGCTGCCACCGCCATCATCGGAGATTGTCAGGCTGGCCGTATCGTCGCCATTACGCCCGCGATGCGCCCAGTAGACCCGCAATTCCGCGCGCGGCCGGACGCCGCTCAGCGTATTCGTCAGGACCGAGGGGCCGTTGCCCATCATCTCCAGGAACTGGTTGCCGATATAGGCGGGCGCGCCATTGTATCCGTCGACCCAGTACTCAAGAATGCCCTCGCTGCTGGTCCAGTCCGGTACGGCCGTATCGGCATACTTGATGTTGTTGACGACCATCACCGGGCTCTCGAACGACCCGTTTGCCGAGAGGTTCGTGCCGCTACAGTAAGGCGTTCCGGACGCCGTCAGGCTTTCCACGACAATCGCCTCACTCAGATCGTCGCCAGTCGTGCCCGGGTCGGTCTCACCGCCTGCGGCAGCCGACGTCGTGTTGGTGATCGACCGGCCTTCCTGCCCGGTATCGACCGTGGCGGAGATGTCCAGCGTGACGGGTGTGCCCTCGGCGACATCGCCGATGGTCCAGACGCCAGTGGTCTGGTCATAGGTGCCCGCACTTGCCGTGTGGGACACATAGGTCAGGCCGGACGGCAGTTGGTCGGTCAGCGAAACACCGGTCGCCGTGGTTCCCGCCGTGGCGTTCGTCACCGTGATGCGGAAGGTGACCGTGTCGCCCACCGCCGGGGTGGTATCGGCCGATTGCAGAGTCTTGACGGTGACGAGATCGATCGTCGTCAGATTGTCACGATAGTCGAAATCAGTTGCCAGGGGCGCGGCATTCGAGCCATTGGCGGTCATGTCACCATCGAGGTCGGCAAGGTTGAAAACCGCGCCATCATGCGCCAGCCCGTTCACATCGGCATAGGTGTCGGCGGCTTCCGCACCGGAATCGAGGCCGTTTGCACCGTAGACGCCGGACAGGGTAAATCCGCTTTCGGCGGCATCCGATGTGCCGTCATTGTCGCTGTCGGCATCGAGATAGTCCCTGGTACCGTCACCGTCCGTATCCACCGCGGAAAGCCCGGCAGACGTTGCAGGATCCACCGACCCCGTGTCAGCGTCATACACATCGGCCAGCCCATCGCCATCCACGTCAGTGCCTGACGGCGCGATGTAGCTGGCCGTTGCCTGCGCCTCCACATTGTCCGGAATGCCGTCATTATCGGAATCGAGATCGAGATAGTCGGCAACACCGTCGCCGTCGCTGTCCAGAGGCAGATCCGATACGAAAACCCTGAAATCGTCGAAGCCCAGATAGGTCTCTGTCCCCGCGGTTCCTTCCGCATAAATGTAGAGATGGCTGATGTCGGCTACGGGCGTGACATTGAGCACGATCTCAACCCAGCCCTCGGCACTGCCGGAGACAACCTGGCTGGCACCGACAAGCTGGTCCGTAGCGCCCCAAGTGGCGCCGCCATAGATCCATGCCCGGCCGGGATTATCCCAGTTCCGGGTACCAGCATCCGCGACAGCCAGCCTGAAACGAAGCTGGGCCGGCTGCCCGGCAGGCAGTGGCTGATCAAGCTGAATAGCCCAGGTCTCACGCTGTGTACCGTCGGTATTGGAATGGAATCCGACATATCTCGAACCCTCGAAGGCTGACAGCGCAATTCCGAAATCACCTCTCGGACCGACATCGGCATCAAAGACAAGACTGCGAACCGTACCCGTTAACGGCAGCGAGCCGTTCGGCAGGGCCTCAACGGCGCTGTCGACGGTCGAGGTCTGCTCCACATAATTGGGCAGATATTCGATCAGTCCGTCATTGTCGGGATCGATGTCGACCGCGTCATCGTAGCCATCGCCATCGGTATCGGCGGCATGGGCGGGCGCAAGCGTTGCCAGACCTGCCGCAAGGCAGATCATGAGAACAGCGACAAAACGCATGATTTCTTGCCACCGGCCAAAAAGCCGGCTGACAGACATAGCCGCCATGGAAACGCCCCCTGTTTCACAGCGAATCAAAATTGCACACGAATCACTCATAGCACAGGATCGCCGTTTGCGAATCCCCTCCAGCGGTTCGTGGTTTTCAATTCCTGAGCTCCTGTATGGTTTTGCGTGTATTTTGCATATATTACAACCTTAAATGTCTCGCGCTTTCCCGGCAATTTCCCCAAGGTACCGGAAGATTGCCCTGTAGAGCCGATCCTGTCTAATATGCATCTGGATCGGAGTGTCCGGGCGTGCGGGAACCGGATGGCAAGAGGGGATTGGCAGGGGCCATGGAGAATGGCGAAAACCGGCTGGAACCGGCGCTTTTTGCCACGCTTTTCAAGGGCGCGCAGCGCGACCGGTTGCCGGCCGGGCAGGTCATCTTCCAGCAGGACGACCAGGCCAACCGGCTCTACTGCCTTGTATCGGGCACCATCGAGATCAGCATTTTCTCGGTTTCAGGCCGCAAGCTGGTGGTCAATCTCCAGACATCGGGGCTGATCGGCGAGATCGCGACGCTTGATGGCGGCAGGCGCACGGCGGCTGCGGCCTGCCTGAGCGCGTGCGAGGTTCTCTCCATATCGCGGGCGACGCTTTTTTCCCGGATGGAGCAGCACCCGCCGGTCGCCATGTTCATGATCCGCCTTCTTTGCGACCGTCTGCGCCGGATGAGCGCGGATGTGGGGGACCTGGCGCTGCTCAACATCGAAGCCCGCCTGGCCAAGCGGCTGATCATGCTCGGGCAGAACCTTGCAGACCATGAAGGCTGGATCCGCTTGTCGCAATCCGATCTTGCCGAGCTTCTCGGCGCGACGCGGGAGACGATCAACAAGACGCTGAAGGACTGGACGCGAGACGGGCTGGTTCACCTGCGCCGCGGTGCGGTGCGCGTCGCTGCGCCCGACCTGCTTTCCCGGCTTGCCGTGAAGCAGGTTCACAACCGCGAGACCATCCAGGCCAGCGCGCTGCGCGACGGCATGAAGAAGTAGCCGCCGCCGAGAACCGTGACGAAGGTGGGAAGCGGAGGCAGGACAATGCCACCGCCGCCGTCAGGTATCGTGAACCGCGCGTTTGCGTCCTGCCGGCCGATCACCGGGTCCTTCTCGCCGATCAGGCCATGGAAGAGCGGGGCGGAAATCCAGGTCTGCTGCACGAATTCGAACTGGCGCTCGATATCGGCGTTCAGGCACATGAAGAACAGTCCCTGCTCCGTGCCGCCATCGGGCCTCAGACGGCGCCAGTTGCGCCCGACCCGCAGGAGGCGATGGCGCTGGCCGGCGGCGGTCATGGCCGCGCGGTCGGGGCCGAGCGAATCGCGCGGGTTGGACCGCCGGACATGACTGCCAAGCGGACAATGGAGGCCTTGCGGATCCTCGCTGGCGAAGCGGAAGTCATTGTCAGGCTGCCGGCCGCCATCGGCCGGCGCGTGCGGGTGGCGCACGAGTGACGAGCCATTGTGCCAGCGTCCCATCATCTTCGCGCCAATCCATTGCGGCGTGACACCGGGCCCGGCTGATGCGGCGCGAACCGCCTCGGCCGCCTGTCTGCAATAGTCCTGAAACCCGTCCACATCCTGTGCGAGATGGCGGACGACGAGATAGCTGCCATTGCGGCCGAAATCACGCGGCAGGTCCGGTCCGGCGCCGCCCTCCCCGGCCCGCTCACGGGCAACCGGCAGAAGGCAATCGGGATCCCGCGCCGCCGGGATCGCCAGCGCGGGCGGTACGAAGCCGCGCTGGTCGCGGTAACCCAGGATGAACTCACCGGCCGCCACCAGGTCTGGCGACCCTGCCTTGCCACGCGCCTTCGGCGTTCCCTCCACGAGCGGTTGCGAAATGCCGTCAGCGAAGCCAAAAGGCTCCACGGCCTGCCCGTTACGCCGTTCGATCGTCAATGCCACGTCGCATGTGCAAGCGAGATGCGCGGCAGCGGCGGCGGCGGCGAACTGGCGGCAAAGGGCCTCCAGGCCGGCGGAGGTTTCGGCATAGAGCAGCAGCAGGACATCGGCACGGGCACCCTCGCGGCCCCATTCCCAATGACCGGGCGCGCCCTCTCCGGCATCATCGAGGATGCGCGCACGTGAGGGATGCGCCATGGTCTGGCGAAAGGCGGGCGGGAATGGGGCCAGCGCCTCCTCGCCAGTGCCGGCTTCCAGACCGAATAGCTGCAGCCCGACCGGGCCGAACGCACAGGTTACCGCCTCGCCCTCGGGCTTGCGGTCGCCAAACCGGGTTTGCTCCAGCAGGCGTTGGAGAAAGGCCTTTCGCCCGGCACGCGGCGCATCGTCACCAACCGCGAAAGCCAGCGCGCGGCCATGGGAAAGGCGGCCCATCGGCCCGAATATCAGCGACTGGATTTCGCCGGTCTCCAGAATGCCATCGGGCTTGGGAATGGAGCCGAAAAGGGCAAGCCAGTCACGCGCCTCCTGGCCGGTATCGGCCCTGGCAAGGCCCTGGCGGATGGCGGAATTGATGCGGATGCGCCGCGTATCCAGAGCCGGATAGGCCGCGTACCAGAACAGCGTCGGGATTTGCTGGTCGCGCGCCCAGCGCTTGAACCGGTCGCCGTCGCTGGCACCGTCGAGGAACAGATGGCGGCTGCGCGGAAAGCCGAGCGTATTGCTCCACACACCGGTCAACCCGTAGCGGGCCTTGGTGATGAATTCTTCCAGATAGCTTTCCCAGGAGCCGCCGTAGTTGGAAAAGAAGACCAGTTTGCCGGTACCGGGGAGCAGGACCCAGCGGGCGAAGTGGATGGTTCCGATTCCGCCCAGAAATCCTGGGCGAAAGACATAGACAGCGGCGAAGCGGATGACGAAGAAGGCGAGGCGCAGGGCCAGCCGGCGCAGCCAGCCCGCCTTCATCACCGAAAGACCGGTCAGGTGGTTTTGCGCGCCAGCGCGGTTTTCGCGGTCCACCACCGCTTCATAGCGGGCGAAAGGCGGCGGGCGCGAGGATGGCGTGTCGCGCGCCTCGGCGCGGTTCAGGGCCATGATCAGCGCAAGCGCCGCCATCGCCAGAAGGATGACAAGGCCCACGACAGCCACCACCGCGGCGGCAACCAGCGCGGAGACCAGAACAAGCAGGGCGGCAGGCGATGCCATCGCGCCGGGCGCGTCGAACACGAGGGTGTAGTTCAGCCCGGTGCCGATGGCCGCCAGAAGCAGAAAGGCCATCAGGGCGCGGCGCGGTTCGGCGGCGCCGAGCAAGGCCCTTGACCAGGTGCCGGGCGCTTCCTGCTCCAGAAGCGAATCCGCCGGTCGAAGGGCCCAGCCGAATCCGTCGAGCCCGGCAAGCTTCCCGCGCACCTCGCGCAGGACATGCAGGGCGTTCCCGGAGCGCCTGCCGGAGACGGCGCGGACCAGTCCCTCCACCGTCTCCTGCAAGCGCGCCTCATCGCGGATCCGGCGAACCGAATGGCCCGGCGTTCCCGAGAAGGACAGCCCGGCGGCCGTGCCCGGAAACGGGCCGGTTGCAACATGGTGGCGCTTCAGGAACGCCTGGAAATCCTCATCGTCGGCCAGCGCGCCCGCCTGCGCGAAGACCGGCCGGAGAAAAGGTTCGGCGGCCACCGCGAGCTTTTCCAGCACCCGGTCCAGCGGTCCATCGGCGGACAGTTCCAGCACGATATGGACCGGATCATCCGCCCGCTCTTCGCCATGGTCCGCCTTGCCGATAACGGCCAGGCTCATGAAATGAATGATGCCTGAAGCGTCCAGCGCTGCCTTCACGTCGGCACGGGCCGGATTGCCGAGTCCGCCGGCCATGGCACGCAGGCCGGCGGCATCGCCATGTGGCGCGAGCGGCACGACGATGGTGGCCATGGTGTGGCTGGTCAGGCGGTCGGCGGCGGGGCGGTCGAAGGTGACGTGCAACGCGGCAGGAAAGGCACCGCGCCGTTTCAGCCGGCCCGCGCGGCCTGGCACGCGGCGAAGATTGTTGCGCGCGAAAAGGGCCTTGAAACACTCGGCGATCTGCACACGTGCGATGCGCGAACCGATGCACCAGTGAATGCCGTGGCCGAAGACAAGATAGGCGTTCTCCGGCCGGCCCGGCCGGAAGGATTCCGGATCGGCCACCACATCGGGATCGAACATGGCAGAGAACGTCGCCGGCATCACGATCGAACCGGCCGCGATCCGTCTTTCGCGCGGTGTGCCCGGCGCGATCACGGTATCGTTCGGGCAATGGCGTAGCGGGCCGATATTGATCGGCTTGAAACGCATAGCTTCAAGGATCGCCGCATCGATCAGGGCGTCGTCGCCGGCAGCGACCGCTTCCTCCAATGCCGCCTGCGCATCGCGCCGCGACAGGATCACATCCAGGCAATTGCCCCCGGCCAGCAGATCCGTCGGCACGAAGCCCGACACCATGCCCATCATGATGGCATGGATGGCCTCTTGCGACAGGCGATCGGGATTGCTCTCATGCATGGCCACAAGGCGGGCGAGCGGCGTGTCGCGCCGGTCGCGGTCGTTGCGGATTGCCTCCACCGAGGCGGCGATGGTCCGGTTCATGCCGTCAGCAGCCACCACCGCCAGTTCGCGGATCACGGGGCTGGCGAACCAATCGGCGAAGAAGAGCGACGACAGGGCGATGGACCAGTCGGCAAACCGCTCCTCGTCTTCGATGACGAGGCCGAAATAGTCCCGGCAGATGCGCACGGGCACGATCTTGAGCAGGTCGTGGACCGGATTGAAGCCCGGCTCTGCGCGCTGCATCACCCCGGCGGCCAGGCGCGCGCAAAGCGGCCGGACCACCTGCTCGACCTCCGCGGGCGGAAATGCCGTCAGGCAGGCCGCCTTCATCTGCCGGTATTGCGGTCCATCCTGCATGCCGAGGATGAAATTGCAGCCGAGCGCCATTTCCGTCATTTCCGGGCCGAATGGCGTCTGAAAGGCGTCCTGGCGCTCAAGAACATCGATCACGTCGTCATGGCGCGTGACCACGGTGAGCCGACCGATCCGCGCAACGGGACGAAAACGGCGCATCAAACGCAGCAGCCAGCGCGGATTTTCGAGAAAGCGGGAGGCCAGCCTGCCTGAAAGGCCGCGGGTTTCCAGCCGCGCAGGGTCGAAGGCCGGCAGTTCGGCGGCAGGTTTCTGGCAGCGCTGTGCCTGGCGGATCGCTTCGAAATATTTCATGGCCGCAACTCCCGTCATGGGTGTCACTCCCAAGCACCCGCCTCAAGGGCTAGTGCGCCGGGCCCGCCGCTGTCTGTGAACAAACGCACACGGACGCAAAAAGCGCCCTCAGGCAGAAAGCGCCCAGGCGTCGGCCATGGCCGTGTTGACGGCGCGATCGGCGAAAGGCAGCCATTCGGCCTTTGCCGGGGTGAACCCCGGATAGCGGTCAAAAAGGATGGCGCGGTGTTCGCGGGCCTCGTCGAGGCGGTCCAGACGCCCCAGCGCACCGACCAGCAGCATGCGCGCATACCAGTAACCCGGCGACAGGCTGAGCGAGCGCTGTGCCTGTTCGACAACATCGCCATATTCCCCCAATGCGAAATGCGCCGCCGCGACTTCGCCGAGGTTGTGGAACTGGTAGATGTCGAAAGGGCTGAGCCGCTCCGCCTTGTACAGCCATTCCAGCCCGGCGCGGTGTTCGCCCAGAAGCGAGAGCGTGCTGCCATAGCCGGAGGCCGCGAAGGCGAAACTGGGATTGATGTGCATGGCGGTGGCAAGGTGGTTGCGGGCCTTTTCCGGGCGGCGCAGCATGATGTCCGTGGCGCCGAGAAAGGCATGCGGACGCGCGTCCTGGCTGTCCATGAAAAGGGCCTGCTGGCAAAGGTCGATCACCTTGTCGAAATGCTCCTGCTTCAGGCTCACGAAGCCTTGCCAGAAGTGCCACCAAGCCAGTTCGCTGAGCACGTTGGAAGACGCCGGCTCCAGCTCATGGGCGCGCAGGAAATAGTCATGCGCGCGCCTGGTGTCGGCGCTGGTGCGGCGGCCCATGTGAAACCGCCCGCGGGCGACCAGTTGCCAGGTTGCCAGGTCTTCCCAGGGGAGCTGGAAGGTGCGCCGCTGCTCTGCCCGGTCCAGTTCTCCCGACAGGATGGAGACCAGTTCGGTACCTGCCGCATCCTGCAATTCGCGCACAAGGTCGGCGGATCGCTCGAAGCGGCGCGAAAGAAGAAGACGCCGCGTCTGCGCATCCTCGAGCTGAACCATCAGACGGAGGGTGCCGGCGGCCCGCGTCAGCTTGCCGGAGACGACGTAGCGGGCCCCGAGCGACAGGGCCGCGTCATGCGGGCTGACATCGTCGGCATCGAACTGCTGGCTGGACGCGTGTGAGATCACGGGAAGCCAGCGCAGGTTGGACAGACCGAAGATGAGGTCCTCGGCAAGCGCATCGCCCAGATAGTCGAGATCGTCATCGTCGGTCATGTTGCGGAACGGCAGGACGGTCGCTGCCGGCGGTCCGTCGGAACCGGGGGATGGCCGGGTGACGGCGGCGACAATGCTGCCGGACAGATTGCCACCCGGCCTTGCCACCGCGTAGGCCGGAACGGCCTCGCGTATGTTCTTGAGGGTCTGGCTGCCAAGGGACGCCATCTCGAAGCCGGTCTTGCCCGCGACCTGGATGAAGGTCGTCTGCGAGATCACGACGCCATTTTCCGGCGCCCGCTCCTGCAAGCGCGCGGCGATATTGACATCGTGTCCGAAAAGAAGCTCGCCATCGACGATGACATCGCCGGTGTTGATACCGACGCGAAACGCCATCCGGCGGGCATCGGCGGCGGCGGCATTGAGGTCTTCCAGACGCCCCTGGAAGTCGATGGCGGCACGAACCGCGTCGACGGGATTGCCGAACTCGGCCATCAGGCTGTCGCCCGCATTGCCGAACATGCGCCCGCCATGGTGTTCGCAGGTTTCGGTTATGAGCGCGGCCCGTTCGCGAAACACCTCCAGCGCATTTTCATCGTCTTCCGCCATCAGCCGGGAATAGGCAACCGCATCTATGGAAAGCACCGTCGCCATCTGCCGGGTATACTGGCGGTCGCCCATCGTTAGCCCTTGCCGGTGTCGATCCTTGTCAATGGGTTCATGCCGGCGCTCATTGCAAAGGCGCCGCCGCGGACCGCGCTGCTGTCCGTTCGTCACTTCCCCTTCTTCATTGATCCCGCTCATTTATCAATGTCAAGCACATGGCGTTTCATCGGCGGCCAGGGGAAGCGAAATGCCATGCCGGAGAACGCCCGCTCCCGCCGTCACCGGCTCCCGCGGGCCGTGCCGGCGACTGGACAAGGCGCAACCGCCGTGAAAAAGACAATCCGGACGAACAAGGGAGCATGAGCGGCATGGGCGAAGCGCTTTCAAGCTGGATCGGGCGCAGCGAGACGCGCACGGACATCATGTCGGCGGACGTGCTGACCCGTCTGGCGGCCACGCTGGACCATGATCGCGCCCGCGTGCAGGATGGCGATATCGCTGTGCCGCTTGCACACTGGCTGCATTTCCTGCCCGACACGCGCCAAAGCGGCCTCGGAGCGGACGGTCACCCGGAACGGGGCGGCTTCCTGCCTCCGGTTCATCACCTGCCACGGCGCATGTGGGCGGGAAGCAGGCTGACCTTTCCAGGTGACATCCGGGCCGGGATGACCGTGGAGCGGGTTTCGACGATCACGAATGTGAAGGAGAAGACGGGCAGTGCGGGCGATCTCGTCTTCGTGACCGTCCGCCATGCGTTCAGCGAGCCAGGCGGGCCGGTACTCGTCACCGACGAGCACGACATCGTCTATCGTTCGATGGCCGGGCCGGCCGTCACACCGGCGCCATCCGCGCCGCCACCCGGCACGTGGTCGCGCAGCCTCGTGCCCGACGCGGTTCTGCTTTTCCGCTATTCGGCGCTGACCTTCAACGGCCACCGCATCCATTACGACAGGGACTATGTCACCCGCGAGGAAGGCTATCCGGGGCTGGTGGTGCATGGACCGCTGACAGCCACGCTGCTGATCGATCTCGTCGGCCGTGAATTACCCGGCGCCCGCATTTCAGCCTTTTCCTTCCGTGCCCGCTCGCCGCTGTTCGACGGGAACCGCATGGTGCTGAACGGCGAACCGCCGGACGCGGAGGGGCGCATCCGGCTCTGGGCGACCAACCATGAAGGCGGGTTGGCCATGGAAGCCGAAGCAACCGTTTCCGGCTGACGGCGTCACGCACCCGTTGCGCGACGGTGAAACCCGCCAGGGCCGCGCACGGCTTCGCATCAATCCGGCTTCACCGACCGGCAATCAAATTTCCGGTGCCGGCAATTGATCCGGACCCGTCCGCCACGGCATAGATAGCCGTTCGGCAAACCGGTGCGCCCCGCGTCCGGCCTGCCCCCAGTCCCGGAGGAAAATGCCATTCCGATCAATCCCCTGACACCGGTCGTGATCAGCGGCGCGGCCAAACCCTTGCAGAACGGCCGCGGCATCCTGCTTATGGCGCTGGGTTTCTTCATGTTTTCCGCCGTCGACATGCAGGCCAAACTGCTGGCGCAGGATTTCCACCCGATCCAGGTGGTCTGGGTGCGGCAACTGGGCCTGTTGGCCGGCATGTTCGTGCTTCTCGGCTGGCACGGCTTCACGGTTCTCAAGACTGCTCGTCCGGCCATGCAGGTCACCCGTGGAGCGCTGGCCGTCATCTCGGCCACGATCTTCATTTTCGGTGTCCGCTACGTACCGCTGGCCGATGCCGTTGCCGTGAGCTTCGTGGCGCCGTTCTTCGTCACTATCCTCGGCGCACTGATCCTGCGCGAGAAGGTCGGGATCCGGCGGCTGATGGCGGTGGCCATCGGGTTCGCCGCCACCCTCATCATCATACGCCCCGGCATGGGCATCCTGCATCCGGCCATCCTGCTGATCGTCATTGCCGCGGTCATGTTCGCCTTCAGGCAGATCATTTCGCGCGTGCTGGCAGGCGAAGACCGGACGGCGACAACCGTCGCCTACACGGCCCTGACCGGAAGCTTTCTCCTGACCCTGCCGCTGCCCTTCGTCTGGACATGGCCGACGGAAATGAACCACTGGCTGATCTTCATCAGCATCGCGGTCATGGCCGGCGTGGCCGAGTTGATGATCATCAAGGCGCTGGAGATCGCCGAGGCGGTCGCCGTTGCCCCCATGCAATACACGATGATCATCTGGGGCACGTTCTATGGCTGGGCGGTCTTCGGGCAATTGCCCGATGGCTGGACGCTGACCGGCGCGGCCATCATCATCGCCACAGGCATCTATGTCATCAACCGGGAGCGGATCGCCGCGCGCGAGGGACGGCTCGCCGCCGGGCGCGCGAAAAGCTGACGCCGGAAAAGGAAACGGCCGGTGCGCTTTCCACGCACCGGCCGCTTCGCTCCCCTCGGGCGGTTTGTCAGCCCTTGTAGATGTCGATGATCTTGCCCAGCAGGTCGACCGCATCGTCATGCGAACGCTGGAAGGAGTTGCGGCCGACGATGGAGCCGAAACCGCCGCCGGCATTGATCTCGCCGATTTCCTTGAGCAGGCTGTCGGCATCCTTGGCGTCGCCGCCGGAGAAGACGACGATGCGCTTGCCGGCATAGGCGCATTGCATGACGTGGGCGATGCGCTCGGCCAATGTGTCCTGCTTGACGGTCTCATAGGCCTTTTCGGCGGCCTTCAGGTCAACGCCGGCCTTGGGCGGCTTGACCTTGATGATGGTCGCGCCCATCAGCGCGGCCATGTGCGCGGCATAGGCAACGATGTCGAGCGCGGTCTCGCCTGACTTGGTGACAGCGCCGCCGCGCGGATAGGACCAGACAACCGTCATCAGGCCCTTGGCCTTGGCCTCGCGCGTCATCTCGCGCAGTTCTTCCTGCATGGCAAAGCACTGGTCGGAGCCGGGATACATGGTGAAGCCGATGCCCACGCAGCCAAGGCGCAGCGCATCATCCACCGAAGCCGTCACCGCCTGGTCCGGGACGCCGGTGGCAAGGGAATTGGCCGAATTCACCTTCAGGATGAGCGGCACTTCGCCGGCAAAGCTGTCAGCGCCCTGCTCCAGCGATCCCAGCGGCGCGGCATAGGCCGAAAGGCCCGCATCGATGGCAAGCTGATAGAGGTAGTGCGGATCATAGGCCGCGGGGTTGGGCTGGAACGAGCGGGCCGGCCCGTGCTCATAGCCCTGATCGACCGGCAGGATGACCAGTTTGCCGGTTCCGCCCAGCTTACCGTGCATCAGCAGGCGGGCGAGATTGGTCTTCACACCGGGGTTCTCACCCTCATACCAAGACAGGATTTCCTTGACGCGCGGCGAAACATTCATGATCGAGCCCTCTCTCCGGCAACCGTGTTCGCACGCCTTATAGCCACGCTCGAATGCGGTTTCCATACCCGCGAAGGCACCTGAACCGATCTAATGGGAATTTCGGTAAACAATTGTGATTTCAATCGTTTTAAGAATTCCCGGGCCTGCGAGCATGGCTGCGCGCGCAACGGCAATCAGCCTGCGGGGACATGCGGAAATGACCGGACGGCCGCGCGAAACCGGTCAATAGTCCTTTTCATAGAAGATACCGAGCGAACTTTCGTCGGTGCCCAGCGCACCGCGCGCCTTGAGATCGCCGGTGATGTCGAGATCGATGGTCACCTTGCCGGAACCGGCCGAACCGGCCTCCACACCGAGATAGGCATTGTCGGAAATGTAGCGTCCGGCGCGCGCGGCCGTGTTGCCCTCCTCGTCGGTGACGACATCGAGATCGTCGAGGCCGGTCGCCTCGCGCACGCTGTCCATGATGGACGGCCCGCCGCCGGCCAGTTCGGAGGCCGCGGCAGCCAGGCGCGCCACCTGGAGCGGTGACAGCGAGGAAATGCCCTTGCCGAAGATCAGGCGCGCCAGCACCTCGTCCTGCGGCAGTTCGGGCTGCGACGTGAAGCGGATGGACAGGTCGGACACGCGTCCGGTGACACGGATGGTCACGGTGATGTCCGTGCCCGGTGTGGTGGCGGTGAAATCGACATAGGGATCGAGGTCGCCGATCAGCGTGACGCGGCCGCTGTCGAAGGTGATGCGCTGGCCCAGGATGGAAAGGCGCCCGCGAATGATCTCGAAGCCGCCCGAGGGCGAGACGCTTGTCACCGGCCCGGTGAGGCGCACCGAGCCCCCCAGTTCCGTATCCAGCCCGCGGCCGCGCACGAAGATACGGGCCGGGGCATTGATGCGCACGTCCACACGCGGCACGGATGGCCGGGCGGTGGGCACGGGTGCGCCCTTGTCAGGAAGCGCCTTTTCGATGGTGCGGGCCACATCCCGAGGCGTATTGCGGTGGGTGACATCGGCCACGTCACCGGCTGCGGCGAGGTTTTCCGGGATGGTCAGTTCCGCGCGGTTGACGGTGACGGTGCCCGCGATGAGAGGGTCGCGCAGAAGCGGACCGTTCACGGTCAGGCTGCCGGCAAGGCTTGCGGTCACCAGTTCACCGTCAGCATAGCGTGCATCGTTGAGGTTGATCGACAGGTCGGCGGGCAGGTTGCCGGTCAGATCCACCGTGCCTGACACGGAGACGCTGCCGCCCGTGGCCAGCGCCGCATTCAGCGTGCCAAGACGAAGCGTGTTGTCGCGAATGTCCGCCGACAGGTCGATGTCGTTGAGACGGACGCGCGATTGCGGATCGACGAAGCCGGCACCCTGTGCCGACAGGCTTGCCGTCAGGACCGGGGCGGAAAGCGAACCGGAAGCGCGGCCCTGGATGCGCAACAGTCCGGTGGCGCGGGCGCCACGGTCCACCAGAAAGCGGTTGGCCAGGGAAAGCGGCAGCGATCCGTTGAAATCGACGCCCAACCCGTTGCCGGAGACCGGCAGCCGGCCCGAGGCGGACAGCGACAGGCCATCGGCACCGGATGCGCTTGCCTGCTCCAGTTGCACGATGTCATTGGCATAGGCGCCGCGAACAGACAAGGACACGGGCGAAATGCCGCTGGCTGCAAGCGCGGAAGCGGTCACCCCCTGGCCATCGATGGAAAAGGCGATGGAGGGCCGTGCTGCCGTTCCCGTCACCGTCGCCGAGCCGGAAAGCCGGCCGCCAAGGCCCGAGCCGGGCGCGGCGGCATTGAGAATGGCAAGTGGAAAGGCGCGCAGGGCGACATCGAGATCAAGCCGGCCGTCGGCCGATTGCGGCGCGGTGCCGGTCATGCGCACATCCATGCCCTGGCTGTTCGTGATGCCCGCGTCAACGGCGATGCGACGGCCCTGCGTGCGGCCTTCCAGATCGAGCGCAAGCGGCGCGACACCGGCGCGGGCGAGCTGCCCCACCGTGATGCCCTGCCCGCGCAGCAGGAAATCGGCGTCGGGGCGCTCACGCGGTCCCTGGATGTTGACAACGCCACCAATCGTACCGGCCGCGCCGAGATCCGGGCGAACCAGATTGGCCAATGACAGCGGAACGCGGTTCAGCGTCAATTGAAGGGCATAGGCTTGCGCGGCCGTTCCCGTTGCCGCGATCTCGCCATCGCCGGCGGCGAAGCGAAGGCCATCCAGCCGGATCGTCTCGCCTTCGACGGTGACCGTTGCCGGCGCCTTCAGTTCGAGCCCACGACCGCCCTTCAGCAATGACGCCTGCCGCAGCCCGATGGTGAAGCCCTCGTCCTGCGGTTCAAGCGTGCCGGAAAGCCGCGCCGCCGCGCCATCGGCCAGGCGAGAGGCCAGCACGAAATCCGTTGTGTCACCGGAACCTTCGGCCGTTGCTTCCAGCGACTGCATTTCGATACCCGCCAGCACGAGCGAACGTGCGTTCAGATCGGCGCGAATCGCCGGAACCGCGAAGAGGTCGGCCAGCTCGGCTTCAAGGTTGAGGCGCGCGGCGGTCAGCGCGGGCTCCGCCAATTGCAGGTCCGACACATCCGCCTGCACCCGGGCGGACTGGCTTTCGCCGTCATGGCCCAGTTCGATGGTGGCGCGCGCTGCTCCGGTGGCCTGGCGCAGCGCCAGCGCGGCAAGGCGCGAAATGTCCGTTGCATCGAGGTTCAGCGACCCGTTGAGGAAACCGTTTTCGTTGCGGGCGATGTCGCCGGTGAGTTTCGCCCCGCGCGTGGTCAGTGACAGGCCGTCAATTCGCAGATCGCCCTCCCCATAGGCGAGGTCCGAACGCAGCACGGTCGGCGCACCGTCGAGCACGAGTTCACCGGCCACGACACCGCGGAAACCGGTTTCGCGGAATGCGCCTTCGAGGCGGAGGTTTGCGCCGGATACCGGGCGGCCTGCCAGTTCGCCCTGCGGCAGCGCAAGCGCGAGATCGGTTCCGATAATGCCGTTTTCGCCGCTCGCCCGGCCGGTCACGGTCAGCGAACCTGCCAGACCATCGCTCAGCGCAGCCAGATCGGCAATGCGCGCATCGAGATCGAAATCGGCGCTTTCGGAAGAGAAGGCGCCGTCGGCCGTCAGCCGCGCCTGATCATTGCCAAGCGTGAAGGCATTGGCGCGAAATCCGCTTTCATCGCGCGCCAGCCGGCCGGAAATCGTGGTTTCGCCCTCGAACAGGCGGTCGGTGCGCGCGTCGCCCGTCGAAACGCCGCGTGCCGTGCCGGACAGGGCCAGGTCGAAGCCGCCGGTCAGCGCGTTGATCGTGCCATCGGCGGCAATATCGGCGGAGCCGGTGAGCGGGCGTCCCGCAAGCGCGGAGAACGGAGCGAGGCTGTCGGAGCGCAGTGCAAGCTGTCCGTCGAACACGCCCTCTTGCACTTCGCCGCGCGCGGTGGCGGACAAGGCATTTCCCGTCAGGGCGAAACGGTCGAGCACAAGGGGCTCGCCGGCGCGGTAGGCGCCGAAAAGCGCCAGCTTCACGAAACTGCCCAGCGCCTCGGCAATGGCCGGATCGTCCGAGCGCACAGCCTCGGCCTGGCCATCGGCATCGAAGGTCACGGCGCGGTTGGACGGATCGTCCAGCGCCGTCACCAAGCCACCCATGGAAAGCCGGAAACCGCCGATGGTGAAGTCCGGCGCCGCGATGGAGCGGGCGGTCATTTCGCCGGACCATTCGCCCTCGGCGGATTCGCCATAGGCAATCGTCAGGCGCGCGCTGCCGATGCTCGTCTCATTGCCGGCCGAGGGCAGGATGACACGCTCGCCCTCCACCGGCGCGATGGCGGCGGCAAGATCAAGCCGGCGCAGGAAGCCATCCGGCAGGACCCGCGCACTGGCCTCCAGCGACAAGGCACCGCCTTGCGTCGTCAGCCGGTCGAGGACGAGGCCGCCGCCCGCCGGCACGCTTCCCTGAAGCGAGAGGCTTGTCCTGTCGCCGAGAAAGCCACGCAGTTCAGGCGGCGCGAGCACCGCGATGCGCCCATCCAGACCGGCTGTGAAACCGGTGGATTGCCCCGACTCGTTCACCGCCACACGGCCTTGCAGAATACCCTCGCCATTGGCGGCAAGCGCGATGTCGGCGGCGAAATCCGAGAGCGGTCCCTCGCCCTTGACGGAAAGATCGACGGCAGGCCGACCCTCGAGGTTCAGGAGGTTGGCGAGCACGCCATCGGATGGTTCACTCGCCGTCAGATCGACCGCCAGGATGCGGCTGTCGTTGGCAAAGGACGCAGCCAGCGACAGCGTGCCGCCGGGACCGTCCAAACGGTTCACGTTCAGAGCCGCGTCCAGCGATCCGTCGGCCAGTTCAACGGCACCGTTGAGTGACAGCGTCGCCGCCTCGCCGAAAACCTGTTCCGCGAAAACCGCCTCGGCCACCGACAGGTTGCCGATACGGATCGACACGGGCAGGTCCGGCAGGGTGAACGGGCTTGCCTCGGGCGAGGGCAGGCTGCGGTCGGGCTCGGGCATGCGCGTCATTGTTATGCTGGCCGCCGAAAGCCGGTCTATGGAAAGCCGGCCCGTCAGCAAGGCGGAGCGCGTCCAGTTGATCGTCGCATCCGAGATCGTCAGCCAGACGCCTTTCCGGTCGGCCACGGTGATCGAGGCGATGGAAGCATCCGAGGACAGCACACCATCGATGCCGGTGATGGAAATGCGCCGGTTGTCACTGGAGATCGTGTCCTCGACATAGCGCAGGAAGAAAGACTTCTCCTCTTCCGGCGATTGCTGGGAAAGAGCAACAGCGCCAAGCGCAAGGACAGCAAGGATGGCAAGAAAGAGCGCGCGCATCAGAAGGCCTGTCCAATTCCCGCATAAACGGCAAAACTGCTGTCACCCGGCCGGCGGTTCAACGGCACCGCGGCATCAAGGCGGATCGGCCCGAGGCCGGTCAGGTAGCGCAATCCAAGCCCCGCGCCGAAACGCATTTCGGAGAAATCCGGCGTGACGTCGGCGCCGACCGTACCGCCATCGGCAAAGGCGACGATGCCAATCGTGTCGGTCGCCTTGAAGCGGAGTTCCGCGGAGGTTTCAAAAAGCGACCGGCCGCCGACAAGGCCAAGCGGCGTATCGACGCCGATGGACTTGTAGCCGTAGCCGCGCACGGAGCCGCCGCCGCCAGCGAAAAAGAGCTTGTCTGGCGGGGTTTCGGCGATGGGAACACCCGACAGCATGCCCGCCTTGACCCGGCCAGCCAGGACGAGCCGGCCAGAATCGCCAGGCGCGACATAGGCGCGGGCCTCGCCGACGGCCTTCACCACGGTGTTGGAATAGGTGAATTCCTGGAACGGCTCCACCTCCCCGGAAAGGTAGAAGCCGCTGGTCGCGTTGGCGGCATCGTCGCGCGTGTCCCAGGTCAGACCGGCGCGAACACCGGCAGTTGTGAAATCGCGGGTGCCAAAGGCATCGTTGTAACGGGCGTATTCGCCGAAAACCGCGCCGAAGCCGCTCAGCTTTTCGGAGAAGAGGTGGGACAGCCGCACTTCGCCGCCGCCGGCGGTGCGCTTGTAGGCCGGCAGGACTTCGCGTTCACCTTCCGCCGTGACGGAAAGATCGGTGTCGGGCGTGATGATGCCTGGCCTGGTGAAGGTCGCTGCAAGGCGGTAATCGAAATCGTTGGGGTCGGACGTGCGGCCGATGCCGGCAACCTTGCCCTCGATGCGGAAGCGCTCGGCCCGTCCGAAGAGGTTGCGGTGAAGCCAATAACCCTCCAGCCCCAGACCATCGGTGGTGGAATAGGTGGCGCCGACGCCGATGCGGCGCGGCTTGCGCTCCTGCACGACCAGCGAGACCGGCAGGATGCCGTCGTCGCCGATGGCATCCGCCTCGACGAAGCGCTGCGACGTGAAAACATCGAGGCGGGCCAGCCGTCTGGAGGCGCGCGCCAGGTCATCAGGGTCATATTCCCGGCCCGGTTCGAGCCCCGCCATCCAGGCCACGAAACCGGGATCCATGCGGCCGGTGCCTTCCACCGCCAGCATGCCGTAATAGGCTTTAGGGCCGGGCTCGACGGTCAGCGCCGCATCGACCGTGTTCGTGTCATGGTCGGCGACGATGTCCGTGCCGGCAATGCGCGCCTTGGCGTGGCCCTGCTGGCGCCATGCCTCGACAGACAGGCGCGCGGCATCCTTGACGGCGGTCGACCGGGCCACCTCGCCCGGCAGATAGCCGGCGCTGGCGGGCGGCTCAACCGCGTCGCCCTCCTCCGCCGGGGGCGGAGCGGCATTGATCACGCCGGCGCCTGCAAACGTGAAGACGGGGCCGGGCGTCACACGAACGGCAACGGCCGCCGGATCGGGAAAGACGGCGTCGGGTTCCAGGGCAGCAGCGTCGCGCCCGTCTATGGTGATGGTGATGACCCCACCATAGCGCCCCTGCCGGTAAAGCGCGCCCAGCAGCGCACGGTAGTCGCCGCGCGCCTTGGCGATCAGGCCGGCTTCCCCGGAGGCGGGCTCATCCCGGCCGCGCCACAGGCCAGAGGCGTTCTTCAACGCCTGCTCCACATCCCCGTCATCACCGTCCACCACGAAATCGACGGTAAAGGCGTGCGGTTCGCCAATGACGGCCTGCTCGTCGCGGTCGGCCTGCGATTCGAAGATGGTCACGCCGAACAGTTCCAGCGCGCCGGCCGGTGCAGGCAGCGCGAGAACGAGGGCCGACGCCATCAGGGCGGCCGTGCGGGACGTGAAGACACTCATGGCATACACACTTACAACGCTTGTCCTTCAAGGATAGGCCCGGAAAATAAACTTTTCAGTAACGCCGTCAAAATTCCTGGAAAAAGCGGGGCACCGCCTTCATCCCGCACATGAAGCCGCAAGGAAAATCGCACACCTCAACTTAATGGCGAGGAATGCGGGCCATTTCGTGGCGAAACTGTGGCAATCGCGTTCAGTTGAACGAACGGATCATGGAGCCGACGAGAAGGTTCCAGCCATCGATCAGGACGAAGAACAGGATCTTGAAGGGCAGCGCCAGCACGGTGGGCGGCAGCATCATCATGCCCATGGCCATGGTGATGGTTGCCACGACGAGATCGATCACCAGAAAGGGCAGGATGACGAGAAAGCCGATCTCGAAACCGCGCCGGAGTTCGGAAACCATGAAGGCGGGCACCAGGACGCGCCAACCAGGCCGCTCGCCGGGCTCGTAAGCCGGGTCGCGCTCACGCGCCAGATCCACGAAAAGGGCGAGGTCCTGGTCGCGCACGTTCTGGAGCATGAAATCGTAGAACGGCGTGCTGATGCGCTCCATCGCCTCCTGCTGGGAGATCTCGTTGCTCATCATCGGCTGGATACCCTCGTTCCAGGCGCGGTCGGCGGCCGGCTGCATGACGTAGAAGGTCATGAACATGGCCAGGCTGATGAGAATGAGGTTGGCCGGCGTGGTCTGAAGGCCGAGACCCGCGCGCAGGATCGAGAAGACGATGATGAAGCGGGTGAAACTGGTGACCGTGATCAGGATGCCGGGTGCCACGGCAAGCACCGTCAGCAGGCCGAAAAGCTGGATGATCTGACCGGCGGTCTGACCCTCGATGCCGCCCGGTTGCGCCAGGTTATTCAGCGCATCGCCCAGCCCGCCGTCCTGGGCAAGGGCGGCAGGCGCCAGCAAGGCGGCCGCGACCAATCCGAGAGCCAGGATCAGCGCCGGTCTCATTCAAACAGCATCGTCTTGATCAGAACCTGCTCTATCTTGCCCGGCCCGGCCCGCAGGCGCGCCCGGTCCAGCAGGTCGTTGCGGAATTGCAGATAACCTGTCGGCGTGTCGACATAGTCGAGCGCAGCGTGCGGGCGAAGGCCAGCAGGTCCTGGTGAATGTAGTCGGCCACATGCGGCTCCAGCGTCTCGTTCAGCACCAGCGAGAGTTCAAGGCGCATCCATGTGGCGGACGGGACGGCTATGTTGGTGACGATGGGATCCAGCGCCGTGACCTGCGGGCCGGCCGCCGGGGCATCGTGTTTCGCCTCTGCGCCGGCTTTTTCGCCGCCATGGGCGGCTGCACCGGCATCCGCCTGCGCGGTCGCAGCCGGCGATGCGATTTTAGGCGCAAGGATGAAGGCGCCCAGACCCCAGCCCGCGCCGGCGCCGAAAAGGACGACGACGGCGAGCGGCACGATCAGCCCCTTGACGAGAGAGGGTTTGGGCTCTTCCCCGGTTTCGTCGTCCATGTCCGCGTCCTCAGAACGGCAAGATCAGGTCGGTGACCTGCTGGCCCCAGGATGGTTGTTGCACCTCGGTGAGCCGGCCGCGGCCGCCATAGGTGACGCGCGCCTCGGCTATGCGTTCGTAGCGGATCGTGTTGTCCGGGCCGATGTCGTCCGGCCGCACGATGCCCGCAATGGTCAGGATGCGCAGTTCGTGGTTGACGCGCACTTCCTGGCTGCCCTGAATGATGAGATTTCCGTTTGCCAGCACCCGGGTGACCAGCGCGGCAACCGACAGGTTCAGGTTTTCCGAACGCACGGTGCTGCCGTCGCCGGCGAAATCCGAACCGCCGTTCAGGGTGCCGGAACCGGAGGCTGCTCCACCAACGCCATTGATGTCATAGACCCCGGTCAGGCCGATATCGCGCGAATTGGTCCGCGAGCGGGCCGATTTGTTCTGGAACTTGGCATTGTCGTTGATCGAGATGAGCACGGTCAGGACGTCGCCGTCCTTGAGCGCCCGGCTGGACTTGTAGAGGTTGTGCGCGCGGTCGTCCCAGAGCGAATAGCGCGACGGGCTCGCCGGCGGCCGTTCGGGATAGCTCTTGTAGGCGAGCATGCCTTCATCGACGCCGGATCCGATGGGCGACATTTCCGGGGCGCGCCCGATTTCCCGGACCCTCTGGCTGCATCCCGATGAGATGAGCACGGCGGCGGCGAGACCGGCGAGAAGTGAAAGGCGCTTTGTCATGTTCCGTCGTCCTTGCGCGCGGCAGCCGCCAGGATCATCGTGACGGCAGCTGCGCGCTTCGGCTCCATCTCGTTGAGGATGACACCTGCCTTGGCAGGCGGAAGCGCAAGAAGGATGGACGAGGCCAGTTGCGGCGAGATCTGTTCAAGCCGCGCGGCGGCGGCATCCGGGCGCATCTTCTGATAGATGTCGACAAGGGCTTCGGTGGCACGGCTGGCAAAACCGTCGCGAAGGCCAACCCATTGTTCCAGTTCCTTGCGCTTCTGCTCCAGTTCCGCCAGCTTCGCCTCCACGTCGGATTGCAACTGGCGCAGCTTCTCTTCCTTGATCTTGTAGCGCAGCTCCTGCATCTCCTGGGAGATGTTGGTGCAATAACGTTCCGCATCGCCCGGTCCCGGCGCCGCATCCACGGAGACATTGCGCATGTCCTGTGCCTGCGCGGACGCGGCCCATACGGCAAGGCCGGCGGCCAGCATGGCGATTAGAGGCCGTGTTCGGGCGCAGCGGCGGATCATTGCAGGACAAGCTCCGCCTGAAGCGCGCCGACGGACTTGATCGCCTGAAGGATGGCGATCGTGTCGGTTGGCTTGACGCCGAGCTGGTTCAGGCCGCTGGCAATGGCCCGCAAGCTGACGCCATCGACAATGGCGACCACCGAATCGGGCTGGTTGGCGGTGACCAGGGTGGAGGGCTGAACCGCCGTCTCGCCATCGGAGAACGGGTTCGGCTGAACGATTTCCGGCGTTTCCGTCACGGTTACCGTGAGCGTGCCATGACTGACGGCCACCTGCGATATCTTCACGTCCTGGCCGATGACGATCGTGCCGGTGCGTTCGTCGATGACCACGCGGGCCGGCGCATCGGGCGTGACGCGAATGTTTTCGATCTCGGCGATAAAGCGGGCGGCGGAGGCCTTTTTCGGCTTGGTGAGCGCGATGGTGCGGGAATCGACCTCGCGGGCGACCTTCATGCCGAAGCGCCGCGTCGCATAGGCGTTGATCGCATCGGTCATGGCCACGGCCGTGGAAAAGTCCGGATTGCGCAACATGAGGTCGAGATTCCTCTCGTCCTCGAAGCGGGCCGGGATTTCACGCTCGACGATGGCGCCATTGGGAATGCGCCCGGAGGTCGGCACGCCCTGTGTGACCTGCTCGGCAACGCCCTGCGCGTTGAACCCGGAAATGATGAGCGGGCCCTGCGCAGCGGCGTAGATGTCGCCATCGGCGCCGCGCAACGGGGTCATCACCAGCGATCCGCCGGCCAGCGAGGACGCATCCCCCAGCGAAGAAACCGTGACGTCGATGCGCGAGCCGGAGCGCACGAAGGGCGGCAGATTGGCCGTGACGATCACGGCGGCGACATTCTTGGCGCGGGTTGCGCCGGTTTCCGTGGCGATGCCGAGATTGTTCAGCATGGAGCGCATCGACTGCTCGGTGAAGGGCGCGCTGCGCATGCTGTCACCGGTACCCTGGAGTCCGACAACGAGTCCGTAGCCGATAAGCTGGTTGTCGCGCGCGCTGTGCAGCGATGCAATGTCCTTGACGCGGGCCGCGCCAGCCGGGGCAAGCCCGGCCATCCCGGCCAGAAGCATGACGAGGAGAACCCGGAAAGCCCTCATTGCCCGCTCACCAGAACGGTTCCGTCGGGCTGCACAGTGCCGGAAAACTGGCGGCCGCTTTCGCGATTGCGCAGACGGACCGTCTCACCCAGCGCCGCATTTGCCAGGGGAACCCCGACCAGCGATATTTCCAGCGCACCGGAGCGGAAGATGGCCTTGACGGGGACGCCGGCCTGCACGAGATCGGCAGCTCGCAGGTCTTCCGGGTAGATCAGCCGGTCGGGCAGGATGGTTTTGGCCGCAACCTTTCCGGTCGCCTCGTCCGGGTTCTTGAGGAAGGCGCGATCCGAAAGGACATTGCCTTTCACCTGGATGCGGCCGACCAGATCCGCAGTGATCTCCTGGCCGGGATAGATGATTCGCCGCGCCACCAGCACGGTCTCGGCGGCGGCCGGGACAGCCATGCCCAGGGCGAGCAGAACGGCAAGGGCAGCGCCCGACCTCATCGCCTTACCTCAGGTTCTTCGAAACGGTTGCGGCCATGTCGTCGGCGGCCTGGATCACCTTGGAGTTCATCTCGTAGCCGCGCTGTGCGGCGATCAGCGAGGTGATCTCGCGCACGGGATCAACATTGGACGATTCCAGATAGCCCTGGCGCAAGGTGCCGAAGCCGGGATCGCCGGGCACGCCCAGCACGGCGGCGCCCGACGCCGCACTTTCGGCGAACAGGTTCTCGCCCAGCGGCAGCAGGCCCACCTCGTTGGCGAAATTGGCAAGTGTTAGCTGTCCGAGCTCCTGCAATTCCACCTGGTCCTGGAAGCGGGCGAAGACCTGGCCGGAATCGTTGATGACCACCTGGACCGTCTCGGCCGGCACGGTGATCGCCGGCTCCACCGGATAGCCGCCCGTGGTGACAAGCTGGCCGGCGGCATTGGTGTTGAAAGCGCCGGCACGGCTGTAGAGGGTTTCGCCGTTCGGGCCCTGGACCTGGAACCAGCCCTGGCCGGAAATGGCGACATCGAGCGCATTGCCGGTGGCATCGAGCGCACCCTGGAGGTTGATGTTGCGAATGGCGGCGGTGCGCACGCCAAGGCCGATATAGGCACCTTCGGGCACAATGTTCTGGTTGGCCTGCGAGGGCGCGCCCTTCAGCGTCTCGGCCTCGTAGAGCAGATCGGTGAACTCCGCCCGGGCGCGCTTGAAGGCCGTGGTGTTGATGTTGGCGATGTTGTTGGCGATCACATCGAGATTGGTCTGCTGGGCGCTCATGCCGGTTGCGGCGATGGACAGGGCTCTCATGGCGTCTTCCTCAAATGCTCATCCGGCTGATTTCGAGATAGGCCGAAACGATCTTGTCGCGCACGGCGACGGCGGCCTGCAGCGTCTGTTCCGCCGTCATCACCGCTTCGACCACCTCGCGCGGGCCGGAATTGCCGGTAATGCCGCGCAGGGCCATCCGGTCGCCCTCGTGCATCGTGTTGACGAAATGCGTACCGGCTTGCTCCAGGGCGGCGCCAAAGGTGGCGGCGGCCCTTTCCGCCTCGGCCGCGGCAGGCCTGGATGCGGCTGCGGCCGGAGCGGGCAGCGACAGCGCGGAAAGGGCGGAAACCGGATCAGCCATCAGTTCTGCCCCAGAAGCCCGATGGTCATGGAGACCAGTTCACGCACCTGGCGCATGACCTGGATATTGGCCTCGTAGGAGCGGTTGGCCTCGCGCATGTCCGCCATCTCCACCAGCACGTTGACATTGGGAAGCTTGACATAGCCATTGGCGTCGGCAGCCGCGTTGCCGGGATCGAGTTCCTTGGGGTAGTCCGAACCGTCCAGGCCGATCTGCGACACGCGGACCCTGGACACGGGCATGTCGCGCGAAACCTCCTCGGCGAAGGAAACGGTCTTGCGCGTGTAGGGATCGCCGCCCGCCTGCAACGATGTCGACGAGGCATTGGCGATGTTCTCGGAAACGACGCGCAGCCGCGTGGACTGGGCATGCATGCCCGACGACGCCACCCTGAGCGATGCTGACAAAGGATCCATGGTTTACCCCCTGGCCACGGACATGAACATGCGGTGAAAGGCCTTCACGATGGCCGTGTTGAGTTCGTACTGGTTGCGCAAATCCGTCTGGTTGAGCAGTTCGGTTTCCAGCACGACGGGCCTGGCCGTCTCGTAGACAGCGTAGTCGGCGCCCCGCCCCGCCTGGCCGCTGGACGCCATCTCGCCCGATGCCAGCAGATGACTGGGCTGCGTGACGGAAAGCCGGCCGGCCGAATTGTCCAGATAGGCCTCGAAGGGCGTGACGTCGCGCGCCTGGTAATCCGGTGTGTTGGCATTGGCGATGTTGGCCGCAACCGCCGACTGCCGGGCCGAGAGCCAGGAGGCCTGCTGGTGCGCCATGTCGAGCAAGGGCAGGATCTGCATCGTTCCACCTTTCTTCGAAAGATGGCTACACGATTCGACTTGCGCGGAGCTTGCAGCCGGCCGGTTCAGCGCACCGCTTCAAGCACTTCGCCGGTGCTGGTGACAAGCTGCCCGCCCGCTTCCGTCGTCCGGATCGCCTCGACCCGCGCACCGTTGGAAAGCTGGGAACCGACCCGCACCAACTGCACGACAGCACCATCGACGACGAGGGCCGAATTCTGCGAGATCGACAGAAGCCTGAGCGCGGCGGCATCGCCCGGGAAGGGCTGGCGAAGGGCGGCAGCGGGCCGTTCCTGCTGCTGCGCGGTGCCGGTTGCCACGCGGTCGATCACCGTGACCTGGCCGGAGGGACCAAGCCGCTCGAAGCGTGCCGCGCGGTTCTCCTCTTCCGCCACCTCGGCGACGACACCGGTATAGTCCATGGTCGGCGGGGAGAATTTCTCCTGGTTGAAATGGATGTAGAAGGGCAAGGCGCCGCAGACGGCGGAAAGAACCGCGCCGGCGGCTTTCCAGCCGAGATCCTGGAAGAGGAGGCTCATGTCACTTCTCCTGTTGCATCGGGCGCGCACCGGGCTGTGCGCCTTCCGGCACATCCATCTTGCGCTGCCGTTCCTTGAGGTTGCGCGCCAGCTCGATGAACGGATCGAGGCTCGGCGGATCGAGCGGCCCCTGTTTCATGGCCTCGTAGATCATCGGCACCAGTTCAACCGCCTGGTCGAGCACCGGATCGGCGCCGCGTATCCACCCGCCAAGCATGCGGATTTCCCGCGTTTCCTCGTAGCGGGCGACAAGCCCGCGCAACTCGGTCACGAACAGCCGCTGTTCCTCGGTCCACACGCGAAGCGCAAGGCGCGACAGGGACGCCAGGATGTCGACGGCAGGGAAGCGGCCCTGGTCGGCGATGTGGCGGTCCAGCACGAGATGGCCGTCCAGGATGCCACGCATCGTGTCGGCGACCGGATCGTTGTGATCGTCGCCATCGACGAGGACGGTGGCAATCGCGGTGACGGAGCCCGAGCCCTCGCGCCCGGGCCCGGCCCGCTCCATCAATTGCGGGAGGGCGGCGAAGACGGATGGCGGATAGCCGCGCGCGATGGGCGGTTCGCCAAGCGCGATGCCGACCTCGCGCAGGGCGTGGGCGTAGCGCGTCACCGAATCGATCATCACCAGGACCCGCATGCCGCGATCGCGGAAATATTCCGCCGCCTCCAGGGCCATGACCGGCGCGGAGCAGCGCATCATGGCGCTTTCGTCGCTGGTGGCGACGACCGTCACGGTGCGCGACACGTCCTCCGGCCCGATCGTGTCCTCCAGGAATTCGCGCACCTCGCGCGACCGCTCGCCGACAAGGGCGATCACCGCAACGTCGAAGGCATCGGAGCGGGCGAACATGGACAGCAGCGTCGACTTGCCGACGCCGGACCCGGCGAAAATGCCGATGCGCTGGCCATAGCAAAGCGGCGTGAAGACATCCGCCACTTTCACGCCGGTGCGGAACGGGGCATCGACACGCGCGCGATGAAGCGGCGGCACCGTCCGCGCAGCGCCGCGGCGCTCGGGCAGGACCGGGATCGGCCCTCCCCCGTCCACCGGTTCGCCCAGCGCGTCGATCACCCGGCCGAGCCATGCCATGTTCGGGCGCGGCGCATGGACGGCACCCGCCGCCAGGACGACATCGCCGCGCCGCAGCGCACGCGTGCTGCGATAGGGCGCGACGACGACGGCGTCGGGATCGATACGGATCACCTTGCCCCAATGGCGCTGGCCGCCGCTTTCGGCCCATACGGCATCGTTGAGCGTGACATGGGGTTCCAGCCCGCGCACGCGGTAGAAGCCGGCCGATACGGAATCGACATAGCCGCCATGCAGCACGCTGCCGGCGAGCGAATGGGTCAATGCCTCCAGATGGTCAAGCGTGGCGGCCATCGCGTCACTTGCCACCCAGGAGCTGGACGGCGCTGTTGAGCGAACTGTCGGCATCCTTGATCATGGTGGCGACGCTGTCGAACGTGCGCTGAAGCATGATCAGGCGCGTCATTTCGCGCACGGGATCCACGTTGGATTCCTCGATGAAGCCCTGCACCGCGCCGATGTCCGGACGATCGACAACGGGAACGGGAGGCGTGGCGGGAATGATGCCGGACGCGCCGTAGCGGTTCACGTCGCCGCCGGGCTCGAAGGTATAGAGACCGAGCGATCCGACAAGCTGGCCGTTCTGATAGAGGAAGCCGTCCTTGCCGGCCGTGATCCCGCCGCCCGCCGGATTGAGCTGGATGGCCGCGCCGCCCGGATCGAGCACGGGGTCGCCATCGATATTGACCAGCACGCCCTCGGGGTTCAACGAAAAGCGCCCGTCCCGTGTCAGCACCATGCCGGCATCGGTCTGCACCGCGAACCAGCCATTGCCGCGCACGGCGAAATCAAGCGGATTGCCCGTCTGCGTCAGGCCGCCGGACCGTTCGTCGATATAGGTCTTGCCCTCCGTCACGAAGGCAGTTGCGTCCTGCCCCGTCCCCTGCAACGCCTCATGGAACTGGATGCGCGTCGCCCGGAAACCCACCGTGCCGGAATTTGCAACGTTGTCGGCCAGCGTATCAAGCCGGCGCTCGATGGCGATCTGCGAGGACAGGCCGACATAGGTTCCCACCTGCATGGCGCGTTATCTCCTGAGGGTCTGGATGGCCATCATCAGATCGGGCGAGATGCCGGCACTGGAGTTGGAAAAAAGCAGGCCGATATTGTTCGCGGTCGTCTGGTCCGGGTTGTTGGCATCCCAGAGCGCGGAAAAACGCTCGATCTGCTTGGCAACGGCTTCGGGATCGGAAAATTCCTCCAGGTCGACGCGATCCTTGAAGATCTCGATCTGCCGGTCGATGTCGAGCATCGAGAAGCTCTCGGGCAGGCCGAGATTGGTGCGCACGACCGTGAACAGGGCCTGGTCGGCGAGAATCTCCGTGACGCTCTTGATCTCCGGCGCCTTGCGCTCGAAATAGAGCGCCAGGCGCACCGCCGTGTTGGTCTCGCCGGCATTCTCCTCCAGCGTCTGGCGCACATACTTCTCCGCCACGCCGGTCGTCGCCCGGCTGAACGTGGTGGCCGTGGCGCCGTAGCGGTTGAAATCGAAGGTCTTGGCAAACTCGATATAGCGCTTGTCGGCCAACTGGTTGACAAAGGCCTCGTCGTCATCGTGGCCTTCCTCGAGCACCTTGGTCATGAAGGCCTTCGCATAGGACATGTCCGACAGGCCATGCGCCTTCATGGCGTAGTTGAACAGGCGCGTATCGGCCATGAAATCATCGACCGTGTCGATATTGCCGATATTGGCCAGGTAATACTCGGTCTCGCGGCTGACGACGGGATCGCGATTGATGGCTTCGACCGAGCGATCCATGTTCGCGGCAATGAGATTGTATTGCACATAGGTGCTCAACATGGGCGCGCCTCCTGCATGGACTCAGGAATATTGCGTCTGCCTTGCGCCAGGCTAACGCGGCTGGCGGCGCGGCAAATCAGGCTCACGCAAGAAAGCCCGGGTAATCGTTTCGGACACGGTTATGCAAAGGGATTCGGCGTGGGCATCATCGTTGGACTGATCGTGACGCTCGGGTGCGTGCTTGGTGGCTTCATGGCCATGGGCGGCCATATCGAGGTGCTCGCACAGCCCTGGGAATTCGTCATCATCGGCGGTGCGGCCTTCGGCACGTTCCTCGTCGCCAATCCGCTCTACGTGGTCAAGGATTCCGGCAAGGGCGTGATGGAAGCGCTGAAGAACGCCGTGCCCGACGAGGAGAAATACCTGGAAATCCTGGGGCTTCTCTACAGCCTGCTGCGCACCATGAAGGACAAGCCGAAGAGCGAGATCGAGAAGCATATCGACGCGCCGGAGGAATCGAGCATCTTCCAGGCCTATCCCTCGGCCCTGGAAGACGAGGACTTCGTCAGCTTCACCTGCGACTATTGCCGCCTCATCACGGTCGGCAATGCCCGTCCCCACGAGATCGAGGCGCTGATGGAAGAAGAGATCGCGACCATCCGGCACGACCGGCTGAAATCCTATCACGCCCTCCAGGCCGTGGCCGACGGCCTGCCGGCACTGGGCATCGTCGCCGCGGTCCTGGGCGTGGTGAAGGCGATGGGCAAGATCAACAGTTCGCCGGAAGTGCTGGGCGGCCTGATCGGCGCGGCGCTGGTGGGCACGTTTGTCGGCATCTTCCTGTCCTATGCCGTGGTCGGGCCGGTCGCGACGAAAATCAAGATCGTTCGCGAGAAGGGCTTGCGCAAGTTCTTCGTCGCCAAGCAGACGCTGATCGCGCACATGAACGGCTCGGTTCCGCAGGTGGCACTGGAATTCGGCCGCAAGGCCATTGCCGCGCATGACCGGCCCTCCATCGACGCCGTCGAGGAATCGACGACGACAAGCCCGGCGGTGTCGTGATGGCGGCCCCCCAGAGCGGGCGCCTGCCCGGCGCCGACGACCTGCTGCTCAAATGCCTGCACGAAAACGCCAGCGCGGGCGAAGTCAATGACGCGGCCGCCATCCTCAAGAAGCTCGGCAAGGATCTCGCCGCCCGCATGGCCGATGAACTCGAACACGAGATCGGCGGGAACCTTGCGCTTGAACATGGCGCGCATGAGAACGGCACGATCAACGCGCTTCATTCGCGGCTGGGCCAGGCATCGGCCGTCGCGGTCTATGCCGACGAGGCGGACCCGGAGCGCACCTGCGTGCTGTGGATGGACATGACGCTGGTTTCCAGCCTCTCCACGGTCTTCATGGGCGGCGACCCGCTTACCGCCGAGGAAACGCGCGAAAGCCTGACAGGCGTGGAAATGTCGTTTTTCCGTGTGCTGGCCGAGAACCTGGCCACGGCCCTCTCGGCGGTTTCCGGCCGCGAGATCCCGATGCCCCAGATCGGACTCGGTCCCATGGTCGACATGACCATCCTGACCGGCATCCACGCAGACCTGTTCCGCCTCAACGGCCGCTGCGGAAAGGCCGTCCGGCCCGTCTATGTGGCACTCACCGGCATTTCGCTGGACGGCCTTGCCGTGACGAGCGAGGAACAGCGCCGCAATGTCGACCGGCTCAAACGGCTTGGCGTACGGGCCGAGTTCCTGGTCAACCTGAACGACATGACGCTCAGGGACATCGGCCGGCTGACGCCGGGAACCGTCATTCCCATCCCTGCGACGAGCCTGCGCGATTGCGAGATCAGCGTGGGCGGACGCAGGATCCTTGCAGGACAGTGCGGGCAGGCCGGCGGCCTGCTCAGCGTGCGGATCAACGGCGAACAGCGAACCGCCGGCGTGAAGACAGACAATACCGGAGCATTTCGATGAGCCCGCTTGAGAAATCGGAACAGGATCTCGACCAGGCGATCCGCGAACTCAAGGGCGAGATCCAGGAAGCGCCCGATGGATCACGCGGCCGCGACGAGGCCGGCCCCCAGGGTTCCGGATCGCTGATGAACATTCCGCTGAAGGTGCAGGTCGCCATCGGCGCGGTGGAGATGACGGTGGGCGACTTGTCCAATCTCGGACCCGGCCAGACGGTTTCGCTCAACAAGCTGGTCGGCGATCCTGTGGACATCATCGTCAACGGCACGCGGATCGGTACCGGTTTCCTGGTCGCCATACCCGGCCACACCCCCACTTTCGGGCTGAAGATCCACAGCCTGAACGACTGACGGCGCCAACGCGGATGCGTATTCCATGACCCTGACCAAATCCCAGAAGGCCGTTGCCATTCTCGTCGCCATCGGAACGCCGAAGGCACCGGAACTGCTCAAGCACTTCAAGAAGAACGAGATGAAGGCGCTGCTGGAGATCGCGCGGGGCTTCCGCAACGTGGAACCGGAGGTTCTCGACGAGATCATCCGCGAATTCGAAGGCGATTTCGCGCAGGGCGCGGGCATTGTCGATTCAGCGGAAATCATGAACCAGATGCTGATGACCAGCCTTGGCGAGGATGAGTACGCCGAACTGACGGACAGCAAGAAGCGCCTGCCGGAGACGCGCCAGGAAGATGTCTGGAGCATTCTCGCCCAGGCCGACGTGGATCGCATTGTCGCCCATGTCACGGCCGAGAACGAACAGGCGGCGTCCTTCATCCTGTCGCGCCTGCCGGAATCGCTCACGGCCCAGGTGCTGGAGAAGATCGACAAGGCGCGCCGCGCCAGCCTTGTGGCCCGCATGCTGACCGCCAAGGACCTGCGCCCGGAGGCGGCGCAGCTCATCGAGCAAAGTGTGCGGCAGGTGTTTGGCGGCACGGCGAGCGCGGGGCCGGTCAACGAACCGGGCCGGCTGGCGAGCGTCCTCAACGAACTGGACCGCGGCCTGCTCGACGACCTGCTCGTCGACCTGGAGACGCGGGTGGAACCGCGCCAGCTCGCCTCGATCACCTCGCGCCTGTTCCGGTTCGACGACATTGTCCGGCTGGACCAGGGCGCCCGCGCAAGCGTTCTCGACGCCATGGAAGCCCAGGTGCTCACCGATGCGCTGCGCGGGGCGGACGACGATATCCGCGAGGCCATGCTCTCGGCCATCGGCCAGCGCAGCCGCCGCATGATCGAGGCCGATCTGGCTTCGGGCGCGAAAGGCAATCCGCAGGTCGTCGCCGGTGCCCGCCGGGCCATCGTGGCCGCCGTGCTCGACAAGATCGACAAGGGCGAGATCACGCTGGGCGAGCCGGACGAAATGGCAGCGTGACGGCCTGAACCACGATGTCGGAACAGCCGGACAAGGAAAGCAAGACAGAGGCGCCGACGGAGAAGAAGATCCGCGACGCACTGGAGAAGGGCCAGACCGCCTTCTCGCGCGAGGCGCCGCTCTTCGCCTCCCTGCTGGCGACAGCCGGTTTCATGGCGCTTTTCGCCAATCCCTCCTCGATGATGATCACCGAGCGGCTGTCGCATTTCATGGGCCATGCGCACGAGATCAGCCTCAACACCGGCCTGGATGCCACCAATGCGCTGGCCGCCATATTCGGTCCCGTGCTGACAACGCTGCTGCCGCTGTTCGCGGTGCTGATCGTCGCCGGCATCGCGGCTTCGGCGGCACAGAACACGCCACGCATGGTGCGTGAGCGAATCCTGCCGAAATGGTCAAACGTTTCCCCGGCCAGCGGCTGGACGCGCATTTTCGGCAAGCGCGGCTTCATCGAGTTCACCAAGTCGATCGTGAAGATCGGGTTTGCCTTCGCCGTGGTGATCTTCTTCATGCGCGGGCGCATGGAAGCGCTGATCGGCTATGTGAACCTGCATCCGATGGCGATGCTGCATGTGCTGGAACAGAACATCGTCTACCTGCTGGCGCTGGTCTGCGCCTTCATGGCCGTGGTGACAGCGATCGACATCCTGTCCTCGCGCCACCTCTGGTACGAGGATCTGCGCATGACGCGCCAGGAGGTGAAGGACGAGCACAAGCAGGCGGAAGGCGATCCGCTGGTGAAGGCACGTATCCGCGCGATCGCCCGCTCGCGGGCGCGCAGCCGCATGATGAGCGCGGTGCCCACGGCCACGCTGGTGATTGCCAACCCCACCCACTATGCCATCGCGCTGCGCTACGAGCCGCAGCGGGACGCGGCGCCGGTGGTGGTGGCCAAGGGGACCGACGATCTCGCCTTGCGCATCAGGGCGCTTGCCGAGGCCAGCGGCGTTCCCGTCTTCGAGCGGGTGGAACTGGCCCGCAGCCTCTACAAGGTGGTCAAGGTCGACCAGATCATTCCGCAGGCCTTCTACAAGGCGGTGGCCGAACTGGTTCGCTATGTCTACAGCAGAAAGTGATCAGGGATGAAAGCAGACGATCTGAAGACGACCCGCGAACGGCTGATCACCCGGGGGATCCGCGACTTCCTGACCGAATTGCAGATGATCAACCCGGAATATTTCATCGCCTTCATCACCGTTGGCATGCATGCCTCGCTGGAGGATCTGGTCAATTCCTGCGCCGAACTCTATTTCGAGCCCGGCTTCATCCGGCTTGGCCAGGGCAGCAGCGTGGCCGTGTCCTGGACCACACCGCCCGGCGTCACGCTGGATATCGAACTGGAGAGCCGTGACATGCGGGCCTATCTCCAGGTGGAACTGGCGGGCAACCGGACCACGGTCAAGCTGAACTATATCCAGTTCTCGACCGGCCATGACAGCCCGCAATGCAATACCGAACATCTGGCCATGACGATGCAGCGGCACAGCCGCGTTCCGGCCATGAGCCGGTGCCGCTGAAGGCCGGCTCGCCTGTCCGTGCGAAAGAGTAACCGTTTCCGGTGCGCAAACGCTCGATTGCAACCGATGCGATTCACGCGGAATTAAGTGCTGTCTGGCAGCATCATTTCCGGGAATGAATCCTCAGTGCGGCCGGGATGCGACCGGCACGGCATCAGCACCGGCCGGGGCAAGCGGCGGCGCCTTCCGTCCTGCCCGGCTTGCATGCACGGCCGCCAGAGCGTCGACGCGAGAGCCTGGCCACGATGCCTTACCGAATAAAAAGACGACCGACAGGGGATGTCATGGAAGGGCTCAAACATACGCTGCTCACCGAGCTGGCGCGGCAGAACTCCGTTCTCGAAGTGGTCATGGCCTGCGTCGCGCAGGGCATCGCGCTCTATGACAGGAAACTCAACCTGGTCCTGCACAACGACAAATATCTCTCACTGTATGACGTGCCGCCGGAGGCTTCGCTGGTGGGTACGAACAAGCTCGATATGCTGACCATGCGTGTCGACCGCGGCATCTACAGCGAAGAACGGTTCAAGCAATACCTGGCCAGCATTCACACGATGCTGCAGCGGCGCGAGCCGATGCGCTCGACCTGCGAACTGACGAACGGCCGCGTCATCGAGGTCAATGCAGCACCGATGGAGGACGGCGGCTGGCTGTGCACGCATCACGACATCACCACCCAGCACAAGCTGCAAAAGGCCATCGAGCATGTGGCCTGCACCGACGAGTTGACCGGTCTGTACAACCGCCGTGTGCTGGAGAAGACCTGCCAGGATGCCTTCGCCGGCTGCAAGCCCGGATGCGGAACCGCGCTCGCCCTCGTCGATCTCGACGGCTTCAAGCAGGTCAATGATGTCTACGGCCATTTCGAGGGCGATCTCATTCTCAAGCAGGTGGCCGGACGCTTGCGCGCCGGGGCACGCCGGGAAGACACGGTCATCCGCCTTGGCGGCGACGAATTCGCAGTCGTGCAGCCGCGCATCGGTTCGGCACGGGATGCCGAGGACGCCGCCTATGCGCTGATGGAGCGCTTCCAGGAGGAATTCGAGGTCGACGGCCGCCAGGTCTTCGTGGGTTGCAGCGTCGGCCTTGCCTATAGCGACACCGGCGAGGGCGATCTCAAGACGATGCTCAACGAAGCCGACAGGGCCCTCTACCGGTCGAAAGACAAGGGAGATGGCTCGATCCACCTCGTGCGCTTCGACAGGAATGGCCAGCAACTCAAGACATTGACGCGGGAAGAAGCCGCCGGCCGGCTGCTCTCGGGAGCCTTCAGCCCGATGCCCGCGGAAGCGATCGTCTGGAACGGCTACACGTAAATGGTTCCCGGCGTGGCCCGGCCGGCTGCCTGGCCATCATGCGGCTGGCTGTTGCCACCGGCCCCCGTACCGCGCCCGTCCTGACGGGCGGGGGAGCCGTCACGCCCGTCGCGGGCTTCCGGCTGGCTGCCAGCAGAGAAATCCTGCGCGGGCGCGCGCTCCTGCCCGCCGCCCTGCCCCGGAGCGGGCATGGCCTGGCTCTGGTGCGCACCGGTCACGCGCAATTCGGCAACCGTGCATCCCTGATGGCGCAGCCAATCGTTAACGCTGTCGGCGTCCAGTTCCAGCAGGCGCTGACTCTCGGCGTTCTCTGCCCTGATCTCGACCACGAGCCCCTCGCTGCCCATGCGCAATGTCAGGCCGACATGGCCCAGATGCTCGGGCTTGAGCTGAATGCGCATGGTACCGGGCGTTGCATGGCTGACGGCCGCGCCTTGCGGCAGGTCCGCGCGCGCGTTGCCGGTCGCGCCCGATACCGCAACCGCTTCACCAATCGCGCTTGCGAGGGACCGGACATCAACGCCCTGGGCCACCGGTGCTGCAACGCCTGAAACCGGTGACTGGGCCGGCCCCGCGGCATTGACCCCGGCTACGGGTTTCGACACTTGCGGCGGCGTGTCCTTGTCATTCGACGTCGAGCGACCCTTGCCTTCGAAGGATGCCGCCACCGGGCCGCGATCCCTCCTGGCGACGGGTGCGGCCTCACGGTCCGGCACAATTGCTTCCGGCATGGACGGCCCGGCATTTTCCGCCGAGCCGCGACCTGTATCCGGAGGGCCGGAGACCGTCTGGACGGCTGGCCGCAGGCTCGGTGCGGCGGAGGCGGATGATGCCGCGCGGGCATCATTCCCACCCGGCAGTGGCGGCGAGGCCCGGAAGGCGGAGGCGGCTGACGCCGCGCTCGCCTGTGGCGGCGGCTGGTCGGACGGCTGGTCAGCGTCTTGCCGCGGCGCCGCCTGTGCGGTCCGGTCAGACGCGGGGTCAGGCACGGCAGCGGCCGGGGCCGGCTGGCCCGGGTTCTCGACTGGTGTCAGGTCTGCTTGCATGGCAGGTGCCCGGCCCATGCCGGCTGCCGCCGCGCTCGCTTCCGTCGGCGGCTGGTCGGCGTCTTGCCGCGGCGCCGCCTGTGCGGTCCGGGCGGATGCCGGGTCAGGGACGGCAGGTGCCGTTGCCGGCCGGTCCGGTCTGCCAGCCAGCGGTTCATCCCCGCGCCCGGCCGGGATGCCGGCCTGCTGCTGTGGTAGAGGCGTTTCCCCGGTCGACGTCGCGGCGCGGGCCGCGTCTTGCCCGGCTGCCTGTGTCACCGTGTCCCCGGTTGACGCCGGGTGCGCCTCCACCGTGCCGGGATCTGCGCCAGGGACGCGATCCCTGGCGGGCGGGTTTTCACGATCGGTGGCAGCGGTCACCGGCGCCTTGCCATCGCCGGCCGGTCGCGGAGCACCGGCGCCGGCATCCTCATCCGCTGTCGAGCCGGGTGACAGGCCATCCGCCGTGGCTGGCGCGCGCTCCAGCCAGCCTGGATGCCAGGTGCGGGCAGGCTCGTGACCGGCCTCGCCCTTGCCGTCCGGGCCGTCCGTGACTGGGGTCAGGCCGTCGCCAGCCGGCATGCCAATTGCCGTTTCGCCGGGCAGGTTCGGCGGATTGTCCCCGCCAACCGTTACCGTTTCCACCCGGAGCATTGCGGAGAAGTGACCATTCGCCGCCATGGGCCCGGCTTGCACGGCCGCGGCGCGGCGGCTGTCCTGCCGCACGAGTGCGGCGAAGGCATCGCCCTGGTCCGGCATTGCCGGTTCCGCCCGGCTGCCTCGATCCGCCGTATCGCCGGAAAGCCTGTTTCCCTCGCCTGGCGGACGGGACGGTGGAGCGAATGGGAACCCTTTCAGGGACGACATCATTTCGGCAGGTTCCTCAAGAGTTCATCCACGGCTTCAAGTTGCCGGCTTGCCTCGTCCATCAGCGGCTGCAAATCCGTCATGGCCTCGGCTTCCATGCTGCTGGCCGATTGCGCCTTCATGCCCGCATCCCCGGTCGGTTCGTCCCGTTGCGCCGGAGCGGCACTTTCGGCCGACAACCCACGCGCGGCTGCCTCTGCCGCACCTGGACCGCCGCCATCCGTTTCGCTTTCACCTGCGGCCGCTCCATCCGGGGCACCGCCGAGCGCCGAGGTGATGATGTCTGCGGATTCCGGGTCGCCATCGGTGGCTTCCCGCACCGCGTTCAGCGCTGCGTCAAGCAGTTCCCGGTCCTCTGCCGGAACGCTTTCGCGGCGAACATGCTTGAGCATGCCCCATGCCTGGAGAAGGCGGCCCTTGGCCACCTGCGTCATGCCTGCATAAAGGTGGGCCCGCTGCACGCGATCATCGGCACTGTCGGCAAGGTCGTTCAGGAGGCTCGAAGAGACGATGTCGGCGAGATCCTCGCGGCCCGCGATGACGGCCTGGCGCGACAGGCGCATCTTCAGCGCGATGCGGGCATCTTCCGGCAGCAGGTCGAGGACGGCGCGAATGCCTTCATCGGTCGGCAATTTCACGGCGCCATCCATGAAGAATTTCAGGAACTGGCCGAAATAGGGCGACGTCGCGAAGCGGTTGGCATAGGACCCGGCCACCCGGTAGAAGGCCGCCGCATCCCCATTGCCGGCATTGAGCCAGACGAGCCTGCGCAGCGCCACCTCTTCCAGCAGGGTTCCGGGTGCCAGAAGGCGAACGAGGTTGAAGTTCAGGGCCGCCACGTCGCGCCTGGTTGCCATGGCGGAATTGGCCTTGGCCATGGCGACATAGGCGCCCAGGGGTTGCGGCAGGGCGAGCGGGTCGATGGTCTCGAAGCGAACAACCGCCGAGCGTGTGTCGCGGCGCAGATAATCGACCACCGCCTGGGTAAGGCCGGCCTCGGGATGGTCTTCCGGCACGAAGGTCAGGACCTGGACAGCCGCCACCGGATCGCCGCCGGCAAGGCCGAACAGCAGGACCGGCGCGATATCGGTCGATGGCAGGATCGGGGTGCCGCGCATGGCCAGCAATTGCTCGCGCATCATCTTCAGGATGTCGGCCTGCAGCTTCAATGCCCCCCGGTCACCCTGAACGATGCTGTCCTGCACCTGGAAAAGCCCGGACAGAAGCGCCCCGGCGCCGGGAAGCGCCGATGCCCGCGGCTCGGGCAGGGGCGGCGCGGGCGGCGCCCCTGCACCAGCCTCCTCCGCCTGATGCCCGCCATGCGGCTCCTCGGCCTCAGCGCCGGAAACGAAAGCCGCACACAGGAGAGCGGCCAGCAGCCAGATGGTCCGCGGGGTCACGGCTCGACCTCCAGCAGCAACTCGATGCGGCGGTTCGAATCGTCATAGGGGTCGGATGGCACCCGAAGCTTGCGATCGGCGAATCCAGTGATCTGGGCGATCCGCGACTCCTCCAGGCCCGCCCGCTTGAGCATGAAAAAGGCGGCGCGGGCGCGATCCATCGACAGACGCCAATTGTCGTCATTGGCCGCGCGGATCGGCCGGCCGTCGGTATGGCCGAAAATGCGGATGCGGCCCGCCTGCTCGTCGAGCACCCGGGAAACGGCGTCCATCGCCTTGACCAGCGGCTCCTTGGGAACCGCCGAACCGATCTCGAACATCGGGAAACCGAGCTGATCGGTCAGCGAGATCATCACGCCATCGTCCTGGGGCTTCACCTCAAGCTGATAGAGCTGGCTTGCGGCCGGGCCAAGCGCCTTGTCCAGCGCGTCGCGGATCGCATCGGAACGCGCTGCCAAGGCGCTTTGCGGCCCCTCGCCGGCCGCCTCATCGCCCTTGCCGCTCACATCCTCGCCGCCCGACAGGCCCGGTTGCGCGTCCTTGCCGCCAGCGGCATCGACCGCTTTCTCGCCATCCTTGCCTTCGGTCCCCGCATCCGACTTGCCGGAATCGGCCTTTTCCTTCGCCTTGCGCTCTTCCTCTTCCCAACTGCCGGAGGGCGCCCAGTATTCGGCGGCCAGAGGATCGACGAAGCCGTCGGTCATGGCACCGCTCTCGCGCGAGAAGGGTTCCGGCATTGCGACGGTGGGAAAACTGTTCATCTCCGGCGGACCGGCGATGGCTTCGAGGCTCTTGACGGGATCGGCGAAGAAGGTCTCCTCGCTCATCGATTCCGTCGGCGTGTTGCCCGCCTCCTGCGGCTCTTCCGCCTTTCCCTCGCGGCCCGCATCCTCGCCGGTTGCGGGACCGCCCTCGTTTTCCTGAAGCCCCTTCTCGCTGCGGTTCCGCTCGACCAGCTTGATCGGGTTGAAATAGGAGGCAACGGACCGCTTGGTTTCCTCGTTCGCCGCATTGATCAGCCAAAGCACGAGAAACAGCGCCATCATGGCGGTCATGAAGTCGGCAAAGGCGATTTTCCAGGCGCCGCCATGGTGGCCGTCCTCGCCATCGCTGCTGCGCTTGACGATGATGATTTCCTGGGCGTTGGCGCCATCATTCATCGCCGGCAACCCCGGATCGTGCGGCAAGTCCGCTGAAGCGCGCCGCCAGCACCTGCGTATCGAGACGCAGCGTCAGGCCGTCATCCCTGCCTGCGACGATATCGATGTTGAAGCCTCTTTCCTCCATCTGCGCGCGCAGCATCTCCACGAGCGCGTGCGGGGCTTCAAGCCGGCACGGGCTTTCGGGACGCATGGCCAGCGCCTCGGTCGCCGCCTTGAGGAACCGGTCCGTCATCCTTTCGCGCACTGCCTGTGAAACGACAGGTTCGAGAATGCGGCCCACGGATGCCGACACCTGCTCGGCCAGTTCCACCGAGATGCGTTCCAGCCCGGTGGCCAACTGGTCGGCAAGAAGGCGGGCCTGGGCCTGGCGTTCAGCCCTGCTTTCGGCCGTGCCGGCGGCGGCGCTGACGAATCCGTAGCCGTCGCTTTCCTGGCCGTCGGCCGCCTCGCCATCCGCATCCTGCGGCGCGGCATCCCCATCGCCTGCTTCAACGGCGCCATCCAGCGCTGCCGGCATTGCGGCATCGGCCGGGAACGGTTCGGCCTCCGGCCCGGTGTCCGCCCGGTCGAGGGCCAAGGGCTCCTCCGCCAGGCTTTCCTCCGCAGTAAAGGCCGAGAACGCGGCAAAATCGTCGCTGCCACCGGCCATGGCCGGAAAGCCGGCCCCGGCGAAGGCAGCACCTGCGGCGCCATCGTCCTGCGGGCACAATCCAGGGCCGGGCAGTTCTGAAGGCGGTGCGAAATCGGGAAAATCCGGGGTCCCTACGGCCATGCCGGCGAACGGATCGTCCGGTGCGGCCAAGTCCTGCGTGCCGTCGTCCGCTGAGGGGAAAAGCGGCTGCCAGTCGCCGTGCTCCTCCTCTTGCGACAAGGGAACGAACGGCGCGGTCTCGGCGGCTTCCGTATCGAAAGCCACGAAGTCGTCATGGGCGCGCGACCGGGCGGGCTGGCTCATCACGCGGCCTCATTCAGCCAGCGCCTGAGGACCTGCACAGCGCGCTCCTCGTCGTAGTCGATCATGATTTCCAGGCGCTCCTTGGCGGACATGCCCTGGTTGCGCAGAACCTGAAGATAATCGCCATTCTCCGATGCGCCGAAATCGGGCAGATCCGCCTGGAAGCCGCCCGGCGCGGCACCGCTGATGTCGGGCAGGCCGCCGCCGAGTTCGGAGGCGAAGTCGGGCTCGAAGGCGTCGGCTGCGGTGTCCGCCTCGCCTTGCGGGCCGGCTATGGCGGCGCGGGCAAGCGGGCGCAGCCCGAGGAAGATGACCAGCAGCGCGACACCGAGGAAGGCGGCCGCCTTGATCGCGGTGTTGATATAGCTCTGCACATCCTCGCCCATGCCGGCCTCGACCGGCGCCATTTCCAGATCTTCGGGCAGGAACTCGATGGCGGTCACGTTGATGCTGTCGCCGCGCTCTTCCTGCAGGCCGGCGGCGACGAAGATCATGTCGCGGATCTTCTGCAGCCGTTCGTCGACATCCGTGACGCCCTCGGGCAGCGTCTTCGCCAGCATTTCGCGGTTGACCACCACGGCCACGGAGAGGCGCTTTACGGAGAAACCGTTGCTGACCACCGCCACCCGCTTGGTGTTGATCTCGTAGTTCGTCGTTTCCTCGCGCCGTTCGCTGTTTTCCTGCGTCTTCTGGGAGGAATTGCTGTCAGTGCCGCCCTCATCGGTGGGAATGTTCTGCTCGACCGTCGTGTTCTGGATGGCTTCGGCCTGGGATGAACTGTCCTGCGTGCGCACCACCTGGACCGAGCGCTCGACGCGCGAATCGGGATCGTAGATGGTTTCCTCGACCTGCTTGCGGTCGGTATCGAGTTCGGCATTGACCGAGACGCGGAAATTCTGGTTGCCGATATAGGGGCGAAGGGCATCGGAAATCTTCTGCGCCAGTTCGTTCTCGACATTCTTCTCCAGATCGAGCGACACGCTGATCGCATCGCCGAACGTGTCCTCGCCGGCGGCGAGCAGCTTGCCCGAGGCATCCAGAACCGTCACGTCCGACCGCGACAGGCCGGGCACGGCCGCGGCGACGAGGTGGCGGATACCCATGGCCTTTGAGCTGATATCGGACCCGTTGGTACGGATGAGAACGGATGCGGTGGGCCTGCGGTCGCGATCCCTGAAACCGCCGTCGTCGGGGATGACGAGATGTACCCGTGCCGCCTTGATGCCGGTCACCGACTGGATGGTCCGCGCGATCTCGCCTTCCAGCGCCCGCACCCGCGTGACCTCCTGCATGAAGGACGTGAGGCCGAGCGTGCCGAGATTGTCGAAAAGCTCGTAGCCCGCCCCGGCGCTGCCCGGCAGGCCCTTTTCGGCCAGGATCATCCGCGCGCGGCTGGTCTGGCCCGCCTCCACCAGGAAGGTGCCCCCCTTGGTGTCGATATCGTAGGAAATGCCGGCTTCCGAAAGGACGATGCCCATCCGGTTCACGTCGTCGCGATCCAGCCCGACATAGAGGGTTTCATAGGTCGGACGGCTCATGAACCAGGAGCCACCGGCGACGAGCACGACGATGGTGACCAGGGCCGCGGCCAGGGCCACAAGCCTTGCCGTTCCCAAACCCTTGAGATTGCCGATCAATGTCTGGAGTTGATCTGCCACACGCCGCTCCGCCTTATTGGCAGATAAGCTATCGTGCGAAGCTTGCGCGGAATTGGCGCGCGGGCACCGGAGATGACACCGGGATGCAAAAAGGCCGCCCGGAGGCGGCCTTCATGGAGGTCAGTCCTTGCTTGCGCTTAGCGGAACAGCGACAGGATCGACGAAGAGGAGGCGTTGGCCATCGAAAGGGCCTGGATGCCGAGCTGCTGCTGCGTCTGCAGCGCCTGCAGCCGGGTCGATTCCTCGGTCATGTCCGCATCGACCAGTTGTCCGACGCCGCGATCGATGGAGTCCATCAGGTTCGAGACGAAGTTGGTCTGGATGTTGATGCGGCTCTTGGCAGCACCGAGGTTGGCCGCGGCGGTGGTCATCGAGGACAGGGCCGAATCGACGTTAGAGATCATGTCGTCGATGTCGGTATCGTCAATGCCGGCGGCGGTGATATCCAGGTCCGACACCGAAACGGTTGCCGCGCCGGCGCCCGTGGTGGTGAAGGTGGAGTCCAGGATACCGGACTGGTCGTTGGCATCGAACAGTTCGGTGGTCGTCGTGTCGACGTTGATCAGGCCGACCGAAACGGAGCCGTCCGAAGCACGGTTGAACGAGCCGACAATCTCCTTGGTGGCGATGTAGCCGGTGGCGCTGGAGTCGACCGAAAGCCAGTTCTCACCAGAGAACGAGGCCGATTCGGCGATGGATACCAGCTGGTTCTGCAGTTCGGTGATTTCCGACTGGATCTTCGACTTGTCGACGCCCGGTTCACGGGACGCAACCAGCTTGGACTTGATTTCGTCGACGACGTCGATGGCCGAGTTCATGCCGGTATAGGCGGTGTCGACCTTCGCCGAACCCAGGCCGAGCGCGTCCTGGACCGTCGACAGCGCCTTGTTGTCGGAGCGCATCGTCGTGGCGATGGACCAGTAGGCGGCGTTGTCGGATGCCTCGGCCACGCGATAGCCGGTCGAGATCCGGTTCTGCGTCGTTTCCATGGCGTGGTTGGTCATCTGCAACGACTTGAGCGCCGTCATAGCAGCAGAGTTGGTGATAATGCTGGACATGAATTGTCCCTCCAAACTTCCAGAAAAGGGACATACCGGGCCGTCCGGTACAGCAGTCTGGCATCATGCCACGCGCCGCGGAGACGGCACCTCTGCTGTTTCATGAGCGGGTATAGGCGGATTTCGTTTCCGATCCCTAAATGCGGACGCTCAAAAGCAAACTCCGGACGAAACTGGCATGCACAGGGTTACCAAAGCGTTGCCGGACACATCCCTCGCACAAGCTTCACAGGTTATCCGGAACGACCAAAGGAAACGGGTGCGCAATCATGCTCAGACATCTGATCGTGGCCGGTTCCGGCCTCGTTTCCGTCCTGGTCGTCTCGTTCCTGATGGCGAGGACACCGGAGCCCGAACCGGCGGAAGCAAGCGACACGGCGGACCACGTGCTGGCCGTGACGCGGAAGATGAAGCCTGCCGACCTGGTCGTTCCGGTTTTCGCAGGCGGGTCCGTCACCGGCTATATCGTGGCGAATGTCACCGGGGAACTGACGCCGGAGATCGGCGACGAGGTGGCCGGCTGGTATCTGAGCGATGCGCTGCTGCAACTGCTGCACGATGAGGCGGACGTGCCGACGGTGGAGGAAAAGGTACCCGAATCACAATGGCTGCGTGCGCGGCTGGAAGAGGCCGCGAACCGGCGTCATGGTTCGCCGATGATCAAGGACCTCGACGTGACCCGCATCAAGTATCTGAAACGCATATGACTTTTTTCGCCCGAGACGCTGTTGAATATTTATTAACCATACCGAATATTCTGATAGTGTGTTTGTAGTTGCGTAGCGAGCGAAAGACGGTGGTGGGCTTTGACGGTCCAGGCATGATGCCGAATCACCGTAACCTGACGATCAGGATGTTCCCCTTGTTCCCTACAGGATCGGGACCGTGACCAGCATCAAGACAAACCCCGCCGCAATGATTGCGCTGCGGACGCTCAACGCGACCAATACAGCGCTCCAACAGACACAGAACCGGGTTTCCACCGGCTACCGGGTTTCGGAAGCTTCCGACAACGCAGCCTACTGGTCCATTGCCACGATCATGCGATCGGACAGCAAGGCATTGTCGACGGTGCAGGACGCGCTCGGCCTCGGCACCGCGAAGATCGACGTGACCTATATGAGCCTCAACTCCTCCATCGACGTGGTCGACAAGATCAAGTCGAAGCTCGTGGCCGCGCGTGAACCCGGCGTCGACAAGGCCAGCATCCAGAGCGAGATCACCGAATTGCAGGCCCAGTTGCGGGCGATCGCGGATTCGGCCTCGTTTTCCGGTGAGAACTGGCTTTCGGTCGATTCCAGCGCCGGCAACTATGTTCAGGTCAAGGAGGTGGTGTCGTCGTTCACGCGCGCCGGCGCAGGCGTCACGGTCAACACGATCCAGATCGACACGGCCAACATCGAGCTGTTCGACGATGCCGACCAGAGCGGCCTGATGGATTCGACCTTCACGACCACGGGCGCCGGGGCGCTTGTCGTTTCAGTCCATACGCTCGACATCACGGCCGCCGGTCTCGACAATACCGATCTCGACGACATGATCTCGGCGGTGGATGCGGCCCATGTCGGCCTGACATCGGCTGCCGCCGATCTTGGCGCGACCAAGAGCCGTATCTCGATGCAGACCGACTTCGTCAACACGCTGCTCGACGCGGTCGAGCGTGGCATCGGCACCCTTGTGGACGCCGACATGACGGAGGAATCGACCCGGCTGCAGGCGCTTCAGACGCAGCAACAGCTTGGCATCCAGGCCCTGTCCATCGCCAATTCCTCGGCACAGAACATCCTGCAGCTGTTCCAGTAAGGCGATACGGCTCCGGCGACCCGTCGCCGGATGGCATGACATCTCCCGCCCGAGCGCGGCGGCCCATGCACGGGCATGAACCGGTGCGCCTTCTCCAGGCTCGTTTGCGCGGCCAATACGCGCTGCGCAACTCAACCGGCCAGGCGGCCGGCACGCCTTAGCGGCGGCTTTCGAACAGTTCGCAGATCTTGTCCCGAATCGCCTGCCAGAGCGCGCCCTCCCGGTCGAACCGGGACAGTTTTTCCAGCAGGAAATGCAGCATTTCCAGTTCTTCCTTGCGGCTTTCGGGGCGGTGCGCAAGGATTTCCTCGAAAGACATCGAGGCGATCTGGTCGCAATCCTTCAAAGTGCCGAAGTCATCGTCCTGAATGGCGGTCTCGACAGCCGCCATTGCATCATCGTAGCGACGCGCAAGCATGGCAAAAGACAGACTTTCCCTCAATTGAAGCATAGTACAACTTCTTCAAATCTTGTACAAAATCAGTATAACTATAGATACTGATATGCAAATAAGGACGCTACCGCATGCCGTGCGAATATGCAATGCAGCAGCCGGCAATCGCGAAAATTTGAATTACTTTATATTACTTATATATGTCCGAGCCTGACGGCCTTCGCGACCGCCTGGATGCGGCTGACGCAGTTCAGCTTCCGGCAGGCTGTCGTGAAATAATGATTCACGGTATGTTCGGAAAGCCCGGTGATGTAAGCCATCTCGGCGCTCGTCTTGCCCTCGCCAGCCCAGTAGAGGCATTCCTTCTCGCGCGCAGTCAGCACGTCCTCGGTTTCGCGCAAGCCGCTGCGAATGAATTGCGAGGCCGATTCGAAGGTTGCCAGCGCTTCGATGACCAGGTCCGGACTGATGCGGCGAACCGGCTCTGCGGACAGGAAATGCAGCACGATGACGCCAAGTTCATCGGTCGGGATCGGAATGAGAACGCCGCCGGCAATGCCGCCATCGGCAAAGGCGCGTTCAAGTATCTTGACCGGCTTCTCTTCCGTTTCCGGTTGCCCGGGCTTGACGGTGGACGGGTCGAGCGCGACGAGGTTCCAGAGAACCGGAGCGGTATGACCGCGCAACGGCCCCATCAGGTCGCAACCGCTGCGCTGAACGGCACTGTCGAGGATCTCGATGAAATAGGAGGACATGCTGGTCATCAGCAGGGAATCAGCCAATGTCCCGCCCTGCAGGTGTTTTGGCTTGCCGACATAGATGAGGAAATCCTCGAACCCGTGCCGCTTGCAAAGCTTGAGAAGGTGGGAGAAAGCATCGTGTGGCGATGACATCAGCCAGGACAAGCTTTCAACAACGAAACGCCGGTGCAATACCTCTTCTCCAGGACTGCCTCGACCGATCAATTCTCGTTTCACTTGCCCTGCCCTCAATCTTGAATGTTTCTCTTATATTGCGGCATAAACCCAAGAAGCTTGCGAAATATCAAGTTCAACAGCTCTTCAGTGCGTTCCGCCTGCCTTGACCCCCTTCTCTTTTCCCAATCCTATGTCCAGAGTCTGGTTCTCTTCGATCAGGTTCTTGCGCAGTTCGGCGGGGGCAAACCGGTCTGCGTGAATCACGATCACATCTTGCAGGTCACTGTCCGGGAGGGCAACAGTCAAGCGTTCACTAAGATTTTTCGCGATGACCGCGGGATTAACTGCCCGGTCTATCATCTTTTCGGTGAACTCCTGATCCAGAATCAACTCCTGGTATATTTCCTGGACCAGAACCGGCAAGACCGGCGATGAAGCGAGGGGCTTGTCCGCCCCCGATTTCAGGACGACATTCAGTGTCCGGTATTCAATCACCTTGCCGTCGCGAATCACCGGCGCGACGAGAATGCCGGAATCCCAATAGTTGGGCTGCGTCCCGGCTGGCGCCACTTCCGGCACCCCGGCCGGCGCCGGACTGTTCCCCGGGAGCGTGGAAAGGAAACCGCCCGCAACGGCGGCGGCGACAGCAAGAATGCCGAAGACAAGGCCCTTGATCATGGCCGGACGGAAAGCGACGCGCTCGAATAGGTTCCGTCGTCCTCGTTGTCACGGATTTCGCTGATCACGAGATCGGCCACCGAGCGGACCGCCATCGCCTGCGCCTGGAGGCTCCGCGCATTGGCACGCAGTTTCTCGTTCAACTCGTCCAGGCGCTCGCGCAAGCCCGCGATGCCCTTCCACCCGGGATTGCCGTTGATGGCGCGCGACAGCTCATAGAGAAGGCGGCTTTTGCGGGTGTTGTAGGCCTGCAACTCGGAAAGCCGCCTGTTCCGCAAAATCTCCGTTTCACCATCAAGGCAGACAGAAATCGCGTCCAGCACCTGAAGGATGGAACTGTGGTCCTCTTCCTCCCGCGTGCGCAGCGGTCGTGTCGCTTGAACGGCCATGTCTGTTCACTCCGATGTTGCATGCCCGGCGCGAAGGCGGGCGGCGTGGTGGGAAGGGCGAGGCATCCGGTTCATCAGTCACGCGCCCCGGTCGCCCGCGCGCCCATTTGCGCAGCGATCCGCTCCGCGATGCCAAGGCCGCCCTGGCGCGCGAATTCGCCGGCGAGCTTCTCGCTCATCATCGACTTCCACATGTCGCCCGACAGGCCGGTACCGTAAACGGAGCCGGCATCCTCGGGCAGCATCGCGGCTATGAAATTCTGCAGGACCACTGCCTCGAACCGGGCAAGAACGCTCATGTCCACGCCCTTGGCCGGCGTTCCGCTCACGGGCGCTTCGCCGAGCGATGCCTTCCACGCGGCGCTGTCCGCCCGCGTCACCGCCACATCCGGCGTGGTCAGGCCGAGCGATGCCAGGGCCGGCAGCGCGGAAACGGAACCATTCATCGCCGATCAGTCCTCCTGTTGCGTTGCCATGACCGGCCTCGATCCGGTTTCATCACCTTACGCCGTCATACTTGCCGGAAACTGGTCTTGGAGCGGTTGGCGCGGGCGGCCCAGTCGCTGCCGCTTTCCTCCTGCGAGGCGACGCTCGCCTTTCCCTCGATGGCGGTCAGGCGTTCGCCGAGGCGCTCCTTCTGGCGTTCACGGCGCTTGCGCTCGCGCTCCACCTGCTCGCGCTCGGCCGTGAGGCGGGCCTTCTCCGCTTTCAGTTCCGCCTGATGGCGCACGACTAGATCGGGAAACAGATCCATGGCGAGCGATGGCCCGGCGGCAAAGGCATCCAGCGATTTCAAGTCCTCGGTGACAGCCTGAAGCCGGCCCGCCAGATGGGTGCTGCGGGCCTGGTTCAGGTTCTCAAGCTGACCGGTCAGACGCACCAGCCGGCGGATATCCCTGCTCTTGTCACCCATCGGTTATCCTCCTGGACATTCGCGGCTAGCGGAAAAATCCCATGTCCGGCACGGCGGCGGCAAACTGGCTGAGCATGGACGGGAATGCGAAATAGGCGATCAGCAGTCCGCCAAGCAGCGTATAGGGCAAGGATATGAAATAGATGGGGATCTGGGGCGTGAGCTTGTTGAGCAGGCCGACGATCAGATTGATGAGGATCCCATAGGCCAGAAACGGGCCGCCCAGCCGCAGGACCAGCAGGAAGGCATCGTTCAGTCGCTGGCCGACGCGCATGAGAAGGCGCGCCGGCTCGATGATGCCATCGGCCGGAATGATCGCGTAGGAGCGGACAAGGCCGATTATGACGGCATGATGCGCATTGACGATGAAGAAGAGGACCAGCGCGGCCATGGACAGGAAGGCGCCGAAGGCGGCCTGGGGCTCGGCCTCGGTGACCGGTGTGCCCATCATCGTTCCAAAGCCCATCGACATGGCAGCGCCGGCGGCAATGAATTCGAGGGCAGCGAAAAGCAGGCGCACCAGGAGGCCCAGAAATGCACCGACAATCGTTTCGGTCGCGATCAGGAGATAGAAGAAGGCAGGATCACCCGGCGACAGCCGGGGCAGGCTGGACCAGACGAGCGGAGCCAGGGCGACCGACAGGGCAATCGCGGTGAACAGCCGGATGCGGACGGGCACGCGCACCGAGGAAAAGCCCGGTACCACCATCAGGCATCCGCCGATCCGGCAGAAGATGATGATGAAGGGCATCAGCAGCGTGGTGACGAGATCGGTCATGCCACCGAGCCGATGACATTGACCTCGACGCCGCGGGCGATCTCGACATGGGAGAGAACGGGAAGGGAGGGGAAGAGCCGTTCGAGGATCATGCGCACGTAGGGGCGCGCCTCGGGGCTGGTCAGCACCGCGAACTGCTTGGACTGGTCCAGCAGCTTGTTGATGGCGGCGGCCGCCTCGCGGCCGAAGGTCTCAAGCTGGCGCGGATCCATGTCGAATTCGCGCACATCGCCATTGGCGTCGCGCTTGAGGCTTTCCTGGAAGACAAGGTCCCAGCGCCCGCCCAGGCGAAGGACATTGAGAACGCCGTTCTCGGCAAGGTCGCCGCAAATCTGCTGCGCCATGCGCATGCGCACATGCTCCACCAGTTTCTCGGTGCGCCGGACATGCGGCGCCACTTCGGCAATGGCCTCGATGATGAGCGGCAGGTTCCGGATCGAGACCCGGTCCGCCAGCAGCATCTTCAGCACGGCCTGGAGGCCGGGATAGGAAATATGGGTCGAGCACAGTTCATCGGTCAGTTTCCGGTATTCCGGATCAAGCTGTTCGATGAGGCGCTTGGTGTCGCGGTAGGACAGGAGCTGGGGCAGGTTGTTGCGGATGACCTCGCTGAGGTGGGTGAGCAGGACCGACAGATTGTCCACCGTCGCTATGCCCATGCGCTTGAGGTCGGCGGCGAAATTCTGCGGCACGGAGAGCGCCGGCATGCCGAAGGCCGGCTCCTTGACGGGTTCGCCCGGAATATCCGGCAAGGGCTTGTTGCCGGTCAGGGCCAGCACTTCGCCAAGGCGCAGTTCATGCAACGAGAAGGCCGTTCCGTGTATGCGGATCTGATAGGCCTTTTGCGGCAGGGCCAGATCCTCGGAGATCTTCACCTCGGGGATGACGAAGCCGTATTGCTGGGCGAATTTCTTGCGCATGCGCGCCATGCGGAAGGCCAGTTCCTCCTGCGATCCGAGGAAGGCCGTGGCGATCTGCTTGCCAAAGGCGACCTCGATCTCGGCGGTCTTCAGCGACGCCTTCATCGAGTTTTCTTCCACCTGCGCCCTGGCGCGATCCTCCTTCTCGCGCTCGCGCTCCTGCGTCAGGTGCTGGCGGAACCGCTGGCGGTTGACCGTGAAGCCCACCGTGGCAAAACCCAGCGACAGGACGAGAAACGGGAAAAGCGGCAGGCCCGGCATGGCGGCCAGAAGCAGCATCAGCGCGGCCGCCACATAAAGCGCCCGGGGATAGTGGCCAAGCTGGGCAAAGACGGCGACATCGGCAGAGCCGCGCGTGCCGCCCTTGGAGACCAGCATGCCGGCGGCCAGCGACACGATGAGCGCCGGTATTTGCGAGACGAGACCGTCGCCGACGGACAGCTTGATGAAGACGTCACCGGCTTCCGAAAGCGACATGCCGTGACGGGCATAGCCGATGATGATGCCGCCGAAGACATTGATGGCAGTGATGATGAGGCCGGCAATGGCATCGCCGCGGACGAATTTCGAGGCACCGTCCATGGAGCCGAAGAAGGCGCTTTCCTCCTCCAGTTCCTTGCGGCGGTCCTGGGCTTCCTTCTCGTTGATGATGCCGGCGGACAGATCGGCATCGATGGACATCTGCTTGCCCGGTATCGCATCGAGCGTGAAGCGCGCCCCGACCTCGGCAATGCGGGTGGAACCCTTGGTGATGACCACGAAGTTGACGATGACGAGAATGAGAAACACCACCACGCCGATCACGAAATCCCCGCTCATGACAAACTGGGAGAAGCCGGAAATGACGTAGCCGGCCGCATTCACCCCCTCGTGCCCCTCTGAAAGGATGAGGCGCGTGGTGGAAATGTTGAGCGCCAGGCGCAGCATGGTGGCGATCAGCAGGACCGTCGGGAAGGCGGAGAAATCCAGCGGGCGCGCGATCCACAGCGACACCATGAGAATGAGGACGGAAAGCGCCAGCGAGATCGCCAGTCCAAGGTCGATCAGGAATGTGGGTACGGGCAGGAACAGGATGGACAGGATGAAGACGATGCCGCCGGCCAGGGCGATATCGGTGGGGCGTCCGGGCAAGGTGGAGACGGCAGGGGCAGCCACGTCGTTCTCTCTTTCCGCTTGATTCGGATGAGAGCCTATGCCCGCTAGCTTGTGCGAAAATCACGACGGCGGCCGGGCGGCCAACAGCCCGGACTTAACGTTAATTTAATCAGTAAAAGGCTAGTCATCCTGACAAGCGAACAGTCCGTTTTGACGGATCCTGCATGATGCATCTTCGCGGCCCGGCCTGCGCCGGATGTCCTGAACCGTCATGACGCGAGGCAAGAGCGCTGCCGCTGGCAGAATTGCCAGATTCCGTTCCCGGTTCTCCTTTGACAGCATTCACTTCCTGGTTGACATGTTCAGCCTCAAGGCGGACAGCCGGGCCATTCCCTGCCACCTTATGTCCCGGTTGCCGCCTCTTTTTTTCCGGCCTCACGCTCCGCGCCCGGCGCGTCTGCAAGACCCGGCTTTTCCCCGGTCAGGCCCCATGGTCGAGACGTCATCCGGACCACCACGGGGCGCGGGCGCAGGTCATGCCATGGCGGCCAGGCCGGGCGGCTGGCGGTGGCGCCGTTCAGGTGCGCTTGCGGTAGAGGTCCAGGACCTTTTCGCGAACCCGCATGAGATGGCCATCACGCGCGCCGATTTCGCTCAGGATGGAATCGAGAAGAAAGATGAACAACCGGCGCTCCTCGGTGTCATCGGCCGGTTCGTAAGCCAGGATTTCCTGCCAGACGAGGCGAAGCTGGCGGTCGATCCCGTTGATCGCCGCGACGTCTTGGCCATCAATGGCCTGCACGAGCCTTGCCTCATGCTGCTCGAATCGCGCCAGGAGCAGGTCCAACATGAAAATCCGAAAGTGCGTTTGCGTGGCGCGGGGACATGCCACTTGGCAGGCGCCTTCATGCACCCGACCCGTCATACATAAGGCACAACGTCTTTCAGTTCAGCCTAATCCTATACAGGTGGTTAACCGGATCGTCCCGGACTGGCGTCCATCGGCACGCGCAGGGGCCGTCCGGCAAGCCGCGCAAGGCCGTAGAGCGATCCGCTTCCGTCAAAAATCGCGCTAGAATCCGGATTCAATGCGTCCGTAGAGAACGTTTGTGAGAACAAGGAGCTTGCTGCCGACGAAACCGGCGGCCAGCGTGGAGGAAAAGAAGACGATCATGATCTTCGGCACGAAGGTCAGCGTCACTTCCTGCACCTGCGTCAGCGCCTGGAACAGCGCAATGGCGATGCCCGCCACCATGGCCGGCACGACAGCCGGGGCGGAAACGACGATCACGGTCCAGACGGAAAACTGAACGAGGTCCAGCGCGTCGGTGGCGTTCATTCGCCGATCACCGTGCCTGTCGTCACCGGCAGTTCCGCGCCGCTGTCGAGAATGGCGACGAGCCCGGTGGCGCCGATCTTGACCTGCGACACCGTGCCGGAAACCGAGCCATCGGCGCTGGTGATGGTCCGGCCAACGATGCTGTCGACCTGTGACACGACCGAGGCGGCCAGCAGGACCTCCAGCTTGTTGTTGATCTGGATGCTCTGCTCGACATTGGAGAAGCTGGCCAGTTGCGACACGTACTGGCTGGCATCCATCGGCTCCGTCGGGTCCTGGTTCTTCATCTGGGTCACGAGGATCTGCAGGAACGTGTCGTAATTGACCATGTTGGAGGCGCGGGCCTGGCTGCCCTGGCTTTCCGCCGCCGCCTGCGTGTTGCCCGTAACCGCCGTGACGGACGTCATCGCATCACCATCCTGTCCGCGCCCATCAGGCCGTCACCGGCCATCGGCATTTCGGTCGAAGGTGCGCTGGCCAGAATCTGCGCTTCGAGCGGAAACAGTGCGCGGGTGGAGCGCATGGCCTCGAAATACATCTTCTGGTGAACCATCCTGTCAATGTCCTTGAGTTCGGAAAGGATGTGTTCGTTCTCGAAAGCCGCCAGCAGGCCCGGCATCTGGTTCTTGTAGACGACCATGGCCGGCTCGGTCTCGTTCGGCGCCATCAGCATGACCTGAACGATGAAATAGAGCTGCTTGAGCGGCGTCGTCGCGTCGGAAGCCTGGAGGATGTGGTTTTCCAGCAGGAAGTTGACGTCGTTGAGGATCTCGATGGCTGTCTTGCGGTCCACCCGAAGGACAGCGCCATTGATGTAGATCTTCTCGTTCGCCTTGAGCGAAATCTTGAACGTGCTTTTCATCGAATACCGTCCCGAATGATCCTTGAAATGTCGATAAGGCCGTCAAAATTCTCGGATTTTTCCTGCCTGATCTCGTCTATCGTGCGCAGCATCCAGATGCCGATGCTCAGCAGGTTCGCGCGCACCTCCTTGGGCAACTGGTTTTCCGGATCGGCCAGGTCCGACATCAGCGCCATCCAGACGCGCGCGGAATAGTGAAGCGCGTGGATCGCCTCGATCGATCGCACGCCCGCTTCCCTTGCCGCCTCCAGCATGCCGATGGACTGGTCCAGCGCCTCGCGTTCCCTGGAGCGCGCCTCCTCCAGGTCGTCGGTCTGAATCTCTTCGTATTTCGCGATATACATGTCACAGCTCCTGCGTGGGCCGGACGCCGCGCCGTCCCGTGACGGCGCAAGCCCGCATCAGGCCCCGGCCCGGCCTGACTGTTGAGAAAGGGATATCGATCCTGGCCATGTGCGCGCCCTTCCTAGAGATACCTGACGAGTGACAATGACTGGACGCGCTGGGTCAGCATGTAGGCCGTCTCCAACTGGTTCAGCAGATTGGTCATGCGCGTTGCCGCCTCGTATGGATCGACACTGCCCATTTCGGTCGAAAGGTCGGTCATGTAGTTCTTCTGCAGCGTCATCCGCTCCGTCGCATCGGCGACCTGGGTCTCGACCAGGCCGAGCCTGCCTTGGACCAGGGTGACCTGCGCCGAAGATGCGCCAAGCCCCTCGCCGCCATCGCGTATGACCTGCCGGGTCGCATCGCCGGAAATGCCCGATCCGAGGAAGGACACGGCCACGGTGAGGGAGAAGAAGGCGCTCTTGAAGGCTTCTTCGTTGGCGGAGACGGAGGTGATGGCGGTCTGGTCCTGGGCGATGCGCGAGCGAATGCCGTCATCGCTGGCCGAGGACATGCCGGGCCAGCCGGTGGCGTCGAAGAGCGGACGCGCGACATTGTCGAGGAAATCTTCCATTTGTGCCGCGGTCAGCGACGCGGCGGCCGGATCGGACTTGGCAAAGCCGAAATGGGTGGCGAAGGCGGCATCCAGATCGGCCTGCCAGCCACTGCCCTCGAACGGGGCAACCGGCTTGGCATCGGCATTCACCCCGGCAAAGAGATATTCGCCATTGGCCGAGGTATTCATCACATTCGTCAGGTCTTCCAGCGCCGTCAGCGCGTTGTCACGCACGAGATTTGCCGAACCGGTGCCGCTGAGTGCCGTGTTGAACACCTGCATCACGTCGCCCGAAACATCGGTGAAGCGCGACATGGCCGATTGCGCAGCGGTCATGCGGGCCCCGGCCATCTCATTGGTCATCAGGATGGAGTCGAGCCTTTCGCTCTCGCGTTCAAGCGACATGCGGAAACCGTTGCGCAGGCCCAGTTCGCGGGCCGGATCAGCCTTCTCGCCCGTCACGGTTTCCTGCTGGGCAGTGACGATGGCGGCCTGCGTGGCGCGAATGGACATGCGCAGCGCGCTTGCCATGGAAAGGGTCGATGCGGCCTGAAGCTTCATGGGACTACCTCGCCGCCTCCAGCAGGGCAGCCAGCATGTTGTCCACCGTCGCGATGAGACGGCTGGTCGCCTTGTAGGAATGTTCGATCTCGACGAGCGAAGCCATCTCGTCGTCGATGTTGACACCTGTCTGCGCGATCAGCTTGCTGCCCAGGGCGGCATGCATGGCGTCCTTCGTCTCGGCCGCGCCGCCGGCATCGGCCCGGTAGGCTTCGAGCCATGCCTGCGCATTGCCCGAATAGGCGACGAGGCTGACGTCGCTGGCCAGGCCCGTGGCCGTATCGAAGGCCATGGGCGCTTCCATGGCATCGGCCAGCGCGATGATCCGGTCGGAAAAGGCGACGCCGCCAGCGGCGTTGACGACATAGGCCGCGCCGTTGGCGCCGCCGTCGCGCAGCAGCGATGGATTGCCGCCGGACTGCGGATCATAAAGCGGATTGACCGCAAGTGTCGTGGCCATTCCCGGCGAAAGAACGCCATCGGGCGGAACCGCCGGGCCGCCTGACCAGGTGAACAGGCCGGTGCGGGCGGGGCCGCCACCGCCGGTCTGATCGGTTTCGGCGAACATGGAAACAAGGCCGCGCGCGATTTCGTCCAGTTGCATTTCGGTCTGGACGGTCACCTCGTCGCGGACTTGCAGCAGGGCCGCGATGGAGCCCGAGGACGACGTGTCCGCGCCGGTTCCCGCCTTGACCGGAACGCCGTCGATGCGCACCACGTTTCCGGTGTCGCCGGCCGAATAGGCCGGACGCGGCGTGAAGGTCACGTCGCGCGGCGTGGTCTCGAACAGCATGACGCCGCCGGCCGTGGTCAGCATCACATCGCCATGATCACGTTCGGTGACCGTGACGGGCACGATTTCGGCAATCCGGCCAAGCAGTGTGTCCCGGCGGTCGAGAAGCTCGTTGGGATCGCCATCGCGCAATGTGGCCTTGATGATGGCGTTGTTGACACCCTCGAATTCGGCGAGCAGGCCGTTGAGGGTCGCGACCTCTCCGGCAATCTCGCTGTCCATGCGCGCCCGCAACGAATGGACCTCGGCGGAGGAGGCATTGAGCGCGTTGGCGATCGTGCCGGCGGCGTCTACCACGCCACGGGCGAGAAGGTCGTTGTCGGGGCTTGCGCTGTAGGTCTGCAGCGCGCCATGCAGCCGGGACAGTAGCGCGGAAGCCGAGGCCGAGCCGTCGGTTCCGTTCAGGGATAGCGAGAGCTGCTTCATGTTCTCGCTGATGGTGTTCTGCGCCACCGACAGGGAAAGCGCATCGCGCGAGGAAGCCGACAGCCGGGTGTTGGCCGCGCGGTCCACCGAAGCCACGGCGGCGCCGTTTCCGGCCGTTTCCATGACCACGGTGCGCCGGGCATAGTTCGGGTCCGAGGCGCCGGAAATGTTGCGGGCGGCCACACTTGCCTTCTGGGACAAGTTGAACAGTGAACTCTGGGCGGTGGAGAGCACCGTGGAAAGTGACATGCCCTACTGCCTCCAATCGCGGCCGCCGCCTGTAGCGCGGAAGCGGCCGCCCGTTACCTCTTGAGGTTCACCACGACGTCCATGAGATCGGACCCGGTCTGGAAAACCTTCGAATTGGCGGTAAAGCCGCGCTGTGCCTGGATCATCCGCGTCAGTTCCTCAGCGATGTCGACATTGGACTGCTCGATGGCCGAGGACATGATGGCGCCGTAGCCGCCTTGCTGGGGATTGCCGACCATGATGTCGCCGGAATCGGGCGTCTGTGCGAAGACCGTGCCGGTGACGGCATTCAGCGCTGCCGGATTGGCCACCGTTCCCAAGGGGATGCGGTAGAGATCGCGATAGGTGCCGTCGTCATACTGGCCGTAGACATAGCCGTCCTTGGAGACGTGGATACCGTCAATGGTGGAGGGCGGCCGGCCGTTGATGTTGGCGTCGGAAATGCCGAATTCGGCGGCGAGCTGGGTGAAGTTCGCCATGTCCAGATCGAAGGTTTCACCATTGGGAAGCGCGATCGAGATCGATGTCGGCGAGGCGCCATCGAGCTGGCCGGTCGTCGGATCGAAGGTCAGCGTGTCGGTCGCAAAAGCCGCGGCTGCATAGGGGAAGCCACCGGTGGTCGGGTCGGCATCCGCCTTGTTGTAGGCGGTCACTTCCCAGGTGTCGGCGGCAGTCTTGGAATAGTAGACGTCGATCGTCACTTCCGCGCCCAGGTAATCATAGGCGACAACGGAGACCTTGTTGGTAAATTCTGCGTCGGCCGCATTCGTGGACGGCAGGTTACCGGCAACGATCTCGGCCTCGGCGTCCAGATTGCCCATGACATAGCCGGCCGTGGTCGGGACCGTCGTCAGCTCGAAGCCGTCCAGCGTGACGATTTCGAGATCGGCGAGCCCGTTCGTGGCGCCGGCGGCGCCATTGGCGCTGGGATAGCCCATGAGATAGAAACCGGCCTGGTTGACGAGGCGCCCCTCGTCATCCGGAAGGAACGATCCGGCCCGCGTCAGGAAGGTCTGGCCGCCGGGATCCTGAACGACGAAATAGCCGTCGCCGGATACGGCGAGATCGGTGACCGAGGATGTGTATTCCAGCGGTCCCTGCTGGTTCATCATGCGAACGGTGTGGCTGAGCACGCTGCCGGATTCGTAGTTTCCAGCAGTACCGGGACCTGCGCCTGCCAGCGACGTTCCCGCCACCAACGTCGAAAACAGGACTTGCGAACGCTTGTAGCCGTTGGTGTCCGAATTGGCGATGTTGTCGGCCACGGAGGACAGGCGGTTGGACTGGGCGTGCATCCCGGAAACACTGGTCTGCATCATGCCGTAAATGCTCATTGGGCACCTCCGCCTTCATACGGATAAATCATGTGAGCCGACCCTATGCGGCCAGGCTTGCGCCAGGCATGCCTTAACAAGTGGTTAACGCCGGCCGGCCATGGACCGCGCCGCGCCATCACGCCGCCGTCAGTTCGCGCGAGACAGGGGCGCAGTCGCCCTCTTCGGCCTCCAGCACGAGCCGGTAGCCGAGATAGCGCTTGGAATCGATGGGATCATAGCCCAGCGCATCGCGCAGCTTGCGCCGCAGTTTCGAAATGTGGCTTTCCACGACGCATTCCTCGATGGAATCATCGAACACGCCATAGGTGGCATTGAAAATCTGCGCCCGGCTGACGCGCCGGCCCTCCGCGGAAGCAAGGAATTCGAGAATGCGGCGCTCGCGCCTGGGCAAGGGGAAGATCTCGCCATCGACCTCGGGGTCGCGACCATCGAAGAAGACCTTCAGGCGCTCGGTCGTCTCGCGGACCGGCTCGGGCGCGTTGCGCTTGCGAATGACGGCGATCCGCTTGAGCAGCTCGCGAACATGCACGGGCTTGCGCACAACATCGTCATAACCGGCATCAAACAATTCAAGCGTGCGGTCGAGGTTCTGGCGATCCAGCAGCGCGATCTTGGCGATTCGCCCGGCAGCCGGCGCCGCCTGCGGCAGGATGATCTCGTCCGAAGCGTCTCCGATCAGATAAGCGATGATCGAGTCAAAATCCGACTCGCATGCCGCGTCCATCCACTCGATAAACTCGCCTGGCGTGAATCCGGCGACGGGATACCCCTCGCGCTCGAGCATGGACTTGTAACTGTCCACAACGATCCCGCGATCATCCACGACAACGATCATGTGCCTAATCCCCTCGAATCATTAATTGATTCTGGTTAACAGGGCTAACTTGCGGGGATTCTTGGTGACAATTACAAGATTTAGCACCTTATTTTCTAATAAGGACGCTAACCCTTTGTAATAATTCGTGAAGGCGCCTGTCTAAGCTTTTACAAATCCGCAAATGCTGACGTTTCGGAGGCCTTTTCGATGGACCTGGCTTCCTTTGTCCACACGCCGAATGGGAAACCTGGAAGCGAGTCAAAAGACCTTTAGACTCTTTTTAATTGCATTTCAAGATGCAACGCGCATAAATTGAATACGCGCGGCAATTGTCCTGCCTCACGCCCAATGCCGGCCATCATGACCAAGGGAGCCGGGCCGGGCCGGCATCGTCCGCAAATGGTGAGGAGCGACGCCGGAGGTCTGGCGGTGGAAGCTTTAAGGCTCTTGTCTTGCGCGGGGCTTTTGCCGCAAGCCGGGGCAGGCGCGGTTCCCTTCCCTGAACAGGAAGGGCACACTAGCGCTTCGGCATGCCCTTGGGGCGCAGGTTCCGCTTCTGCGCGGCAATGCGGAACTGGGCGTTCGCCGCGCCATAGCCGTTGTAGCCGCCGCGCCGCTCGACGATCTCGAAGAAGAAACCCTCACCGTAGACCGGGCTGTAGATCTGGAAATACTCGCCGCCGGACTCGTCGCGGTCATACAGGATGTTGCCGGCCTTGAGCCTTTCGAGAAGATCGTCATCGAGCCCGAAACGGGCGTCAAGATCGTCGTAGTAGTTCGGCGAGATTTCCAAAGCCTTGAAGCCGTTTTTCGACAATGCCGCGCGCGTGGCGAAGATGTCCCGGCTTTCGAAGGCAATGTGCTGGACCGCAGAGCCATAGCTTTCGGCGATGAAATGGCCGGCCAGGGTGCGCCGGTTCTCCGCACCGTTCAACGTGATGCGCAGGCTGCCGTCGTCATTGGCGATGGCCTGGCTGCGCACCAGGCCGGCCGGATCCACCACGTCAACCATGGGCGTCTTTCCGGTGTCGAATATGGAGGTGTAGAACAGCAGCCAGGTGAGCATTTCCTCGTAATTCATCGTCTGGGCGATATGATCGATGCGGGTCAGGCCCGCATTGACGGGCGCGGTCTCGCCGTCCACCTTGGCGAATTCCACCTCCCAGACACGGGCCAGCCCGCTCTTGTCGTCCATGAAATGCATGACGCCGCCGCCCACGCCGCGAATGGCCGGAATCTTCATCTCGCCTGGCCCCACCGCCTGCTCGAAGGGTTCGGCGCCCAGTGCCCGGGCACGCTGCACGGTGGCGGCAGCGTCCTCGACCTTCAGGCCGATGTCGCAAACCGATGTCCCGTGGACGAGATAGGAGGAATGGGCAAAGCCTTCCTGTCCGGTGTTGACGACGATATTGATTCCGCCCTGCCGCCAGAGATCCACTTCCTTGGAGACGTGCCGCCCGCATCGTTCAAAGCCCAGCGTGCGCAGCATGGCGCCCAATTGCTCGGCCTCGCCATGATCGGCTGCAAATTCCGCGAACTCGACACCGCGCACCGCGATCCGGTCCGGCATCGGCGGCACGTCGATGGCGATGTCCGGTTCCTGCCTGCGCACCTGGTCCATCAGGTAGACGAGCGAGCGATGACCGTCGACGGAAATGGATTTCGGCGATCCGCCACGGAATTGGTCGTTGAAGATTTCAAGGCTGAGCATGCCTTCATAGCCGGTCGCCGCCACGGCGCGCATGAAGCCGGTGACGTCAAGATCGCCCTCGCCGGGCATGTTGCGGAAATGGCGCGACCAGTAGAGCAGGTCCATGTCGATCAGCGGCGCATCGGCGAGCTGGACGAAAAAGATGCGGTCGCCGGGAATGGAGCGGATCGAATTGACGTCGATCTTGCGCGCCAGCGTGTGAAAGCTGTCCAGGATCAGCCCGACATTGGCATGATCGGCGCGGCGCACGATTTCCCAGGCATCGCGGTGGTCGGAAACATGCCGCCCCCATGCCAGGGCCTCGTAGCCGACACGGATGCCCTTTGCCTTCGCACGCTCGCCCAGTTCGGCGAAGTCGTCGGCCGCCCGGTCGATGCCGCCCAGCGCCAGCGGCGAGCAGTTCGAGCACACCAGAACCAGGTCGACGCCCAGTTCGTTCATCAGGTCGAACTTGCGCTCCGCCCGGTCGAAGGCACGCGCGCGCTGCGGCTCCGGCATGCCCTCGAAATCGCGAAACGGCTGGAACAGGCAAAGCTCCAGGCCATGGTCGCGCACCATCCGCCCGACATCGGCCGGGCTGCCATCGAAGGCCAGGAAGTCGTTCTCGAAAATCTCGATTCCGTCGAACCCGGCGGCCGCGATGGCCGACAGCTTCTCGCGGAAATCGCCGGATATCGAGACGGTCGCAATCGCGGTCTTCATGGAAACGGACCTTCTGTCAGCGGCCGGCCTCGATCAGGTCAGCCATGGCATTCATCGCATGGACATAGCCTTTCGGCCCGAGACCGGCAATCACCGCTGTCGCCACCTTCGAGACAAGCGAACGGTGATAGACCTCCTCGCGGCGATGAATGTTGGAGATGTGCAGTTCGATGACCGGGCCGGGAAACATCTTCAGCGCATCGTAGACCGGCACGGAGGAAAAGCTCAGGCCGGCCGGATTGATGATCAGTCCGGCGGCCTCACCGTCGATGGCTTCATGCACCCAGGTGACGATATCGCCCTCGAAATTCGACTGCCGGAACACGACGGCGCGGTCCGTCGCGGCGCGGCACCAGCCCTCGATCTCGCCCAGCGTGACCGCGCCGTAGATCTCCGGCTCGCGGGTGCCGAGCCGGTTCAGGTTGGGACCGTTGAGGATGTGGATCGCACCGGCCATGTGTGGCTCCCGTCTATCACCGGCTGCGACCGGCTTCAGGCCGTGAAGCAGGCCGGGTCCATCGTCTTGAGATCATCGGCGACCAGCGGACGGAAGTCCATCCGCTGCAGCACGTCGCGCGCCGGATCGATGCCCGGCGCCACTTCCGTGAGCATCAGCCCGTCCGCGGTCAGCCGGAAGACGCAGCGTTCGGTGACGTAAAGCGCCTCCTGGCCATCACGGACCGATTGCGCGCCCGAAAAGGTGATCTGGTCGACCGCCATCACGAATTTGCGCACATCGCCCTGACGGGTGATCGAAAGCCTGCCGTCGCCCGATGCCATGTCGGTTCCCTTGGCGTCGAACGTGCCGCAAAACACAACCTTGCGCGCGTTCTGGGCAATGTCGATGAAGCCGCCCGGCCCCACCGGCACACCGCCCAGCTTCGAGGCGTTGACATTGCCATGCCGGTCCACCTGGCCGAAGCCGAGAAAGGCGATGTCCAGCCCGCCGCCGGAATAGAAATCGAATTGCGACGGCCCGTCGAGCATGCAGGAGGCATTGCGCGCATAGCCGAACAGGGAGCCGGTCAACAGCGTGCCGCCATAGGTGCCATGCTCGATGGTCTGGTAATAGCGGTCCTGGTCTCCGCGCGCCGCGACGATACTGGCCACCTGGTCCGGGATGCCGAAGCCGTAATTGATGACAGCGCCGTCGACGAGTTCCCGGCGCGCGCGCTCCGCCACGATGCGGCGGATGGAAAATTCCGGCATGTGCGGCGCAGCCTCAGCCACCCGCTGCTGGCCTGAAATGGCCGGATCGTAGACGATCTCGTAGCCCTGGCGCTGGTCCGGATCGACGACGATGGCATCCACCAGCGCGGCGGGAATGCGCACCTGACGCGCGCCAAGCGCACCGGCCTTCACCTTCTCGCGCACCTGCACGATGACGATGCCGCCACAATTGCGAACGGCGGCCGCCATGGCATAGCTGTCGACATTGGCCGGTTCCTCGTCGAGGCTGACATTGCCTTCCTCGTCGGCGATGGAGCCTTTCAGCAGGCAGGCATCCATGTGGAACGGCAGGTAGCGCAGATATTCGCGCCCGCCGATCTCCACCACTTCGCAGAGCGTGTCCCTGGCTGCCGCGTTCATCCGCCCGCCATCGATACGCGGGTCGATGAACGTCCCCAGTCCGACATGGGTGAACAGGCCGGGCCGCTTCGCCGCGATCTCGCGCATCAGCTGCATGGCCACGCCACCGGGCAGGACATGGGCCTCGATCTCGTCCCTTGCCGCCATCTGCTGCATGCGCGGCGACCAGGGCCAATGCCCGCCGATCACCTTGCGCACCATGCCCGGATGGGCAAAGCGGTTGACGCCGGTGTCCTTGCGATTGCCGAGGCCGAGGGCATGAACCAGCGTCATGCCCTTCGGGTGGCCGGTTTCCAGGAACCGCTTCTCGATGGCCTCGTGAAGCGCCATGGCCTCGCACAGCCCGCCGCCGCCGCCGATCAGGCCGATGGTCGCCCCGTCGGGAACCAGGGCCACGGCCTCTTCGGCCGGCATGAATTTCTGACGCCTGCCGCCTGTCATCACGACGCCCACGGATCGTAGATGGACTTGCCGCCCTTCAGCATGGACTTGGCGACCACGCCGCGATGGATTTCGGACGCGCCGTCGAAGATGCGATAGATGCGGGCATCGCGGTAATAGCGCTCGATCGGCAGATCCCTGGAAAAGCCCATGCCGCCGAAGATCTGCATCGACCGGTCCACAACACGGCCCAGCGTTTCGGACGCCTGCACCTTGAGCATGGAGATCTTGGCGCGCGGATCAAGCCCGGCATCGATCTGATCGGCGCATTCCCACAGCGCGGTGCGCGCGGCGTTGATCTCGATGGCGCTGTCGGCCAGCATCTGCTGGACCATCTGGAAGTCGCCGAGCGACTGGCCGAACTGGCGCCGGTCATTGGCATGATCGACGGTCATGTTGAGGATTTTCGTCGCCTTGCCGATGGCGCGTGCCGCCACCTGGGAGAGACGGACACGCCCCAGTACGGACAGGGCCAGCTTCAGGCCCTGCCCCTCTTCGCCCAGCAGGTGCTCGTCGCCCAGTTCCACGTCATCGAAATGCAGTTCCATGTGGCTGGTGCCGCGTATGCCCATCATCGGCTGGTCGCGCCCGATGGTGAAGCCCTTCATGCCCTTGTCGACCAGGAACATGGAAATGCCGCGATGGCCCTTGTCCGGATCGGTCACGGCCGTGACGACGAAGAAGTCGGAAAAGGCGCCGTCCGAAATGTAATGTTTCATGCCCGAAAGGATCCACTTGCCGTTCTCGCGGCGCGCCCGCGTCCGGATGCCGGCGGCATCGGAGCCGGCGCCGGGCTCGGTGAAGGCGATCGAGCAGACGCGCTCGCCTGTCACCGCCGGTTTCAGCCAGCGGTCCACCTGCGGACCTTGCGCCGCGAGCAGCACCTCGTAGACATTGCCGAAGGCACGGCGGATCAGGATGTCGGTCGTGTGGCCGAACTGTTCCTCGCACAGCATGGTATCGAGGGCAGACAGGCCGCCGCCGCCATGCTCTTGCGGAATGTTCATGCCGTAGAGGCCGAGCGCCTTCGATTTCTCGAAGACGGACCTGGCGAGTTCAGGGCGCAGCACGCCGGTCTGTTCGATCTCGTCCTCGAGCGGGGCCAGTTCGCTGGCAATGAAGCCGCGAACGGTCTCGACCAGCATCCGCTGCTCGTCGGAAAACCGGAAGTCCATCGTTTTCGTTCTCCAATGGGTGTCGTGTCAGTCGGTTTCGTCCATGTGGCCGCCGAGAAAGAGCTGGCCCACCTTGGGGTCGTTCAGAAGCGTATCGGCGCGGTCATGCATGCGCGTCTGGCCCAGTTCGAGCACCAGACCGTAATCGGACATGGCCAGCGCCGCCTTGGCGTTCTGCTCGACCATGAGGATCGTCACGCCATCGTCGCGCAGACGTTGCAGCGTGCGGAACACTTCCTGCACCAGGTTTGGCGACAGGCCGATGGACGGCTCGTCGATGAGGATCAGCTTTGGATCGAGCAGCAGGGCACGGGCGACCTCAAGCTGCTTCTGCTGGCCGCCCGACAGTTCGATCGCCTTGCGGTCGCGGAACTGGCGCAGCATGGGAAACTGATCCATGACCACCTCGATGCGCGCCTTCACCTTCTCCTGGTCATCGGCGGTGATGCCGCCCAGTTCCAGGTTGTGGTAGACGGAAAGCTGCGGCACGACGTTGCGGCCCTGAGGGACATAGGTGACGCCATGGGCGATCATGTCGCGCGGTTTCTGCCGGGTGACATCCCGCCCGTCCAGAAGCACCTGGCCGGAATGGATGTCCAGCAGGCCGAAGATCGCCTTGAACACGGTCGACTTGCCGGCGCCATTCGGCCCGATCACGGTGGTGATGGAGGCCCTGGGAATCTTGAACGAAACGCCGTTCAAAATGGTGATCTTGCCGTAGCCGCCGTAAAGATCTTTCAGTTCCAGCACGGATCAGCCCCCCAGATACGCGTCGATGACCTGGCTGTTCGACCGGATCTCTTCCGGCGTCCCTTCCGCGATCACCGCACCTTCAGCCAGCACGATGATGCGGGTGCAAAGGCTCATGACGAATTCCATGTTGTGCTCGATGACGACGAAGGTCGTGCCATGCTCCCGGTTGTAGGTTTGCAGGCGCTCCTTCAAGCTCTCCAGCATGGTCAGGTTCACGCCGCCGGCCGGCTCGTCGAGCAGGACGAGATCGGGGCCGGCCATGAAGGCCATGGCAGCATCGAGCAGTTTCTGCTGGCCATAGGACAGCGACCCGGCCTTTTCGTCGCGCAGGTGCGAAAGGCGGAAAAACTCGATCATCTGCTCGGCCTCTCCGGTCAGTCCCGCGTCGGAGCGGCCAAAGAGGCGCGACAGCATCGTCCCGTGATGCTCCTGCCCGGCCAGGATGATGTTGTCGAGCACGGTCATTTCCGGGAAGACGGAAAGCTGCTGGAAGGTGCGGCCGACGCCGAGCCGGTTGAGATCGCAGGCGCGCATGCCGGAAACGCCGGTGCCCTTCACGGTCACCTCGCCGCTGTCGGGCGAAAGCTGGCCAAGCACGCAGTTGAACAGGGTCGACTTGCCCGATCCGTTGGGACCGATCAGGCCGAGCACCTCGCCCTTCGCCACCTCGAAACTGACATCGCGAACGGCATGGATGCCGCCGAAGGACTTGGAAATGTTGCGGACGGAGAGGACGGGCTGGCTCACAGCTTCGCTCCTTCCTTCATGTCGCCGCGGACGACGCGTTTCGGTCTCAGGCGCGACAGGATGCGGTCTCCCAGACCGATCAGGCCGGAGGGCGAGTAGACCATCAGGATGATGACCGCGGTGGAATAGATGATGAGGTAGTAGCCCTCGGTGAAGCGCAGGAATTCCGGCAGCAGGATGACGACGGCGGCACCGAGCATCGGCCCGAAGAAATAGCCGGCGCCGCCGACCACGACCATGAGCAGGATCTTGAGCGAATGGATGAGGCCGAAGGAACCGGGCTCGATGAACTGCACCAGCGGCGACATGATCGCACCGGCGCCGCCGCCGAAGGCCGAGCCGATGGCAAAGGCAAGCAGAGTGATGCGCCGCGTGTTCACGCCCAGGCTTTCGGCACGCACCGAGTTCTCACGCAGGGCCTTGAAGGCGCGGCCCCAGGGCGAATGCACGATCCAGAAGAAGATGCTGGCCGAGATGACGAAGAGGATCAGGACGAAATAGTAGAATTCGAGGTTCTTCATCGTCGAGATGCCGAAGAAGGACGGGCGCGGCATGCCGACAAGGCCATGCGAGCCGCCCGTCAGCCATTCCTCGTTGCGCAGCACGAGGAAGACCAGCGTGTTGAAGGCCAGCGTCACGAAGGCGAGGAAATGGTGCTGCACGCGCAGCGCCGGGTAACCGAGCACGAGCCCGATAAGGAAGGTGGCGCCCATGGCCGCCAGCCAGCCCAGCACCCAGTGATAGCCAGCCAGCGTCACCAGCGCGGTGATATAGGCGCCGATCCCCATGAAGCTTGCCTGCGCCAGCGAGATCTGGCCGGCATAGCCCAGCGTCAGGTTCAAGCCCATGGCGGCGATGGAGAACATCAGCCAGGAGGCCAGCACATAGAGGATGTAATTGCCTTGCCCGAGCGGCGCCAGAACGAGCGCTGCCAGCGCGACGAGGACGAGAAGGACGGTCTTGAGCTTCATACCGTGCGGCCCTCCGCGGTTCCAAGCAGCCCCTGCGGGCGCACCAGGATGATGAAGATGAGCAGCAGCATGGGCAGGGCCTGCCGGTACTCGGAGGAGAAATAGGTCGCCGAGAGATTGTCGATGACACCGATCAGCAGCCCGCCGACGAGCGCACCGCGGATCTGGTTGAAGCCGCCGACGATGGCCGCAATGAAGGCGACAAGGCCCAGCGTCTCTCCGTTGGAGAACTTGGCCAGGTAGATCGGCGTGATGAGGATGGAGGCGATGGCCGCCAGCGCGCCGTTGATGAGGAAGGTGTAGAGAACCATCCGCTTGATATCGACGCCAAGGATCTGCGCGACATCGGGGTTTTGCGCTGTCGCCTGCATGGCGCGGCCGGTGCGGGTGCGGGAAAGGAAGAGTTGCAGGCCGATGATGGCCCCCATGGCGATGATGAAATTGGCAATGTCGGGTATGGAAACGGCGGCGCCGAAGACCTGCATCACATCCTGCGGAAAGAGGCTCGGGAAAGGCTGGCCGAGCGGCGAGTAGAATTCCTTGACCAGTTCCTTGAGCAACAGGCCGAGCGCAATGGTGGCAATGACAAGCGGCAGCGTGCCATGCTTCATCATGGGTTCCACGATCAGGCGCTTGAAAAGGGCGCCCAGGATGAGCACCGACAGGATGATGGCCAGCGGCATGGCGAGCCAGAGGGGGAAACCGAGTTTCACCGAGAGCGCGAGCACGAAGAAGGCTGGCAGCATCACGAATTCGCCCTGGGCGAAGTTGATCGTCTGCGACGCCTGCCAGAGCAGGGTGAAGCCGACGGCGGCAAGGGCGTAGATCGACCCTGCCGACAGGCCCGATATGAGGATCTGGATGAATTCGGACATGCGCCCGCACCTCCGCGAGAAGGGATTTCAGGTGCAAAGAGGGCGGCACCGGACTAGCGCCGCCCTGCCTTGATGACGGATCAGTTGGCCGGAAGCGTCTTGGTGATCTTCTGGGCGCCGTCGACGACTTCCACAAGGAAGCTGGCGCGGCTCATCTCACCGGTGTCATCCCAGCACGCATCCATCAGGATGCCCGGATGGGTCGCGGCGTCGAGGCACAGGCCATGCAGCGTCTCGGCGAACTTCTCGCGATCGAAAGCCCCGACCTTCTCGGTCACGTATTTCACCATGTAGGCGCCAATATAGCCCTTGATCGCGTTGTGGTCGGCACCGTAGCCATATTTCTGCTGGAACTTGCCGGCCATTTCCTGGATTGCCGGAACCGGGGCTTCGGCCGTCAGGCCCACGTGGCCGAACGCACCATCGGCGGCACCGCCGGCCAGGTCGATGACCTTCTGCGAGATGAGCACCGTATCGCCGGCCATCGGCAGGCCGAGGCTCTGCTTGGAGGCCTCGATGAGGAAGCGCGCGCTCTCCTCTTCCGTCAGGTAGACGAAGACAGCGTCGGCACCCGACGACTTCACCTTGGCGACGTCGGAGGCGAAATCAACCTGCGCCTGCTCGGTCGGCACATCGGCCACGATTTCAAGGCCCATGTCGCCGGCGATCTTCATGAAAGCGTCATAGCCGCCCTTGCCGAACTCGGTATTGGCCCAGACAACGGCGATCTTTCTGGCACCGAGTCCGTCCTTGAGATAGCTTGCCAGCTTGGGAAGGCCCTTCTGCGCGCCGAAAGCAGTGCGGAAGATATAGGGATTGCCCTTTGCGGTGATGGTGGGCGATTCCGAACCGGTGATCTGCGGAACGCCGTTCTGCTGGGCAACCAGCATGTTGACCACGGTCGAGGACGAGTAGACGGTGCCGAGCAGCACGAACGCGCCCTCGTCGATCGCTTTCTGCACGAGAGCGCGGCTCACCTGCGGATCGGTCTGGCTGTCGTACTCGGACAGGTTGATCTGCTCGCCGAGAATGCCGCCGGCGGCGTTGATTTCCTCAACAGCCATCTTGACGCCATCATGCCAGACAGCGCCGGCGGCCGCGCCCGCGCCCGACAGTTCGGCCACATCGGCCAGCTTCACCTCCGCCATGGCAGCGCTCGTGGAAAGCGCGGCAATCGCTGCGGTCGTCAGAAAAAGTTTCCGGATCATCTGTTCCTCCCTTGAATTGATCAATCCGTTTCCAGTGACAGAAGGGCTTCGACCAGAAGCCCCTCCTGCGCCTTGAACATGCCGAGTCCCGGCATCGTCCGGCATCCCTTTGCCGCCGCCGCCTCGATGAAAGGCGACCGCTCCGGCCTGGTGATCGGGCAGGCGGCGAACTGGCCGGCCTGCATCCTGCCGACATCCACCGGCAACGGATCATCGGGCCGCATTCCCAGTGGCGTCGCATTGGCAATGACATCAAATCCGGCCGGATCGGCCGAGCCGACCGAGACCCTGCCGGCAAAGGCCGTCTCAAGCCGCGCGATCAGTGCATCGCGGCGGGCGTGGTTGATCTCGTGGATCGCGAGATGGTCCGCCCCGCGCGCCAGGAATTCATAGGCGATGGCGGCACCGGCGCCGCCGGCCCCGATGAGCAGGACGCGCTTTCCCTCCACCGCTCCGCCGGCGGCCAGGATGCCGTCCACATAGCCCATGCCATCGGTGTTGTCGCCGATCCAGCCGGCCTGCGTACGCCGCATCACGTTGACGGAACCGGCGAAATGGACGCGCCGCGTGACACGGGCACAAAAGCCCATCGCGGCCTGCTTGTGCGGAACCGTGATGACGAGGCCCGCCACGTTGCGCATCGTTTCAAGGCCGGCCATGAAGCCGTCGAAATCGTCGGGGACCACGTGGGCCGGCACGACAATGGCGTTCTCGCCCATGTCCGCGAGGCGACGGGACAGCAGACCCGGCGATTTCACCTGGGCGATGGGATCGCCGACAATCGGGAAGACGCGCGTCTCGCCGTTCAATGTGAACGTCATTGCCACGCCCTCCCTGTGCCGACCGGGAACAGATTGGACATTTCGCATACCATGCCCTGTGCCTCCCGACTTGCCGGCTCCGCTTGCGCCACCATCGCAAACCGCCACCCCGTTGCCCTTTTGCCCACCATGATGGAGCCTGAACAGGCGCCGGAAGGAAATGGATGAACGCGCGCATTCATTGGACAATTCGACAAGTTCGCATTTGTCCTCATGTCGCCCTCCCAGCCGTGGCGCCACGATAGAAGTCGAGCGTTCGGGCAATGCCCTCCTCAAGGCCGGTGGCCGCAAGTCCGCCCAGGGGTTCCGGCATTTCGCTGGAGGCAAGATCGGCGGGAATGCGAAGCGGTGGCCCTTCCACCGTGATGTCCGCATGCGGGGCCTGCGCCTTCAGGGCCGAGACGAAAGCGGCCATGTCTGCCGTTTCGCCGCAAAGCGTATAGGCCTCCGCGCCCTGCATGGGCGATGAAACCGCTTCCACCATGAGGCGCGCGACATCGAAGACGTGGACGAAGCCGACACGGCCGGAAAAGCGGATCGTGGCAGGTTCGCCGCGCGCCGCCGCGCCAATGGCGATGGACGGCCCGGCGGCGATCCCGGAACTTTGCCCCGGACCATAGACGATGAAGGGGCGGAAGCCGACTGACGGCACGCCATGATCGGCATGAAAAGCCCGGGCTGATCCCTCGATGGCCAGTTTCTGGGCGCCGTAATGGGTCATCGGGCGCGGGTTCACCGCGTCGCCGGGGCCGAAGACACCGGCAGTGGAGACATAGACCAGCCGTTCGACCGCGTTTCTGCGCGCCGCCTCGAAAACATGCAGGCTGCCGACGAGATTGATCGCAGCGGCACGCAAGGGATCGGCGGCGGCATCCACTGTCATGACGCCGGCCAGATGGACAATTCCATCGCAGCCCGTCACGGCGCCGGCGACCGAACCGTCGGCAATGTCGCCGGTCACGAATGTCACGCGCCGCGACAGTCCCGGCCGGATTTCGTCCAGCGCCGCCGGATTGGGTCGGGCATCGAAGACGACCACTTCGTCACCGCGCGCAAGAAGCCCGTCGATGACCCAGCGGCCGATGAACCCCGTTCCGCCCGTGACAAGAACCCGGCTCATGCGGCGTTCTCCCGCGACGCGAGGGCCCGGGCGCTGGCATCGCGCGCGGCAATGAATCCGAAGGTCATGCCCGGTCCGATGGTGATGCCCGGCCCCGGATAGACACCGCCCATGATCGACTGCATGTCGTTGCCGCAGGCATAGAGCCCGTCAATGGGCCGGCCGTCGGCATCCAGCACTCGGGCATGGGTGTCGCAGACCAGGCCGGTCGCGGCACCGATATCGCCCGGCTCCAGCCGCACAGCATAAAAGGGCGCGGTCTTGACCGGCCCCAGGGTCGGGTTCGGCCCATGCGCCGCATCGCCATTGGCGCGTTCATAGACCGTTTCGCCGCGCCGGAAGTCCTCATCCCTGCCGGTATCGGCGAACCGGTTCATGCGTCCGGCCGTCTCCGCCAGCCCGCCGGGGTCCACCCCCAGCTTGCCGGCCAGTTCCTCCAGCGTTTCTCCCTGAACGAGATAGCCGTCGTCCAGATAGGGCTGCAGCCCCTTGCCGCCGGGCCTGACCATGCCCAGCCCGTATTTCGTCAGCGTCTGCGCGTCGGCGATCAGGAAGACCGGCATGTGGCTGCCGTCCCGGTTTGCCGCATACATGGCGAGCGTGAATTCGTGATAGGACCGGCTCTCATTGGTGAAGCGCCGGCCATCCCGGCCCACGGCGAATGTGCCGGGCTTGGAGCGGTCGAGCACGAAATGCGGGAATACGGCGGTCGTGCCATCGGCGCGCTTGCGCACCGAACAGGGCGCCCAATAGACATTGGACGCGGCATCCCTGCCGTAGACCGCGCCCTTGGCCAGCGCCAGATCGTGCAGCGCACCGGTGTGACCGGGTGCGGACGGGCTGTTGGCGGCCAGCGGGGCGGGCAGCATTTCGCCACGCCGCGAGGGATGGCGCGTGAAACCGCCACTTGCCATGACCACGCCGCCGGCGACCGCGATCATGCGCTCGACGCCATCCTGGCGTACGACAATGCCGTTGACCGCACCCTCCGGGCCAGCAAACTCGGTCACCTCGGCCTGCGTGGCGATGGTCACGCCGAGCCGGCGTGCCGCAGCCAGCAATTGCCCGATCAGCGCGTTGCCCATGACAAGGCGCGTGCCACGCCCGTGACGCATCTTCTGGACATAGTAGGAGCCGATCAGCCGCATCGAATAGGCCAGCGACTTCAGCGAACTCGTCATCTTCAGGAGGTGGGCGATGTCATCCCTGTCGATCAGCAAACCGCCGAGGATGGTGAATTCCGGGATGGTCGGCCGGATCAGCTTCAGGTCGCCGCCCAGGCCGCCGGCATCGAAGGGGAGCGGCTCCAGCGCCCGGCCGAAAGAGGTCGAACCTTCGATTTCGTGCAAATAATCGGGATGAAACGGGCGCGCACGGAAATGCACACCGGCCCGGTCCTCCAGCGCGTCGATGGCGGCCGGCCCGGCCTTCAGGAAGGCCTCGCGCATTGCCGCCGACGAGCGGTTGCCGACAGCACGATCGAGAAAGGCGCGCGCCTCGTCGACGCTGTCCTCAGCGCCGATGGCGCGAGCATGCCGGGTGTTGGGAATCCATGCCGTTGCCGCGGAATAGGCCGAGGTCCCGCCCAGATATTCCGTCCGCTCGACCAGGATAACCCGCGCCCCTTCCAGCGCCGCGAACACGGCGGCCGCCATTCCGGCCGCACCCGCGCCAAGTACCGCCACATCGAAGGCGGCATTGCGCGGCAGCCCGGCAATGACCTTGCCCGGCGCCGTCATGTCGCGGCGCTTTCAGGCGGCAGGACGAGTTTGCAAGCAACGGAACCTGTCACGAGCCCCTCCCAAGGCACATCGGAGCCGCTTCTGCGGACCCGTTCACAAAGCAACTAAAGGATTTTGGAAACTCTTTCAATAACAAAAAATCTTTTCACAAATCTGGAAAAGCCTGCTAAGCGGAAAGGGCACCGCAGCCCGACCAGGCGCGGAAGGCCGGGAGGATCATGAAGTGGCTGACAAGAAGATCGCCGTTGTCGGCGCCGGAATCATCGGGCGAACCCATCTCCAGGCCATTGCCGCGGCCGATGGATTCACCATTGCAGGCATTGTCGATCCGGGACCGGGCGCGGCGGAAGCAGCGGCCCGATACGGGGCGCCGCTTTTCCAGGACTTCAATGCCATGCTGGAGGAGAAGCCGGACGGGATCGTCATCGCCACGCCGAATGAAAGTCATGTCGATCTGGCCGTTCGCGCCGTCGAGGCGGGCATACCGGCGCTGGTCGAGAAGCCCGTGGCCACCCGTGTCAGCGAAGCCCGATCCCTGCTTGCCGCCATCGACCGGCATGGCGTCCCCGTGATGACCGGCCACCACCGCCGCTTCAATCCGATCATCCTCAAGGCCCGGGATCTGGTGGGCAGTCAGCGCTTCGGCCACCTCGTGCAGGGCTCGGTGCTGTGCTCGCTGAAGAAGGAAGACGGCTATTTCGATGTGGAATGGCGCCGCACGCCCGGCGTCGGCGGTCCGCTGCTGATCAACATGATTCACGAGATCGATCTGCTGCGCTTCCTTTTCGGCGAGATCGCCAGCGTCTCGGGGGTCGCATCCACGATGGAGCGCGGGCTGCCGGTCGAAGACACGGCCGGGGCCATCCTCACCTTTCGCGAGGGCGGAATGATCACGCTCAGCGTCTCCGACGCGGCCTGCGGCCCATGGGCCTGGGACATTGCCGCCGGCGAAAATCCGGGGCGGTTTCCCGCGCACAGGGTGCAGTCGCATTTCTTCGCGGGATCGGCTGGCGGCCTCTCCCTGCCGGACCTGGCATTCTGGTCGCATCCGGGCGAGAAGACCTGGTATGAGGAAATGCAGTCGTCGGTCGAACCGGTTGACGCCGCCGATTCCTATATCGGCCAGATCAGCCATTTCGGCGCCGTCATCGACGGCAGGGCCGAACCGCGCTGCTCGGCCCTCGACGGGGCGCGCAATCTCGCCATCATCGATGCCATCAAGGCCTCCTCGCAAGCCGGCATGCAGCTTTTCATGGCGGCGGACGGCCTGACGGCGAAAGCGATGGGGCCGGCAGCATGAGCGGTGTGCTGGAACGGTCGCTTGCCATCATCGAGATGCTGGCGCGCAATCCGGCGGGGCTGACCGTCAGCGCGCTTTCGGCAGAGCTTGACATGCCGGTCAGCGCCGCGCACCGGCTGCTCAACGAACTGGCGAAATTCGGCTACGTGCGCCAGGTGCGGGCACAAGGCGAATACATGCTGACAATCAAGCTGGCCGCGCTCGGCCTGGGCTTTCTGGGGCAGATGGGCGTGACCGACATCGCCCAGCCGATCCTCGACCGCATGGCCCGGCTCTCGGGCGAGTTGATCCGGCTCTCGGTCATCGACGGCAACAACCTGATCTGGGTCGGCGTCTCGCAGGGCGCGACGGGCGGGCTTCGCTACGATCCGAATGCGGAGCAGGGGCAGGTCGTCCATCTCGCCAGCTCGGCCGGTGGCCACGCCTGGCTTTCGGCGGTCAGCGACGACGAGGCGCTGCGCATGGTGGCCGAACAGGGGCTGCACCCGCCATTCGAGCCGGGACCGAAGGCTCCCGCCACCCTTTCCCAATTGCTGGAGCAACTGGCCGAGGACCGGGCGCGCGGCTACGCGGTGGCAGTCGATTCCTACACCGTGGGCATGGCCGCCATGGCGGTTCCCATCCGCCATCCGGACGACGGACGCGTGATCGGCTGCCTGTCCATTGCCGGTCCGGCGGTGCGCGTCACGCCGGCCTACATGGCGCGCATGGCCCCTGCCCTGCAGGAGGCCGCCGACGAGATCGCCACGGCCACCCGCGCCTCGCATTTCTTCGACAGGCCGGATACGGCCCCGGCATCCGCGCAGACGGCAGGCCGCAAACGATGACGGCAGACCCGTCCGGGCGGATCGACTGCGACGTGCTCGTCGCCGGTTCCGGCGCCGGCGGACTGGCCTGCGCCGTCGTCGCGGCCTTTCATGGCCTGTCGGTCGTCGTTGCCGAAAAGGAACCCGTCTTCGGCGGAACGACAGCCTGGTCCGGTGGCTGGCTGTGGATCCCGCGCAACCCGCTGGCGCGCCGTGCCGGCATCATCGAAGAGGCCGATGAACCGCTCGCCTATCTGCGCAGCGAGATCGGCAACCGGATCGCCGATCCGCGCATTGCCGCCTTCCTGGCCAATGGCCCGGACATGGTCGCCTTTTTCGAGGCGAACACGGCTGTCGAATGGATCGACGGCAACCGCATTCCCGATTTCCACGATACGCCCGGCAGCCGTGACGGCGGACGGTCGGTCTGCGCCAAACCCTATGACGGGCGCGCGCTCGGGGCCGACATTGCCCGGCTCAAGCCGCCGCTCGACCTTGTCAGCCTGGCCGGCATGGGGATTTCGGCCGGGGCAGACATGGCCCATTTCTTCAACGCCACGCGCTCGCCGCGCTCGGCCCTTCATGTGGCGGGACGGCTCGCCCGCCATGCCCGCGACCTGGCACTGCATGGCCGTGGGCTGCAACTGGTCAACGGCAATGCGCTGGTGGCACGGCTGATGAAAAGTGCGCTCGATCTCGGCGTCACGCTGATCGAGGGCGCACCGGTGCGGGCGTTGCACCGGGATGGCGCGCGGGTCTGCGGTGCCACGATCGAACGCGAGGGACGGCCGGTCGACGTGATCGCGCGGCGCGGGGTGGTGCTTGCCACGGGCGGCTTCCCGCATGACCGGGAGCGGATCGCCGCGTTGTTCGATCATGCGCCAGAGGGCGATGGCCACCATTCCGCTGCTCCGCGCGCCAATACGGGCGACGGGTTGCGGCTGGGCGAAGCGGCGGGCGGCCGCATCGCCGGCGACCATATCCATGCCGGTGCCTGGTGTCCGGTCTCGCTGGTGCCGCTGAAGCATGGCGGGCAGGCGCATTTCCCGCATCTGGTGGACCGCGCCAAGCCCGGATTCATCGCCGTGCTGCCGGATGGCCGCCGCTTCGTCAATGAGGCTGACAGCTACCACGATTTCATGAAGGCGCTGTTTGCCGCCACACCGGCCGGCGCGGCGGCGCAATGCTGGCTGATCGCCGACCACCGGGCGCAGCGCCGTTTCGGGCTCGGCTGGGCGAAACCCTTTCCGTTTCCGCTGCGGCGCTACGAAAGCTGCGGCTATCTGAAGAGTGCCCCGACGCTTGTTAGCCTCGCTGCGGCCTGCGGCCTGCCCGCCGATGTCCTCGCCGGGACGGTCGACCGCTTCAATGCCCATGCAAGAGCGGGCGAGGATCCCGATTTCGGACGCGGGCGCTCGCCCTATAACGGCATGCAGGGCGATGCGGCGCACGGGCCGAACCCGTCGCTGGGCGCCCTGGAAACCGGGCCGTTTCATGCCGTGCGGCTGGTGCCCGGCAGTCTCGGCACATTCGCCGGCCTGACGACCGATGAATTGGCGCGGGTGCTGGACGGCGATGGCGTGCCGGTTCAAGGCCTTTATGCGGCCGGCAATGACATGGCCTCCATTTTCGGCGGGAATTATCCGTCGGGCGGCATCACGCTCGGGCCGGCCATGACCTTCGGCTATATCGCGGCCCGCCAGATGGCCGGCCTTCCGGTTTGCGGCGCAGACAGGACACAGAACAGGGAGAGGACCGATGAAATTCTACGAACTGGCCACGCTTGACACGGTGATCTTCGGGGGAGCGAAGGCGGCGCCCGCCATCGAGGCCTTCGTCAGCGCCCCGGAAGCGAAGGGCCGCCTGCTGGGCGCATGGGGCAATGATATCGGCGCGCTGAACAAGGTCCTGCTGCTGCGCGGCTTCGACAGCCATGACGACCTGCTTGCCGAACGCGACCGGGTGCTGCGCTCGTCCAATCCGTTCGGCTGTGCGGACCTTCTGACCGGCATGAGCCTGGACAGCTACAAGCCGCTGGATTTCCTGCCACCTGTCGAGACCGGAAATTTCGGCCCCGTCTACGAGATTCGCACCTACCGGATGAAGGTGAACGGGCTCACCCCGACCATGGAGAAATGGGAAGCCGCCATTCCCGGCCGGCTCGGCTATTCGAAGATGACAATCGCCATGTACTCGCTCGATGGCGCGCCGAGGCTGACCCAGATATGGCCGTATGCGAGCCTCGAACAGCGGGCACAGGCGCGCGCGCAATCGGTCGCCGACGGCAAGTGGCCGCCGAAGGGCGGGCCCGACTGGCTGACCCCGGACATGACATCCACGGTGGCCATGCCGCTGGCCATCTCCCCGCTGAAGTGAGGCTGTCATGCAGCGCCTCTATTCGATGGCCTACCTGACCGGCAATGGCGCCGATCCCGTTTCAGCGGTCAAGCTGGCGGCATCCTGCGGTTATGACCTGGTCAGTTTCCGGCTGCTTCCGGCCGGTGACGAGCCGCTGGCCGACCTGATGGGCGACGACCGATTGCTGCGCGACGTCAAGGCCGCGATGGCCGATTCCGGTGTTTCGATGGCCGATGCGGAGATGATCCGCCTGAAGCCGGAAACCGACCTCGCGCGATTCGATCCGTTTCTCGACCGGATCGCGGAACTGGCCGCGAAACATATCCTCGTCGCGGTGGACGACCCGGACGAAGCGCGCGCCACCGACACCTATGGACGCCTGTGCCAGCGCGTGGCACCCTACGGGTTCAGCGCCGACCTGGAATTCATGCCCTGGACCGGCGTGAAGACCATCCAGGATGCGCGGCGAATGGTGGAGGCCGCAGCCAGTCCGGCGGCCGCCATCCTGTTCGACACGCTGCATTTCGACCGTTCGGCTTCGACGCTGGACGATCTGGCCGCACTGCCGCCCACGATGATGAACTATGTGCAGATTTGCGATGGCCCCGTGCCCTATGACGCCAGCGATGCGGAACTGGTCCGCGTGGCGCGTCAGGCCCGCCTCATCCCCGGCGAGGGCGGGATCGACTTCGCGCCGATCGTCGCCCGGCTGCCGGCGGGCATCACGGTGAGCGTCGAGGTGCCGAACCGGCCGCAGGCCGAGGCCATGGGGCTGGAGCGCTTCATCCGCACCGCGCTGGAAAGGACGAAAGCTGTGCTGGGCGAAGCCTGACCGGACAGACCGCGCCTGGATCACCCGGTCGCGGCCTCCATCCGTGCCCTTCAATCGTTCGAATAGCCGGGGCGGGGAATGTGGCTCATCAGCGTCTGGGAAAAACCGCCGTCGACGATGATTTCCTGTCCCGTGACATAGCCCGCCCGGTCGGATGACAGGAAAAGAGCCATGTCGGCAATGTCCCTGACATGGCCGATGCGGCCCAGCGGGACAACAGCCTCGCGGGCGATCCGGGTCGGCTCATGGGCATAAAAGGCCTCCGACAGCGGCGTGCGCACAAGGCCGGGCGCAACGACATTGGAGCGAACGCCGCGCGGCCCCCATTCATAGGCAAGCTGGCGCGAGAGCATCGAAACCGCCGCCTTGGTCGCCGAATAGGCATTGGAAAACGCCTGCTGGTGATGGCCGGAAATCGAGCCCACATGCACCACGGCGCCAGAGCCGCGTTCCAGCATGGCGGCGCCGAAGCGCTGGGCGCAGCGCAGATAGCCGGTCAGGTTCACATCCAGCATGCGCTGCCAGTCGGCGATCGCAACGGTGTCGAGACTGCCTGGTGTCACATAGGCCGCGTTATTGACCAGGATATCGGCCGTACCATAAGCGGCCTCGACCTCGGCGACCGCCCTGGCCACGCTGTCGTCGCTCGTCACGTCGCAGACGATGGCCTTGCCGCCGGTCTCCCGCGCGGCCGCCGCAACCGTCTCGCCATTGAGATCGAGCAGCGCCACCCGCGCCCCCGCCTCGCCAAAGGCCGCCGCGATCGCCTTGCCGATGCCGCCGCCTGCACCCGTGACGACCGCGACCTTGCCCTCCAGACCAAGCCAGTTCATGATTCCACTCCTGCCAGATGCCGGCCCGTGATGTAGCCGAATGTCATTGCCGGGCCGAGCGTGATGCCCGCGCCGGGATAGTTGCCGCCCATGATCGATGCCCGATCGTTGCCGACGGCATAAAGCCCGTCGATCGTGGAACCGTCGGCGCGCAGCACCTGCCCGGTCACGGTGGTGCGCAAGCCATCGAAGGTGCCGAGGTCGCCCATGATGATCTTCAGGGCATAGAACGGTCCTTTGACGATCGGGCCGACACAGGGGTTCGGCTTGTGCTCGGGATCGGCCAGATAGCGGTTGAAGCTTGTCCGTCCGCGACCGAACGCCGGATCCTCGCCCTTGCCCGCGTGGCTGTTGTATTCGGCGACCGTGGCCTCCAGGCCTGCCCGGTCAATGCCCGCTGCCTCGGCCAGTTCGGCCAGCGACCGGCCCTTCTTCACATAGCCATTGGCGATATGCGGAGCGAGCGGCACCGGGGCCGGCTTGGCGAAGCCCAGCCCGTATTTGCGGATCGTGGGATGATCGCAGATGAGCCAGGCCGCGGTTTCGGCCTGCCCTTCGCAGGCGCGCATCAGCGCCGCACCGACATCGTGATAGCTCTCGCTCTCATTGGTGAAGCGCCTGCCATTCTTCAGCACGGCGATAATGCCCGGCTTGTAGCGGTCAAGCAGGTGGGGGAAGGCCCGGAAACCGCCGCCGCGCTGGGGCACTTTCGAGACCGGCATCCATGCGGAGGTATCGTTGAACTCGATCGGTGCATGGCCGCCGACCGCCTCGGCGAGGCGGATACCGTCGCCCGTATTGGCTTCCGGCACGGGCGAGAAATGCTCGCCGCCGCGCGCCAGATGCGGATAGGCCTTTTTCAGCTTCTCGATGTCATGGGCAAAGCCGCCGGTGGCAATGACAACGCCCTTGCGCGCCGTCAGCCGCGCGCCAGGCACCCGCACGCCGCACACGCGGCCGTCCTCGACGATCAGTTCCTCGGCCGGGGTTTCCGTGTAGAGCGGGATGTCGAGGTCGAAGACCGACTTGGCAAGACGGGCCGCCAGCGCATTGCCGCTCGTCACCTGCACACCGCGCCCGTAGCGCGCCACTTCGGAGAAATGCTTGACCATGCGCCTGGCCACATAGGCGAAGCTGGCGGGATTCTTCGTGGCGTTGAAGAAGTGCTTGATGTCGGCATTGGATGAATTGAACATCATGCCCATGAAGGTAATGGTGGACAGCGGCGGGCGCAGGCGCCCGAGATTGCGGCCGAGCGCCGACGTGTCGAACGGCGCGGCCAGTATGGAGCGGCCGACATCGACCCCGCCGGGCACATCCGGGTGATAATCGGGATAGAGCGTGGGGACGAATTGCACCGCTGTCTCGCGCTCGAAGAAATCGACCATTTCCGGCCCGGCATCGATGAAGGCCTCGACGGCCTCTGCCGAATAGTAATTGCCGGTCTCCTGCTTCATGTAGGTGATGGCGTCGTCACGGCTGTCGGCAATGCCTGCATCGCGCGCGTGGCGATTGAGCGGAATCCACAAGACGCCGCCGGAAAAAGCCGTGGTGCCGCCGAAGACCGGTTCCTTCTCGACGATGGCCACCGACAGCCCGTTCTTCTTCGCGGTGATCGCCGTGGACATGCCGCCCGCGCCGGATCCGACCACGACGACATCAAATGCCTCATCCCTTTCAGGCTGCATCGTCGGCACCTCCTCCTCGCCTCTCATGCGCCAGATAACGCCCCATGCGCAGGCCCGCCGCCAATGGACAGGACCGGTTTTTTATTGGACAATTCATCACGAGGCGCGAAAGCGGGACGAAGGCGGGGGAGGACCGGGCGAAACAGTGAGCAAGCAAGCCAAAGGCCCCATTCCAAGCTTCTTCCTCTATGGCGACGAGCAACGCGACCAGGATCTCGATACGCTTCATGTCGAGCCGATTCGCGAGCGGTCCATGCGCCATGATTGGATTATTCATCCCCATGTGCATCCCGACCACGTGCAGTTCCTGTGGATTGCGGACGGGCATGGCGCCTTCACCATGGAGGGCGAAACCTACCATGCCGAGCCGCGTTCGCTGGTTGTCCAGCCAGCCGGTTCCCTGCACGAGATCCGCTTCCAGCCAGGCACGGAAGGCCGTGTCATCACTGCCGCGGTCAGCTTCGTCGAGGCGGTGGCTGGCGGCGACCAGCGCCTTGTCGACGTGACGTTGCGCCCGGGCGCCTACACCATCCCGGCGGGCAGCCCGATGGCGGACAAGCTCGGCGCCGCGTTCGAGGAAATCCAGAACGAGGCACGCTGGGAGAAGGTGGGCCGGCGCATGGCGATCCGCGGGCATATGCTGCTCGTCCTGGTGGCGCTGCTGCGCCTCAACGAAACCAGGCTATCAGGCGCAGAAGCACGCCGGGACCGGGATTTCGAGATCGTCACCCGCTATCGCGGCGCCCTGGAAGCGCATTTCCGCAATCAGAAGGGCCTTGCCTTCTATGCACGAACCCTCGGCATATCGACGCAGCGGCTCAACATGGCGTGCAAGTCGCGGGCCGGACGAACCGCTTCGGAACTGCTGCATGACCGGATCATCGTGGAAGCCAAGCGAAACCTGCTCTATACCGAAATGACCGTCGCCGAGATCGGTCACGCCATCGGCTATGACGATCCGGCCTATTTCAACCGCTTCTTCTCGCAGAGGGTCGGTGTTCCACCGGGCACCTTCCGCGCCGACGCGGCCACCACACACCGCGTCTGATCTTGCCAATCGTGCAAGAGAAAACCGCTATCGTCCATTTCCCCGCAGCTTCGCATCGGCACGATGGCGATGAAAAAGGGAGATGCGGCACGGCATGATCTTCGAACTGAGAACCTACGACCTGAAGCCGGGAAAGGCGCCGGTCTACCTGGATTTCTTTCGCACGTTCGGCGTTGGCCTGGTGACGCGGCATCTGCCCATGGGCGGGTACTGGATGGTGGAGACGGGCCGACTGAACCGGATCGAACATCTCTGGATTTACGCGGATATGGAAGAACGCGACGCCTGCCGCGCCTCGCTGGTCAAGGACCGGGCATGGATGGAGGATTTCATCCCCAGGGCCTTTGCCGACGTCACCGGCCAGTCGAACCGCTTCATGGCGCTGGAACGCTCATCGGACAGGCTCGACGCGGTGATCGGAACACGGCGCGAAGCCCGGCAAAACGAAGATGCCGCTTCGCCGCTGTTCGCCGGCGGCCTCAATTCGCTTTCCCTGTCAGGCATGCCCCTTGCCGGCGATGGCATTCTCGGGGCGTTCCGCATCGTGTCGGGGCAGGAACCGGGCAAGCATGTCACGCTTCGTTCCGGTGATTTCCGGACGCTGACCACGCAGGGCGGGGATCTCGCGTGGCACGAAATCATTCGCCCGCTGGCCTTGTCGCCATTGGCCTGACGGTGCGGGTCACGCAAAGCGGCAGCGGACCCAAGCCCCCGCACGTGCAGCCAACTGACATACCATTGAAATAAATGGCGCACCCGAAAGGATTCGAACCTCTGACCCCCAGATTCGTAGTCTGGTGCTCTATCCAGCTGAGCTACGGGTGCGCACTTGCCTGTCCGGCAAGAATGGCGGGACCGGTCTGTGCCGACCGCCGTGGGCAGGTACCTAGCGGCTGTCGGCGACAATTGCAAGCACCCCGCATGACAAAAATGCGAAAGCGGAAAGCGAAGGCTTCAGCCGGCCTGACGGCGCTGCTGGCCGCGCAGGCTTTGCAGATCGACGGGCTGATCCGGGATCGTGATGGCGAATTCCGTATGCCCGCCACGGCTTTCCACCAGTTCAAGCGTGCCGCCATGGGCGCGCACCAGTTCCAGGGCGATGGCGAGGCCAAGGCCCGTGCCACCGCTGCGCGCCGACCCCTTGAAGGCGGCGAACAGGTTGTCGCGCGCCTTCTTCGGCAGGCCGGGACCGGTATCGATGATCGAGATGACGGCGACGGAGCCTTCGCGGCAGGCGGTGACACTGAGCCGCTTGACGATCGCCGCGTCCGCGTCGCCGGCAAGCGCCTGAACGGCGTTGCGGCAGAGGTTGGCCAGCACGCGAAACATCTGCTCGGCGTCGCAATCGACCTCCAGCAGCTCGTTCACCCGGTTCTCGAAACGGATGGCCGCTCCACCCTCGATGGGCAGGATCGCGTGGACATCCTCGACCAGCTGACGCAGCAGGACCTTGCGCCGTACCGGCGGCGCTTTCCTGCGCGCGCCCATATTCCAGCACGGACTGGGAATAGTTGACCGCGCGGTCGAGCGTTCGCACCAGACGCGGGGCGAACGTCTGGATCTTGGGGTCCGTCGCCGTGGTCAGGCGATCGGACATGAGCTGGGCCGCGCCCAGAATGTTGCGCATGTCGTGGTTGATCTTGGACACCGCCAGACCGAGATCGGCCAGCCGCTTGCGTTCGCCCAGCGTCTTCTGCAATTCCGACTGCATCGCCGCCAGTTCTCGCGTCGCGATGCCCAGTTCGTCGCTGCGCGGTTCGGGGCGAATGATACGGGCCGGATTGTCGGGCTCGGCCGCGAAAGCCAGCATGGAGCGCGTCATGGAGCGAACCGGGCGGATCATGACCCGGTTGATCACGGCGAAGACGAGGACCGCCGTCAGGACGGAGATGAACAGGGAAAGCAGAACGATGTTGCGCGTGTAGACCAGCAATTCATTGCGCAGGCCGGCATCGGGAATGACGATCTCGAAGTCCTGCGCGCTCGCTCCGACGCGGCCATGAATGCGCAGCATGCGGTCACCACCTGCAACCAGTGTGGAAAGCGCAGCCACGATCGAGCCGAGCGGATCGATGGCGGCCGAGACATCGACATGCTCGTCCACCATCGGCACATGGCCGGCCGAAACGAGCATGCGCGACATGCCGTCCTCGCGAACCGCGATCTGCAGGACACCGGTGGCGGACAGAATGTCCTCGCGCAGGGCTTCGGCGGTTTCTTCGGAATGCTCTCCCATCAGGAACAGGCCGGCCACTGCGGCCGTGTTCAACTTGTCCTGCGCCCAGCGCAGCCGGAAATTCGCAGCCGAAGGCGGAAAGATGAGCGATTCCGCTATCAGCACGAACACGGCGGTGAGCACGAGAAGCTTGGACGACAAGCCGCTGACCAAAGGCACCCTGCCGACAGGATCGGCGATCCCTTCGGCTTCCTGCCGGGCCTTGTTCCCTGCGCTCATCGCGTCTCCGATTCCCGATCAGCCGAATTTTCGCAGGAAGCCGATCAGCCGGCGAACCCACGGATTGCGCGTCGAAGCAGCATAATAGGAAACCGCGGCGCGTTTTCCAATTTCGCTCATGGTCGGATAGGGCGGCACATAGCCGGCGATGTCGCGCACCGTCATGCCCTTCGATACGGCGAGGCCCCAGAGATTTATCATCTCGCCGGCATGGGCGCCGGCAATGGTGGCGCCAAGGATGCGGCCCCTGCGATCCGTCACGACCTTGATGAGACCATCGGTCCTGTGCTCGGCCTGGGCGCGGTCGTTTTCCGCGTAGGGCCAGCGCAGGACGGAAATGTTGCGGTGCTTCTGCCGTGCCGCGTCCTCGGTCAGTCCGACATGGGCCAGTTCCGGGTCGGTATAGGTCACCCACGGAATGATGGTCTCGTTGACACGGGCCGGCAGGCGGAACAGAAGCGGACGCAGCACCAGGCCGCCATGGTAGCCGGCAACATGGGTGAATTGCAGGCCGCCAGCCACATCGCCCACGGCATAGACGCGGCGGTTGGTGGTGCGCAGCTTGTCGGTGACCTTGATGCCGCGGCGGTCATGGGCAATGCCGGCCTTGTCGAGATCAAGTCCGTCCACGTTGACCGCCCTGCCCACGGCGACCAGAAGATGCGTGCCATCCACGACGATGTCTCCATCCGGCGTTGCGGCATGGACGCGGACGCCGGCCTTGCCGCGCGGCTCGACCCCAGTCACCTTTGCCTGCTCGCGGATATCCACGCCTTCGGCGCAGAGCCGGCGCAGCACCACGGCGGCCAGTTCGGGATCGTCCTTGCCGAGGGCACGGGCCGCTTCCAGCACGGTCACGTCGGAGCCGAGCCGGCGATGGGCCTGCGCCATTTCCATGCCGATGGGGCCGCCACCGATGATGACGAGATGGCCGGGCTTGCGGGTCTGTTCAAACAGGGTTTCGTTGGTCAGGTAGCCGACCGAATCAAGGCCCGGAATGGGCGGCACCAGCGGTGAGGAACCGGTGGCGATGACGAAACGCCGTGCCCGGATTTCCACATCTCCTGCCAGCAGGGTGCGCTTGCCGGTGAAACGGCCGTGGGCCTGGATGACACGGACGCCAAGCGCGGTGAACCGTTCCACGCTGTCATTGGGCGCAATCGCATCGATGACACCTTGCACATGCCGGTTGACCTGCCCGAAATTCACCTGGGGCTCGACATCGGCAATGCCGAAGCGCGATGCATGGCGCATCGCCTCGGCCTGCTTGCCGGCCGCCAGCAGTGCCTTGGACGGCACGCAGCCATAGTTCAGGCAATCGCCGCCCATACGGCCCTTTTCGACCAGAACGACCTCGACCCCGAAGGCCGCGGCGGCAGCGGCGACGGTCAAACCGCCCGATCCGCCGCCGATGACGCAGATATCCGGCGTAAGCACCTCGTTCATGGCATTTCCCTCCTGTGCCGGTCAGTCGCGGCGCATGCGTGCATGGCTACCCCGCCATTTACGGACAATGGTAGGGATGATCGCGACCACGGCCAGGGCGATGAAGGCAATGGTGATTTCCGGGGTCACGAGATCCTTCAGCGCAACGGCTCCGCCTTCGCTGTCCGCCGCCACCAGCACGGACCCGATGCCCTGCCCCAGCCAGGCATAGGCAAAGCAGCCGGGCAGGATGCCAAGGAAGGTGGCAGCGACATAGGTGCGCAGCTTCACACCGAACAGCGCGGGCGCGATGTTGATGACGAAAAAGGGGAAGAAGGGGGCAAGGCGGAGGACGAGCAGATAGCTGAAGGCATCCTCGCGAAACCCGTCGGCCAGACGCGCGGCCAGCCCGCCGACCCGCTCGCGCAGGAAATCGCCGAAGGCACTGCGCGCAGCCAGGAACAGGACGGTTGCGCCAGCCGTGGCGCCGAAGGCGACCGCGATGCCCGCCACCCACCAGCCGAACAGGAAGCCGCCGAAGATCGTCAGCACCGAGGCCGCCGGAAATGAGAAGGCGACAGCAAGCGCATAGAGCAGGACGAAACCTGCCAGCGACAGCGGATAATGGGCCGCGACGTGGGCCGTCAGCGTCTCACGCTGCTCCGCCAGGTATTCGAGGGACAGGAAGCGGTGCCAGTCCATCAGGTATCCGAATGCCAGACCGGCCGCGATGATGGCGATGGGGCCATACCTCTTCAGGAGATCAGCCCTGCCCGGTTGCGGTTCGCTCTTGGCCATTTCTTCCCCGATCGCGCGTGCTTCGTTCATGCCTGGTCCGGTCGTTCCGTTTGCCTGGTGCCACGTGCCCGCGGCGCTTCATCTGCAACACATGACCGTCCCTGGCCCGGGATGCAACCGCATGACCCGGCCTCTCACCGGCAATTGAGGCGCTCAAGCGGCCTTCTCACCACAGCGTGACCGCGGCGTGACACGCCCGAAGCGGCCTGCGGCGGCCAAGCCGGATTGACATTTGACGCCGCATGTCCCTATAAGCCGCGCGATGTCCGGCAGTCATGCGCAGGTGCGGCCAGTTCCTATCCTGCATGCCCGGTCCAATCGCTCCTGAACCCGTTCAGAACCAAGAAGGGCCGCACTCCGCGGTATTGAAAACAAATGAAGCGCACCTATCAGCCCTCCAAACTCGTCCGCAAGCGCCGTCATGGCTTCCGCGCCCGCATGGCCACCAAGGGTGGACGCAAGGTTATCGCCGCCCGCCGCGCCCGCGGCCGCGCGCGCCTCAGCGCCTGACCGGGCGCCGGGGGCCGGGCCGGTGGTTGACCGGCAAGACGATCCCAGGCCCGGGCGACTGACCAAACGGGCCGAATTCCTGGCCGTCCGCCGTGGCGAGAAGCGACGCGGGCGGTTTTTCCTGCTTGAAGTGGCCGACCGCGGCGACGGCGGTCTGCCGCGCGCCGGTTTCACGGTGACGACGAAGCAGGGCAATGCGGTCGAACGCAACCGCATCCGGCGGCGCCTCAAGGAGGCGCTGCGTCTGAAAGGCCGCATGGCAATGCAGCCTGGACATGACTATGTGATCGTCGGGCGCAGGGATTGCCTGAATGCCCCTTTCACAGACCTGAGCGACGAGCTCGTGCGGCGAATAGGCGGAAAACGTTTTCATGGAAAATAATCGCAACTTCTTCCTGACGATCGCCCTCTCGGTGGTCATCCTCACCTTGTGGCAGGTGTTCTACATGAACCCGCGCATCGAGGCCCAGCGCGAGACGGCTCGCATCCAGGCGGAAGAACAGGCCAGCCAGCAAGCCGCGCAGACGCCAGCCCCCGATATGGCGGGCGGCGGGGACGCGACCATGCCGCAGGCGGGCACGGCCGGCACCGTTCCGGGGGCTCAAGCCGCTGCGCAGGCCGAGCAGGCCGTGCGCGTGTCCATCGACACGCCGTCGCTTTCCGGCTCCATCAACACGATTGGCGCACGGCTCGACGAACTGGTCCTGAAGGACTACCGCGTATCGGTGAATCCGGACTCTGACCGGATCCAGTTGCTCTACCCGTCCTCTGCCAATCCCGGCTATTTCGCCGAGCTCGGCTATGCCGGCTCCGATGCCACCGGCGCCGTTCCCGGCCCGGACACGGTCTGGACGGTCGAGGGTGAGCCGGTGCTTTCGCCCGGCAATCCCGTCATGCTGACCTTCACCAATGACAAGGGCCTGACCTTCCAGCGAAGCTTCGCGGTGGATGAACATTACATGTTCACTGTGGAGGACACGATCACCAACGCCTCCGGTGCTGCGGTTTCCCTGCCGGCCTATGGCCGCGTCACGCGTTTCAACAAGCCCGATACCCGCTCGGTCTACGTGCTGCACGAAGGCCTGATCGGGGTGACGGGCGAGGAAGGGCTGCAGGAAATCGGTTATTCCTCCATCGAGGAAGACAAGCGTGTCGTACCGGGCAAGTCCACCAACGGGTGGCTCGGCATGACAGACAAGTACTGGGCTGTGACGATGATCCCGCAGTCGGGGCTGACCTTCCAGCCGCGTTTTGCCTATTTCGACGACGGCCGGACGCGCTACCAGGCCGACTTCCTGACCGACCCGGTGGAGATCGCCGACGGCGCGAGCGCCAATGTGAAGACACAGATTTTCGCCGGCGCCAAGGAAGTCAACGAAATCAACGCCTACAAGGACAAGTTCCAGATCCGGGAATTCGACCTGATGATCGACTGGGGCTGGTTCTACTTCATCACAAAGCCGATGTTCTGGCTGATCGACCACCTCTACAAGCTGCTCGGCAATTTCGGCCTCGCCATCCTGGCCACGACCGTCATCGTCAAGCTGATCTTCTTCCCGCTGGCCAACAAGTCCTATGTCTCGATGGCCAAGATGAAGACGGTGCAGCCGAAGATGATGGAAATCCGCGACACGTACGCGGATGACAAGATGCGCCAGCAGCAGGAGATGATGGAGCTCTACAAGCGCGAGAAGATCAATCCGATTGCCGGCTGCTGGCCCATCCTGCTGCAAATCCCTGTCTTCTTCTCGCTCTACAAGGTGCTCTATGTCACCATCGAGATGCGGCACGCCCCTTTCTACGGCTGGATCAACGACCTTTCCGCTCCCGATCCGACATCGCTGTTCAACCTGTTCGGCCTGCTGCCCTATGATGTTCCGTCCTTCCTGATGATCGGCGTCTGGCCACTCATCATGGGTGTGACCATGTTCCTGCAGATGCGGATGAACCCGACGCCGCCGGACCCGACGCAGGCAATGATCTTCACCTGGATGCCGGTGGTCTTCACCTTCATGATGGCCGCGTTCCCGGCCGGCCTGATCATCTACTGGGCCTGGAACAACACGCTCTCGATCATCCAGCAGGCGGTGATCATGAAGCGGCAGGGTGCCAAGATCGAGCTTTGGGACAATCTCAAGGGCGTCTTCACCCGGAACAAACCGGCCGAGTAGCCGGAACCGGAACAGGACGACAAACGGCCGGGCAACCCCGGCCGTTTTGCTTTCGGGACCTGGCCGGGTTAGTCTGAAGGCCTGTGCAGCACATCGCTGTTTCGAAAAAGGAGAATGCCGGCATGGCCATCTGAATCACGGGTCCCGGCGCGGCGGACCGCGCCAGCGAACCGGCTCCCGCCACCGTTCCTCCCGGCTGCCAAGGATCTCAGACATGCACGGCCCGTCCCCTGACACCCCCTACCCGCTTTCCGGGTTTTCACGCACGGTCTTCCTGAAGAACTTCATCACCCGGCCCAACATCATCGTGGGCGACTACACCTATTTCGACGATCCTTCCGGTGCCGAGCGGTTCGAGGAGCGCAACGTCCTGCATCACTACGACTTTCTCGGCGACCGCCTTGTCATCGGACGGTTCACTGCCATTGCCAGCGGCGTGCGCTTCATCATGAACGGCGCCAACCACGCCATGGGCGGGTTTTCGACCTATCCGTTCAACATCTTCGGTCATGGCTGGGAAAAGGGTTTTGACACCGCCACCTGGTCGGAGCAATCCAGGGGCGACACGGTTGTCGGCAACGATGTCTGGATCGGCATGGACTGCCTCGTCATGCCGGGCGTCTCCATCGGAGACGGCGCGATCATCGCCACGGGGTCAGTGGTCGCATCCGACGTGGCCGCCTACACCGTTGCCGGCGGCAATCCGGCCCGGCCGATCCGGGCACGGTTCGACGCGGCGACGATCGCCGCCCTGCTCGATATCGCATGGTGGGATTGGGACGCGGACAGGATCAGCCGGAACATCGACGCCATTCGCGGCGCGGACCTGGAGGCATTGCAGCAGGCAGCCCGCGCGATCGCGCGCTGATCAAGCCTGGCGCGGCGCTGCCTGTCCGTGCTTTGTTTACCCTTGCGACGGCATGATTGCCGCGTCACCATGACCCGACAGGTCACCATCCCCCGTTGATCGATGGAGAAGCCGCCTTGCCGTTTCGCCTGCCCCTTCTTTCCGCCCTCGCCTGCATGATCCTCGCCTTGCCGCCCGCAGCCCATGCCGCCAGCAGCATCGTGACGATGGGCGCCGGCGGGCAGACGCAAGCGGCCAGCGTGGAAACCGCCGGTTCCGTCACCGGCGGGGAAACAGCAGAGGCGGGCGAGGCGGACCACAGCGTGCTCGACGTCCTGGCGTCGGACCCGCGCCTCTCGCTCTTCAACACGCTGGTCGAAATGGCGGGACCGCCCGCGATCTTCACCGAAGGCGGGCCGCTCACGGTCTTCGCGCCGACGGACGACGTCCTCGGCCCGGCCTTCGAGGCCTTCATGGCGGGTGCGGAAGGCGAGGCCTACCAGGAGAGGCTGCGCAAGCTGGTGCTTGCCCATGTGCTCGATGCGCAGTTCACGCTGGACGACATGGCCGCCAACATCACCAATACGCGGCGGCGGCGCGAAAACCTTGCCACGGCCAGCCGCGACAACATCACGCTCATGATCGTGGATGAGCGGATCCATATCTATGACGAAAGCGCACAGGTGACACCGTTTTCGCTGGTGGCAACGGCCCGAGACGGGATCGTCTACGTCCTGGAGGGCGCGATGCTGCGCCCGCGCTGAGCCGCGGCGCACGGTTCGTGCTTGACTTCCCGACGGCAAACCCCGATGCGAAGGCCATGACAGAGACAATCCCAGACGAGACCCGCACCCTGTTCGCCCGACCCTGGGTTTTCATCCGGGGCGTACCGGCGATGAAGTTCCTGCCGCCGGAGGGGCCGCCGGAGATCGCCTTTGCGGGGCGCTCCAACGTGGGCAAGTCCTCGCTGATCAACGCGCTGATCGGGCAGAAGGGGCTGGCGCGCACATCCAACACGCCGGGCCGCACCCAGGAGCTGAACTATTTCGTCCCGGACGGCTTTTCTGGCGCGAAGGACGACCTGCCGCCGCTGGCGCTGGTCGACATGCCCGGCTACGGTTTCGCGCAGGCGCCCAAGGACATGGTGGACCGCTGGACCAAACTGGTCTTCGACTATCTGCGCGGGCGCGTCACCCTGAAGCGCGTCTATGTGCTGATCGATGGGCGCCACGGCATCAAGAAGATCGACGACGAGGTTCTCGACCTGCTCGACAAAGCCGCCGTCTCCTACCAGATCGTGCTGACCAAGACAGACAAGATCGGCGAGAAGGCTGTGCCGCACCTGATGGCGGACACGCTGGCGAAGATATCGAAACGGCCGGCCGCATTTCCGGTGGTGCTCGCCACGTCTTCGGAAAAGAATCGCGGCCTCGACGACCTGCGGCAGGCCATCGTCACGGCGACTGCCGGCTGACGTCAGGCGCGGCCGCGGGAAGGCGGACGGTCACTTCAAGGCCGCCGCGCGCTCCCCTGGCGAATTCCGGCTGACGGCCATAGGCCGCCATGATGTCGGAGACGATGGCAAGACCCAGGCCTGCCGCGCCGCCGCGTTCATCGTCCCGCATGCCTCGCCCGGCAAGCCCGGACAGCGCGGCGTCGTCGACGCCCGGACCATCGTCGCCGATCGTCACGGCTGCCTGCCCATCCTTGGCCGTAACGCGAACGGTCACTTCCGTGCGGGCGTGCCGGGCCGCGTTCTCCAGCAGGTTTCCCAGTATATCGTTGAGGTCGTCGGTCTCCATCGCCGCCGTCGCGGCTTCATCACCATCAAGGCGAAAACGCACCTTCCCGCCATGGGGCGTTCGCGCGAGGATCCGGACGATGGCGGCGGTGGCGGGAAGAATGGCGACGGGACGCGCCGTGCCCGGCCGGTTGCGCAGGCGTGAACGGGCGAGTTCGCGTTCGACGGTGCGGCGCATGCGCTGGGCCACATCCTCCACCGAGGCCGCGATTTCGCCCTGCCCGGCCGCGCGCAATGCGGCCACATCGGCCGCCAGCGCCGTCAGGGGCGTCTTCAGCCCATGCGCCAGGTCGGCGGCACGGTCGCGCGCGCGGCGCATGTCATCCTCCTGGCGCTCCAGCAGCGCGTTCATTTCCTCGACAAGCGGCAAGACCTCCAGCGGCACCTGGGCCTCGACCCGGCCCGCCCGGCCCTGGCGGATGTTCTGGACGGCCGCACGGACGGCTGCAAGCGGCTTCAATCCGGCGCTCACCTGGGCCCAGGCTCCGGCCAGCAGCACCAGTGCCAGCAGGCCCAGCGCCGGCAGCAGGTCGCGGTTGAAGCCCGCCGTCAGGGCCATCGCGCTGGCGCGGTCGATGGCGGCCGAGATGCGCAGCCGCCGCGCGGGGCCGTCGCCGCTTTCGATGCGATAAAGCGCCTCGCGCAGCATCAGGTCCGCGCCGTCCGGGCCGGTGATCGAATGCTGATGGGTTTCGCCCTGGACCAGATTGTCTTCCGGCAAGTCCAGCATGGTGTCCCACAGCGAGGGCGAGCGCATCACCGTCTCGCCCGTCGCGCCACTGACCTGCCAGTATAGGCCGGAGAAGATGTCGGCAAAGCGCGGGTCCTGCGGTGGCTGGCGCAGAACGACACGGCCATCGGGACTGTTGGACAGGTTGCCGGCGATTTCGGCAATGACCGCGTCCAGTTCCTGGGCATTGCCGCGCTCGACATGACGGGTGAAGAGGGCGGAAAGGCCGAGACCGGCCAGCGCCAGCGCCGCCAGAATGCCCGCAATGGCGAGGGCGAACAGCCTCAGCCGGATCGAGCGGGCAGCCCTCATGCGCTTTCCACGATATATCCGAAGCCACGCCGCGTTTCGATGAGGCCCGGACCGAGCTTGCGACGCACGCGGCCGACAAGCACCTCGACCGCGTTGGATTCGCGCTCGTAGTGTTCGGCCTGAAGATGCTCGGCCAGTTCCTGCTGACCGACGACGCGGCCGGCATGATGCATGAGATAGGAAACGAGCCGGTATTCCTGCGGCGTAAGCGATACGGGGATGCCAGCCCTCGTCACCCGCATCTGGCGGGTGTCGAGGATCACGTCACCGGCGGCGATCACCGGGTTTGCCTGCCCGGCCGACCGGCGCAGGATGGCGCGCAGGCGGGCCGACATTTCGTCCATCTCGAACGGCTTGGGCAGATAGTCGTCGGCGCCGGCATCGATTCCCTCTACCCGTTCGGTCCAGCCTCCACGGGCCGTGAGCACCAGAACCGGCATGGTACGGCCGGCGGCACGCCAGCGCTTGAGGACCGACAGCCCATCCATGGTGGGCAGGCCGAGGTCGAGAATGACGGCGGCGTAGTCTTCCGTGTCACCCAGGAACCAGGCTTCCTCGCCATCGCGTTCGACATCGACGATATAGCCCTGCGCCTCCAGCACAGCCCTGACCGCAGAAGCGATCCGCGTATCGTCCTCGGCAAGAAGAATTCGCATGTCAGTCCTTCTCTTCCCGTCCGAGGATCCGGCCCGTCCGCGCGTCCAGTTCGATCTCGATCACCCGGCCGGAGGGTTGCAGCACATAGAATTCATAGACAGGCGGGTCGTCGTCGTCGAATTCGATTTCGAGAATCTTGCCGGGAATCTCCTTGCGAAGGCGCTTGAGGAGGTCGGCCAGGGGGAGAAGTTCGCCCACCTGCCTGCGCTTAGCGGCGCGTTCGTGCTTTTCGTAGCGTTCCTCGTCGCCATTGCGGCCGTTTCTGTCGGCAAGGGCAGGCGAGGCAGCCACGACAAGCGCGCCGGTCAATATGGGCAGTATTTTCAGGAATCCACGCATGAGCCCTTCATGCAACCGGGTGAATGACAATTTGCTGAATACTCCCCTCAGCGGCTTGTCACCAGCATCCTGCGAAAACGGCATCACCGCAACAACGGTGCAACCAAACAGACGAAAGGAACTGTCCCATGCGCATTCTCCTCACCGCCCTCGCCCTTTCCGCCACCGCCGCCGCCGTGCAGCCGGCGCTTGCTTCCGACAACGACAAGAGCTGTGGCAATGCCCCGCGCAACGAATGGATGAGCGAAGATGCCGTCAAGGCCAAGGCTTCCGAGATGGGCTACGAGGTCCGCTCCGTGAAGGTCGAGGACGGCTGCTTCGAAGTCTATGCCATGAATTCCAAGGGCGAACGCGCCGAAGTCTACATGAACCCTGTAACCGGCGACGTCGTCCGCACCAAGATGGACGACTGACGCCGCAAGGGGCAGCGCGGATCTCCGCCGCGTTCCGCGCTGCCCGCTCCTGACCCGCGGCATTCCTGGCGAGAACCATGACCTCCACCCTGACAACCGACAGCATGAACAAGACGCCGCCGGCAGGCACCAGCACCGTCAAGGTCTGGGACCCGTTCGTGCGCATTTTCCACTGGTCCCTGGTCGCCGGCTTCACCGCCGCCTGGATTACCGGCGACGAATTCGGCAAGCTTCACGAGCAGATCGGTTATGCCATTATCGGCCTGATCGCTGCACGGGTCGTCTGGGGCTTCATCGGCACCCGGCACGCCCGTTTTTCAAGCTTCGCCTTCGGGCCCTCGAAGGTCCTCACCTTCCTGCGCCAGAGCATGAGCCTGAGCGCGCCGCGCCATCTCGGGCACAACCCGGCGGGCGGCGCCATGGTGTTCGCGCTGCTGGCGGCGATCGCGGCCATCTGTGCATCCGGTTATGCCATGACCACGGATGCCTATTGGGGCGTGAAATGGGTGGAAGAGGTCCATGAGACAGCCGTCTGGATCGCGACCGGCCTGGTCGTCCTGCATGTGGCCGGCGTGATCCTGGCCTCGGTCGAGCATGGCGAGAACCTCGTGCGCGCCATGATCACGGGGCGCAAGCGCGCGGAACAGTGAACCCCCATTTGCGACCGCGCGCCCGCAGCCGGCCGTCATCCGCCTCATGGCGGGTGGCGGCCGGTCTTCTTTCAGGGCAGGGAAACGAAAAAGGCCACGCGATCAGGCAGCCTTGTCATCGGGCACGAAATCGAGCGCGATACCGTTGATGCAATAGCGCAGGCCGGTCGGCTGCGGCCCGTCCTCGAAAACGTGGCCCTGGTGTCCGCCGCAGCGCCGGCAATGCACCTCGGTGCGCGGCAGGAACAGCTTGTAGTCCGTTCTGGTTCCGATGGCATCGTCCAGCGGCTGCCAGAAACTCGGCCATCCGGTGCCGCTGTCGAACTTGGTATCGGAGGAAAACAGCGGCAGGTCGCAGCCGGCGCAGGTGTAGGTGCCCTTGCGCTTTTCCCCCAGCAGATCGGAGGTGAAGGCGCGTTCGGTGGCCTCCTCACGCAGCACGGCAAATTCCTGTTCGCTCAGGCGCTCGCGCCACTCGGCCTCGGTGAGCGTGATCTCGAATTTTTCGGCCGCATTGGCGTTCTCGCGGCGGCCAAGGAGAGCCGCGCCGCCAAGGGCCGCGACGGCGGCTGCTCCGGTCAGAAGTTTGCGGCGGTTCGTCATGGTCGAATCTCCCGGTTCAGACATGCAATGCCGATAATGTAAGGCTGTTGCCCGCCCATGACCAATCAATCGGCTGCGATCAACGGTCACGGGACGGGCAACACTTCGTGATCGCGCGGTCCCTACGGGATGGGCGCAAACCGACCGCACGTCACGAGAGCCTCCTGGATCAGGAGGCGGGCAGGAGAACGGTGTCGATCACGTGGATGACACCGTTGGACTGGCGGACATCGGCCGTCGTCACGGTGGCGACATTGCCCTGGCCGTCCTTGATCATGAGCTTGCCGTCCTTCTCCATGGCCGTGAACTCGCACCCGCCAACGGTCTTGACCGGATGCATGCCGCCATCGTCGGCCACCATCTTTTCGATGGCGTCGGACATGGCATTGGCGGCGACCACGTGGCAGGTGAGGATCTTGGCCAACTGGTCCTTGTTTTCCGGCTTCAGCAGCGTGTCCACCGTGCCGTCGGGCAGCTTCTCAAAGGCCGCATTGGTGGGCGCGAAGACGGTGAAAGGGCCCTCGCCCTGCAGGGTCTCGACGAGGCCGGCCGCCTTGACCGCGGCCACCAGCGTGGTGTGATCCTTCGAATTGACCGCATTCTCCACGATGTTCTTGCTCTCGTACATCGGCGCGCCGCCCACCATGGGGTTGGCCGCCCATGCGGCCGTGGCCAGCGCGACGGTTCCGGCGAGGGCAATTGCGGTTGTCTTGATGTTCATGTCGGTTCTCCCACTGAGGTGATTGTTGATGACACCCGATCTTGCGAGGTCGAAAACAGTCACGGCAGGCAGGGGAAAGAAGTTTCAGCTGGGGGCAGAAAAAATCAGATGCCGCGCAACGCGCCCAGCGCGACCACGGCGCCGGTGGGTGCGCCGGTGGGCGATCCGCCATCGGGTTCGTCGGATATGGCCAGCGTCGCACCATCCGAGATGCGTGACGCGAGCTCCGGCGCAAGCGCGAGGCGGGCGGTCTCGCCTTCCGGCAGAAGGCCCAGCGAGCGCGGCGCATTGCCGCCCTCGATCAGCCACAGTTCGAAGTCACGGCCCGCTTCCGGTTCTCCGGCAAGGCGGGTGAGGCCTATACTGCCGGTTCCCGCCTCGTAAAGCGCCACATAGCGCACCGGCGAAGCGTCGGCCTGCATGGCGGCGACAAAGCGGGCCGGCGCAGGCGGCGGGTCCAGCGAGAACGGCAGGATGAAGATGACCGCCAGCCCGGCCAGCGCCGCGACGGCCAGGCCGCGCCAGAAAGCAAGGCTCTGCCAGAGATTGGGCTTTTGCGCAGGCGCGGTTGCGGCGGCGAACAGGCGCCGGTCGATCGCAGCCTTGGCCGTGGCCGGCGGCGGCACCTGCGCGTAGTCCGCGTTGAGCGGCGAAAGCCTTTCCTCCCATTCCTCGACCAGCGCCCGGAACCCGGCATCGGCTTCAATCCGCGCGGCAACATCCCGTCGCGTCCCGGCTGGCAGGACGCCGAGCACATATTCGGCGGCCAGCAGCGCATCGCCGCCTTCATCCATCCCGTGCTCGTTTTCGCCGTTCATCGTTCCAGGCACTCTTTCAGTTTCATCAGGCTGCGCCGCAGCCAGGTTCGCATCGTGTTGAGCGGCACGCCATGGCGTTGCGACAGCTCCTCGTAGGAATGGCCCATAACATAGGCCGACCGCACGGCATCTGCCCGGGCGCTTTCCAGTTCCTCCATGCAGGCATCGATCCGCCTTCCTTCGCTGGATGACACGGCCAGTCTCTCCGGGCCAGGTGCGTCATCGGCCAGGTCGAAGGCTTCCTCCACGGGCCGGGCCGGCGCCTTGCGGGCGCGCAGCCTGTCGATACAATGATTGCGGGCGATAGCCGCAAGCCAGGAAACGGGGCTGTGAGCGGATACGGCAAACCGGTCGGCCTTCGTCCAGATCCGGACATAGACGTCCTGCAGCGCATCCTCCGCCTCTCCCCTGTCGTGCAAGACACGCAGACAGATGCCGAAAAGTTTCGCGCTTGTCGCGGCATAAAGGCGGTCGAAGGCACTCCGGTCCTTCAGGCCGGTCCTGACGATGAGTTCGGAAATGTCATCTTCCAGACCGCCCATCGCAACAAGATAGCGCGCCACGGCAAAGGCGACAATGGCCGCCCGATTGCGGGCGCTGTGCAATCGCGCTATCAGGCTTGCGCAACCTTTCCACGCGCCGCAAGGACCACGAACGACATGGCCGACGAACTCGACCTCACACCCGCCGAAACCCAGGCCCGCCTGCTCTCCCAGGCCCTGCCCTTCATGCAGCGCTACGAGAACAAGACGGTGGTTGTGAAATATGGCGGTCATGCCATGGGCAATGCAGCGCTTGGCCAGGCGTTTGCCCGTGACATCGCGTTGCTCAAGCAGTCGGGCGTCAATCCCATCGTGGTGCATGGCGGCGGGCCGCAGATCGGTGCCATGCTGACCAGGATGGGCATCGAGTCCAAGTTCGAGGGCGGCCTGCGCGTGACCGACGAGAAGACGGTCGAGATCGTGGAAATGGTGCTGGCCGGCTCCATCAACAAGGACATCGTGCGCATGATCAATGCCGAGGGCGAATGGGCCATCGGCCTGTGCGGCAAGGACGGCAACATGGTGTTCGCCGAAAAGGCGGCCAAGACTATCCGCGATCCCGACAGCAATATCGAGCGCATTCTCGATCTCGGCTTTGTCGGCGAACCGGCCGAGGTGGACCGCACCCTGCTGGACCTGCTGGCGCGCTCGGAGATGATTCCCGTCATCGCGCCGGTTGCGCCCGGCCGCGACGGCCATACCTACAACATCAATGCCGACACATTTGCCGGGGCCATTGCCGGCGCGGTGGAAGCCACGCGCCTCCTGTTCCTGACCGATGTGCCGGGCGTCCTCGACAGATCCGGCAAGCTGATCGACGAACTGACGGTGGCGGATGCGCGCGCGCTCATCGCCGACGGCACGATTTCCGGCGGCATGATTCCCAAGGTGGAAACCTGTATCGAAGCCATCGAACGCGGTGTCCAGGGCGTCGTCATCCTCAATGGCAAGACGGCGCATGCGGTGCTGCTGGAACTGTTCACCGAACATGGAGCGGGCACGCTCATCGTACCGTGATGCCGGGCAAGGCATTCTTTCACGAAGGCCGGGGCGACCCGGCCTTTTTTCTTGCCGAACGAAAATAGTTTGCTACCATAACAATTACACGGACGCAGGGAGAGCGTCCGTTCCGCCGCAACGGCGGGGCCGATGACCGGCAGACCGGTCCGGCACATTTCGGGAGGAAACAGATGAACACCATTCGCCTGGCCGCGCTGGCGGCTGCCACTGCCTTGACCACATGGACCGCGGCGCAGGCCGCCGAGGTGGAATTGCGGCTTTCGCACTGGGTGCCCGCCACGCATCCGATCCAGACGCTGGGTATCGAGCCCTGGGCCAAGTCCATCGAGGAAGCGTCCGAAGGGCGCATCAAGATCACCATCTTCCCGGCCCAGCAGCTGGGCGCGGCGCCGGACCACTACGACATGGCCCGCGACGGCATCGTCGACCTGTCCTACACCAATCCGGGTTACCAGGCCGGGCGCTTCCCGCTCTACAGCCTTGTCGAGATCCCGTTCCACATGAACAATGCCCAGCGCGGTGCCGTGGCCATGCATGAATGGTATGCGCCCATCGCCAAGACGGAGATGTCGGACGTCTTCTTCTGCCTGGCCAATCCGCACGATCCCGGCACCATCCATTCCAAGGCGCCGATCAAGCTGCCCGGCGACATCAAGGGCCTGAACGTTCGCCCGGCCCATGCAACGATGGCGCGGTTCATTTCCACGCTGGGCGGCGCACCGGTGCAGGTGCCGGCTCCGGAAGCGCGTGAAGCCATCGCCAAGGGCGCGGCGGATGCCATCACCTTCCCGTGGAACTCGATCAACATTTTCGGCATCGATTCGGAGACCAAATACCACCTCGACATGCCGTTCTACATCTCCGCGCAGCTCATGCTGATGAACAAGGACAGCTACGCGGCGCTGAGTGAGGAGAACCGCAAGGTCATCGACGATCACTGCACGCCGGAATGGTCGGGCAAGTTCTCTCAGGGCTGGGCCGAAAACGAGGCATCAGGCCGGCAGAAGATGATCGATGCCGGTGGCCACACCATCTACGCGCCGACGGCCGAAGAGGTGCAGCAGTGGCGCGATGCCGCCGCACCGCTGATCGACACCTGGAAGGAAGAGGCCAAGGCCAAGGGCGCCGATGCTGACAAGATGTACCAGGATTACCTGGACGCGCTGAACCGCCACGACGCGAAGTTCTGAGCCTACCGTCCCGTATCGCGAGCCGCCGGAACCTTGCCGGCGGCTCATGACCCCCAGCTTTCCGGAGCCAGCGATGACCAAGCCGCCAGCCGGCCTGCTGGAACGCATGTCGCTTGCCATCGAGAACGTGGCGGGCGTCCTTCTGGCGCTCGTCACCATCCTGATCGTCGTCTCGGCCATCGGCCGCTACCTGCTGGCATGGCCGGTGCCCGATGCGTTCGATCTTTCGCGTTTCCTGATCGGCGCCGCCATCATGTGGGGCTTCGCTTCCGTCGGCTTTCGCGGCTCGCATATCAAGGTGGATATCGTCGCCGAGTTGCTGCCTGCCGGCGCCAGGCGCTGGATCGACAGTTTTGCCTGGGCCGTGCTGCTGCTGTTCTCGGTGCTGCTGACCTGGAAGATGTTCGGCCGGGTTACCAGCGCCTTCCACAGCGGCGAGGCGACATTCGACCTGCGCATGCCGGCATGGATCTTCCTCGCCTTCATCTGGCTTGGCGTGGCCTTCGCCAATGTCGCCATCCTGGCGCGGCTCATCCTGGTGGCGAGCGGGCGGGCCACGCTCGAGCATTTCGAAAGCACCGAGATCGCGGACATGGATGAAACGGAGACCCGGCCATGAGCAGCGCTGATTTCATCGCCGTCTCCGGCTTCGTCGTCCTCTTCGCGCTGATGCTGCTGCGCGTGCCGATCGGCATTGCCATGGGCCTTGTCGGCGTGGGCGGGTTCGCCGCGATCACCGGGTGGAAACCGGCGCTGAACCTGCTGGCACAGTCACCGGTGCGCACGATCACCGATTTCAACCTCAGTCTCATTCCCTTCTTCATCCTGATGGGTGTGCTGGCCACCAATTCCGGCATGTCACGCGAACTGTTCCGTACCGGGCAAGCCTGGTTCGGCTCTTTCAAGGGCGGCATGGCGCTGTCGACCGTGGGCGCCTGTGCCGGCTTTGCCGCGATCTGCGGCTCGTCGGTGGCCACAGCCGCCACCATGACCAAGATCGCCCTGCCGGAAATGCAGCGCGTGGGCTATCGCGACGATGTCGCGGCCGGCGTGATCGCCGCCGGCGGCACGCTCGGCATCCTCATTCCGCCTTCGGTGGTGCTGGCCGTCTATGCCTTCATCACCGAACAGGACGTGGGCAAGCTGTTCATCGCCGGCGTGGTGCCGGGCCTGCTGGCCATTCTCATGTACATGGCCACGGTTCGCATCGCCTATGCCCGGTCGCTGCCCGCCGGCGAGCCCTTTCGCCTCGGCGCGGCAATCCGTTCGCTCAGCGGCGTCTGGGCCGTGCTGCTGCTGTTCATCGCCATCATCGGGTCGATCTATTTCGGCGTGGTGACGGCGACGGAAGCCGCCGCCGTGGGCTCGCTGCTGACCGCGCTGATCGGCATCGCCCGCGGCCGGCTCGGGCCGCGTCTCATCCTCGAAAGCCTTGTCGAAGCATTGCGCACCTCGGTCGCCATCTACACGATCCTGATCGGCGCGATCCTGTTCGGCTATTTCCTGGCGATCACCCAGACGCCGCAAAAGATCACCGCTTTCCTCGTGGCGCTCGACCTCGGCGCCTATGGCACGCTGGCCATCATCCTTGGCTTCTTCCTGCTGATGGGCTGCATCCTGGATGCCATGGCGATGATCATCCTGCTGGTGCCGATCGTCTTCCCCGTCATCATCCAGCTCGGCTTCGATCCCATCTGGTTCGGCGTCATCATCGTCATGACGGTGGAACTGGGGCTCATCACGCCGCCGGTCGGCATGAACGTCTTCGTCATCAACACGATCGCGCGGGAAGTGAAACTGCCGACGATCTTCCGCGGCGTCCTGCCCTTCGTGGCGGTGGACGTGCTGCGGCTGATCCTGCTTGTCGTCTTCCCCGGCCTGGTGCTGTTCCTGCCGATGACGATGAATTGAGCGCGCGAGCGCCGGAATGACGAGGGAGAGAAACGATGGACGTAGCCACTCCGGAACTGAGGCACCTGTGCGACCTGAAAGTCGAACTGGCCCCGATCATGGAACTGGGGGACGCGCCGCGCGGAAAACGCCGGATCATTCCGATCACCGGCGGCACGGTGACGGGCGAACGGCTCAACGGGACGATCCTGAACCTGGGTGCGGACTGGCAGACGATCCTTGCCGACGGCACGGCGGAACTGGACACGCGCTATTCCATGGAAACGCATGACGGCGCGTTGATCGACATCCGCAATTTCGGGTTCCGGCACGGTCCGGCCGAGGTGATCGCGGCGCTGGCGCGCGGCGAGGCCGTCGATCCGTCGCGCTACTACATGCGCACGCATCCGCGTTTCGAGACGGGCGACGAGCGCTACGCCTGGCTCAACCGGATAATCTGTGTCGGCACCGGCTCAAGGCAGGCTGATCACGTTCGCATCACCTTCTTCGAAGTGCTCTGAACCGCCTGATGGTCTTTTCACGCAATTTCACGAGCGCGAAAGTCTGCAACTTTCGCTGAAATTGCCCCCTCTCACGCAATTTCACGAGCGCGAAAGTCTGCAACTTTCGCTGAAATTGCCCCCTCTCACGCAATTTCACGAGCGCGAAAGTCTGCAACTTTCGCTGAAATTGCTTGTCCTCACGCCTTCGTCTGCCTGTTCGTAACCAGCACGTGGTCCACCGGCTGGTCGGCATAGATGTTCTCGATGAGATGGGCGCGGGCGGCCATGACCGCGCGCTGGTTGATCGAGCCCTTGTCGGTCACCTCGTGATCGTCGAGCGAGGGCGGACTGTCGACGATGATCGCGCGGGCAACGAAATTGGAACTGCCGGTCGACGTGGCGCCCAGCGCATCCAGCCGCTCCTGGAAGATGCGGCGCACCTGCGGATGGGCGGCGACGGCCGCATCGTCGGCATCGGCCAGTTCGGGCGCGATCCGCCGCACGGCATCATGATCGGTGAAGAGCAGCGCGCCGATGAAATTGCGGTTGAGACCCGTCAGCACGGCATCGCGCACATAGGGGGCGAAGGTCTTGACGATCTTCGCCCGCACCCCGGCGAAATCGACCCAAGTGCCGGTGGACAGCTTGAAATCCTCGGTCACGCGGCCATCGAAGATCAGGCCCTTGTTCGGATCCTGCGGATCGACGAATTTCAGCGCATCGCCCATGAGATAGAAGCCCTCCTCGTCGAAGGCTTCCTTCGTCTTGTCGGGCTGGCGCCAGTAGCCAGGCGTGATGGACGGCCCGCGCAGGCGCACTTCCGTCTTCTCGGCGTTTTGCACCAGCTTCAGTTCGAGGCCCGGCGCCGGCAGGCCCACCTCTCCGGGCCGCTCCACCGCCCAGGTGGTGGTCAGCGCAAAGGGCGCGGTTTCGGTCGACCCGTAACCGGTCACGATGATGATCTTCTCGCCCACGGTCTGTTCGGCGAAGCTCTCCAGCGCATCCCAGACATGCTGCGCCAGACCCGCGCCGGCATATTGCATCAGCTTCAGGCGCGAATAGAAATTGCGGCGCAGCGCCTCGTTTTCCGCAAACTGGGCGGTGAGCATCTCATAGCCCTTGGGCACATTGAAATAGAGGGTCGGCGCGATCTCGGTGAGGTTGCGCACCGTTGCCGCGATGCCCCTGGGCGTCGGCGCGCCATCGTCGATGTAGAGCGAGCCGCCATTGTAGAGCACAAGCCCGAAATTGTGGTTGCCGCCAGCGGTGTGGTTCCACGGCAGCCAGTCGACCAGAACCGGCGGCTCTTCCTTCAGGAAGGCCATGGCATTGGCGATCATCTCCTGGTTGCAGGCCATCATGCCATGGGTGTTGATGACCGCCTTGGGCATGCCGGTGGAGCCGGAGGTGAAAAGGAACTTGGCCACCGTGTCCGGCGTGATCGCGGCATGGGCAGCATCGACAGCCTGGCGCGCCGGGGTTGCCGCCAGTTCCTCGAAGGAATGGGTCTCGTAGCCCTCCACGGGCTCGCGGGCGACGACCAGTGTCATGCCCGGCTTCATCACCGCTGCAAGCGCCTTTTCGAATGGCTTGCCCTCGGCGGTGAAAATCATGCCCGGCGTCAGCAGGTTACAGACATGTTTCAGCTTGGCGTGATCCTGCGAGACCAGCGAATAGGCAGTCGAGACCGGCGCGTAGGGAATGCCGGCATACATGGCGCCAAGCGCCATCAATCCGTGCTCGATACTGTTCCCCGAAAGGATGACAAGGGGTTTCTCGGCGGAAAGGCCATGGGCCAGCATGTATTCACCGATGGAACGAACCTGCGCCAGCGCCCCGGCATAGGTGACAGTGCGCCACATCCCCTCGAAACGGTCTGCCAGGAAGATGCGGTCCGGCGCTTTTTCCGCCCAGTCCTCCAACCGGTCGGTGACGGAGCGTGCCGATTGCGCCAATGGAAAGGGCGAGCGCAGGATCACCGCGCCGTCATCCCGGCGCTCCGCCTCGACCGCGAGATCGCCTAGCAGGACCGGCCGCATGCCGGGAACATTCAGAAGCGCCATCGGTTCCTCCCTCACGCATTTTGTTATCTTGTATAACAATCAAGAGGAAACCTGTCTACTGGCAAGGCGCCCGTCAGGGCAGCAGTACCAGCAGCACGATGCCGGCAACGATCATGCTGCAACCGGCGACTTCCAGCCGGTTCATGTGTTCCCTGAACACGAAGACCGTGGAGGCGAAGATGAACAGCATCTCGATCTGGCCCAGCGCCTTGACCACCGCGGCCTGTTCCAGCGTCATGGCGGCAAACCAAAGGAAGGATGCCGTCGCACCGGCCAGCCCGGTCAGGGCCGACATGCGCCAGGCAGCGCGGATGCGTCCGAGTTCGGCGCGGTCGCGCCACAGCATCCAGCCCAGCATCAGGGCGGTCTGAAGAAGAATGGCGACGACCAGGACGCAAGCGGCCTGCACGAAGAAATCCGGCACCGCCATGGTTTCACCCAGCGAAAGCGACGCCGCGCGATAGGCCACCGCCGCTATGCCGAAGATCGTGCCCGATGCCAGCCCGATGGCCGCGGTGCGGGTGAAAACGGAGGCGACAAGCGCGCGGGCATTGACCGGTCCGCGCGCCACCGAAATCAGCATCACGCCGGCCACGGATACGCAGATGGCGACCAAAGCGCCGGGCGACACCCGGTCACCCAGGAAGATCAGGCCGAAAATGGCCGCCTGGGCGGGCTCCGTGCGGGAATAGGCGCTGCCGACGGCGAAATTGCGCAGCGAGAACATTTGCACCAGCAGCGCCTGGGCCGCGATCTGGGAGACCGCGCCGACCGTAACCCAGAGCATGAATCCGCGATTGGGCGCAGGCAAGGCCAGACCGGACGCATGAAGGGAGCCCAGCAGGAACAGAAGGGCGAAGGGCGCACCGAATCCGAAACGCACGAAGGTGGCGCCCGTGGTTCCCATGGCGCCCTTCAGATGCTTCTGAAGGCTGGAACGGATGTTCTGGATGAAGGCGGCGGCGATCGTGATGACGATCCAGGCTTCCATGGGGGGACTCCGGGCGGGGGAACGGCCCGAAGCGTTTAGCCTTCAAACGGACCTGCGATCAAGCGGCCCGCGTCGGTGCGTCGTCGATCACCACCAGGTTGCGGCCGCGATGCTTGGCGGCATAGAGCGAGGTATCGGCCCGGCGCAGCGCCTCGGGCAGCGGCAGGTCCTGGGCTTCGACCACGCCGCCGATGGACACTGTCAGGGCATGGCGCTTGCCGGCTTCCGGTTCGAAGACGATCTCCTCGACGGCGATACGCACCCGTTCGGCAACGATGCGGGCCTCGTCACGGCCGGCGCCGCGCAGATAGATGCCGAACTCCTCGCCGCCGATCCTGCCAAGGATGTCCTGTTCGCGGACATTCTCACGGATGCGCCGGGTGATGACGATCAGCGCTTCGTCGCCGGTCAAATGTCCATAGCGGTCATTGATCGACTTGAAATGATCGGCATCGAGAATCAGCAAGGTGCCGCGATCGGTCTTGCGGCGCAGGGTCGAGAGTTTCGTCATGAAGTATTCGCGGTTCAGGAACCCGGTCATCGGATCGATCTCGACCCGGCGGCGCAGGTCGGCGTTCGAGCGCTCCAGGTCCTCGCGCGCGGCATCGAGTTCGGCGATGGCCTTGCGGTGCTTCTCCGACTGGTACAGAAGGTAGCCGACGAGCGGCATGGAGATGGCATAGGGCGCCAGCGAAGCCATGATCACACTGGCCGTGTCGAATCCGGCAAGGGACATCCTGTCAACAAGGACGACAAGGCCCGATGTCACCATCAGGGCGCCTGTGCAAACCAGGAAGGCTTTCCACATGATGAATTTCATGTCACGAACTCCTGCTGCGTGACGTGTACCCTAACCGCCTTCGTTTAAGATATTTCTGATGTGCTTATGAGAATTTTCGACAAATCCCGGCAAGTCCTCACCCTCGCAGAAATGGATGCAGCATGACGAAGCCGCCTTCCCCGCGTGAAACCTTCGCGCATGTGCGCAACTGGGTTTTCGACCTCGACAACACCCTCTACCCCCATCATGCCAACCTGTTCGCGCAGATCGACGTGCGCATGACGCAGTATGTTTCAGACCTGCTGCAATTGCCGCGCGAAGCGGCGCGCAAGGTGCAGAAGGATTTCTACCGCGACTACGGCACGACCCTGAAAGGTCTGATGGAGGTCCATGGGATCGACCCGGACGATTTTTTGGAAAAGGTGCATGACATCGATTATTCGTGGCTCACGCCCGACCCGGACCTGGGCGAAGCCATTGCCGCCCTGCCCGGGCGCAAGTTCATCTTCACCAATGGCGACCGGGGCCATGCCGAGCGCACCGCGCGGCAATTGGGCATTCTCGACCATTTCGACGAGATTTTCGATATCGTGGCCGCCGGCCTGGTGCCGAAGCCGGCACAGGAGACCTATGACAAGTTCACTGCGCTGCATCGCGTGGCGGGTGAACAATCGGCGATGTTCGAGGACCTGGCGCGCAATCTCACCGTGCCCAAGGCGCTGGGCATGAAGACGGTGCTGATCGTGCCACGCAATTTCGAACCGGATTTCGCCGAGGTCTGGGAACGCGACGAGGCCGAAACGGGGGTCGTCGATCATGTGACCGACGACCTCAAATCCTTTCTTGCGGCCATCCTGACCTGAGGACGGGTCAGCCGCCCTGCTTCATCATGCCGCCATGGCCGCCGCCATGCATCATGCCCTTGCCGTCGCCCTGGTTCATCTTCATGCGGCCGTGGTCGAAGGGCATGACGGTCAGTTCCGCTTCGACCGTGCCGGCCTTTTCGAAGGTCAGCGTGACGGGCACCGTGCCGCCCTCCCTGAAGGGCTCCTTCACCTCCAGAAACATCATGTGGAAGCTGCCCGGCTTGAGTTCGACCGTTTCACCGGCGGGGATCGGAAGGCCGTCGGCCAGTTCGCGCATGCGCATGACGCCGTCGACGACGGCCATCTCGTGAACCTCGCCGCGGGCCAGAGGCGTTTCCACCTTCAGGAGGCGGTCGTCCGCCGACCCTGAATTGCGGATGGTGACAAAGCCGCCGCCGGCCGGCTGGTTGGGCAGCATGGCGCGGGTCCAGAAACCGGTGAGCTCCAGGTCGCCGGCCTTGAGCGGGGCCTGCATGGCCGCCTTTTCCTCCGCCATGGCGGGATGAACGGCCGCAAGGCCCGGCAGCGCGAGCGCGGCGGCAAGCGTGATGATCTTGAGGGTGTGTTTCATGTCTTTGCTCCTGGCGGCATGGGCTATTCCGGCGCCATCCGCCGCACGGTGGTCGTCCGTGAAAAAGAAGGGATTCGTTCAGTTTAGGCGTTTCAGCGCCCGCAACCAAAGCAGGTGCGGGACATGGCGTCCTTGCTCAAACGCAAACCGGCGGGCCACGGATGGTCGGCGGCAGCGTGCGGGACGGCTCGCCGCCACGGTCCCGGCCAAGGGTCCAGCGCAAGGGTGAGGCCATGCGCGTGAGGACCGGCAGGGCGGGCGGAACGGCGGCAAGAACCGGCTGGACATGCGCGCCGGCAAGGCAGAAGGGACAATCGTCGGCGCCCGGCGGCGTTTCCGGCGTCTGGCCGGGATCGGGCTGCACGGCGCCGAAGGATGAGCAGATCATGCCGGCAAAGGGGGAGCCTGCCGCCTTCGCCTCGGCAAGCGGCTTTGCATGCACGATCAGGATCACCACCGCCGCGAGAATGGCGAATGCCAGCCCGTCGCGGCGCAGCGAAGCCAGGAATGTGCGCGGCTGCCTGCTCATGGCCTTCATCTATGCCAAACCGCGCCGGATGCAAAGAGGCGGTGGACGATCTGCCGCAGCCCCCGGCAGTCAGGTCAGGGCGTAGAATTCGGCCACCGCGGCCCAGGCCTCATCGGCGGTGTCAACAAAGGTGATGAGATCCGGGTCGTCGGGCGAGATCGTGCCCTGGGCAGCAAGGAAATCGAGGTCGATGGCGTTGTGCCAGAAATCCTTGCCAAACAGCAGGACGGGCACACGCTCCATGCGGCCGGTCTGGATGAGCGTCAGCGTCTCGAACAGTTCGTCCATGGTGCCGAAGCCGCCCGGAAAGACGGATACCGCCTTGGCGCGCATGATGAAATGCATCTTGCGAATGGCGAAATAGTGGAAATTGAAGCACAGTTCCGGCGTCACATACTCGTTCGGCGCCTGTTCGTGCGGCAGCACGATGTTCAGGCCGATGGAGGGCGCGCCGACATCCTGCGCCCCGCGATTGCCGGCCTCCATGACGCCCGGTCCGCCGCCGGTGACGACCACGAATTCGCGGTAGCGCGACTTGGCCGATTCCTCGGAGCAAAGGCGGGCGAACTTGCGGGCTTCCTCGTAATAGCGCGCATTGGCTTCCAGGTTCTGCTTCTGCACGTCGTTCTTGGCCGCCCAGGCCGCGCCGCCCGGCTCGGGAATGCGCGCCCCGCCGAAGAGAATGACGGTGGAGCGGATGCCGCGCTCGGCCAGCATCATTTCCGGCTTGAGCAATTCCAGTTGCAGGCGAACGGCGCGCAGGTCGCGCTGGGTCATGAAATCCTGGTCGGTCCAGGCGAGACGGTAAGCGGGCGCGCGCGTCTGCGGCGTGTCGGGTACCGACCGGGCACGGGCGGCATCCTCGCCGGAATGCGGCAGCGGCGTCCAGCTCGACTTGTCTTCAGGATTCATGCTCGATCGTCCCCGATTCGCAATGTTGTCGCGGGGGGCCGTGCGCAATTGACCCCGTCTGGTCCTTCGCATACTTTCCGCGCGATTTTTACCCCCCGGGAAGCCTATTTCCCAATCCCTTAACACGACGTGTAGCGGAGCCTGCCGATGTCCAAGCCCGACCTTGCCGCCCTGGAAGCCGTGATCGAGAAGGCGTTCGACGAACGCGACGGCATTTCCACTTCCACACGCGGCGACGTGCGCGATGCAGTGGAAACCGCGCTCAACCTGCTCGACCGGGGCGAGGCACGCGTCGCCAGCCGCGGCGATGACGGCAACTGGGTGGTTCACCAGTGGCTGAAAAAGGCGGTGCTGCTCTCCTTCCGGCTAAACCCGATGGAGATCATCAAGGGCGGGCCGGGTGAAGCGACCTGGTGGGACAAGGTGCCGTCCAAGTTCGACGCCTGGGGCGCGAAGGATTTCGAAAATGGCGGCTTCCGCGCCGTTCCCAATTGCGTCGTGCGCCGTTCCGCCTTCATCGGCAAGGGCGTGGTGCTGATGCCCTCCTTCGTCAATCTCGGCGCCTATGTGGACGAGGGCACGATGGTGGATACCTGGGCGACTGTCGGATCCTGCGCGCAGATCGGCAAGAACGTCCACCTGTCCGGCGGCGTCGGCATCGGCGGCGTGCTGGAGCCGCTGCAGGCCGGCCCGACCATCATCGAGGACAATTGCTTCATCGGCGCGCGTTCGGAAGTGGTGGAAGGCTGCATCGTGCGCGAAGGCGCGGTGCTCGGCATGGGCGTCTATATCGGCAAGTCGACCAAGATCGTGGACCGTGAGACCGGCGAGATCCACATGGGCGAAGTGCCGCCCTATTCCGTCGTGGTTTCCGGTTCGATGCCGGGCAAGAACCTGCCGGGCCAGAATTACGGCCCCAGCCTCTATTGCGCCGTCATCGTCAAGAAGGTGGACGAGCGCACGCGCTCCAAGACCTCGATCAACGAATTGCTGCGCGCCTGACCGGCCAATCCCTGCCCGCGCCGCCGGCTGCGGCGGCGCGGCACGCTGCATGAGGCATGGCGGCAAGCCTTTTTTCAGGCTTTGCTGATAACACCGCTCCATGCCCTATTCGAAGCTGGATGCCGACAAGATCATCGCCACGGCCGAGCGGCTGGAACGCCGCATCGCGGAGCGGTTTGCGCAATCGGGTCTGTGCAGCGTGGCGCGGGAGCTGACGGCAACCGGGCGCGGTATCAGCGCCGAAGCGGCGACCATCGAGAAGAACGACTGGTTCTGGCGCGCCCTGTCTCTGGCCGGCATCGCGGCCGGCGCCATCGTTCTCTTCCTCGCCTTTCGCTTCCTGCGCTTCGACCGGATCGAAACCGGCACGTTCGACATTCTCCAGGGTATCGACGCGCTGTTCAACACCGCCGTCCTGACAGGCGCGGGTCTCGTCGCGCTGATGGGGCTGGAAAAGCGCCAGAAGCGGCGGGCCGTGCTTGAAGGCCTGCACAAGCTTCGTTCGCTCATCCACGTCATCGACATGCACCAGTTGACCAAGGATCCGGCGGCGCTGTCGCGCGATTTCATCATGACCGAGAGCTCGCCGTTGCGCAGCATGACGGCCGCGGAGCTGAAGCGCTATCTCGACTATTGCTCCGAACCGCTGTCGCTGACGGGCAAGTTCGCCGCACTCTATGCGCAGACATTGCCGGACATGGAGGTGGTCAATGCGGTCAACGACGTGGAGGCGCTGGGAACGAACCTGTCGCGCAAGATCTGGCAGAAGATCATGCTGATCGGCGACCCTTCACGCCAGGGCGAAGGCAAAACGCAGCCCGCTGCCACCGGGATGGCGGGTGCCTGATGACAGGCGTTCGCGGTTTCGCTAATCAGGCACCATGACTCGCTCAACCGATCCTGCCGCCATCCTGGCGGACCTCATCCGCTGCCCCTCGGTCACGCCGGCCGAGGGCGGTGCCCTTTCGGTGCTGGAAAACCTGCTCAAGCCGCAGGGCTTCTCGGTGCAGCGTCCGGTCTTTTCCGAAGACGGATCGCCGGATATCGAAAACCTCTATGCGCGCATCGGCACATCCGGCCCGCATCTCATGTTCGCCGGCCATACCGATGTCGTCCCGGTGGGCGACGAGGCCGCGTGGAGCGCCGGGCCCTTTGCCGCGGAGATCCGCGACGGGATGATGTACGGGCGCGGCGCGGTGGACATGAAGGGCGGCATTGCCTGTTTCGCCGCCGCCTTCGCCCGCCACGTGGAAGACCATGGCCTGCCGCACGGATCGGTTTCCTTCCTCATCACCGGTGACGAGGAAGGGCCCGCGGTCAACGGCACGGTCAAGCTGCTGGACTGGGCGGCGCAGAAGGGCGAGGCATGGGATGCCTGCCTGGTTGGCGAGCCGACCAATCCGGGCCAGCTTGGCGACATGGTGAAGATCGGCCGGCGTGGCTCGGTGTCCGGGCGCGTTGTCGTCCACGGTGTTCAGGGGCACGCGGCCTATCCGCATCTGGCGGACAATCCCGTGCGCTCGGTCATCATGCTGGCGGAAGCGCTGATGACGCCGCCCTTCGACGAAGGCTCGCACGACTTCCAGCCGTCGAACCTCGAAGTGACCTCCATCGACGTCGGCAATACGGCGACGAACGTGATCCCGGCCAGGGCCGAAGCCCGGTTCAACATCCGCTTCAACGACCATTGGACGGCGGAAAGCGTGATGGCCGAAATCCACAACCGGCTGGACCAGGCGGCACAGGATACGCGGCTGCGGCCCGGAGGGCGGGAACCGGTGAATTTCGAGCTGATCTGGGCGGACCGGCCGAGCCATGTCTTCCTGACGCGCGACGAGGATCTCGTCGCCACGCTATCGGGCGCGGTGGAGGCGGTGACCGGCCGGGTGCCGGCGCTTTCCACCTCCGGCGGCACCTCCGATGCCCGGTTCATCAAGGACTATTGCCCGGTGGTGGAGTTTGGCCTTGTCGGCCAGACCATGCACATGGTCGACGAGCGCGTGGCCGTGGCCGACCTGGAAGGACTGACGCAGATCTACCAGCATTTCATTGCCTACTGGTTCACCGCCAAGGCGGCCGGAGCCTGAGGGCCATGCTCGATGCGGACTATGTGCAGGCCCATCTGACCGCCGCCTGGCGCATCATGGTCACCGCGAAGGGCGATGCACTGGCCCGCATGGACATCACGGCGGAAGGGTTCTGGCGTTCGTTCTGGTCGATCCTGCTTGCCCTGCCGCCGATGCTGCTGTCCTGGGTGGCGGCGGCACCGGATTTCCTAGCCGGGGATGGCAGCCTGTCGCTGACCGTCCTGCGGTTGGGCATAGCCGATCTGGCAGCATGGATCGTGCCGATCGCCGGACTTGGCGCGGTGTCTGGGGCGGTCGGCATGCGCAGATCCTTCGCGGCCTATGTGATCGCGACCAATTGGGGCAGCGCGATCCTCGTCTGGCTGGCCGTGCCGCCGGCGCTGGTCCGGCTGCTGGCTTCTGGCGAACCGGATCCTTCCGGCTTCCTGTCGCTGATGGTCTTCGTGCTTTCGCTTGTGCTCGGCTGGCGCATCACGCATGGCGCCATCGGACGTGAGGCCATGTATTCGGCCGGTGTGTTCATTGCCATGGCGGTCGCGTCGATCCTGGTGCTGGTCGCCATGCATGGCATGCTGGGCCTGTCGGCTCAGCCGTAATCCACCTTGGTGAGATAGAGCCCATGGGGCGGGGCCAGCGCGCCGCAGGCCTGATGATCGCGGGCTTCCAGAGCGCGGCGAAGGTCGTCCTTCGTCCAGCGGCCCTCGCCCACCAGCTTGAGCGACCCGACCATGGAACGGACCTGGTTGTGCAGGAAGGAGCGGGCCGAGCAGCGCACCTCGATCATGTCGCCGCCGCGCGTCACATCGATGCGCTCCATTGTCTTCACAGGGCTCCTGGCCTGGCACTGGGCGGCGCGGAATGTCGTGAAGTCATGGGTGCCGATCAGTATCTCGGCCGCGTCGGCCATCGCCGCTTCGTCGATCACCCCCTTCTTGACCCACCAGGCGCGGTCGCGCTCAAGCGCCAGCGGCGGGCGGCGATTGATGATGCGATAGAGGTAGTGGCGGCGCGTTGCGGAAAAACGGGCATGGAATCCCTCCTCCGCCCTTTCCACCGACAGCACCGAGACGGCTTCGCCGGCCTCGCGCAGCATGGCGTTGACTGCCTCGTGAAACTTGAAGGGCGCCCAGTCGCGCGCCAGATCGGCATGGCTGACCTGCCCGGTCGCATGCACGCCGGCATCGGTGCGCCCGGCCACCTGCAAGGTCACGGTCTCGCGCGCGAAGCGGGCGATCGCCGCCTCGATGGCGGCCTGCACGCTGTGGCCGTTCTTCTGGCGCTGCCAGCCCTTGTAGGGCGTGCCGTCATACTCGACCGTCATGCGATAGCGCGGCATGGCTTCAATCCAGCACGACGCCGGCGGAAACGGGATTGCCGCGCAGGAAGCCGGCCGCATCCAGCGTCTTGCCGCCCGCCTTTTGCAGCCGGGTAAGGCGGACCGCGCCGGTGCCGCAGGCAATCGTCAGCGCTTCGTCCAGCACGGATCCGGGCTTGCCGCTCCCTTCGGCAAGCGTGGAACCGAGCAGCTTGACCCGCTCAGGCTTGCCTGCGCCGAGCGTCATCTCGCACCAGGCGCCCGGAAAGGGGGCGAGACCGCGAATGCGATCATGGACCTCGCGCGCAGGGCGCGACCAGTCGATGCGGGTCTCCGCCTTGTCGATCTTGCGGGCATAGGTGACGCCGTCCTCCGGCTGCGGCGTCAGCGTCAGCTTTCCTGCCTCCAGCGCAGCCATGGCCTCCACCATCAGGGCGGCGCCGGTTTCCATCATCACGTCATGCAATTGACCGGCCGTCATGTCCGGGCCGATGGCAACGGGCGCGGCCTTGGCGACGGGGCCGGTATCCAGCCCCTCGTCCATCTTCATCACCATCATCGCCGTTTCCCTGTCGCCGGCCATGATGGCGCGCTGAATGGGCGCGGCACCGCGCCAGCGCGGCAGCGCCGAAGCGTGGCCGTTGAAGCAGCCGAGCCGCGTTCCCTCCAGGATGGGCCGGGGCAGCAGGAGGCCATAGGCGACAACGACCGCGGCATCGGCCTCCAGCGCACGAAAGGCGGCCTGTTCGGATTGACCTTTCAGGGAAACCGGCGTTCGCACGTCGATCCCCAGCGCTTCGGCGGCCTTGTGAACCGGAGACGGGGTGAGTTCGAGCCCGCGGCGGCCTGCCTTGCGCGGCGGCTGCGCGTAGACCGCCACGATGTCATGGCCGGCCGCGTGAAGTGCGCGCAGTGTCGGCACGGAGAAATCGGGCGTTCCCATGAAAATGATGCGCACGATCAGGCTCTCCCGGCGATTCGCAAGCGGCGCGGGCGCGTCAGCCCACCATGGTGCGGGTGCCGCCGCGATCCTTCGCCAGCTTCTTGAATTTCTTGATGACCATGTCGCGTTTCAGGCGCGAAATGTGATCGATGAACAGAACGCCGTTGAGGTGGTCGATCTCGTGTTGCAGGCAGGTGGCCATGAGACCGTCGGCCTCCATCGTGCGCTGCCTTCCGTCCAGATCGAGATAGTTGACCGTGACGCTGGCGGGCCGTTCCACCTCCGCATAATAGTCCGGGATGGAAAGGCAGCCCTCCTCATAGACCGAACGGTCATCGCTGGAGGCGACGATTTCCGGGTTGATGAAGATGTGCGGGGCCGGCGCCTCGCCCTCCTTGGCCAGATCAATGGTCAGCATCCGGATCGGCTCGGCCACCTGGATGGCGGCAAGGCCGATGCCCGGTGCATCATACATGGTGTCCAGCATGTCCCGCGCGAAAGCACGCAGGGCATCGTCCACGCGCTCGACAGGCCTGGAAACCTCGCGCAGGACAGGATCGGGCAAAAGGACAAGCGGCTTGATCGTCATGGCTTGCACATAAGCGCTCGCGCGCGAGGCGTCAACGCGCCAAACGGCATTTGTTCGCGTTTTGATCTCGCTTCAGGCGTGCAAACCTGCTAGCCTCGCCGGCATGGAATCGTTGATCATGCTGCTTTCGGAGCCCGCCGGCGCGTTTGGACGCACCGTCGTCATCTTCGGCCACGTCCTGCTGGCGGGAGCGGTGGCGCTGCTCGGCGCCGTCCTGCTCGCCTGGCGGCGCGGGGCGCGGCAGAGCGCGGAAGCCGCCGCGCGGGAGGCCGAGCAACAGCGCCTTCTGGCCGACCTGATGAAGGCGCAGGGCGAGATGCAGGGGCGCATGGCCACGCTGGCCGATGTGTTCGGCGCACGCCAGGCCGAACTCAACCAGTCGATCCGCGAACGTCTCGACGGCATGACCAGCCGGATCGGCCAGACCATGAGCGAACAGACGAAATCCACCCATGAGAACCTGGCGAAACTGCAAGAGCGGCTGGCTGTCATCGACACGGCGCAGAGCAATATCCAGTCGCTGGCGGGACAGGTGGTGGAGTTGCAGGCGATCCTTTCCAACAAGCAGACGCGCGGCGCCTTCGGGCAGGCCCGCATGGAAGCCATCATCGCCGATGCACTGCCGGCGGGCGCCTACGAATTCCAGGCCACGCTGGCGAACGGATCACGGCCGGATTGCCTGATCCTGATGCCGAACGGGGCGCCGCCGCTGGCCATCGATGCGAAGTTTCCGCTGGAAGGCTGGAACGCGGTGCGCGCGGCGGAGCATGCCGAAGCGGAAAAACAGGCACGGCAGCGTTTCCGCCGCGACATGGAGGTTCACATCGCAGCCGTTGCCGGGAAATATCTCGTTCCCGGCGAGACACAGGACACGGCCTTCCTTTTCGTGCCATCCGAATCGATCTTCGCCGACATCCACGAGCAATTCGAGACGCTGGTGCAGAAGGCCCACCGCGCCCGGGTGGTGATCGTGTCGCCATCGCTGCTCATGCTCTCGGTGCAGGTGGTGCAATCCGTGCTGAAGGATGCGCGCATGCGTGAGCAGGCGCATCTGATCCAGGGCGAGGTGGCGCATCTGATGAACGACCTGGGCCGGCTGAGTGACCGGGTCATGAAGCTGCAGACCCATTTCGGCCAGGCATCGCGCGACATCGAGCAGATCGTCACGTCCACACAGAAACTGTCGCAGCGCGGCGAGAAGATCGAGGCCCTGGAGTTCGGCCCGTCCGAGCCGGACCGGCGGCAGACGGACCACGGGCGGCTGGCCGGAAGCCGTCCCTCCTCTCCGCACGACGTGCCGCACGAGGACACGCCGAGGCGGCTGCGCCTGCACGTGGTGGACGAGGATTGACCCGGCGCGTCGTGTTGAGCCAAATCAAGAAAAAACCGGCAGGTGCGGTTATTGTGCCGGATAAAGGGCCGTGCAACGGTGTGCGGCATTCAGGAGGTAAGAAGATCCATGGTCGATGTCGCCTATTTCAAGAACAAGCTGCTTGCCCGCCAGGCTGAACTCCGCGAACGTCTTGAGGAAATCGAGCACGATCTGGACGAGCCGGCCAGCGCCGACACGGAAGAACGCGCGACGGAACGCGAAGGCGACGAAGTGCTTGAAAGCCTCGGCAACCAGGGCATGGAGGAACTGCGCCGGATCGAAGCCGCGCTCAATCGCGTCGACAACGGGACCTATGGCGACTGCGTGAAATGCGGCGAGGAAATCTCGCCGGACCGGCTCGAATTGCTGCCGGCCACGCCTTTCTGCCGCAATTGCGCCTGACCGGTCAGCGCCGGACGCGAATCCTGACCGGCTGCATCGCCAGCCGGTCATAGCTGCGCAGGGCGAGGGCCCGGCGCGCCAGTTCGCGCGCTTCTGCCACGAGACCGCTGTGCTTCAACAGCTTGGCCTGCTTGATCATCATGGTTGCAAGTTCATTCAGGCGGCTCGGTCTTTGCATCTTTCATCTCCCTGTGCCCCCGTCCTGTTACGGTGGGTCTTGAAGGGCGGTTTTCCAATTCACGTTCTGTTTACCGTGGTGCACCGGCGAACAGCCGCTTGCCCTGACGGCCCTTGCGCCTATAGTCCCGGTCCAGACGATCGCCAGCACGGGAGGAAAGCATGGGCGCGAACGGTCAACGGATCATCCTGACGGCTTATCCGAAAGGGATGCCCGGTCATGACGAACTGAAACTTCAAGCCCATGACTATCCATCTCCGGGCCAGGGCGAGGTTCTCGTCAAGGTCATCTATCTTTCGCTCGACCCCTACATGCGCGGGCGGATGAGCCCGGCAAAATCCTATGCCGTATCGACAGAGATCGGCGGCGTCGTGACGGCGGAGGCCGTCTGCTCTGTGCTGGAAAGCGGCGATGCCTCGCTTTCGGCCGGCGATATCGTGCTGGCGCGCACCGGCTGGCAGAGCCATGCGGTGATGCCGGCGGATGCCTGCCGCAAGCTCGATCCGTCGGCCGCGCCGATTTCCACCGCGCTCGGCTGCCTCGGCATGCCGGGCTTTACCGCCTATGCCGGGCTCATCGAGCATGGCAAGCCGAAGGCCGGCGAAACCGTTCTCGTCTCGGCGGCCAATGGCGCTGTCGGCCAGCTTGTCGGCCAGATCGCGAAGATCAAGGGCTGCCGGGCCGTCGGCATTGCCGGTTCGGACGAGAAATGCGCCCAGGTGGTGGACGAATTCGGCTTTGACGCCTGCGTGAACTACAAGGAAGCCGACTTTCCCCAGAAGCTGAAAGCCGCCTGTCCGGATGGCGTGGATGTCTATTTCGAGAACGTGGCCGGCGATGTGCTTAAGGCCGTCATCCCGCTGTTCAACCCGTTCGCGCGCATGCCGGTCTGCGGTACCATCGCCTATTACAACCTTTCCGGCCTGCCGGAAGGGGGCGACTACCTGCCCATGTTCATGCGGGCGATTCTCGTCAACCGGCTGACCGTGCGCGGCTTCATCAATTACGATCACGAGGCCGAACATCGCGGTTCCTTCGAGCGCGAGATGGCCGCGTGGGTGCGCGAAGGCCGGATCCGCTACACCGAAGACATCGTGGACGGGCTGGAAAACACCGTCGAGGCCTTCCAGGGCTTGCTGACCGGGCGCAACAAGGGCAAGCTGATCATCCGCGTATCGGAAGATCCGACAGCCTGAGCGCTCAGCGGATTGCGCGGATCAATTCCGCATCGGGAAAGCAGGTCGGCTGGCGTCCGTTCTTCGCCTGCCATGCGCCGATGGATCGCCGGGTCTTGAAACCCGGCAGGCCGTCGGCGCCGCCCACATCGTGGCCCTGGCGTTCGAGCACGCGCTGCATGGCGGCGATGTCGGAGCGCCAGAGCTTGTCGATCTTCCCCCAGCCTTGCGTAAAATCGCCGACATTCCACTCGATGCGGTCGCCGACATGGCCGACGAAAAGGGCGTAGAGGTCGCTCTCGTTGTAGTCCTTCAGGACATAGAAATTCGGCGTGACGATGAAGGCCGGGCCGAGGCGGCCAGCCGGCATCATCAGATAGCCCTCGCCCTTCAGTTCGTGGGCCGGGAAGGGTTTTCCGTTCACGCGGCGGATTCCCATCGCTTCCCATTGCGCAATCGTGCGGCCCTGATCCGGCCCTTCAAGCGTACAGGCCACGGATTGCGGAACCACCACCTCGAAACCCCAGTCGCGGCCTGTCTGCCAGCCATGGTGGCGCAGGTAGCTGGCGATGGATGCCAGCGTGTCGGCCTGCGATCCCCAGATGTCTGCGCGGCCGTCACCGTCGCCGTCGGCGGCGTGTTTCAGGTAGGAGGACGGCATGAATTGCGGCTGGCCGAGCGCGCCGGCCCAGGACGATTTCATGTTGCGCGGCGGCACGCCGTTCTGCGCCATCTGCAGGGCGGCCAGCAATTCGTTGCGGAACATCTCCTTGCGCGTGGACATGAAGGCCTTGGTACCAAGCACCTCGAACGCGTCATGGGGGATCTTCGCCCGCCCGAAGCCGCTCTCGCGCGCCCATATGGCCAGCAGGATGCGGCCGGGCACGCCATAGGCGCTCTCGACACGCTTCAAGGTGGCCGCAAGGCGGGCCTTGTGGTCACGCCCGCCGGCAGCCGCGCCCTGCACTGTCCCGGGATTGAAATATCTCGCCGGAGCGCCGAACTCCGCCTGGCGCTGTTTCCGCGGCGTTTCCGGCCTGGTGCCCGGCGGCACCAGATCGGGCAGTTTCCAGTTCAGCGTCACGCCATCGAAGGCCGCATTGAACGTCGCCGCGCTGACGCCGCGCTGGCGGGCCTGCGGCCACAGGTCATTGGCCAGCCAGTCGCGGAACTGGCGCTCGACAGCCTGCGAGCGGGCCAGCGCCGGGGCCGAAACAAGCAGGACGAGGGCGAATGCGGTGAGAAGATGGCGCATGGAGAGACGGCTCCGGCGTTCAACGGACGATTCGCAACCATCCTACCAGCCGTTGTGGCTTGCGTAAGGCGGGGCGCAAGGCGTTTTCAGAAATTGGTGCGGGCGCGCAAGGCCGCCGCCAGCGTGCCGTCGTCCAGATAGTCCAGCTCGCCGCCCACGGGCACGCCATGGGCCAGCCGCGTCACCTTCACGTCGAAACCGGCCAGGCGGTCGGTGACATAGTGGGCCGTTGTCTGGCCCTCCACCGTGGCATTCACGGCAAGGATGATTTCCGACACGCCGCCAGCCGCCACGCGGTCGACCAGGCCGGCAATGTTGAGATCGTCCGGGCCGATGCCATCGAGCGGCGAGAGCGTGCCGCCCAGCACATGGTAGCGCGCCGCGGTCATGGCACCGGCGCGTTCCAGCGCCCAGAGGTCGGCCACGTCCTCCACCACGATGATGACGGTTCCCTCGCGGCGGGGATCGGTACAGATGTTGCACGGGTCCACCGTGTCGACATTGCCGCAGACCGAGCAGGTGCCGACCTTCGCGTAGGCCTCGGCCATGGCACCGGCAAGAGGCCCCATCAACTGGTCCTTCTTCTTGATCAGATGCAGTGCGGCACGGCGGGCCGAACGCGGCCCCAGGCCCGGCACCTTGGACAGAAGCTGGATCAGTTTCTCGATTTCGGGACCGGCGATTCGCTTGGACATGGGCGAGAGATAGACCGAAAGGGGCGTCTGGACCAGTGCCGATCAGCCGCCATGGGCAGCCAGAAGCGCCTTCAGGTCGGCCAGCGTGTTGATCTCGGAAACCGGCTTGTCGGTGCGCCAGCGGGCCATGCGCGGGAAACGCAGCGCGATACCGGACTTGTGCCTGCTGGAGGCCTGGAGGCCCTCGAAGGCGATTTCAAAAACATGCACCGGTGGCACGGAACGCACGGGGCCGAAGCGCTCCAGCGTGTTGGCGCGCACCCAGCGGCTGATCTCGCGGAACTCCGCATCCGTCAGCCCGGAATAGGCCTTGGTGAAGGGCACCAGATTGCCCTCGTCGTCGGGCACGGCGAAGGTGAAATCGGTGAACAGGTTGGCGCGGCGGCCATGGCCGGCCTGGGCGTAGATCATCACGGCGTCCACGGTGAGCGGGTCGACCTTCCATTTCCACCAGTCGCCCCGCTTGCGCCCGACGTGATAGGGGCTGTCCAGCCGCTTAAGCATCAGCCCCTCGGCGCCACGTTCGCGCGATGTGGCGCGGGCATCGGCAAGCCCGGCCCAGGTGGTGGCCGGCACCGTTGGCGAAAGGCGAAGCGGCGCGGTCGGCGGCAGGTTTCCGATCAGCCGTTCAAGCCGGGCGCGGCGTTCGGCGAAGGGCGTCTGGCGCAGGTCCTGCCCGTCCTGTTCCAGGAGGTCGTAGGCGGTCATGACGACCGGCGTTTCCGCCAGCAGCTTCTTCGAGACGGTCTTGCGGCCGATGCGCGTCTGGAGCGCCTGAAACGGCAGGACCGCATCGTCGCGCCAGGCCATGATCTCGCCGTCGATCACCGTGCCGTCGGGCAGGCAATCCAGTGTGGCGGCAAGTTCGGGAAAGCGGTCTGTCACCAGTTCCTCGCCGCGTGACCAGACGAAAAGCTGTCCCTCTCGGCGCACCAGTTGCCCGCGGATGCCGTCCCATTTCCATTCTGCCAGCCAGTCGGAGACAGGGCCGAGACTGCCCGGTTCTGCCTCCAGCGGATGAGCCAGGCAGAACGGATAGGGCCGGGAGGTGGCGACCTCGTTGTCGCCGGACAGGACGAGACGGTCGAACGTGGTGGTGTCGGGCGACCAGTCGCCCATGATGCGATGGGCAAGCGCGGTCTCCTCGATGCCGGTGGCCGCGGCGAGCGCGCGGGTCATCAGCTTCTGCGAGACGCCCATGCGGAAGCCGCCGGTTATCAGCTTGTTGAACAGGAAGCGGCCGGTCCGGTCGAGCCGGTTCCAGGCCGACAGAATGGCGGCCTTGCGGGTTTCGTCATCGGCGTCGCGCAGTGCCCGCGTCTCGTTGATCCAGAAGGTCAGGCTTTCGTCGCTGGTCTCTTGCGGCTCGGGCAGGACGAGGGCGATGGTCTCGGCCAGGTCGCCGACAACCGGATAGGCCTCCTCGAACAGCCAGAGCGGGATGCCGGCGCGCCCGGCGGCCCATTCACGCAGATTGGTCGCGGTGACCGCGCGACGCGGGCGGCGGCCCGAGAGAAGGGCGATGGTCCACAGCCGGTCGTCCTCCGGTGCCTCGCGGAAGTACGCCGCCAGCGCGGCAACCCTGGCATTGGTGCCGGTGGTCTGGTCGAGCGCGGTGAAAAGGGCGGCGAAGCGGTTCATGCGCCCTCCCCCGCCTCGTCACCGCCCGGTGCGGTGTCCAGGCTCTCGCCCTCATATTCGGTGGAGACGACATGGGCATCATAGCCGCGTGATTGCAGCCATTTGCGGAACGGTCCGGTATAGCCATGGGTGACGAAGACGCGTTCGGCGCCCGTCGCGGCAACGGCTTCGTTGAGGCCGTGCCAGTCGGCATGATCGCTCATCACGAAGCCACGGTCGGCGGCCCGCCTGCGGCGCACGCCGCGCAGCGCCATCCAGCCCGACGCATAGCTGCGCGAGACAGGCCCGAAGCGGCGCATCCAGTTTCCCTCCATGGCCGAGGGTGGAGCGATGACAAGGCCACCAGCGAAGGCGGCGCGGGCAACGTCCGGTGTCACTTGCGTCGTGGGCGGCAGGTCCACGCCCTGTTCGCGCAGGACCGAATTCATGTTCTCGACCGCGCCATGGGTGAAAACCGGGCCGATGGACAGGTCGAGGCTCGTCAGCACGCGCTGCGCCTTTCCCAGCGAATAGGCGCCGATGACCGCCACCTTGCCGGCGTCCCGGCAGGCGCGCCACCAGGCGTTGAGTTCGCCGGCCAGTTCGGCCTGGCTGGTCCAGTTGAAGACGGGCAGGCCGAAGGTGCATTCGGTGATGAAGGCGTGGCAGGGCACCGGCTCGAAAGGCTCCGACAGGCCGTCCTCTTCGACCTTGTAATCGCCAGAGACGACCCAGATCTGGCCACCGACCTCGACCCGGATCTGTGCCGATCCCGGCACATGGCCTGCCGGATGGAAGCTGACTGAGGCATCGCCGATCGTCAGGGTCCTGCCATAGTCCACGGTTTGCGGCGTGACGCCGAGGCGCCGTTCAATGACGGGCGCGGCGGGCGCGGTACACAGATAGCTTTCATGGCCCCAGCGGGCATGGTCGGCATGGCCATGGGTGATGAGCGCGCGCTTCACCGGACGCCACGGGTCAATGAAGAAATCGCCGGCAGGGCAATAGATGCCCTTGTCGGTAAAGGTCAGCACATCGCGCATTCGGTCCTCGTCATCGACGATCATATAGGCAATTGGCAGAGGTTTTCATCCATTGGGAGGATGGCGAATCGCGCTTCAGCCATTAAGAAATGAGACAAGTTGGAAGCATCGGTAAGCCGGGAGACGAGACCATGAACGATATCGTGATACGGCGAGCCGGTGCCGATGACCGGGAAGCGCTCGAAGCATTGATCGCGGATTGTTATTCGGCGGTCTATCCGGGCTGGTACAGCGACGACATCCTGACCGACGCCCTGCCGGCCATGCTGCGCATCGATCCGGCGCTGCTCGCATCCGGCCATTACTTCGCGGCCCATATCGGCGGACGCGTGGCCGGTTGCGGCGGCTGGAGCAAGGCGACACCGGGAACCGGGCGGCTGGACGATGCCAGCGGCCATATCCGCCATTTCGCCACCCATCCCGATCTCATGCGCAGCGGCGTGGGCGGCGCCATCCTGTCGACATGTCTCGCGGAGGCCAGGCGCGACGGCTTGCGCAAGCTGATGTGCTTTTCCTCGCGGCCGGCGGAGAAATTCTACGCCCGCCACGGCTTTCACCGGCTGGAAGACGTGGCGGTGATGCTGGCAAGCGACACCGCCTTTCCCGCCGTTCTCATGGAAAAGCAGCTCGGCTAGCGGGCCGGAAACACGATCTACATCGCCGCGAAAGGCTCCCGGCGCGGCCGGCGCAAAAGCGTGTAGAGCCCGGAAGCGAGGATCAGCACTGCGCCCGCAAGGGTGATCCGGTCAAAGCTTTCGCCGAACACGGCGATGCCGAGCGCGATGCCGAACAGCAGGCGCGTGTAGCGGAATGGCGTGACCACCGACACCTCGCCCATGCGCATGGCGGCAGTCAGGCTCCAATATGCGGTGACACCAAACAGGGACGCGGCGGCGAGAAAGCCGATGACCGGCGGGGACGGCCGGACCGGCGCACCGGTGAACGGAAGAAGGATGAGGCCTGCCACGGTGAGGGCTGCAAAGCCATGGGCACCCAGTTGCGGATTGGACAACACCTTTGGCGCGGCGCGCGAGGCAAGGTCGCGGCCGGCAAAGCCGAACATGCCGATCACTGTCCACAATGCGGCCGGCACAAAGCCCTCCATGCCGGGACGCAGCACGATCAGCACGCCCATGAAGCCGATGCCGACGGCCAGCCAGCGGCGCAGGCCCACCTTTTCGCCAAAGAGAACAGCGGCGCCCGCCACGACGACCAGCGGCGTTGCCTGAAGAATGGCCGAGGCATTGGACAACGGCGTCAGCGCGATTCCGAGCGTATAGCCAAGACGCCCGACCACCTCGAGCACCGCCTTGAGGAGAAGCGTGCGACCCAGCATGGCCCCGTGCCACGGGCGCTGGCCGCGCATGGCGGCAATCGCGGAAAACGCGATCATGCCCGCCAGACCGAACAGGATGAGGATTTGCCCGACGGGCAAGGACTGCGCGGCGCGCTTGATGAACATGTCCTCGACGGCGAAGCACGCCATCGCGAAAACCATCAGCATCGCACCGCGCAGATTTTCCTGCGCAAGCGTCATGATCCACGCCTCCGGAAGAGGCCGGGTTCAACCGGCGAGTGATTGCAACAAGGCGCAGCCCGTGGGCCGGCCCGGATCAGAACGGCAGTTTCATGCCGGGCGGGATCGGCAGGCCGGCGGTCAGTTCCTGGGTTTTTTCGGCCATCACCTGCTCCACCTTGGCCTTGGCCTCGTTGTGGGCCGCCAGGATCAGGTCCTCAAGGATTTCCACATCGTCTTCCCTGAAAAGCGAGGGGTCGATCTTCAGACCGCGCATCTCACCCTTGCCGCTCAGCGTCACGGTGACAAGACCGCCACCGGACTGGCCGTCAGCGGTGATGCTGGCCATTTCCTCCTGCAGCGCCTGCATCCTGGCCTGCATTTCCTTGGCCTTGCTCATCAGGCCCATCAGATCTTTCATCGTCTCTCTCCCGCGTTCGGGTCCGTGTCAAAGAATGTCGTCGTCATCGTCGTCGGGCAAGGCCTCGACCGGCATGCCCTCAGCGCCGGGCACCTCTTCGGGTGCGGCCGGCAGGCGGACATCGATGACCCTGGCGCCCGGGAACTTCTGCAGGATCGCGGCCACGGCCGGATCCTTGCTTGCATCGGAAAACAGCGTTTCGCGCGTTTCCTCCTCGATCTCGGCAATGGTGCGTCCGCCCTCTTCCTGACTGAGCGAGACCATCCAGTTGCGCCCGGTCCACAGTTTCAGGCGCTGGGCCAGATCGGTGAGAATCGACCGGTCGGCATTGGGTGTCAGCGAGACGGACAGGTGGCCCGGCGCCAGCGAGACGAGACGAATGCTGTTGCGTACGCCGATCTTGATGCGCAGGTCGCGATGCTGGTCGGCCAGCGCGACGATGTCCTCCAGCGATCGCACCGGGACGGCATCGGCGGCCGCCGTCTCCGCTTCGGGCGCCGGTGCAGCGCGCATGGCCGGCGTCTCGGCCGGCCGGCTTTCCACCAGACGCATGGCAGGGCCGGAAACCGGCTGCGCGGACCGTGCGGAGCGGCCATAGGCCGTCGCGGCCTGGCCCTGGCGTGACGCAGGCGCACCCTGCCCGCCCGCGCCACCGCCTGCCGAAGGCGCGCCGGCCGGTGGGGCACCCGCGCCGGCATCGCCGCCGCTCCGCTCGCCGAGCGCGCGGATGGCCTCGTCCAGCGTGGGAAGGTCGGCGGCATGGGCGATGCGGATCAGCACCATCTCGGCGGCCGCATAGGGCCGGGCCGCGCCCTGAACCTCGTGGATACCCTTGAGCAGCATCTGCCAGGTGCGCGAGAGCACCCGCACCGAGAGATTCTGCGAAAAATCAAGCCCGCGCGTGCGTTCGTCCTGGCTGAGCGAGGCATCGTCGGCGGCTTCCGGCACGAAACGAAGCCGGGTGACCAGATGGGTGAAGGCCGCCAGATCCGTCAGCACGACGGCAGGATCGGCACCGGCGTCATACTGGTTCTTCAACTCTCCCAGCGCGCCGGGCAGGTCGCCCCTCATCAGCATCTCGAACAGGTCGATGACGCGGGCATTGTCGGCAAGGCCGAGCATGGAACGCACGGCCTGCGCGGTGACATGGCCGGAGCCATGGGCAATGGCCTGATCGAGAATGGACAGCGAATCGCGCACCGAGCCTTCCGCCGCGCGCGCCATCATGGACAGGGCGTCGGCCTCGACCGACACCTCCTCCAGCTCGGCAATGCGGGCGAGATGGCGCGTCAGCGCCTCGGCGTCGACACGGCGCAGGTCGAAGCGCTGGCAGCGCGAAAGAACGGTGACCGGCACCTTGCGGATCTCCGTGGTGGCGAAGATGAACTTCACATGCGGCGGCGGCTCTTCCAGCGTCTTCAGCAGGCCGTTGAAAGCCTGGTTCGACAGCATGTGAACCTCGTCGATGATGAAGACCTTGTAGCGGGCCACCGAGGGCATGTAGCGCACCTGCTCGATGATCTCGCGGATGTCGCCGATACCGGTATGGGAGGCTGCGTCCATCTCGATCACGTCGACATGGCGGCCTTCCATGATCGCCTGGCAATGCTCGCCGGGCACCGACAGGTCGATGGAGGGCCGGTCGACACTCTCCGTATGGTAATTCAGGGCACGGGCCAGGATGCGTGCCGTCGTCGTCTTGCCGACCCCGCGCACGCCGGTCAGCATCCATGCCTGGGCGATGCGGCCCGAATGGAACGCGTTGGTGAGCGTGCGCACCATCGGCTCCTGACCGATCAGGTCGGTGAAATCGCGCGGGCGGTATTTGCGGGCGAGCACCCGGTAGGGTGTCTGCTGTCCGCCGGACTGGTCGCTCATGGTTCGGGTCTGGTCTCCGTTCCCGGCGATACTTGCAGGGGGGCGCGGCGCGGTCAATGCGAAGACGGCACAGCGACGGGGAAAGGCGGGAGGCTGGCGCGGTGACCCGCGCCATGGCTCGTTAGGGCTGCTTCCTTCCGGACCTGACCCGGTTGGCGAGTGGCTCGTCCACCACCAGCCTCCCGCTGCCCATATCGGTTCTTTTGACCGCGAATGCAAGCGCCATGGACGTGATTTCGGACGAAGGCACAGGATGAAAGGGTAAAAATGACAAGACATCCGCGAAAACTTGAGTCAGGATTGTTCTTTCATGACAGTCGGAACGCCAGGAACGGACGGAAGAGGGATGTTGCCACGGGTGAAAGCCGGATTTGAGCTCGACAGACGACTGGAAGCCGACACGCATCCGATCCTGTGGCTGGGCCTTTGCGAATTGCGTCTGATGAATGACAGCCGCTGGCCCTGGCTGATCCTCATTCCGCAACGGCCGGACATCCACGAATTGCACGAGCTGACGCCGCTGGACCAGGCCATGCTGACCTTCGAGACCAATCTCGTGGCCGGCGCACTCAAGGACATCACCGGCTGCGACAAGATCAATGCCGGGGCGCTTGGCAATATCGTGAGGCAACTCCACTGGCATATCGTGGCCCGCAACGAGGGCGACGCGAACTGGCCCGGCCCGGTCTGGGGCCATGGCGAACGCCAGCCGTGGCGAAAGGAAGATCGCCACCAGTTCGTTTCACGGCTGAAAGAAGCCGTCTCGGCGGCCTGATCGCATCCACATGACGCACGGGCCGCTGCGCCCTTCCCGAAGGATACCCAAACATGCCCTTTCCGTTTTTCGACGCGCCAGCCGAAGAACCGTCCATGCGCGTCGGCTTCGCCGGCAACCGGCTCGACCGGCAGTCGGAGCACCGCTCCGAAGATTGCGTGGAGAAGGCGCTCGACGACCCCTCCGCCCGGCTGTTCGTCGCCCGCGCAGGACGGCTCTACATGACCGCGGAAGGGGAAGGCCTTCGCGGCCTGCACGATGTGGGCGGGGCGCAGGGCCTGGGTGCCCGGCTCGGACAGGCCATCCTGCTGGGATATGACGAGGGACACCCGGTGCTGGCCGCGCCGTCATCACTCGATCCGGACTCACTTCCCGCTTCGGTCAAGGCCATCGACTACCGCTCGCTCTACATGCAGCAATTGCTGACCCGGGAAACGGAAGCCGCGCTGGCCCAGGGCGCGGCTTTGCTGGCCTGGCACGCGGCCAACCGGTTCTGCGGACGGTGCGGCGAGAAGACCGCCATGGGCGGCGGCGGCGTCAAGCGCGTCTGCCCGGGATGCAAGGCGGAGGTGTTTCCGCGCACCGATCCGGTGGCGATCATGCTCGCCCTCGATGGCGAGCGGTGCGTTCTTGGGCGCAGCCCGCATTTCCCGCCCGGCATGTATTCATGCCTGGCCGGGTTCATCGAGCCGGGCGAGAGCATCGAGGAGGCGGTGCGCCGCGAGACGCTGGAGGAATCGGGAATTTCGATCGGCCGCGTGGCCTATCACGCCAGCCAGCCCTGGCCGTTTCCCCATTCGCTGATGATCGGCTGCTATGGCGAGGCCACGAGCTTCGAGATCGATCCCGACAGAACCGAACTGGAGGATTGCCGGTGGTTCTCGCGCGACGAGGTGCGCGAGATGCTGAAGCGGGCGCCGGGCAACCCGGACCTGCCGGCCATTCCGCCCTCACGCGCCATCGCCCACCGGCTGATTTCCGACTGGGTGGCGGCCGGCTGACAGGGCCGCTTCATGCCGACGGCATGTCGACCTCACGCCATGCGGCCTCGGCAAAGCTGTAGAGACAGAACAGGATCAGCCCGACGCCCAGGCCGGCCAGAACGGGGCCGCCCCAGGGCAGGCTGCCAGTCCACGAAAGCACGGTCTCGGTGTCGGGGATCGAGGCGGAGCCATAGTCGAGCCGGCGCGCCCAGAGCAGAAAGGCAATGGTTGCGAAGACGGCGCCGCGCGCGGTCAATCCGCCAATGGCAACCAGGTCAACCAAATTGCTGTAGCGCGGCGGCGGATGCACGTATTTCGCATGGCCCGCGGTGACCGCCTTCCAGACATGCGCGACGGCAATCCCGGCGAAGACAAGCGACAGAATGATCGTTCCGCCCCAGGAACCGGTGAGGGCGACCAACCAGGCGACGGCCGGGTTGCGGTCGCCTTCCCCCGATCCCGCTTCCGCCAGACCGGCCAGACCCAGCGCAGAGAGCGCCAGCGCACCATAGCTGAGCGCACTGGCAAACAGGCCGGCGCGAACCACGAGCCCGCGCCATGCCAGGCCCAGATCATCGGCATCGAGCACCGATTGCATCAGCCGCCAGCCGGCATGCGACATCAGCCCGGCAGCCAGGACAAGCAGAAGAAGGGGACCGGCGCTCCCGGTCATCAGCGTGAGCAAGGCGCCACGGGTTCCGGTTTCCTCGGCCGCGCCGAAGGAGGCCAGCAGCGCAAGGCCGCCGATCAGGAGATAGACCACGCCCCGGGACGCATAGCCCCAGCGGGCGAGGAGCCGCAGCCATTTGCGCGGTTTCGGCCGAGCCATCATGGCGTCACCCCACCCGTCCGCCAGCCTGCCGGCGTCGTGCCTCGCGCATGCCGGCGATGCCGAAGACAACGCACAGCCAGGCAAAGCCCAAGGCCCACCCGGCCAGGACATCGCTGGGCCAATGCACACCGAGATAGATGCGGCTGAGGCCGACAAGGGCGGCCAGCAGCAGCGACACGGCGACAAGATAGATGCGCACGGCACGGACCGGAACACGGGCAGCCAGCACCAGCGCCAGCGTGAGCCAGGTGGCAAGCGATACGGTGGCATGGGAACTGGGGAAACTCACGGCCACGATGGTGGGGTCGAGATGGGCGACAATATCGGGTCGCGGCCGCGCGAAGACCTGTTTCAGCCCCGAACTGAGAACCGATGCCCCGGAAACCGAAGCGGCCACGAGGGTGGCTGAAGTCCGGTCCTCCATGATGACGAGGACCACGATGACATTGAGGACCGCGAAGACGATGACGGGATATCCGCCCAGCACGGTCATGGAGCGGACGGTGTCCTCGAACCAGGCCGGGCCGAGCGCATCGGTCAGATCATCGGCCGAGCGCAGGCTTTCCAGGACCAGGATATCGAGGCCGGCGGTGAGATCCAGTTCGACCAGCACGGCAAGGATGCAGAACAGGGTGGCGCCGGCAACGAAACCGGTGCTCCAGAATGCCCTCCGGCCGGCAAGCCGTCCATCCATCGCGTGCTCCATGGATGATGAACGGCGCGGCCTGCGCATGGTTCCTGCCGATGCCTCAGCGTCCGTCCGCTTCTTCCGCCTGGGTGGCGCGGAAGGGATGGGCCTCATAGACACCGAGCACGCGGACATCGCGGGAGAAGAAGGCCAGTTCCTCAAGCGCCAGCTTGACGTTGGCGTCATCGGGATGGCCCTCGATGTCGGCATAGAACTGGGTGGCGAAGAACTTGCCGCCGGTCTGGTAGCTTTCCAGCTTGGTCATGTTGACGCCGTTGGTGGCGAAACCGCCCATGGCCTTGTAGAGCGCGGCGGGAATGTTGCGCACCCGGAAGACGAAGGTGGTCATCATCGCCTCGTCGCCGACGCGCGCCGGTATCACCTTGTCGCGTGACAGAACGACAAAGCGGGTGACGTTGTTCTCCTGGTCCTCGACATCGGATGCAATGATCTTCAGGCCGTAGAGATCGGCCGCCAGGCGCGGCGCGAGCGCGGCCTGCGCCTTGTCGCCCAGATCGCGCACGAGACGGGCAGCGCCTGCAGTATCGCCCGCCACGAGCGGTTTCCAGCGATGCTTGCGGATGATCTTGCGGCACTGGCCGAGCGCATGGATGTGGCTGTGCACGGCCTTGATGTCGGCGATGTCGGCATCCGGCAGCACCATGAGCTGGAAGTGGATCGGCAGGAAATACTCGCCGACGACATGCAGCCGGCTTTCAGGCAGAAGATGATGGATGTCCGCGACGCGCCCCGCGATCGTGTTCTCGATCGGGATCATGGCGAGATCGGCCTTGCCGCTTTCCACGGCCACGAAGGCATCCTCGAAGGTGGGGCACGGCATGGGCTCCATGGCGGGGAACATGTCGCGGCAGGCGGTATCCGAGTTCGCGCCGGGTTCGCCCTGGAAGGCGATGTTGTTTGTCTTGGCGGCCATGGTGTCTTCCTTCAGCCCAGCATCCGGCGGGCGCGTTCGAGATCCTCGGGCGTATCCACGCCCAAAGGCACGGTGTCAACGATTTCGGCGTCAATGCGCATGCCCGCCTCCAGCGCACGCAACTGCTCAAGCCTCTCGCGCTGTTCAAGAACCGAAGCGGCAAGCGAGACGAAGCGCGCCAAGGCCGCACGGCGGTAGGCGTAAAGACCGATATGGTGGTAGAGCGGTCCCTCGCCCCAGGGCGCGGTGGCGCGGGTGAAATAAAGCGCGCGCAATCGTGTCGGCGAGACCGGCGTGCCGACCACCTTGACCACATTGGGATTGCCGCGCTCTTCCGCCCGCGTGATTTCCGCGGTGAGCGTGGCGATGTCCACCGCCGCATCGTCCAGCGGCTTCAGCGCGGCGCGCACGGTTTGCGGATCGATCGTGGGAAGGTCGCCCTGGAGATTGACGACGACGTCATGCCCCCCTTGCGGGTCGAGCGTTTGCAGCGCCTCGAAAATGCGGTCCGAGCCGGACTGGTGATGCATGCCGGTCATCACCGCCTCGAAGCCTGCATCGCGCACGCCCTCGAAGACATCGGCACTGTCGGTCGCCACCACGACACGGCCGCAATCGGCCTCGGCGGCCCGCCTGGCGACCTGGACGATCATCGGAGCGCCAGCGATATCGGCAAGCGGTTTGCCCGGCAGGCGCGTGGAGGCCATGCGGGCGGGAATCAGGACAATGGGGTTCATGAAGGCGTCACCCGCGAAAAGTGGCAAAAAGTCTCAGTGGGAGGCTCTTTATATGTGTTGCAACGAAGGTGCAAAAGACATAGGTTCCGCGCGACCAAAAACCGGCCCGCCGGTCGAGGGATAGGTGTGCCCGCACGTCATGGTGAATTCCGCGGCAGGAGGGCAATGCGGCGGGAAAGCATGCAGGAGCCTCTGGGACATGGACTCGTTTGAACTCAACAAATTCATCGGCGCGACGCTGGGCACCGTTTTCGTGGTGTTCTCGCTGGCCATCGCCTCGGATGCGATCTTCGCGACTCACGCGCCGGAAACGCCGGGTTTCGCGATCGAGGTTGCCGAAGGCGCCGGCGGCGCAGCGCCCGAAGCCCCGGCCGATACCGGACCGGAACCGGTTGCACCGCTGCTGGCGAGCGCGGACACGGGCGCTGGCGAAAGCGTGTTCAAGAAGTGCGCAGCCTGCCACACCGTGGAACAGGGCGGCGCCAACAAGGTCGGCCCGAATCTGTGGGACATCGTCGGCCGCCCGGTGGCCAGCCATGAGGGCTTCTCCTATTCAGCCGCCATGCAGGAATATTCCCAGGGCCAGTCGGTCAACTGGGAATACAAGAACCTCAACGCCTTTCTGGCCGCGCCGAAGAAGTATATCAGCGGCACCGCAATGGGCTTTGCCGGCCTGAAGAAGGTGGAGGACCGCGCCAACCTGATCGCCTGGCTGCGCGAGCAGGCCGACAACCCGCTGCCGCTTCCCGCCGAGGGTGACGCCGCAGCGGCCGAAGGTGACGCCGCAGCAGCTCCGGCCGAAGGCGAAACCGCAGCCGCGCCGGCGGAGGGCGAAGCAGCCCAGACCGAAGGTCAGGCCCAGTAAGCCTGTCTCACGACGATTTGAAGAAAGCCGGCCTTCGCGCCGGCTTTTTTTAATGCTCCTGTCATGTTGCTGGCCGCCAGCGCCCTTTCATTCGCCACAAAAAGCCATAGGTTACAAATCGTGAGCGGCACGGCTCGCAGCGGTGCCGCCTGGCCGGTTCGTAGCGTTTGCCTGGTCGCGATCTGCACGCGCAACCGGTTTCCACTTTCGCCGGACCTGCTCTGGCCATGGCATGAAAGGACACTCTCAACGATGGCGCTTCCCGATCTCGTCCTGACCCGTCGAAGCCTTCTCCTTTCCGCGGCCCTGTCGCCATTGGTGTTCGGCCGGGCGGCAGCCGTGGAAGTTCCCATCGAAAACCCGTCACTGCCCGATGCCACGGCGCGCGAGGCCGAGGCCTGGCACCATGCAACGTCGTTGACCGGAACGCCCCGCTATCCTGCCGGCTTTGCCCATTTCGACTACGTCAACCCGGATGCACCCAAGGGCGGGCGGGCGCGGCTGGCCTCGCTCGGGTCCTTCGACAGTTTCAATCCCGTTCCGCCGAAGGGCGAGGTGGCCACAGGTCTCGGACTTGTGTTCGAGACATTGATGACGACCAGCCTGGACGAGCTGAACATCTCGGCCGAATATGGACTGCTGGCCGAAGCCATCCGCTATCCGGCCGATTTCTCCTGGGTTTCCTTCCGCATGAATCCGAAGGCGCGCTGGCATGACGGCGAGCCGGTGACGGCGGAAGACGCGATCTGGAGTTTCGAGAAACAGGTGGAATTGAACCCGCAGGTCCGCTTCTACTACCGCAACGTGGTGGGGGCGCAGAAGACCGGCGACAACGAGGTGACCTTCTTCTTCAATGTGAGCGGCAACCGCGAATTGCCGCACATCATGGGCCAGCTCATGGTGGTCGCGAAACACTGGTGGGAGGGTACAGGGCCGGACGGAACCGCCCGCGACATTTCACGCAGCACGATCGAGCCGCCGCTTGGTTCCGGTCCCTACCGGATCGGCCGGGTGGATCCGGGACGCTCGGTCACCTTCGAGCGCGTCGAGGACTATTGGGGCGCCGATATCCCCACCAATGTCGGCCAGAACAATTTCGACGCGGTGGAATACGAGTACTACCGGGACGGCGCGGTCATCGTGGAGGCGCTGAAGGCGGACGCCTATGACTTCCGGCTGGAGAATTCCGCCAAGAACTGGGTGACGGCCTATGATCCTTCGATCTTTCCCGGCCGCGCGGCCGGCCATGTGAAGCTGCTCGCCTATCCCGACAGGGCGTCGGGGTCGATGCAGGCTTTCGTGCCGAACCAGCGCCGGAAGCAGTTCCAGGACTGGCGGGTGCGGCGCGCGCTGAATTATGCCTTCGACTTCGAAACCACGAACCGGACGGTTCTTTTCGATCTCTACCTGCGCAATGACAGCTATTTCGCCGGCACCGAACTGGCCTCCAGCGGGCTTCCGGAGGGCCGGGAACTGGAAATCCTCGAAAAGTACCGCGACCTGCTGCCCGAAACCGTCTTCACCGAGCCCTATGTCAATCCGGAGGCCGGCAGCGACGCAAAGCTGCGCGCCAACCTGCGCGAAGCGGTGCGCCTGCTGCGCGAGGCCGGCTACGAATTGCGGGATCGCAAGATGGTTCATTCCGAAACCGGCGCGCCCTTCACCTTCGAAATCCTCGACATTTCCGGGCGCGATTTCGGTAAGATCGTGCTGCCTTATGTGGAAAACCTGCGCAAGATCGGCATCGAGGCCACCTATCGGGAAATCGAAACCTCGGCCTTCATCAACCGGTGGCGCAGTTTCGACTATGACATGATCATATCGAACTGGGGGCAGAGCCTTTCGCCGGGCAACGAGCAACGCAACTACTGGGGTTCTGAATCGAAGGACCGGACCGGTTCGCGCAATTATGCCGGCATTGCCGACGAGGGGATCGACCGGCTGATCGACGAGATCATCTTCTCCAGGAACCGCGACGACCTGGTGGCCGCCACGCGGGCGCTGGACCGGGCGCTGCTGCACCATCACTACGTCGTGCCGCAATGGTATTACCCGTTCGACAGGATCGTCTACTGGGACCGTTTCGGCCATCCCGATCCGCTGCCGGAATACAATCACGGCTTCCCGACCGTCTGGTGGTGGGACGAGGAAAAGGCTGCACGCACCGGCAAGCAGGGCTGACCCCATGATGCAGGACCAGACCCGCCGGCAATTCCTGACGCTTGCCGGATCCGCCGCGCTTCTGCCGCTGACCGGGCTTCCCGGCCTTGCAGCCCTGCCCGCCGAAACGCCGCTGCACGGGCTCTCGGCATTCGGCGAACTGAAATACGGCCCGGCTTTCACCCATTTCGCCTATGCAAACCTCGCGGCGCCGAAGGGCGGCACGTTCAATTTCTCGCCCCCCAACTGGGCCTTCAACCAGGGTGCCCAGACCTTCGACACGCTGAACAGCTTTACCTTTCGCGGCAATGCGCCGATGCGGATGGAATTGTGCTTCGATGCACTGATGACGCGCGCGCTGGACGAACCGGACGCAATCTACGGGCTGCTGGCCGAAAGCGTGACGATTTCCCCGGATCGCAAGACCTACCGCTTCCTTCTGCGCGAGAACGCGCGGTTCCATGACGGTTCGCCGGTCACGGCGCAGGACGTCGCCTTCTCTTACCAAACGTTCAAGACACCTCAGGCGCATCCGTCACTCAGCCAGCCGCTGCGCGAACTCAACGACGCCGTGGCGGTGGACGAGCGCACGGTCGATCTCGTCTTCTCCGGCCAGCATTCCGACCGCACCATCCTGACAGCGGCCACCTTTCCCATTCTCCAGAAAGCGTTCCTCGAGGGTTTCGCCTTCGACCAGACGAAGATGACGCCGCTGATGTCATCCGGCCCGTTCCGTGTGGCCGAGGCGCAGGCCGGACTGTTCATCGAATATAAGCGGATGGCGGACTACTGGGGCCGTGACCTGCCCGTCATGCGCGGGCAATTCCATTTCGACCGGATCCGCATCGACTACTACCGTGACCGGCAGGCCGGGTTCGAGGCCTTCAAGAAGGGAATCACCCTGTTCCGGCAGGAATTCACGTCCAAGACCTGGGCCACGGAATATGATTTCCCGGCCATCACGGAAGGCAAGGTCATCAAACGCACCTTCCCGCGCGAGAAATACGCCACGATGCAGGGCTGGGCGATCAACCGGCGGCGGCCGCACCTGGCAGACCGCCGCATGTCACAGGCCATCAACCTGTGTTTCGATTTCCAGTGGACCCGCGAAAAGCTGTTCTACGGCTCCTACGAGCGGTCGCAGTCGTTGTTTTCCGGCTCCGATTTCGTGGCCAGCGGGCCGCCCTCGCCGGAAGAACTGGAATTGCTGGAGCCATGGCGCGGCAGCCTGCCGGACACGGTGTTCGGCGAACCGGTGACCATGCCGGTTTCGGATGGCTCGGGACGCGACCGGCGGCTGTTGTCACAGGCTGCCCGCCTGCTCAACGAGATGGGATACCGCCGCGGCGGCAACGGCATGCTGGCCGATGACAAGGGCGTGGCGCTGACCCTGGAAATCCTGGTGCGTGACGCGACCTTCGTGCGCGTCCTGCAGCCTTTCATCGAAAACCTTCGCGCCGTGGGCATCGACGCGTCCTCGCGGCTGGTGGATGCCTCGCAATTCGAGACGCGGCTGCGCGACTATGAATTCGACATGGTGGGCATCGCGCTCAACCACGGCGCCACGCCGACCCGCGAAGGCCTGGCGCTGATCTTCTCTTCGGAAGCGGCGGCAGCAGCGGGCACGCGCAATCTGCCGGGAACGGCGGACCCGGCCGTCGATGCGCTGATCGACACGGTCGGCAGGGCGGAAACGCGCGAGGCCATGACGATTGCCATGCGCGCGCTCGACCGGGTCTTGCGCGCGCGGCTAGACTGGATTCCAAATTGGCATGCGGCGAATCACCGGGCAGCCTTCTGGGACATGTTCGGTTACGCCGAACCGAAGCCCGACTACGGCTTTTCGCCGGAACGGCTCTGGTGGGTGGATGAAGAAAAGGCAAGGGCGATTGGCAAGGCCTGACGATGCAAAACCGGCCGTGACGAAGCGGGGACCGGCCTGATGGGTGCCTATATCCTCAGGCGCCTGCTGCTGATGATCCCGACGCTGCTCGGGATCATGGCGGTGTCTTTCGCTGTCATCCAGTTCGCGCCCGGCGGGCCGGTGGAGCAGGTGATCGCGCAACTGACCGGCCAGGGCGGCAGCGCGACCGACCGCATTTCCGGCGGCGGCGGCGATTTCGGCGGGCAGAACCAGGGCTTCGATTCGGGCGGCGGCGACGTATCGTCCAAGTATCGCGGCGCGCAGGGGCTCGATCCGGAGTTCATCCGCCAGCTCGAACAGCAATTCGGATTCGACAAGCCATGGTATGAGCGCTTCGGCCTGATGCTGTGGGATTATGCCCGGTTCGATTTCGGCGAAAGCTATTTCCGCTCCACTTCAGTGATCGACCTGATCCTGGAGAAGATGCCGGTCTCGATCTCGCTCGGGCTGTGGCTGACGCTGATCTCCTATTCCATCTCCATACCGCTGGGCATCCGGAAGGCGGTCAAGGACGGTTCGGCCTTCGACGTCTGGACATCGGCCGTCATCATCGTGGGCTATGCCATTCCAGGCTTCCTGTTCGCGGTGCTGCTGATCGTGCTGTTTGCCGGCGGTTCCTTCTGGGATCTGTTCCCGCTGCGCGGCCTGACATCGGAAAACTGGAGCGAATTGTCCTGGCCAGAGCGCATCGTGGACTATTTCTGGCACCTGACACTGCCGCTCACGGCCATGGTGCTGTCGCAATTCGCCACGCTGACGCTGTTGACGAAGAATTCCTTTCTCGACGAGATCAAGAAGCAGTATGTGGTGACCGCTAGGGCGAAGGGACTCACCGAACGCCAGGTGCTCTACGGGCATGTCTTCCGCAATGCCATGCTCATCATCATCGCCGGTTTTCCCGGCGCCTTCATCGGCGCCTTCTTCACCGGGTCGCTGCTGATCGAACAGATCTTCTCGCTCGACGGGCTTGGCCTGCTCGGTTTCAAGTCGGTCATCGACCGTGACTATCCCGTGGTCTTCGCCACGCTCTACATCTTTTCGCTGATGGGCCTGCTGATCGGGCTGATCTCCGATCTGACCTATACGTGGATCGATCCGCGCATCGATTTCGAGCGGAGGGACGTGTGATGGACAAGACCGTCCACGACCGCACCGCCACGGCGCAAGCGCGCAGGCGCAAGCCCTTCATGTCGCCGCTCAACCAGCGGCGCTGGCAGAACTTCAAGGCCAACCGGCGCGGCTACTGGTCGCTGTGGATCTTTCTCGTCCTGTTCGTCGTGACGCTGATGGCGGAGTTCGTGGCGAACGACAAGCCGGTGCTCGTTTCCTACAAGGGCGAGATCCTGTCGCCGGTCCTCGTCGACTATCCGGAGGAAAAGTTCGGCGGCTTCCTGGCCATCACGGACTATCGAGACCCGGTGATCCAGGAGGAAATCGAGGCCAATGGCTGGATGCTGTGGCCACCGATCCGCTATAATTACCGTACGGTCAACCGCGAAATCCCGGAAGCAGCGCCCGCCAAGCCGTCCTGGATGTACACGCCGGAGGAACGGTGCAGCCAGTTCGTCGACGGGGTCGACGATCCCAATTGCAACATGGGCAACTGGAACTGGCTGGGCACAGACGACCAGGCGCGCGACGTGCTCGCCCGTGTCATCTACGGTTTCCGCATCTCGGTCCTGTTCGGCCTGACGCTGACACTGTTCTCGGCGGTCATCGGCGTCAGCGCAGGCGCAGTGCAGGGCTATTTCGGCGGCTGGGTGGATCTCATCTTCCAGCGCTTCATCGAGATCTGGTCCTCGATTCCGGTCCTGTTCCTGATCCTCATCATCGCGTCGGTGCTGCCGCCGGGGTTCTGGATCCTGCTCGGCATCATGCTGCTGTTCTCCTGGGTCTCCTTCGTCGGCGTGGTGCGGGCGGAGTTCCTGCGGGCGCGCAATTTCGAATATGTCAACGCGGCGCGGGCGCTCGGCGTGTCCAACCGCACGATCATGTTCCGCCACCTGCTGCCCAATGCCATGGTGGCCACGCTGACCTTCCTGCCCTTCATCCTGAACGGGTCGATCACCTCGCTGACCTCGCTCGACTTCCTCGGCCTCGGGCTGCCGCCCGGCTCCGCCTCGCTGGGCGAATTGCTGGCGCAGGGCAAGAAGAACCTGCAGGCGCCCTGGCTCGGCATTGCCGGCTTCGTCGTCATCTCGCTGATGCTGTCGCTGCTGATCTTCATCGGCGAGGCGACACGAGACGCCTTCGATCCGAGAAAGACGTTCCGATGAGCCAAGCCCCCCTGCTCTCAGTCCGGGATCTGTCGGTCGCCTTCAAGATGGGCGGAAACGACGTGACGGCTGTGGACCATGTGTCGTTCGACATCATGCCGGGCGAGACCGTGGCACTGGTGGGCGAGTCCGGTTCGGGCAAGTCGGTCTCGGCCCTGTCGGTGCTCAAGCTCCTGCCCTATCCGGCCGCCAGCCATCCTTCCGGCCAGATCCTGTTCGATGGCGACGACCTGCTCGACCACGACGAACGCGACCTGATGCGTGTGCGCGGCAATGCCATCTCGATGATCTTCCAGGAGCCGATGACCTCGCTCAATCCGCTTCACACGATCGAAAAGCAGATCGCGGAAGTGCTCAGGCTGCACCAGGGCATGGATGACCGAAGCGCCCGTGCGCGCGTGCTGGAACTGCTGAACCAGGTCGGCATCCGCGAACCGGAAAAGCGGCTCGGCTCCTATCCGCACCAGTTGTCAGGCGGGCAGCGGCAGCGCGTGATGATCGCCATGGCGCTGGCCAACGAGCCGCGCCTGCTGATCGCCGACGAGCCGACGACAGCGCTGGACGTGACCGTGCAGGCGCAGATCCTCGAACTGCTGGGCCGGCTGAAAACGCAACACAAGATGTCCATGCTGTTCATCACCCATGATCTCGGCATCGTGCGCAAGATAGCCGACCGGGTCTGCGTGATGACCAGGGGAAAGATCGTGGAAAGCGGGCCGACTCGCGCCATTTTCGAGAACCCGCAACACGACTATACCCGCCATCTCCTGGCCGCGGAGCCGAAGGGGCACCCGCCGGCGGCCGATCCTTCAGCGGCGACGGTCATGAAGGGGGACCAGGTCAAGGTCTGGTTCCCGGTGCGTCAGGGTTTCTTCCGCAAGGTGGTGGATCACGTGAAGGCGGTCGACGGCATCGATGTGACCGTGAAGGCCGGCCAGACGCTGGGCGTGGTGGGCGAATCCGGCTCCGGCAAGACCACGCTGGGGCTGGCACTGTCGCGCATGATCCAGTCGGAAGGCGCCATCACGTTCGAGGGCAAGCGCATCGATTCGCATTCCTTCAAGGACATGCGGCCGCTGCGCTCGCACATGCAGATCGTCTTCCAGGATCCTTTCGGCTCGCTCAGCCCGCGCATGTCGGTCTCCGAGATCATCGAGGAGGGCATGGCGATCCATTTCCCGGACCTGAGCCGGGCCGAGCGCGACGCGCGCGTGGTCGCGGTGCTGGAGGAAGTGGGGCTCGACCCCTCCAGCCGCCATCGCTATCCGCATGAATTTTCCGGTGGCCAGCGCCAGCGAATCGCCATTGCCCGGGCCATGGTGCTCAATCCGCGCTTCGTCATGCTGGACGAGCCGACGTCGGCGCTGGATATGAGCGTTCAGGCACAGGTGGTGGACCTGCTGCGCGACCTGCAGAAGCGGCACGACCTGGCCTATCTCTTCATCAGCCATGACCTGAAAGTGGTGCGGGCGCTGGCCAATGAGGTCATCGTCATGCGTGGCGGGCGCGTGGTGGAATACGGCACCGCCGACCAGATTTTCGAAAACCCGCAAACCGACTACACGCGGGCCCTGATCGCGGCGGCCTTCGACATCGAGACGGCACCGTCCGGCGTGGTAAGCCAGTGACGCGGACGGCGCTGGCAGACCGGCCGGTCGAGACCGAGATCACCGGCCGCTCGGTGCTGTCGGAGGGGTTTCGGCGGATGGTGCGCTTCATGCTGCGCCACCGCCGGCACGACGGCGGATGGAGCGGCATGATGACCCGCGACATCCATGAGGGCGCGAAGGTGGCTGCCGTGATCGCCTGGGATCCGGAGCGCGACCGGCTGGTGCTGATCCGGCAGTTCCGGCCGGCGGCGCATCTGGCGACCGGCTGCGGCTCGCTGGTCGAAATCGTCGCCGGCGGCGTGGAGGATGGCGAGACGCCGGAAACGGCGGCGCTGCGCGAATTGAAGGAAGAGACGGGACTGGTCGCGCAGGCCATCGTCCCGTGCCTCGAATTCCTGCCCTCGCCCGGCATCACCACCGAACATGCCTTCCTTTTCCTGGCGCTGGTCGACAGTTCCGCGCTTCCCGCGACGGCCGGCGAGGACGATGACGAGGACATAGAGCCGCTTGCCGTGCCTGTCCTGACAACGCTGGATGCGGCCGGGCGCGGGGTCTTCCGCAACGGGTTCGCGCTCCTGGCGCTCAACTGGTTTGCCGGCCAGGATCGCGCAGAACTGAGGCAAAGACTGACGGAGGCGATGACATGACGGGCGAGGCGATCCTTGTCGCCGTGGGCGATGACAGGCCGGAGGACTGGCTGCCGGTTTTCGCCGAGCGCCATCGCGGCCAAACCGTGTACTGGTACGAACCGGGCATGGACGAGGCGGCGCTGCGGGACTGCGCCTATGCCATCGTCTGGGCGCCGGATTCCGCATTGCTCGACAGGATCGGCCACATGAAGGCCCTGTTCTCGCTGGGTGCGGGCGTGGACCACATCACACGTTCAGGGGTGGCGCTGCCCCCCATCCCGGTGGTTCGCTATGTCGGCGACGACCTCACAAACCGCATGAGCGAATGGGTCGTGCTGCAATGCCTGCATCACCTGCGCCAGCAGGGACGCTATGCGTTGCAGCAGCGCGGCCATGTCTGGCGGGCGCTGGAGCAGCCGGGGGCGGAAGATGTGCGCGTCGGGATCATGGGTCTCGGCGTGCTGGGCCAGGATGCGGCGGCAAGGCTGAAGCCGTTCGGCTTCCGGCTTTCCGGCTGGAGCCGGAGCCGCAAGTCCATCGACGGGATGACATGCTTCGCCGGGCAGGACGAACTGGATGCCTTTCTCGGGCAGACGGATTTCCTCGTTTCCCTCCTTCCGCGCACGGCGGAGACGGAAGGTCTCGTCAACCGCGCCTTCCTGGAGAAGCTCGCACGGGACGGTGCCTTCGGCGCGCCGGTCTACATCAATGCCGGACGGGGCAAGACCCAGGTGGATGCCGATATCGTGGCAGCGCTGCATGACGGCACACTGGCCGGCGCCTCGCTCGACGTGTTCGAGACCGAACCATTGCCGGAAGGGCATCCTGCCTGGGATGCGCCGAATCTCGTCATCACGCCGCATGCGGCGGCCTGGTCGAAGCGCAGCGCCGTCGTGGAATACGTGATGGGCCAGATCGCCCGCCTGAGGCAGGGAAAGCCGCTGGAAAACGTGATCGACCCGCAGGCCGGCTACTGAACCCGCCTGAACGCGGTTGGCTGGCCGTAGAGGTAGCCGATGCGGGCAATGGCGGCATCGAGGTTTTCCAGCGCCACGGTCATCGTATGGCCATTGGCGTGAATGAGTGTGTCCGCATCGGTCATGATGCCCACATGACCGGTCCAGAAGACCAGATCGCCGCGGCGCAGGTCTTCCCGCGCGATCATGTCTCCCAGGTTCGCCGCCTGCATGTCGGTATCGCGCACCACATCGCGGCCGGCCATCCGGAAGGCAAGCTGCACCAGGCCCGAACAGTCGATCCCGAAGGCCGATGTGCCGCCCCACAGATAGGGCGTATGCAGCAGTTGCTCGGCCACGGCCGCGTGATCGGCTGTCAGCGGCTGACCGTCAAGCGGGCCGAGATGGCCCATGACAACCCAGTCGCCCGCTTCCGTCTGCCCATAGGCAAGGCCGCGCGTCTGCGCCCGCGCCTCGATGGCCACCCTGCCGCCAAGCGACAGATGCCGTGTGACCGGACGCTTCATGTCCGGTTCGGGATAGGCGAAGCTGCGCGGTACGGCCACCTGGTGAGTGGCGCCGGGGCCGCAGGGTGCAAGCGCGTCTTCGGCGACATAGCCGACATACATGTCACGCCTGCCCTGCACCCAGGCCCATCCGCCCCGGCGCTCGAATACGCCCACCTCGTCACCCAGCAGGAATTGCGTATCCATTCCCGCAGCGGCATCGGGAGCGGATTTCACATCGGCGACGGGAACAGCGATACACGCCGGCTTGGCAGACACGAAGTGTCGTGCATCGACCCGGCCTTGCAAGTGAATATCGGCCAGATCAGGACGAAAGGCATGGAGGCGGCGGTCAAGGGTGGTCATGATTTCCTGCTTCCGCAACGGATCGGGATCGAGTTTCGCTTCAGCCAAACCGCTCGCGGATCACCTTTTCCAGCGCCCGGATGGCTTGCGCCTCGCCGCCGGCGGGTCCGTGCGGGCGGGCAGCCGGGTTCCATGCGAAAATGTCGAAATGCGCCCAGCTTTTCGCGCCTGCGGCAAAGCGCTGAAGGAAAAGCGCGGCGGTGACGGAACCGGCAAAGCCGCCGCTGGTGACATTGTTGACATCGGCCACCTTGGAGGCAAGGTCAGCGTCATAGGGCGCCCAGAGCGGCATGCGCCAGAGCGGGTCGGCGCGGTCGCGCGCGGCATCGGAAAGGGCGGCGGCGAGGCTCTCGTCGGCGGTGTAGAAGGGCGGCAGGTCGGGGCCCAGCGCCACGCGGGCGGCGCCAGTCAGGGTCGCCATGTCGACGAGAAGATCCGGCGCTTCCTCTCCGGCGAACGTCAGGGCATCGGCCAGGACCAGCCGGCCCTCGGCGTCCGTGTTTCCGATCTCCACGGTCAGTCCCTGACGGCTTGCCAGGATGTCGCCGGGGCGGAAGGCATTGCCGGCAATCGCGTTTTCCACCGCCGGGATGAGCACGCGCAGCCTGATCCTTGCGCCGGCTCCCATCAGCATGTCGGCAAGCCCGAGGACATTGGCCGCGCCGCCCATGTCCTTCTTCATGTTGAGCATGGAACTGGGCGGCTTGATGTCGAGACCTCCGGTGTCGAAGCACACGCCCTTGCCGACCAGCGTCACTTTCGGCGCATCGTCAGGGCCCCATTGCAGGTCGATCAGGCGGGGCGCATCGGCGGCGGCGCGGCCGACTGCGTGGATCATCGGAAAATTGTTTTCCAGCAGGTCATCGCCGGCAATCACCTTGACCGATGCCGCGTGGCGCGCCGCCAGGTCGCGCGCGGCCGCTTCCAGCGCCGATGGCCCCATGTCGCAGGCGGGGGTGTTGACAAGATCACGGGTCAGGCCATGCGCCTGCGCCTGCCGGGTGACCGCTGCCACATCGACGCCCGCGGGCGCCTGGAATGTCAGGGCACGGCCCTGCTTCTTGCCGTAGCGCGTGAAGGCATAGCCGCCAAGCAGCAGGCCCAGGCAGGCGAGCTCGGCCTGTTGCGGTGGCGTGGCGAAGGCCCATGCCCCTTCCGGCAGCTTGCCGGCCAGGGCGCCGAAACCGAGCGCGCCGTAGCCGCCGGCCATGCCGTCACCGGTGCCGAAAAGCGCGCCGGCGATCGCGCCGCCGTCGCCCGGCAGGACCAGCACGTCGCCCGCCGCCCCCTCGAAGCGGTTCGCCCTTGCCCATTCGAGCGCAGGCGCATCCAGGCCGGCAGCCTCCAGCGCGCCCCTGGCGACACAATGCACGGGACGGGCGTCGGAAACAGGACCGGTTTCGAGCGTGACAGGCATGGCAATTCCTCAAGAACAGCAGGGATTAACGAACTGTTAGGGTTAACAGATTATTGCTCACAGGGAAGAGGACCGGCGGGTCCGCCATCATTTCCGCAGGTGAGCCGCATGAATTCCAAGCGCCGTCCATCCCGCTTCCGCCTTGCCAGCCTGGCCACGACAAGCATGCTCGTGCTGGCTCTCGGCATTTCAGGCTGCGCCAGCAAGCGCCTGACCACGGGTTCCGTCGGGCCGCGAACATCCAAGCCCATCGAACAGATGAATGAACGCGAGCTTGGCGCGGCCAGCGCCGGTTTCGGCAAGGCTTATGCGGGCGATCCGAAGAACAAGCAGACCGCCATGGCCTATGCCAAGGTGCTGATGATGACCAACCGGACCGACCAGGCGCTTGCTGTGATGCGCAAGACGGCGATCTATCATCCCAACGATCGCGACGTGCTGGCTGCCTATGGAAAATCGCTTGCGGCGGCCGGGCAACTGGAGCCGGCGCTTGACGCCGTGCGGCGCGCCCAGACACCGGAATATCCCGACTGGCGCCTCGTTTCTGCCGAAGCGGCCATTCTGGACCAACTGGGCCAGGCCGATGCGGCGCGCGCGCTTTATCAGAAGGCCCTGACCCTGCAGCCGAACGAGCCATCCATCCTGTCCAATCTCGGCATGTCGCACGTTCTCTCCGGCGATCTGACGACAGCCGAGACCTACATGCGCCAGGCCGCGACTGCCCCGGGCGCCGACAGCCGGGTCCGTCAGAACCTCGCCCTCGTTGTCGGTCTTCAGGGCCGTTTCCAGGAAGCCGAACAGATCGCTGCGCAGGAACTCGACCCGGAACAGGCGCGGGCCAATGTGGCCTATCTGCGTTCGATCCTGGCGCAGCAGAACAGCTGGGCCAAGCTTTCCGACAAGGACAAGAAGACCAACTGATCCTGCCCGCTCGCGCGTTTTCCGGTGACGCCGGATCGTACGCGGCGGGCGAACCGGCCTGGCGTGTCCGGTCCTCTCCGATGATTCTCCCTGCATGACAGGACGGCGCTTCCCTTTCGCCTGAAAGGCGCCATCCGCAATAGCGCAGTTTACCACGAAGACGCCTTGCAGCGCCGGCGCCAAGGCGGCCTGCGCTGCCCTTCGGCCAGAAGCCGCTTGCCGGAAAGTGCCCGGACTGCGCCGCGGCGTCAGTCCAGCAGGCCCTTTTGCGAGATGTTGATGCCGGCCGGGCCGAGAATGACGATGAAGAGCACCGGAATGAAGAACACGATCATGGGCACGGTCAGCTTGGGCGGCAGGGCTGCGGCCTTCTTTTCCGCCTCGTTCATGCGCTGGTCACGGCTTTCGCTGGCCAGTACACGAAGCGCATGGGCGACAGGCGTGCCGTAACGCTCAGCCTGGATCAACGCCTGCGACACGCTCTTGACGCTGTCCAGGCCCGTGCGGATGGCAAGGTTCTCATAAGCCTGACGGCGTTCCGACAGGAATGACAGTTCCGCATTGGTGAGAACGAATTCCTCGGCCAGATCGAGCGACTGTGTGCCGATCTCATCGGCAACACGGCGGAACGCGGCTTCCACCGACATGCCGGATTCCACGCAGATGAGAAGCAGGTCAAGGGCATTGGGCCATGCCTTGCGGATGGAATCCCTGCGCTTTGACGCCAGGTTCTTGACGTAGAGAACAGGCGCATAGAACCCGGCATAGGCACCCAGAACGCAGACGAAGAAGCGGATGAAAGGCGGGCGGTCCGCCAATCCGCCCGTGCCATAGACATAGAGCGCGGCAAGAGCGAAGCCGACCGGCGGCAGCACAACACGGAAAAACAGCAGCTTCGTCAGCGGATTCTGTCCGCGGAAGCCCGCCATGCGCAAGGAATCCACCGTTTTCTCGTCGGCAAGGATCTTGCGCAGGTCCAGCTTGTCGACAAAGGCCTTCATGCCGCCGACTTCCTTTTCGCGCAGGCCGCGGCGCTGGCTTTCGGCAGCCAGTTGCGCCCTCTGGCGGGCGCGCAATTCATCGCGCTCCAGCGCGACCGCCTTCATGCGGCCCTTCAGCGGATCGCCGCCGAAAGACGGGATGATCGTGAAGATCGTGGCAAACACGGCCACGCCCACGAGGAGCGCGATCAGGAATGAGGAACTGAATATCTGCGATGCGATCTGATCAGCGGCCATGACGTCAAACCTCGAAGTCCATCATCTTTTTCATCATGAAGATGCCGATCGACATCCAGACACCCGCGCCGGCCAGGAGCATGTGACCCTGCGAGGTCGTAAACAGCGGCTTGATGTAGTTCGGGCTGGTCAAATAGACGAGGAAGGCAACGATGAAGGGCAAGGCACCAATGATCATGGCCGAGGCCTTGGCCTCCATGGCCAGCGCCTGGACGCGATCCTTCATCTTCTTGCGATCACGCAGCACGCGCGAAAGGTTGCCCAGCGCTTCGGACAGGTTGCCGCCCGTCTGCTGCTGGATCTGAATGACGACACCGAAAAAGGCGGCTTCCGGGCAAGGCATGGTCTGCGGCATGCGAAGCGCGGCTTCCGGAACGGACATGCCCAGTTGCTGCGCCTCGACGATGCGGCGGAACTCCGTCTTGACCGGTTCCTGGGCTTCCGTGGCGATCAGGCGGATGCCGTCATTGAGCGGCAGGCCCGACTTCACCGCGCGGACGATGACATCGAGAGCATTGGGAAATTCGATGAGGAAAGCCTTGACGCGGCGCCCGCGACGAAAACCGACAAACCATCGCGGAAGTCCGAAGGCTGTAATCACGAAGATGCCGGGAAGCGTGAACAGCGGCGCGGGCGTCATGCCGCTCAGGAGGGCGAAGAGAACGGCCACGAAACCGGCGCCGACCGAAAACATGTAGAAACGCTGCACGGTAATATCCATGCCGGCCTGTTTGATCTGGACCTTCAGCGGCGGCCGCTTGATAATCGTCGATGCGCTTTTCTGACGGCTTTCCAGGTCCTTGATCGTGTCCTGGATGTTCTTCTTGCGCCGTGCCGCCTCCTGGTTGCGGTCGCGGGCCGCCTGCACGACCGTCCGGTCTGTCTCGGCCTTCTTGACGTTCTCCAGGCGGCGACCGCTCTGCCGTTCGGTCTCGATGCGATTGAACAGGAAGGCATAGGCAACGGCGCCCGCCGACAGGCCGGCCAGCGCGATTATCGCCAGGATGGTGGTATCAATGCCGAACATGCCCTACCCTTTTCACCTGTTGCGCCCGGCTCAGGCGCGTTGCTTGTCTTCCATGGCGGACAAGGCGTTTGCCAGGCGTGCCTCCTCGCCGAAATAGCGGGCGCGTTCCCAGAAATGCGGCCGGCCGATGCCGGTGGAGCGGTGTTCGCCGATGATCTTGCCGTTCGCATCCTCGCCCTTGATGTCGTAGAGCATGAGATCCTGGGTGGTGATCATGTCGCCCTCCATGCCGATCACCTCGGTTATGTGGGTGATCCTGCGGGAACCGTCGCGCAGACGGGCGGCCTGGATGATCACGTCGACCGATCCGACGATGATCTCGCGCACGGTGCGTTGCGGCAGCGTGAAGCCTCCCATGGCAATCATGGATTCCATGCGGTTGAGGCATTCGCGCGGCGTGTTGGCGTGGATCGTGCCCATGGACCCGTCGTGGCCCGTGTTCATGGCCTGAAGCAGGTCGAAGACTTCCGATCCGCGGACCTCGCCGACGATGATGCGTTCAGGGCGCATGCGCAGGCAGTTCTTCACCAGGTCGCGCATGGTGATTTCGCCTTCGCCCTCAAGGTTCGGTGGCCGCGTCTCCAGACGCACGACATGCGGCTGCTGAAGCTGAAGCTCGGCGGAGTCCTCGCAGGTGATGACCCGCTCGTCGCGGTCGACATAGTTCGTCAGGCAATTGAGAAGCGTCGTCTTGCCCGACCCCGTGCCGCCGGAAATGATGACGTTGCAGCGCACGCGGCCGATGATCTTGAGCACTTCCGCGCCTTCCGCCGAAATCGCGCCGAACTTGACGAGCTGATCGAGGGTCAGCTTGTCCTTCTTGAACTTGCGGATGGTCAGCGCGGTGCCGTCAATGGCCAGCGGCGGCGCGATGACGTTGACGCGCGAGCCGTCGATGAGGCGGGCGTCACAGATGGGGCTCGATTCATCGACGCGGCGGCCAACCTGGCTGACGATGCGCTGGCAGATGTTGAGAAGCTGCTGGTTGTCGCGGAACCGGACCGCTGTCTTCTCCGTCTTGCCGTTCACTTCAATAAAGACGTTCTGCGCACCATTGACCATGATGTCGGCAATGTCGTCGCGTGCCAGCAGGGGTTCCAGCGGACCGAAGCCGAGGACATCGTTGCAGATGTCCTCCAGGAGTTCCTCCTGTTCGGCGATCGACATCGCGAAATTCTTGATCGCGATGATGTCGTTGACGATATCGCGGATTTCCTCGCGCGCGGCCTCGGGATCAAGCTTGGCGAGCTGCGACAGATCGATGGTGTCGATGAGCGCGGAAAAGACCTGGCTCTTGGTGTCGTAATAGCTGTCGGAGCGTTCACGCTGCTGGCGCCGGGGAGCGGGCGGCTCAGGCGGCGGGGCAGCCTTCTGCGGCGTCCTTGCCGGGGCCGGCTGACGGCCGCCGGCCTGATCGGGCCGGGAAGGCGAAGGCGCCGTGTCGCCGGGCACCGCCGCGGATGCGGGAGCACGGAACTCCGGCACACCACGGCCTGCACTGTCATTGCCTTTTCGTCCAAACATCGTGTCCACCAATACCTGGTCAGGTCGCGTTACTTCTTCTTGCCGAGCTTGCCGAGAATGCCGGCCAGGCCCTTTGTCTCCTTCTTCCGGATCTCCATCCGGCCCGTGAGGACATGGGCGATATCGTTGACCGTCTGCGCGATCACGTGGCTGGCATCCATCTCGCCGAGCATGCGGCCATTGTTGGAAGCGGTTCCGAAAAGCTGCGGCTCGAACGGAATGATGGCGAGCGGCTCCAGCCCGAGCGGATCGGAGAAATCCGCCGGCTCGATCTCGGGGCGCTTGGGAACGGCAACCTGGTTGAGTACAAGCCTCGGCGGCGCATCGTTCGGGCGAAGCCGCTTGAGCGTGTCGACCAGATTCTTCGTGTTGCGCAGGTTGGCCAGTTCGGGCGTGGCCACCAGCACGACTTCGTCGGCATGGGCCAGCGTGTCGCGCGTCCAGGCATTCCAGGTGTGCGGCACGTCCAGGACGATGAGCGGGGCGGTGCGCTGGACGACCTCGACGACAGACGAGAAGGCATCGGCATCGAAATCGTAGACGCGGTCGAGCGTGGACGGGGCGGCGAGCAGCGACAGGTGCTCGGAGCATTTCGCCAGGAGGCGGTCGAGATAGACCTCGTCAACGCGCTCGGGCGAGAACACCGCCTCGGCGATGCCCTGGGTCGGATCCTGGTCGAAATTGATGTTGGCGGTGCCGAAAGGCAGGTCCATGTCGGCGATGACCGTCTCCGACTGGAACAGGTGCGATATCGCCCAGGCAACATTGTGGGCGATGGTTGACGAGCCGACGCCCCCCTTCGCGCCGACGAAGGCGAGTGTCCGGCCAAGCGGTTCTGCCTCGGGATTGACGAACAGGCTCGAAATCACGGTCATCAGGTCGGCCAGCGTGACCGGGGCGACCATGTATTCGGAAATGCCGTTGCGGATCAGTTCACGATAGAGGCTGACGTCATTGTAGTGACCGACAATCACCACCCGGGTGGACGGGTCGCAGACTTCGGCCAGTTGCTCCAGTTCCACCATCATGTCCGCCGGCGAGCGGCGGCTCTCGACAAGAACGAGGTTCGGTGTCGGATTGGCGGCGTAGAACTCGGCGGCAGCGGCAACGCCGCCACGCATCACCCGGACATGGGCGCGCGCCATGCGCCGGTCTTCCGCGGCCCGCTCCACGGGCTTTGCCACGCCTTCGGTTTCGCAGAAGGCGTGAATCGACACCCTTGGCACCGGCCGCAGGGCATTCAACTCCGCAACGTCGCGGGCGGTAGCGCCATAGTCGTCCGCCGGTTCATGCTCATATGCCAGATTGTCCATCGTCTTCACCCGTTCCTGGCTCAGTAGCTGATGTTGGGAGTGAACCCGGAGTTTCCGGTTTCGTATTTGTCGATCACGTCGGCCCGGCGTGGTCCGTCGATTTCCCCGACCGGACGGGGGCCGAGGAGATCGGCGGGATTGGCCACCTGCGCGGCCAGATTGTTCTGGTAGGAGCAGCCGAAATCGGCGTAGTTGCGGTTTTCCGGCGAGCTGGCCAGATCTTCCGTCCAGCGGCCGCATTTCGAGGTGGAGGCCGTCAGCCGCGTGTAGGTGATGCGCACCGGCGCCGAAGCGGCCTCGGCGCCGCCCTCGTAGGAGTAGGTCGTGATGCGGTTGGCCGGCACCCCATGGCGGGTGAGAAGGTTGACCAGATCACCGGCAACCCTGGCCGCACCGGCGGCATTCGGCGTGCCGACCGGAACGATGACCTGGACATCGGACCCGCTGGACCGCTCATAGCCGGCCATGAAGCCCCGCACCGCCTCGGTCTGGGCGCGCGACAGTCCCCTGGCATCCTGGGCGACCGGCAGGTCATAGACCGCTTCGCGCTCGGCAATGGTGATCGGGTGGTTCGTGCGGTAGTCCTGCGGAACGGAACCGACGGTGACGTGGTCACGCTTCAGGGCGCCGCAACCGCCAAGGGCGGTGGCCGCCGCGAGCGCGATAACCGGCAACAGGGCGCGAAGCGCAGGGTGGAGCCTGGCAGGCACTGGGTTCTTCATGGTTTGCTGCGACATGGCACTCGTTCCCCGATCACTTGTAGATGTAGCCGACAACGCCGTGGTAGCGGCCCTTGGGACGGTCGGTCTTCATGGTTCCGTAGACGCGGTTGACCCGGCCGAGGAACATGCCGGCGCCATCGCTCGGCGGGTTGAAATTGTCATCCGGCTTGGCCAGCGCGGTGCGCGCGGCCGGCCGTGACAGATACGGGGTCACCAGAACCACCAGTTCGGTCTCGTTGCGCTCGAAGGACCGGCTGCGGAACAGCGTTCCAAGGACGGGCAACTTCATGAGGCCCGGCATGCCGTTCACCGTCTGGCGGACATCGTCCTGGATCAGGCCGGCGATCATCATCGAACCGCCGGAGGGCAGTTCGACGGTCGTGTCGGCCAGGCGCTTGCGAATGGAGATGATGTTCGTTTCAGCCAAGGAAACCGACCCCTGGGCCGTGGGCTCGGAAACGGTTGTCCGGATCTTGAGGCTGATACGCCCGGGCGACAGGACAACAGGCAGAAACTCCAGGCCGATGCCGTATTCGACCTTCGAAATGGTATAGGTGACGCCGTTCTCGTCGGAGTTGCGGCCTGTCACGAGGTTGAACTCGCCGCCGACGCGGAACTGGGCCTGTTCGCCGGAAACCGCGGTCAGGGTCGGTTCGGCGAGCGTCTTCATGACGCCGGTCTGCTCCATGGCATTGAGGTAGGACTGGATCGACACGGCGCCTATCGAACCGGCGAGGCTGCTGCTCACGTTGGTCAGCGGCTTGCCGAGGCCGGTGAAGCTATCGGCAACCGCACTGAAGGAGATGCCGTCTGATGTCGAACCGCTGGCAAACGCCTTCACCCCGAGCTGTTTCATTACGGTCCGGCTGATCTCGGCCACCGTGACCTTCAGCGTGACCTGGTCCTCGCCGACGATCTTCAGGAGGTTCACGATCCTGGAGGAACGGCGCTCGCCGTCCGGATTGGATATGGCGACATCCGCGCCGCCGCCGCTGGCCGTCTGGCCGGTTGCCGTGGTCGCATACTGGCCGGTGGTGGCTTCACCGCCGGAGACGAAGATCGTTGCCAGCTGCTGGGCGCGCTGCGCATCCAGGGGCGAAGCAACCTCGCCGGTCAGCACCACGTTGTCGTTGATCAGTTCGACCTTGATCGAGGAGTCCGGCAGGAAACGCCGCAAGTAGTCCTCCAGCCCGGAGACGTCGCGCTCGATCTGCAGGTCGAGCGATGCGATCTGTTCTCCATTGGCGCCGAAGACGAAGATGTTGGTTTCGCCGACCTGCTTGCCGAACAGGTAGATGCGGCGCGCGGTGCGGGTCACAGCGTCGGCGACCGCGGGATTGGCGACCAGGATGTCATAGGCATCGGTCGGCAGGTCGATGACCAGCGACTTGTTGAGCCCCAGCTTGATGCGCTGGCTCGCTTTCGAGGCTGTCACGCGCGTGTTTGCCGCCTGCGCCGTCTGCTGCACCGCCACCGGCGTGAGAGCTGTCGCGGCGAGCGCGAGCGCCAGCGACGCCGCAAGGCCGGCGCCGGACGAAAAGGCGAATCGGGGAAAGCGGGTCTGGCGTGTCATTTCTTCGTAGCCTCTTCGGAAAGTTCACCGCCCTTGATCATCCGGACGACGCCGCTGCGGTCGCCATCGGACGAAACGAGATAATCCGCGCTGCCTTCGACGATCTCGTCGGCATCCTCGACGGAACGCAGCGCCAGCGTGAGCCGGTCGGCCATCTGCTGAGCCACCGTGATGATCTCCGCCTGTTGCGGGGTCAATTCGAGCGTAGCGGTCTCGCCCACCTTGACCTTGCGGCCTTCCTCGTCCTCCTGGATCGTCTGGTCGATGGCCAGGACGCGGATGTTGCGCAGGATCGTTTCGGTCTTGAAGCCTTCGCCGACGGTGCCGGAATTGGAGCGGCGGGTCATGATCACGTCGACGAAATCATTGGGGAGAATGAACCCGCCCGCCGATGTGTCAGCCGAGATTTGCGTCGCGATCGCGCGCTTTCCGGACGGCAGGATCGAGGACATGAAGCTCTTGCCGAAGCCGACAAGGCGCGTCTTGCGCAGCGGCTCGCCCGCGGACATGGAGGTGCGGACGGCAACGCCCGCCAGCTTGTCGATCGCATCGGGCTCTTCCGATCGGGTGATATATTCAGGGTTCATCGCATCGACCGGCCATTCCTGCCAGCGCAACTGCCCCTCGATCGGCGCGCCGACAGGCATGTCCTCTGTCACGACCAGGATCTCGGCCAGCGCGATGGCAGGCTCGGCGGGAACCGGCGCCATCACGGCCGGCTCCGGCGGCGGAGCGGAGACCATGTTCTTGGCGATCATGCCGGCACCGCCCGCGGCTGCCACGGCGACACCCAGAACAATGAGCTGGGAGGATTTCATTTCTCTGCACCCCTTACCCGGTGAACCTCAACTTGCAGGGAGAGTGCAGGTGCAATCGTCAAATTATGGTTAACGGGACCCTTAAAGTCATACTTAATAGTTCGTTACCGTAATTCCGGCAGGCAGGACACCGCCGTTTCATGGCACGGACCCGCGAATGAACCCGCGACCGAAGCCACCATACGGGATGGCCTCCAAGGGTCGAACCAGGCCTCATCCGCCGACAATGGCAGCCAGGGCCCAGGCACCGAGCGGACTCTCGGGGAAAACCAGCAGGCCGGCACAACCAAGCGCAATGCCATAAGGAATTCCGCTTTGCGGGTCGGCAATGCGACGCAGGAAATCGACTCGCCAGGCGAAGACGGCGACCGGCGATCCGCGCAAGGAGAGGATTGCAAGCGTCAGGAAGCCGCCCAGGATGGCCGCGATGAGAAGATAATGGAGCGTGATCGGGTTGAACCCGAACCAGAGGGCGGTCGCGGTCATCAGTTTCGCATCACCACCGCCCATCTGACCTATCGAGAAAAGGAAGAAGGTTACGGCCAATACCGTCACGGCCACCGCGAAATGGGTGCCGTAAGTGCTCCAATCCATGCCCGTGAGCGGCGCGATGACCGCAAAGCCGCCGATCAGCAGCAAGGATACCCGGTTGGCAATGGTCATCGACAGCAGATCGGAGATCGCGGCAAACACCATGCAGAACGGAAAGATCACAAGGATTGCAGCTTCAAGCATCGGTTCACCCTGCCCTGTTCCCGGACCTGCCCGCTACCGGGCCAGACCCGTCTGTATCAAACATCGTTTCTTCCGCCCGTTCTCATGCCGACATTAGCGGACCGGGCTTAAACAATGGTGAAGCGCGGTGGATCGCCCTGGAGTCCGGCGGCCGGACGCCCGGGCGATCCTTTCCGTCAGGCTGTCCTGTCAGACGCCAGTGCCGGCCAAGACGTTCGACACGCGGTTGAACTTCTCGTTCAGATTGGTGCCAAGCGTGGTGAGCGTGCCCATGATGGCAACCGAAATAAGCGCGGCAAGCAGACCGTATTCGATGGCCGTTGCGCCGGATTCATCCATGATGAAGGTTTTCAACTTTTCCATTTGCGTTTCCCTGTGTTGCCAACGCCCTGTTTTCGGGGTCGTCGTTGTCTTTTCACATCATTTCCATGCACCGGGGCGAATTCCGGCCCCGGGACACCTGGCATTCGCCGGACGGGCGGCGCCATGCCGCGGAAAAACCGGTGCAGACCGCATCCGGCAGAGCAGCGACCGGCCGCAGTCAAACGGTCGGAGCGCAACTGATTCCGGCGAGAGAGCATCAGATCTTCGTGACCGGATCGGCGACGCTATCGCCCAACCGGAACAGCGCCCCCATGATCGCGACCGAAATGAGCGCTGCGAAATGCCCATGTTCGATGGCGGTGACGCCGATCATGTTGCGGGGAAAAGGTGAAAGCCTTCGCACCATCCAGCCCTCGTGCCTGCGGATCAGCGACGCGGCCCTGAAGCACGCACACGCGGCGAAAGCGGCATTGGCATGGCCGTTCAGACCATGGGAAGGGAGGATGCAACCCTGGAAAGGAAGCCATCATTTCGCCCCTGGCCGGGTGGCACACCGGCCTTGCCATCTCTCGTCCCCGCACACGGGACATCAAGACATGCATCTGTAAAAAAAGGGCCGCCCCGGATCGAGACGGCCCCTGTCTTAGGCTACGGTCAAGACCGTCCTGCGATCAGCTGCCGAGCTTGGTGGCGACCGAAGAGAACTTCGTGGTCAGGTTGGTGCCCAGCGTGCTGAGGGTGCCCATGATGGCAACGGAAATCAGTGCAGCGAGCAGGCCGTATTCGATAGCCGTGGCGCCAGATTCGTCCTTCATGAAAGCGGTGAATTTCGACATGGTAGAGCTCCTTTTATTTGCCTTGGTTGACAGCCATTCCGTGAGTTCTTGTCTGCTCATCGGATGGGGGCACTCTACGGGGAACCTCTTGCGGTTCGGTTAGGAAACACGGTTTCCAAACGATGAACGGTTTTCGCGATCCATCTTGGTAAACAAATGCTGTGAGGAAGCTCTCCCGAACGGGAGCATGCATGCCTTTAATATGCAAATCAGCGGAGGCAGCGTTTCCGGGTCCTTATATAGCTTTGGCGCGTGCGGTCTCATGCAACCGGCCATGGTCCGCCCGGCATTGAGAGGGCTGACGGTTTGCCCAGCCTGCCCCCGGGCTTAACCGCCGGTTTACCATTCACGGGCATTTTCCTAGCGAGAGTTCACGCAATCCGACCGGAGCCTGCCTCATGATCCGCTACATCGCCTTTACCGCCGCTCTCGCCGCGGGACTTGCAGCAGGCGCTGCCGCGTCGGCCACGGAAGCCGGCATCGAAGTGGCCATGAATCAGGCTAAGATCATCAAGCTGACACGCGCCGCCGACACGGTGGTCGTGGGCGAACCGAAGATCGCGGACGTGACCGTGAAGGATTCCACGACGATCGTTCTCACGGGCAAGGGTTTTGGCGTGACCAACCTCGTCATCCTCGACCAGGAGGGCGCGCCCATCGTCGACGAGCAGGTCTATGTCCGCCGTTCGCAGCAGCAGTCGGTGCGGGTCTATCGCCGTTCGCAGGTCCAGACGCTGTCCTGCACACCCTATTGCGAAGCGGAATTCCGCAACGAGGCGGTGATGGCTTCCGACGCCGCGATGGCCGCCGCCAACTGACCTGCCCGCGCGGCGTTTTTCATGGTTTAGCCCGGGTAAATCCGGGCTCAACTTTTGTATGCAATCGCGGAACCGGATTTCAACCCATTCCAGCTAGGCTCTGTCCCATACCAAAGCGTTGTCAGTAGGTAGGGACATGGCACACAAGATCAACGGCGTGATCCCGGCGGGAGAGATCACCAATCAAGACAAGCCCCGCCGTACCCGTCTTTTCAGGCGCTTCGCAAAAAACACGAAGGGCGCAACGGCAATCGAATTCGCCATTCTCGCCTTTCCGTTCTGCCTGCTCGTCTTCGCGATCCTCGAAAGCACGATTTCCTTCGCCACACAGCAGGTCATGGCCAATGCCGGCGACAGCATCGCGCGTGAATTGCGAACCGGCCAGCTCCGGGCGGGGGATGTCAACGAGGCGAAGCTCAAGGATCTCGTCTGCGGCAAGCTCGAAGTGATCGTGGCCGACGGATGTCCGGGGCTGGAGGTCGATCTGCGCGAGTTTCCGACATTCGACGCCGCCGCCAAGGTGCGCGTGAAGCTGACATCCGACAAGGATATCGACACATCCGACTTCGCCGTGACCCCCGGCGACGCGCTGAGCATCAACATGCTGCGCGTGTTCTATCGCTGGCCGGTCATGACGGACCTGATGCGTTCGTCCATGTCGAACCTGAAGGACGGCAAGACGCTGCTCTTCTCGACAATCACCTGGCGCAACGAACCCTATAGCTGAGGCACGGGCGAGTGATGAAAGGTCCAAAGGGGAAAGACATGATGTCCGGGGCGAAAACACACACAGAAAACGCATTCGCGCGCATCCGCCGGTTTCATCGCGACCACAGGGGCATCGCAGCCGTGGAATTCGCCATGATCGCGCCGATTCTCATCGCCATGTATTTCATGACGCTGGAACTCGGCCTGGGCATCGAGGCGAGCAAGAAGGTCGGGCGCACGGCCAGCATCGTGGCGGACCTGGTCACCCAGAACCAGTCGGTGACAAAGAACGACCTCGATGCCATCATGCGCATCGGCGAAGGCACGCTTCAGCCCTACAACCGCTCGAAGCCGGAAATCCGGATCACCGCGATCCAGTTCGATGACAAGTCGCCGCCGGTCGGGCGCGTCGCCTGGTCGCGCAAGGCGGTGGGCACGGCAACGTCGGCCTATCTGGCGAAGGACATGAACGTGACAAGCCTGGTGCCGGACAAGCTGCGGCTCAAGGATACATTCCTGATCCGGGTCGAAACCCTGCTGACCTACAAGCCGGTGATGGCATGGTCGAGCGACGACAAGGAGGCACTCGGCCTCACGGCCGCCTTCGATTCGATCGAGATGGACGAGACCTATCACTTGCGCCCGCGCATGAGCGCGACGATCGGCTGCGGCGATTGCTGATTCGCCGCCCCTGACGGCACAGGACATGACAGGCCCGCCGGTCAATCGCCGGCGGGTTCTTTCGTTTCTGCGGAGAGCAGGCGGTCGAGCAGTTCGGCGGCACCGGTATAGTCGATCGGCCGCACCGGACGGAATCCGCCGGTGAACCGGGGCGAAAGGGCTTCCAGCACATCGGGCCGCCCGGCCAGTCCGGTCAGGACGTCCCGCAAGATGGACTTGGCCTCGCCGGAAAGCGTGGTCCGCACCGTGTGCGGACCGAAGCCGATGACCGGTCCGCGCCAGGCAATGGCCAGGCCAGACGGCGCAAGGCCGCGGGCTTGCAGGAGCGCCACGGTGCCCGTTGCTTCCATGTCGCCGCCGGGTCCGGTCAGAACGTGGCCGGCCATCGCCTCCACGTCGCCCTGGAGAAACGCGGAAAGCGCCTCTTCCGGCGTCTGGAATTGCACGATCCGCCCCTGCAATCCGGCTTCGCGGATATCGAAGGCCGCCAATGGCCCGAGTGACCCGCCCGCCGCCATGGCGATGCGTCCGGCTTCGCCTGAGCCGGGGGCAGCGTCGGCGCGGCTGAGGACGACAGCCCGAAGCCCGGTCGCGCCGCCTTGCGAAACCGGCGCGGCCAGCGGTTCGACACATCCACAATAACGGACCGCGGCAATGAAGGCGACCGCGCTGTAGACGGCATAATCGACATGGCCGGCCGCCTGGGCGTCGATGAGCGCAGGGAAATTGCGGGCCTGAAAGATATCGACGGGCATGCCGAGCGCCGACGAGAAGGCCTCGCGGACCAGCGCCCTGTCGCGGGCGGACATGCGGCCATCGGGCGCCACCAGCCCGATGCGGAATGTGCCCATGTCCCCGCGCCAGCCGGTTTGCGCGGCATGGGCCGGGAAAACCGCCAGGGCGCAGATGCCGGCTATGCAAAGAACGGCCAAATGTTTCATCGCTGTCTCCGGCGTCGCCTCCCATTGTGCCACGGCCCGGCAAAGGATGCACCGGCACGGTTTGCGAATTGCCAAGCGGGCGCGGCGTGCCTATCTCTGGTGAACCGACATTCCTGCAAGTGAGCGGATCAAAGCCATGGCGCGTGCCTTCCTCTTCGTCCTTGATTCAGCCGGCATAGGCGGTGCAGCCGATGCGGCCCGGTTCGGGGACGAGGGCGCCGACACCATCGGCCATATCGCCGAACAATGCGCGCGCGGCCGTGGCGACCGGGAGGGTTTGCGAACGGGACCGCTCCGGCTGCCGCACATGACGGCGCTGGGTCTTGGTGCTGCCGCTGCCATCGCCACGGGACACGTGCCGCCGGGCCTGGAAGGCAAGCCGGCCGGCTTCCACGCGGCGGCGCAGGAGGTTTCCAGCGGCAAGGACACACCGTCGGGCCATTGGGAAATGGCCGGCCTGCCGGTGACTTTCGACTGGGGCTACTTCCCCGACACCGATCCCTCCATCCCGGAATCGCTGCTGCGCGCCGCGGTCGAAGAGGCCGGGCTCGACGGCTGGCTGTGCAACCGCCACTATTCGGGCACCGCCGTCATCGACGACTACGGGCCGGAGCATATCGCCACCGGCAAGCCCATCATCTACACATCGGCAGATTCGGTCATCCAGATCGCTGCCCATGAGACCCATTTCGGTCTGGAGGCGCTCTACCGGCTGTGCACGATCATGCGCGTTCACGCCGATGCCTTCAAGGTGGGCCGCGTCATCGCCCGCCCCTTCACCGGCGAAGCGCCCGGGCAGTTCGTGCGCAATTCGGCCAACCGGCGCGACTATGCCGTGCCGCCGCACGAACCGACATTGCTCGACCGGCTGACGGATGCGGGCCGCACCGTCTTCGCGGTCGGCAAGATCGGCGACATCTTCGCCCATCGCGGCATTTCCGACCTGCGCAAGGCATCCGGCAACATGGCCATGTTCGACGCGGCCCTGACCGCCATGGACGAGGCCGGCGACGGAGACTTCATCTTCGCCAATTTCGTCGATTTCGATTCCGAATACGGCCATCGCCGCGACGTGCCCGGCTACGCGGCCGCGCTGGAGGCCTTCGATGCCCGGCTGCCGGAAGCATTCGCGAAGCTCAGACCGGGCGACATGCTCATCCTGACCGCCGACCATGGCAACGATCCGACATGGCGCGGCACGGACCACACGCGGGAGCGGATTCCCGTCATCGGAACCGGCCCCGGTTTCAGGCCGGCGGCGGCCGGGTTGCGTTCCACATTCGCCGATATCGGCGAGACGATCGCGGAACATCTGGGCATTGCGCCCGGCGCACATGGCACGTCCTTCCATTGCGCGATCCGGCCCGATGCCTGAACTACCCGAGGTTGAAACGGTGCGCCGCGGGCTTGCGCCGGTCATGGAGGGCGCCACGATCACGCGGGCCGAAATCCGCCGGCCGGATCTGCGCTTTCCCTTCCCCGACCGGTTCGCCGAGACGCTGGAAGCCCGGCGGATCACGGCGCTGGCGCGGCGGGCCAAATATCTGCTGATCCATCTCGATGACGGGGCCGTTGTCATTTCCCATCTTGGCATGTCCGGCTCCTACCGGATCGAGGGCGGGGACGGCGCGCACATGCCCGGCGAATTCCATCATGCCCGCGCCCGCGACAGCGCCCATGACCATGTGGTGTTTCACCTGACAACCGGCGATGGCACGCCGGCACGCGTGATCTACAATGACCCGCGCCGGTTCGGTTTCATGCTGCTGACGCAGGAAAGCGGCCTTGCCGACCATCCTGCCCTGCGCGGACTGGGCCTGGAGCCGACGGGCAATGCGCTGGATGGGGCCGCGCTGGCGGCGCTGTTGCGCGACAGGCGCACACCGCTCAAGGCGGCGCTTCTCGACCAGCGGCTGATCGCGGGGCTTGGCAATATCTATGTCTGCGAAGCGCTGTGGCGCGCCCGGCTTTCGCCGCTCAGGGCGGCCGGCACACTGGCCAACAGGGCTGGCGGTCCGGGCGTCAGGGCCGGCCGGCTGGCCGACGCCATCCGCGCGGTAATTGCCGAGGCCATCGCGGCGGGCGGCTCGTCGCTGCGCGACCACATGCAGACAGACGGCACACTCGGCTATTTCCAGCACTCCTTTTCCGTCTACGACCGAGAGGGCGAGCCCTGCCCCGCGCCCGGCTGCCGCCAGACGGTGCAGCGCATCGCGCAATCGGGGCGCTCCACATTCTATTGCCCGGCGTGCCAACGGTGATTAACCTGCCTCTACTCAATGCCCAGCGAGGGGAGATCCATGGCATATGAAACCATCCTGACCGATACGCGCGGGCGCGTCGGCATCATCACGCTCAACCGTCCCAAGGCGCTCAACGCACTCAACCTGACGGTCATGGCCGAGGTCTGCGAGGCGCTTTCCGCCTTCGACAAGGACGAGAAGATCGGCTGCATCGTTCTCACCGGCTCGGAGAAGGCCTTCGCCGCGGGCGCCGACATCAAGCAGATGCAGCCGCTCTCCTACCAGGACACCTATGCGCAGGACCTTTTTGCCGGCTGGGACGAGGCCACGCGGACGCGCAAGCCCATGATTGCCGCCGTGGCCGGCTACGCGCTGGGCGGGGGGTGCGAACTGGCCATGATGTGCGATTTCATCATCGCGGCCGACAATGCCCGCTTCGGCCAGCCCGAGATCACGCTCGCCGTCATTCCCGGCATGGGCGGGTCGCAACGGCTGACCCGGCTCGTCGGCAAGTCGAAGGCCATGGACATGTGCCTGACGGGCCGGATGATGGATGCAGAGGAAGCCGAGCGCTCGGGCCTGGCAGCGCGGGTGGTCCCGCTGGCCGACCTGATGGAAACGGCCATGGATGCGGCGGACAAGATCGCGTCCTATTCGCTGCCCGCCGTGATGATGGCCAAGGAGGCGGTGAACCGAGCGCTGGAGACCACCCTCGCCGAGGGCCTGCGGTTCGAGCGCCGCCTCTTCCACTCGACCTTCGCCTTCGAGGACCAGAAGGAGGGCATGTCCGCCTTTACCGAGAAGCGCAAACCCAATTTCAAGCATCGCTGAGACGATCGACACCAAAGCGCGCGATGCTCTGCGGGAAAGCGTTGACGCACGCGCAAAGCTGAACTATAAGCCCGCAACAACCGCGGCGGCCATCTGGCCGCCCGTCATGTTTTCGCGTCTGACAGGCCGCAAGGCCAGGCGCCACCAAGTTGAGACAAAGAGAGAGGCACCATGGCCAATACTCCTTCGGCCAAGAAGGCTACGCGCAAGATCGCCGCGCGCACCGCAGTGAACAAGACGCGCCGCTCGCGCGTCCGCACCTTCATCCGCAAGGTCGAGGAAGCGATCGCTTCCGGCAACAAGGACGAAGCCCGTACGGCGCTTCAGGCCGTTCAGCCGGAGCTGATGCGGGCCGCCTCCAAGGGCGTGATGCACAAGAACACCGCCTCGCGCAAGGTCTCGCGCCTGGCCTCGCGTGTGAAGGCCCTTGGCTGATTAGCCAGCGCACATTACGCTTGACGAATTCAAGGTCCGTGGCCCTGCGCCTCGGGCCTTTTCTTGTTGCACTTGCGGCAAGTCGTTAACTTTGTTTTCCTTTTGCCGGCGCAGCTTGGAAAGCGCCACCCGCGTGACCCATCACAAATCCGGCGCCATATTTTACGGGCACAAATTTTCATTGCATATCAATAACTTGTCATAGGTTATCCACACACCATCCCCAATCACGGGGCCGTGATCACGCAGGATGTGAGTCAAGCAAAATCTTTGAAAATTTTTCTTTGCCGCGTCCCCGGTCCGGGCCCTCAGGGAAAAGATATGAATCCAAACGATTTATCAGGTGAGGTCAAAACAGGGCGGCAGAGTCAAGAGGCCATCCCGGACCAGATTCGTTAAAAAACGGTAAGTGGAAGCCTTGCCCTTTCCACAGTGTTTTTTGTAATCTCCAGACATCGAGAGGGACGGGCCACGGGGGTCCGAAACACCGCAAAAGGCAACATTACCATTCCGGGCCATTCGCCCGGAAATGGGGCAGTGTGCCCTCTCGCCCGGCCAATCCGGCCGGGGCAAGGACCAGTAGCGGCAGTGCCGTTCCGGGTCCGGCCTTTTTGCCAATTGCCGGCACTGCCGGTCGGGTGGGGCGACCTGCAGGCAAGGGGGTTTCACATCATGGTCGAGGCGTACCGACTGGCGGAACACCGTTTCGCAAGGCAGGGAAGCCTTGTCTGAAAGAGGGGGGCGGCCTTCCCAAGGCCATCCCGGGAACGGTCTTCGGGGTAGCGGGCGTAGCGGCGGCGATCCGGAGAAGAAAAAGGAACGAGGACAGATGCAGGGTGCAATGCAGACTGCAATTGCCGGGCAGAACACTCTTGTCTGCGCGGATACGAGGAACCAGGGGATGTCGAAGAATGGAATGAACGCGGAAGCGTCGTTCGACCGGGTGCGGGCACAGATCAAGGCGAAACTGGGAAGCGAGGTTTACCAGAGCTGGTTCGGACGCATGAAACTGGTCGAGGCATCGCGTTCGGTCGTTCGCCTCTCGGTTCCTACCGCCTTCCTTCGCTCGTGGATCAACGGCCATTACGTGGAACTGCTGACCGAGCTCTGGCAGGCCGAGAACCCGGACATCCTGCGCATCGAACTGATCGTGCGTTCGGCCACGCGCAGCCGAAAGCAGGACATGGAGCCGGCAACGGAGGCCGCTGTCCGCCCGAACGTGAAGGCCGGGATGCAATCGACGGCGGCGATCGCGCAGTTTCCGGCCCAGGCGCAGCGCGCCCCGGCGCGGCCGCGCCATGAGGAGGGCGGCCGCAACAGCGTGCTCGGCTCGCCGCTGGATCCGCGCTACACGTTCGACACGTTCGTCGAAGGGTCGGCGAACCGGATGGCGCTTGCCGCCGCCCGGACCGTGGCCGAATTCGGCTCGGCATCGCTGCGCTTCAACCCGCTTTTCATCCATGCCTCGGTCGGCCTCGGCAAGACGCATCTGCTGCAGGCCATCGCGGCGGAAGCGCTGAAGCGCCAAAGCCAGGCTCGCGTGGTCTATCTGACGGCGGAATATTTCATGTGGCGGTTCGCCACCGCGATCCGTGACAATTCCGCCCTGACGCTCAAGGACCAGTTGCGCGACATCGACCTGCTGATCATCGACGACATGCAGTTCCTCCAGGGCAAGACCATCCAGAACGAGTTCTGCCACCTGATCAACATGCTGCTGGACAGCGCCAAGCAGGTGGTGGTGGCGGCCGACCGGCCGGCCGGCGAGCTGGAATCGCTGGAGCCGCGGGTGCGCTCCCGGCTGCTGGGCGGCGTTGCACTGGAGATGGGCCAGCCCGACTACGAGATGCGGCTCAGCATGTTGCGCAACAAGCTGAGCGAAGCGCAATCGGAGGACGAGAGCCTGGATATCGGCGAGGACATCCTCGACCACGTGGCCCGCACGGTGAGCGGTTCCGGCCGTGAACTGGAAGGCGCGTTCAACCAGCTTCTCTTCCGGCGCACCTTCGAGCCGCAGTTGACCGTGGACCGGGTCGAGGATCTGCTGTCGCACATCTACCGGTCAGGCGAGCCGAAGCGGGTGCGCATCGAGGACATCCAGCGCATCGTGGCACGCCACTACAACGTGTCGAAGTCGGAACTGCTGTCCAACCGGCGCACGCGCACCATCGTCAAGCCGCGCCAGGTGGCCATGTACCTGTCCAAGGTGATGACACCGCGCTCGCTACCGGAAATCGGCAGGCGTTTCGGCGGACGGGATCACACGACGGTCCTGCATGCGGTGCGCAAGATCGAGGACCTGACGACGGGCGACCAGACGCTTGCGCAGGAAATCGAGCTGCTCAAGCGGCTGATCAACGAACAGGCCTGACGGGCGAGCCCCGGCAGGCCCGTAACAGGACTTGCGCCGTTGACGCGGCGGACCGGACTGGCGGCAGGGGCCATTTCCGCCGGTCCAGCCTGGGTGGGGAGCGCGGACGGCGCCGTGCTCCCCGTCGCCGCCTCGCTTCCCCCGTGGGGCCCGAAGCCGGCAAATGGCGTGGATAGGCACTGCCAGCACCCCATGCGCCCTTGCCTTCGCGGCTGTTTTCCTGTTGTTTTGCACGCAACTTCCGGCCGTCCGGCCGGGCAGCCCGCTCTCGCGGCCGGGCTTGTGTTCATTTCGCTCATTCCTTTCGGGTTTCTCCCATGCGCGTCACGCTTGAACGGTCCAACCTCCTGAAGTCGCTGAACCACGTGCATCGCGTGGTGGAACGCCGCAACACGATCCCGATCCTGTCGAACGTGCTGCTGAAGGCGGACGGGCAGAGCCTCGAACTGAAGGCAACCGACCTGGATCTGGAAATCACGGAGGCCACGGGCGCGGAGGTGCAGCAGGCCGGCGCGACCACGGTGCCCGCCCATCTTCTCTACGACATCGTTCGCAAGCTGCCGGACGGCGCGGAGGTCATGCTCAAGGTGGAGGAGGACGGCGGCTCGATGAGCGTGGTGTCCGGCCGCTCCAGCTTCCGGCTGCAATGCCTGCCGCAGGCCGACTTCCCGGAACTGACCGCCGGTGCGTTCAGCCATATCTTCCGGATGGACTCCGAGGACCTCAAGGGCCTCATCGAGAAGACGCAGTTCGCCATCTCGACGGAAGAGACGCGCTATTACCTCAACGGAATCTTCTTCCACACGCTGGAAGACGCCGGCAAGCTGAAGCTCAGGGCCGTTGCGACCGACGGTCACCGCCTCGCCCGCGCCGAGATGGAAGCGCCGGCGGGTTCGGAGGGCATGCCGGGCATCATCATTCCGCGCAAGACCGTCAGCGAATTGCAGAAACTGGTCGATGTGCCCGACATGAAGGCCACCGTGGAACTGTCGGACACCAAGATCCGCTTCACGCTCGGCTCGGTGATCCTCACCTCCAAGCTGATCGACGGCACCTTCCCCGACTACCAGCGCGTCATTCCCACCGGCAATGACAAGGAACTGATGATCGAACGCCAGAGCTTCGGCCAGGCCGTCGACCGCGTCTCGACGATTTCCTCGGAACGCGGCCGCGCGGTGAAGCTGTCCATCGGCGACGGACAGGTGGTGCTGACGGTCAACAATCCCGATTCCGGCTCCGCGACGGAGGAAATCGCCGCCGGCTACGATGCCGACCCGCTGGAAATCGGCTTCAACGCCAAGTACCTGCTGGACGTCACTTCGCAGATCGGCGGGTCGCAGGCCCGCTTCCTGCTGGCCGATGCCGGATCGCCGACGCTGATTTCCGACCCGGAGGATCCGGACGCGCTCTACGTGCTCATGCCCATGCGCGTGTGACCGGAGCCCCAGCGGCCATGAACGGGACGGGCGGCACCCCGCCACGCGTCTGGCTTTCGCGCATCCGGCTGACCGATTTCCGCAACTATGCCAGCCTGTCGCTGCCGCTTGCCGAAAGCCATGTGGTGCTGACCGGTGAGAACGGCGCCGGCAAGACCAACCTGCTGGAAGCGGTGTCGCTGCTTTCGCCCGGACGGGGCATGCGGCGCGCGCCCTACGAGACCGTTGCGCGCGAAGGCGCGGGCGGCTTCGCCATTCATGCGGTCATCAACGGCCCGGAGGGCGAGGCGGAGATCGGCACCGGCACGGCCGGCCTTTCACCCGGCGAAGCGGGCCGGCGTATCCGCATCAACGGAGCGGCCGCCCGCTCTGCCGAAGATCTGCTGGATCACTTGCGCGTGGTCTGGCTGATCCCGGCCATGGACGGGCTGTTCACCGGTCCTGCCGGCGACCGGCGCCGCTTCCTGGACCGCATGGTGCTGGCCATCGACCCGGCGCACGGCCGCCGGGCACTGGATTTCGAGAAGGCCATGCGGGCGCGCAACCGGCTGCTGGCCGACGACCGGCAGGATGATCGCTGGTTCGAGGCCATCGAGGCGCAGATGGCGGAAACCGGCACGGCCATAGCCGCCGCGCGCGGCGAATTGATGAACCTGCTGAAGGCCATGAACGAGCGCCTGCCGGCGGACAGCCCGTTTCCGCGCGCAGACCTGGCACTGACCGGCGATCTGGAGGCGGCGTGCGCCCATGCAGCGGCCGTCGATGTGGAAGAGGACTATCGCGCGGCGCTGCGCCGCGGACGGGCGCGCGACCGGGCCGCGGGGCGCACGCTGGAAGGGCCGCACCGCTCCGACCTGGCGGTTCGCCATCGCCCCAAGGACATGCCCGCGGCCCTTTGCTCGACCGGCGAGCAGAAGGCGCTGCTGACCGGACTGGTGCTCTCCCATGCCCGGTTGACGGGCGAGATGTCAGGCATGGCGCCCATCCTGCTGCTGGATGAAATCGCGGCGCATCTGGATGCCGGGCGGCGCGCCGCCCTGTTCGAGATCATCGACGGGCTGAATGCCCAGGCGATCATGACCGGCACGGATGCCGAACTGTTCTCCGCCCTCGATGGCCGCGCGCAGTTCTTGCGTGTCGCGGGCGGCACGATTGCACCGGAAAGCCCGCCTGACAGCGGCACCGGAAAGGAATAGGCTCCCTTCATGGACACGAAACTGACAGACAGCGAACTGGAACGCTATGCCCGCCACATCGTGCTGCCGGAAGTGGGCGGCGCGGGCCAGCAGCGGCTGAAGGCGGCACGCGTGCTGGTGATCGGCGCTGGCGGCCTTGGCGCACCGGTGCTGGCCTATCTGGCGGCGGCGGGCGTGGGCACCCTCGGCATTGCCGACGACGACACGGTGGCGCTGTCCAACCTGCAACGCCAGGTGATCCACGGAACGGACGATGTCGGCGTCCGCAAGGTGGACAGTGCGGCACGGGCGATCGGACGACTCAACCCGCATGTGGCCATCGAGCCCCACGCATTGCGGCTGACAGCGGACAATGCCGCCGGACTCGTCGCCCGGTATGACCTGGTCATCGACGGGTCGGACAATTTCGCCACGCGCTACCTTGCCGCCGATACCTGCGCCACACTGGAAAAGCCGCTCGTGACGGGGGCTGTCGGCCGGTTCGACGGGTCGGTCACCGTGCTCACGCCGTTTGACCACCTTGCCGACGGCACGCCCTGCCCCGGATACCGCGACCTGTTTCCCGAGCCGCCGCCTGCCGGCGTGGTGCCTTCCTGCGCCGAAGCGGGCATCCTCGGCGCATTGACCGGCGTCATCGGCACGTTGCAGGCCATGGAGGCGATCAAGGTCATCACCGGGGCCGGTGAACCGCTGGTCGGGCGGCTGCTGCTCTACGATGCGCTCGCCGCGCGGTTCGAAACGATCCGCTACCGCGCGCGGCGGAGCGGCTGACATGACCGTTCACCTGAGCGACGAGGAAAAGGCGGTTGCAGCCGGACGCGACGGCGACGGCGCGGCCATGGCGATGCGGCTGGTGGCCGAGACGGCCAGACTGATGGGTGCGCCACGCCTTCTGCCGATTGCCTCGGCGCATATCGACGGCGCGCTCTATCACGGCGATTCCGGCACGCTTTTCGCCGAGAAACTGGTGGAAGGCGGTGCGCGGGTCGCCGTCCGCTCCACGCTGAATGTCGGCGCGCTGGACCTGACCGGCTGCTCGCGCCAGAGGCTCGGCGACCATGAGCGCGCCATGGCGCGGCGCATGATGCAGGCCTATCTGCAACTTGGCTGCCAGCCGACATGGACCTGCGCGCCCTACCAGGCGGGACACAGGCCGGCGGCGGGCACGGATGTCGCCTGGGGCGAATCCAATGCGGTTGCCTTCTGCAATTCCGTGCTGGGCGCGCGCACCAACCGCTATGGCGACTTCCTTGACATCGCCTGCGCGATTTCCGGGCGCGCGCCGGCCTATGGACTGCACCTGCCGGAGAACCGGCATGCACGTCTTGTCTTCGATCTTTCGGCAGCACCCGAGGCCTTTCTCGCCGATCCGTCGAACTGGCCGGTCCTGGGTTCACTCTACGGCAGCCTTGCCGGGGATGCCGTGGGCGTCCTGACCGGCACAGGCGCGCATCCGGGGGAAGACCAGCTCAAGGCGTTTGCCGCGGCGGCCGCCTCGTCGGGGGCGGTGGGCCTGTTCCACGTGGCGGGCATCACGCCGGAAGCACCCGACCTGGAAACCGCGCTGGGCGGACACGTGCCCGAAGAGACGATCCGCGTGACGGCCGCCATGGCCGCGCAGGCACGCCAGCGGCTTTCCACAGCCGCCGGGGAACGACTGGACGCGGTGGCGATTGGCAGTCCGCACCTGTCGGAGGAGGAATTCCTCGAACTCGACCGGCTGATCGGCGCGCGACGCCTTGCCCTGCCCTTCCATGCCTGCACGGGCCGGCATGTGCTGGACGCACTCATCCGGAACGGATTGAAGAACGTATTGGAAGCCCGGGGGGTAACCATCGTGGCCGATACATGCGTGGTCGTTACGCCGATCATGGAAGCCGTCACAGGAGGCGTGCTGATGACCAATTCCGGCAAGTTCGCTCACTACGCGCCGGGAAATACCGGCTATGCGACGCTGTTCGGCTCGCTTGCCGATTGCGTGGAAAGCGCGGTCGCGGGGCGGCCGGTCTTCACGGAGCGGCCGGAATGGAACTGAAGGCGGAAATCCTGTGCGCGGGCAGGCCCGGCCATGGCAGGAGCCTGGTGCTGGACGCGCCGATCAGCTTCTGGGGCGGGGTCGATCCGAAAACCGGGCGCATCGCCGATGTGCGCCATCCGCAGCACGGCGCCTCGATCGCCGGCACCATGCTGTTCCTGCCGGGGACGATCGGCTCCTCTTCCGCATCGGCGGTGATGATGGAACTGGTTCATGCCGGGCGCGCGCCGGCAGGGCTGGTCATGCACCAGCCGGATGCGATCCTGCTGCTGGGCTTCCTGACGGCGGCTGAAATGGGATGGCGTCCGCCCATGGCCGTGAAGCTGGACAAGGCGCACCATGGCCGTTTCGACGGCCACACCGTGACGCTGCACGAAGACGGAACGCTGGTCAGCGGGCCGGCCATCTGAGCGTCAGCCCGGCGCCGCGCCCCTTGTCAGGCCTGGGACGGCAGTACGCGATCGGGCGGACGATGGCCGTCCGCCATGGTGCGGATGTTGATGATGACCTTCTCGCCCATGTCGATGCGGCCCTCGATGGTGGCCGAGCCCATATGCGGCAGAACAACCACCTTGCCGGCCTCGGCAAGCTTGAGGAAACGCTTGTCGAGCGCCGGCTCATGCTCGAACACGTCCAGGCCAGCGCCGGCCAGGTGGCCGCTTTCCAGGCAATCCGCCAGCGCCGTGCCGTCGACAATCTCGCCGCGCGCGGTGTTGACCAGATAGGCGCCCGGCTTCATCAACTGGAGGCGACGGGCCGACAGGAGATGGAAGGTCGCTGGCGTGGACGGGCAATTGACCGAAATGATGTCCATGCGCGCCAGCATCTGGTCGAGGCTGTCCCACCAGGTGGCTTCCAGTTCCTCCTCGATGGCCGGCGCGACGCGGCTGCGGTTGTGATAGTGGATCGCCAGGCCGAATGCCTTGGCGCGGCGGGCCACGGCCGTGCCGATGCGGCCCATGCCGACAATGCCGAGCCGCTTGCCGTGAATGCGGTGGCCGAGCATCCAGGTCGGCGACCAGCCGGCCCATGTTCCGTCACCCTTGAGGAGATCGGCGCCCTCCACCAGCCGGCGCGGCACGGCCAGCATCAGCGCCATGGTCATGTCGGCGGTATCCTCGTTGAGGACGTTGGGCGTGTTGGTGACGTGAATGCCGCGCTTTGACGCAGCCGCGACGTCGATGTTGTCGACGCCATTGCCGTAATTGGCGATCAGCTTCAATCGCTCGCCCGCCTGCGCGATGAGGGCGGCGTCGATGCGGTCGGTGATCGTCGGCACCAGCACGTCGGCCTCCTTCATGGCAGCGACAAGCCGGGGCTGGCTCATCGGCGTGTCGTCGACGTTGAGCCGCGTATCGAAGAGCTCGCGCATGCGCGTTTCAACCTGGTCCGGCAGCTTGCGCGTGACGATGACGAGCGGCTTCTTTTTTCCCGGCATGTGCGACCTCTGATCCCGATCCGTTGAGACCTCTTTAACCAAGACCGTTCACAGTGCAACGGGTCTCGGCGGAGGACTCCAATCACGGGGCTGCGGCAGCACCCCCGGCAGTGCGAAACCTGTCTAACAAGCGCCGTGACGGATGACAAAGAAAATCAGGCCGGGCAGGCGCATGCGCGCTGACCCGGCAAGCAGGTCAGATACACGATGCGCAATACGGTTCTTTCCGCTCTCGCCCTTGCCGCCGCCCTTCTTTCGCCGATCCTGCTTTCACCTACCGCACATGGCGGCGAGGCCAGGGCCGCCACTGTGGGCCCCAGCGGGCTGCCGCTGCCGCGATTCGTTTCGTTGAAGGCAAGCCAGGCGAACCTGCGGATAGGCCCGGGCACGACCTATCCGGTGGAATGGACCTATGTGAAACGCGGCCTGCCGCTCGAGATCATCCAGGAATATGACAACTGGCGGCGCGTGCGCGATGCCGACGGAACGGAAGGCTGGGTCTCGCAAGCACTGCTGTCCGGGCGCCGGACGGCGATGGTGGCCCCATGGGATGCCGGGCAAGGCACGCTGCTGGATCTCAGGGCCGACGCATCGGATGCGGCCCCTGCCATCGCGCGGGTGGAGCCGGGCGCCATGGGCGAAGTGATCGCCTGCAGCGGACAATGGTGCCGTGTCGATTTCTCGGGCACGAAGGGCTGGATGGAACAGTCCAGGCTGTGGGGCGTCTATCCCGGAGAAAAAGTCGAGAACTGAACGCCGGTCCCCCGGCGTTCACCGGGAACCTGTACGAAAAAACCTGCTCATGTCCGCATTCGGCTTTGCCCCGGCGCGCGCTTTCCTGTAATCGCGGGACCTGAAAGGTGCTGGGCGCTCCCTGACGATGCGCGGCGGTTTCCGCCGACGCGGCGCACAGGGCAGCAGCCGCGCCGGGAACAAGGAAGACGGGACGAAGCAAGATGGCCGAACGGAAGAACGCTTACGACTATGACGATCTGCTGGCCTGCGGGCGCGGAGAGCTTTTCGGCCCCGGCAATGCGCAATTGCCCGCACCGCCCATGCTGATGTTCGACCGCATCACCGACATTTCGGAAGAGGGTGGCGCCCATGGCAAGGGCTATATCCGCGCCGAACTCGACGTGAAGCCGGACCTCTGGTTCTTTCCCTGCCATTTCATCGGCAACGAGATCATGCCGGGCTGCCTCGGCCTCGATGCCATGTGGCAGCTCACGGGCTTCTATCTCGGCTGGCTCGGCGAGCCGGGCTATGGCATGGCGCTTTCCACCGGCGAAGTGAAGTTCAAGGGCATGGTCACGCCGAAGACGAAACTCGTGGAATACGGCGTCGATTTCAAACGCGTCATGCGCGGCCGTCTCGTGCTCGGCATTGCCGACGGCTGGCTGAAGGCCGACGGCGAAACCATCTACACGGCCAGCGACCTGAAGGTTGGACTGTCCAAGGAAAAAGCCGGCGCATGATGCGCCCGGCCCTGCCATGCAAGGAGAACCCATGAGACGAGTGGTCGTAACCGGCATCGGGATCGTATCTTCCATCGGCAACAACCCGGCCGAAGTCACGGATTCCCTGCGCGAGGCCAGATCGGGGATCACCTTTTCCGACTCCTTCGCCGAACACGGTTTCCGCAGCCAGGTCTGGGGACGTCCGACCATTGACGGCACCGACATGGTGGATCGCCGGGCCATGCGCTTTCTCGGCCAGGGCGGTATCTGGAACCATATCGCCATGCAGCAGGCGATCGACGATTCGGGGCTTGAAGAGGGTGACATCACCCATGAGCGCACCGGCATCGTGATGGGGTCGGGCGGACCTTCAACCCGCACCATCGTGGAAGCGGCCCTGACGACGGAAAAGAACGGCAGCCCGAAACGGGTCGGTCCGTTCGCCGTGCCCAAGGCGATGAGTTCCACCGCCTCGGCCACGCTGGCGACCTGGTTCAAGATTCACGGCGTCAACTATTCCATCTCCTCGGCCTGCTCCACCTCGGCCCATTGCATCGGCAATGCAGCCGAACTGATCCAGATGGGCAAGCAGGACGTGATGTTCGCGGGCGGCCACGAGGATCTCGACTGGACCATGTCGAACCTGTTCGACGCGATGGGCGCCATGTCCTCCAAGTACAACGACACGCCCGCTTCCGCGTCGCGCGCCTATGATGCGGACCGCGACGGCTTCGTCATCGCGGGCGGTTCAGGCGTCGTCGTGCTGGAAGAACTGGAGCGGGCAAAGGCTCGCGGCGCGAAGATCTATGCCGAACTCGTCGGCTATGGCGCCACGTCCGACGGCTATGACATGGTGGCGCCCTCCGGCGAGGGAGCCGTTCGCTGCATGCGCCAGGCCCTGGCAACGGTGGATGCCAAGGTGGACTACATCAACACGCATGGCACCTCCACGCCCGTGGGGGACAGCCGTGAAGTCGCGGCCATCCAGGAGGTTTTCGGCGACGAGATGCCCTGGATCGGCTCCACGAAATCGCTGACCGGCCATTCGCTGGGCGGTGCCGGCGCGCAGGAAGCGATCTATTCGATCCTGATGATGCAGAACGGCTTCATGGCCGAAAGCGCGCATATCCAGACGCTCGATCCGGAATTCGAGGGTGCGCGCATTCTCACCGCGCGCCATGACGGCGCCTTCGACGTTGCCCTGTCAAATTCGTTCGGCTTCGGTGGCACGAATGCCACGCTCGTCTTCCAGCGTTACAACGGTTGAGGTTCGGACCATGACAGCGTTGATGGCGGGCAAGCGCGGCCTCATCATGGGCGTGGCCAACGATCACTCGATCGCCTGGGGCATTGCCCGGGCGGTGGCCGGACAGGGAGCGGAACTCGCTTTCACCTATCAGGGCGAGGCTTTCGGCAAGCGGGTCAAACCGCTGGCCGAGCAGGTTGGCGCGAAGCACCTGCTGCCCTGCGACGTGGAAGATCCTGACACTGTCGATGCAGTTTTCGAGACACTGGAAAAGGACTGGGGCTCGCTCGATTTCGTCGTGCATGCGATCGGCTTTTCCGACCGCAACGAACTGAAGGGGCTCTATGCGGAGACCAGCCGCGAAAATTTCGTGCGCACCATGGTCATTTCCTGCTTCTCCTTCACCGAGATCGCCCGCAAGGCGGCGGCGCTGATGCCCGATGGCGGATCGCTGGTGACGCTGACCTATGCCGGCTCCACCCGTGTCATGCCGAATTACAACGTGATGGGCGTGGCGAAGGCGGGACTGGAAGCGTCGGTGCGCTACCTGGCCAGCGATTACGGTCCGCGTGGCATCCGCGTGAACGCCATCTCGGCGGGTCCGGTGCGGACGCTGGCCGGCGCCGGCATCGCCGATGCACGCTACATGTTCGCCTACCAGCAGCGCAATTCGCCGCTGCGCAGAACCGTCACGATCGACGATGTGGGCAAGTCGGCGCTGTATCTGCTCTCGGACATGGCGTCGGGGGTCACGGGCGAAATCCACTATGTCGATTCCGGCTATAACACGGTTTCCATGCCCTCCATCGGGACGTTGAAGAAGCTGGATCAAGTTTCGGAATAGAATCAACGCGGCAGCACTTTGTTGACTCTTCTTCTTGGGTCAAGTGTTAACGGCTTGTCTGATAGCTTTCCCTTTCAAAGGGGAACATCATGCCTGCGAAGGACAACCCGAAGAGAAGCCGCCGCTTCAAACTGATCACGATCGCAGTGTCAGGGCTGGGCAGCCTTCAGCTTGGCCTCTGGGCCATGAGTTCGGGACTGCTCTCCCGGATCGAGAACATTTCGCCTTCCGTGCTGGTGGCGATCATCGCCTGCCTGTGCACGGTGTCGGCGGGCCTGGCGGCCATGTCCTTCTTTGCCGGTGTGGATGAATCCGAGCAATATGTCTTCCAGGAAACCCATGTCGACAAGCTGACGGGCTTCCATACCCGGGTGGCGATGATCGAGAAGATCGCGGAGGCCGTGACATCGGTCCTTCGGTCGGGCAAGCCCGTCTTCATGGTCGACATCGACATCGACCGGTTCAAGCAGATCAACGAAGCCATCGGCTATCAGCAGGGCGACCAGCTCATCCGCGCCTTTGGCGAACGGCTGAAGGCCCAGTTTCCGCGCGAAGTCCAGATCGGCCGCATGGGCGCGGGGGAATTCGTGATCCTGATTCCCGATGAACTGATGACGGATTCCGTCGAGGACATGGTCGAGACGCTGCTTGCGGACATGATGCTGCCGTATCAGCTCACCCACAACCCGCAGTCGGTCAACCTGTCGGCGGGGATCGTCGCCCTCCCAAAGGACGGACAGGATCCGATCGTGCTGTTGCGCCGCTCCAACCTCGCGCTTCAGCGGGCGCGGGCAAGCGGCATCGGCACCTGGTCCGTGTTCCACCCCGAAATGAGCCGCGTGGCCGACTACCGCCACTGGATCGAAAGCGAGTTGCCGCTTGCCATGCGGCGGGGCGACTTCGACCTGCACTACCAGCCGCAACTCGATCTCGCCTCCGGCCGGATCGTCGGCTACGAGGCGCTTCTGCGGTGGCGGCATCCCGAACGCGGGATGATTCCGCCCGCCGAGTTCATTCCGGTGGCCGAGGAATCGGGCATGATTCTCCCCATCGGCGAATGGGTGCTCAATCGCGGCTGTCACGATGCGCTTTCGCTGCCGGACGACACCTATGTCGCGATCAATCTCTCGGCCATGCAATTCATGGCGGGCGACCTGGTGGACATCGTGCGCTCGGCGCTGAGCCATGCAGGACTGGCGCCACACCGGCTTGAACTCGAAATCACAGAGACAGCCATGACGCGCGATCGCGAAAAGGCCGCGAAGATCCTGAAGGCGCTGGGCGAAATGGGCGTCTCGATCGCCATCGACGATTTCGGTACCGGCTATTCGAATCTCAGCTACCTGATGGATTTCCATTTCAAGAAGCTCAAGATCGACCGCTCCTTCGTGCAAAGGCTGGACAGCGAGGACAGTTCCGGGGCCGTGGTCTCGACCATCGTCGGCCTGTCGCGGGCGCTGGGTGCCCACACGCTGGCCGAAGGCGTGGAAAACGAGCGCCAGGCAGTGCTTCTGCGCGCGGCAGGATGCGATGCCGTCCAGGGCTTCTATTACGGCAAACCGGCACCGCTGAACTACAACCGCGCCCATGCCCAGGACACGGTTCCGGACGTGCCGGGCGACCTGACCATCCTGCCGGTGCGCGCGGCCACCATTCACTGAGGCCATTGCAACGGCAGGACCACAGCGGTCAGCGCCGGGCGAACAGGACCTTGAAACCGCCCTCGACGGCGCGGGTTTCCAGCTTGCCGAACGAGGCGGAAAGCACCTCCTCATAGGGAAGCTGCCGGTTGGCGACCATCAGAAGGCTGCCGCCGGGCCTGAGCGCCTCGGCGGCGCGGCGGATCATGGCGCGGCCGAGATCCGGCTCCGCCCTGCGGCCGGTGTGGAAAGGCGGGTTCATGACAACGGCATCATAGCCGCGTTCCACCTTTCCGGCGGCAAGATCATGCCAGTGAAAGGCGACCGGCACGGCCAGCCACGCGAGATTGCCGCGGGCGGCTTCAAGGGCGTCATGGTCTGCCTCATAGAGATCGAGCGCGGTGACGCGGGGGCAATGCATTGCGACTTCCGCCGCCAGATAGCCCCAGCCCGCGCAGAAATCCGCCACGCGGCCGGCAAGCGCCGCAGGCAAGTGACCGGCCAGCAGGCGTGATCCGGCATCCACCCGGTCATGGGAAAACATGCCCGGCGCGGTGCGGAACCGCCCTTCCACGAGGGGCGGTGCCGGAGGCGCAGCAAATTCGAGCGAAACGGTCGCGTCGTCCGGGCGGCGGAACCACATGGCCAGACCATGATGCTTCGAAACGCTTTCCACCGCACCCGGCAGGGCCGCCTTCAACCGTTTCGCGAAGCTCTGCGCGCCTTCCGTCTTGCCGCCGGCCACGATCACGCAAGCGCCGGGCTTCAGCCGGACCAGCGCCTGGCGCAGCCATTCCTCGTTCTGGCCACGGTGGCGGCCAAGCAGGACCAGCGCGCCGTCAAAACGTGCTCCGCCGGCCTCCGGCCAGTCCGGCTGGACCGTGAAGCCGGCCCGCGCAAGCGCATCGTGGTCGGGCCTGAAGCCCTGCAGGAGGGTCAGGTCCGCACCGAAGCCATCTGGCAGGACCAGGCCTGCCCCGATGCCGGCGGCGATCCAGCGGCCGCTGCCGGGCGTGGCGACAAGGCCCGTCGCGAAAGGATGAAACAGGATCTTCAGCCGGTCGTCATTCATCGTCCTACCCCCTCAACGGAATGAAGGCGCGGATGGAAACCACCCGCGCCTTCGTGTTCATCTCGGCAAGCCGGCGCCTCAGTCGGCGTCGTCGTCCTTGCGTTCCTTCTTCTCGCGCACGATCTCCTGACCGGTCTCCTGGTCGACAACCTTCATGGACAGGCGGACCTTGCCGCGCTCGTCGAAGCCCATCAGCTTGACGAAGACCTTGTCGCCTTCCTTGACCACGTCGGTGGTCTTGGCGACGCGCTCGGGCGCGAGCTGGGAGATGTGGACGAGGCCGTCACGCGGACCGAAGAAGTTCACGAAGGCACCGAAATCGGCGGTCTTGACGACCGTGCCCTGGTAGATCTCGCCCACTTCGGGCTCGGCCACGATGGAATGAATCCACTTCTTCGCAGCCTCGATCTCCTTGGCATTGGACGAGGCGATCTTGATCGTGCCGTCATCCTCGATGTTCACCTTGGCGCCGGTCTTCTCCACGATCTCGCGAATGACCTTGCCGCCGGTGCCGATCACGTCGCGGATCTTGTCGGTCGGGATGGTCATGACCTCGATGCGCGGTGCGAACTCGCCCACTTCGCCGCGGCTCTCGGAAATGGCCTTGGCCATCTCGTCGAGAATGTGCAGGCGGCCGTCGCGGGCCTGGTTCAGCGCGACATCCATGATCTCCTCGGTGATGCCGGCGATCTTGATGTCCATCTGCAGCGAGGTGACGCCATTGGCCGTGCCGGCCACCTTGAAATCCATGTCGCCGAGATGGTCCTCGTCACCAAGGATATCCGACAGAACCGCGAAACGGTCTTCTTCCTTGATCAGGCCCATGGCGATGCCGGCCACGGGCGCGGCCAGCGGAACGCCGGCATCCATCAGCGCCAGCGAGGTGCCGCAGACGGTGGCCATGGAGGACGAGCCATTGGACTCGGTGATCTCGGAGACCACGCGCAGCGTGTAGGGGAACTGGTCGGCGACGGGCAGCATCGGGCGGATGGCGCGCCAGGCGAGTTTGCCGTGGCCGATCTCGCGGCGACCGGGCGAGCCCATGCGGCCCGTCTCGCCCACCGAATAGGGCGGGAAGTTGTAGTGGAGCATGAAACGCTCCTTGTAGGTGCCCGTCAGGCTGTCGACATACTGCTCGTCCTCGCCGGTGCCGAGCGTGGCAACGACAATGGCCTGGGTCTCGCCACGGGTGAACAGGGCCGAACCGTGGGTGCGCGGCAGGATGCCGACTTCCGACACGATCTGGCGCACGGTCGAGAGGTCGCGGCCATCGATGCGGCTCTTGGTGTCGAGGATGTTCCAGCGCACGATCTTGGCCTGGAGCGACTTGAAGACCGTGCCGATCTGCTCGCCGGTCCACTTCGCGTCCTCGCCTTCGGCCGGAGCGAAGGCTTCCTTCACCTTGGCCTTGGCGGCGTCGACCGCCTCATAGCGCTTCTGCTTGTCGACGATCTTGTAGGCCGCGCGCAGGTCGTCCTCGGCGATCTTCAGCATCTCGCCTTCCAGTTCCGACAGATCCTCGGGCTGGAAATCGCGCGGGTCCTTGGCAGCGACCTCGGCCAGCTTGATGATCGCCTCGATGACCGGCTGGAACGCCTTGTGGCCGAACATGACGGCGCCGAGCATGACGTCCTCGGAGAGTTCCTGGGCTTCCGATTCCACCATGAGCACGGCGTCGGACGTGCCCGCGACGATGAGGTCGAGCTTGCTCTCCGGCATTTCGTCGACATGCGGGTTGAGCACGTATTCGCCGCCGATATAGCCGACGCGCGCGCCGCCGATCGGGCCCATGAAGGGCACGCCGGAAAGCGTCAGCGCGGCCGATGCGGCCACCATGGACAGCACGTCCGGATTGTTTTCCAGGTCATGCTGCACGACGGTGATGATGACCTGCGTGTCGTTCTTGTAGCCGTCGGCGAAGAGCGGACGGATCGGACGGTCGATCAGGCGGGAAACCAGCGTCTCGTTCTCGGAAGGACGGCCCTCGCGCTTGAAATAGCCGCCCGGAATCTTGCCGGCGGCGAACGCCTTTTCCTGATAGTTGACGGTCAGCGGAAAGAAGTCCTGGCCCGGCTTGGGTTCCCTGGCGGAAACGACCGTGGCAAGCACGACGGTCTCGCCATAGGTGGCGAGCACGGCGCCATCAGCCTGGCGGGCAACCTTGCCCGTTTCAAGCACGAGCGGGCGGCCGCCCCACTCGATCTCGACCTTGTGGTGGGAAAACATGTCTTGTCCTTTTCATCGGCGGAACGGGCGCGCCCCCATGTTGCCGGCGCGCCGTGCGTTCCTCATCTGTCGTATCGGACGAGCCACGGGCAAGACAGCGGGAGGCTCGATCCGATGAAGGCCCGATCCCGGCGCCTTCCAAGCATCCTGCAATCCTGCCCCATGACCTGTCCCATGGGCGGCAATCCCCTTCCGCGCGGCTTGTCTTCTGCCGCCTGCGGAACCGGGAAGCCGGCCGGGCCACCATGGCCCGAAAAGGGAAACGCAGCCGGACAAGGCCGGCTGCGTCTCCGAAGCTTAGCGGCGAATGCCCAGCTTGCCGATCAGCGTCTTGTAGCGCGCTTCGTCCTTGGCCTTCAGATAGTCCAGGAGACGGCGGCGCTGCGAGACGAGCATCAGGAGACCACGGCGGGAATGATTGTCCTTCTTGTGGCCCTTGAAATGTTCGGTCAGATTGGTGATCCGCTCGGTCAGGATGGCCACCTGCACTTCCGGCGAACCGGTGTCATTGGCAGCGGTGGCGTATTCACGAATGAGTTCCTGCTTGCGCTCAGGCGTAATCGACATCGGATTTTCCTTTCGAAAAGAGGATAAGGACGCCTAGAGCCGGGATGCCGTCCAGCACGGGCCATGAAACATCACGGCCGAAACGGCCGCGATGTGACGCTGCCTATAATGCAATTGCGGCGGAAATGAAAGCCCGCCGGTCGCGGGCGCCGCAAGGGCATGTCATTTGCCGCTTGTTCAAGCTTCACCATGGGCTAATGTCAAGCGACACAAAGGCATGATGGCAGAAAGGGATGATACCCATGACTTCGAAGACAGTGACCCGCCGCAACTTCATGGCCGCAGCCGCGGCCGTATCCATGCTCGGCCTGATGGCGGGCGGCGCCGAAGCCGCGGACAAGATCAAGGTCGGCATCCTGTCGCTCACCTCCCATGCCGGCGCCTATGTCGCCCATGAACGCGGCTATTTCGCCGACGAGGACCTCGATGCGGAACTGGTGATGTTCCAGGCGGCCGGGCCGATGGCCGTGGCGATCGCCTCCGGCGACATCGACTATGGCGTCACCGCCATGACCGGCGCCCTCATCAACCTGGCCGAAAAGGGCGCGGTGAAGGTGATCGGCGGCGCGCTGACCGAGGAGAAGGGCATTGACGGGCAGAAGATCCTTGCCTCCAACGCCGCCTACGAGGCGGGCCTCAAGTCGCCTGCCGACCTGAAGGGCAAGCGCTTCGGCATTACCGGAACAGGCTCGTCCTTCCACTACATGGCCTCCAAGATCGCCATGCAGGAAGGCTTTTCCACCGCCGACATGGAACTGGTGCCGCTGCAAAAGGTGCCGGCGGTGATCGCGGCCCTGAAATCGGGCCAGATCGACGCATGGTCCATCGTGCCGCATATCGCCAGGGGGCTCGATGGCTCCGGCGGGGCGAAGATCATCGGCGACGTGGCCGACTATATCGACGGCTACCAGGTGACCACCGTCTTCACCTCCACGGCGAACACGAGTGACAACCGCGCGGTCACCGAGCGCTTCCTGAAAGCCTATTCAAAGGGCATTGCCGATTACAACGCGGCGCTGGTGGACAAGACAGCCGGCGACGACGCCGCCAATGCCATGGTCGAACTGATCCACAAATATGTCTATACTGACCGGCCGCTGGAAAAGGCTGCCGGACCGATCAAGGCCGGCGCGATGCGGCTGCAGCCCGGCTGCAAGCTCAACATGGCCTCGGTGACAGACCAGTTCGAGTGGTTCAAGGCCGAGAAACTGGTGCCGGAGACGGCGACGCTGGAAAACCTGGTGGACACGTCCTTCGTCGAAACCTACTGACAGACGGACGCGGGGGCGGCGGACCGGCTATCGCCGCCGCCCTGCCATCTCCGGGAAGAGGATCGACGGTTGGAACTCTCGCTGCGCTCGGTCGCCAAGTCCTATGGCGGCCTGACCGTTCTGGACGGCATTTCGCTCGATATCGCATCGGGCGAAATCCTTTGCCTCGTCGGCCCGTCGGGCTGCGGCAAGTCCACCCTGCTGCGCATGATCGGCGGGCTGGAAATGCCCGACAGCGGCGCGGTGCTGCAATTGAGCGAGCCGCCGGCCAATTCGCTCAACCCGCTGACCTACATCTTCCAGGATTTCGCCCTGCTGCCCTGGCGCAGCGTGCAGGACAATGTGGCCCTTGTGCTGGAAGGCCAGCCTTCGGTTTCGCGATCCGAGCGGGCGGCGATCATTGCCGACGTGCTGGCGCGCACCAAGCTGACCGGCTTCGAGAAAGCCTGGCCGCGGCAGCTTTCCGGCGGCATGAAACAGCGCGTGGCCATTGCCCGGGCGCTGGCGGTGCGGCCTGCGGTGTTCCTGATGGACGAGCCGCTTTCGGCGCTGGACGCGCAGACGCGCGACCTGCTGATGGACGACCTCGTGCAGCTCTGGCTGCGCGAGCGTTTCACGGCGGTCTATGTCACGCACAACCTTCAGGAAGCCGTCCGGCTCGGCCACCGGGTCGCGATCCTGTCGCGCCGGCCCGGCCGGTTGCGCGACGTGGTGACCATCGACACGCCCATCGAGACGCGGCGCCACGACGATCCGGCCCTGATCGCCATCCAGCAACGGCTGTGGGATGCCATGCGCGAAGAGGCCGAAGCCGCCGACAAGGAACTGGCCGATGCCTGACAGGGACAAGGAACGCGGCCGGCCTGTGGCCTATCGCGGCGGCGGGTTCGACTACCGGCCGTCGAAACTGACCGGCGTGCTGACCTTCGTGGCGCTGGTCGCGGTCTGGGAGACGGGCAGCCGCACCGGTTTCATCTCCAATCTCGTGCTGCCGGCCCCTTCCGAGGTGCTTGCCGCCTTCGTGCAATTGTGGCGCAGCGGAGAATTGTGGGCGCATCTGGGGGCCTCGCTCTCGCGCCTCATCATGGGCTGGACGCTGGGCACGGTGCTGGGCGTGGCCTTCGGCTTCGCCATCGCGCTGTTCGCGCCGGTGCGCGCCAGCCTGACGCCGCTGGTGGCCGCGATCTTTCCCGTGCCCAAGATCGCGCTGCTTCCGCTGTTCATCATCTGGTTCGGTATCGGCGAATCCTCGAAGGTGGGACTGATCCTGTTCGGCACGTTCTTTCCCACCGTCATCGCCACCTATGGCGGGGTGGACAATGTGGACCGCTCGCTGATCCGCATGGGCCAGAGCTTCGGGCTGTCTCGGCTGGAGATTGCGCGCAAGATCCTGCTGCCGGGCGCCATGCCGGCCATCCTGTCAGGCATGCGCATCACGTCGGCCATCGCCATCATCCTGATCGTGGCGGCCGAACTGATCGCGGCGCAGAAGGGCATCGGGGCCTATATCCAGATGGCCGGATCGCTGTTCGCCACCGACCAGCTCATCGCTGGCGTGCTGGTGCTGTCTGCGCTCGGGCTCACGGTGAGCTGGCTGATCACGCTGGCGGAGCGCTGGCTCCTGCGCTGGCGGGGGTAAGGCGGCCCGTGCCGTTGTCGCTGCACCTGCGTCAAAGCGCCAGGGTCATGAAGAACGAATGCGGGTCGGGGCCGTAGTCGGCGAAGGGTCCGGTCTGGCTGAAACCGAATGAGCGGTAGAGGCGTTGCGCGGGCAGGAATTGCCCTGTCTTGCCGGTTTCCAGCGACAGGCGCGTGAGCCTGCGGCTGCGTGCCTGCGACAGGAGATGCGCCAGAAGCGCGCGTCCGACGCCTCTTCCGCGCAATTCAGCGACGGTGTGCATGGACTTGATCTCGCCCAGCCCGCCGCCATGATCCTTGAGGGCGATACATCCGGCCAGCCTTTCGCCGGCCCATGCGCTCCAGAACGTGATCGCGGGGACACGCAGCCGTTCAAGGTCGAGCGCATGGACGCTGCCTGCGGGCGTAACCGCGTGCATGTGTTCGAGATGGCGGGTCAGGAGTGCGGCGATTTCCGGCCCGCGCAAATCGTCCACGCGGATCGACAGTTCCTTCACATCAGCACCCTCGCTTCACATAGGCTCCGGGCACCATGTCCGGCCAATGGACATTCTCGCCCTGCGCCTGCGACTCAAACGGCCCGTCCACGACACAGAAGAGGCCCGGATTGAAATCAGGATAGGCGTCGGTCTCCACGACATGCGCGCCGGCACTGCCCGGCAGGACCACCCCGCGCACCGATTCCAGCGTCTTCTCGGCGCCATAGGCATCGGGCGAGCAACCGAGGATCACGTACCAGCCGCATTGCCGCTCCTGTGCGCCGGCGGGTGACACCAGCCCTGCAAGGACCGGGAAAACCGTAGCCACCGTCTTCATCCAAACCATGTTCCTGCCCCCTTTTGCGAGCCGCAAGCGGCTACAGCCATTTTTTCCAGCGAAACCAGACGAGCAAACCGGCGGCGACAACCGCCATGACGCCCAGCGCCAGCGGATAGCCCCAGGCCCAGTGCAGTTCCGGCATGTGATCGAAGTTCATGCCCCAGACACCGGCCAGGAAACTGAGCGGGATGAAAATCGTGGCGATGACGGTCAGCACCTTCATCACCTCGTTCATGCGGTTCGACATGCCGGAGAGATAGAGATCGTGCAGGCCGGTGGCGATCTCGCGGCAGGTCTCGATGATGTCGATCAGTTGCAGCACGTGGTCGTGGACGTCACGAAGATAGCGGCGCGTATCCTGCTCGATGATATCATTGCCCTCGGTACGCAACTGGCTCATCACGTCGCGGGTCGGCCAGAGCGAGCGCTTCAGCGACACCAGATCGCGCTTGAGTTCATGGAGCGCGTCGATGTCCGCGGGCTCCGGATCGAAGGTGACGACGTCCTCGATCTCCTCCAGTTGCTCGCCAAGGCTTTCGACCACCGGGAAATAGGCGTCGACGACGGCATCCATGATCGCATAGGCGAGATAGTCGCCACGGGCGGCGCGGATGCGCGGCTTGCCACGGCGCATGCGCTCGCGCACCGGATCGAGGCAGTCGTCGTCCCGCTCCTGCACCGTGATGACGAAATCGCGGCCGAAGATCAGGGATAGCTGTTCGCGTGAATTGGCCCACTGGTTGGTGACCATGTGAAGCACGACATAGGCGTAGCCGGGATAGTCTTCCGCCTTGGGGCGCTGCTGGAGGTCCACCACGTCTTCCAGGACAAGGGGATCAATGCCGAAGAGATGGCCGAGCGTCTCGAAGAACAGGGTGTCGCCGGTGCCAACGATATCCAGCCAGACGCGGCCGCCCCTGGAACGCAAGGCGGCCACATCCTCCAGGCGGATATTCTCACGCTCCTCGAATGTCTCTTCGCTCCAGGCGATGACGCGCATCACCGGTTGGGCTGCGGCCGGATCGGCTACCAGCGTGCCGGGCGGCGCACCGACGGGCGCCCGGCTGCGGGTGATGATGGATTTACGCCGGCGACGGCTCTTGCGGGCGCCGATCATCGGCCCGTCCCCGCCAAATAAAAGGGAGGGCGGGTGCGGCGTCCGGAAAAGAGATCCCTGGCCTGCACGGTTCGCCTCCCCGCTTCATCCATCGCCAGCGCTTGCCATGCCCGCATTCTCGCAGGCCGGCCGGTCTTTTGCCAGCGCCAAAAGCCGCGCAGACGCCCCGGTTCAGGCGAAGACGCGGCGCGGATGGAACTGGCCGGCCGAAACGGCGCCGATGGCGACGAGCCGGCCGCGCGCCGTCACATAGGCCTCCTCGGCTTCCACAGGCGCGTCGCGCCCGCGCAGGATGACCGGATTGCCCAGGCGCACACGGGTGGCCGCATCATCGGTCAGCGCGACATGGGGCAGATCCTCAAGCGCTGCCTGGGTGTCGATCATCAGCGCGTCAAGGGCAGCGAAACGCTCCTTGGCCGACGCCTCCTCGCCAAGCGCATCGCCTGCCGCGCGGGCTGCCTCCAGTTCCTCGACGGTGACGAGATCCTCGGCGGTGAACGGGGCGACCTCCTCGCGGCGCAGCGAGGCCACGTGACCATGGCAGCCGAGCTGGCGGCCCATGTCACGGGCGAGGCTGCGCACATAGGTGCCCTTGCCGCAGGCCACCTCGAATGTCGTGGTATTTTCGTCCATGGCCGTGATGTCGATGGAAAAGATCTCGACCTCGCGGGCGGGGATATCCACGTCCTCGCCGTCGCGGGCCATGTCATAGGCGCGCTCACCGTCGATCTTGATGGCGGAGAATTGCGGCGGCACCTGCATGATGATGCCGAGATAGCCGGGCAGGATTGCCTCCACCTCGGCGCGCGTGGGGCGGTTGTCCGACGTGGCGGTCACCGCGCCTTCCAGATCGTCGGTGGACCGTTCCTCGCCCCAGGCGACGATGAAAGTGTAGACCTTCTCGCCTTCCATGACATAGGGCACGGTCTTGGTGGCATCGCCCAGCGCGATGGGCAACATGCCCGAGGCCAGCGGATCGAGCGTGCCGGCATGGCCGGCCTTCTGGGCGTTGAACAGCCATTTCACCTTGGACACCGCCTGGGTCGAACCCATGCCCGCCGGCTTGTCGAGGATGATCCAGCCGGAAATGTCCCGGCCCTTCTTCTTGCGTTGCCGCGCCATGCCTAGTCTTCTTCGTTGTCGTTGTCGTTGTCGTCGTCGTGGCCGAGATCGCGCGCCACTTCCGGCGAGTGCAGCAATTCGTCGATCTTGCGGAAATTGTCGAAAGACGTGTCCAGCCGGAAGCGGAAATCCGGCATGTATTTCATCTGCCGTAGCGCCCCGGATACGCGGCCGCGGATGAATTTCGCGTTGGCCGCCAGCGCCTTGATGACCGGCTGACCGTCTTCCATGCCAAGCGGTGTCACATAGGCGGTGGCGATCTTCAGGTCCGGCGACATGCGCACCTCATTGACCGAGATCACCGCGGTTTCAAGCAGCGGATCGCGTACCTCGCCACGCTGCAAGACTTCGGCCAACGCGTGGCGCACCTGTTCGCCCACCCGCAGCTGGCGCTGCGACGGGCCCCTGGAACTTTCTGATCGTGCCATGGTCCTGTCCCTGATTCACGGGCGCGGAATGGAACCGCGGCCCGTGCGTCAATAGGCCGAACCGGCTCGAGACCGGTCCGGCATGCGTTTTCCGTGCTTACGCTCAGAGCGTGCGCGCCACCTGCTCCACGCGGAAGCATTCGATGACATCGCCCTGGCGGATGTCGTCGTAGTTCTCGAAGGCCATGCCGCATTCCTGGCCGCCATTGACCTCGGAAACCTCGTCCTTGAAGCGCTTGAGCGTCTTGAGCTTGCCTTCGTGGATGACGACGTTGTCGCGCAGCAGGCGCACACCGACGCCACGCTCGACCTTGCCCTCGGTCACACGGCAACCCGCGACCTTGCCGACCTTGGTGATGTTGAACACCTCCAGAATCTCGGCATAACCGAGGAAGGTTTCGCGGCGCTCCGGCGAGAGCAGGCCCGACATGGCCGCCTTCACGTCATCCACGAGATTGTAGATGATGTTGTAGTAGCGGATCTCGATGCCCGCCTGTTCGGCGGCGTCGCGTGCCTGCTTGTTGGCACGCACGTTGAAGCCGATGATGGCGGCATTGGACGCTTCGGCGAGCGAGATGTCGGATTCGGTGATCGCGCCGGCACCGGAGTGGATGATGCGGGCACGCACCTCGTCGGTGCCAAGCTTTTCCAGCGCTGCGGCAATGGCCTCGACAGAACCCTGCACGTCGCCCTTGATGAGCAGCGGGAATTCCGCCGTGTCGGAAGCCCTGGCCTGCGCCATCATCTGTTCCAGCGAACCGCGCGAACCGGCCTGGCGGGCCACGGCCATCTCGCGCGCCTTGCGCTGGCGGTATTCCGAGATCTCGCGCGCCTTTGCCTCGTTCTCGACCACATGGAAGGTGTCGCCGGCCTGCGGCGTTCCCTGGAGACCAAGGATTTCCACCGGCATGGCGGGACCTGCCTCCTTGATCTGGTCGCCACGATCATTGACCAGTGCGCGGACACGGCCCCATTCGTTGCCGGCCACGAGGATGTCGCCGGTGCGCAGCGTGCCGGCCTGCACCAGAACCGTGGCGACGGAGCCGCGGCCCTTGTCGAGCTTGGCTTCCACAACCGCGCCCTCGGCGGGCCGGTCCGGATTGGCGGTCAGTTCCAGCACCTCGGCCTGCAGCAGGATGGCCTCCAGCAGCCCGTCAAGATTGGTACCCTTGAGCGCGGAGACCTCCACGTCCATCGTCTCGCCACCCATGGTTTCGACGAACACCTCGTGCTGAAGCAGTTCGGTGCGCACCTTCTGGGCGTCGGCGGCGGGCTTGTCGATCTTGTTGATCGCCACGATGATCGGCACGCCGGCAGCCTTGGCGTGATTGATGGATTCGATCGTCTGCGGCATGACGCTGTCATCGGCCGCCACCACCAGAATGGCAATGTCGGTGATGTTGGCGCCGCGCGCGCGCATGGCGGTAAAGGCCGCGTGGCCGGGCGTATCGATGAAGGTGATCTTCTGCCCGTTCTTTTCCACCTGATAGGCGCCGATATGCTGGGTGATGCCGCCCGCCTCGCCGGAGACGACGTTGGCATTGCGGATCGCGTCGAGCAGCGAGGTCTTGCCGTGGTCGACGTGGCCCATGATGGTAACCACGGGCGGACGCGCCTTCAGATCCTCGGCCTTGTCCTCGACGTTGAGGATGGCGTCCTCGACATCGGATTCCGATACGCGCTTGACGGTATGGCCGAAGTCGTTGGCGATCAGTTCCGCCGTGTCGGCGTCGATAATGTCGCCGGGCTTTATCATCTGGCCCTGCTTCATCATGTATTTCACGACATCGACGGCGCGCTCGGCCATGCGGTTGGCCAGTTCCTGAACGGAAATCGTTTCCGGCAGGATGACCTCGCGCACGATCTTCTCGCGCGGCTCCTGCTGCATGGAGCGCTTGAACTTCTCCTGCCTGCGGCGCATGGAGGACAGCGAACGGCCACGGCCCTCGCCATCGTCATTGAGCGCGCGGTTGAGCGTCAGCTTGCCAGAGCGGCGGCCTTCATCGCCACGCGGGCGGGCCGGAGCACGCGGCGCGGCTTCGGGCTTGGCGGGGGCGCCGCGCTTGACGCCACCACGGGCCTTTTCCCCGGTCTCTTCCTCATCGGCAGGAGCCGGAGCCGGCTTGGCGGCCTTGGCGGGTTCGGCATCGCGCTTGCGCTGCTTTTCTTCCGACATGGCCTGGGCCTCGGCCTCGGCGCGCTGGCGGGCGGCCTCCTCGGCCTCCTGGCGTTCGCGCTCGGCGCGTTCGCGGGCGCGGCGCTCGTCTTCCTCGGCACGGCGGCGCGCTTCTTCCTCGGCGCGGGCGCGTTCCTCGGTTTCGCGGGCCTTCGCCTCCTCAAGGGCACGGCGGCGCGCATCCATTTCGCCGCTGGACAGACCGGAACCGCGCGAGGGCGACTGGACCGGGCGCGGCGCAGGCTTGGGCCGCGCCGGCGCCTGGGGGCGCGCAGCAGCGGGAGCCGAGGGCGCCGCGGGCGCTGCCGGTGCGGCAGGCTTGGCCGTTTCCGCAGCCGGCTTCTCGTCCGGGCGGGTGAACTTGCGCTTCTTGGTCTCGACAACGACCGCCTTGGTGCGCCCGTGGCTGAAATTCTGCCGCACCACGCCCTGCTCGTTCCCGCCACGCTTGATCGTGAGGGTCTTCTTGGAGGCTACGTGGAGGGTCTTGTCGTCGCCCGATTTGCTATCGCTCATCTATCATCCTTTGCGGCTTTGGCCGCATCCGTCTCGTTGCCGGGACCTTCCCGGTATTCCTGCAACGCAACTATGCGTCTGACCGCTGCCCGACCGGCCTGTCCGTCGAGCACGGCTGCATGTATCACATTTGCGCCCCCGATTGCCAAACCCAATTCGGCCTCGGGAAAGAGTTTGAACGCCGGTATAACCGGACCATCCATATATTCAACCGCCCGGCGCGCCTGATCGAGCTTGCGCACCCCGTCGGGTGCGGCTTCATGGGCGTGAAGAACGGCGACCGCCTGGCCGGAGCGCACCGCCGCATCGCACTTGGACGCGCCAGTGACAAACTGACCGGCCTTTCTTGCCATCAATATGGCCCCGAGCGCCGATTTTGCCAACAATTGGTCAACAAGCGAACCCAGATCGGGATCGGCGAGGACCTCCGCCTTCAAGGCACGACGGAAGAGCTTCTTGCGGACCGCCTGGTCCACATGGCTCCGGCTTGCAGTCACCCAGCAGCCCCGGCCCGGCAGGTTGCGCTTGAGATCGGGAACGACGGACAGATCCGGCCCGGCGACGAAACGGATCAGCCGATCCGGCTCGCCCACCTGACGCGTAACGATGCAAGTCCGTTCGGCCATCGTCTCCAATCAGCGCTCCTCGCCCTGCCCGACGCTGCCCGGGCCATCAGGCCCCGGCCTCCGGCTGGATTTCCTCGCCGCCGGCAGCGGCGTCCCCGGTCATTTCCTCTTCGCCCTCGTCACCGGCATCGGCGGCGAGATCCTCCTCGCTGACCCAGCCGGCCATGACGCGCGCGGCCATGACCATTTCCTCGGCTTCGGCATGTGTCGTCCCGAATGGCGTGAAGACGCCATCGTGAACGGTGGTCTCGCCATCCTTGCGCTCACGCCAGCCGACGAGATCGTCGGCGGCATAGCCGGCGAAGTCCTCGATCGTCTTGACGCCATCCTCACCGCAGGCCGCCATCATGGCGGTGGTCATGCCGGGCACCTGCCGCAACTCATCCTCGACGCCCAGCGAACGGCGCTTCTCGTCCAGCTCCGCCTCGATGGCTTCCAGGAAGTCGCGGGCACGGTTCTGGATTTCCTGGGCCGTGTCCTCGTCGAAGCCGTCGATGGACGAAATCTCGTCGAGATCGACATAGGCCACTTCCTCGACGGAGGTGAAGCCTTCCGACGCCAGCACCTGGCCGACCATCTCGTCGACGTTCAGCGCATCCATGAACAGGTTGGAGCGCTCCAGGAACTCCTTCTGGCGGCGCGAGGATTCCTCTTCCTCGGTCAGGATGTCGATGTCCCAGCCGGTGAGCTGCGACGCCAGGCGCACGTTCTGGCCGCGCCGGCCGATGGCAAGGCTCAACTGCTCGTCGGGAACCACGACCTCGATGCGCTCGGCATCCTCGTCAAGCACCACCTTGGCCACTTCGGCGGGCTGAAGCGCATTGACGATGAACGAGGCGGCATCCGGCGACCAGGGGATGATGTCGATCTTCTCGCCCTGCAATTCGCCGACGACGGCCTGCACGCGGCTGCCGCGCATGCCGACGCAAGCGCCAACGGGATCGATGGAGGAGTCGCGGCTGACAACGGCGATCTTGGCGCGCGAGCCCGGGTCACGGGCCACGGACTTGATCTCGATGATGCCGTCGTAGATTTCCGGCACTTCCATCTGGAAGAGCTTGGCCATGAATTGCGGATGGGTGCGCGACAGGAAGATCTGCGGCCCACGCGGCTCACGGCGCACATCGTGGACATAGGCGCGCACGCGGTCGCCATATTTGAAGATCTCGCGCGGGATCAGTTCATCGCGACGGATGATGGCCTCGCCGCGGCCCAGATCGACGATCACATTGCCATATTCGACGCGCTTGACGGTGCCGTTGACGATTTCGCCGACGCGGTTCTTGTATTCCTCGAACTGGCGGTCGCGCTCGGCCTCGCGCACCTTCTGCACGATCACCTGCTTGGCCGACTGCGCGGCGATGCGGCCGAAATCGAGCGGGGGAAGCTGCTCGGCGATCTGGTCGCCGATTTCGGCATCGGCATTGCGCGAGCGGGCCTCTTCGAGCGAAATCTGGGTGGAGAAATCCTCCACCGCCTCGACCACGTCCATGATGCGCTGCAGCTTCATCTCGCCGGTGTTGGGATTGATGTCGACGCGGATGTTCGTCTCCTGACCGTAGCGCGAGCGCGCGGCCTTGCCGATGGCGTCCGCCATCGCCTGGATGACAATGCTCTTGTCGATCGATTTCTCGCGCGCCACCGCATCGGCGATCTGGATGAGTTCAAGCCTGTTTGCACTGATGGCCATGTTCGGTCTCCCTTGTGGAAATCCCGCCCGGCCCTGCCTGGTCGCGGGATTTCAAGCCGTCAATCCTCGTTGTCCGTTTCGTCGGCGTCCGCCTCGTCGGCCACGCCGCCCTTCTTCTTGCGCGCCTTGCGCGCCGCCTTGTCCTTCTTCAGCGCGTCGCGGATCAGGTCATCGGTCAGGACGAGCCTGGCATCGGCGACCGTGTCGAAGGGGATTTCCACCACCGGCTCGTCGCCATAGCTCATCTGGTCGCGCTCCAGCGTGAAGCCATCCTCCGACACGGCGGCGATCCTGCCCTTGAAGCGCTTGCGCCCGTCCACCAGAACCGCCGTTTCCAGCTTCACCAGATGGCCCTGCCAGTCGGAAAAATCCGATTTGCGCACCATGGGCCGGTCGATGCCGGGCGAAGACATTTCCAGGTGATAGGCGCCGTCCACCGGGTCATCCACGTCGAGGGCCGGCGAAATGGCGCGCGACAGTTCCTCGCAGTCCTCCACGGTGATCGTTCCGTCCGGGCGCTCGGCCATGATCTGCAGCGTCAGCCCGTTCTGGCCGGACAGGCGCACACGCACCAGGCGAAAGCCCATGGACACGATCACCGGCTCCACGATGGCCGCGATCCGCGCATCGATACCCGTTTCCCTGATGATCCGATCGTCCGTGTTGTCCAATGGTTTCCCTATTCGTCTATCGCCGGCCGCCAACGACCTTCCGCCCTGCCCGGGTAATAAAAAAGAGCGGGACCGGCGGGACCCACTCTCCGTCATGCGACCAAGAATTCGCGCCTCATATAGGCCTGTTCGGCGCAAAACGCAAGCGGCCTGCGGGAACGGCCGGCTTCCGGCCCAATCATGGCCTCAACGGCGCACTTTCCGGCACGCTGCCACGCCCGCGCGCGCGCTTGCAGCGGTCGGAGCAATAGCGGACATTTTCCCAGTCGCGGGCCCATTTGCGCCGCCACGCAAAGGGCCGCCCGCAGGCCGCGCAGATCTTCTGCGGCAGCCCGTTGCGCTTGAGATGCCTCTTTGCGGGTTTGTCATCCATGACCCGGACTTGGTGCGGGGCGAACCGCCTGCAAGCGGTCAGGCGCGAAAAAACGTGAGATAGGCCGGCGTCCGGCCTTCGCGGATCGCCTTGGCTTCGTAGCGGGTGCCCGGCCAACCCTCGTAGGGCGTATGCCAATCGGCAGCGGTTTCCGCATGCCAGCGGAAGGACGGGTGGGCGCGGCAATGCTGAAGCGTCCAGTTGACATAGGTATCGATGTCGGAGGCGAAGCGGAACCGCCCGCCAGGCGCCAGGACGCGGGCAAAGCGTTCGAGATTGGTGCCGTTGACGAAGCGGCGCTTCCAGTGACGCTTCTTGGGCCAGGGATCCGGATAGAAAAGGTCTATGCCGGCGATGGATGCGTCCGGCAGCCAGTCGAGCACACGCGTGGCGTCGTCGTCATAGAGGCGCAGGTTGGCGCGCGGCTCGATGTCGAGCTGGCGGCACATCTTCGCCATGCCGTTGACGAAGGGTTCGATGCCGATGAAGCCGGTTTGCGGCCAGCGTCCGCTTTCATGATGCAGATGCTCGCCACCGCCAAAGCCGATCTCGAGGCGCACGGCCGAAACCGGTGCCTCGAAGAGCGTTTCCAGCCTTGCCGGCGCAGGCATGGTCAGGTCGACACGCAGGCGCGCGAGCGTGTCCTCCAGGGTTTCGGCCTGGAGAGGACGCAGCGTCTTGCCGTGGCGACGGCCGAAGAACGCCTCGCTCGCCCTGCTCTTGCGTCCTTCAGCGCCCATGCCTGTCGATCCCGCGTCCGCTCACACGTCCTTGACCGCGGCCTTGATCGCCTTGACGAGATCCGTCTTCTCCCAGGAAAACGAGCCGTCGCGGCCAGCCTTGCGCCCGAAATGGCCATAGGCGGCGGTGCGGGCATAAATCGGCTTGTTGAGATCGAGATGCTTGCGGATGCCGCGCGGCGTCAGGTCCATGACCCTGGCCACCGCCTTTTCCAGCACCGCATCATCCACCTCGCCGGTGTCGTGGGTGTTCACGTAGATCGACAGCGGACGAGCCACGCCGATGGCATAGGAAAGCTGGATCGTGCAGCGCTCGGCAAGACCGGCAGCGACGATGTTCTTGGCCAGGTAGCGGGCGGCATAGGCGGCCGAGCGGTCGACCTTGGTCGTGTCCTTGCCGGAGAAGGCGCCGCCGCCATGGGGCGCCGCGCCGCCATAGGTGTCAACGATGATCTTGCGGCCGGTCAGGCCGGCATCGCCATCCGGGCCGCCGATGACAAAGGCGCCGGTCGGGTTGATATACCACTTGCAGTCGTCCGCGATCGGCAGATCGCCAAGGGCTTCACGCACATAAGGTTCCACCACGGAGCGCACCCTGGCCGAGTCCCAGCTTTCGTCCATGTGCTGGGTGGAGACGACGATGGACGTCACCTCGACCGGCCTTCCGCCTTCATAGCGCACCGTCACCTGGCTCTTGGCGTCGGGGCCGAGCTGGCCGGCGTCACCTTCCCCGGCATGGCGCGCGGCAGCGAGCCGCTCCAGGATCTTGTGAGCGTAGTAGATCGGCGCAGGCATGAGCTCGGGTGTCTCGTTGCAGGCATAGCCGAACATGATGCCCTGGTCGCCGGCACCTTCCGAGCCCTGCTCGTCGGCGGCACTGTCCACGCCCTGGGCGATATGGGCCGACTGGCTGTGCAGAAGCACTTCGATCCTGGCCGTCTTCCAGTGGAAATCGTCCTGTTCGTAGCCGATGGACCGGATGGCCTTGCGCGCGGCGGACTTGAACTTGGCGGGGTTGATGACCGGCTCGCCGCGCTTGTTGATGACGATGTTGCCGTCCTTGTCCTTCTTCATGAGGGAATCGGGAACACGGACTTCGCCCGCAATGACCACACGGTTCGTCGTCGCCAGCGTCTCGCAGGCCACGCGCACCGACCAGGGATCGGTTCCGGTCTTTTTCGCCTCACGGTAAACGAGGTCCACGATCTCGTCGGAAATACGGTCGCACACCTTGTCCGGGTGGCCTTCGGAAACGGATTCGCTAGTGAAGATGTAGTCTGCACGCGCCATGGGAGGTCCCCTCAAGAAAAAAGCGGCGCACCATCGCGGTCACGCCGGGCGGACGCCTTGTGCCAACAGGGCTCATGCGCGTCAACCGTCTGCGGATTTCAAAATCCACAAACGTCCGCCCGTTGCGTCCCCGCAACATGAATCGACTGGTTATGGGCTGAGTCCGTCCGCAGACAGGAGGCCTATTCGGCCTCGACATCTCCCAATGTGCGGACGAGATCAATGACCTTGCGGCGAACCTTCGGGTCGGTGATTCGCACGAATGCGCGGTTGAGCTGGAGCCCTTCGGTCGAATTCAGGAAGTCGACCACGTAGGAGGTCGAATTGTCTTCAGCCAGACCCTCTGACGATCCGGACTGGCCCGGCGCGTCCTCGAAGAAAAAGGCGACGGGGACCTGCAGCACGTCCGAGATCGCCTGGAGCCGGCTGGCGCCGACACGGTTGGTGCCCTTTTCGTATTTCTGAATCTGCTGGAACGTGATGCCGAGGCTTTCGCCCAGCTTCTCCTGGCTCATGCCAAGCATGTTCCTGCGCAACCTGATCCGGCTTCCAACGTGGATGTCGATCGGGTTCGGTTTCTTCTTGTTTTCTGCCATTTTTTCCTCGCCGTGTGCCACGGACGTTTGTTTGCGGTTCTTGCCCAGCTCGAAAACCCTTGCGCCGCATGCCCCCACGTGCATCGATCTTGCGGTCGGCCGTCCTATGCCGGAAGTTGCACTATGTGCCTGCTCTCACCACCGTGTCAATTCGGCCGCACTCTTGCCACAAAGGTAAAAATCAAGGCGACAAGGAAGCTTATAACATTAGTGAACACGCTGTTCACTAAAATATTCCATCCGGCCGCGTCAACCGGTGCCAGCAAAACGTGCGCATCCAGCGTTGCCACGGAATCGAGCGCAAGGGCATCCACGACCCGGCCGCGCGCATCGACATGGGCGCTGATCCCGTTGTTGGCGGCCCTGACCAGCGGCAGACCCAGTTCCACCGCGCGTATCTGTGCCTGGCGGAAATGCTGCCAGGGCCCGGGCGTGTGTCCGTACCAGGCATCGTTGGTGACATTGACGATCAGGTTCGCCGGATTGCCGGCCGCCTTGCCGGCCTCAAGGGGAAAAATGATCTCGTAGCAGACGAGGGGAAGCGCGGTGACGCCGCCGGGCAAATCCAGCGTGCGGCGGGTCGCGGCAGGGGTGAACTGCCCCGGCGCGGTGGCAATCTGGCTCAGGCCCAGCGATGCCAGCAGGCCCGGCAAGGGCAGGTATTCTCCGAACGGCACCAGATGCATCTTGTCGGCGGCGTCGATGATCTCGCCCTTGTCGTTGATCGCGGTGATGGCGTTGTAGAACCGTGCCGACGGCGTGGAGACGTCGCCTTCGGCCCGGACAGCGCCGGCAAGCAGGATCTGCCCCGGCTGCAAGGCCGCGGCAATGGCCGAGAGGACTTCGGGGCGCTCGGTGAGAAGCCAGGGCACCGAGGTTTCCGGCCAGATGACGAGCTGCGGCAGCGGATCGCCTTCGGCCGGCGGACGGCGGGTCATCTCCAGATAGGTCTCGAAAATCGTGTTGCGCGTGTCCGGGTTCCATTTCATCGCCTGGTCGATGGACGGCTGGACCAGGCGAACATCGATCGAGGGCGCGCCGGCGGGATCGGGCTGTGACAGCCGCCAGTACCCGAAGCCGGCATGGGCGGCGGCGAGCGCGAAAGCGACGGCAAGTCCGGCCCTGCGCCACGCGATGCCGGCAAGCAATGCCGGCGCGGCGAAGACGTAGACGGCGGCCACGTTCATGCCCAGAACGCCGATGACGGCGGCGCTCTGCATGAGCACGGGCACCGGCATGGCCGCCTGGCCCACCGGGTTCCACGGAAAGCCGGTGAACAGGAACGAACGCGCCCATTCGGCGGCGCCGAACCCGAAGGCGAGCGCGAAGATGCGGCCGAGATCGTGGCGCCAGAGCGGACGGGCCAGCGCGCAGGCGAGGCCGAAGAAGAGTGCGAGCACGGCAGGAAGGCCGAGGACGGCAAAGGGCATGGCCCAGGCATGGGCGTCGGCTTCCACCAGCAGGGCGGCGCCGATCCACCAGAGGCCGGCCAGGAAATAGCCGAAGCCGAACCACCAGCCGGTGGCGAAGAAGGCGGTCAGGCGGGCCGGAAAGCCGCGCCCGCCATCCCCTGCCGCGCCATCGAGCAGCCAGACCAGCACGGGAAAGGAAATGAAGCAGGCGGCGAAGAAATCGAAAGGCGGCTGGGCCAGAACGGCAAGGGCACCGGCGGCAAATGCCGCGGCGCGTCGCCTCCAGCCCCACAAGAGGACAATCCTGCCTGCCAGCCGCTCCATCGCGCTCCCGCGTCGTTGAGCCGCGATGTCACGAATCACGGCCCTCCAGACTTAGAATATCCGTGTTGGTCAAGGAAGGGCCGGCAACCATCCGGAGGCGGATGGAGCCTGGAACGCCCCGCCGGCGGGCCGGCGGGGGGCACAGTCAGCCTGTCTGTGAGCGGGCTGGTGTATCGGCCATGTCCGGCAGGGCTTCGGCGCCCTGTTCCGCCGGTGCCTGCTGTTCCGTCGGCAAGGTCGCCGCGCCGGCGGTGTTGGCAGGCTTTTGCGGCGCACGGCGCCTGCCATGGCCGGCGCGCACCTGCACGATCCGGACGCGCTTGACGCGGCGCGGATCGGCATCGAGCACATGGAATTCGAAGCCCGGAATGGCCTGCACCACTTCGCCGCGCACGGGCACACGGCCGAGCGTGTTGAAGATCATGCCGCCGACCGTATCGACATCCTCCTCGTGCTCGCCCGCCGAGAAGCCGCTGCCGATCATGCGCGCCACCTGATCGATTTCGGCACGGGCATCCACCACGAAGACCCCGTCCTCGGTGCGCGTGACCATCGGCTCGTCGTCGTCATGCTCGTCCTCGATGTCGCCGACCACCATTTCGACGATGTCTTCCAGCGAGACCAGCCCGTCCGTGCCGCCATATTCGTCGATCACCAGCGCCATCTGGATACGCGCGGCGCGCATGCGCGCCATCAGGTCCGAGGCGAACATCGAAGGCGGCACGAAAAGCACAGGCCGGATGACCGAAAGGTCGGAGACTGGACGGGAGAGTTCCACGACCGACAGGTCGAGGTCCGCCGGGCGCTGCTGGCCGGCATCCTTGCGCGGGCGCCCGCGCCGCTTGCCGCGGGCCACCCGGGCAATGTGGTTCAGCACGTCGCGGATATGGATCATGCCGCGCGGGTCGTCGAGCGTCTCGTGATAGACCGGCAGGCGCGAATGGCCGGAATTTTCCAGCGCCACCAGCAATTCGCCCAGCGTGGTGGACAGGTCCACGGCGTCGATCTCGGCGCGCGGCACCATGACATCCTCCACCCGCAATTCGCGCAGGGTGAGAATGTTGTTCAGCATGGCGCGCTCCTCGGGCGAGAAGGCGTCCTTGTGATGGTTTTCCTCCGACAGCGCGTCGGTCAGATCCTCACGCAGGCTGGATGTGTTGCGCGCGCGCAAGACATCTGCAATCCGGCGGAGAAACGGCCGGTTGCGGGAGGAATCCGGTTGGGCACCCGGACTGGGGGGCTCCTGTTGAGAATCGGCTGTTTTCGGCGCGCCGGCCGCCGCTTGTGGGTCGTTCATCGTTCCTTTGCCGGTCCGCCTTCCCGGTCCGCATAGGGATCGGGAATGCCAAGACCCTCCAGAATGGCGGTCTCGAGACCTTCCATCAATTCGGCCTCTTCATCATCCAGGTGATCATATCCCAAAAGATGAAGAAAACCATGAATCACCAGATGCGTGAGATGGTGATCGAAAGGCTTGTTGTCCAGTGCTGCCTCGCGCTCCACGGTCTGGCGGGCGATCACGATATCGCCAAGCACCGGCGGAAAAGGATCGCCGGGCGCCAGGTCGAAGGCAGGAAAGGACAGCACGTTGGTCGGTTTGTCCTGGCCGCGCCACTCGCCATTGAGTGCGCGGATGCGGTCGTCTCCGGTGAAAACCAGGCTCAGTTCGCAGCCTGCCGCATCGCGGTCGAGACGGTTGAGCACGGCGGCGACAGCGCGGCGTGACAGGGACGCAAGCTGCTCTTCCGGCAGCCAGCCGTCTTCCTCGACCATGATATCCAGTTGCGGCGATGCGGCCGTCATGATTGCCCTCAGTCCGCTCCCCGGGGTGGCCGGACCGGTTGCTGCCCCGCGGTATCCGCATCATAGGCCTTGACGATTTCGGCGACGAGCGGATGACGGACCACGTCCTTGTCATTGAAACGCACCGTGACGATGCCAGGCACATCGGAAAGAACCCGCAGGGCTTCCACAAGCCCGGACTTGACGTTGGGCGGCAGGTCGATCTGGCTCGGGTCGCCTGTCACGATCATGCGCGCGCCCTCGCCGAGGCGGGTCAGGAACATCTTCATCTGCATGGAGGTTGTGTTCTGCGCCTCGTCCAGGATCACGGCGCAATGGGCCAGCGTGCGGCCGCGCATGAAGGCCAGCGGCGCGATCTCGATGACGCCGGCGGCCAGCGCCCGCTCCACCTTGTCGGCAGGCATCATGTCGTAGAGCGCGTCGTAAAGCGGGCGCAGATAGGGATCGACCTTTTCCTTCATGTCGCCGGGCAGGAAGCCCAGCCGCTCGCCGGCCTCCACGGCCGGACGCGACAGGATGACCCGTTCCACCTGGCCGCGCTCCAGCAGCATGGCCGCATGGGCCACCGCCAGATAGGTCTTGCCCGTGCCGGCGGGCCCGATGCCGAAGACGAGTTCGGCGCGGTCGAGCGCGCGCATGTAGGCGTCCTGGTTGGGCGTGCGGGCATGGATGGTGCGCTTGCGCGTGGATATCTGCGCGGCGGCCAGCTTGCCGCCGGTTTCCATCGTTGGCAGTTGCAGCTGATCATCGGCGGCGATGGCCATGCGGATGGCGCCATCGACATCGGAGGCTTCCACCTCCGCGCCCTTCTGCAAGAGGCCGTAGAGATAATCGAGCGCGCGGCGCGCCTGTTCGGAGGCGGACGGCTCGCCCTTGATGGAGACCTGGTTGCCCTTCGAGCGGATGTCGACGCCCAGCTTCTGCTCGACGCGGGCCAGGTTCTGGTCGAACGGGCCGTAGAGCGCGGAAGCCAGACGGTTGTTGTCAAAGGTCAGGACGATGTGCGCCATGTCGGAGGCGCCGGCGGGAATCTGCTTCAGTTCGCTTGAAGCGGTCAACGATGTCTCCTCGTCACCTGGCCCCGATCCTCGACCCGAAAAGGCTGTTGGATCCGGCCTTCGTGATTCGCACATTCACAATGTCGCCGATTTCGATGTCAGTTTCATCAAGAATCACAGGCTGGAGCCAAGGGCTGCGGCCGACCTTCTGGCCGTCATGCCGGCCCGGCTTCTCCACCAGCACATCCATGGCGCGGCCGACCAGCGACTGCGCGAAGGCGCCCTGCTGCTCCACCAGAAGCGCCTGCAAGGCCTGCAGCCGCGCATCCTTGACGCCCGCCGGCACCTGGTCCTCCAGCTCGGCGCCCGGCGTTCCCGGCCGCGGCGAATACTTGAAGGAAAAGGCCTGGGCGTAGGTCACATCGCGGATCAGGCGCATGGTGTCTTCGAAATCCGCGTCGGTCTCGCCCGGAAAGCCGACGATGAAATCGCCCGACAGCGCAATGTCGGGGCGGGCGGCGCGGATACGGTCGACCAGCCGGCGATAGTCGTCGGCGGTGTGCTTGCGGTTCATCGCCTTGAGGATGCGATCGGAGCCGGCCTGAACGGGCAGGTGCAGGTAGGGCATCAGCGCGGCCAGGTCGCGATGGGCGGCGATCAGCGCGTCATCCATGTCGCGCGGATGGCTGGTCGTGTAGCGCAGGCGCTCCAGACCGTCGATTTCGGCCAGCGCGAAAAGCAGTTGTCCCAGGCCCCATTCACGGCCATCCGGGCCTTCGCCATGCCAGGCATTGACGTTCTGTCCGAGCAGGGTGATCTCACGCACACCGGCTTCGGCCAATTGCCGGGCCTCGGCGACGATCTGCGAAACGGGCCGGGAAATCTCGGCGCCGCGCGTATAGGGCACAACGCAGAAGGTGCAGAACTTGTCGCAGCCTTCCTGCACGGTGAGAAATGCGGTGACGCCGCGCGCCTGAACGCGCCTGCGGTCGGCGGCGGGCAGGTGCTCGAACTTGTCCTCGGCGGGAAAATCCGTCTCGACCGAACGCTGGCCGGCCTTCGCCTGGCGCACGAATTCGGGAATGCGGTGATAGGTCTGCGGGCCCGCCACAAGGTCGACGGCGGGCTGGCGGCGCATGATCTCGGCGCCTTCGGCCTGTGCCACGCATCCGGTGACACCGATGAGAAGCTCCGCGCCGGCGGCCTTGCGCGCATCCTTCATCTGGCGCAGCCGGCCCAGTTCCGAATAGACCTTCTCAGCCGCCTTCTCGCGAATGTGGCAGGTGTTGAGCAGGACGAGATCGGCCTCCTCCGGGGAGGCGGCTTCGCCATAGCCTTCGGCGGCCAGGGCATCGGCCATGCGCTGGCTGTCGTAGACATTCATCTGGCAGCCGTAGGTCTTCACGAAGACCTTCTTCTGCGGGGCTGTGGCATCCGGCCGGTCAGCGGCGGCCGTTTCCTGCGTGTCGGTCGTCTGGATCGTCATACGGCCTCCTTAGTGCAAAAGGGCGGCGAAATACAGGCATTTCGGAAGGGCGCGGATCATGGACGCAACGGCAGTCCGGCGTCGCGGCGCCGCTCCACCATCATGGCGCGCACCCTCGCCTCCAGTTCCCGGGTCACGGCCTTGCGGTCGGATCCGGCGGTGAAGGCGATGGCTTCGCCGACGATGACCTCCGCATCGACACCGCCATCGCCGGCAATACGCATCAGGTGGGGCGCCAGATCCTCGTCGCCGATCCACGACAGGGCGGCCTGATCCTTGCGCCCCGCCGGCAGGCCGTGATGCCTGGCATAGACCAGCGCCACCGGCTGCACAAAGACCTCGTCCACACCGGTCCGGGCGATGGTGCGGCTTGCGGCCGACAGAAGCGCGCTCTTGAAGGGCAGAAGATAGTTGCCGTCGCCCGTCGTGCCCTCTGCGAACAGCGCCACAGGGTCGCCGCCAGCCAGCCGCAGGGCCATTTCACCAGCCTGTTCGGCGGATTTGTGGCGGCGCTCACGCTCCACGAAGATCGTGCGCGCCAGCCGGGCCAGATGCTTGACGACAGGCCAGTGCCGCATGTCCGCCTTGGCGACGAATGAAACAGGCACAGCCGAGCCGAGGACCAGGATGTCGGTCCATGACACGTGATTGGCGACAACCAGCAAGGGCCTTGCCTTCAGGAACGTGCCGCGCACGGAAACGCGAATGCCGAGAAATGGCAGCACCAGGCGGTACCAGAGCCGGGGGATGCGCTGGGCCACTGGCCAGCGGAAGGCCATGGCGGGCAATTGCACGGGCAGCAGGACGAGCGTCACCACCAGCGCGGCGAAGACCGCGGCCAGCAGGCGCGCGCGGGCGATCATCACCGGCGTGCCGGCCTCTTCTCCCGGAAAAACGCTCACCGGAAATCCACCCGCATGACGATGGCGCTGTTGCGGCGGCCGTTGCCGGCATCATAATAGGCCTTGCGTTCGCCCACCTTGCGGAAACCGAAGCGGCGATAGAGCGCGATGGCGGCAGCATTGGTCTCGTCGACTTCCAGGAACAGGCTTTCGGCGCGGTCGGCGTGAAGCTTTCGCATCACCGCATCCATCAACAGCCGGCCGAGGCCACGGCGGCGGCAGGCGCGCGAAACCGCTATGGTGAGGATCTCCGCCTCGCCGGCGGCAAGACGCGCCAGAACGAAGCCGGCCGGTTCGCGGCCGCCAGCGCCCTCGCGGCAGGCCAGGAAGCCGAAAACCGTGTCCTGCTTGAGCAATTGCAGGAATTCCCCGTCGGTCCAGGGCCGGATGAAATCCTCCTGGTGGAGGCGCGCCATGGCCTGCGCCGAGTCCGGTCCGGCCGCGACAACGACATAATTCCTCGTGAAGAAGGCGGGCCAGCCCCACATGGTCAGGCGGGCCTCCGGGGAAGGGCAAAACCTTCCTGCGGCCTTGCATCGGCGGCGCGCAGATAGAGCGGTTTCGGCTTCTCCTGCGTCGGCGGACGCGCGGCGGCCAGCGCCGCCACGACCGCGATATCGGGAGCGGCTGCGCGCGGGCCGAAGGCAAGCCCGGCTTCTCCCGACATCTCGGCAACCATGGCAGCGGCCGATCCGCACAGGGCCATGCCGGAACGCACCCGCGCGGCAGCGTCTGCGACCTTCATCGCCACGGGCGGCCCTTCGGCTTCGCCGGAAGTGCCGAAAACCTGCGCGTAGATCTCGCCACGGCGGGCATCGAGGGCCGCCAGAACCGGCCGGTCCGGCTGCGCCGCCCGCGTTTCGGCGGCCAGTGCCTCCAGGGTGGTGATGCCGGTCAGCGGCAGGTCCAGCGCCAGCGCAAGTCCGCGGGCGGCCGCGACACCGACGCGAATGCCGGTGAACGATCCCGGCCCGACGGTCACGGCAAGGCGCGTCAGGTCGGGCCACTGCGCCCCGGCTTCGGCCATGGCCTGCGCGATCACGTCCATCAACTGCTCCGCATGACCCTTGCCGATATCGAGAACCTCGGCGCCCAGAATCGCGCCCGTTTCGGCATCGGACAGGCAGGCGGCGCACAGGTTTGCGGCGGTATCGATGGCAAGCAGCGTCATGTGAAAGCCGGTAGCCCAAAGCGGGGCGCGCGGCAAGCACCACGCTGCACGCTTGCCAGCCGCGCGCTTTCCTGTATCGTCACATTCGTAAAAAACTATGTTTCATGGGAGGACAGAATGATGAAAAGAACAGCCATGCTCGGCCTTGCAACGGCGCTGGCGCTGGGCGCTTCGGCCGCAGCCTTTGCCGAAGCCGCGCGCAAGGTCGCCATCCAGGTCAATGCGAACGATCCGGCGGTGATGAACATCGCGTTGAACAATGCCAAGAACCTTCAGGCCTACTATGCGGGCAAGGGGGAAACGGTCGACGTGGAAATCGTCACCTACGGACCCGGGCTCCACATGTTCATGGCCGACAGCCCTGTGAAAGACCGCATTTCGGCCATGGCGATGGAAGCGGACGGGACGATGCATTTTTCCGCCTGTGCCAACACCATTGCCGGCATGGAGCGCAAGACGGGCACCAAGCCCTCGCTGCTTTCCGAGGCCACGGTGGTGCCCTCCGGCGTGGTCCGGCTGATGGAACTGCAGGAACAGGGCTACAGTTACATCAAGCCCTGATAGCGGCGGCGGACCTGAGCGAAAAGAGAGGGGCCGGGCGCCACGCGCCCGGCCTTGTCCGTCCGGAAATCGCAATCGCGTCACAAGATCGACATGGCGGCACCGTAGCCGCCGGTTCTACATTCAACCCGAATCATCAACGGAGCATTTCATGAGCGAAGTGGAAAACTGGACGCCGGAACAGGTGAAGACCGCGCTGGATGCCGGCGAGATCGTGCTGATCGATGTGCGCACGGCGCCGGAATTCATGATGGAGCATATCGAGGGCGCGCTCCTGATGCCCATGTCCTTCTTCACGCCGCAAAGCCTGCCGACGCAGGACGGCAAGCGCATCGTTCTGCATTGCGGCTCGGGCGTGCGCTCGGGCAAGATGTGCGAGAAGATGGGCGCGGCGGGGCTTTCGCCACTGGCCCATATGGAAGGCGGATTTGCCGCGTGGAAAGCCGCCAAACTGCCCTATATCGGCATCGAGATGTCCAGCGGCGCACCTGTCAGGGTGAACGGTTGACCGCCCTTGCGGCAACCCGCCCGTCGGCGTGGACGTTTCGCCCGCGCCGGCAGTTGACAATGGCCTTGTCGTCCGGTCTGCATGCAGCATGCGCCCAACCCGTGAACAAGACCTCGCCCATATCCTGACGCTTCTGCGCATCGTGCCTGCCGATCTGGCCACGGCCTACCAGAGCCTGCACGAGAGCGCGGGCGTCAACCGGTCGGAACTGACGGTTCTGGAGCGGCTGGCCGATGACGGGGCGGCGACCGTGCCGGATCTGGCGCGGGCGCAAGGGGTCAGCCGGCAGCATGTGCAGCAGGTCTGCAACGGGCTGGCGCAGAAGGGCCTCATCGCGTGGGGCCGCAATCCGGCGCACAAACGCTCCCGGCTCGCCGCCGTCACCAATGAGGGCTACAAGACGGTGGACCAGGCGCGCATGCGCGAAAGCCGGTTCATGATGACCCTTGCCGGGCAGTTTTCGGCCAGCGCGCTCGACATCACGCGCCGCACGCTGGAAAGCCTGCGCACGATGCTGTGACCCGCCCTGCCCGGCGTCATGCGGGAAGGGCGCGCAGAAAGCCCGCGCCCTGGCCCATCCCGTCGAACCCGCAGCGGATCACCCGGCCGCGCGGCTGGCCTTCAATTCCAGGCGGCGGCGGTGCAGCACCGGTTCGGTGTAGCCGTTTGGCTGGGCCAGACCTTCAAAGACCAGATCGCAGGCGGCCTTGAAGGCGATGCCGTCATAGCCCGGCGCCATCGGCACATAGGCGGGGTCGCCGGCATTCTGGCGATCGACGACGACCGCCATTTCCTTCATCACGTCCATCACCTGGTCCCTGGTCACCACGCCGTGATGCAGCCAGTTGGCGATATGCTGGGAGGAAATGCGCAGGGTGGCGCGGTCTTCCATCAGGCCGACATCGTTGATGTCGGGCACCTTGGAGCAGCCGACGCCCTGATCGACCCAGCGCACCACATAGCCGAGAATGCCCTGGGCATTGTTGCGCAGTTCGGCCAGCTTGTCCTCTTCCGACCAGTTCGGGCGCACGGCGACGGGCACGGACAGGATGTCGTCCAGCTTCGCGCGGCCGCGGCTTTTCAGCCTCTCCTGCACCACGGCCACATTGACCTTGTGGTAATGGGTGGCGTGCAGCGTGGCAGCGGTGGGGCTCGGCACCCATGCGGTGTTGGCGCCGGCTTTCGGATGGCCGATCTTCTGCTCCAGCATGGCGTGCATCAGGTCCGGCATGGCCCACATGCCCTTGCCGATCTGGGCGTGGCCGTTGAGCCCGCATTCCAGGCCCACATCGACATTCCAGTTCTCATAGGCCTGGATCCATGCGGCCGTCTTCATGTCGCCCTTGCGGATCATCGGGCCGGCTTCCATGGAGGTGTGCATCTCGTCGCCGGTGCGGTCGAGGAAGCCGGTATTGATGAAGACGACGCGTGATTTCGCGGCACGAATGCATTCCTTGAGATTGACCGTGGTACGGCGTTCCTCGTCCATGATGCCCATCTTCATGGTGTCTGGCGCCATGCCGACGGCCTTCTCGACGCGGCCGAACAGGTCCACCGCGAACGCCACTTCCTCCGGCCCGTGCATCTTCGGCTTGACGACATACATGGAGCCTTCGGCGCTGTTGGCGCGGCGCCCCTGCGGGCCGACATCGTGCAGGGCGATGAGGCCGGTCACGAAAGCATCCATGATGCCCTCGGGTATTTCCGAGCCGTCTTCCAGCAGGATGGCCGGGTTGGTCATCAGGTGGCCGACATTGCGGATGAGCATCAGCGAGCGGCCCTTGAGGGATGCAGGCGAGCCATCCGGTGCCGTGTAATCGACGTCCGGGTTCATGCGGCGCGTCATGGTCCTGCCGCCCTTCTCGAAGGTCTCCTCCAGGTTGCCCTGCATGAGGCCGAGCCAGTTGGAATAGACCAGAACCTTGTCTTCGGCATCGACGGCGGCGACCGAATCCTCGCAGTCCATGATGGTGGTCAGCGCCGATTCCAGCACCACGTCGGCGACATGGGCCGGATCGGTCCTGCCGATGGCATGGCCGGCATCGATGATCACGCGGGCGTGCATGCCGTTGCGCACGGTGATGACTTCGGACGGGTTGGCCGGATCGCCGACATGGCCGGCGAACTGGCCGGCAGCGGCAAGGCCGGTCGCGCCATTGGCCGTCTTGACCACAAGCCTGCCACCCTCGACGGCAAAGCCGGTGGCATCGGTCCAGCTCGCTCCATCCAGCGGCGCGCTCTCATCGAGGAAGGCCTTGGCCCAGGCGATGACCCGTGCGCCGCGCTCCGGATCATAACCGCCGGCCTGCGGCTTGTCGCCCAGCGCGTCCGTGCCATAGAGCGCGTCATAGAGCGAACCCCAGCGCGCATTGGCCGCATTCAGCGCGAAGCGGGCATTCATGATCGGCACGACGAGCTGCGGACCGGCGACCGAGGCGATCTCGGGATCGACATTGGCCGTCTCGACCTGGAAGGCCGAACCTTCGGGCAGCAGGTAGCCGATCTCGCGCAGGAAATCCTTGTAGGCTTCCATGTCGGAGGGCGCGCCGTTTTCGCGGTACCAGGCATCGAGCTTTTCCTGCAGGGCATCGCGCCTGGCCAGAAGCGCCCGGTTCTCCGGGGCGAGTTCCGCGACAGCCGCACCAAAGGCGGAGAAGAAGGCGTCCGCCTCCACACCGGTCCCAGGCATGGCCTGGTCGACAATGAAATCGTGCAGGCGCTTGTCGATCTGCAAGCCGTTGCGGGTGACGCGTTCGGTCATGGAGGCCTCCTTGATTGATCCGGCGGATGCGGCGCGCAGCCGTTGCCGTCCATGAACACGGCAGCGGCTTTTCCGTCAATCGGCGAAAGTCGAAAGCACTTTCTCTCAGAAGGAAAAAGTGCTTTTCACAACGCCATGGCTGGGCCGGCCTTCTGCAATTCAGCGTTTTGTCAGGCAGAGCCTGCAATTCTTCTGGAATGACGAGACCGACGACACCATCCCGAGACCAGGCCCCGAACGGCAAGACCGGCCGCATCGCCGTCTGGGACCCGTTTGTCCGCATCTTCCACTGGTCGCTGGTGACCGCGGTCGGAACAGCGGCGCTGACCGGCCTGTTCGCTTCGGCAACCTGGATCAATGTCCACGTCTGGGCCGGTGCGGTGATCACGGGCCTTGTCGCGATGCGGATCGTCTGGGGGTTCCTGGGTGGGCGCAACGCGCGATTCTCAGGCTTCGTGACCTCACCGGCAAAGGTCCTTGCGCACCTGGCGGCCCTGCGTGGCGGGGGCGGCGAACGCCATCTCGGCCACAATCCAGCCGGGGCGGTCATGATCGTGGCACTGATGACCATCCTCCTCGCCCTTGCCATGACGGGCCTGGCCGTGTTCGGCGGGGTTCTGAAACGTGGGCCCCTTGCCTCCGTCCTGCCGTTCGGCACAGCCTGGAGCCTGCGTGAACTTCATGAAGTGCTAGCCTATGGGCTGTTGATGCTGGTCGGCCTGCACCTGGCCGGCCTGCTGTACGAAAGTCTGCGGACGCGGGAAAACCTCGCCCGTGCCATGGTGTCCGGCAGCAAGGAAGCGCGCCCCGGCGATCACGTCGCCCCGCCGGCCAGGGCACGGCCGGTCATTGCCGGAGTGATTGCAATCGGGATGATCGGAGCGGCGGCTGCCGGCATGTCCGCGCTGTCCCGGCAGCCCGCTTTCAACATACCGACCGGTGGCCTCGACCCGGTCTATGCCGACGAATGCGGCGCCTGCCACATGGCTTACCATCCCAGCCTTCTGCCACGCCGTTCATGGCAATCGCTGCTGACCGGCCTCGCGGATCACTTCGGTGAAGATGCCAGCCTGCCGGACACGACGCTGGAAGGCATCCGCACCTACGTGATGGCGAATGCGGCGGAAGCCTTCGACACCAAGCCGGCGCACATGCTCGCCCGCGTCAACCCGGACATGCCGTTCACGCTGACCGAAACGCCGTTCTGGAAACGCGTTCACGGCGATCTTCCGGCCGCTGTCTTCGAGCGGGCGACGATCGGGGCCAAGGGAAACTGCCAGGCCTGCCACCGCGACGCGGACAGTGGCCTCTTCTACCCCGGCAACATCAACATACCGAAGGAGTGACCCGATGATGAAACTGCTTTCCCGGCCCATCGGCATCGCACTGGCGATCACGCTTTGCACCGGCACCGCCAGCCTGGCCGATCCGGCACGCGATGCCCTTCTCGCCGGCTACGAAAAGGCCGCGGGCCAACCACTTTCGGCAGACCGGGGGGAGGCCTTTTTCCGCGCCAGTCACCAAGGCGGAAAGGCTGCGACGCCAGCCTGCACGACCTGCCATACCACCGATCCGAAATCCGCGGGCAGGACGCGTGCCGGCAAGGTGATCGAACCGATGGCCGTCTCGGTCAATCCGAAGCGGTTCGTTGATCCGGCCTTCGTGGAGAAATGGTTCGGCCGCAATTGCAACTCGGTTCTTGGCCGCGACTGCACCGCCCTGGAGAAAGGCGACGTGATTACCTGGCTTTCCAGCCTCTGAATCCTGACGGGAGACAAAGACAATGACCAACACAACCATGCAAGCGCACGGACTGACAGTGCCGGAGCCGGTTTCAGGCCAGCGCAGCAACCGCCATGCTGCCGCGGCGGTTGCGGCGCTCGCGACGGCATTGGCCTGGAGCGCGCCGGCGGCGGCAGACAGCGATGAGTATTTCCGGCCCGTCACGGACGAGACCGTCAAGACCGAATGCTCCGCATGCCACATGGCTTACCCTGCCGGGATGCTGCCGGCCCGGTCCTGGCGCGCGCTGATGGGCGATCTGTCAAACCATTTTGGCGAGGATGCAAGCCTTCCCGAGGAGACCCGGGCGGCGATCGAGACATGGCTGACAGCCAATGCGGCTTCGGATGGTTCGCGGATCGGACGCTCCATGCGGGACGGCGATCCGGTGCTGAGGATCAGCGAGACGCCGTGGTGGGTGCGCGCCCACAGGGGCGAGGTCAGTCCCGCAGCCTTCGACAGCCCGAAGGTCGGCTCGAAGGCCAATTGCTCTGCCTGCCACAGGGGCGCGGAGCAAGGGTATTTCGAGGACGATTGACCCGGAGCGCCGGTCAGCCCGTCGCGAGGCGCGGACGGCCGGAGGCGGTGGCGGTCACCGTGGCCGCCACCAGGAAGCGCTGGCCGTCCAGATCGCTGGCCCTGATGTCACGGGTCACGACGGCATGGGCCTCGGCGGCGCCAGCCGACAGGGCAAGGTCAACCGCCATGGCCGCCGCCCGCTCGCCGGCATGGGCGAGCGCTTGCGACTCGGTGTCGAAATCGGCCACCTGGTCGCCCACCATCACCCTGAACCGGCCATTGTCCAGCGGCGCGACTTCCGCGCTGGCCGACAGGCGCACTTGCCCGGCCACCGCACCCACGGCGTTGGCGACGCCGGCATCGTCCGGCACGATCACGCCGGCGCCCGTGTGGTGCTCGAGGTCGGCATAGTGAAGGCCGGCGGAAGCACCCAGGCCGATCACCGGGCGGTCCAGCGCAAGGCTGGCGCGCACGAATCCCCCGGTGCCATCCAGCGCCCGCTGGGCCAGCGGATGCGCCATCATGGCGGGACCGTCGAGACCGTCCTCCACCAGCGCCGTTTCCAGAATGACCTCGGCCGACCGGCGGGTGACCGCCGCGAGCACGCGGTTTGCCATATCCTCGATCGAGGTGGCGAGCGGGCGCCCGCGGCCGTCCTTCCTGCGCATGAAGAGCGCCGTGGCCAGCCGTGCGGCATCCCGGTTCCAGTTTTCCTGCCGGCCCGCCGCATGGGCGGCATCGGAGGGCGTGAAACCGGCCACGTGGGCTAGTCCGCGCGCCACCAGGCGGGACAGCGCGCCGGCCATTGGCAGGGCCGTCAGCAGGCGGTCAAGCGGCTGCGGCTGTGCCGTCAGCAGGCCGAGGAGCTTCTGCTCGGACTTGCCCAGCCCCTCGGCCTTGCCGAGACCGGAGGCCCAGGCGAAGCGGCCTTCCTGGCGTGACGGGCGGTCGGCGGCGAGCTGGCGTTCAAGCACGGGCGCGATCTTGCCCGGGAACAGGGTCTCGGCCAGCGAGAGCGGGATCACCCGACGCGGACCGAGCAGCAGCGCCGCCTCCAGGGCGCCATCGGCCAGCGAAACCTCGGAATCGCCTCCAAGGCCGAAGGTGCGCATGGCCACGGCCTCGACCATGGTGCGCCAGCCGCCGACCATGGCGCCTTCGGGATCGAGGCGCGGCAGGCCCTTGTCGAGCACGGCGACGTCGGTCGTGGTGCCACCGATATCGGAAACGAAGGCGTCGCCAAGGCCGGTCAGCGCGCGTGCGCCGGCAAGGCTTGCCGCCGGGCCGGACAGGATGGTCTCGATGGGCCGCTGGCGGGCAAAGGCAGCGGACACCAACGCTCCGTCGCCGCGCACCACCATGAGGGGAGCCGTGATGCCCTCTTCGGCCAGGAACCGTTCCATGGCGTCGAGCAGTGCGCCGATCATCGGAACGAGACGGGCATTGAGCAAGGTTGTCAAGGCGCGGCGCGGGCCGCCGAGCTTCGAGGTGAGGTGATGCGAGCACGTGACCGGCAGGCCGGTGCGTTCGGCGATCAGCCGGGCAGCCGCCTCCTCATGGGCGGAATTGCGCACGGCGAAAAGGCCGGCCACCGCCACGCCCGCGCGGGTCACCGACCAGTCGTCCAGAGCGGCTTCCAGGGGCGCAAGTTCCAGCGGGCGCGGCCGGGCGTGAATGTCGTGGCCGCCGGGGCAGAAGACCACCGGATCGCCGCCCAGCGCGCGCGCAAGCCCGTCACGCTCCAGATCGCCGGGCTCGAAGCCGATCATGACAAGGGCCGCCGGCGCCCCCTGCCCTTCCACCAGCGCATTGGTGGCCAGCGTCGTCGACAGCGATGCCAGCGCGATGGCCCCGGGCGCGATGCCGCTGTCGGCGATCACCGCGCGCGCCGCCCCCGCTATGCCGATGGCAAGATCGTGGCGCGTGGTCAGCGCCTTGGCGCGGGCAATGACACCTGTGCCTTCACGCCAGAGAACCGCATCGGTATAGGTGCCGCCGGTATCGATACCCAGAAAGACCGGCTGGCCGGACGCGCTTGCTGTCATGGTTTCCCCTCTCCCGGAACCGGCAAATGGATAGGGCCGCGACGGGGAAAAGCAAGTGGGTTTCTTCACCGGTCCCGGCGCCGGGATGGCGCCGGTCCGTCCGTGTCAGGTGCCGCAATCGGCCTCACCGACCTCCAGGTCGAAGCGGCGCGGGCCCATGACATCCTCGCCGCCTTCCACATCGACAACGATCACCATCACGGCGCAATCGCCGGCATAGACGCGGTACTCGTCCTCGTCCGTACGCTCGATGGCATCGATGGGTTCGGCATCCAGCGCCTCCATGACCTGCTGATCGGTGATGATGCGCTCCAGTTCCTTCTGGCGCTGGTACCAGGGCGAAAGCGCGGCCAGCGCGGGAACGGCAAACAGGCATGCGGCGATGGCGATGGCGACACGTGAGGGCTTGGGCATGGCAGTTTCCCTTGTCTATTCGTGGTGCAGGGCCTCGATCGGGTCCAGACGGGCGGCGCGGCGGGCCGGAAAATAGCCGAAGATGATGCCGATGAAGGCGGAGAAGACGAAGGCCAGCGCGGCCACGCCCCAATCCGGCGAAAACGGAACCCGCATGAAGACCGAACCGGCATAGCCCAGGCCCAGCCCCAGCGCGATGCCGATCAGTCCGCCGATGAGCGACAGCACCACGGCCTCGACGAGGAACTGCATGAGGACCTGGCCCTCGGTGGCGCCGATGGCCAGCCGGATGCCGATCTCGCGGGTGCGCTCGGTGACGCTGACCAGCATGATGTTCATGATGCCGATGCCTCCGACCAGCAGGCTGACGGCGGCAACCGCCGAGAGCAGCCCCGTCATCACGCCGGTGATGCCGGTGAGCATGGACGACAGTTCCTTGGTGTCCATGACCATGAAATTGTCCTCGTCACCGGCGCGCACACGCCGGCGCTCACGCATGAGCACCTCGATGGCGCGCTGGACGCGGGCGGTGGAGAGGCCCTGCTCCACGCCCACGAAAATGGTGGTCACGTCCTGCTTGCCGGAGACGCGTCGCATGAAGGTGCGCACCGGCATGAGCAGGATGTCGTCCTGATCCGAGCCGAAGGCGGATGCACCCTTCGCGTTCAACACCCCTATGACACGGCAGGCGATCTGTTCGATGCGCACCTTGTCGCCGACCGGATTGCCGGCGCCGAACAGTTCCTTGCGCACGGTTTGACCCAGGATGCAGACGGCGGCGCCGGACCGGACCTCGCTTTCGAAGAATTCGCGGCCCTCCGCCAGCCCCCAGTCGCGGGTGGTGAAGAAGGCATTGTCGGTGCCGGTCACCTGGCCGGTATGGTTCTCGTTGCCGGCCACGATGGTCATGGACTGGACATTCATGGGCGCGGCGGCCTCGACTCCCGGCACCTGCTCAGCAATGGCCTCGACATCCTTCATGGTGAAGGGCGTTGCCGGCCGGCCCGTGCCGGGCGGGCCGCGGCTCAGGCCGGGACGGACCATCAGCAGGTTGGTGCCGAGCTTGGAAACGTCGGATTCGATCTGCACCGTCGACCCGCGCCCGATGGTGACCATGGCGATGACCGCCGCCACGCCGATAATGACGCCGAGTACCGTGAGGAAGGAGCGCATGGCATTGCGCATGATGGCGGCGAGCGCCTGAAGCACGGTTTCACGAAACATGGTCTGCCGCCCCCAGTCGCATGCGTTCCTGTTCGGGGCGCGTGACATCGCTTTCGATCAGGCCGTCGACGAAACGCACCACGCGGTCGGCATAGGCGGCCATGTCCGGCTCGTGGGTTACCATGACGACCGTCAGCCCCTCATCGCGGTTCAGCCGCGTGATCAGTTCCATGATCTCCACCGAACGGGCGGTATCGAGATTGCCGGTCGGCTCGTCGGCGAGCAGGATTTCCGGCCGGGTGACGATGGCGCGGGCGATGGCGACCCGCTGCTGCTCGCCGCCCGACAGCTTGGATGGCTCGCGGTCCATGCGGTGCTGCAGGCCGACCTTTTCCAGCATGGCCGCGGCGCGGGCGCGGCGCTCGGCACGCGGCATGCCCTTGTAGATGAGCGGCAGGACCACATTGTCGATGGCCCGGGTACGGGCCAGGAGATTGTAACGCTGGAACACGAAGCCGAGATAATCGCGGCGCAGGAGGGCCCTCTGATGGCGGTCGAAGCGGGCGACATCGGCGCCGGCGAACAGGTATTGCCCGGCGGTCGGCTTGTCGAGGCAGCCGAGAATGTTCATGGCGGTGGACTTGCCCGATCCCGACGGCCCCATGATGGCGACGAATTCGCCGGAGGCTATGTCGAGATCGATGCCGCACAATGCCCGAACCGCGCCCTCGCCCTCGCCATAGGTGCGGGTGATGCCGCGAAACGAGATCAGCGGCGGCGCGCTCGCCTTGCTCTTGGCCGGAGACGTGTTCATCGGGCCTGCGTGATGTCGGTGATGACGGAATCGCCGGGTTCCAGATCGCCATCCACGATTTCGGTGACGATACCGTCGGTGGCGCCGGTCCTGACACGCATCTCGGCAGCACTTCCGTCCTTCAACACCCAGAGCGGGCGCATGCCGTCCTCGCCGGCGGCGGCGGGCGGCTGGCTGCCACCGCGCGGGCGCCGCGGCATGAGCATGCCCAGAAGACCCGAGCCGCCCGTGCTTTCCTGTTCTTCGGGCGGGGCGAAGCGCAGCGCCGTGTTGGGCACAGTCAGCACACGGTTCTTCTCGGCGACCGTGATTTCGGCCGTCGCCGTCATGCCGGGGCGAAGCAACAGGCCGGAATTGTCGACATCGAGTATGGCCTCATAGGTGACGACGCCATTGACCGTCTCGGGTGCGAAGCGCAGCCCGGTAATGGCGGCGCTGAACGTGCGGTCCTGATAGGCCTCGACCGTGAATGTGGCTTCGTTGCCGATCACCACCTGGCCGATATCCGCCTCGTCTATGGCCACCGTCAGCTCCATCGCGGTCAGGTTTTCGGCCAGCGTGAACAGAACCGGCGCCTGCAGCGTGGCGGCGACGATCTGGCCTGGCTCGACGGAGCGCTTGAGCACGATGCCGTCGATGGGTGCGCAGATGCAGGCCTTGGCGAGGTTCGTTTCCTGCAATTTCAGGTCGGCCTCGGCCACGCGCACCGTTGCCTGCGCGGTCTTCAGCGCCGCCTCGGCACGCTGCCAGGCGGATTTCGCCGTCAGCAGGCTTTCTCCGGACGCGATGCCGCGCTCGTTCAGCCGCACCGCACGGTCATAGGCATCGCGCCGCTCGTCCATCGTGACGCGGGCTTCTTCCAGCGCCGCCTGACGGGCGGTGAGCTGGGCGCGGGCAGAGGCGACCGCCGCCTCAAGCTTGTCGGTATCGAGGCTGGCCAGCACATCGCCCTTCTTCACCACGTCGTTGAAATCGGCCTCCACGGTGCGCACGGTGCCCGACAGTTCCGACGAAATGTCGACCTGGCTGATCGGCTCGATGGTGCCGGTGGCGGTAACCGTGACCGTGATGTCCTTCACCGCGGCCGGAACGGTGGCATAGGCCACCGCCTCGCCGGCGCCGCGGCCCTGCCACCACCACACGGCCGCGCCGGCTGCCGCAAGGAGGATGAAAAGCGCCAGCCAGCGCGGCCAGCGGCGTCGGCCCTTGCGCCCCAGTGCTTCGATTTCCGCTGTCGTCGGCATGGTGCAATCCCGTCCTCGTTGTCGGCAGCAGTCTGGCTGCCCGCCATGCGTTTTCCTTGACGCGTATCAAGCACAGCACACAACGCTACGTGATATTGCGGCGCAAGACGAGTTACAAATCGGAAAGGCGCCTTGTCCTGCTTGGCGCTTGCGTTTCCTTGGCCTCATGATAAATGCGCGAGCATGACCGATACGCCACGCTCCCATATCCGCAACTTTTCCATCGTCGCCCATATCGACCATGGAAAGTCGACGCTTGCCGACCGGCTGATCCAGATGACCGGGTCCATCGAGGACCGGGAGATGAAGGACCAGATCCTCGACGCCATGGATATCGAGCGCGAGCGCGGCATCACCATCAAGGCGAACACGGTGCGCCTCGAATACGACGCCAAGGACGGCCAGCACTATGTGCTGAACCTGATCGACACGCCGGGGCATGTGGACTTCGCCTACGAGGTCTCGCGCTCGCTGGCGGCCTGCGAGGGATCGCTGCTGGTCGTCGATGCCAGCCAGGGCGTGGAAGCCCAGACGCTGGCCAATGTCTACCAGGCGCTCGACAACGACCACGAGATCGTCACCGTCCTCAACAAGATCGACCTGCCGGCCGCCGAGCCGGACCGCATCAAGGCGCAGATCGAGGACGTGATCGGGCTGGACGCCTCTGATGCCTGCATGATCTCGGCCAAGACCGGGGTTGGCATCGACACGGTTCTGGAAGCCATCGTCACCAAGCTGCCGCCGCCCGGGGAAGGCGAGCGCGACAAGCCGCTGAAAGCCATGCTGGTGGACAGCTGGTACGATTCCTATCTTGGCGTCATCGTGCTCGTGCGCATCATCGATGGCGTGCTGAAGAAGGGCCAGACCATCCGCATGATGGGCACGGATGCGAAATATCCGGTCGAGCGCGTGGGCGTGATGACACCCAAGATGGTGATGGTGGACAGCCTCGGCCCCGGCGAGATCGGTTTCATCACCGCCTCGATCAAGGAAGTGGCGGATACGCGCGTCGGCGACACGATCACCGAGGACAAGAAGCCGTGCGCGACCGCGCTGCCGGGCTTCAAGCCGGCGCAGCCGGTGGTGTTCTGCGGCCTTTTCCCGGTGGATGCGGCCGATTTCGAGGATCTGCGCGCGGCCATGGGCAAGCTCCGGCTCAATGACGCCTCGTTCTCGTTCGAGATGGAAACGTCCGCCGCGCTCGGCTTCGGCTTCCGCTGCGGCTTTCTCGGCCTGCTGCATCTGGAGATCATCCAGGAGCGGCTGGAGCGCGAGTTCAATCTCGACCTGATCGCCACCGCGCCGTCCGTCGTCTATCACCTGAACATGACCGACGGCTCGGTGATGGAGCTTCACAATCCGGCCGACATGCCCGACGTGGTGAAGATCGCGACCGTCGAGGAGCCGTGGATCCGCGCCACCATCCTGACGCCGGACGACTATCTCGGCTCGATCCTGAAGCTGTGCCAGGAGCGGCGCGGCGTGCAGATCGACCTCAACTATGTCGGCAAGCGGGCGATGGTCACCTATGACCTGCCGCTCAACGAGGTGGTGTTCGACTTCTACGACCGGCTGAAGTCGATCTCCAAGGGCTATGCCAGCTTCGATTACCAGCTCAAGGACTACCGCGAGGGCGACCTCGTGAAGATGTCCATCCTCGTCAATGACGAGCCGGTGGACGCGCTGTCCATGCTCGTGCACCGCTCCCAGGCGGACCGGCGCGGGCGCGCCATGTGCGAAAAGCTGAAGGAACTGATCCCCCGCCACCTGTTCAAGATCCCGGTGCAGGCGGCGATCGGCGGGAAGGTGATCGCCCGCGAGACCATCTCGGCCATGCGCAAGGACGTGACCGCCAAGTGCTATGGCGGCGACGCCACGCGCAAGCGCAAGCTGCTGGAGAAGCAGAAAGAGGGCAAGAAGAAGATGCGCCAGTTCGGCCGCGTCGAGATCCCCCAGGAAGCCTTCATCCAGGCCCTGAAGATGGGTGACAACTGAGGGCGCGCCTATTCCTCCCCTTGCGGGAGGGAAAGCGATTTCGATGGCTTGGCCGAGCGCATGCGAAGGCCAAACGTCAGAAATCGCCAGGGAGGGGTTTTCCGGATCAGCGCCTGACGCCAGCCGCATCCATGATATGGGTGCAAACCCCGTCGAGACTGGTCAGCACGTCGTCATTCCAGACCCTCAAGGTCTGAAATCCCGCTTCGGCCAGCGCAGCGTCTCTTCGCGCATCGCGTGCGGACCCGGAATGCTGTCCGCCATCGACCTCGATGATGAGCCGCGCTTCGAAACACACGAAATCGAGGATATAGCCTTCCAAAGGAATCTGGCGCCTGAATTTCAAACCGCCGAGTTTCCGTCCGCGCAGTGCCTGCCAAAGAATGTTTTCCGCCTTGGTCGCATCGGCGCGCATGTCCTTTGCAAAGCTGCGGTGCCGGTCCGGCGTCGGTCGATGCGGCATCGCTCCCTCCTTGAGCCCCTCCCTTGCAAAATCCAACATTTAGCCTGCGGCTAAGCTGTTGATTTTGCTTTCCCTCCCGCAAGGGGAGGGATAAACCGCCGCGCCCTCAACGTCCCTCCGGCTTCTCCGGCGGCACATAGCTGGCCCTGTCCGCCTGCCATTTCTTCCATTGTTTCCGATAGTCCATCTCGTGGTGACCGCCTGTCTTCCCTGGTCTCGCCATTCATGCAGGCGAGTGTTCTTTTCCATCAATGGCCAGACGCAAAAGCGGGCGTGGCAGTGGCAAGCCGTGCCCGCATTTGCGCATGATCTCGATCAATGCGCGATCGCCGCGGACGCTTTAAACGTTCATTCTGGATGAATGTTTTGCCCGGGAGGCGCGCCATGCGGCTGACGACACGAACGAATCTCGCCATGCGCACGCTCATGTTCTGCGCGGTGAATGACAGGCGCACGGTGCGCAAGGTGGAAATCGCCGAGGCCTGCAACGCTTCGGAAAACCATCTGGCGCAGGTGATCCGGCTGCTCGGCCAGCACGGGTTCATCCATGCCGTGCGCGGGCGCAATGGCGGCATGCAGCTTGCCCGGCCGGCCGGCGAGATCAATGTCGGCGCCGTGTTCCGCGTCTTCGAAAGCGAATTGCCGTTTGCCGAGTGTTTCTCGGGAGCGGAGAACCATTGCCCGCTGACCGACTATTGCTGGCTGCGCCCGGCCTTGAAAAAAGCGCTCGACGCCTTCTACACCACGCTCGACGCCATGACGCTGGCGGATCTGACCGCCGGAAACGACAGTCTTGAACGGCTGTTGCTGCTGCCAGCCCTGCCGCGCGGTTCCACCCGCTCCGTTTGCGGCATGGCCGCGCATGCCTGAACGGCGGCGGTTCAGACCGTCAGGTGGGCACGCACCTCCGCGCGGTCCAGTGACGGCGCGTCGCCCGCATGGACCACTTCGCCGCGATCCATGATGTAGACATCGTCGGCCAGTTCGCGGCAGAATTCCAGATACTGCTCCACCAGCAGCACCGCGATGCCCTGCGTGTCGCGCAGGAAGCGGATGGCGCGGCCGATATCCTTGATGATGGACGGCTGGATACCCTCGGTCGGTTCGTCAAGGACGAGCAGGCGGGGCCGGGTAACGAGCGCGCGGCCGATGGCAAGCTGCTGCTGTTGGCCGCCGGAGAGATCGCCGCCGCGCCGGTTCAGCATGTCCTTCAGCACCGGGAACAGTTCGAAGACGTAATCCGGGATGGAGCGGTCGCGGCGCTTCACGGGTGCGAAACCGGTCTCCAGGTTCTCGCGCACGGTCAGCAGCGGAAAGATCTCGCGGCCCTGCGGCACGAAGCCGATGCCGGCGCGGGCGCGGTCATAGGCCGGCGCGCGGCCGAACACCTTGCCGTCCAGCGCGATCTCGCCAGCGCTCAGGCGGTGATGGCCGACAATGGCGCGCATGAGCGAGGTCTTGCCGACGCCGTTGCGCCCCAGGACGCAGGTGATGCGCGCGGGCTTCGCCTCGATGGACACGCCGCGCAGGGCCTGGGCGGCGCCGTAGTGAAGGGAAGCATTGGTAACGGTCAGCATGATCAGCGCCCCAGATAGACTTCGATGACACGGGGATCGGCGGAGACGTGGTCGAGCGAGCCTTCCGACAGCACGGAGCCTTCATGCAGGCAGGTGACGCGGACCCCCAGATCGCGCACGAAATGCATGTCGTGTTCCACGACGATCACCGAATGGGTCCGGGCGATGTCCCTGAGCAGCCGCGCAGTCTCCTCTGTTTCGGCATCGGTCATGCCGGCAACCGGTTCATCGACAAGCAGGAGCTTGGGGTCCTGGGCCAGCAGCATGCCGATTTCCAGCCATTGCTTTTGCCCGTGCGAGAGGTTGGCGGCCAGATCGGCGCGGCGCGCAGACAGGCGCGTGATGTCCAGGATTTCGGCAATGCGCCCTTCCCCGCTGGCTGCCGGGTCCGAGAACAAGGTGCCGAAGACGGAGCGCGTGCCGGCCAGGGCGAGCGCAAGGTTGTCCTCCACCGTATGGCTTTCGAAAACCGTCGGCTTCTGGAACTTGCGGCCGATGCCCATGGTGGCGATGTCGGCCTCGTCATGCTTCGTCAGGTCGATATCGCCGCGGAAAAAGACCTGGCCGGTATCGGGCCGGGTCTTGCCGGTGATGATGTCCATCATGGTGGTCTTGCCGGCGCCATTGGGGCCGATGATGGCGCGCATCTCGCCTTCCTGGAGGACAAGGGAGAGGTTGTTGATCGCCCTGAACCCGTCGAAGGACACCGAGACGCCGTCGAGATAGAGCAGCGTCTCGCGACGGCGCGAGACCTCGGCGCTTTCCTGTTCGGCCTGCGCTGCATCCTCAATGTCGCGCGCCGCGTAGGGATGGGGCAGGATGACCGGTTCGTCCGGGTGGCGGATCAGTGTTTCAGCGCTCATCGTTCACTCTCCTGCCGCCGGCTGCGCCAGCGCGGCATCGGTTCCGGTTTCGGCCGTGGCGCTTTCGCGCCGCGCCTTCCATGCCGCCCAGCCGTGGGTGATCGTGCCGACGATGCCGCGCGGCAGGAACAGGGTGACGGCAATGAAAAGGCCGCCCAGCGCGAACAGCCAGAATTCGGGCAGCGCGCCGGTGAACCAGCTCTTGCCGGCATTGACGGTGAGCGCACCGACGATGGGGCCGACAATCGTGCCGCGCCCGCCGACAGCGGTCCACACGACGACCTCGATGGAATTGGCCGGGGCGAATTCCCCGGGATTGATGATGCCGACCTGCGGCACATAAAGCGCTCCGGCAATGCCGGCCATGATGGCGGACACGGTGAAAGCGAAGAGTTTCACGTTTTCAGGCCGGTAGCCAAGGAAGCGGGTGCGCGGCTCGGCATCGCGCACGGCGACCAGCAGCTTGCCGAAATGCGAGCCGACAATGGCAGCGGTGAACGCAACACCGGCAGCCAGAGCCAGCGCGGATGCGGCAAACAGGGCGGCTCGGGTGGTGTCGGCCTGAATGTTGAAGCCGAGGATGTCCTTGAAGTCGGTCAGGCCGTTGTTGCCGCCGAAACCCATGTCGTTGCGGAAGAAGGCGAGCAGCAGAGCATAGGTCATGGCCTGGGTGATGATCGACAGGTAGACGCCGGTAACCCGCGAGCGGAAGGCGAACCAGCCGAAGACGAAGGCCAGCAGGCCGGGCACCGCGACGACCATGAGCGCGGCGAACCAGAACTGGTCGAAGCCATGCCAGTACCAGGGCAGTTCCTTCCAGTTCAGGAAGACCATGAAATCAGGCAATTCGGGATGGCCATAGACGCCGCGCGTGCCGATCTGGCGCATCAGGTACATGCCCATGGCATAGCCGCCGAGCGCGAAGAAGGCGCCGTGGCCGAGCGACAGGATGCCGGCGAAACCCCAGACGAGATCGAGCGCCAGCGCCAGCAGCGCATAGCAGAGATACTTGCCGGTCAGTGCCACGATATAGGTGGGCACATGAATGGGGCTGGCCGGATCTGTCGCAAGGTTGAGCACCGGCACGAGAACGGCGATGGCGACAAGCAGGCACAGCGTGATGACGATGCCGGGCGTGAAGCCACGGGCAAACAGGCGGTTGGTGATCATGCCTCGACCGACCTTCCTTTCAGGGCGAACAGGCCGCGCGGGCGTTTCTGGATGAAGATGATGATGAAGACGAGGACGAGGATCTTGCCGAGAACCGCCCCGGCATAGGGTTCGAGGAACTTGTTGACGATGCCCAGCGAGAAAGCACCGACCAGCGTGCCCCAGAGATTGCCGACGCCGCCGAAGACGACCACCATGAAACTGTCGATGATGTAGCCCTGGCCGAGATTGGGCGAGACATTGTCGATCTGCGACAGGGCGACGCCGGCAAGGCCAGCCACGCCGGAGCCCAGCGCGAAGGTCATCGCGTCGACCCAGGGCGTGCGGATACCCATGGCGGCGGCCATGCGCCGGTTCTGCGTCACCGCGCGCATCTTCAGGCCGAGCGAGGTGCGGTTCATGGCCCAGAGCAGCACCGCGAAGACGACAAGCGCGAAGGCGACGATGAAGAGGCGGTTCCAGGTGATCGACATCTCCCCAAGCTGGAACGCGCCGGACATGAAGGACGGATTGGCCACCTCGCGGTTGGTCGGACCGAAAATCGTGCGCACCGCCTGTTGCAGGATGAGCGAGACGCCCCAGGTGGCCAGCAGCGTTTCCAGCGGCCGGCCGTAGAGGAAGCGGATGATGCCGCGCTCCATGGCCAGCCCGACGGCGCCGGCGGTGACGAAGGCCAGCGGCAGGGCGATGAGCAGCGACCAGTCGAGCAGCCAGGGCGCGCCATTGCGGATCACCTCCTGCACGGTGAAGGTGACATAGGCGCCGATCATGACCATTTCGCCATGGGCCATGTTGATGACGCCCATGACGCCAAAGGTGATGGCCAGACCGATGGCGGCCAGCAAGAGGACCGAACCGAGCGAGATGCCGTACCAGACGTTCTGCCCCACGCCCCACAGTGCCAGCCGGTCCTCGATACGGGTCATGGCCGCCTCGGCGGCGGCCTTCACCTCGCCATCGGCACCGGAGGCGAACTGGCTCAGCAGCCCAAGGGCATCGCGGTTGCCGACACGTTCGACAGCGGCGATGGCTTCCAGCTTGGCGGCATCGCCGCGGTCGGACAGCAGCAGCACGGCGGCGCGGGCGGTTTCCATGCGCGCGCGAACAGCGGCGTCGGTCTCGTTCCGGATGGCAGCCTCGACGGCTTCGAGGGCTTCCGGGTCCGGATTGGCAATGAGCGTTGCGGCGGCCTGCATGCGCACCGCCGGATCCCTGGCGGCAAGTGTCAAGGCGCCGACGGTATCGCGGATGTCACGGCGCAGCGAATTCTTCACGCGCACCTTCTTGAGCGCGCTGGCCGGCGCCGTGCCCATCGTTTCACCGGTCACGGGATCGAGCAGCGTTGCCGGATCGCCCGCGCCACGCACGACGAAGACCGCGCCATCGGACTGGCGCACCTGAAGCTCGCCATCCGACAGCGCATTGAGCGCAAACGCTGCACGCGGGTCGCCAAGGGCGGCAAGCGCGCCGATCACCTTTTCGGTGTCGTTGAAGCTCTTCGACAGGGCAAAGGTGGCAATGGTCCGCCGCAGGGCGGCCTCATCCTGCGCGAAAACTGGCGGAACGGCCGAAACGAGCAGGAGCAGAAGCGGAAGAAAAAGGCGGCAAAGGCGCATGGCGTTTCCGATCGCACGGGTTTCTCGATTCTGCCCGCGTCAATGACTTTGGGGAGCATGCGGGACGGACAGCAGCCCGCCCCGCATCGTTCTTCAGATTGCGTCAGTTGGCGACCGTGCCGAGGCAGGTGCCCGTTTCGGTGTTGTAGTTGCCGCATTTCAGCTCGACCCAATCGGCCTTGAGCGGCTTGGAATCGGGCAGGTAATCCGACCAGGCGTCACCCGGCACGAGGCCTTCGGTCTGCCAGACGGTCTCGAACTGGCCGTCATCCTGGATTTCACCCACCAGCACCGGCTTGGTGATGTGGTGGTTGGCGAGCATGACGGACGTCCCGCCGGTCAGATTCTCGGCTTCGGTGCCCGGCAGCGCCTCGATGACAGCATCGGCATCGGTGGTGCCGGCCTTCTCGACCGCCTTCACCCACATGTTGAAGCCGATGTAATGAGCTTCCATGGGATCGTTGGTCACGCGCTCCGGATTGCCGGTGAAGGCCTTCCATTCCTCGATGAACCTGGCATTGGCCGGGGCCTCGACGGACTGGAAATAATTCCAGGCGGCGAGATGGCCGACCAGCGGCGCGGTATCGAGACCGGCCAGTTCCTCTTCACCCACCGAGAAGGCGACGACCGGGATGTCCTCGGCCTTGACGCCCTGGTTGCCCAGTTCCTTGTAGAAGGGCACGTTGGCGTCGCCATTGATGGTCGATACAACCGCGGTCTTCTTGCCGGCCGAGCCGAAGGCCTTGATGTCGGACACGATCGTCTGCCAATCGGAATGACCGAAGGGCGTGTAGTTGATCATGATGTCCTCTTCGGCCACGCCCTTGGATTTGAGGTAGGCTTCGAGGATCTTGTTGGTCGTGCGCGGATAGACATAGTCGGTGCCGGCCAGAACCCAGCGCTCCACGCCTTCCTCGTTCATCAGGTAGTCGACGGCGGGGATGGCCTGCTGGTTCGGTGCGGCACCGGTGTAGAAGACGTTGCGCTCGCTTTCCTCCCCCTCGTACTGGACGGGATAGAACAGGATCGAATTGAGTTCCTTGAAGACCGGGAGGACCGACTTGCGCGACACGGACGTCCAGCAGCCGAAGACAGCCGCGACCTGGTCCTTCTCGATGAGTTCACGCGCCTTCTCGGCAAAAAGCGGCCAGTCGGACGCCGGATCGACGACCACGGCTTCCAGTTTCTTGCCCAGCAGGCCGCCCTTGGCATTCTGCTGTTCGATCAGCATGAGCATGGCGTCTTTCAGCGTCGTCTCCGAAATCGCCATCGTACCGGACAGCGAATGCAGGATACCGACCTTGATGGTGTCCTCGGCATGGGCGGAAAAGGCCATGCCCGACATGGCGAGCATGGCGGCGAGACCGGCGACGAGGGACTTGCGGGAACCAGTCATGTGAATACCTCCGACAGGTTTGTTTGCACCGCAACATTGACTGCAACACCCGTGCCAAGTCCGGTTTCATCCCCGCCGGACACGGAAACCACGTGGAATCAACGGGTTGATGCGCGAATGAAGAAAAGACGGCGACCGGGGCGATGTGCATATTTATTAGGCATGTATTATTTTTTGCCCAATCAATGCACATTATCCGGGGTTGGGCTGGCGCCGCGAATGCCTATATTCAACGGGCTGCATTCACTGCGGCAGGTTGTTTGCACCACAAGCGGCCTGGCCCTCCTTCCGGAGACGGGAGGAGGGCTTTCATTGTCCCCATGATGCATGTTTTTTGGCCGGCTTGAGCGAGATCAAGGAGACGGTCGCACACTATGACAAAAAGTAGCAGCGTGAAGGGGTTGGCGCAGCCTGCGGGATCGCCGATTATTGACCCTTCCAACCCTCGGGGTGCGGGGTTGCCGAATTTGTCGGCAGGCGGTATGGCCAAACTTCGCCATTTGCGATAAGACACATGCAAAAAATAGCATGTGACGATGGGAGTAGACGGCATGGATTTCGAGCAGCATTTCAAGGACCGGCTTGCCGACCTGAAGAACGAGGGCAATTACCGGGTCTTTGCCGATCTTGAACGCCAGGCCGGTTCCTTTCCACGCGCGGTGCGCCACAATGGCGGCGACGTGCGGGATGTCACCGTGTGGTGCTCGAACGATTATCTCGGCATGGGCCAGCACCCAAAGGTCGTGGCGGCGATGAAGGACGCGGTGGACCGCTGCGGCGCAGGCGCCGGCGGAACCCGCAACATTTCCGGCACCAATCATTTCCACGTTCTTCTCGAACAGGAACTGGCCGACCTGCATGGCAAGGAAGCCGCGCTGCTGTTCACCTCGGGCTATGTGTCCAACTGGGCGGCCCTTGGCACGCTGCTTTCCAAGATTCCGGGCATCATCTGTTTCTCCGACGAGATGAACCATGCCTCGATGATCGAAGGCATCCGGCACTCACGCTGCCAGAAGGTGCTGTTCAAGCACAATGACGTGGCCGATCTGCGCGCGAAGCTGGAAGCCGCCGATCCCGCCGCGCCGAAGCTGATCGCCTTTGAAAGCGTCTATTCGATGGATGGCGACATCGCGCCGATCCGGGAGATCTGCGATCTGGCCGACGAATTCGGTGCCATGACCTATCTCGACGAGGTGCATGCCGTCGGCCTTTACGGCCCGCGCGGCGGCGGCGTTGCCGAACGTGAAGGCCTCATGGACCGGCTGACAGTGATCGAGGGCACGCTGGGCAAGGCCTTCGGCGTGATGGGCGGTTTCATCACCGGCTCGGCCGCGCTCGTCGATTTCGTTCGCTCCTTCGCCTCGGGCTTCATCTTCACGACGGCCCTGCCGCCGGCTCTGGCAGCGGGTGCGCGCGCATCGATCCAGCACCTGAAGGTCAGCCAGATGGAACGTGCCCGGCACCAGGAGCGCGTGGCCAAGGTGCGCGCCGCGCTGGATGCGCGCGGTATTCCGCACCTGATGAATCCGAGCCATATCGTTCCGGTGATGGTGAAGGATCCCGTCAAGTGCAAATGGCTGTCGGACATCCTGCTCGACAGTTACGGCATCTATGTCCAGCCGATCAACTATCCGACCGTTGCGAAGGGCACCGAACGGCTGCGCATCACGCCGTCGCCCTACCATTCCGATGCGGATATCGAGCACCTGGCCGGGGCACTCAGCGACCTTTGGAGCCAATGCGCGCTGGCACGGGCTGTCGCCTGACGCCACCGCACGCCAGACCCCAACCGTGAAGATCCGAAAGCGCCTCCAGGGGCGCTTTTCTGCTTCAGGCCGCCGGTGTGTGCCGGAATGCCTCAAATTCGTTTCAAATCCTGCTCCCGGCACAAAAGATTTGGTGAGGGCCACCTGCGATCATCGGTTGGCAAAGAGGGGGTGCCTGAACCGACTGACCGGGATGGACGCCATGAAGCTTGAACCGATCGAAACACATTTCACCGATGTTCTGGACGGTGTGGCCTTTTCCATGGGCTGCGCCGGAATGCGGGTGATCGTCATCGTCACCAATGGGACCCTGGTGCGCATGGGACTGCCCGAGAAGGAAGAACTGCGCGCCGGATTCCTGGCGGAGCATCGGTCGCTCTGGCAGGAGGTGGCCAGCAGCAAGTTCGAACGCGGCGACTACGAGAACCGGGGCTCGCGGGTGCGCATCATGCCACGCGACATGGCGATCGTGCATTTCAGCCAGGCAAGCTGAGCGGAGCGGCCGGCTCAGGCCTTCACGCCCAGTTCGCTGCGCCAGGGCGGATTGGCGCCGGCGCGCGAAACCGTGACGGCGGCGGCGGCCATGCCAAGTTCGAGCGCGCGGCCAAGCAATTCCCGGCCCGGTGCGCGCAGCGCATCGAAGGTCAGGGCACCATCAGCCTGAAGGCTGGCGAGAAAGCCGGCATTGAACGTGTCGCCCGCTCCGACCGTATCGACAACCGCAACCTTCCTGGCGGGCAGCCAGATTTCACCACCAGAAAAGACCGCGCCGGCGCCCTGGCCGCCACGGGTCACAAGAACGACGGAGGGACCGCGCTGCAGAATGGCGCGGGCAAGGTCGCCTTCCTCGCCCGGTCCTTCCAGCCAATGCAGATCCTCGTCCGACAGCTTGACGATGGTTGCCGCGCCGATCATGCGGGCCATGCGGGCGCGGTAGGCTGCCTCGTCGCGAATGAAGCCGGGGCGGATGTTCGGGTCGATCATGACGGGCCGACGCGAAGCCTCGCGCAGCATCAGCGCCTCGTAAGCCGCGCCGCATGGCTCCACGGCGAGGCTGATGCCGCCGAAGAACATGGCCGCGACATCCTGATCGATGACCGGCATGTCCGCTGGCGCAAGCATGCGCCCGGCCGTGTTCTCGTCATGAAAGGCATAGGCTGCCTGACCGTCGACAAGGCGCACGAAAGCCAGGGTGGTGGGCCGGCCGGACAGGATGACGCCGCCGGTTTCGACCCGCGCGTCCTCAAGGCCGGCGAGCAGCATGCTGCCGAAAAAATCCGTCGAAATGCCCGAAACGAAACCGGTTGGCGCGCCCAGACGGCCAAGCGCGATTGCCGTGTTATAGACCGCGCCACCGCAATGGGGAGCAAACAGCACTTCGCCGTCAGCGCTCTCACGCGGCAGCATGTCGATCAGGGCTTCACCGCAACACAGGATCATGGTCTTGCCTGAAAGAACGCGAGAACTGCGGTACGAAGCATGTCAGTTGTCCTTCAGGAACGCATCCTGACCGACGAGAAAGCGCTCAAGCAGCGGCAGCGCGGCAGCGCCGAGGGCGCGGGCATTCGGGCCGACGGTTCCCTCTCCCACTCGCGGCGCCTCGATGCCGGCCAGATTGAGCCCGGCCAGCTTGTCCGCCGTGGCCGCCACGATGCGCGCCCGCACCGCTTCGGGCATGGATCCGTCTATGAGCGCCGCCTCGAAATCGATCACGCTGGCGGCGGCGAGAATGGCATGGGCCAGCCCGCGTGCCGCTTCCTCGATCCAGGGATCGAGGATCCCCGGCTCGACTTCCCAGTGGTTTGGCGAATCCCAAAGGATGGCGGAGCCGCGGCCATGCTCCTCCATGGCCCGTTCCAGCGTGGCCACGGAGGCAACGTCGATCAGCTGGCGGGTGCCGCCGCCGGGACCGGGCACGGGCATGGAGCCCAGCGCGCCGGCATTGCCGGTGCGGCCCGAATAAAGATTGCCGTTGAGCACGACGCCGCCGCCAACAAAGAAGCCGATATAGAAATAGACGAAATCGCGCGGCCGGCCTGTCTGGCCGAAGACAAGTTCGGCGCTGCATGCGGCGGTGGCGTCATTCTCCAGGAAGACCGGCAGGTCGCAGCAGGCGGCGATCTCGGCACGCATGTCCACCCGGCGCCAGGCTTCCGCCGTCTCGGCCGGCGCCCCGATCGATTCCGCCCAGTCCCACATCTTGAATGGCATGGCGATGCCGAGGCCGGCCAGACGCTGGCGGGCCGCATCGCTCAACGTGGCATCGATGCGCGCCATCGCCTCGCGGACAAAACCGACCATGCCGTCGGGCGTGGGATAGCGATAGGCATGATGGACCTGTTGCACGACATTGCCGAGGAAATCGGTCAGCACGAGGTCGGCGCTGCGCCGGCCCAGCTTGAGGCCATAGAACCAGGCGCCGTCCGGGGCGAGCGACATGGGAACCGAGGGCTGGCCGACACGGCCTCGGACCGGCTCGCCGCGCAGAAGCAGGCCATCGGCCTCCAGTTCGCGCATGATCACCGAGACGGTCTGCGCCGACAGGCCGGTCATGCGGGCGATATCGGATTTCGCCAACGCACCATGACGGCGCACCAGCGAGAGGACAAGCCGCTCGTTATAGGCCCGCATTCCGCTCTGGTTCGATCCGCGATTGAAGCGCTCCGGGGAACCCTCCCCCTCCTGCCTGCGCGTGGTGCCGCTGTCCAACTGTTCCTCCCCGCCCGTCCGGCGCGCAGATTCGCACGCCAGCCTCCATTAGCGTTTTGCCAGAGAATGCCCAAGCAGGCCATGCCTGTCAATTATTAAATCACTTTGATTTATCTATTGACAGCATGGTCGCAATGCGTTTTCATGGAAACAAGGCAGGTGCGGGAGGACCTCGGCCTGCCGGCGGGGCATCTGCCCCGGCATTCACATTTCCAAGGGAGGATGATCCTTGAAAACGTTCGCACCATTCAAGAAAGCGATGCTCGGAGCCGCGGCGCTGTGTGCCATTGCTGCAACCCCGGCCGCCGCGCAGGACATCAGCGCCTGCCTCATCACCAAGACCGATACCAATCCGTTCTTCGTCAAGATGCGCGAAGGCGCGGAAGCAAAGGCCAAGGACCTCGGCATCACGCTCAATTCCTATGCCGGCAAGGTGGATGGCGACAACGAGACGCAGGTTGCGGCCATCGAAACCTGCATTGCCAACGGCGCGAAGGGCATCCTGCTGACGCCATCCAGCACCTCGGCCATCGTGCCTTCCGTGCAGCAGGCGCGCGACGCCGGCCTGCTGGTGATCGCGCTCGACACGCCGCTCGATCCGATCGACGCGGCCGACATGACCTTCGCCACCGACAATTTCAAGGCCGGCGAACTGATCGGCCAATGGGCCCGGGCTACGCTCGGCGACGAGGCGGCGAATGCGAAGATCGGCATGCTCGATCTCGATGTATCGCAGCCCACCGTCGGCGTCTTGCGCGACCAGGGCTTCATGCAGGGCTTCGGCATCGACATCGCCGATCCGAACCAATGGGGCGACGAAAGCGACCCGCGGATCGTCGGTCACGACGTGACGGCGGGCAACGAGGAAGGTGGGCGCAAGGCGATGGAAAACCTGCTCGCCACCGACCCGTCGATCAATGTCGTCTATACGATCAACGAGCCGGCCGCAGCCGGCGCCTACCAGGCGCTGAAGGCCATCGGCCGTGAGAATGACGTGCTCATCGTTTCCGTCGATGGCGGCTGCCCGGGCGTCGCCAACGTCGAGGCCGGCGTGATCGGCGCGACATCGCAGCAATATCCGCTTCTCATGGCCTCCAAGGGCATCGAGGCGATTGCGGCCTGGGCAAACGACGGCGTCAAGCCGCAGGCCACCGAAGGCAAGGACTTCTTTGACACCGGCGTTGCGCTGGTGACCGACAAGCCGGCCGAGGGCGTGCCGTCGATTTCGGTCGAGGAAGGCAAAAACCTCTGCTGGGGCTGATCCCGGTCACCGGTCAGGCGGGTCTGCCCGCCTGACCTTTACGCCCATTTGCAAAACCCGCACACTGGCAAGACGCAGGACGCGGCGGCAGGACATGCGCCGCGCGCCCGAGCCTTGGGAGGACGTTGCCATGACCGATAGCGACCGTTTCGAGGACGTGGTCAAGACACGCCGCGAGGAGAAGTTCGCGGAATTCCAGCAGGCCGATCGCGGCTTCATGAGCCAGGTTCACCACGCGCTGCACACAACGCCGGCGCTGGTGCCGCTGATCGTTCTGCTGACAGCCATCCTCGTCTTCGGCCTCGTCCTCGGCTCGAAATTCTTTTCCCCCTTCGCGATGACACTGATCCTGCAACAGGTGCAGATCGTGGGTGTGCTGGCCGCCGCGCAGAGCCTCATCATCCTGACCGCCGGCATCGACCTCTCGGTCGGCGCGCTGGCCGTGCTGTGCTCGGTCATCATGGGACAATTCACATTCCGCTATGGCATCCCGCCCTTTCTCGCCGTCCTGGCGGGGCTGGCCTTCGGAACGACTGTCGGCGCGGTGAACGGCTGGCTGGTCAGCCGCGTCAAGCTGCCTCCCTTCATCGTGACGCTGGGCATGTGGCAGATCGTGCTGGCGGCGAACTATCTCTACTCGGCCAACGAGACGATCCGCGCACAGGATATCGAGGCGCAGGCTCCGTTCCTGCAGTTCCTCGGTGCGAAATTCCAGTTCGGCGGCGCCACGTTCACGCTGGGCGTGCTGCTGATGGTCGCGCTGGTGGTCGTGCTGGCCTATGCGCTGCGCTCCACCGCGTGGGGCCGCCACGTCTATGCGGTGGGCGACGATCCCGAGGCGGCGGGACTTTCCGGTGTCAACGTGCACAGGACACTGATGAGCGTCTACATGCTGGTCGGCTTCATCTGCGGCCTGGCGGGATGGGTGATGATCGGCCGCTACGGCTCCGTTTCGCCCTCGGCAACGACAGGCGTGATCGGCAATATCCAGTCGATCACGGCCGTGGTGATCGGCGGCATTTCGCTGTTTGGCGGGCGCGGCTCCATTCTCGGCGCCTTTTTTGGCGCGCTGATCGTGGGCGTGTTCGAACTCGGCCTGCGCATGGCGGGCGCGGACCCGCAATGGACCTACCTGCTGATCGGCACGCTCATCATCGGCGCCGTGACGGTGGACCAGTGGATCAGAAAGGTGACGGCATGACGGGCGAACCCATCCTCAAGGCACGCGGCCTTTCCAAGCGCTACGGCAAGGTGACCGCACTGGACAATTGCGACTTCGACCTGATGCCGGGCGAAATCCTGGCGGTCATCGGCGACAACGGCGCCGGCAAGTCAACGCTCATCAAGGCGCTTTCGGGTGCCGTGATTCCCGATGGTGGCGAGATCCGGCTGGACGGGAAGGCCGTCCGTTTCGAATCGCCCAATGACGCACGGGCCCATGGTATCGAAACGGTCTACCAGACGCTGGCCATGAGTCCGGCGCTTTCCATCGCCGACAACATGTTCATGGGGCGCGAATTGCGCGCGCCGGGCCTGATGGGCAAATGGTTCCGCAAGCTGGACCGCCGGGCGATGGAGGCGTTTTCCCGACAGAAGCTCGCCGATCTCGGCCTGATGACCATCCAGAACATCAACCAGCCGGTGGAAACGCTGTCGGGCGGCCAGCGGCAGGGCGTCGCGGTGGCGCGTGCGGCGGCCTTCGGCTCGAAGGTCATCATCCTGGACGAGCCCACGGCGGCGCTGGGCGTCAAGGAATCGCGGCGCGTCTTGGAACTGATCCTCGACGTGCGTGCGCGCGGCATCCCGATCATCCTGATCAGCCACAACATGCCACACGTGTTCGAGGTGGCGGACCGCATTCATGTCCACCGGCTCGGGCGGCGGCTGTGCGTGGTCGATCCGAAGCAACACACGATGGCCGACGCGGTGGCGCTGATGACGGGCGCCAAGGAACCGACGCCGGAAGAAATGGCGACGTGATGAAACGCAGCCGCATCAACGCGATCATTGCCGAGGCCGGCGCCTTCATCCGGTCGCATGGCTATGTCCTGCCGCCTTTCGCGCACTGGAGCGCCGAGGAGATGAAGGCGCGCCGGCCAGGCGGCATCGTCGATGCCCGCCTCGGCTGGGATATCACGGACTACGGCAAGGGCCGCTTCGACGATCTCGGCCTGTTCCTTTTCACCGTCCGCAACGGACGAACCGCCGACCTGACCGCCGGGCGCGGCATGCTTTATGCCGAGAAGATCATGATCTCGCGCAAGAACCAGTATTCGCCCATGCACCGGCATGTGATCAAGGCGGAGGACATCATCAACCGGGGCGGCGGGACGCTGGCGATCAAGCTGTTCATGAGCGCGCCGGACGGTTCCATCGACCATGAAGCACCGGTGCGCGTGCCCTGCGACGGCGTCGGGCGGGTGCTTGAGGCCGGCGGCATCCTGACGCTCTCGCCCGGCGAAAGCGTGACGCTGATGCCAGGCGTCTGGCATGCCTTCTGGGCCGAGGGCGCCGACGTGCTGATCGGCGAGGTATCCACGGTCAATGATGACGAGACCGACAACATCTTCGCCGAACCGATCGACCGCTTCTCCACCATCGAGGAGGATTGCGCGCCGACGCATCTGCTGGTTTCGGATTACGGAACCTGGCTGGCATGACGCCGCTCCGGATACCGGCCGACGACCTGGCCAGCCTGATCGCGGAGCGGGCGGCGGGGAAAGAACGCTTCACCGTGGCCATTGCGGGGGCGCCGGGCGCGGGGAAATCGACGCTGGCCGCCACGCTTGCCACGGCGCTCGGCAGCGTTGCCATGGTCGTTCCGATGGACGGCTTCCACTTCGACAATGCGATTCTGGAGGCGCGCGGCCAGATGGCGGTCAAGGGTGCGCCGGAAACCTTCGACGTGGCGGGGTTTTCCGCGTTGCTTGCGCGCCTTGCCACGGAAGACGCGGTCGCGATCCCGGTTTTCGACAGGGCCGCCGATCTTGCCCGCGCGGGCGCTGCCATCATTTCGGGCGATACGCCGCTGCGCATCGTCGAAGGCAATTACCTGCTCCTCAAGCGCCCGGGCTGGCGCGATCTGCGGCGGCATTTCGACCTGACGGTCTTTCTCGACGTGGCTGAGGCGGACCTGGAACGGCGGTTGGTGCAGCGCTGGCTGGACCACGGCCTCGACGGGGCGGAGGCGCGGGCACGGGCGCTCTCAAACGACATTCCCAACGCGCGGCTCGTCGTTGCCGAGTCCGCCAGCGCCGACATCGTCATCGCATAATCCGCTCGACAAATGGCATATGGCTTGCTTCGCTTGGCGGGTCAGTCAGGAGCAGGAGCCGGATGAACCAGGTCACCCCCATTGCGCCCGCCATGCAGCGCACATCCGGGCGCGGCGGCATCGCCGCCAAGGCGGCGGGCGGACGCACACGGCTCGACCGGCTGTACCAGGAGGGCGCGGCGCGAATCCGCATCCCGCGCCTGCCGGGACAGGCGGTCATGGAAGCCGTGATCATCAATACCGCTGGCGGGCTGACGGGCGGCGACCGCCTCTCGTGGGACGCCCATGCCGGTGCCGGCGCCTCTCTCACCCTCACCACGCAGGCCTGCGAAAAAGTCTACAAGGCAACGGACGGCACGGCACAGGTCGACGTTTCGCTGCGCGCGGAGACGGGTGCCAGCCTGGCCTGGCTGCCGCAGGAGACCATTCTTTTCGACAAGGCGCGGCTCGAGCGCCGGCTTGAGGCCGATCTTGCGCCGGACGCGCGGCTGCTGGCCGTCGAAGCCACGATTTTCGGGCGCCAGGCGCATGGCGAAACCGTGCGCGCGGCGCTGTTTGCAGACCGCTGGCGCATCCGTCGCGACGGCTCCCTGATCCATGCCGAAAACCTGCGGCTTTCCGGGGATGTGGCGCAGGCCCTGGACCTTCCGGCCGTGACCGGCGGCGGCATTGCCGTGGCCACGGTTCTGCTCGCCTGCGCAGAGGCAGAAGCCCTCGTCACGCCGCTGCGCCGCCTGCTGGCGGCTTGTCCGCAGGTCCATTCCGGCGCATCCTTCTGGCAGGTTGGCGGGTCTGGCAAGCTTCTTGCCAGACTGGTGGCAAACGACGGCATCAGCCTGCGCAAGGCGCTCTCCCCAGCGCTGGCGCTGCTCAATCGAGGGGCAGTCCTGCCCAAAATGTGGTCATTGTGACGGAGTGAAAAACGCATGATCCTGACACCGCGCGAAAAGGACAAGCTGCTGATTTCCATGGCGGCCATGGTGGCGCGGCGGCGGCTCGAACGGGGCGTGAAGCTGAACCATCCGGAAGCGGTGGCCCTGATCACCGATTTCGTGGTGGAGGGCGCGCGCGACGGGCGGGCGGTCGCAGACCTGATGGAAGCGGGCGCGCATGTCATCAGCCGCGAGCAGGTGATGGAGGGCGTGGCCGAAATGATCCACGATGTCCAGGTCGAAGCGACCTTTCCGGACGGCACCAAGCTCGTCACCGTGCACGAGCCGATCCGATAGGCGCGCATGACCCTCAATCCCGAACCCGGCGATGACACGAGTCGCGACACCGTCGCGGCCGCCGATGCGCGCATGATCGCGGACGCGGCCCTGTTTGCCGCGCGCGCCCATGCCGGCCAGATCCGCGAGGATTCGCGCGAACCCTATATCAACCATCTTGCCGAGGTCGCAGCCTTCCTGGCGGCGCTGGAACCGTTCGATCCGGTGCTCGTCACTGCCGGCTGGCTGCATGATGTGGTGGAGGACACGTCCTTCACGCTGGAGGATATCCGCACACTTTTCGGCGCGGACGTGGCAGAACTCGTGAACGACGTCTCCGATCCGCCCGACCTGAAGGGCAAGGTCCGGCGCGACAGGCAGGTGACGCACACGATGGAAAGCGGGCCGCGCGTCAAGCTGCTGAAGCTGGCCGACAAGACTTCCAATGTGGAGGAGCTGACCGGGCTTCCGGCGGCGCGGTTCGATCGCAAGGGCAATGAACGCTACCTGAAATGGGCCCGGCGCGTGGTTGCCGTCTGCCGCGGCCTGGCGCCGGAGCTGGAAGCCCGCTTCGACAGGGCGGCCGAACGGCTGGAGGGCGAGATCGCCGAGGCAAAGGCACGAGAAAAGCCGGGGAAGCACGGGAAATCGAAAACATCGCGCCGCAAAGGCTCACCGAAGAAGGAGAAGAAGAAGTGAAACGCATCATCCCGGCCCTGGCGGCCGTTCTCACGTCGTCCGCACCTGCCTTCGCGCATCTGAACCCGGCAGAGCACGGCTCGCTGGCCGCGGGGCTGACGCATCCGCTGTTCGGCCTGGACCATGTCTTGGCAATGCTGGCCGTCGGCCTGTTCGGAGCATCGCTTGGCGGGCGGGCGGTCTGGGCGCTTCCGGCCGCCTTCGTGAGCGCGATGGTAGCCGGGTTTTCCCTGTCGCTGAGTGGCATGGTGCTTCCTTTCGTGGAGCCAGTCATCCTTGCCTCGGTCGTTGCGCTCGGTCTCGTTGTCGCCATGGCAATGCCGGTTTCAGCCGGCTGGGGGATGGCACTTGCCGGTTTCTTCGCGCTCTTCCATGGCAATGCCCATGGCGCGGAAATCGGCATGGCAGGCATCCTGCCCTATGCGGCGGGGTTTGCCATTGCCACCGCCTTCCTGCATGCCTCGGGCGCAGCGCTTGGCCTCGGACTGCAGCGACAGGCCGGCGATCGCGCGGGACGGGTGGCGATGCGGGCGGCAGGTGGCGCAACGATGCTCGGCGGCCTCGCGCTCGCCTTCGCGGGCTGAGGGGGCGTACATGATCCCGGGCGAAATCATCACCGCCGATGGCGACATTGAACTCAATGCCGGCCAGCCGATCGTCACACTGGAGGTCGCCAATACGGGCGACCGGCCCGTGCAGGTGGGCTCGCACTACCATTTCTTCGAAACCAATCCGGCGCTCTCCTTCGACCGTGACAGGGCGCGCGGAATGCGTCTCGACATCGCGGCGGGTACCGCCGTCCGCTTCGAGCCCGGACAGGCACGCGAGGTGACGCTGGTCCCGCTTTCGGGAAAGCGCGCGGTCTACGGGTTCCGCCAAGCCGTGATGGGGGACCTGTGAAGAGCAAGCTGATCGCAATCATCACGCTGCTGGCCGCCGCGTGGCCGGCCATGGCGCAGGACGTGGACTGCGCCAATGCACAGACACAGATGGAAATGACCTATTGCGCCGAACAGGCATGGATGGCCGCCGACGAGGATCTGAACCTGGCCTATGGCATGGCTCAGGACGCCATGAAGCGGCTGGACAGCTATCTGGGCGAACAGAAAGGTGCATCGGCCATATTGCGGGACGCCCAGCGCGCCTGGATCGACTTCCGCGACAAGGCCTGCGCGGCGGAAGGCTATCAGGCGCATGGCGGCTCGATGGAACCGATGCTCATCTATTCCTGCCGCGAACGGCTGACCCGCCAGCGCACCGAAGACCTGCGCCTGATCGGCGAAGAGAACTGACCGGAGAGAGACCATGCCCGCCAGAATTCCGCGTGCCGCCTATGCCGCCATGTACGGCCCGACCACCGGCGACAAGGTGCGCCTTGCCGACACCGAACTTTTCATCGAGGTCGAGCGCGACCTCACCACCCATGGCGAGGAGGTGAAGTTCGGCGGTGGCAAGGTGATCCGCGACGGCATGGGCCAGAGCCAGGTCACCCGCGCGGGCGGCGCCGTCGACACGGTCATCACCAATGCGCTGATCGTCGATCATACCGGCATCATCAAGGCCGATGTGGGGCTGAAGGACGGGCGCATCGCCGCCATCGGCAAGGCGGGCAATCCCGACACGCAGCCCGGCGTCGACATCATTGTCGGCCCAGGTACCGAGGCGATCGCGGGCGAAGGCAAGATCCTGACGGCCGGCGGCTTCGACGCGCATATCCACTTCATCTGTCCGCAGCAGATCGAGGAGGCGCTGATGAGCGGCCTGACCTGCATGCTGGGCGGCGGCACCGGCCCTGCCCACGGCACGCTGGCCACCACCTGCACGCCGGGACCGTGGCACATTGCGCGCATGATCGAGGCGGCGGACGCTTTCCCGATGAACCTCGCCTTTGCCGGAAAGGGCAATGCCTCCCTGCCCGGCGCGCTGGAGGAAATGATTCTCGGCGGCGCGGCGGCGCTGAAACTGCACGAGGACTGGGGCACGACGCCAGCCGCCATCGACTGCTGCCTTTCGGTCGCGGACGAACACGACGTGCAGGTGATGATCCATACCGACACGCTCAACGAAAGCGGCTTCGTGGAATCGACCATCGACGCCATCAAGGGCCGCACGATTCATGCCTTCCACACGGAAGGAGCCGGTGGCGGCCATGCGCCCGACATCATCAAGGTGGTCGGCGAGACGAATGTCATTCCCTCATCGACCAATCCGACGCGCCCTTATACGGTGAACACGATTGCCGAGCATCTGGACATGCTCATGGTCTGCCACCATCTCGACGCATCGATTCCCGAGGACATTGCCTTCGCCGAGAGCCGCATCCGCAAGGAAACCATCGCGGCGGAAGACATCCTGCATGACATGGGCGCCTTCTCCATCATTTCCTCCGACAGCCAGGCCATGGGGCGGGTGGGCGAGGTCATCATCCGCACATGGCAGACGGCCGACAAGATGAAGCGCCAGCGCGGGGCATTGAAGGAGGAAACCGGCGACAACGACAATTTCCGGGTGCGCCGCTACATCGCCAAATACACGATCAATCCGGCCATCGCGCATGGCCTGTCGCGTGAGATCGGCTCGGTGGAGGTGGGCAAGCGGGCCGATCTCGTGGTCTGGAACCCGGCCTTCTTCGGCGTGAAGCCCGACATGGTGCTGATTGGCGGCTCCATCGCAGCAGCACCCATGGGAGACCCCAACGCCTCCATTCCCACGCCGCAGCCGGTCCACATGCGCCCCATGTTCGGCGCCTATGGCAAGGCGCTGACCAATTCCTCCGTCACCTTCGTCTCCAGGGCCGCGCTCGATGGCGGGCTGCGCGAACGGCTCGGCACGGCCAAGCAGATGCTGGCGGTGGAGAACACGCGTGGCGGCATCGGCAAGAAGGCCATGGTGCTGAACGACTTCACCCCGGAAATGGAGGTGGACCCGGAAACCTACGAGGTGCGGGCCAATGGCGAATTGCTGACCTGCGAACCGGCGACCGTCGTGCCCATGGCACAGCGCTATTTCCTGTTCTGAAGCCCTCGATCCGGCGGCCATGCGGGGCTATCCTCGGGCCGGTACAAGCGCATCACGGGAGGAAATGTCATGATCCATGTCATCGCAACCATCACGCTGAAACCGGGATCGTTCGATGCCTTTCGCGAGGCCGCCATGCCGTGCATCGAGGCAACGCGGGCGGAACCGGGTTGCGTCGTCTACGATCTCAATACCAGCGTGACCAATTCGAACCGCGTGGTTTTCGTGGAACAATGGAAAAGCCGTGACGACCTGGAAGCCCATTTCAACCGGCCGCACATGAAGGTGTTTCGCAACGCGACCGCCACACTCGTGCAAAGCCGCACGGTCGAGGTCATTCATCCCGAGCGCATCGAAACGCTCTGATCCACCCCAGCAACGGAAGCGGCCGTGAACGAACCTGTCTGCACCACCATCACACGCGATTTCAGCGCCCCGGCCGGGACGGTGACACTGGACGAAACGGCGCGGCACCGGCGGCGCATGCGCATGGTCTGTGACACGGGCGACATTGCTTTCCTGCTCGACCTGCCGCAGGCACGCCTGCTGCGCCATGGCGACGGGCTGGTGCTGTCGGACGGCCGCATCATCCGGGTCGTGGCCGAACCGGAGCCGTTGATGGAGGTGACGGCACGCGACGCCCGCCACCTGCTTGCGCTGGCGTGGCAAATCGGCAACCGCCATCTGGCGGCGCAAATCGAGGCGGACCGGATTCTCATTCGCCAGGACCATGTGATCCGGGGCATGCTGGAGGGGCTCGGGGCCATGGTCCGGGATGTCCTGGCACCCTTCGACCCCGAAGGCGGGGCCTATGGCGGAGACCATGCCGGGCATCACCATGATCACGGGCACGGCCATCACGACCATGGACAACATCACGACCATGGGCATGGTCACCAACATGAGAGGCAGGACCATGAACACCATCACGACTGAACAGGGCGCCGGCCCGGCCGGCGGGATGGACTGTTGAAACTCTTTGCACCTGGCAACCGCAATCTTTCGCCCCGTCACAAGGCACTTTACGCGGCCTATGAGATCGCTTTCACCACGGTGGACTTCCTTGCCGCATTCCTGTTCGTCATCGGCTCGGTGATGTTCTTCTACAAGAGCATGGAGACGCCGGCGATCTGGTGCTTTCTCGTCGGTTCGGTCTGTTTCGCGCTGAAACCGACGCTGCGGCTGGCGCGCGAGTTGCACTATCTGGCCCTGGGCGATGTCGACGACATTGCCGGACGGTTTTCCGCCGAACCATGAGCCAGTCCGCCCTCCTCCGCCTCATGTCCTGGCTTTCACCGGTTTTCCCCACAGGCGGATTTGCCTATTCGGCCGGCCTCGAACAGGCGGTCGCCGACGGTCTCGTCGCCAAAGCGGGTTCGCTGGAAGCCTGGATCGAGGCACAGCTCGTCCACGGCGCCGCGCGCAACGATGCCATCGTGATGGCGCAGGCCTGGCATTTTGAGCAAAGGGGCGAGGATCCGCGCCCGCTGGCCGATCTGGCCGTGGCGTTGGCCGGTTCCGCGGAGCGGCATCGCGAGACGCTGGACCAGGGAGAAGCCTTCCTCGCGGCCGCGGCGCACTGGTTTGCGGACATCCTGCCACGCGGCTTGCCGCTTCCCATCGCCGTGGGGCTTGCCTGCGGCAGGGGTGCCGTGCCGGTGCGGCCAGCTCTTGCCGCCTATCTCAACACGCTGGTTTCAAACCAGTTGCAATGCGCCATCCGACTGTCCGTCACCGGCCAGGATGGCGCGGCGCGCCTGCTGGCCGTGCTCGAACCGGTCATCGATTCCGTGGCCGAGGCAGCCGCCGGCGCCACGCTCGACGATCTCGGGAGCTTCGCGCTGAATGCCGAAATCGCTTCCATGAACCACGAAACCCTGCAACCGAGGCTGTTCCTGTCATGACCTCCACCCATGGACCCCTTCGCGTCGGCATTGGCGGGCCAGTCGGCTCCGGCAAGACGACATTGACCGAAAAGCTGTGCAAGGCCATGCGCGAGCGATGGTCTGTCGGTGTCGTGACCAATGACATCTACACGCGCGAGGATGCCGAGGCGCTGATGCGGATGCAGGCGCTGCCCTCAGACCGGGTGATCGGCGTGGAAACCGGCGGATGCCCGCACACCGCCATTCGCGAAGACGCGTCGATCAACCTGCGCGCCATCGCGGAACTGACAGCGCGGCATCCGGCTCTCGACATCATCTTCATCGAATCGGGCGGGGACAACCTGGCCGCCACGTTCTCGCCGGACCTCGCCGACCTGTCGATCTACGTCATATCCGTGTGCCAGGGGGAGGACATTCCGCGCAAGGGCGGGCCGGCGATCACGCGCTCGGACCTGCTGCTCATCAACAAGGCGGATCTGGCGCCGCATGTGGGCGCGGACCTCTCGCGCATGGAGGCGGATGCCGGCAAGGCGCGGGGCGCACGGCCATACCTGTTCACCGATCTGCGGCATGGTGAGGGCGTCGAGGCGATCGTCGAATGGCTGGTGGCGACCGGCGGACTGGCGCGTCAGCCGGCGGCGGAGTAGCCGGCCCGCCTTGCAGGAGGCCGCTGAGCTGTCCACAAACGGTCCCCACTGTTCGCGAGAGCCTTCCACAGCTTGTCCACTGCCTGCCCACAGGCAGACGCAACGAAGCATGCAAGGCAAGCGAGCCGATTCTTCGTTTCGACCGAAGAGAGGTATCAGCGAACGGAGGCGACGGCGGAACTGTCGCCGGTGCGCAGCGAGACCCAGCGCCCGGTATCGGTGCTCGACTGGCGCTTGAGGAAACGATAGCCGGTCTCGCTCCAGAGACGAACGTGATCCGACAGGTTGTCGAGGATGTAGTCGCCCCTGTCCGTGCGCACGGTGAGCACGGCATGTCCCTCGCCGTCCGGCTTGCGCACGACGGTGATCAGGAGATTGGAAAGCGGAATGCCGGCGCGGGCCAGTTCCCGGCGCTTTTCCAGGACGTAATCCTCGCAGTCGCCCATGGCGCCGGGATAGGTCCAGACCTCGTCCTTGCCGTAGATGTCGAAGTCATTCATCGGCTCAACCGCGCGGTTGACCGAAGCATTGACGGTGTTGATGCGTTTCCAGAGTCGCGTCGTCAGGCGCGACGGGCCGGCATCGGCGCTGCGGATGGAGCATTCGGAGGGATAGGCGCGGCAGAACTCGTAATGCCCTATGGGCTGTGAGGTCAGCCCGCCCGTGATCATGTTGGCGCCGGCGGCATTGCCCGCACCGCCCGTGCTCAAAAGCAGGCAGGCCGCCATGGCAAGCGCCGCCTGTGCGGAGATCCGTACCGTCATGAAGCGCCCACCCCGTGTCTGCCCGTCCGAACTCTTAACAAATTGTTAACGGGCGCAGCGTGGCGGAGTCAATTGCGGCTGGGGGATATGGTAAACAGCGGTCGTTCACGGACACGAAAAAAGGCCATCCCATTGCGGGATGGCCACAGTCGCGACTCGCAATACGTGCGCGATCAGGCGGATTTGCGGGTCTTCGGCGTCGCGGGAGCCTCCGCGCGCGCCATGAAGGCGGTGATTCGCGGCACGATTTCCTTGCGGAAACGGGACCCATTGAACACGCCGTAGTGGCCCACCTTCGGTTGCGTGTAGTGCAGGCGGCGATCATCCGGAATGTTGGGTGTCAGCGCATGGGCCGCTTCGGTCTGGCCGCCGCCGGTGATGTCGTCGTTCTCGCCCTCGACCGTCATCAGCGCCACCTTGCGAATGGCTTTCGGGTCCACGGCCTCCCCTCGGTGCAGCATGGTGCCGGTGGGAATGGCGTGCTCGATGAACACGGTCTCCACGGTCTGGAGGTAGAATTCCGCGGTCAGGTCCATGACGGCAAGATATTCGTCATAGAAATCACGGTGCTTCTCGGCGCTGTCGCCGTCATCCTTCACGAGGTGCAGGAAGAAATCCTTGTGCGCGATGATGTGGCGATCGAGGTTCATGCTCATGAAGCCGGAAAGCTGCAGGAATCCGGGATAGACGTCGCGGCCGAAGCCGGGATGGGGCCACGGCACGGTCATGACCGCATTGTCCCGGAACCACTGGATGCCCTTTTCCTGCGCCAGGTCGTTGACCGCCGTGGGTGAACGGGTGGTGTCGATCGGACCGCCCATCAGGATCATGGAGGCCGGCGCGAACGGATCGCCGCGCTTCTCCATCACCGATACGGCGGCAAAGACGGGGACGGAGGGCTGGCAGACCGCCATGACATGCGTGCCCTCGCCCAGGTAATGCAGCATCTCGATGACATAGTCGATGTAATCGTCGAGATCGAAACGGCCGTCCGACAGCGGCACCATGCGCGCGTCGGCCCAGTCGGTGATATAGACGTCGTTGTGCTGCATCATGGCTTCCACCGTGCCGCGCAGCAGCGTGGCATAGTGGCCGGACATGGGCGCGACGATGAGAAGCTTGGAATCCTCCTTGCGCCCCTTGGGCAGATCGCGCTTGAAATGCAGCAGGTCGCAGAAAGGTTTCGACCAGACGACTTCCTCGGTCACCCGGACCGCCTGGCCGTCCACAACCGTTTCCGGCAGGCCGAAAGGCGGCTTGGAATAACGCCGCGTCATGCGTTCGAACAGTTCCGCCGAGGCGGCCATCGACCGGCCGAAGGAGGAATGCGACAACGGATTCAACGGATTGGAGTAGAAAAGCTTGGCGGCATCCGCCACGGCACGGAACGGCTGCAAGGCAGCGTGGTTCATTTCATAGAGATGGTAGAACATGAAAAGTGCGTATCCCTTCATGAATATGAGATCCGCCGGCCGGACCCGCGCACGCCGCATCAAAGCTGAACATACTCTGCAGTATGTAAACGATCCGTACCGGCTGGCAATTGGACATTAGGCCATCAAACCCCACTCGGCTCCCGGCGAAACAAGTTGCCCGGGTCAACTGTTAGAGCACCAATCATAATGCTTGAACAGGGGTATCAAAGTTCCGTTTTCATGTTTTGCGCCGCTTTTCTGGTGGTTTCCCGCCGGCGGTGGCGCGTCTTTCCCCTAGGGAAAGCAAAAAGGGCGGCCATTCCGACCGCCCTTCCCCGATCCGTTCCTGCACAGGAATCAGCGGCGCAGGACGCCACCGGTCTGCTTGGCGACATTGGCGACGATGGCCGCCGAAAGCTTCTCGAAATCCTCGTCGGTCAGGGTCTTGTCGGTCGGCTGGATGGTGACGGCAATGGCCACCGACTTCCTGTCCTCGCCGATGGAGGCACCCTCGAACAGGTCGAAGACGGTCACGCCGGCGATCAGTTTCTTGTCGGCGGCCGCCGCGGCGCGGGTGATGTCACCGGCCGCAACTGTCCTGTCAACCACGAAGGCGAAGTCGCGGGTGACCGCCTGGAAGCTCGAAAGGTCGAGGCGCGGCTTGGTACGGGTGGCCTTGGCCTTGGGTTCGGGAATCGTGTCGAGGAAGACCTCGAAGCCGCAGACCGGACCGGAGACGTCGAGGGCTTCCAGCACCCTGGGGTGGAATTCGCCGAACCAGCCGAAGACCATTTTCGGGCCGAGGCGGATGACACCGGAGCGGCCGGGGTGGAACCAGTCCGGCGCGCCGCGGGCGATCTGGAGGTTGGCGACAGGCGCACCGGCGGCCTCGAGCGCGGCCAACGCATCGGCCTTGGCATCGGCCCAGCCGACCGGCGCGGCATTGCCGGACCAATGGCGGCCCTCATGGCTCATGTGCGCGGTGCCGCGGCGCACGCCCGAGGCGGCACGGCGCTGGCCTTCGGGCGTATCGCCCTGGTAGAGGCCCGACACTTCAAACAGGGCCACATCGGCAAAACCGCGCTGGGCATTGCGCTGCGCCGCAGTCAGCAGGCCCGGCAGCAGCGAGGGGCGCATGTCCGACATGTCGGCGGCAATCGGGTTTGCCAGCTTCAGCGCCTCGCCGCCACCGCCGAACAAGGCGGCATGTTCAGCCGGAATGAAGGACCAGTTGACGGCCTCCATCATGCCACGGGCGGCCAGCGCCCGGCGGGCGGAGCGGGTGCGCAACTGCAACGGGGTCAGGATGCGGCCGGCAACCGATTCCTCGCCCTCCAGCGGCACCGGAACGATGTTGTTGACACCATGGATGCGCATGACCTCCTCGACGAGATCCGCCTTGCCGTCCACATCGGGGCGCCAGGTCGGCACGGCCACATCCACAACCTCGGCGGTCCCGTTCGGCTCGAAACCCAAACGTTCGAGGATGCCGAGCGCCTCGGTTGCGTCCACGGCAATGCCCGTCAGGCGCTTCACTTCGGAAACCGGGAAGGTGACGGTCTTGCGCTCGGGCGCCCTGTAACCCTCGACGACCAGTTCGCTTGGCGTGCCGCCGCACAGGTCCATGACCAGATGGGTGGCCAGTTCGGCGCCCGGCACCATGAATTCAGGGTCGACACCACGCTCGAACCGGTAGCGGGCATCGGTGATGATGCCGAGGTCGCGGCCGGTGCGGGCGATGTTCATCGGTTCCCAGAGCGCCGATTCGATCAGCACGTCGGTGGTGCTTTCGTCGCAGCCGGAATGTTCGCCACCCATCACGCCGGCGATGGATTCGACGCCGTTGTCATCGGCGATGATGCAATTGTCCGGGCCCAGCTTGTACGTGCGTTCGTCCAGCGCCAGCACGGTTTCGCCATCGCGGGCGCGGCGCACGACCAGGTTGCCCTTCACCTTGGCGGCATCGAACACGTGCAGCGGGCGTCCGCGGTCGAAGGTGACGTAGTTGGTGATGTCGACCAGCGCGTTGATCGGCCGCAGGCCGATGGCCATGAGGCGCTGCTGCATCCATTTCGGCGACGGCCCGTTCTTCACGCCCCTGACCATGCGCAAGGCGAAGCCGGGGCACAGGTCCGGTGCCTCGATCGTCACCTTGACCGGGCATTCTCCCTGGCCTGCGACAGGCATGATCGCCGCCGCCTTCAGGCGGCCGAGGCCAGCGGCGGCGAGATCGCGGGCGATGCCGTGCACGCCGGTGCAATCCGGGCGGTTGGGCGTCAGGCCGATCTCGATGACCGGATCGTCAAGGCCTGCATAGGCGGCGAACGAGGTGCCGACCGGCGCATCCTCCGGCAGGTCGATGATGCCCGAGTGCTCGTCGGACAGTTCCAGCTCGCGTTCCGAACACATCATGCCGTGGGATTCGACGCCGCGGATCTTGCCGACGCCAAGTGTCACGTCGATGCCCGGCACATAGGTGCCTGGCAGGGCCAGCGCACCGACGAGCCCGGCGCGGGCATTGGGCGCGCCACAGACGACCTGGAGCGGCTTGCCGCCATTCACGTCCGGTCCGCCATCGACGGAAAGCACCTGAAGCTTGTCGGCATCGGGATGGCGCTCGGCGGTGAGGACACGGGCGATCACGAAGGGCCTGAAGGCCGCCTTGTCATCGACGCTCTCGACCTCGAGGCCAATCATGGTGAGCCTTTCGACGATCTCGTCGAGTGTGGCTTCGGTTTCAAGGTGGTCCTTGAGCCAGGACAGTGTGAATTTCATGATCCCGTTCCTCCTTATGCGCTCAGGCCGCCGAACAGGGTCGGCATGTCGAGCGGGCGGAAGCCGTAATGGTTGAGCCAGCGCACATCGGCGTCGAAAAAGGCGCGCAGATCCGGCATGCCGTATTTCAGCATGGCGATGCGGTCGATCCCCATGCCCCAGGCAAAGCCCTGGTATTCGTCGGGATCGAGGCCGCCCATGCGCAGCACGTTGGGATGGACCATGCCGCAGCCGAGAATCTCCATCCAGTCGGAGCCCTGGCCGAACAGCACCTCGCCGGGACGCGAGCGGTCGCACTGGATATCAACCTCCAGGCTCGGTTCGGTGAACGGGAAGAAGGACGGGCGGAAGCGCATGTTCAAGCTGGGCACTTCGAAGAAGGCCTTGCAGAACTCCTCAAGCACCCACTTCATGTTGGCCACGTTTGCGGTCCTGTCGATGACGAGGCCTTCGAGCTGGTGGAACATGGGCGAATGGGTGGCATCGGAATCGCAGCGATAGGTCTTGCCGGGGATGACGATGCGGATCGGCGGCTTCTGGGTTTCCATCGTTCGGATCTGGACCGGCGAGGTGTGGGTGCGCAGCAGCTTCCGCTCGCCGTCGGCGCCCGGCTGGAAGAAGAAGGTGTCGTGCATCTCGCGGGCCGGGTGGCCTTCGGGAAAGTTCAGTGCCGTGAAATTGTAATAGTCGGTCTCGATGTCCGGCCCTTCGGCGATGGAAAAGCCCAGATCGCCGAAAATGGCGGCGATCTCGTCGATGACCTGCGAAATGGGATGGATGCGGCCACGCTCCACCGGTGCGCCATGGACAGGAAGGGTGACATCCACCGTCTCGCGCGCCAGGCGCGCGTCGATGGCCGCGTCACGCAGTTCCTGCCGGCGGGAGGCCAGCGCCTCGGCGACCCGGTCGCGCAGGCCGTTGATCCTCGGTCCCATTTCCTTGCGCTCGTACGGCGTCATCCTGCCCAGCGTCTTGAGCAGTTCCGATACCGAGCCCTTCTTGCCGATCGCCCCGACGCGCACGGCCTCGATGGCCTGCTCGTCGGAAGCCGCGGCAATGTCGGCCATGATGGAGGTTTCAAGCGTGTCGAGGTCGCTCATTGCTGGTCGCCCATGTATCCGTTGTCCGGCGGCGCTTGTAGCGCCTGTTTGCTGCGGTTTGAACAAGAAAAACCCGCGCCAGCCCAGCCAGCGCGGGTTTCCCAAATTCACGATGTCAAGCTTGGGAAAGCGCTGGTCAGGAAACCGCGCTCTCAAACTCGTTCGGGGTCTTGTCCTTGAGATATTCAAGGGCGGACTTCGCCTGGCCCACCAGCGCGGCGAATGCCTGCGGCTCGTGGATGGCGAGGTCGGAGAGAACCTTGCGGTCAACCTCGATGCCGGCCTTGTTCAGACCGTCGATGAAGCGGCCGTAGGTCAGGCCATGCTCGCGGACGGCGGCGTTGATGCGCTGGATCCACAGCGCACGGAAATTGCGCTTGCGGGCCTTCCGGTCGCGCGTCGCATACTGCATCGATTTCTCGACGGCCTGCTTGGCGATGCGGATGGTATTCTTGCGACGGCCATAAAAGCCCTTGGCGGCCTTCATAACCTTCTTGTGCTTGGCGTGGGCGGTAACGCCGCGTTTTACACGTGCCATGTCATGATCTCCTGAATATCAGCTGAAGCGTTTGCCGGGGCCGGGGCTCAGAGGCCGCCGCCATTGGGCAGGTAGTTCTTGATGACCTTCCTGGCGTCCGCCTCGGGAAGGACCATCATGCCGCGTGCATCGCGGATGAACTTGTTGGAACGCTTGATCATGCCGTGGCGCTTGCCGGCGGCTGCCACTTTCACCTTGCCGGTGCCGGTGATCTTGAACCGCTTCTTGGCGGCCGATTTGGTCTTCATCTTGGGCATTTTGCTCTACTCTCCTTTTGCCGGCCCCGAAGAGCCGCTCTTTTTTCGTCTTTCCGCAGACCAGAGCGGAAAAACAGCATGAAAACCGCCACGGCATGCCCTGCCGGGCGGCTTCGAACGGCGCGTCATTACAGGATGGACCGGCAATGTGCAAGCCCCGCAGCGCCGAATCGGGTGGCTTTCGCTGCCCGCAAAACAGCCCGGCGCCAAAAACAGAACCGGCGTCCGTAGGGGCGCCGGCTCAAACCCGAAGAACCAGTGCGCGCGCTCAGCGCGGCGCCAGGACCATCATCATCTGGCGGCCTTCCAGCTTCGGCTCGGCCTCGACCTTGGCGATTTCCTCGACCTCGGCGCGCACCTTGTTCAGAAGCTGCATGCCCAGTTCCTGGTGCGCCATCTCGCGGCCGCGGAAGCGCAGCGTGACCTTGACCTTGTCGCCGTCCTCGAAAAAGCGCCGCACGGCCTTCATCTTCACCTCGTAGTCGTGGGTGTCGATGTTGGGACGCATCTTGATCTCCTTGATCTCGATGGTCTTCTGCTTCTTGCGCGCCTCGGCGGCCTTCTTCTGCTTCTCGTATTTCAGCTTGCCGAGATCGAGGATCTTGCATACGGGCGGAGAGGCGTTCGGCGAGATCTCGACAAGGTCGAGCCCGGCATCCTCGGCGCGCGAGAGCGCCTCCTGAATCGAAACATCCCCGAGATTGCTTCCGTCCTCACCGATGAGCTGGACACGGGGGACACGGATTTCCTGGTTGGCGCGCGGGCCTTCCTTGACAGGAGGCGGCGCTCTGAACGGTCTGCGAATGGTCGTGGTCTCCTCAACTGTTTCGCCAATGTAATTCGCTGCCGGGCCGCTTGTTCCCGGCATTCGTGCGGCACTTTTTCCAGCCGCGCTGCAAAGTCAATAGCACAGATTGTTGCATGAATCACCTGCTGCGTTGCAAACAGGCAGGAAACCGGGAAAAAGGTGCAGATCATGACGGAACAGGACGGCCGGATCATCGTCGATGGCAATTCCATCGCCTTTCGGCGCATCCCCGGCGCGGCACCGGGGCTTGTCTGGCTCGGCGGCTTCAGGTCAACCATGCGCGGCACGAAGGCCGATGCGCTCGCCGCCTTCGCGTGCGCGAGCGGGCTGGCCTTCCTGCGCCACGACTATTCCGGGCACGGGGAGTCCGGCGGGGCGTTCACCGACGGCACGATTTCGCGCTGGCTGAACGAATCCCTGGCGGTGTTCGAGGCGCATTCACAGGGTCCGCAAATTCTCTTCGGCTCTTCCATGGGCGCATGGATCGCGCTGCGCATGGTGCAGGAACTGGCCCGTCGCGGGGAAAAGGGGCGGATCGCCGGCCTTGTTCTGATCGCCCCGGCACCGGATTTCACCAGCGACCTGCATGCCCCGCGGCTGACCGACGAACACAAGGCCGCGCTGGACCATGACGGCTTCTTCACCGTGCCATCGGCCTATGACGATGAGCCCTATGTCTTCACCCGCGCCCTGTTCGAGGATGGCGAGGTCAACCGGGTCCTGACCGGCCCGCTCGACACCTGGTGCCCGGTCCACATCATCCAGGGCCTCGACGACCCGGATGTGCCCCATGCCCATGCCCTGAAACTGGTGGAACACCTGCCCGCCGACGACGTGACGCTGACGCTCGTCAGGGGCGGCGATCACCGCCTTTCGCGGCTGCAAGATCTGGACCTGCTGACACGCGCAGCCGCCACCATGGTCGAGCACAGCCGAAGCAACAGCACCTGAAAAGGGCGATATTCACTTTTATTTTCAATTGCTTTGACGATTCCGTTTTTTACAGAGCTTGAATCGCCGTTTTTCTCTTCCCATCTCGATTCCAGGCGGTCGCTGTTGGCCGCTTTCGACCGAGAGGAATGGCTGACCATGACCCAAACTGCATTGATCAGACCTGCCTGGACCCCGGCCACGATCGGCCTGATGGTCCTCGGCTTCGTCGTCTTCTGGCCTCTTGGCCTCGCCATGCTCGCCTACATCATCTGGGGCGACCGGCTGGACGGCTTCAAGCGCGACGTGAACCGCGCAACCGACGACATGGCGCGCCAGTTTCGTGGCTGCGGCCGCCATCGCGGCCATGCCCGTACCGGCAATGTCGCCTTCGACGACTGGCGGGAAGCAGAAATCGAGCGGCTGGCCGAGGAGCGCCGCAAGCTCGACGCCATGCGCGAGGAGTTCGAGATGTACATGCGCGAACTGCGCCGCGCCAAGGACAAGGAAGAATTCGACCGCTTCATGCGTGATCGCGAGGCTTCCAAGGCCTCCGAAGCGAAGCGCTCCGGTAGCGTTCCGGACTTCCCCGCGTCCGACGCGTAACGCATCTCCCTGCCCCTGATGCCAGTGGCCGGACCCGTTTCACCGGGCCCGGCCTTTTTCTTGCGCGAAAAGCGGATTCACCGAGGCCGGGAATCAGATAGGGTTCACGGCCATGCTGCCGGATTTCCTGACCCGAAAGACCCGACCGAAACCACCCGCCGCGTCCACCCGCGAGCGCATGCATTGCGTGGCGGGGCGTGAATTGCCGTTGCGGATCGTGGAAAGCGCGCGGGCCAAGCGGCTGACGCTGCGGATCGGCGCGGGCGGGCAAAGCCTGCGTGTCACCGTGCCGCCGGGTCACCCGCAGCGCGACATCGACCGTTTCCTGGACCGGCATCGCGGATGGCTGGAATCGCGGCTGGCGGCGCTGCCCGACCGGCCGGATCTCAGGCCCGGCGTCAAGCTGCCGGTGCTTGGCGTGCCACATCGCATCATCCACGAACCGGGCAAGCGCGGGACGGTGCGGCAGACCGTGCTCGATGGGGAACCGGTGCTGATCGTGCATGGAGACAGGGCGCATCTGAAGCGCCGGCTGGCCGATTTCATGAAGAAGCTGGCGCGCGCCGAAATCGAACCCCTGGTCGCCAGACACGCAGCCGCAGCGGGCGGGCGCAGCGTCACCGCCGTGCGCTACAAGGACACGGTGAGCCGCTGGGGCTCGTGTTCCTCCACGGGCGGACTGTCCTTCTCCTGGCGAATCGCCATGGCACCGCGCCCGGTGATCGACTACCTCGTGGCGCATGAATGCGCGCATCTGAAGCACATGGACCACAGCGCGCGCTTCTGGAAACTGTGCGGGGCATTGTGCCCGCGCATGGACGAATCCAAGGCCTGGCTGAAGCGCAACGGGCAGGCCCTGCAAGCCATCGGGTTCAAGTGATGCGTTCTTTCCCGCCCCTTCTCCCGGCGCTCCTGCCGGCACTTGCGCTGTGCCTCGGCCTGCTCGCAGCCTGCCAGACGCTCGCGCCGCCGCCCGAAGCGCCCGTGCCGGCTGAAGACGGCTATCTGCCGGGCGAAGCACCGATCCGCCCGCTTGCAGCCGATTGAGCGACGCGGTAAGCGAGTGCGCATGGACATCAAGATCTGCGGTCTGAAGACGGAAGAGGCGGTACGCGCGGCGATTGCCGGCGGGGCCAGCCATGCCGGCTTCATCTTCTTCGAAAAAAGTCCCCGCCATACGGACCCGGAAACCGCGGGCAAACTCGCCGCGCTGGCAGGGGCTGCGGGCCTCCGTTCCGTCGCCGTCACGGTCGATGCCGACGATGCCACGCTGGACAGGATCGTCTCCGTGATGAAGCCGGACATGCTGCAATTGCACGGCAAGGAAAGCCCGGAGCGGGTGACAGCGGTCAAGGCCCGTTTCGGCCTGCCCGTGATGAAGGCGCTGGCCATTTCCGAGGCCGCCGATTTCGAAAAGATCGGACCCTACAAGGGCGTGGCAGACCGTTTCCTGTTCGACGCCAAGCCGCCCAGGGGTTCGCAATTGCCTGGCGGCAATGCGGTTTCGTTCGACTGGTCGCTGCTCAACGGTCTCGACCCGGACATCGATTACCTGCTGGCCGGCGGCATCCATGCGGGCAATGTGGCCGACGCCATCGCAATCGCCCATCCGCCGGGACTCGACATCTCGTCGGGTGTGGAAAGCGCGCCGGGCATCAAGGATACGGCGCTCATCGCCAATTTCCTGCAAGCGGCGGGTAACGCCGGGGCCTGAGGGTCAGAGGGGAATCTCGCCGCGTGCTATGCCATCCAGGACTGCATTGATGAACAACGCCTTGGCGGCGCGATAATCGGCCATGGCCTGACCATCGAACAGGCGCTTGATCTCGTTGAAACCGTCGACCAGCGCCGGATGTGCCGAAAGCGCGGCGGCAAACAGGTGGAAATGGTCGAACGCGCCGCCCGTGGCTGCCAACTGGATGCCCACGGGCATGGATGTTCCGGTCATTTCGAAGGCGGCGAAATCGCCGGTGCGGATCGAGCCCGTGTTGCGCGCGAAGGCGCCCGCCAGTGCGGCTTCCGCCTCGGGGAAGCGATCCGGCGGGACACGCACCAGAATATCCAGATCGCCTCTGGTTTCCAGTCCGGGACAGGCCGTGGAGCCGACATGGGTGATTTCCGCCGATCGCGGAAGCATGGCGGCGAGACCTGGCATGACGGACCGGAAGAGCGCGGTGGCCAGGGCGCGCGCGGCCTCGGGGTCGGCGTGAAGGTGAAACCGTTCCATTGCCGTCAGGTGGGCGGTGTGCCGTTCTCGGCGAGAACGGAGCCGGCCAGATAGAGCGACCCGCAGACCAGGATGCGCGGCGGACGCTCGTCCTCGCTCCAGGTTTCGCGCATGAGGTTGATCGCATTGGCAACGGAGCTGACCGGCTCGGCTGAGAGTCCGGCCTCGCGGGCGCGTGCGGCCAGCACTTCCGGGCTTTCGCCATCATCGCTTCCGGGCACCGGCACACAGTAACAATGGCGCGCCAGCCCCTGAAAGGCGCGGAAGAAACCGGCATGGTTCTTGGTCTTCAGCATGCCGGCGATCAGAAAGAGCGGGCGGTCGTCGCGCTCGCCGCGCCCGGCCAGTTCTTCCGCGACAACCAGCGCACCGGCGGGATTGTGCCCGCCATCGAGCCACACTTCCGAACCTTCGGGCGCTTGCTCCACCAGGTCGCCGGACATGAGCCGGTGCAGGCGGGCCGGCCATTCGGCCGCCTCCATCGCCGTGTCCGCGGCACGGTGGCCGATATCGAAACCGGCCATGCGCACGGCGGCGATGGCCGTGGCCGCGTTGGCCAATTGGAAACGGCCCGGCATGGCGGGCAGCGTGAGATCGAACAGGACGTCATTGTCCTGGTAGACCAGGCGTCCGTTTTCCTCATAGGCCCAGAAATCCTGGCCGTAGGCGATATAGTCGCATTCGAGACGCAGTGCTGTTTCCTCCAGCACGGCGCGCGCCATGTCGTTTTCCTGAAAGCCGATCACGACCGGACATTCGGGCTTGATGATGCCCGCCTTTTCGGCTGCGATCAGTTCCACCTTGTCACCAAGCCAGGCCTCGTGATCGAGCGAGATGGGCGTGATGACGGATACGGCGGGTTCGCGAATGACATTGGTGGCGTCGAACCGGCCGCCCATGCCGACTTCGAGAATGCAGACATCGGCGGGATGCTCGGAAAACAGCAGGAAGGCGGCGGCCGTCGTCAGTTCGAAAACGGTGGCCGGCTCGTCGCCATTGGCATCGCCGACCCGCCTCAGGGCGTCGGCCAGAACCGCGTCTTCCACCAGTTCGCCGCCGCCGGGCTTGCCGAGGCGAAAGCGCTCGTGCCAGCGCACAAGATGCGGCGATGTATGGACATGGACGGACGCGCCGGCGGCTTCCAGCATGGCGCGGGCGAAGGCTATCACCGATCCCTTGCCGTTCGTGCCGGCGACATGGATGACCGGCGGCAGGCGGTCCTGCGGGTTGCCGAGCTTTTCCAGCAGCACGCGCACGCGCTCCAGTGACAGGTTGTATCCCTGCGGGTGAAGTGCGGACAGCCGCTCGATCTCGACTTGCGCAAGGCTTTCGGCGGGACGGATCGTCATCGGGTTTCCACATGCAGGGGGCGGCGCCTGCCGGCCGCCCGTTCGGTGATCGCATGGCTGCGGACGATCAGGCGTCCGCCTTTTCCTCTTCGGCCGGTGTTTCAGGCTCGGAGTCCTGCACGTCCGGCGGCGGGGCGGCCTCATCGACCAGCGCCGGCTGCCCGGTCAGCATGCGCAGCACCCTGGCGATGGTGCCTTTCAGTTCCTGGCGCGGCACGACCATGTCGACCATGCCATGGTCACGCAGGTATTCCGCCGTCTGGAAGCCCTCGGGCAGCTTCTCGCGAATGGTCTGCTCGATGACACGCTTGCCGGCAAAGCCGATGACCGCGCCCGGCTCGGCAATGTGGATGTCGCCGAGCATGGCATAGGACGCGGATACGCCGCCCGTCGTCGGATTGGTCAGCACGACGATATAGGGAAGGCCCGCCTCTTTCAGCATCTCCACCGCAACGGTCGTGCGGGGCAATTGCATGAGGGAAAGGATGCCCTCCTGCATGCGCGCGCCGCCGGAAGCGGCAAACAGCACCAGCGGGCGGTTCAGCTCGATCGCCTTGAGGAAGCCGTCGATGATGGCCTCGCCGGCCGCCATGCCCAGCGAGCCGCCCATGAAGGAGAAGTCATGCGCCGTGACGACGACGGGCAGCCCGTCGATCTCGCCGGTGGCGTTGACGATGGAATCGTCGAGCCCGGTCTTCGAGCGGCTTTCCTTCAGACGGTCCGTGTACCGCTTCACATCGCGGAATTTGAGCGGATCCTGCGGCACCTTCGGCGCAGGCAGAAGCTCATACTTGCCCTCGTCGAAGAAGCGCTTCAGCCGCTCCCTGACGGGCATCTTCATGTGATAGCCGGACGTGGGGATGACCCAGAGGTTTTCCTCCAGTTCCTTGTGGAAGATCATCTCGCCGGTCTCGGGACACTTGATCCAGAGATTTTCCGGCATGTCGCGCCGGCCCAGCATGGAGTTGATCTTGGGGCGGACGTAGTTGGTGATCCAGTTCATCTGTTCTCAAGGCCGCGTCTGGCGCACGGCCTTCCCTGTGATGGATTCCAATGTGGGCGCTTCAGCCAGCCTGTGCAAGCCGCGCCTCTGCGATGCCGTCGGCAAGGCCGCGCACCAGCGTGGCCACGGCCTCGGCCGGGTCGGCGACCGCGTTGCCGTCCGCATCGAGCACGTTGGCGATGGCATTGACCACGGCCGTGCCCACGACGACACCGTCGGCGGAGGCGCCGATCGCCTTGGCCTGGCTGGAGGTCTTCACACCGAAGCCGACGCAGACCGGCAGGTCCGTATGGCCCTTGATGCGGCGCACCGCATCGGCAACCTTGCTCGTGTCGGGCAGGGCGGAGCCGGTGATGCCGGTCATGGAAACGTAGTAGACGAAGCCGGACGTGTTGGCGAGGACAACCGGCAGGCGCTTGTCATCGGTGGTCGGCGTGGCAAGGCGGATGAAATTGATCCCGGCCTTCAGTGCCGGCACGCAAAGTTCGTCATCCATTTCCGGCGGCAGGTCGACCACGATCAGACCGTCGATGCCGGCTTCCTTCGCGTCGGCCAGAAAACGGTCGACGCCGTAGATGTAGATCGGGTTGTAGTAGCCCATCATGACGATCGGCGTGTCGTCATCCTCCTGCCGGAACTCGCGCGCCATCTGCAGGGTCCTGACGAGCGTCTGGCCATTGTCCAGCGCGCGGCGGCCGGCCATCTGGATCGCCGGGCCGTCGGCCATCGGATCGGAAAAGGGCATGCCCAGCTCGATGACGTCGGCGCCGGCCTTGGGCAAGGCCTTCATCACGCGCAGCGAACTGTCGTAATCCGGATCGCCGCCCATGAAATAGGTGACCAGGGCGGGGCGGTTGATCTGCTTGAGGGCAGCGAACTTGCGGTCGATACGGGTGGTCATGTCAGAGATCGTGTCCCAGCATTTTGCCGACGGTGAAGACGTCCTTGTCGCCACGGCCGCAGAGATTCATGACGATGATCTGGTCCTTGCCCATGGCGGGCGCGCGCTTGATCACCTCGGCCAGCGCATGGGACGGCTCCAGCGCAGGGATGATGCCCTCCAGCCGGGTGAGAAGCTGGAAGGCTTCCAGTGCTTCCGCGTCCATGACGGGCACATATTGGACGCGGCCGGAATCCTTAAGCCAGGAGTGCTCCGGGCCGATGCCCGGATAGTCCAGCCCGGCGGAAATGGAATGGCCTTCCTTGATCTGGCCGTCGCCATCCTGCAGCAGGTAGGTGCGGTTGCCGTGCAGGACGCCGGGCGATCCGGCAGTCAGCGAGGCGCAATGTTCCTCGCCCTGAAGACCCTTGCCGCCGGCTTCCACGCCGACGATCTGCACGCTCTCGTCATCAAGGAAGGGATGGAACAGGCCGATGGCGTTGGACCCGCCACCCACGGCAGCGACCAGCATGTCCGGCAGGCGGCCCTCGACGGCCAGCATCTGCTCGCGCGTTTCCTTGCCGATGACCGACTGGAACTCGCGCACCAGTTCCGGATAGGGGTGCGGCCCGGCGGCCGTGCCGATCAGGTAATAGGTGTCCTCGACATTGGTGACCCAGTCGCGCAGCGCCTCGTTCATGGCGTCCTTGAGCGTGCCATGGCCCGCGGTGACGGGATGAACCTTCGCGCCAAGCAGCTTCATGCGGAAGACGTTGGGCGCCTGGCGCTCCACGTCGGTCGCGCCCATGTAGACCTCGCAGGGGAAACCGAAGCGCGCCGCGACGGTGGCCGAGGCCACGCCATGCTGGCCGGCGCCCGTCTCGGCGATGATGCGGGTCTTGCCCATGCGCTTGGCCAGCAGGATCTGGCCAAGGCAATTGTTGATCTTGTGGGAACCGGTATGGTTCAGCTCGTCGCGCTTGAAGTAGATCTTCGCGCCGCCCAGATGTTCCGTCAGCCGCTCGGCGAAGTAGAGCGGCGAGGGACGCCCGGTATAATGCGTGTTGAGATGTTCCAGCTCTGCCCTGAATTCCGGGTCGTTCTTGGCCTTGTCCCACTCCTCTTCGAGGTGAAGGATCAACGGCATCAGCGTCTCGGCGACGAAACGCCCCCCGAAAATGCCGAACATGCCCTGTTCGTCGGGTCCGGTGCGGAAGGAATTGGGTTTGGCTGACTGGTTCAAGGCATACTCCCAGACTTGGATCGGCCCTCCCATAAACCATGCGGCATTGCGGGGCAATGCAGGCAGGCGACGCCCGGGGTCGCAAAAAGGCGCGGAAGCGCCCTCCCCGCCCCGGTTGCCATTCCGGCCCGCAAGCCGCGCCTCATTCGCGCGGCGGAATGTTGAGCGCGGCCTGGCTGGCCGGGCGGGCAAGGCAGCGGTCGAGCCATGCCAGCACGTTGCGGCATTCCGGCAGCTTCACCAGGTCGCCGGCCTCGTAGAAATCGCGGACGGTGCGCACCCAGGGCCAGGTGGCGATGTCGGCAATCGTATAATCCCGGCCCATGATGTAATCACGGCCGCCCAGGCGCTGGTCCAGCACCTTGAGCAGGCGTTCGGTCTCGCCGGCATAGCGCTCCAGCGGACGCTTGTCGGCGACATCCTTGCCGGCGAACTTGCAGAAGTAGCCGAGCTGGCCGAACATCGGGCCGATACCGCCCATCTGGAACATGAGCCACTGCATCGTCCGGTAGCGCGCCGCCGGATCGGCGGACATGAATTTCCCCGACTTTTCCGCCAGGTAAATCAGGATGGCGCCGGATTCGAACAGCGGCAGCGGCGCGCCGCCCGGACCGTCCGGATCGATGATGGCGGGGATCTTGTTGTTCGGGTTGAGCGACAGGAATTCCGGGGTCGTCTGGTCGTTGCGCCCGAAGGAAACCGTGTGCGCCTCATAGGGAAGGCCCGTTTCCTCCAGCATGGCCGAGGCCTTGATGCCGTTGGGCGTGGGGAAGGAATAGAGCTGGATGCGGTCCGGATGGGCTGCGGGCCAGCGGCGCGTGATCTCGAAGCCGGACAAATCGGTCATGGGAAGACGTCCTCTCGCATTGTTGCCTGCCACAGAGGTAACCCGCCCGCGCCAAACCACAAGGGCAAAACAGCCAGGCCCGTGTGCAACGGTATGTCACCGCGGGGAAACACGCGCCTTGCAAGCCGTGGGCGCAGGTGTATCGTCATCTGGCCGCGGGAAAACAGAAGAAGAGACCCGGCGGACCAACAGAGGGAGAGACGACATGTGCCATGCCTGTGTGATGGAAACCGTGAAGAGCCGGATGCTGAACCGGCGCGACTTCTTCAAGGCGGCAAGCCTGCCGGCCGCGGCCACGGGGTTTGCGCCGCCCGCCCTGGCGCAGGGCGCGACGAAGGTGGCCGACATGACCCACACGATGGGAGAGGACTTCCCCACCTTCTTCGGCGAGCAGCAGCTCTTCGTCGAGCAGAAATTCAACTATGCCGAACACAAGTTCAACCTGAAGGAATTGCGCGTCAACGAGCATACCGGCACGCATATGGATGCGCCGCTCCACTTCTCGGAAAACGGCATGTCGGTGGACGAGATCCCGGTCGAGAGCCTGGTCGTGCCGCTTGTCGTCATCGACATCAAGGCCAAGGCCGCCGAGAACGCGGATGCGCAGGTGACGCCAGACGACATCAAGGCCTGGATCAGCGCCCATGGCGACCTGCCGGCCAAATGCTGCGTGGCGATGAATTCCGGTTGGGGGGCGCATGTCGCGGGTGAAAAGTTCCGCAATGTCGGCGATGACGGCAAGACCATGCATTTCCCCGGCTTCCATGTCGAGGCAGCGAAGATGCTGGCAGAAGAGGCCGACGTGGCCGGCATCGCCGTGGACACGCTGTCGCTTGACCATGGCCCGTCGCCCGATTTCGCGGTTCACTACGCATGGCTGCCGACCGGGCGCTGGGGCATCGAATGCCTGGCCAACCTTGACGCGGTTCCGGCCAGTGGCGCCACGCTCGTGGTCGGTGCGCCCAAGCACAAGGGCGGCACGGGCGGGCCGGCGCGTATCTTCACGCTGATGTAATCGAACAGGAAAGGGAAACGGCGGCATGTCGACAGTCAGGCTTGTGAGCTATGAGGAAGCCGATGCAGCGGTGCGCGTGGTCTATGACGACATAAGGGCCACGCGCGGCTCCGACTTCATCAACAATTTCTGGCTGGCGCTTGCCGCCGATCCGGCGCTGCTGAAAAGCACCTGGGAAGAAGTGAAGGCGGTCATGACCGCGCCCGGACCGCTGGATCCGCTGACCCGCGAGATGATCTACATTGCCGTGTCGGCGGCGAACGGCTGTACCTATTGCGCCCATTCGCACACGGCTTCGGCCAAGGCAAAGGGCATGACGGACGCGCAATATGGCGACCTGCTGAAGGTGATCGCTCTGGCCGGAAAGACCAATCACCTGGCCAATGCGCTCCAGGTGCCGGTGGACGCGGCCTTCGAAAAATCGGGCGCCTGACCCGGAAACCAGCTTGGCAAGCGGGGCAGGCAATGCAAGCCTGCGCCGCCATCACATAATCCTGGAGGAACTTGATGTATACGGTGATCGGGTCGCCCGGCTCGCGCATGACGCGGGTTGTCTGGATGCTTGAGGAACTGGGCGAGGCCTACGCGATCGAGACCGCCAAGCCGCAATCGGAGACGGCGCGGGTCCACAATCCCTCCGGCCGCATTCCCGCCCTCATCGACGGGGAGATGCGGCTGACGGATTCGGCTGCGATCTGCGTCTATCTGGGCGAGAAACATGGCGACAAGGGCTTCGGCTCCCGCTCGCTGGCGGAACGGGCGCAGATCGACAGCTGGGTGCATTTCGCTCAGTCGGAGCTGGAGGCGCCACTGTGGAACAAGCTGAAGCACCGCATGCTGATCCCTGAACACCTGCGGGTGGATGTGGGGCCGTGGTGCGCGTGGGAATTCAGCCGCGACACGAAGGCGCTGGCGCGAAGGCTCGGTGACAATGAATTCGCGCTGGGCGACCGCTTTTCCGCCGTCGATGTCATCCTCGGTCATATCGGCACCTGGGCGCGCGGCGCCAGGTTCGAGATCGCGTCCGACTCCGTCAATGCCTATCTCGACCGGGTTCTGGCCCGCCCGGCGCTGGCCAGGGCAAGGGAGCGTGAAGCGGCAGCGTGATCCGCCTTGCCCGCATCAACACAGGGATGAACACGAAGAAGCCCGGGTACGCTGCACCCGGGCTTCCTGTTGTTACACATGTCTGCGCCGGTTATTCAGCGGCGTACTTGTCCAGCAGGGCGCGGGCGTCGTTGATCATTTCCGTGCCCGGACGGCCACCGGCATTCATCTCCTCGGCCCAGGCATCGACCAGCGGCGTGGCGATATCCTTCCAGCGCTGCGTCTCGGCCTCGTCCAGGGTGATGATGCGGGCGCCCGACTTTTCGGCAACCTCGCGGCCGCGCACGTCGCCGGCGTCCATGGCAGCACCGAACATGCCAGCCGTCTCGACGCCGGAATTGTCGTCGATGACCTTCTTCAGGTCGTCCGGCAGCCTGTCATAGGCATCCTTGTTCATGGCAAAGACGAAGGTGGCCGTGTAGAGGCCGTTCTTGCCGGCAAAGCCCGTGACGTTGGACACGATCTCGTCAACCTTGAAGGCGGGCGCCACCTCGAAGGGAATGGTCGTTCCGTTGATGACGCCCTTGGACAGCGCCTCGGCAACGGCGGTGACCGGCATGCCGACCGGGACGGCGCCGAGCTTTTCCAGCATCTGGTTGACCACGCGCGTGCCGCCGCGCAGCTTCATGCCGTTCATGTCCTCGACGCTCTCGACCGGCTCCTTGGAATGGATCAGGCCGGGGCCGTGCGTGTGCCAGGCGATGACGTGATAGTCCTTGAAGTCGTCCATGCAGTATTTTTCGCAATACTCATGGAAGGCCTTGGAGGTCTGCTCGCCATTCGTCATCATGAACGGCAGTTCGAAGGCCTCGGTCGAGGGAAAGCGGCCGGGCGTGTAGCCGATGACGGTCCAGGTCAGGTCGATGACGCCGTCACGGAGCTGGTCGACCAGTTCCGGCGGCTTGCCGCCGAGCTGCATGGCGGGGAAGAGGTTGATCTGGATGCGGCCGTCGGATTCCTTCATCACCTTCTCGGCCCAGGGCGCCAGCGCCTTGGCCGGAATGGTGGCCTGGGCAGGCAGCATCTGGTGCAGCTTGAGCGTGACATCCTGCGCATGGGCGGCAGCCGATGCGACGAGTCCGGCGGCAGCGGCCGCCAGCAGCGTGGTCCATTTCTTCATGCCGGGTTCCTCCCTTGGCGTGTGCCGGGCAAGGGTTCCTGCCCGGGAATGGGGACCATAGAAAGTTATATACCATATCAATGTCAAGCATGCTTACGTCGCATGATTGCCAGAACGGACATACTACCCGGTATGTTGCTGTTGACAGGCAGGCCGCACGCTCCCTACCATCCGCCGTCAGGGCCGGCCTTTCATCCGGCCGTTCTTTCCCCGGAGGAACCCGCATGCCGGCATTCGATCGCAGGACAATCGACTTCCTTGTCCACGACTGGCTCGATGCAGAAAGCCTGACAGCGCATGCGCGCCATGGCGACCATTCACGCGAAACCTTCGACGCGCTGCTCGACCTGGCGGAACGGATCGCGGAAAACGAGTTCCTGCCATCCTTCAAGCCCGGAGACCGTGACGAACCGGAGCTGAAGCAGGACGGCACGGTGACGGTGAACCCGCTGATCAAGCGCGCGGTGCAAGCCTATCTCGACGCCGGCTTCCAGCTTGCCAGCTTTCCCGCAGAACATGGCGGCATGCAGATGCCGCATCTCGTGGCGAGTGCGGCCAAGGTCTTCTTCCAGGCCGCGAACGTGGCCGCGGGCGCCTATCCCATGCTCTCTACCGGCAATACGCGTGTGTTGCTGACACGGGGATCGCAGCCGCTGATCGACCATTTCGCGATGCCGCAACTGGAAGGCCGGGCGCTGGGCACGATGTGCCTTTCGGAGCCGCAGGCCGGTTCCTCCCTGGGCGACATCACCACGCGCGCCGAGTTCGAATGCGAAGACGGGCTCGGAAAACGCTACCGGCTGACGGGGCGCAAGATGTGGATTTCGGGCGGCGATCACGACATTACCGATAATATCTGCCACCTCGTGCTGGCCAAGATTCCGGGTCCCGACGGCAAACTGCCGGCAGGCACGAAAGGCATCTCCATTTTCGCGGTGCCAAAGCGCATTCCGGCGGCGGTGGCCGGCGAGATCACGCGCAATGACGTCGTGGTGGCCGGGCTCAATCACAAGATGGGCTATCGCGGCACCACCAATTGCCTGCTCAACTTCGGCGAAGGCGCACAGTACAGGCCGATGGGGCGGGCCGGCGCCGCCGGATGGCTGATCGGCGAGGCCGGCGAAGGGCTGGCCATCATGTTCCTGATGATGAACGAGGCGCGCATCGGCGTGGGGCTTGGCGCGGCGGCGCAGGCCTGGCGCGGCTACCTGCTGTCGGCCCGATATGCCCGCGAGCGCCGGCAGGGCCGCCTGATGGAAGATCGGAACGCCGCAGAGCAGGTGCCGCTCATCGCCCATGCCGACATCCGCCGCATGCTGCTGGCACAGAAGGCCTATGCCGAGGGCGCGCTGGCGTTGTGCCTCTTTTCGGCACGGCTGGTGGACGAGATCCATTGCAACGAAGACCCGTCAGCGCGGGCGCAAGCAGAGAGCCTTCTGGCGCTGCTGACACCCGTGAACAAGACCTTCCCTTCCGAGTTCGGGCCGGTCGCCAATTCGCTGGCGATCCAATGTCATGGCGGCTACGGCTATACGCGCGATTTCGACGTGGAGCAGCTTTACCGCGACAACCGGCTGAACCCGATTCACGAGGGAACAACAGGCATCCAGGCGATGGACCTGCTCGGCCGCAAGATCATGGCCGACAAGGGCGAAGGGCTGAAGCTGCTGGCCGCGCGCATGGCTGAGACGATGGACGCGGCAGGCAAGGAAGGCGGACTGGACAGCCAGGCAAAGGCGCTTGGCGAGGCCATGGCCGCCGTGTCAAACGCCATCGGCGCGCAGGCGACGAGCCCCGAAACGGCCTTCGCCAATGCCACGCCGCTGCTGTTCGCCTTCGGCCATACGGTGATTGCATGGCTTTGGCTGGACCAGGCGGTGGCCGCAAGGCGGGCGCTTGGCGCGGGCACCGCCGACGAAGCCTTCGTGCGCGGCAAGCTGGCGGCGATGAATTACTTCATCGACTTCGAACTGCCGCAGGTGGGTGCCTGGCTGGCGCCCTTCACACGCGGAAGCCGCGCCGCGCTGGATGCGGGCGAAGACATCTTCTGATCCCGAACGGGCGGAGATTGCAGGACGAAGCGCCTGAAGATGCATTTGTAAAGGGAAACAGCCGCCAAGCAGCCTTGCGCGGCAAAATCGCCCTTCTTATATACGCCGCAACACCGGCCCCGGCGGAAGAATCATCTGTTCGCCGGAACCGGCGCACTTCAACGGGGGCCGCCACCGGAACGCCTGATGAATGGGTCCCGGCGGCCTGCTAAACGGAGAGAAGACATGGCTAAAGTTATTGGTATCGACCTGGGCACGACAAACTCCTGCGTCGCCGTCATGGACGGCAAGGACGCCAAGGTCATCGAGAATTCCGAGGGCGCGCGCACCACGCCTTCCATCGTCGCCTTTTCGGGCGAAGGCGAGCGCCTCGTCGGCCAGCCGGCCAAGCGCCAGGCGGTCACCAACCCGGAAGGCACGGTCTTTGCCGTCAAGCGCCTGATCGGCCGGCGCTATTCCGACCCGACGGTGGAGAAGGACAAGAAGCTCGTTCCCTACAAGATCGTCGAAGGCAGCAATGGCGACGCCTGGGTGGAAGTCTCCGGCGAGAAGTATTCGCCGTCGCAGATCTCCGCCATGACCCTCCAGAAGATGAAGGAAACGGCGGAGTCCTATCTCGGCGAAAAGGTCGAGCAGGCCGTCATCACCGTTCCGGCCTATTTCAATGACGCCCAGCGCCAGGCGACCAAGGATGCCGGCAAGATCGCCGGCCTGGAAGTGCTGCGCATCATCAACGAGCCGACGGCGGCCGCGCTGGCCTACGGCCTCGACAAGCGCGACGGCAAGACCATCGCCGTCTATGACCTTGGCGGCGGCACGTTCGACATTTCCATCCTGGAGATCGGCGACGGCGTGTTCGAGGTGAAGTCGACCAATGGCGACACGTTCCTGGGCGGCGAGGACTTCGACATGCGGCTGGTGGAATACCTGGCCGAGGAGTTCAGGAAGGACCAGGGCATCGACCTGAAGAACGACAAGCTGGCCCTGCAGCGCCTCAAGGAGGCCGCCGAGAAAGCCAAGATCGAGCTGTCGTCTTCGTCACAGACCGAAATCAACCTGCCCTACATCACCGCCGACGCCTCCGGGCCGAAGCATCTGGCCATCAAGCTGACGCGCGCCAAGTTCGAAAGCCTGGTCGATGACTTCGTGCAGCGCACCATCGCGCCGTGCAAGGCGGCACTCAAGGATGCCGGCATGTCGGCCGCCGAGATCGATGAAGTGGTTCTGGTCGGCGGCATGACGCGCATGCCGAAAATCCAGGAGGTGGTGAAGCAGTTCTTCGGCAAGGAGCCGCACAAGGGCGTGAACCCGGATGAGGTGGTTGCCATGGGCGCGGCCATCCAGGGCGGCGTGCTGCAGGGCGACGTGAAGGACGTGCTGCTGCTCGACGTGACCCCACTGTCGCTGGGCATCGAAACGCTGGGCGGCGTGTTCACCCGCCTCATCGAGCGCAACACCACGATCCCGACCAAGAAGGGCCAGACCTTCTCCACGGCCGAGGACAACCAGAATGCCGTGACGATCCGGGTCTTCCAGGGCGAGCGCGAAATGGCGGCCGACAACAAGCTGCTCGGCCAGTTCGACCTGGTCGGCATTCCGCCCGCACCGCGCGGCGTGCCGCAGATCGAGGTCACCTTCGACATCGACGCCAACGGCATCGTCAACGTCTCGGCCAAGGACAAGGGCACCGGCAAGGAGCACCAGATCCGCATCCAGGCATCGGGCGGCCTGTCCGACGACGACATCGAGAAGATGGTCAAGGATGCCGAAGCCAATGCCGAGGCCGACAAGAAGCGCCGCGAGAACGTGGAAGCAAAGAACCAGGGCGAAGCGCTGGTCCATTCCGCCGAGAAGTCGCTCAAGGATTATGGCGACAAGGTTTCCGAGGAGGACCGCAAGGCCATCGAGGACGCCATTGCCGACCTGAAGACCGCGCTTGAAGGCGATGATGGCGAGGCCATCAAGGCCAAGAGCCAGGCGCTGGCGGAAGCCTCCATGAAACTTGGTCAGGCCATGTACGAGGCCCAGCAGGCCGAAAGCGCCGAAGCGGACGCCAAGGCCGACGCTGCCAAGGACGAGGACGTTGTCGACGCCGATTTCGAGGAAATCGAAGAGGACAACAACAAGAAGTCCGCCTGAGGCGGCTGCAAGACACAAGGGCCGGCGGACACACCGCCGGCCTCTTGCTTCATGGCAGGACACCACCCGAGCGAACCGGGCACGCAACCGCAGGCCGGCATGGAACAGGTGGAGCCTGCATGTGACGGACCTTACCAACGGGAACGCCTGACGCATGGCCAAGGCTGATTTCTACGAAACACTGGGCGTGGCGCGCGGCGCCGACGAGAAGGAGCTGAAAAGCGCCTTCCGCAAGCTCGCCATGAAATACCATCCGGACCGCAATCCGGGCGACGCCGAGGCGGAGAAGAAGTTCAAGGAAGTCGGCGAGGCCTACGAGGTTCTCAAGGACCCGCAGAAACGCGCCGCCTATGACCGCTTCGGCCATTCGGCCTTCGAGAACGGCATGGGCGGCGGCGGTGCCGGCGGCTTCGGCGGCGGCGGGGGCGGTTTTGCCGACATCTTCGAGGACATCTTCGGCGAGATGATGGGCGGTGGACGCCGCCGCTCGGGCGGGCGCGAACGCGGCGCCGATCTTCGCTACAACATGGAAATCACGCTGGAGGAAGCCTACGAGGGCAAGACGGCGCAGATTCGCGTGCCGACCTCCATCTCCTGCGACGAGTGCTCGGGTTCCGGCGCCAAGCCCGGCACCCAGCCCGAAACCTGCGCGACCTGCGGCGGCGCGGGCCGTGTGCGCGCCAGCCAGGGCTTCTTCTCCATCGAACGCACCTGCCCGACCTGCCAGGGACGCGGCCAGACCATCAAGGAGCCTTGCCCGAAATGTTCAGGCGCGGGTCGTGTCACCGAAGACCGTTCGCTGTCGGTCAACATCCCGGCCGGCATCGAGGATGGCACGCGCATACGCCTTGCCGGCGAAGGCGAGGCGGGCATGCGTGGCGGACCGGCGGGCGACCTCTACATCTTCCTCTCCGTCAAGCCGCATGAATTCTTCCAGCGCGACGGCGCGGACCTGTTCTGCTCGGTGCCGATTTCCATGACGACGGCGGCGCTCGGCGGCCAGTTCGACGTCAACACGCTCGACGGCAGCCAGGCCCGGGTGAAAGTGACCGAGGGCACCCAGAACGGCAAGCGCTTCCGCCTGAAGGGCAAGGGCATGCCGGTGCTGCGCCAGCCGTCCCTGGGCGACCTGTATATCCAGGTGGTCGTGGAAACGCCCCAGAACCTGTCGAAACGGCAGCGCGAACTTCTTGAGGAATTCGAGAAGATTTCCTCCAAGGACAACAGCCCGCAGTCGAGCGGGTTCTTCACGCGGATGAAGGACTTCTTCGATTCGCTGGGCGATTGAACGTGTAGCGGGAACAGGCCGCACGCGGCCTGCCCCTTGGATTTCCGGCCGCACGGCGCCATAGTGCGCACAGAACAAGCAAGGGCGGAGGCGCCCGCAACCAGAGGGAAGACGGATGACGTTTCTGCCGGGATTCCGCAGGTTCCTCAGCCAGTTCGATGAAGACTTCAGGTTTTTCAGGGGCTGGATGGACAATGCGAAAGCAGTTGGCTCCGTCACGCCGACAAGCCGGTTCTGCGCCCGGTCCATGGCCTCGGTCATCAACCCGCAAAGCGGCTTGCCGGTGCTGGAACTGGGACCGGGTACGGGACCGATCACGCGCGCCATCCTGGAACGCGGAATCGCGCCCGGAAACCTTTACTCCGTCGAATATTCGGAAGATTTCTACGAGCATCTGAAAGCCGAGATTCCCGGCGTGAATTTCATCCATGGCGATGCCTTCGATCTCGACAAGACGCTGGGAGAGAACCGTTCGCTTGTCTTCGACAGTGTCGTTTCCGCCGTACCCATGCTGAATTTCGCGATGGCCACGCGCGTGGCGCTGGTGGAGGATCTGCTCAACCGCATTCCCGCCGGACGCCCGGTGGTACAGATCACCTATGGCCCGAAATCCCCGGTGCCGCCGGGCAGGGGCAATTTCTCGGTGCGCCATCACGATTTCGTGCTGCGCAACGTGCCGCCCGCCAATCTCTGGGTCTATCGCCGCGGCGACTGACCGCGGCCTTGCAGCGGGGGCGGCCCGCCCCATATTGCCGGTGCAACGACACTGACTTTCAACCTGCAGACAGGCTACCCATGATCCCGAAAATTCTCGTTTTCGCCGGCTCGATCCGTACGGGATCGTTCAACGGGCAACTGGCCGACGCAGCCATGAAGACATTTGCGGAAATGGGCGCGGAAGTGACGCGCATTTCGCTGGCCGACTATCCGCTGCCGATCATGGACGAGGACCTGGAGAAGGAGGGCGGCATCCCGGCCAATGCCATGAAACTTGGCCGCCTGATCGCCGCCCATGACGGCGTGTTCATCGCCTGTCCCGAATACAATGCCTCGATCCCGCCGCTGCTGAAAAACACGATCGACTGGGTGAGCCGCATTTCCAAGGATGGCGAGCGGGCCTTGAAGCCGTGGAAGGGCAAGCCGGTGGCGCTGGGCGCGGCATCGAACGGCATGCTTGGCGGCATAAGAGGCCTTTATCATGTGCGCGCCGTGCTGATGAATTGCGGCTGCCATATCCTGACCGAGCAGACCGCGGTGCGCCAGGCCTCGAAGGCTTTCGATGAAATGGGCATGCTGAAGGACGACATGGGCCGGCCCCTGCTTGATGCAGGCTGCAAGGCGCTCATGGAATATTGCAGCGCTTTTTCGCAACGGTGACGCAACGGCTTGCCTCGGGGCGCCGGCAATGACAAAAGGCGCCAGCGCGCAGCCAGCCGGAGCCACTATCCCATGCACTTGAGCGATACCATGCAAGACCGCCTGATCGTGGCGCTCGATGTCGCCTCGACGGATGAAGCCGAAACCATTGTCGCGGATGTCGCGGGCGTCGCAGGCGTTTTCAAGATCGGCTATCAGCTCGCCTTTGCCGGCGGGCTGGAACTGGCCCGCGACCTGTCAGACGACGGGCACAAGGTCTTTCTGGACATGAAACTGCTCGACATCGACAACACGGTGGCCAAGGGCGTGGAGAACGTGGCGCGGATGGGCGTTCACATGCTCACCCTTCACGCCTACCCGAAAGCCATGCGCGCCGCGGTGGCCGCGGCGGCCGGTTCGCCGCTCTGCCTGCTTGGCGTCACGGTGCTGACCTCGATGGACGATGGCGACCTGGCCGAGGCCGGCTTTGCGGACGGCGCGCGTTCGCTGGTGGAAAGACGCGCACGCCAGGCAGCGGACGCAGGCATGGGCGGCATCGTCTGTTCGGCACAGGAAGCGGCACTGGTGCGCCCGCTGCTTGGCGACAGCATGGCCGTGGTCACGCCCGGCATCCGGCCTTCAGGCGCCGCGCATGGCGACCAGAAGCGCGTCGTCACGCCAGCCGACGCGATCCGCGCGGGGGCGAGTCATCTGGTCGTGGGCAGGCCGATCACCGGCGCGGTTGACAGAAAGGCCGCCGCCGAGGCTATCCTTGCGGAAATGATAAACGCATAACGTTGAAAAAGGGGGAACACTCTCATGCCAAAGGGCTACTGGATCGCACGCGTCACGGTTCGTGAACCGGAGCGTTATCAGGACTATGTCGCCACCGCCCGCCCTGCTTTCGAGCAGTATGGCGCGCGCTTCCTGGCACGCGGCGGCACCTATGAGACGCTGGAGGGCGGCGAACGCCCGCGCAACGTGATCATCGAGTTTCCGAGCCTGTCGGCGGCGCGGGAGTGCTACTATTCCGAACAGTACCAGAAGGCCAAGGCCATCCGGCAGACCGTCGCGGATGCCGACATGGTGATCGTCGAGGGTTTCGAACCCTGATGACGCAGAGGGCACGGGCGCCTTTCACCTCGTGCCCGTTCATCACCACCAGACGCCACCGCGCCGGATGCGAATGCGCGGCGGATGCCCGCATTCCGGCGATTCCAGCCTTGCCGCGTCGTCGTTCCACGGCCCCGGTTCGGCCCTGTGCAGCCGGTAGCGGCCACTGTCGGCGGGAATGCTGGGAACCATCGGCCCCTTGCGCTGGCGCATGGGGGGCACCGGGATGGCAAGGCCCTCCGGCGTCTTGAGCGCGGAGAGGCGGGCGACGCGCTCTTCCGTCTTCGGGTGACTGCGCAGGATGGAGGGGGCCGGCATGCGCCCGCCGGGCAGCATCATGCCTTCCCATTGCCTGATCTGGTACCGCTCCAGCTTCCAGAGAGCCGAGGACAGGCCGTCGGGATCGCCCGTCAGCATGGCCGCGCCGAGATCGGCGTCGAACTCGCGGGTCCTGGACAGCGCAAGCTGGAGCAGCGAACCGATCGTGGGCGCGCCCAGAAGCAGAAGGATGGCGAGCCAAGGCAGGCTGCCGCCGAAAAGATTGAAGAAAAGCAGGAAGAAACCCGCGGTGGACATGGCCGACGTATAGCGCGTGACGATGTCGGCGAGGGCCATGACCTTGAGATCCTCATGGGCGATATGGCTGACCTCGTGGGCCAGCACCCCGGCCAGTTCCCGCTCGGTCAGCGCCCGTGCAAGTCCGTCGGTGATGGCCACGGCGCTGTCTTCCGGCCGACCGACGGCGAAGGCGTTCATGGTGCGCGACGGCACGACATAGAGCCTGGGCACAGCGGGCAGGCCGGCGCGGCGGGCCAGTTCCGCCATGATCCTGTTGCCGGCGGGAAACAGGCCCGGACCGGCAGGTTGCGCCTTGTACATGGTCAGGACCAGCTTCGGGCTGACCCCTTGCATGGCGGAAAGCGCCACCGCGCCGAAGACCGTTGCCATGACGACGCCGGTGACGCCGGCAAAGATCCATGCCGTGAGCCCCAGCAGGCCGAGCGAGCCGGCGACCAGCAGCCAGGTATGGAAGCGGTTGAGCGAACGGTGCCGCTCCTGTTCGAGAAGATCGAGGCGAGGTTGTGCGTTCATCATCCGCATATGGGTGCTTCTCCGGCATTTAGCGAGAAGTGCTAACTCAAGCGTAAGGAAAATATGTCAGGGTCAAGGCTGATCGGGGGACTGAACCGCCTTGTTTTTCAAGAACAGCCGACAACGCTGGATCGCGTGGTGCTCACGCCTGCCCGCGCCAGAGCCGGAAACGGCCGATATCGCCGCGCGTGCCCGCGCCGCGCAACTTGGCACGATCCTGCAATTGTCGCCCCACATGATGTCGGTCAACATCATCAATGCGTCCATGGCGGTCGTCTTTCTCTATCCGCATGTGCATCCGGTGCCCCTGCTCGGCTGGTTTGCGCTCGTCTGCGCAATGGGTGTTTTCGGCCTCTTGGAATGGTGGCGGCGGCGCAATGCCGCGCCGCGCCTGCGGGCTTCACGCAAGAGCCTGACCGTGCTGACGCGCAATGCCGGCCTTCTCGGGCTTCTGTGGGGATGCCTCGGGCTGATCGGCTGGGCCGACGCTCCCAGTGAGACGCGGATCATCATCGTCGCACTGATGGCGGGGATGGCGGGCGGCGGCTGCCTGACGCTCTACGTGACGCCATCAGCCATGACCCTGTGGGTGGGGGGCATCACGGCCGGTTCGCTTGCGGCACTCGCACTGGAAGGCAAAGCGAATGACTGGGCCCTGGCCACCCTGCTGTTCATCTACAGCCTGGCGCTGCTCAAGGCCGGGAGAACGGCCTCGGTTTCCTTCGTCGGCAAGCATATCGCTTCGGAAAAGATCCGCGAGCAATCCGAAACCATCGCCATGCTGCTGAGCGATTTTTCCGAGGGCGCCCGCGACTGGCTGTGGGAAACCGACAGGACCGGCACGCTCATTCGTGGCGGGAAACCGCTTCTCCACCATATCGGATTGACCCCTGTTACCGCGGACGGACCGGTTCCGCCACAGGCGCTCCGGGCAAGTCCGCGCGCCCTTGCCCGGCTGCGATGGCTGTTTCGCAGGCGCAAGCCCTTCCGCAACCTGATCACCAGCTTCGGGGGACCGGACGGACCGGTCTGGATCAGCATTTCAGGAAAGCCGATCCATGACGAGGAAGGCGTCTTCAAGGGCTATCGCGGTGTGGCGTCGGATGTCACCAATATCCAGAAGGCAGAGGAGCAAATCGCCTATCTGGCCTGGCACGATCCGCTGACCGGCCTTGGCAACCGGGCCAGCTTCTCGCGGCATCTGGAAGCCAGTCTGGCGGAGCGGCAGAATGCCAGCCTCTTCTATCTCGACCTCGACGGATTCAAGGCCGTCAACGACCAGTTCGGCCACGGGATGGGCGACCGCCTGCTTGCCGAGGTGGCTACGCGGCTGCGCAAATCGGTCGGCCGGGCCGATGTGGTCGCGCGGCTTGGCGGCGACGAGTTCTCAATCCTCTCGTCGGGCATGCGCACGCGGCAGCAGGCGGCACGTCTGGCGCAACGGCTGGTGGAGCGCATCAGCAAGCCCTATGCGATCGACGGTGCCGTGCTGCGCATCTCGGTTTCCATTGGCATCGCGTTCGGCGACGCCGGCAACCGCGATACCGCCGAATGGCTCAATCGGGCCGATCTCGCTCTTTACCGGGCAAAGCACGAAGGCAAGGCCGGGTTCCGCTTCTACGAGGCGGCCATGGACGAATTGCTGCGCCGGCGCCGTTTCATCGAACGGGAATTGCGCCATGCGGTGGCGCGAAACGAGATCTCCGTCGCGTTCCAGCCCTACCGGAACGCCCGGACCGGCCGGATCAGCGGTTTCGAGGCGCTGGCACGCTGGGCGCATCCGGACCTTGGCGAAATCCCGCCGGCGGAATTCATCCCCGTGGCGGAACGGATCGGCATGATCGGGCAGATCGGCAACACCGTGCTACGCCAGGCCTGCGCCTTTGCCGTCAACTGGCCGTCCGACATACAGCTTGCCGCCAACCTGTCGCCGCAGCAATTGCAGGCCGGCACGCTCGCCGGCTTCGTGTCGGACGCGCTGCGCGAGACCGGGCTTTGCGCGCAGCGGCTGGAACTGGAGATCACCGAAAGCACGTTCATCAACAATACGGCGCCTGTGCTCTCGCAACTTGGCGACCTGAAGGCGCTCGGCGTCTCCATCGCGCTGGACGATTTCGGCACCGGCTATTCCGCCCTTTCCTATCTGCTGCAATTCCCGTTCGACAAGCTGAAGATCGACCAGTCGCTGGTTGCCCCGGCGGCGACGGATCCGGCCGCGCGGGACATGCTGGACACCGTTCTCAAGCTGGCGCGCGTGCTGGGACTGAGCACGACGGCCGAGGGCGTGGAAACCGAGAAGCAGGCGCAAATCCTGATCGAGCTCGGCTGCGACTTCCTGCAGGGGTACGGCATCTCGCGCCCGCTGACCGCTGGCAAGCTGCCGCTTTTCCTGATGGAAAACGCGGGCGAGAACGGCAAGGACGACGCAGCTAGAGCATTTCCGGCGAATATTGAATCGTTTGAGCGCCGGGAGCTTGTGCGCTGACGAGACGCGTACGGCGACGCGGTGCAAGCACCGCCAGCCCGTGCGCAACGCTGTCAGCGTGCAAGAAACCAAGCTCAGATGATTGCAGTTTCTGATTTGATTTCATTTGCTTACCTCTTCGGCTTGGGAGTCTTTTCCGCTCTGGCTGCGTCGAAATCCTCGCCCGATGCTCGGCATCGTGCTGCGGTGTTCTCCTTGCCAGTTCGAAAAATCCATCCCATCAAACTGCTCCAATATCCGCCGGAAATGCTCTAGCGCCCGGCGGGCCGGGTGACCCTTCGAAGGGTCAGATTGATCCGGCCGCCATTGGCAAGCAGCGCCGAGGTATCCGGGTAGATGCGGTCGACACCGTGGAAACAGAGCCGGCCCTCGCCGCCCAGCACCACGACATCTCCGGTTTCGAGCCGGAAGGACACGGTGCGATCACCGCGCCGCGTTCCGCCAACGCGAAAAAGGCAGGCATCGCCCAGCGAAAGCGACACGACTGGGGCAGTCAGGTCCTGCTCGTCCCGGTCCTGGTGCAGGCCCATCTTCGCCTCAGGACCGTAGAAATTGACGAGGCAGGCCTGCGGCGGAAACTCGCAACCGGAAACCGCCTGCCATAGCGACAGCAGCCGTTCGGGCATGGGCGGCCAGGGCCTTCCCGTGACCGGATGCACGGCCTGGTAGCGATAGCCGCCCTCCCGGTCGGTCACCCAGCCCAATTCGCCGCAATTTGTCATGCGCACACTCATCGGCCGCCCCGAGCGGGGCATGACCGGGACGAAGAGCGGTGCGGCGCGGACGACATCGCGGACCTCCTCCAGCAGGGCACGCTGGCCCTCGCCATCAAGGTATCCGGGGATGTGGCGCACGCCTTTCGGCAAGACCAGCATGACGACATTCCTTGCGCCGGTTCGCTTCCATGACATTATGGAGCGGGGCCATGAGCAGGCAATGGAGGACATCATGCGTTTTTTCCGACCGGACATGATGCCGGCCGCCGTTCTGGCGCTGGCAACCATTTCAAGCGGGCAGGCGACGGCCCAGGTATCGGTGGCCAGCGCCCTTGCGGGCAGCGCCGATCCTGAAATCTGTGCCTTCGCGACATCGCTGGGCAAGGGTACTGACGGCGTGATCGAGCAGTTGGGCGTCATGGCGGCGCCATGGAGCGAATCGGACCGGGCCAAGCTCGGCCCGATCATGCGGCCCGAACTGGAAAAGTTCGACATGGAAGCCGGCGTTGTCTACCGCATCGCCGATCTGGCGCCCTTCGCGCAGGAATTCATGGTGGTGACGGCGGATCGCAAGGACGGCCAGACGATCTATTTCCGCATCATCTACGAGACCGGACCGGACGGCTATTACTTCAAGAACGTGAACTTCAACTCGGATTTCTACGACATTCTTCGCGACCGGGTGCTGCAGAAGCCCGAACGCGTGGCTTGTCCGTAGCGATCCGGACGCTTTGCGGATGGCGGTCCTCAGACGCGCCGCCATCCGCTTGTTGCGTTCCCTTGAGCGGCTTCAGGCCGATTGAAGTTCGGGAATGCGCAGCACCTGGCCGGGATAGATCTTGTCCGGGTCGGACAGCATGGGCTTGTTGGCCTCGAAAATGACCGTGTATTTCGCGCCCTTGCCCTTGCCATAATGCGCCTCGGCGATCTTCCAGAGGTTCTCGCCCTTCTTCACCTCATGGAAGACCGGCTGGCTGGCCGGGATGGAGGCCTTGACCAGTTCGGTCATGTCCACGTGCGGATTGAGCTTGAGGCCGGAGTCGGGTGCGACGACCTTGAGTTCGGAGGCCTCCACCTTCGAAATGCCGAGCGTATTGCCGACCGCGACGATTGCCTTCTCGAAGATCGACTGGTCCTGCACCGCACCCTTGAGAATGACCTTGTCGCCCTCGACCTCCACATCCACCTTCTCGGTGCCGAGGCCGTAGGAATCCAGTTCCTTCTTCACAGCTTCGGCCTCCGGCGCCTCTTCATCGTCGCCGATGCCCAGTTTCTTTCCCACGTTCTTGACGAAATCGAAAATACCCATGCCGCACGCTCTCCCTGACAAGGTTGATGACCGGAGAAGACCTTTGCATTCCGGCGTCACAATTGGAAGACAGCAGCGAATATTTCCGGGTCAGCAGGATTGCATGCCATCAATACTGGCGCGGCATGCCGCGGGCGCCTCAGTCGGTGCCCGGCTTTCCGCGCATCTTCTTGATGCCCGCGCGGCCGGCCTTGGCCTTCAGCCGCCGCTCGACAGCGCCCCTGGAGGGCTTGGTCTTCTTGCGCGGCGGCGGCGGCGGTTCGGCGGCCTTCGCCAGCAATGCGGCAAGACGTTCGCGCGCATCGGCCCGGTTGCGCTCCTGGGTGCGATGGCGGTTCGCCTCGATGACAATGACGCCATCCTTCGTCGCGCGGCTGCCGGCGAAGCGGATCATCCGGTCGCGTACGCGCTCCTCCAGCGCGGAGCCCCGCGCATCGAAGCGCAATTGCACGGCCGTGGACACCTTGTTGACGTTCTGCCCGCCCGGCCCCGCCGCACGGATGAAGCTTTCCTGCAGGTCATCCTCGCGAATGACATGACGCCCGCTGCGGATATCGCCGTCGCTCACGGCTCCATCCAGACGATGACCTCGTCCGGCTCCTTCTTGCCGATGTCCGGAACGGTCGCGCCGGCAGCCGGATGGCCGGCGACCAGAAGGATGACCGGCTTCTCGTTTTCCGGACGCCCGCATATCTGCGACAGGAAGCCCATCGGCGACGGCGTGTGGGTGAGTGTGGCCAGACCCGCATCGTGCAGAGCTGCAACAAGGAATCCGGTGGCAATGCCGACCGATTCCGGCACGTAATAATGCTTGATGCGCTCGCCTTGCGGCCCGATGCCGTGGCGCTGGGCAAAGATGACGATCAGCCAGGGCGCGGTCTCCAGGAACGGCTTGTCGGCATCGGTGCCGAGCGGGGCCAGCGCATCCAGCCATTCCTCCGGGGCGCGGCCATTGTAGAAGGCGCGCTCCTCCTCTTCCGCAGCCGCGCGGATGGCAGCCTTGGTGGCGGGATCGGATATGCAGACAAAGGTCCAGGGCTGCTGGTTGGCGCCCGATGGCGCGCTGGCCGCGGCCATGACGCAATCCTCGATGACCGCCCTCGGCACGGGTGTCGCGGCAAAATCGCGCACGGTGCGGCGCCTGGCGATGGCCTTGCGAAAGGCGGCGGCGGCGCGGGCCATCTCATCGGCGCTGCGGCCGGCGAATTCGAACGGGATGTGCTTTCCGGACTTCATGGCGCGACATGACCATGACCGGGGCAAAAAGAAAAGCCCGGCGCGGGGATTGCGCCGGGCCGTGATGCGGGGATTTCCGGCCGTTATTCCGCGGCCACCTGGACGCGCGGCGCAGCATCGCGCACCGAACCGTCGACATGGGCCTCGAACTTGGCGAAGTTCTCGATGAACATGCTCACCAGGCGGGCGGCCTGCACGTCATAGGCGGCCTTGTCGGCCCACGTGCCGCGCGGATCGAGGATCGCGGTGTCGACACCGGTGACGGCGACCGGCACTTCGAAGCCGAAATTCGGGTCCACGCGGAATTCCGCCTCGTTGAGCGACCCGTCCAGCGCGGCGGCCAAAAGGGCGCGTGTCGCCTTGATCGGCATGCGCGATCCCGTCCCGTAGGCGCCACCGGTCCAGCCGGTATTGACCAGCCAGCAGGTGACACCGTGCCGGGCGATCAGCTCGCGCAGCAGGTTGCCGTATTCGGACGGGTGGCGCGGCATGAAGGGCGCGCCGAAACAGGTGGAGAATGTGGCTTCCGGCTCGGTCACGCCCTTTTCCGTGCCAGCCACCTTGGCGGTGTAGCCGGACAGGAAGTGATACATGGCCTGGGCCGGCGACATGCGGGCAATGGGCGGCATGACGCCGAAGGCATCGGCGGTGAGCATGATGATGTTCTTCGGGTGGGCGGCCTGGCCGGTCTGCGATGCATTCGGGATGAAATGCAGCGGATAGGCGCAGCGGGTGTTCTCGGTCAGCGAGCCGTCGTCGAAGTCGGGCACGCGGTTTTCATCCAGCACCACGTTTTCCAGAACCGTTCCGAAACGCTGTGTGGTGGCGAAAATCTCCGGCTCTGCCTCGGCCGACAGGCGGATGGTCTTGGCGTAGCAGCCGCCCTCGAAGTTGAAGACGCCGTTCTCGCTCCAACCATGTTCGTCATCGCCAATGAGCGTGCGCGACGGATCGGCCGAGAGCGTGGTCTTGCCGGTGCCCGACAGGCCGAAGAAGACCGCCGTGTCACCCTGCGGCCCCACATTCGCCGAGCAGTGCATCGGCATGACACCGCTTTCGGGCAGCAGGTAGTTCAGCGCCGTGAAGACGGATTTCTTCATCTCGCCGGCATAGGACGTGCCGCCGATCAGCACGATCATGCGCGTCAGGTCGACGGCGATCACCGTTTCGGTGCGGCAGCGATGACGGCCAGGGTCGGCCTTGAACGACGGCAGGTCGATGATCGTCATCTTGGGCAGGAAATCTTCCAGCGCAGAGCGCTCCGGACGGATCAGCAGGTTGCGGATGAAGAGATTGTGCCAGGCATACTCGGTGATCACGCGCGTGGGCAGGGCATTGTCCTCGTCGGCGCCACCGACGAGATCCTGGACGAAGAGGTCCATGCCCTCGGCATGGGCGATGAAGTCCTGCAGCAGGCGGTCGAAGTCCTCGCCATCCATCGGCTTGTTGTTGTCCCACCAGACCTTGTCGGCCGTGCCGGCATCGCGGACCACGAACTTGTCCTTGGGCGAGCGGCCGGTGTGCTGGCCGGTCACGGCAACAAAGGCGCCCTTGTCGGTCAGGCGCCCCTCGCCGCGGCGAACGGCTTCCTCATAGAGTTCGGCCTCCCCGAGATTGTAGTAGACCGTGCCGAGATTCTTCAGTCCCGACGTTCCGATCCCGTTGTCGGGATTGCACAAACCGATCTCTTTCATGCCTGCCACCTGTTTCCTCTCGCAGATGCGTGCCTTCGCCTGAAGGCAATGACTGACCCTGCAATGCCGCTGCGGCACCACCCGAAACCGGGGAGAAACAGAAAAGAAAAGCAAATTCAAATCATTAATCGATTTAAAGATTTGAAATTCGTTTAAATCGGTTATAGCGGGGTAAACTGTGCACAGTCCTTCGGCAGCCGCACGGCGCCCGTTGCAAGCCGTTTGGGCACTTCCTACCTGAGGCTGTGGAACAGGGCGCCATGCCAACCCGTTCGACAGGGACTGGCGGATGTGCCACAATTTGTACCCAATTTGTCCGCCAGAACCGCGCCGGCAAAACGGCAAGGGACAGGTCTGATGAGGGAGAACCCCGGCATGGCAACCATCGCGCTCGTCGATGACGATCGTAATATCCTGACCTCGGTCTCGATCGCGCTGGAATCGGAAGGCTACAAGGTCGAGACCTATACCGACGGCGCATCGGCGCTGGAGGGGTTGCAGGTGCGCCCGCCCAACCTTGCGATCTTCGACATCAAGATGCCGCGCATGGACGGTATGGAACTGTTGCGCCGGCTGCGGCAGAAATCCGACCTGCCGGTGATCTTCCTGACCTCCAAGGACGACGAGATCGACGAATTGTTCGGCCTGAAGATGGGCGCGGACGATTTCATCAAGAAGCCGTTCTCGCAGCGTCTCCTGGTCGAGCGCGTCAAGGCGGTGCTGCGGCGCGCGGGCGCCCGCGAGGCCGCGGCAGGCGCCAAGCCAGGCGTTGAGAGCGCCGCCCAGCAATTGCAGCGCGGGCACCTGCTGATGGACCAGGAGCGCCATACCTGCACATGGAAGGGCGAGCCGGTGACGCTCACGGTGACGGAATTTCTCATCCTGCAGGCGCTGGCACAGCGGCCGGGCGTGGTGAAGAGCCGCGATGCGCTGATGGATGCGGCCTATGACGAGCAGGTCTATGTGGACGACCGCACCATCGACAGCCACATCAAGCGCCTGCGCAAGAAGTTCAAGGTGGTCGACACCGATTTCGACATGATCGAAACGCTGTACGGCGTGGGCTACCGTTTCCGCGAGGCATGAGGGCCCGTGCCGCGTGACACGCGGCCGGATGGCTCATCCAGAGGACAGGAATGGACGGCGCAAGCAGGAGCAAGAGCGGGGAAAAGGCAGGCAGGCGCCAGACCGGGGCGCCCGGTTCGCGCCGCCCGCTGCGCTCGTTCCGGCGCCTTGTCGGCGCCCTGGTCTTCTCCAGCCTGACGCAACGCATCCTCGTGCTCAACCTTGCCGGGCTCGGCGTGCTCGTGTCCGGCATCCTCTATGTCAACCAGTATCGCGAAGGCCTGATCGACGCGCGGGTGGAAAGCCTGCGCACGCAGGGCGAGATCATCGCCGGCGCCATCGCCGCCTCGGCCTCGGTGGAGACGGATTCGCTGCGCATCGATCCGGAGAAACTGCTCGAATTGCAGGCCGGCCAGAGCGTCGGGCCCAGCGGCGACGGGCTCGACAGCCTCGACTTCCCGATCAATCCGGAACGGGTGGCGCCGGTGCTGCGCCGGCTCATTTCCCCGACACGCACCCGCGCGCGCATCTATGACCGCGACGCCAACCTGCTGCTCGACTCCCGCCATCTCTATTCGGGGGGGCAGATCCTGCGCTATGGCCTGCCCGGGCTCGACGCGGCCGAGGACACATCGCTGCTCGACCGGATCGGCGACTGGCTCAAGCGCTTCATGCAACGCACCGACCTGCCGGTGGACCGCGAGGAGCCCGGCGGCTCCGGCGCGGCCTATCCGGAAGTCATGACAGCACTGACCGGGACGGGCGACCGCCAGGTGCGGGTATCGGAAAAAGGCGAGATGATCGTCTCGGTGGCCGTCCCGATCCAGCGTTTCCGCGCCGTGCTCGGCGTGCTGCAACTGTCGACGCAGGGCGGCGACATCGACGCCATCATCGCGTCCGAACGCAAGGCCATCCTCGCGGTTTTCGGCGTGGCCGCGGTCGTCACCATGCTCCTGTCGCTGCTGCTCGCCTCCACCATCGCCAATCCGCTGCGCCGCCTTGCCGCAGCGGCCGTCCGGGTCAAGCGGGGCGTGAAGAGCCGCGAGGAGATCCCCGATTTCTCCGAACGGCAGGACGAGATCGGCAATCTGTCCACGGCGCTGCGCGACATGACCAATGCGCTCTATGACCGGATCGACGCCATCGAGCGCTTCGCGGCCGATGTCAGCCATGAACTCAAGAACCCCCTGACCTCGCTGCGCAGCGCGGTGGAAACGCTGCCGCTGGCGCGCAACGAGGTGTCGCGCGACCGGCTGCTGGAGATCATCCAGCACGATGTGCGCCGCCTCGACCGGCTGATCACCGACATTTCGGACGCCTCGCGGCTGGACGCGGAACTGGCCCGCGCCGACAATCGCAGCGTCGACATGCAAAAGCTGCTTTCCGACCTGGTGGCGGCGAGCCGCGAGACGACGCGGGCCGGCCGCGAGGCGCGCATCGACCTGCGCATCGTGCCGGCAAGCGGCAACCGCAGGGATTTCCTCGTCCAGGGCCACGACCTGAGGCTCGGCCAGGTCATCGCCAACCTGATTTCCAATGCGCGCTCCTTCGTGCCTGCCGAAAACGGGCACATTCTCGTCACGCTGGCGCGCAGCCAGCGCCGTGTCATCGTCACGGTGGAGGACAATGGCCCCGGCATCCGGGCCGAGAACATCGAGCGCATCTTCGAACGCTTCTACACCGACAGGCCGGCAAGCGAGGCTTTCGGGCAGAATTCCGGCCTCGGCCTGTCGATCTCGCGGCAGATCGTGGAAGCCCATGGCGGCCGGCTGACGGCTGAGAACATAGCCGGCGCGAAACCGGGCGACATCCGTGGCGCGCGCTTCGTCGTGGCCCTGCCGGCGGAGAACTGATCAAAAGACGACGTCCGGCGGGATTTTCGGCGCAAGAGAATCCTTCGCAGTGCAAAAAAGGGCTTGTCAACGCGCTTCACACTGACAAGATAGCGGCCCGCGAAGAAGCGGCACCGTGACAATAAGAACGGACGGTGACATGGCAATGACGGGAGCCAGGCATTCATGATCGGACTCGTGCTCGTGACGCACGGTCAGTTGGCCGAGGAGTTTCGCCACGCGGTTGAGCATGTGGTCGGCCCGCAGGAGCATTTCGAAACGGTTTCCATCGGCGCCGAGGACGACATGGAGCAGCGGCGGCAGGATATCGTCGACGCGGTCGCCAGTGCCGATGCAGGCCATGGCGTGATCATCGTGACCGACATGTTTGGCGGAACGCCGTCCAATCTGGCCATCTCGGTGATGGATGCCGGCCGGGTGGAAGTGGTGGCCGGCATGAACCTGCCCATGCTCATCAAGCTCTCCAGCATTCGCGCCGGCAATGACATGGCGGATTCGCTGTCCGAAGCGCAGAATGCCGGGCGCAAGTATATCAACGTGGCCAGCCAGATCCTGAGCGCCAAATGAGCGAAACCATGCCGGACGCCATCACGCGCACGCTGGACATCGTCAACAAGCGCGGACTGCATGCCCGCGCCTCGGCACGGTTCGTCGAGATGGCCAACGGCTTCAATGCACGCGTAAGCGTGGAAAAGGATGGCCTGGACGTCGACGGGACCTCCATCCTGGACCTGATGATGCTGGCCGCCTCGCCCGGTTGCCGCATCACCGTCACAACCTCCGGGCCACAGGCCGAGGAGGCGATGGACGCCCTCGCCGCGCTTGTCGCCGACCGTTTCGGCGAGGAGTGCTGAGCGGCGCCTCCCCGAAACACATGGAGGCATAAAGATTTCTTTATGTCTTGTTGCCCGGCTTGCGCAACTCTGCTATGGAGGCGCCAGTTCGCGGGCCTGCCGTACTGCGCATGCCCAAGGCCTTCCCATTCAACGGAGTGACCTTTCATGGCACAAGACTATGTCGTCGCCGATATCGGCCTGGCCGAATTCGGGCGCAAGGAAATCGACATTGCCGAGACCGAAATGCCGGGCCTGATGGCCTGCCGTGAGGAATTCGGCACGGCGCAGCCGCTCAAGGGCGCGCGCATCACCGGCTCGCTGCACATGACGATCCAGACCGCCGTCCTGATCGAGACGCTGAAGGCGCTGGGCGCGGACGTGCGCTGGGCATCCTGCAACATCTTCTCGACGCAGGACCATGCCGCCGCGGCGATCGCGGCCACGGGCACGCCGGTCTATGCCGTGAAGGGCGAGACGCTGGAGGATTACTGGCGCTACACGGATGCCATCTTCCAGTGGCCGGACGGCGGCCATTCCAACATGATCCTGGACGATGGCGGCGATGCCACGATGTACATCCTTCTGGGCGCGCGCGCCGAGGAAGGCGAGGACGTGCTGTCCAATCCGGGATCGGAAGAGGAAGAGGTGCTGTTTGCACAGATCCGCAAGCGCATGGCGGCCACGCCGGGCTGGTTCGTCAAGCAGCGCCATGCCATCAAGGGCGTGACCGAGGAAACGACCACCGGTGTCAACCGGCTCTACCAATTGCAGAAGAAGGGCCTGCTGCCCTTCCCGGCGATCAACGTCAACGATTCGGTGACCAAGTCGAAATTCGACAACAAGTATGGCTGCAAGGAATCGCTGGTCGACGGCATCCGCCGGGCAACCGATGTGATGATGGCCGGCAAGGTCGCGGTGGTGTGCGGCTATGGCGACGTGGGCAAGGGCTCTGCCGCATCGCTGCGCGGCGCGGGTGCGCGCGTCAAGGTGACCGAGATCGACCCGATCTGCGCGCTGCAGGCCGCCATGGACGGCTTTGAAGTCGTGCGCCTTGAGGACGTGGTCTCGACCGGCGACATCTTCATCACGACCACCGGCAACAAGGACGTCATCCGCATCGAGCACATGCGCGAGATGAAGGACATGGCGATCGTCGGCAATATCGGCCACTTCGACAACGAGATCCAGGTCGCCGCCCTGCGCAATCTCAAGTGGACCAATATCAAGCCGCAGGTGGACATGATCGAGTTCCCGAAGGGCAACCGCATGATCCTGCTGTCGGAAGGCCGGCTGCTCAATCTCGGCAATGCCACGGGCCATCCCTCCTTCGTCATGTCGGCCTCGTTCACCAACCAGGTGCTGGCACAGATCGAACTCTACACCAAGGGCGGGACCTACAGCCACGAGGTCTATGTGCTGCCCAAGCATCTGGACGAGAAGGTGGCGCGGCTGCATCTGGCCAAGCTCGGCGCCAACCTGACCGACCTTTCGGAAGAACAGGCCGCCTATATCGGTGTCGGCACCGAAGGCCCGTTCAAGCCGGAACACTACAGATACTGATCTTCACCTGAAGAGACACAAGATATGGATGCCGGGCGAAAAGAGCTTTCGCCCGGCATTATTTTTGTCCAGCGGGCTTCTTCACGGGGATTCCCGCTTTGGGTATGGTGTGATTCGTCAAGCTTCCGGGCGGGGACACGCACACAGGCAGAGAAGCTGGCAAACAGGGCGGTCTTGGGCTTCATCGTGGAGACGACAAGGCATGCCGACATGCGGGCCGGAAACGGCAAGGGCCCCGTTTTCAGCGGCGAAAGCGGGACCATGTGACAGAAAAGCGAGGGTTCCTGTGACAGGGGACGACGGGCAACGGTGTGCGCCACGGCGAACGCCGACGGGGACATATCGGCCGATGAAGCGCAGCGGGTTCCTGCACGTCATCAGGCGCAGGCTGGCCGGGGTCACCGCCTTGGTTCCGGCATGGCTGGCCGCCGGTCCTGCCCATGGCGCGGAAGCGGCAAGCGGCTTTCTGAACTTCGGCGTCACGGATGTCATCCAGTATTCCATCTTCACCGGCATGCTCGGCGCGGCCATGGTCCTGGCGGTGTGGGTGATCCTCGAACGCGCCCGCGTCTCCGACCAGAATCGCGCGCTGCGCCAGCGTATCTCCGATCTCAATGCGGCGCTGCAGCGCAACGAGAGCCTGCTCAACCTGAAGGACCAGCGCCTGATCGTCTGGAGCGACCCGCAGGCGCAAGCCGACTTGGTGGGTAGCCTGCCCGCCGAATGCGGGGCACCGGACGACCGGGCAGCCTTCCTGGCCTTCGGACGGTGGCTCACGGCTGCCTCGGCGCAGGCACTGGAACGGGCCATCATCGCCCTGCGCGACAAGGACGAACCGTTCTCCATGGTCTGCCAGACGCGCACCGGCACCATGCTGGAAGCCGATGGCCGGATCGCGCCGCATCATACCGTCGTGCGGTTCAATTCGCTCTCGGAAGCGCGTGCGGACCACGCCCGCCTGAAGGCCGAACACCAGGCCATGCTTGCCGAATTCGCCACGATGCGCCATCTGGCCGCGGTCGCGCAGATGCCGATCTGGCTGCGGGGCAGCGACGGCCGGCTGAGCTGGGTCAACGAGGCCTATGCGAAAGCCGTGGAGGCCGCCGATCCGGCCCAGGCCATCGCCGAGCAGCGTGAATTGCTGCCCACGGCGGCGCGCGAGCAGATTGCCAGGCACCAGCAGGGCGAACCGACATTCGCCTCGCGCCTCTCCGCGGTGATCGGCAAGGAGCGCCACCAGTTTCTCGTCACCGACTGGCGCGGGGAGTCCACGTCTGCGGGCATTGCCGTCGACGTGACGGCGCAGGCCTTGCTGCGCGAGGAATACGACCATGCGCAGCGCAGCCACGCCGACACGCTGGACCAGCTCAACACGGCGGTGGCCATTTTCGATGCCGGGCAGAAGCTGCGGTTCTACAACCTGGCATTCCAGAAGCTCTGGGACCTCGATACCGGCTTCCTGTCGTCAGCGCCTTCGCATGAATTGCTGCTGGACCGGCTGCGCAGCGACGGCGTGCTGGCCGAACAGCCCGAATGGCGGCGCTGGAAGGAGCAATTGCTGGGCGCCTACCGGGCCGTGGACAGCCAGGAGCACTGGTGGCACCTGCCTGACGGGCGCACCATCCGCGTGGTCGCCAATCCGCAGCACAAGGGCGGCGTGACCTGGGTGTTCGAGAACCTGACGGAAAAGATCGATCTGGAAAGCCGCTACAAGACGGCCATTCGCGTACAGGGCGAGACCCTGGACAACCTGGCCGAGGGCGTGGCCGTGTTCGGGCCGGACGGGCGCGTGCGCCTGTGCAATCCCGCCTTTGCGGAGCTATGGGGCCTGCCGGACGAACTGGCGCAGGAAAACGTCCATATCTCCGCCATACGCGGCGCCTGCGACGTTCTCGCCAAGGACAGCCCCTGGCCTGACTTCGTTTCGCTGGCCACCGGCTTCGACGAGACGCGCGACGAGCGCCAGGGCCGCGCCGAACTTTCCGACGGCACGATCCTGTCCTGGGCGGCGATGCCGCTGCCCAACGGGCAGTTGATGACCACCTTCGTCGACATGACCGACAGCTTCAACGTGGAACGGGCGCTGAAGGACAAGAACGAGGCCTTGCAGAAGGCCGACCAGCTCAAGGACGAATTCGTCCAGCACGTTTCCTACGAATTGCGCTCGCCGCTGACCAATATCATCGGCTTCACCGAACTTCTTTCCATGCAGACGCCCGGTCCGCTGACCGAGAAGCAGCGCGACTATGTCGACCATATCGCCACATCATCGGCGGCGCTGCTGACCATCGTCAATGACATCCTGGACCTTGCCACCGTCGATGCGGGCATCATGCAGCTCGACATCGTGGACATGGACGTGGCCGAAACCGTACAGGCGGCAACGGACCTGGCGGCCGACCGGTTCGCGGAACAGGCAATCGAACTTTCCGTCATGCTCGACCGTGCGCCCGCCACCCTTGCGGCCGATGCCAACCGGGTGCGGCAGGTGCTGTTCAACCTTTTGGCCAATGCCGCCAACTATGCGCCCGAAGGCAGCACGGTCTCGCTCACGGTCGAGGCGCGGGGCGACCGCGTGGCCTTCACCGTGCATGACGACGGGCCGGGCATGAGCCGCGAAATTCTCGACACCGTCTTCCGGCGCTTCTCCTCGGCGGGGGGCGGGCGCCGGCGCGGTGCCGGCCTCGGCCTTTCCATCGTCAAGAGCTTCGTGGAACTGCATGGCGGAACGGTGGACCTGACGAGCGGGCCGGACGAGGGCACCACGGTAACATGCCTGTTTCCGATCCGCCGTGATGGCCTGCAGGCCGCGGCGGAATAGGCCGCCCGCATGGAGCCGTTCTCATTCTCCATCTTCCTTGCGGACGAGGCGGCGACCGGACGGCTGGGCGAAGACATCGCCATGGCCCTGAAACCGGGCGACATGCTGGCGCTTCATGGCGACCTCGGAGCGGGCAAGACCAGCCTTGCGCGCGCCCTCATCCGTGCCATTGGCGACGACGGGACCATGGATGTTCCCTCGCCCACCTTCACCCTCGTGCAGAGCTACGACCTGCGCCTTCCCGTGGCGCATTTCGATCTCTACCGGCTTTCAGGGCCTGACGAACTTGAGGAACTGGGGCTCGATGAAGCGCTTGCCAACGGGGCCGCGCTGGTGGAATGGCCTGAACGGGCCGGAGATCTGCTTCCCGGCGATGCCATCGCGCTGACGCTTCTGCATGAAGGCGAAGGCCGGCGCGCGGACATCCGTTGCGCCGGGAAAGCCGGCGCGCGCCTTGCCCGCAGCTTCGCCATCCGCGCCTTTCTCGATGCCCATGGCTGGGGCGCGGCGGCGCGGCGGTTCCTGACCGGCGATGCCTCGGCGCGGGCCTATGAGACGGCGACCCTTGGCGGCGAGACCCGCATCCTGATGAACGCACCGCGCATGCCCGACGGGACGCCCATCCTGGACGGATTGCCCTACAGCCGGATCGCGCATCTGGCCGAGGACGTGGCGCCCTTCGTGGCCATCGCCCGGGCCTTGCGGGAAAGGGGCTTCGCGGCGCCCGCCATCCATGCCGCCGATTACGATCACGGCTTCTTGCTCATGGAGCATCTCGGCCCTCCGGGTTTCCTGGATGCGGCGGGAAACCCGGTGCGGGAGCATTACGAGGGGGCGGCCCGCGCGCTTGCCGCCTTGCATGCGGTGGCGTGGCCGCGGGACATGCCGGTTGCCGGAGACATGGTGCATCAGGTTCCGGACTATGACCGGCGAGCCATGCTCATCGAACTCGACCTCATGCCGTCCTGGTACTGGGAGTTCGCCACCGGGCAAGCACCGGACGCAGCGGCACGGGCGGCGTTTGCGGCAGGCTGGAATGCGGTTCTTGACGAACTGGCGGACGCCGAGACCAGCCTTGTGCTGCGCGACTATCACTCGCCCAACATCATCTGGCGGGAAAGCCGCGACGGGCTCGACCGGGTCGGGCTGATCGATTTCCAGGATGCCATGATGGGGCCCGCGGCCTATGACGTGGCCTCGCTTGCCCAGGATGCGCGGGTAACCGTCGACCCGGCGCTGGAAAAGGCGGTCATCGAAGCCTATTGCACGGCGCGCGAAGCGGATGGCCCGTTCGACCGCGCCCGTTTCGACAAGGCCTATGCGGTGATGGCGGCGCAGCGAAATTCCAAGATCCTCGGCATTTTCGTGAGGCTCGACAGGCGTGACGGCAAGCCGGGCTACCTCAAGCACCTGCCGCGCATCCGGGACTATCTTTCACGCGTTCTGGGCCATGAGGCGCTGGCGCCGTTGCGTGCACACTATGCGATGCTCGGCATCACCCGGGCCGGCACCTGATGGCGGTTCATCCAGACAGCGCCTTCGTGCTGGCGGCCGGGCTTGGCACCCGCATGCGGCCCCTGACCGACACCTGCCCGAAGCCGCTGATAGAAATCGCCGGGCGCAGCCTGCTCGACCGCGGCCTCGATCTGCTGGCTGCGGCCGGCGTACGGCATGCGGTCGTCAATGTTCATTGGCTGGGCGAACAGATCATCGCCCATGCGCGCACCCGCCACGACATTGCCATCACCATATCGGACGAGCGGGAGCGCCTGCTGGACAGCGCCGGCGGCATCGTCAAGGCACTGCCGCTTCTTGGCAGCAAGCCGTTCTACATCCTGAACGCCGACACCTTCTGGCTGGACGGGGCAAGTGCGGCCTTGCCAGCCATGGCGAAGGCATGGAACGATGCAACCATGGATATGATTCTGCTGCTGGCCGACCCTGCCCATGCCACCGGCCATACCGGGGGAACCGACTTCCTGACCGATGCGGACGGCCGCCTGACGCGCGCCCGTGGCGCTGCCGGCGGCCATGTCTATGCCGGGGCCGCGATCATCCACCCGCGCGTGCTGGCGGGCGCGCCGGCGGAGCCGCATTCGCTCAACATCCATTTCGACCGGCTGATCGCCGAAGGCCGCCTGTTCGGCCATGTCATGGACGGGCACTGGATCACCGTCGGCACGCCCGATGCGATCGCACCGGCAGAGAAGGCGATCCGGCGCCACGGACAGGCGTGACGCCATGGGCGAGCGGACTGCGCGCGTCTGCACCATAGAGCCGGGGGTTCCGTTCCTTCCGGCGCTGGCGCATGCGCTGGCCGAAGGGCGGCTCATTCCCGGCTATCCCGACGGGGCCGGGCCGATGGCGCTGGCCGATGCCACCATCTATGTTCCCACCCGGCGCGCGGCACGGCGCCTGCGGGCCATTTTCACCGAACGAACGGCATCCGGCGTGGCCATCCTGCCGGCCATCCGGCCACTGGGCGAGTTCGACGAGGACGCTCCCTTCTTCATGGAGGACGCGCCGCCCCTGCCCGATCTCGACCCGCCGATCGGGGCAATGGAACGGCTGATGGCCCTGGCCCCGCTGGTGCAGGCCTGGAAGGGCAAGGTGACGGACGAGATCGCGCGCCTGCTGGATGAACCGGTGACCGTGCCGAACAGCTTCGCCGATGCGCTCTGGCTGGCCCGCGACCTGATCGCCCTCATGGACGAGATGGAAACCGAAGGTGCCGGCTGGGACAAGCTCAACCTTCTGGCCGAGGGCGACCTGGCGCAATGGTGGCAGGTGACGGTGAAATTCCTCGAAATCGTCACCACGCTGTGGCCCGAGCATCTGGCGGCCATCCGGCGGTCAAATCCCGCCGCCCATCGCAATGCGCTGATTGCGGCCGAGGCGGCGCGGCTTCAGGCCCGGCCGCCGGCCGGTCCGGTGATCGCCGCCGGTTCAACCGGCTCCATTCCCGCGACAGCCCATCTGCTGGGCGTCATCGCCCGGCTGGAAAAGGGCGCCGTCGTCCTGCCTGGCCTCGACCGCGAACTGGACGAGGAAAGCTGGGCGCTGATCGGCAACCCGGATGCCGCGCCTTCCGTCTTCGGCCATCCGCAATACGCGTTGAAGAAACTGCTTGCGCGGCTGGGCATCGACCGGCGCGACGTCGTGACACTGGCCGAGGCCTCTCCCGCGCTTGCCAGCCGCCGGCAACTGGTGTCGCAAGCACTGCGCCCGGCCGAAACCACGGATCAATGGGCCGAAAGCGCCGACCGGACAAAAGCAGCCCTGACCAACGGCGCGCTGGACGGCATCGCGCTGGCGGAGGCGCGGCACGAGCGCGAAGAGGCCATGACCATTGCCGTGGCGCTGCGCAAGGCCATCGAGGACGGGCATGAACCGGCCGCGCTGGTCACCGGGGACAGGATGCTGGCGCGGCGCGTCTCATCGGAACTGCTGCGGTTCGGCATCGCAGCCGACGATTCGGCCGGCACGCCGCTCGCCGCAACGCCACCGGCAACGTTGCTTGCCCTGCTCGTCACGGCTGCGCTCAGGCCCGGCGATCCGCTGGCGCTGCTGGCGCTGGCCAAGCATCCGCTGACGCATCTCGGCCTTGAACGCGGCCAGCTTCGCGAAACGGCGGAATTCTTCGACCTGGCGGTTTTGCGTGGCGGCGCGGCGCGGCCCGACATCGCCACCTTGCCCAGCCTTGCCAACGAGCGGCTGGCGGGGCTGGCGGACCGGCATCCGCCGCACTGGATCGAACGGCTGACGCCGGGCCGCATCGAAGCCATTGTGGACCTTTCGCGACGCATGGCGGAGGCCGCCGCGCCACTGACGGCGATGCGTGACATCGCGAATGCCGGCATCACGGAGCTCACGCGCGCGACCGTGCTGTCGCTGGAGGGAATGGGGCGCGAGGCCGATGGCGGACTGGCCGAGCTTTATCGCGGCGATGCAGGTGAAGCACTGGCCGCGCTCCTGCGCGATCTGCTGACCGCCGGCGAGGATACGATGCTGACGCCCGCCGAATGGCCCGATGCACTCGGCACGATCATTGCCGGCGAATCGGTGAAGCCGCGCGCGGGTGCCGAAAGCCGTGTTCATATCCTGGGCCAACTGGAAGCCCGGCTGCAGGATTTCGGCTTTCTGGTGCTGGGTGGCCTGAACGAGGGAAGCTGGCCTGGCAAGGCGCAGGCCGACCGCTTCATGTCCCGGCTGATGAAATCCATGATGGCGCTGGAGCCCCCGGAGCGGCGCATCGGCCAGGCGGCGCATGACTTCGAAACGGCGCTGGGGGCGCCGCGGCTGCTCATCACACGCGCTCTGCGGCAGGACAATGCGCCGGCCACGCGCTCACGCTGGCTGCAACGCCTGCTGACGCTTGCCGGCAACGCGGCCGAAGCGGACCTGCTGGCGCGCGGGCAGGCCCATATCGAATGGGCGCGCATGCTGGATCAGTCGGAGCGGGTCGATTTCGCCGCCCGGCCGGCGCCCAAACCGCCATTGGAGAAGCGCCCGAAGCATTTCTCGGTCACCGAGGTGGAGACGCTGCGCCGCGACCCCTATGCGATCTTCGCCCGCAAGATCCTGAAGCTGAAGCCGCTCGAACCGCTGGTCGGCGACCCGGGCGCGGCCGAACGCGGCACGCTGTTTCACGAAATCCTGCACCGCTTCACCAAGGCCGGCATCGATCCACAGGCTGGCGACGCCGTCGAGCGCCTCACGGCCATCGGGCGCATCTGCTTTGCCGAACTGGCGCTGCCGGCCGATATCGAAGCTGTCTGGTGGCCGCGTTTCGAAGCCATGATTCCGGAATTGCTGGATTGGGAAACAGGCCGCAAACGGCCGGGCACACATGCCCTGGCCGAGGTCGGCGCACGGGCGACGCCGGTGGACGGCACAGGTGTCACGCTTTCCGCGCGGGCCGACCGTATCGACCTGAACGCCGACGGTCATGCCGACATTCTCGACTACAAGACCGGCGCGCCACCTTCCGCCAGGCAGGTGCAGGCCTTGCTGGCGCCGCAATTGCCGCTGGAGGCGGCGCTGGTGCTGCGCGGCGCCTTCGATGGCATCGCGTCCGGCACGCAGCCCGGCGACCTGGCCTACATCCAGCTTGGCGCGCGCGGCAAGGTCGAGCACAAAAGCGTGCTGGGCAAGGGCGACAAGGCGGTCACGGGCGCAGCCCTGGCAGAGGCCGGCTGGGCAAAGCTGGCGGCGATGCTGGTTTACTACAACGACCCGCAGACCGGCTATGTCTCGCGCCTGCTGCCGCTGGCCGAAGGCGCCATGGAGGGCGATTACGACCACCTGGCGCGGGTGCTGGAATGGTCCGCCGGCAGCGATGGCGAGGGCGGAGCGGAAAGCGAATGAGCGGCGCGCTGAACATTCCCGCCGATGTTGTCGAGAGCCAGACGCGGGCGGCCAATCCGGCGATTTCGGCCTGGGTGTCGGCCAATGCCGGCTCTGGCAAGACCCATGTCCTGGCATCGCGCGTCATCCGCCTGCTGCTGGAAGGCAACGAACCGCAGCGCATTCTCTGCCTGACCTATACGAAGGCGGCCGCCGCCAACATGGCGCACCGCATCTTCAAGACGCTGGGCGGCTGGGCGATGGCAGACGATGCGGCGCTTGCTGGCGCCATCCAAGACCTGACCGGCGCGGCGCCCGGGCGCGGGCAGATGCGCGATGCCCGCACGCTGTTTGCACGGGCGCTGGAAACGCCGGGCGGCCTGAAAATCCAGACGATCCACGCATTTTGCGAGGCGATCCTGCACCAGTTCCCGCTGGAAGCGAACATTGCCGGACATTTCGAAATGCTGGACGGGCGCATGGAAGCCGCACTGGTCGGCGAGGCCAGGCGCATGCTGCTGACGGCCGCTTCCAAGGACGAGGCAGGACTGGCGGATGCCTTCGCAACCGTCCTGGCAAAGGCCGGAGAGACCGGGCTGGACGGGCTGATGCAGGATATCGTGGCCCGGCGGGACGAGTTGACCACGTGGCTGGGCGAGGAAGGCGGGGCCGAAGCGTGCCGCGCGGACCTTCTGGCGCTTTTCGGTCTGGGGGCGGCCGCAAGCGCGGACGACATCGCGCGGGCGGCATGGCCCCTGCCCGGCTGCGACCCGGACTTCCTGCGCGCCATCGATGCATGGGCGCTGAACCATGGTGCAACGCGCGCCCGCGATGCCTGCACCCATGCCGCCGTGCAGGCATGCGGCGAAAGCGGCGCCGTGGCACGCCTGCAGGCGGTGGCGGCAGCGCTGCTCAGCGGCAAGGGCGAACCGTATTCGGTGACCTGGCTCTTTCCCGCTGCCATGCGCAAGGCGATGCCCGATCTCGCCGAGCGCTACCTCGCAGGGGCGCAGGCCGCCGCAGGCGCGCTGGACCGTATCGCCACGCTCGACATGGTGGACAACACAGCGGCCGCACTGACCATTGCCGACCGGCTGATCGCCCGATACGAGGCGCTGAAACGGGCGCGCGGCTTTCTCGATTTCAACGACCTGATCCGGCGTACGGCCAATCTTCTGCAACGCCAGGATGCCGGTGCGTGGGTCCACTACAAGCTCGACAGGGGAATCGACCACATTCTCGTGGACGAGGCGCAGGATACGAGCCCGGTTCAATGGGACGTCATCAAGGGACTGGCCGCGGAATTTTTCGCCGGACAGGGCGCGCGGGACAACGTGACGCGCACCGTTTTCGCCGTGGGCGACGAGAAACAGTCGATCTATTCCTTCCAGGGCGCCGAACCCGACGCCTTCGATGCCTCGCAACACCATTTCCGCACGCTGACACGGGCGATCGACAAGCCGCTGGTCGAGGTGGAACTGAAATATTCGTTCCGTTCCACGCCCGATGTGCTGCATGCGGTCGATACCGTCTTCAAGGCCGAAGCCGTGCGCAAGGGCCTGACACGCTATGGCGAGGTGATCGAGCACAAGGCCGTGCGCGCCGACCATCCCGGCCATGTCGAGGTGTGGCCATCCATCCAGGCGCAGAAAAGCGACGAGGAAGAGGATTGGACCAAGGGCATCGACCATGCAACGGCACCGGCGGTGGAACTGGCCAACCGCATTGCGGCGACGGTGGACCACTGGCTGAAGACCGGAGAGACCCTGCCGGGCAAGGGCCGCGCGATCACGGCCGGCGACGTGCTGGTGCTGGTGCGCAAGCGCGACCGCTTCATCCACGCGCTTTCACGCGCGCTGAAGAATCTCGGCATCCCCGTGGCGGGTGCGGACCGGCTGAGCCTGCCGGCCCATATCGCCGTCAAGGACATGATCGCCATCGGCCGCTTCGTGATGCAGCCGGAGGACGACCTGTCGCTTGCCGCCGTGCTCAAGAGCCCGGTCTTCGGGCTCGACGATGACGACCTGATGCAGCTGGGGCTGGAGCGGCCGGCGGCACGCAGCCTTTGGCGCGCCTTGCGCATGACGGCGGCAACCGAACCGCGCTACCAGGCCGCAGAGACGCTGCTGCTGACATGGCGGGCAGAGGCCGGCTTCCGCCGACCGGCGGACTTCTTCGCCAGCCTGCTGGCCCGCGACGGCGTGCGCCGGCGCATGGTGGCGCGGCTTGGCGCCGAAGCGGACGAAATCCTCGATGAGTTCCTCGCCTTCGCGCTGGCGCAGGAGCGGACGGGGGTCTGCGACATGGAGAGCCTGCTCGACACGCTGGAAACAAGCGCGCCGGAGATCAAGCGCGAGATGGACCAGAACCGGTCGGAACTGCGCATCATGACGGCCCATGCGGCAAAGGGACTGGAAGCGCCGGTCGTCTTCCTCGTCGATAGCGGTTCGGCACCCGTCATCGCGCAGAACCGGCCGCTTCTCACCCCGTTCAAACCCGATGGCGAGGCGATCAGGCGCTTCATATGGCGCGCCGGGGCAGGCAGGAACACGGCGCTTGCGGCCATGGACGAGGCCAATGACGCGCGGGCTGCGGACGAGTACCGGCGGCTGCTCTATGTCGGCATGACGCGGGCCGAAGACCGGCTGGTGATCTGCGGCTATCATGGGGTGCGCGGCCAGAACGAGGGAACCTGGCAACGGCTTGCCAGAGACGGCCTGAGCACCTCCTCCTTCACGCGCGAGGAGGTGCATCCGGTGACCGGTGAGTCCGTGCTCGTTTACCGGGAGACCGAAGGGCCGGGCTTGCCGCCTTGCGCGCCACCGGCCGCTGCCGCGCAAGCGCAGGCCAGACCCTTGCCGTTCGACCCGACGGCCCGGCCCGTACCCGCCGAGCCCCTGCCGAGGCCGCTGTCTCCGTCCGGGGCGGCGCTGCTGATCGACCCGGTGGCCGGCGATGCCCCACCCGCCGGCTCGCCCGTTCTCGACACGCCCGACATGGCGCCCCTGGCGATTCGCCGGGGCATTGCCTTGCATACCCTGTTCCAGATGCTGCCGGATGTGGAGCCCGGCCGCCGGGAGGCAACGGCGCGCGCATGGCTCGCCCGCGCCGCAACCGACTGGCCGGATGGCGAGGCGGAACGCGCGCTGGAGACCGTGCTCGCGATTCTTGCCGATCCGGGCTTCGGGGAAGCTTTCGGGCCAGGATCGCGGGCCGAAGTGCCGGTTTCCGGGCATGTCGACATCGCCGGGCGGCGCCACCCTGTCTCCGGTGTCATCGACCGGCTGTGCGTGACCGGCAAGGGCGTGCTGGCGCTGGACTACAAGACCAACCGGCCGCCGCCGGCATCGCTGGCGCAGGTTCCGTCCGCCTATGTCGTACAGATGGCGCTCTACAAGGCGCTGCTCGAACAGCTCTGGCCAGACAGGCCCGTCGCTTGCGCGCTGCTGTTCACCGAAGCCGCACGTCTGATCATGCTTCCTGACGCGGCAATGGAAGAGGCCTTGACCCGATTGCGGCTGCGTCGGGCGTGACAAAGTTGTGACTTGAACAGCGACACGCGAAGGACCACATTGGCGCCAACACGAATCTCGCAAGGAGAAATGACAATGGCGACCGTCAAGATCGACAAATCCAATTTCCAGTCCGACGTGCTTGGCGCCGCCGAGCCGGTGGTGGTGGATTTCTGGGCCGAATGGTGCGGTCCGTGCAAGATGATCGCACCGGCGCTCGACGAGATCGCCGGTGAAATGGCCGGCAAGATCAAGATCGCGAAGATCAATATCGACGAAAATCCGGAACTGGCGGCGCAGTATGGCGTTCGCTCGATCCCGACGCTGATGATCTTCAAGGGCGGCGAAGTGGCCGACATGAAGGTGGGCGCTGCGCCGAAGACGGCCCTGTCGTCCTGGATTTCCGGCGCGGTGGCCTGAGTCCGGTCGTATCGGCCAACCGGCCAACCGGCAGGTGCTGCCGGTCAGGGTCAGACAACAGAACCCCGGCGCCTGGCGCCGGGGTTTTTCATGTTTTTGAGCTTGATGTTTCCCTGCCGACCATCGCCCTCCCTTGCCAGCCACCCTGACGGGCAAGCGGATGCGTACCGCTTCCGGGGGCGCGCGATCCCGCTTTGCGCGCGTGATGCAACGGGTGCCGGGCCAGTGGCCGGCATGTCTGACCGCGGTCCTTCCGCAGGCAGGGCGCGAAGCCGGCGCTCAGGCGGCCGAGGCCATCCGCTCTCCCGCCATCCGGTATGAAATGGACTCGGCCAAGTGGATGCGTCCGACCGTGTCGGCGCCATCGAGATCGGCGAGTGTGCGCGCAACCTTCAGGATTCGATGATAGGCGCGGGCCGAGAAACCGGCCTTCTCAGCGGCATCGTGAAGCAGTTGCAGTCCGGCGGAATCCGGGCTTGCCACCTGCTCGACCAGCGCCGTCGGGCAATGGGCGTTGACGGTGGATGGCGGCAGGCCAAGCGCCGCGTAACGCGCCGCCTGCATGGCGCGGGCTGCCTCGACGCGCCGCGCAACCGCCGCCGAGGTCTCGGCCGTGCCGGGGCGGATCAGGTCGGCCGCCGAAACGGCGGGCACTTCCACGCGCAAGTCGATGCGGTCCAGCAGCGGGCCGGAAATGCGCGCCTGATATTCGCTCTGGCAGCGCGGACCGCGGGCACACCGGTGGCCCGGCTCCCCCGCCATGCCGCAGCGGCAGGGATTCATGGCCGCAACCAGCTGGATGCGGGCCGGATAGGAGACACGGTGATTGGCGCGCGCGATGAAGCATTCGCCGGTTTCCAGCGGCTGCCGCAGCGAATCCAGCACGGCGGGGGCGAATTCGGGAAACTCGTCGAGAAAGAGTACGCCGTTATGCGCCATGGAGACCTCGCCCGGACGGGCGCGAAATCCGCCGCCCACCATGGCCGCCATGGACGCGGAATGATGCGGGGCACGGAAAGGCCGGCGGTCGGACAGCTTGCCTCCGGCCAGTTCGCCGGCGATCGACGCGATCATCGAGACATCCAGCAATTCGCGCGGCGTCAGGCGCGGCAGAATGGATGGCAGGCGCTGGGCAAGCATCGACTTGCCCGATCCTGGCGGTCCGACCATGAGCAGGTTGTGGCCGCCGGCGGCAGCCAGTTCGAGCGCGCGCTTGGCCGTTTCCTGGCCCTTTATGTCAGCGAGATCGGGCAGGTTGGCCGGCGCCTGCCGGATCATCGGCTCGGGCCGGGTGAGAACCTGCGTGCCGCGGAAGTGATTGGCTATGGCGATGAGGCTGCGCGGGGCGAGAATGTCGATGCCGGCGCCGGCCCAGGCGGCCTCGGCGCCGGAGCCGTGCGGACAGATCAGGCCGAGGCCCTCGGCATTGGCCCCCATGGCCGCAGGCAAGGCGCCTGCCACAGGTGCAATCGTTCCGTCCAGCGCCAGTTCGCCCAGAACCACATGGGAGGCCAGCGCATCGGGCGGAATCGCGCCCAAAGCAGCCATCAGGCCGAGCGCGATCGGCAAGTCATAGTGGCTGCCCTCCTTGGGCAGGTCCGCCGGCGCCAGGTTCACCGTCACCTTCTTGACGGGCATGGAAAGGCCGGAGGCATGCAGTGCCGCCTGCACCCGCTCACGGCTTTCCGCCACGGCCTTGTCCGGCAGGCCGACGATATGCATGTTCATCTTGCCGGGCGCGACCATGACCTGGACGTCGACAGGAACAGCCTCGATCCCCTGGAAAGCAACCGTGCGGACACGTGACACCATGTGTCATCCCCCTTGCAGGCCGCATCCCCAGAACGGCCCGCGGACGAATTGTCAGCACGCAGGACAGTGAAACCACAACTGCCGGAAGAAATCAAGAACAATTCAGGAACAATGCACCCGCGACGGTGGAAAGCGGTTGCATCGGGTTGTGCAGACGGAACAGCGCGTACCGCGCCGGGCGGTCAGCCCGCCGCGCGGCGTTCAACGGCATCCCAGAAAAGGGCGGCGATATCTGCGCCGCCGAACTTCTTCACTTCGCGCACGCCGGTCGGCGAGGTCACGTTGATCTCGGTGAGCCAGTCGCCGATCACGTCAATGCCGACGAGGATGAAGCCACGCTCGCGCAGGGCGGGACCGATGCGTGCGCAGATCTCGCGTTCCCGTTCGGTCAGGTCGGAATGTTCCGCCCGGCCGCCCACATGCATGTTGGAGCGGCTGTCATGGTCGGCCGGCACCCGGTTGATGGCGCCAACCGGTTCGCCATCGATGAGGATGATGCGCTTGTCGCCCTTGCGCACGGCAGGCAGGTATTGCTGCACGATGTAGGGCTCGCGGAAAATCTGCTCGAACATTTCCAGCAACGACGCCAGGTTGCGGTCATCCTCGCGCATGTGGAAAATGCCGGCGCCACCATTGCCATAAAGCGGCTTGATGATGACATCGCCATGCTTCTCGCGGAAAGCGGCCACGTCGGCCCGATTGCGGGTGATGAGCGTGGCCGGCATCAGGTCGGCGAACTCCGTGACGAAAATCTTCTCCGGCGAATTGCGCACCCATGCCGGATCATTGACCACCAAAGTTCCGGGGTGGATGCGTTCGAGCATGTGGGTGGTGGTGATGTAGTTCATGTCGAATGGCGGGTCCTGGCGCAGCAGCACCACATCCATGTCCGAAAGGTCGGTGCGCACCGGCGCGCCCAGCGTGAAGTGGTTGTCCCTGACATCCCGCACTTCCAGCGGTTCCAGCCAGGCATGGATGCGATCCTCTTCCTGGGACAGGCTGTCCGGCGTGTAGTGATGAAGGCGATGCCCGCGCGCCTGCGCCTCCAGGCACAGGGCGAAGGTGGTGTCGCCGGCAATCTGGATCGAGGAGACGTGGTCCATCTGGACCGCGATGTTGAGTGCCATGCCCGCTTGCTCCCTGGTATCCGGCCAAGGCCGGCTTCGCTGCATTCTGTCCTGCCCATGTATCGCCCGCGCGCGGGTTTGCCAATTCCAAACGCGCGCGGCCACCATGCCGCGGGGCCGTGGTCGCGAAGACGGACGGCAGGTCTGATCTTATAGTTCGAATATCACGAAATATTCAGACTTCCCCTTGAGACTCGTCCGGATCGAGGTGACGAAACAGGGGCGTCATGCATACGTCCGGAAAAACAGGCTTCCGACCGCAGGCCAGTAAAGAACTCGTCCTGACGGATCCGCTGACGGGGCTTGGCAACCGCCAGCGCTTTTCGGAAAAGGTTGCACGCCAGATCGCCGATACGGCGGACGATCCGGTTCCGTTCACCATCTGCATCATCGACCTCGACGGCTTCAAGCCCATCAACGACCTGTTCGGCCGCATGGCCGGCGACGACATCCTGCTGCAGGTGGCGCTGCGCCTTCGCAACGCTCTGGACGAAGGCGCCTTCGTGGCGCGGATCGGCGGCGACGAATTCGCCATCCTCTATCCCTCGGTCTTCACCGAAAAGGCGGCACGCGATCATGCCGAGATGCTGCTGGAGGTGATTTCAGCGCCTTACGACCTCGGCGACCGCACGGCACGGCTGGGCGCCTCCATTGGCGGGGCGCTCTACTACAATGCCGATGACGATGCCGATGCGCTTTTCCACAAGGCGGAGACGGCGCTTTACCACGCCAAGCGCTCGGCCCGCTCGAAGGCGAAGATCTTCAGCCGCGCGATGGAAGAGGCTGCGCGGCGGGTCACGCATATCGAGCAGGCGCTGCGGCGCGCGATCTCGGCGGGCGAGGTGGAGCCGCATTTCCAGCCGATCGTGGATCTGAAGTCGCGGGCGACCATCGGCTTCGAATGCCTCGCGCGCTGGAACGACCGCGATCTCGGCCCGGTGCCGCCATCCGCCTTCATTCCGATTGCCGAAGAACGCGGCATTATCGGCGAGCTGTCGCGATTGCTGCTGCACAAGGCCACGCAAGCGGCGCGCACATGGCCGGACCACCTGTTCCTTTCCTTCAACCTGTCGCCGTCGCAACTCGTCGATCCCAATACGGGCCTGACCATCCTGTCGATCCTCGACCGGAACGGATTCGACGCCTGGCGGCTGGAGATCGAGATCACGGAAACCGGCGTGATGAGCCATCCGGCTTCGGCCAAGTAGATCATCGACGACCTGCGCAGCGTGGGCATCCGCGTTTCGCTCGACGATTTCGGCACCGGGCAATCGTCGCTCGGCCGGTTGCGGGAGATCCCGTTCGACAAGCTGAAGATCGACCGCGCCTTCATCTCCGAAATCCTGCGCGACCGACCTTCCGAACACATTGTCAAGGCGATCCTGGCAATGTGCGACGGACTCGGCATGGACGTCGTGGCGGAGGGCATCGAGGAAGAAGCCCAGGCGGAAATGCTGGTCGACTTCGGCTGTGCCGGCGGACAGGGCTATTTCTTCGGCCGGCCCGTCGACGCGCTGTCCACGCTGGGCTATCTGCGCGACGCCTTTCCCGCAGACGCCAAACGCCGGCCAGGCTGACGCGCCGCTGTAGCGGGCAAGACCTTTCAGCCCTTTACGAAGCAGACATTGGTATGGCCGCGGGAAATGAAGCCGAGCTTGCCGGCCGCAGCCTTGGAAAGGTCAATGATCCGGCCCTTCACGAAGGGGCCGCGGTCATTGATGCGAACGATCACCGAGCGGCCATTGTGCTGGTTCGTGACCTTGACGCGCGTGCCGAAGGGCAAGGTGCGATGGGCGGCGGTCATGGCAGCCGGGTTCATCCGTTCGCCCGAAGCGGTTCTGGAGGTGAGGGCATACCAGGAGGCGCCGCCACACTGGGCCGATGCCGTTTCCAGCGCGAGAGGGGTGGCGGCCACGGCAAGCGCGGCGGCAAGAAGAGTGTGCTTTTTCATGATCTACCCGCGGTTTTTCCTTGTGTTGCCGGCGCGGGTAGGAACGAAACAGGGCGAGACCGTGGCAAGCGACCGGTCCCGCCGGTCACATGGGATGAACGGCTGTAACATCCCTGCGGCTGATCGAAGGCCTATTCGTCGAGGCTGACGGCATCGGGGCGAACGCCGGCCGCAGCCAGATGTCCCTTCACCGCTTCCATCATCGGCGGCGGGCCGCAGACATAGAATTGCCGGTCAAGGTCGCCGCCGGTCACCTCGCCCAGCAGGTCTTCATCGACCAAGCCGTGATGCATGCCGCTCCTTCTTTCCTCCGACAGGACATGAACAACCTTCAGACCGGGCATCTTGTCCAGTTCGTCGCGGCAGATGATGTCCTGTTCGGTCTTGTTGGCGAAGACAAGTGTATTGCCGGCCAGTTCGTTGCGGGATTTCAGATCGCGCAGGATTGCCAGGAAAGGCGTCAGGCCGGCGCCGCCGGCAATGAAGACGCCCCTGCCCTTGTAGCGGAAGGTCCTGAAGGGTTCGGCGATGCAGATCGCCTCGCCCACCAGCAATTCATGAATGCGGCAGGTGACGCCATCGTGGTCCGGGTAGCGCTTGATGGTGAATTCGAGCGTTTCCTGGGCGGGAAGCGACGTCATGGTGAACGGCCGGGTCTCGTCGCGCCAGCCTTCGCGGTCCAAGGCCAGTTCGGTCGCATCGCCAGGCTGATAGTCGAACCCTTGCGGGCGCGTCATGCGGAAGCGATGCACGTCGCGCGTCAGGGGTTCGATGGCCAGTATCTCGGCTTTCTGCATCCGTCATCTCCCTTCATCTGCTTGAGGAAGAACGGGATTGCAGGCGCGGGGTTCCGGGGCCGCAAAAGAGCAAAGGTGACAGAAATCTTCCACGTCCGGGAACAAGGCGCGCAATCGTTCATTGACAGTGCGTCGACAGAGCGCCGCGCAGCGCAAGCGTCTGGAAAACGTCTTCTTGCGCCACGCGGCCATATGCCACCCGGACATACAGAGGAAACGTAACATGCTCACCAAGCTTTTCGCCACCACTGCAATGGTTGCCCTGATGACATCGGGAGCCATGGCAGCCGATCATGAAGCATCCAAGGACATGACGCAGGGCGGTCAGCCCGTCTTTTCACAGGATGCCGGCCAGGACATGACGTCCGAGACCGGTTATTTCGAAGCGTCCAACAAGCAGATCCTGGCGTCGAACCTGCTTGGCGCGACGGTCTATACCGAGCGTTCGGGCGAACGCGGTGCGGCCATGAACCAGGATGACCAGTCCAGCGGCTATGGCACCAACGGCACGACGGCCGCACAGGATGGCCGTGTTGACGGCCAGGCCGCCAATGGCCAGCAGGCCGCCGGTGCGATGAACGACAACCAGGATGCCGGCATGGCCGATGGCGACCGTACGGCGGAAGCCCTTGACGGCAACGAGGCCGCGACGGACCAGGCCGCACGGCAGACCGCGATGATGGACAATTACGACAATGTCGGCGACGTCAATGACGTTGTCATGGGCCAGGATGGCCAGGCCGAAGCCGTTGTGATCGGCGTTGGCGGCTTTCTCGGCATCGGCGAGAAAAACGTCGCCGTGGATTTCGACAAGCTGAGCTGGGTCGATCGCGACGGCGAGCGCTGGCTGATGATTTCGGCCACCCGCGAGGAACTGGAAGCCGCACCGTCCTTTGACACCGCCAGCGTGGAAAACAACGGCCAGCGTCAGGACCGCATGGCCTCCGACGAGCAGATGGACCAGACCAACCGTCAGGACCGCGTGGCCTCCGACGAACAGATGGACCAGACCAACCGTCAGGACCGCATGGCCTCCGACGAGCAGATGGACCAGACCGACCGTCAGGACAACATGGCGGCCACGGACGACCGCAACGCGGTGGACCGGGAAACGACAGCGGCGGTGAACCGTGACGGCTGGACAGCCACGCAGCAGGGCGAGATGAGTGCCGAAAACCTGCTTGGCACCTCGGTCTATGGCGCCAATGACGAGGATCTTGGCGAGATCGGCGATGTCATCCTGACCGCTGACGGCCAGATCGAAGCCTATGTGGTCGATGTCGGCGGCTTCCTGGGGCTTGGCGAGAAGCCTGTCGCCCTGGACGCCAGGGAACTGCAGATCATGCGCAATGGCAACGGCGAACACCGCATCTTCACGCGGTTCACGGAGGAGCAGCTGGAACAGCAGCCCTCCTATGACGAGGCCACCTATGCCACCAACCGGGATCAGATGCTGCTTCGCTAAGCATCGCTGACCCCTGTTTTACGGAAACCGGCCGCATCACGCGGCCGGTTTCTGGCGTTCAGCGGCCCGGAGACGGAACTTCGTTTTGCCGAACACGTTCTTCAACTGATCGAACGAAAGGAGACATCGATGGCGACTGCCACGCAACGTGCTGCTTCCGAAAAGAGCAACGGAACCACGACCGCGGCCGACATCCAGGCGCAGGTCGAGGAGCTGAAGAGCGACATTTCCAGGCTGACGCGGACGATCGGCGACTTCGGCGCCTCGAAGGCCGGGGAAGCCAAATCGAACGCCACGGCCCGCGCGGACGAAGCGATGAATGCGTCCCGCGAAGTCCTCGCCAATGCGCGTGGCGAACTGGACCGGCTGGAGGTGATGCTGCGCGAGGAAGTGCGCCGCAAACCGGTGCAGACGCTCGGCATAGCGGCAGGCATCGGCTTTCTGGTCGCGCTGCTCATGCGCCGCTGACAGCAATGCTGAAACTGCTGCCCCTGGCCTTTTCGCTGATCTCCAGCGACGTGGAGGCTGCCGTTGCACGGCGCAAGCGCAACGGCCTGCTGATGGCGCTGGCCTGTTTCCTGCTGTTGAGCGCATGGGCGGTCGGCCTTGCCGCCGCTGTCGCCCTGGCGGCGCGGGCCTGGGGTGTTCCCGCAGCCGCAGGCGTCGGATCGGCCCTGCTGGCCGCGCTCGCGCTATGCATCCTGGCCGTTCTCTCGTTTCTGAAATGGCGAGACCGCAAGCGTGCCGAACAGGACGACACCGGACGCCGCATTGCCGCCTATGCCGCATTGGGCGCTGCCCCCCTTCTGCAAAGAAAGGCGGGCTTGCTCGGCCTCGGGCTCGCTGCCGTCGTGGCGCTCGCGGCCGCCCAGGCCGGCACATCGGATCCGGACAATGCATGACCATGAACGCCACCACCAGAAAGGAGACGTCATGAACCGCCCGCTGAAGCCAAAGGAAGCCCGCCAGGGAGAGCGGGGACGCCCCGTTCTCGTGATCCTCGCCGCCGGCCTGCTTGTCGCCATGATCGCCTGGGCCGGAATCGCCATCTACGGCGAAGCGATCGATACCGCCGTCGACCAGAGCGAGACGGGCCTGGGCGAAGGCTGAACCCTGTCCGCTCCCCCAACCCTGACCGAAGGAGACCGATTCCATGTCGAATGTTACCGCAGTCCTGAAACCGGAAGCCCACGCGGAAAAGATCAATATCGGCCTGTCAGCCGACTACTGCAAGGAGATGTCCGGCCTTCTGACCGGGATTCTCGAAGACACATACCGGCTGACCGTCAAGAGCCATGTCTATCACTGGAACGTGGTCGGCCCGTTGTTCAAGCCACTGCATGAACTGACAGAGGACCATTACGAGGAACTGTTCGCCGCGGCCGACACGATCGCCGAGCGCATTCGTGCGCTGGGTCATCTCGCGCCGGTGTCGTTTGCCGAAACATCCCATTTCGCGCCGGGGGAAAAATCGGTCGATCACTCCAGCGCCAAGGCGATGGTGGAGGATCTGATCGAGACCCATGAAAAGGCCGTCCGGACCATGCGCGAGGCAGCCGGCAAGGCTGGCGATGCCGGCGATGTCGTGACCGAGGACATGCTGACGCAGCGCCTGACATTCCATGAGAAAGCCTTGTGGATGATGCGCGCGATCGTCGCCGACTGAACCACGCCAGAAGCGCCGCAACCTGCTGCACGGCGCAGCGCGAAGGCCTCCGCGTCACCCGTCGCGGAGGCCTTATTTCGATGGGTTGCGAACGGGTGGCATCCGCGCCCGTCAAAGCAGGACGGGCTGGCCGGGCATTTCCTGCCGGCCCGACGCGGCGGCGCCGGTCCCTGCCGCCAGTGGGCTCAAGACGCGAAGGGCCTTGCGTTCCAGACGGATCGCGACGCGCGCCTCCAGTTCCACCAGTTCGCCGTCGACGAGGGCCATGGAACCGGGCTTGAGCCGGGGGAATTCAAGCACCACTTCGCTCGCCGTGGCCGTCTCCAGGTCCGGATTTCCATCCCAGCTTCCCAATGTCAGATCGGCGGCCAACTGCACGCTGGCACGGGGTTCGAGCGGGCGGGCCAGATACATGCCGAGGCGGCCGAGATCCCAGGTATCGGGATAGGGCAGATGCCCGTGCCCATGGGGATTGGCGGAAACCACCAGGAGGCTTAGCCGGCGCCGCGAGTGGTTGCCGTCGGCGGTTATCCGGGCGCGAAAGGAGGGTGGCCGGATCAGCGGTGAGAGCGCGGCGCGCGCGCTGGCCAGTATCTTGCCCAGCCGCGATGCGTTGTACTCCCGGCGCTCCCTTTCGATCACCATGCGCGGCTGCATGCCAACCGAGTACTGGTGGATGAAGGGGCGGTCATTGGCAATGGCAATATCGGCGTGTGCCTCGGGCGCGCCGGCCAGGGCCGCGATGGCATCGGGCATGTTCAGGGGTATGCCGAGCGTGCGCGCAAAGAAGTTCATCGTGCCGGCAGGCAGGATGCCAAGCGCCTTGCCCGATTTCCAGCATTCAGCGGCGGCGGCGGATACCGTGCCGTCGCCTCCGCCGGCGACAATGCAGTCGATGTCGTGGCGGCCTGCCTGCTCGCGCAGCGCGCCGATCAGGTTGGCGCCGTCCGTGACGTGGCACTCGAAGGCCCGTCCGGCATGGCTGAAGGCCGCACCAAGATCGGTGCAGAGGCGGTCGACATCGACGGTTCGGATCGTGCCTCCCTCCCGGTTCAGAACGGCAGCAACGCGCATGGCGGCATTCCTCAGATGAAGGGGCGTTTACGGGTATCGTCCGGCGTCCATCCCGCCGTTCGTTCGAGCGCATCGCGGTCGGCCACGACACAGCCGTGGTCGGTCCAGCGGATCATCTGGCGGCGCGCCAGCTTGCGTAACGTCTTGTTGGTGTGGACGAGCGAAAGGCCGAGCGTATCGGCCATGTGCTGCTGGGTGACGGGCAGGCGCTGCGCGCTTGCGTCGTTTGCACCGGACTGGCGGCTGCGGTGGTCCAGGAAGGCGAGGAGGTAGGCCGCGCGCTCAAGCGCCGTGCGCCGGCCGATGGACAGGAGATGTTCGTCGAGAATGCGCTCCTCCTGCGCGGCGATCCAGGTGATGTCAAAGGCCAGATCGGGATGCGCCTCGAACAGGGATGACAGGCGGTTCCGCTCGAAGACACAGAGCTGCACGTCGGTCAGCGCTTCCACCGTGTGCTGCATTTCGCCCATCAGAGTACCTTGCAGGCCGACGAGATCGCCGGGCATCGCGTAATTGAGGATCTGCCGGCGGCCATCGGGCAGAACCTTGTAGCGAAAGGCGATGCCTTCGAGGACGGTGAAGAGATGCGCGCTATGGGCGCCCTCGACCAGAATGGTCGCGCCCTTGTCCACCGCCAGTTCGCCCTTCTTGAAGCCGCTCACGAATGCCAGTTCCGGTTCGGAGAATTCACGATAGCAGTCATTGGCCCGCAGCGGACAATGCGAGCAGTGGGTCTTTCCACGTTGAACCGAGAATTTCGCCGTCATGGAACCTCCAGCCATGCCGCAACGCCTTGCGGCCCGGAAGGTTCCGCTGCGCAAGCGTCCGCCATGTCATAGTTAAATGACACGGCCGGGAAAAAGTTCATTCTAAGTTTTTCCATGAAGGGATCATCCATGTCCGGAGAATGCCTGCGGCTGCTCATCGTCGAGCCCGAACCGCTCATCGCGATCGATATCGAGCGCATCGTCGGCGACATCTACCAATGCGAGGCGATGATCGTGACGGACCTCGCCAAGGCGCCTTCGGACGCCTGGGATCTGGTGATCTGCGACTGTCCCGAACTCACCACCTGTTTCGTGACCCGGCTGACCGGCTTTCTTCCGGAAGGCGCGGGCGTTGTCCTCGTCAGCGCATCCGACGGGGTGGTGAACGCGCAAAGCCCCTGGCCGCATGTCGGCAAACCGTTTGCCAACAGCCTCCTGCTCAAGGCCGTTGAACGGGCACTGGCCACCCGTCCCATGCCGGACGAGCCGGCCTGAGCGGAGCGCTTGCGTCATCCGGGCGATCCACCGCCAGCGCGGTCTCAGCCGGCGAAAGCGCGCTTGGTGACGGTGGCGGAAATCTCGTCCGGCCCGTAGTCACCCTCGCCGGAGACCGAAAGCAGTTCGGCAAGCCGGTTTCGCGCGCGATTGACGCGGCTCTTAATCGTGCCGATGGCGCAGCCGCAAATCTCGGCGGCTTCCTCATAGGCGAAGCCGGATGCACCGACGAGAATGATCGCCTCGCGCTGGTCGGCCGGAAGCTGGTCGAGCGCGGCGCGGAAGTCCTGCAGGTCGAGCGCGCCATATTGCGCCGGGTGAACCGACATGCGCTCGGTGAACAGGCCATCGGAATCCTGTATTTCGCGCCCACGCTTGCGCATCTGGCTGTAAAACTCGTTGCGCAGAATGGTGAAGAGCCAGGCGTTCATGTTCGAGCCCGGCTGGAACAGGTGCTGCTTCGACCAGGCCTTCATGATCGTTTCCTGGACGAGGTCATCGGCTTTGTCATGCTTGCCGGTGAGCGAAACGGCAAAGGCGCGCAGGTTCGGCAAGGCCGCCAGCATCGATCGCTTGAACGCCCTGTCATCGGCGGACGGAGCGTCTGTCCGGTCGCCAGCCTCACTCACGGCCATTCTCCGCGGATGCCTTCTCACGCGGCGCGGACTGGCTGTCGACCGCGTCGAGCCGCTCCAGAAGGTCAAGAAAACGATCGGGAATGCCCTCTTCCTTGACTGAATCATAATAATCGCGCAGGCGGCGCGACACGGCGTCTCCCGTGGCTCTTGCCGATGAGGAACGGGTTGAATTCACTTTGTTTTTCACGCGATACCTTTCCATCCTGCCCGGTACGATCTGGTTCGAAAATGCACTGGCCGGAAAAAAGTTCCGGCTTTGGCGGAACTTTTTTCGCGCTCACGCGTCTCGACCTTTACCGAAACGTCCAACCGGACATGGGGAGATACTTTAGCATGTCATTATCCACCCGTATTGCCGCCCATCTGCCTTACCTGCGCCGTTACGCGCGCGCGGTGACCGGTTCGCAGACATCCGGCGACGCTTATGTTGCCGCGGCGCTGGAGGCACTGATCGCCGATCTGTCTCTTTTTCCGGCAGCAAGCTCGGACCGGGTGTCCCTGTTCAAACTCTTCTCCCACCTGTTGCGTTCCACGAATGTCGAAATTCCGGAACCGGACTCTCCCTTTGCATGGGAGCAGCGCGCGGCGGCCAACCTGGCGCGGGTGCGGCCCATCGCGCGGCAGGCTTTCCTGCTGACATCGGTGGAATCCTTCTCATCGGCCGAAGCGGCCGAGATCCTCGGAATCGACGAAGCCATGGTGGAGGCGCATCTGGAAGAGGCGGCGGAAGACATTTCACGGCAGGTGGCCACCGACATCCTCATCATCGAGGACGAGCCGCTGATCGCCATGGATATCGAGGCGCTGGTGGAAGATCTGGGCCATACCGCGACGGGCATCGCAAGAACCCATGCAGAGGCCGTTGACCTGTTCAACCGGACGAACCCGAAAATGGTGCTTGCCGACATCCAGCTCGCCGACGGCAGTTCCGGCATTGACGCGGTCAACGACATCCTCAAGACCGCACAGGTGCCGGTGATCTTCATTACCGCCTTTCCGGAGCGGCTGCTCACCGGCGAACGGCCGGAGCCGGCCTTCCTGGTCACCAAGCCGTTCAACCCGCAAATGGTGAAGGCGCTGATCAGCCAGGCGCTGTTCTTCAACGAAGCCGTGGCCGAAAACGCCGCCTGACCCGCGCGCCTGCGGGAACCAACCGGAGCGGGGCACGTTGATCGCCATATCGGAAAACAGGAGACGACCGATGCTTTACTACGCGCTGATCTTTCTTGTGGTGGCAATCATTGCCGGCGTGCTCGGCTTCGGCGGCATTGCCGGAGCATCCGCCTGGATTGCCCAGGTCCTATTCTTCATCTTCCTCGCCGCATTGGTGATTTCGCTGATCGCCGGCTTTTTCCGCCGGGCGTGACGTGGCGGACATTGTTTCCCCAAGTGACGATGACAGGCGCCCCAAGCGGGCGCCTGTTGCCGTCTGAGAGGCCCCGTGTAGATTACCGCCATGCCGCATCGCCTGACGTGGGAGAGCAAGAAAAGCAAGGACAGCGCATTCCGGGACTTCATCGTCCGGGCGCTGAACCAGTCCTATGTGGGTGCGACGCTGCAATCCCTGGACGGACGCTACATCTACATCGCGAACCTGCCGGACTGCTGGCACGTGAAGGCCGATGCGGAGCCCGACGAAATGCAGATGTTCGGCGAGAAGCTCGGCGCAGCGCTCGGCGAAATCCGCAACCGCGTGGAGACGGGCGGCGAAGTGGAACACCTGCTGACAACCGGACCGGAGGAGCGCCGGTTCGAATTCATCATCACGCGCACCGGCAACGGCGCCGATTCGCTCATCCACACGACAATCATCGAGCTGACGGAAGAGCACCGCCGCGAACAGATGCTGCGGGCGCTTCTGCGCGAGGTCAGCCACCGGTCGAAGAACCTGCTGGCCATCATCCTGAGCATCGTTTCGCAAACCGCGCGTGGCGCCTCGACCCTTTCCACCTTCCTGCCGGTGTTTCGCGGACGGATCTATTCGCTGGCCCAATCGCAGGATCTGGTGACCGATTCGAGCTGGCGCGGCGCCCAGTTTCGCGAACTGCTGCGGGCACAGGCCGCCAAATATCTTGACCATGCCGATGCCGTGATGACCGTGAACGGCGCCGATCCGTTGCTGTCGCCCAACGAGGCGCTGCATGTGGGGCTGGCCCTGCATGAATTGCTCGTCGATGCCATCGCAGCGGCCGCGGCGCTGGGCGCGCGCCCGGAAATCACGGTCACATGCGAAGTCAGCGGCACCGACCCCCGGCAGATCGAGATCACCTGGAGCCACACCACGAGCGGGCCGGACTTCCTTTCCGAAGCCGGGCAGGCCGACGCCTTCGCAAGCGTGGTTCTCGACCGGATCGCGCCGGCGGCGGTTGGCGGAACGGGAACGATCGAGCGGCAGGACAACCATTTCATCTACCGGCTCACCTTCGAACAGGCGCCGCAAGGCTGAGCCACGCCACCGGCTGCTTGCCGGCACGGAAAAAAAGCCCTGACCCTCTTCCCACCCGTTTGGGGAACCGGCCGCGGGCCTTGTGTATTGAGCTTCCGAAAGGAGGCAACATGAGCGACCATGACACCGAAAGCGCAGACAGCAGCGCCCGTACGCGGCCTCCTGTTTCAAGCGGCTGGCTGTTCGCCCTGTCCATGACGGCAGCCCTGGCAACCGGTGCCTGGCTCATCCTGAGTGAAGCGCCCGGCGACGCACATGGCTATTCCACATTCATGACAACCAGTCAGGCCGAGCACCAGCGGCCATGAAAAAAGCCCCCGGTTCATTCGCTGACCGGGGGCTTTTCCATCGTCTCTGGCATGGGAAGATCAGTGGCGAGCGAGCCAGTCATCAATCTCGCGCTCGGCTTCCTCTTCCTGCTTGCCGTAGCGCTCCTGCAACTTGCCGGAGAGCTGCTTGCGATTGCCGGCGATGACATCGAGATCGTCACCGGTCAGCTTGCCCCAGTTCTCCTGCACGTTGCCTTTCATCTTTTCCCAGTTTCCTTCGATCTGATTCCAGTTCATGTCGTTTGTCCTCTCGTCAAATGGGGGTTTGCGGCACTGCCGCGGGGGCGCATGAAAAACGGTCTTGCCCGGTCAAGAGTTCCCTCGATCATGGCCGCGTCCGGAAAATCCGGTTCGCGGAACCGTGTGGCGTGTCACGGCGTTTTCCGACTGCCAACGAGAGACCGGAGCCATGGAACATCTTGCTGCACTCATGCTTGTCATCGCCTGCGGGAACACGCCGGAAAGCTGCGCGGTGCATCCGGCGCCCGTGACGGGCTACGAAACCCTTGAAGCCTGCCAGCATGCCATCGCACCCGCTCTGGGGCGCGCCGGCACGCGGAGCGGCGTTCTGGTCGCGCGCTGCCTGCCGGTCGATCCGATGGATGAACGGGAAATGGAGATCGTGTGGGACGTCACCACGCAGGACGGACTTCAGGCTTCCGTCCGGCCCGTCGACGAGCCGGCACCCGAGACCCCTGCCAATGCACTGGTGGCCCAGGCCGCAACCGGAGAAGAAACCCGTGCCTTGCGGTGATTCCGCAAGGTGAACCGATCCAACAGCGTTTCCTGAAACTTGCCCTTCCCCGCAGCGGAAAAAGCGGCATACTGTCTTGAAAACACTTTCAAGAGTCAGGCCAGTTGCAGAGATACGGACCAGCCCTCGTCTTCTTGCTTGTCGGCCTTATCGGCCTTGGAATCACGGCAGCCGTGCATCGCACGGAGAGCCAGGCCATTCATGCGCGCTTCGAGCTTGCCGCTGACGAGGCTGTCAGCCGCGTGGAGGAACGGGTACAGCAGCACATCGCGCTGCTGGTGGCCACGGCGGCCTATTTCCGTGCCGTCGACGGACGCCTGACGCGGCCTTCCTTCGCCGCTTTCGTGGAGGGTCTCGATCTCGACAGCCGGTTCAGGGGAATCCAGGGCATCGGCTATTCGGCCATTCTCCAGCCAGGCGAAGAGGAACAGGTTCGCGCGGCGCTGCGGGAAGCCTACGGCCTCGACCGGGCCGTGTGGCCCGAAAGCACGGAGGCGGTGCGAACCGCCATCCTGCTTCTCGAACCGATGAACGAGCGCAACCGCGCCGCGCTCGGCTTCGACATGTTTTCCGGCGAGGATCGCCAGGAGGCCATGTGGCGCGCGCTGCAAACGGGCGAAGTGTCCGCCACGCCGCCGGTGACGCTGGTGCAGGAGATCACGAGCATCAAGCAGGCGGGATTTCTCGTCTACCTGCCGGTGTCCGAACCGGGCGGAAACGTCCCGGCCGGTTTCATCTACGCGCCCTTCCGGGCCGGCGACCTGCACGAGGCAGCGCTGCAAGGGCGGCCGCTGCCGGTGGAACTGATGACGCGGGACATCAACGCCCCGGCCGCGCAGCAGGCGCTCTATGCCACGCCCGCCTACCGGGAGACCGGCAATTCCGTTTCCTACCGCACCACGCGGGAATTCGACATCGCGGGCCGGCGCTGGGAGGTGCGGGTTCACGAGGGGGCCGGCTTCGCCAGCGACTTGCCCGGCATTTACACGTTGCTGACGGGCCTGATCTCCTTCCTGCTGGCAACGGCGCTGTCCGCGGCCACGCGCTGGCAGCAGCAGGCCGTTGCCAACGCGCAGGCCCTGGCGGAACTGTCGCAGAGCGCTTCGGCGGAAAAAGACCTTCTGCTCAAGGAAATGAAGCACCGCATCAAGAATTCCATCGCGCGCATCCAGGCCATGGCGCGGCAAACGGCGTCGGCCAGCAATGACCTGATGGACTTTTCCGACAGCTTCTCGGCGCGGCTGCAGTCCATGGCCAATGCGCAGGACCTGCTGACCCGGTCCACCGGCAGCGGCGCCGAGCTGGGCGAGCTGATCGACACCGAATTGCAGCAGATCTACGGCTCGCAATTCGACGGCACCGAAATCGGCGGCCCGCAGGTCTTCCTCGACGCCCGGCAGACGCAGGCCATGGCCCTGACCATTCATGAACTGGCCACCAACGCCCTCAAATATGGCGCCGGCTCGCAAACCGATGGCAAGCTCGCCATCCGCTGGACCCTCTCGGGAAACGGCAGCCGGATGCTTTCGCTGACCTGGGACGAGCGCTTTCCGGCCCGGCCCGGTGAGGGCGAACCGGAGCGCCGGGGTTTCGGCTCACGCCTTATCGACGCGAATATTCGCGGCGAGTTGCGCGGCACGATCGAGCGGACCTACCATGACCAGGGCCTGACGATCGCCATCGGCATTCCGCTCAACGCGGAAAACGGCTGAGGAACCGAAACGGCGCACGGACGTTTTTCCGTGGAACCGGAGAAAGCCGCCCATGCGCCACTTCCCTCCCGGACGCGGCGCCAGGCAGACGGCGCAGTCCGGTACAATGGACGCGTTCATTTCGCTCGCGGCGCGCTTCAGCGCCATTGCCGTGGGATTGCTCGCTGTCACGGTAATCGTCGATCACGGGCAGGTGCTGATCGCGCCGGTGACGCTGGCCATGGTTATCGGGCTGATGTTCGGCCCCCTGGCCGACCGGATCGAGAATGCCGGCATTCCGGCGCCCATTTCCGCCGCGGCCATCGTGCTGGCGTTCCTGGCGCTGATCTCGGCGGTGGTCGCGACGATCGTGATCCCGCTGACCGCGTGGACGGAGAGGCTGCCTGTCATCTGGGCGCGGGCACAGACCATCCTGGCCGACTGGAAGGACCTGCTGACGACGCTGGACAGCATGAGCGCAAGCCTGCAAACGGCGCTCGGGCAGGAGCGTGTGACGCAGGAAGTGAAGGTGGATGATGGCTCGACGGCGGAAAACGTCGCCTGGCTGGCGCCGGCGCTGGCAACGCAGATCGTGCTGTTCCTCGCCAGCCTCTACTTCTTCATGGCCACGCGCCATCAATTGCGCCATTCGGTGCTCAGCCTGTGCTTCGACAGGCGGCTTCGCTGGCGCATGGCCCATGTCTTCCGCGACGTGGAAACGCTGGTCTCGCGCTACCTGATGTCCATCACGGCGATCAATATCGCCATGGGGGCGTGTGTCAGCGTCGCGATGGCGCTCCTCGGCGTGCCGTCCCCGCTGCTGTGGGGCGTGCTGGCCGGCCTCTTGAACTATGCCATCTATATCGGGCCGGCCATCATGTCGCTGATCATGCTCGGCGTCGGCCTTGCCACCGGATCCTCGACCTCGGGCTATCTGGCACCCATGCTCGCCTATCTGGCCGTCAACATGACGGAAGCCCAGTTCGTGACCCCGCATGTGCTTGGCCGAACGCTGACGCTGAACCCGTTCATCGTGCTTCTGGCCCTGGCATTCTGGATCTGGGCATGGGGCCCGGTGGGCGGATTCATCGCCGTGCCCCTGCTGCTCGTGGCGGCCGCCGCGATCCGTCACGTCTCGCCGGCCAACCACCGCCGCCATGCGCTTCAAGCCAATGCGGAAAAAAACTGATACCGGCAGCGGAACAATATGCCACGCCCAGGCATTCTAGGGGCGTGACAGGCTCGAGATACCCCTCCCCGCACCAAAGCTGTCACTCTTGTCCGCTTCTCCTGCCCCCCGGAAGCGGGCTCCAAGAGGGAAGCGCCTTCTGCCCGCGGCGCTTCCCTCTTTTCATCGGGCCGGTGTTCCGGCCGGTCATTCTCAGGCCCACGATTCCCATTCCAGATCACCGGAATAGCGCCAGCCCGGCTTCCCGCTGTCATCAAGCGCGATCAGGTGAAGCCAGCGATTGTCAAACAGTGCGCGCACTGCCTCATGCTTGCGCAGTACCTGCGACATCGCTTCGCGCGGCGCCTCGATCATCACGGACAGGCGCAGCGGCTCATGGACGAAGCGCTCACCGTCATGCACGGATTGCCAGGGCAGGCCGCCGCGCAGCAGACCGCCATTGCCCTCCACCACGCCTATGCCCCCGACGACATTGTGCAACAGCTTGTTGCCGGCGCCGAAGACCTGCGGGGCGACCGTGGAACCGTAATATTGCAGGCTGATCCAGCTCGCGACGACCACCGGCGCGGTCATGATCAGTTCAAGCACGGCAAAGCCGTTGGCGCTGTCGCGCCGCCAGTCATAATCATGGAGGAAGGCCTGGCCTGCCAGGTCGCGTCCGGCCGTGCGTGTCCGTGGCGCCGCGATGAACGCCCGGCATCCGGCCAGACCCCATTCAGGACGCGTCTGCGACCAGTCGCGCGCGCGGGCCGGAAGACCGGCTTCGCCATCGGCGCGCGGAAGGCGCAACGCACGCTCGGCGCGGGCGATCCGCCCGGCGCGCTGAAGCCAGCCGGCCACCTTTTCCAGGTCGCCTGCATGTCTGGCCGTATCGCTGTCGCCATCGTAGAGCGTGACGGCATCGGTCGTCGTGTCATGCAGGGCTGCGACGAAAAGCGTATCGGCGGGAATGGCGATCCCCGTGTGCGCAAGCCCTTCACGTACGGCCGGATCGTTGAGCAGGCCGGCAAGCAGGCGCGCATTCACTTCGCCGGAATGGCCGCCGCAAGCGCCACATTGCAGGCCGCTCGCATGGGGATTGTTCACGACACTTGCGCCGTGGCCTGCAAGCAGGACAATGCGCGCAAAACCGCGCGTCAGGCCCATGGCCCGCAGAACGTTTCCGGCCGCCTCGATCCGCGCGGCCAGATCGGGTTCCGGGAAAAAGCGCGGCTTCGGCTCCCGCTTCCCTGCGGCGCCTTTCAGCCGCAGCGCATCGCGCAGCAGCCTTGCCACATAGGCCGGCCCCATGGCCTCGACGAAGGCGAAGGATGATACCGCAGCCAGCTTGAAGCGGCCCCATGCCCGGCTGGCGCGGGCCCGGAAGCGGGCCTGCCGGTCCGCCATCCCGTCATGATGACCTGTCGCGCAAGACCGGTGGGCGGGATTCAGAAGCACGGGCAGGCGCAGTTCCTCTGCATCGGAGGCAAAGCCGCGATGTGAGACGGCGATGCCGAAGAAGCCGGCAAAGCCGAGGGTGCGGATGGACGGATCGACGCTTTCGAGCGCCCGCCGGAAGACTTCCGAGCGAACATCGATGCAGAAGGCGGCCTGAAGCACGGGGCGCCCTTCGCGCTGGCCCGGCGCCGGCGCGGCAATCCTTTCGACAAGCTGGCGCTGGGCAGACCGCTCGAAGGCCTCCTGAAGGATTTCATCGGCGATATCGGCCCGGTTCAGGCATACAGGTTCGGCAAGCGCCTGCTTCACATTCGACCATTCGGCTGCGATGGCATCCCGGTAGCGTTCGAGCAGCGCTTCTTCCCATGCCAGCCGTATGGCCAGCAAGGCGGCCGGCGCGCTGTCCGTGGCGCCGGCCATCCCGGCCTGCCAGAGCCGCTGGCGCGCAAGCTGCGCCCAGCCGCCGAGCGAAAGCAGAAGCCGGTGGAAAAAGGTTTCAAGCGCAGCTTCATCCAGCCCAAGCCGTGCGACCGAACGGGCAATGGAGGCTTCCGGCGTCTCCGGCATGCCCGCCACGAAGGCGGCGAAGCCCGCAAGGCCCATGATCTCCGGGGTGATGTCATGCATCGCATGGGTGCGCCAGGCCAGCCAGGCGTCCGTTTCCTGCGGGGCCGCCCAGAGCGCCTGTCCCGCATCGAAATGGCTTGCCGCCCATTGGCCGAACCTGTCGGCAAGGATACCGGGCCAGTCGGTGCCGCTGTGCCTGGCAGCCAGGTCGGCAACCGTCGGCAGGACATCGGCCGCGGGCCGTTCCTCGGCGGCAAGCGCCTTCAGCCCGGCAAGGGATGCGGGCCTGGAAGCGTGGGGCGAGGCGGCCAGCGCGGCGGCAAGGTCGCCGTCGCTGATCTCGCCCCTTTCGATACGCTCCAGGTACCAGGCCCGCGTCATGGTGACCGGGCCAGCGCCCAGACGGCCCAGCCGGGCGCCGGTTTCTGCAAGCCCGAGCCGGCTCTGGCCGAGCCAGGGATTGACCGCGACATGGGCGGCCAGCGGCCACAGCGGCGGGATTTGCCGGATGGATGCATCCACCGCCCGTTCAAGGGCGTCTGCCGTGGGGGCGAAGGTCTGTGTCTGGAAGGTCATGATCCTGAATTCCCTTGCAGGTTTCATTATGGCCGCGTGACGGACCAGTTGCCCGTCAGCCTGTCGAAAAGGGCGTTGGCATAGAGGCCGTTGGCCAGATGCACGCGCAGGCCGGCGGCCGCCGGATGCGCGGACCACAGCGGGAAGGACGCCTGTGCGACCGCGACGAGGCCGAAACTGAGCAGCGCCAGCGCCAGCAGCGCCCATTCCAGCGGGCCGGGCGCCGGCGTGGCAGGCAAGGTGCCCGCCGCAAGCCATTCGGCACCGGAATGGAGCGCGAAATAGCTGATCGTTGCGGCCAGTGCTGAAAGCAGGGTGCGGCGTGTCAGGGCACGGGGCGCCGCGTCGGCCAGGCCCTGCGCAATCAGATAGGCGACCCCGAAGATGAGAATGGCGCCGAGCGCCAGCGCCTGGGGCGACTTGCCGTCAAGGCCGAAGACGAGCCCGAAGGCCAGACCGATGGCCGCATAGACAGCCAGCGCAAGCGCGAAGGCCCGGAGGACCGCCCCCGCGCCGGGCACGGCCACGGGCCCCGGGCGCCGGATGGAGGCGACCTGTTCCACCGCGCCGCCCGAGGCGAGAAAGGCATGGGCCTTGTACAGCGAATGGGCGACGATATGCAGCAAGGCCAGCGGAAACAGCGCCAGGCCGCATTGCATGATCATGAAACCCATCTGGGCGATGGTCGACCAGGCAAGCGAGGTCTTGACCGCCGGCTGTGCCAGCATGGCGAGCCCGCCGAGCAGGGCGGTAAACCCGCCGACCATGACAAGAGCAGCCAGGACACCCGGCGCCAGCAGCATGACATCGGCGAAGCGGATCAGAAGGAAACCACCGGCATTGATGACGCCGGCATGAAGCAGGGCGGAAACCGGTGTGGGAGCCTCCATGACTTCCGTCAGCCAGCCATGCATCGGAAACTGCGCGGACTTCAGCAGCGCTGCCAGAGCCAGAAGACCGGCGGCAGCGACGGTTCCGGCCGGCATCTCACCGCCAGCCGCGGCTGCTGCGATGGCGGCGATGTCCGTCGTGCCGAAGCCGATGCCCAGGACAAGCACTGCCGCGAGCAGGGACGCATCCCCCATGCGCGCCACGATGAATTTCTTTCGGGCGGCACGCCGTGCCTGGGCACGGTCGCCATAGAAGAGCAGCAGCTTGTGCAACCCGACGCCAGTGGCGATCCACGCGGCGGCAAATGTTGCAAGATCGCCGGCCTGGACGAGAAGCATGACCGCGGCCAATGTGACCGCGAGCCAGCCCATGAAGGCCCCCTGGCGCGCCTCCCCGTCCAGATAGGTGGCCGCATAGCGGATCACCACCCAACCGATGAAGGTGACGAGCAGCAGCATGGTGACGCTGAGCATGTCGAGGCGGACAAGCAGATGCAAAGCCCCTGCGCCGGGAAGCGGTGCGCTTTGCGCACCGGAAAGAACGAGGTGCAGCACGGCGGCCAGTGCGGCGGCAAGCGCCGCCAGTGCCAGGAACTGGAGTGCGGCCATGGCCCTGACCGGACGTCGACCGGGACCGGCGAAACAGAATGCCGAACCGGCCAGAAGCGCCAGGGGTGCAAGCAGGGTCAATGAAAAGGAAGGCATGGGAACCGTCTCCTGAAGGCTGTGAAATGCAGGCGGACCCTAGTCGTGCGATCTTCACAGTAAAAATAGATTGTTTCGCTTCTTTCGTTCGTTTAATTAGAACGATATGGCGGAGCTCAACTATCACCACCTGCGCTACTTCCATGTCGTCGCGCATGAGGGCCACCTCACCCGGGCGGCGGAGCGGCTCAATGTCTCGCAGTCGGCCCTGTCGTCGCAGATCCGGCAGCTCGAGGAGCGCCTCGGCCAGCCCCTGTTCGAACGCCGGGGCCGCGCCCTGCACCTGACCGAGGCCGGGCGGATCGCGCTCGACCATGCCGATGCCATCTTCGCCGCCGGCCAGGAGCTGGTTTCCGTCCTCAAGCAGGGAGCGCAAACGCGGGTTCCGCTGCGCATCGGCGCCATTGCCACGCTGTCGCGCAATTTCCAGCTCGCCTTTCTCGATCCCGTGCTGGCGCGCGATGACGTCGCGGTGATCCTGCGTTCGGGAAGCCGGACGGAACTTTTCGAGGCGCTGGCCCTGCTTCAGCTCGATCTCGTCCTCACCAACCAGCCGCCGGACACCGATGCGCTGACACCCTTCATCACCCACCGCATTGCCGAGCAGCCGGTCGGGCTGATCGGCATTCCCGCGCTGTGCCCGCCCGCGCTTTCGCTGGCGGACCGTCTCGCCGGCGTGCCACTCATCCTGCCGGCGACCTCCAGCGGCCCGCGGGCCGATTTCGACGCGCTGGCCAGCCGGCTTGGCGTTACACCGCGGATCGCCGCGGAAGTGGACGACATGGCCATGGTGCGCCTGCTTGCGCGCGAGGGGGTCGGGCTGGCGGTCATTCCCCCCATCGTGGTGAAGGACGAGCTGGCCAGCGGGGTTCTGGTCAACGCAGACCACCTGCCGGGAATAAGGGAAACCTTCTTCGCGGTCACCACGCGGCGCAAATATCCCAATCCGCTGCTTGCTTCGCTTCTGGAGCCGATGAAGCAGCCCTGACGCACAACGGGCGTTTGTCCGTGTTTTCGGCGCGGGAAAATCATGCTAGCGATCAGGAAAGAGCCCGGGCAAGGTTTGGTCATGCCCATTCAAAACAAGGAGATCGCCATGTTCCGCAGGACATTTCTGACAACCGCCTTCGCCCTGGCCGGCCTGGCCGCAGCCGGCGTGACCGGCGCCTCGGCCGAACCCAGGACGATCGCCATCGCCAATTTCGGCGAACATCCGCAGTTGAATGCGGTCGCCGAAGGCTTCAAGGCCGAGTTGCTCGCCTCCGGGCTCAAGGAAGGCAGCGACGTGGTTTTCACGCTCGACCATGTGAATTTCGACACGACGCTGCTGCCGCAGATGATCTCGAAGATCGAGGCCACCGGACCGGCGCTGATCCTGTCGATCACCACGCCCGTTTCGCAGAACATCAAGAACCAGCTCGGCGGCACGGGCGTGCCGATCGTCTTTTCGGCCGTGACCGATCCGGTTGCCGCCGGCCTCGTGCCTTCCTGGCAAGCAGGCGACCCGAACATGACCGGCGCCACCGATGCGCTCGACATCAATGCGACCTTGGCGTTCGCGCGAAAGCTGCTGCCCGATGCCAAGGTGTTCGGCGTGCCTTACAATCCGGGCGAAGCCAACGATGTGGCAACGCTCGACCTGTTCAAGAAGCACGGCCCGGACAACGGCTTCGAGATCGTCGAGATCGGCATCGACAACACGAACGACATCCAGGCCCGGATCACCGCGGTGGCCGGCAAGGTCGACGTGCTCTACGGCCCTGCATCGAACATGATCCAGCCGGCCATTTCAGCCGTCGCGGCCGCAGCCAACGAAGCGAAAATCCCGCTGATCAATTCCCATGAGGGTCCGGTCGAAGAGGGCATCATTCCGGCTGCCTTCGCCGTTTCCTTCGACAAGATCGGCCATATCGCGGGCACCATCGCCTTGCGTGCGCTCAACGGGGAAGATCTCGCCGCCATCGCGCCTGTGAGCCCGGCCTACGAGGACCACACGATCACGATTTCGCGCAAGGCCATGGAGTCGATCGGCCTGTCCATTCCGTCCAGCTTCGACGGCTGCGGCTGCATCGTCGACTGATCCCGGCCCCAGATGCCGCGGCGGCCCGCATGACGGCGCGCCGCGGTTCCGGAGAAGCAACATGCTGGAAGTCAGGAACGCCAGGTGCGTGTTCTTCCGCGGCCTGCCCGACGAGAAGGTCGCGCTTGACGGCTTGAACCTCAGCCTTGCGAGCGGCGACTTCGCCATCGTCATCGGCAGCAACGGCGCGGGCAAGAGCACGCTGCTCAATGCGATTTCCGGGGCATTGATGCTCGACGAGGGCCGCATCGAGATCAATGGCGACGATGTGACGGCCATGCCCGTCCACCGGCGCGCTTTCCATGTCGCGCGGGTGTTCCAGGATCCGATGAAGGGCACGGCATCGAGCATGACCATTGCCGAGAACATGCTCCTGGCGGAAATGCGGCAATCCCGGCCACGGTTGCGCAAGGGGCTGACGGCGGCGCGGCGCGCGCGGTATCGCGAGGAATTGTCCTATCTTGGGCTGGGACTCGAAAACCGGCTCGACACGGAAGTCTCGCTGCTTTCGGGCGGGCAGCGGCAATCGCTGTCGCTGGTCATGGCGGTGTCCGCCAGGCCGGACATCCTGCTGCTCGACGAGCATACGGCGGCACTGGATCCGCGCACGGCCGACCTTGTGCTCGATGCCACGCTGCGCGCGGTCACGGCGCTGAAGCTGACCACGCTGATGGTGACACACAACATGCAGCACGCGCTCGACTACGGCAATCGCCTCGTCATGCTCGATGGCGGCCGCGTCGTTCTGGAACTGGACAGCGAAGCCAAGGCGAGAACCACGGTGCCCGAACTTGTGGGCCATTTCTCGGTCAAGTCCGACCGCATGCTGCTGGGGGGCTGACGATGGCGGATGTGCTTTCGGCCTATATCGCGCTCATACCGGTGACATTGGCGCAAAGCCTCATTCTCAGCTTCGTCGTGCTGGCCGTGATGATTCCCTTCCGCATCCTCAGCTTTCCGGACCTGACCTCGGAAGGCGCCTATCCGCTGGGAGGCTGCGTCTGCGCCGTTGCGCTGCTGAACGGCGTGCCGCCCTTTCCGGCCCTTCTCCTGTCGGCGGCAGCGGGTTTCCTGGCCGGCTGCACCACGGCCTTCATCCATCTGCGTTTTCGCATTCACACGCTGCTGGCGGGCATTCTCGTCACCACCATGCTCTACAGCATCAACCTGCGCGTCATGGGCAAGGCCAACCAGCCGGTCTTTCGCGAAGACAAGATCTACGACATGGTCACCGCCCTCGGCCTTTCGGGCACGTATGCGAAAATGCTCATCGCGGGCGCCCTTGCGGGACTGGTTCTGCTGCTGCTGAACCTGTGGTTCGCAACGGAGCGCGGAACGGCGATGCGGGCGGTGGGTGCCAATGCGGACATGGCGGAGGCCCAGGGCATCAATGTCTGGCGCGCAACCATTGGCGGCATCGGCCTGGCCGGCGCCTTCGCCGCCTTTGGCGGTGGCCTGATGATCCAGTCGCAAGGATTTGCCGACGTCAACGTGGGGCTCGGCATCCTCATCAACGCGCTTGCCGCGCTGATGATCGGCGAGGCCGTGGTCGGCAAGCAGACGGTCGCGCGGCAGATGCTTGCGCCCTTCGCCGGTGCCGTCATCTATTACCAGCTCATTTCGATGTGCCTTGCCATCGGCCTGCCGCCGGGCGACCTCAAGATCGCCACCGGGATCTTCGTCCTGATCATGCTGGCCGGCCCGGCCCTTCGCAATCGCAAGACGGCACCAGCCCGGCGCGAGGCGACGCGGCTGTGACACCGGCGAGGGCGAGCCAGGGCCAGCTCGCCAGCCGGCCCCGGCGCAGCGGGATCAGCCCGCCGCCGCAAGGCCGGCATCGATCGCGGCAAGAATTTTCCCGGCATCCTGCGCCGTGATGACCAGCGGGGGCGAGAGGATCAGATTGGGACCCGAGATGCGGACCATGACGCCGGCCGCATAGGCTGTCTCGAACACTTTCGCCAGCGTCTCCTTGTCCGCCGGCGTCTTCCTGGCGCGATCCGAAACGAGTTCGAGCGCCAGCATCAGGCCCTTGCCGCGGACATCGCCCACCAGCTCATGCCTTTCCTTGAGCGCCTGGAGGCCGGACAGAAGCTCGGTGCCACGCTCAGCGGCATTGCGCGCCACATCCGCCTTCATGATCTCGGGAATGCAGGCCAGGGCGGCGGCGGCCCCCACCGGGTGGGCCGAATAGGTATAGCCATGCCCGATCGCGCCGAATGAGGTCTTGTCCGCCTCGAAGACGTCGGCCACCCGGCTGTGGATCATGACCGCGCCAAAGGGGAAATAGCCGTTGGTGATCGCCTTGGCGGTGCACATCAGATCGGGCTGAACGCCCCAAAGGCGTGACCCTGTCCATGCCCCGGTCCGCCCGAAGGCGGTGATGACCTCATCGGCGATCAGCAGGATTCCGTGCCGGTCGCAAATCGCGCGAACCATCGGCATGAAGCTTTCATGGGGTGGAATGACGCCGCCGGCGCCAAGCACCGGCTCCATGATGAAGGCGGCGACCGTGTCCGGCCCCTGGAAAGCGATCTCGTCTTCCAGGGCCTGCGCGCAAAGCTGCGCAAGACGTGCCGGATCGGTTTCGCCGAAGGGATTGCGGTAAACGTATGGTGCGGGAACATGGAAGCAGCCGGGCAGCAGCGGCTCGTAATTGCGGCGGAAATTGGCATTGCCGTTGACCGACGCGCCGCCGAAATGCGTGCCGTGATATCCCTTCTTGAGCGAGATGAACTTGGTGCGGTCGCGGTCGCCACGGATCTTGTGGTACTGGCGGGCGAGGCGCAGCGCGGTCTCCACGCTGTCGGAGCCGCCCGAGGTGAAGAACGAGCGCGTCAGCCCGTCCGGCGCGAACCACTCGGCCAGCATGTAGGACAATTCGATCGCCGGCCCCGTCGCGGTGCCACGAAAGGCGGAATAATAGGCGAGCTGGTCCAGTTGATCGGCAATCGCCTTCTTCACCGGCTCGCAGGAATAGCCAAGGTTCACGTTCCAGAGCCCGCCGACAGCATCCAGCGTCGTGTGACCATCCACGTCGGTCAGGGTGACGCCCGTGGCGCCGGTGATGATCCTGGGCGGATGAGCCCGCATCTCGGCAGGGTGCGCCATCGGATGCCACATGTGCCGGGCGTTGTTCTCCTTGAGGAAATTGTTGTCGTGCAGCATCATGATCCTGTCTCCATCAGGCGGTTGTTCCCAAGAGCGCAAGCGCCCGGCGATAGCTGGCTTCGGGATCGGTCACATCGAAATGGACGGCCAGCATTCCGGCCTGCCTGGCGCCAGCGACATTCCTGGCCTGGTCGTCAACGAAGACGCAGTCGCCCGCTTCAAGCCCCAGACCCCCGGTGACGAAAGCATAGGCACGCGGATCCGGCTTCAGGATCCCGGTATGGGTGGCATCGACGATCAGGTCGAAGCGATCGAGCAAAGGCAATCTGGCGCGCAAACCGGCGCCGTAGAAGAGGTCGAGTTCGTTTGAAAGGATCGCAAGCCGCCGGCCCGCGGCGGCCGCTGCCATGATGGCATTGCGCGCCTCAGGCCGGATGATCGCGGCAGGGTCGTCGCCGCGCGCGGCGGCGACAAAGTCCTCCATGCGCGTCCATTCCCGCCCGATGCGCCGGCCGGTCTCGACCGTCCGCGCCATCCAGTAGTCCCGCTCGGAAATCTCGCCCCTCTGCATCGACAGCCAAAGCGGATCGCTTGCCGGCTCGAAAGGACCGCGCCAGGTCAGGCTGCCGGGCTCAAGACCGAGCGCGGCCTCGCTCAGGTGATGGGTCTCGAACATGGTGCGCGAGATCACGCCGCCGAAATCCAGAACCAGCGCCTTCGCCGTGCTCACCGGTATTCCTCCGCAATGGCCGCGAAGCCGGCCGGAAGCGTGCTGCCAAGGCTGACGGCAAGTTCAAGGGAGGTGCGCATGAGGCATGTGCGGATCTTCTGCTGCAAGGCGGGCGTCAGCCGCATCGTCGGCGTGGCAACGGCAATGGCGCCCTGGGCCAGGCCGCTGCCGTCGAAGAAGGGGACCGCAATGCCGGTTACCTCGTCCTCGAAGGTCTGTTCGCCGGTGGCGTATCCGCTTTGCCTGACCTGCTCCAGCCGCGCCCGGACCCTGCCCGGATCCGTCTCCGTCATCGCCGCATGGCGGTGCAGCCCGCCCCCGGAAAGCACGGCCTCGCGGCGCCTTTCCGGCCCGAAGGCCAGACAGGCGAGCCCGGAGTCGGTGGCGTGGAAGGGAAGCGGCTGGGACGGATCGACGTGAACCCGCGCAGACCGCTTCGGCTCCGAGATGCCGATGGTCGTCATGGCGCGCTCCGTGGCAAGCGAGGCATGGGCCGTCTCGCCGGTTTCCAGCGCCAGCTGCCCAAGCCATTTCGACACGATGCTTGCCAGCGGAAAACTCTGTTCCCGGACCCGGGCCAGGGTCAGGAAGGCCTTGCCCAGCCGGAACCGCCTGGTTTCCGGATCCTGCTCGATCAATTCATGGCGCTGCATCGAGCGTAGCAGCCGGAGCGCGGTTGCCTTGTCGAGCGCGGCGTTACGCGCAAGATCGCTCAGCCCCCATTCCGGACGGCTCAGGGAGAAAAATCCCAAAAGGTTCAGTGCCTTGTCGACCGTTGTCATGATGCTCCGGTTCACCGGCCGCGGTTGCTGGCGGCAGCCACTGTTTTCGTTTGACACAGTCGGAAGGGCCGTGCAAACATTTTTCAACCACCGGTTCATATATTGAACCGAAAATCTGAAGCCACGGCTGCTGCCTTGAGGCACAGCGGGGCTGGCGCGGCGAGCGGAGGGGGACGGGCGTGACGGACAGGGCAAAGACGATCCTCGTTATCGGCACCTACGACACCAAGGATCCGGAACTTCGTTTCGTATGCGACTGCATCGGAAAGCTCGGCGGCCATGTCATTTCGATGGATGTCAGCGTCCTGGGCGACCCGTCGCAACCGGCCGACATTTCAAAACACGAGGTGGCAGCGGCGGCGGGAAAGACGATCCGGGATGCGATCGACGCGGGCGACGAAAACCTTGCCATGCAGATCATGGCCGATGGTGCCTCGAAACTGACCGCGCGGCTTCATGCCGATGGCAGGATCGACGGAATGATCGCGCTTGGCGGGTCGATGGGAACGGACCTTGCGCTCGATTGCGCCCGGGCACTGCCGGTCGGCGTGCCCAAATACGTGGTTTCGACAATCGCCTTTTCCGCCATCATTCCGCCCGAGCGCCTGACCGCCGATATCCAGATGATCCTCTGGGCGGGCGGGCTTTACGGGCTGAACGAAATCTGCATGGCCACGCTTTCGCAAGCCGCGGGAGCCGTTTACGGCGCTGCCCGGGCTGCCGTCATGCCCCATCCGGACCGGCCGGTCATCGGCATGATGAGCTTCGGCTCGTCGGCTTTGAAATACATGGTCCATTTGCGCGAACCGCTGCGCGAGCGCGGCTTCTCGGTTGCCGTGTTCCACGGTACCGGCATGGGCGGCATGGCGATGGAGGAATTGACCCGGCAGGGCTACTTCGCCTGCGTCCTGGAGCTGGCCGCGGCGGAAATCGGCAACCTCATGACCGGATCCGTGCTCAATGCCGGCAAGAACCGGATGACCGCCGCGGCGGAACTGGGCATTCCCATCATCGCGGCGCCCGGTTTCGGCGACATGATCGATTTCGCGACATGGGCACCCGTGCCGGAGCGTTTCCGCGACCGGCCATACCATGCCCACAACCGCCTGATCGCGTCGGCATCCCTCACCGGCGACGAACGCAAGGAACTTGCCCGCGAATTCGCCCGGCGGCTCAAGGCATCGAAAGGACCGGTGGAGTTCATCCTGCCGACCGGTGGCGTCCATGCCTGGGACACGGAGGGCATGCCCGCACATGATCCCGAAGGGCTCGCGGCCATGGTCGAGGGATACAGGCAGGCCATGACCGATCCGGTGAACCTGACCGTTCTGGATTGCCATATCAATGACGAGGCGTTCTCGCACAAGGTGCTGGAGATCATCGACCGCTGGATCGACGACGGGACGATCAGGATGGAGGGCTGACGGCGTGGCAGCGCGGGCAGCGCACGGAACCGGCTGACGGCGAAGACGTGACGTGCGGACGGCCTGAAAGCGCTGCCGGTCAAGGCACCCGCATGCACGCATTCATGCCAATCGCCGGCCTCAAGCCGTCAGTGACAAAATCGTGGAAAACGTGGTTCCCGAAGAAATTGGTGGAGCCAAGCGGGATCGAACCGCTGACCTCCTGCATGCCATGCAGGCGCTCTCCCAGCTGAGCTATGGCCCCACGGGGAACCGGCAACCGGTTCCGGGATGAAGGCGGAGCAGTGCGCTCCGCTTCGGTGACGGGCTTCTAGCCAAGCCCCGCGGCAAGATCAAGTGCCTTTCGACACCGGCGCCGCTTTTTTTCGCGAACGCAGCGGCAGGCCCGCCGCGTTCGCGGATTCTCATTCGTCGTCGTCGCTGTTCACGCCGCCGATAATGCCCGACACGTCGTCGTCATCGTCCTCTTCCTCGTCATCGCCGAGGAACGGATCGTCGTCATCGTCACCCAGGTCGATGTCGTCATCGTCGTCGTCGTCATCATCGACATCCACCTTCTCGGATGCCGGACCCTTGGCGCCACCGGTCGTATCGTCGTCATCGGCGTCCTGGAGCGAAACCATTTCGGTCTCCGCCTCGTCGTCCTCATCCAGTTCCTTCTCGTCGGCGGTCTCGTCCTCGTCATCCTTGATGGAGGAGACATTGTCCTGGAAATAGGACAGCGGATAGGAAACACCGGTATAGGGGGAGACAACCGGATCCTTGTTCAGGTCATAGAATTTGCGGCCCGTCTCGGGACAGACCCGCTTGGTGCCAAGTTCAGGTTTCGCCACGGTTCGTCCTCGTCATGTCTTGGGGCGCGCGCACATCCCGCGCCGGATGTCAGACCGGCGCTGCCGGCCCCTGCCGAAAGGGGTTCATGAAATCGCGGACCCCTTATCGTCAAGAGGCCATTCTGTCAAAAGCTATTTCGGTACTTTCCCGATAGCGGCAAGGGATGACCCGGTGGCGGCGAAGTGCTAGACAGCCCGCGTTTCGCCGGCCAATCCAGCGCCGGCGCCCCGTCATGCCTATTGAGATGGACAGAACCATGTCGCATTCCGGCGCACCACGTCCCGCCCTCGCCCGCAAGAGCAACGCGCTTTCCGGCACAGCCCGCGTACCCGGCGACAAGTCGATTTCCCATCGCTCTTTCATGTTCGGCGGCCTGGCCGCCGGCGAAACCCGCATCACCGGCCTGCTGGAGGGCGAGGATGTGCTGGCCACCGGCCGCGCGATGAGCGCCATGGGCGCGCAGATTTCCAAACTGGGTGACACCTGGATCATCCAGGGTGCGGGCAACGGCGCGCTTCTGGAGCCGCAGGGACCGCTCGATTTCGGCAATGCCGGAACCGGCTGCCGGCTGACCATGGGTCTTGCCGGCGTCTATGACATGCAGACCGTCTTCACCGGCGATGCCTCGCTGTCGCGCCGCCCGATGGGCCGCGTTCTCGATCCGCTGCGCCTGATGGGCGTCCAGGTCCAGTCCCAGGACGGCGACCGGCTGCCCGTGACGCTGCATGGCCCGAAAACCCCGGCGCCGATCACCTACCGGGTGCCGATGGCCTCGGCGCAGGTGAAATCCGCCGTGCTGCTGGCCGGACTCAACACGCCGGGCGTGACCACGGTCATCGAGCCGGTGATGACACGCGACCATACCGAAAAGATGCTGGCCGGTTTCGGCGCGCATCTGGAAGTGGAGGAAGACGGCGACGGCGTGCGCACGATCCGCCTGCAGGGACAGCCGAAGCTCACGGGCCGGGTGATCGACGTGCCGGGCGATCCGTCCTCGGCGGCCTTCCCGCTGGTCGCCGCGCTCATCGTGCCGGGATCCGACATCACCATCGAGAACGTGCTGATGAACCCGACGCGCAACGGCATCGTCACCACGTTGCAGGAAATGGGCGGGCAGATCGACATCATCAACTGGCGCGACGCCGGCGGCGAGGACGTGGCGGATCTGCGCGTGCGCTCGTCCGATCTCAAGGGCGTCACCGTGCCGGCCGAGCGCGCGCCATCGATGATCGACGAATATCCGGTGCTGGCCATGGCAGCCGCGCTTGCCGAGGGCGAGACGGTGATGGAGGGTCTGGAAGAACTGCGCGTGAAGGAAAGCGACCGGCTCGCGGCTGTCGCGGCCGGCCTGAAGGCCAATGGCGTGGACTGCACGGAAGGCGAGGCGGCGCTCTCGGTACGCGGCCGGCCGGACGGCAAGGGGCTGGGCGGCGGCACCGTGGAAACCCATCTCGACCACCGCATCGCCATGAGTTTCCTGGTGCTGGGTCTGGCAACGGAGAAGCCGGTCACCGTGGACGACGCGACCATGATCGCCACGTCCTTCCCGGAATTCTTCACGCTGATGGGCGGGCTGGGGGCCGAACTGGAGGAGACTGCAAATGACTGAAACAAAGGTCGCCCTGATCGTCGGCGGCGGTTCGGGCATGGGCGCGGCAGCGGCCCGCAAGCTCGCGGAAGACGGCTTTTACGTCGCGGTGATGTCGTCGTCGGGAAAGGGCGAGGCGCTGGGCCGGGACCTGGGCGGGCTGGGCTTCACCGGCTCCAACCTCGAACCCGATGACCTGAAACGGTTCGTGGACCTGGCCCTGGAACGGTTCGGACGCATCGACGCGGTGGTGAACTCGACCGGTCATGGACCCAAGGGGCCGGTCCTCGACATTTCCGACGCCGACTGGATGAAGGGCATGGAGTATTATCTGCTCAACGTCATCCGCATGACCCGCCTTGTCACGCCTGTCATGCAGGCGCAAGGCGCGGGCTCCATCGTCAACATTTCCACCTATGCCGTGTTCGAACCGGAAGAGATGTTCCCGACATCGGGCGTCTTCCGAGCCGGGCTCGCCGCCTTCACCAAGCTCTTTTGCGACAAGTATGCGGGCGACAACCTGCGCATGAACAACGTGTTGCCGGGCTTCATCGATTCCCTGCCGGAGAAGGAAGACCGCCGCGCGCGCATCCCGATGGGCCGCTACGGAACCGCAAAGGAAGTGGCCGAACTGATCGCCTTCCTGGCATCGGACAGGTCGTCCTACATCACCGGGCAGAACATCCGCGTGGATGGCGGGATCACGCGCAGTGTCTGACGGCATGAAAACCGGCCCCCTGACCATCGCCATCGACGGGCCGGCGGCATCCGGCAAGGGTACGCTGGCGCGCATGCTCGCGGCCCATTACGGCCTTCGCCATCTTGACACCGGCCTGACCTATCGCGCTGTCGCCAAGGCGCTGATGGACGCCGGGGCGCCGCTCACCGACGAAGCCCGCGCGGAGGCGGCGGCGCGCGCGCTCGATCTCGGGGCGATGGACCGCGCCGTGCTGTCCGACCACGCCGTCGGGGACGCGGCCTCGCGGGTTGCCGTCATGCCGGCGGTGCGCCGCGCGCTGGTGGACAAGCAGCGCGAATTCGCCGCCCGCCCGCCCGGCGCCATTCTCGACGGGCGCGACATCGGCACGGTTGTCTGCCCCGACGCGCCGGTGAAGCTCTACGTGACAGCCTCGGCGCCAGTGCGCGCAACGCGGCGCTATCACGAGATCCTGTCGAAGGGCGGCGAGGCCGACGAGGCGCGGATTCTCGCCGATATCGAGCAGCGTGACGCCCGCGACATGGGGCGCGCCGATTCGCCGCTGAAGCCGGCCGACGACGCCTACTTGCTAGATACGTCCAACATGGATATAGAGACCGCGTTCGCGCACGCCCGGGACCTCATCGACGAGGCACGGGGCAAAGCGCGGGCATAACCCGCCTGCCGGCATTCTCCGACGCGCCGGTCCGGCATTGTACGTTTCCTTGACGCGCAGTGCCATGAGGGTTCGCCAGAGGCGGCCCGGGATGCTCGATGCAGGCAAACGCAACGCAAACCCCCGGCGCATGCAGCCCGCGCTCCGTAAACCGTCATCCCGCGGGCTCCCAGGAGAAAACATGTCAGATATGAACCCGTCGCGCGACGATTTCGCGGCATTGCTCGATGAATCCCTGCACGACAGCCCGCTCGCGGAAGGCTCCGTCGTCAAGGGCAAGATCACGGCCATCGAAAAGGACATGGCCATCATCGACGTCGGCCTGAAGGTCGAGGGCCGTGTCGCGCTCAAGGAATTCGGCGCCAGGGCCAAGGACGGCGCGCTCAAGGTGGGCGACGAAGTCGAGGTCTATGTCGAGCGCGTGGAAAACGCGCTGGGCGAAGCCATGCTCAGCCGCGAAAAGGCCCGCCGCGAAGAGGCCTGGGTCAAGCTGGAAGAGAAGTTCAACAATGGCGAGAAGGTTGAAGGCGTCATCTTCAACCAGGTCAAGGGCGGCTTCACGGTCGACCTCGACGGCGCCGTGGCCTTCCTGCCGCGCAGCCAGGTGGACATCCGCCCGATCCGCGACGTCACCCCGCTGATGCACAACCCGCAGCCGTTCGAAATCCTGAAGATGGACAAGCGCCGCGGCAATATCGTCGTGTCGCGCCGCACCGTGCTGGAAGAGAGCCGCGCCGAGCAGCGCTCCGAGATCGTCCAGAACCTCGAAGAGGGCCAGGTGGTCGAAGGCGTGGTCAAGAACATCACCGATTACGGTGCGTTCGTGGATCTGGGCGGCATCGACGGCCTGCTGCACGTCACCGACATGGCATGGCGCCGTGTCAACCATCCGACCGAAATCCTCAACATCGGTCAGACGGTCAAGGTGCAGATCATCCGCATCAACCAGGAAACCCACCGCATCTCGCTGGGCATGAAGCAGCTCGAAGCCGATCCGTGGGACGGCATCGGCGGCCGCTACCCGCTTGGCAAGAAGGTCACCGGCACGGTCACCAACATCACCGACTACGGCGCCTTCGTGGAGCTGGAGCCGGGCATCGAGGGCCTCATCCACGTGTCGGAAATGTCCTGGACGAAGAAGAACGTCCATCCGGGCAAGATCCTTTCGACCACGCAGGAAGTCGATGTCGTCATCCTGGAAGTCGATCCGGTCAAGCGCCGCATCTCGCTCGGCCTCAAGCAGACGCTGGAAAATCCGTGGGAAGCCTTTGCCCGCAACCATCCCGTCGGCTCCATGGTCGAGGGCGAGGTCAAGAACAAGACCGAATTCGGCCTGTTCATCGGCCTCGACGGCGATGTGGACGGCATGGTTCACCTGTCCGACCTCGACTGGAACCGTCCGGGCGAGCAGGTCATCGAGGAATACGAGAAGGGCATGGTCGTCCAGGCCCAGGTCCTCGACGTGGACATCGAGAAGGAGCGCATTTCGCTCGGCATCAAGCAGCTTTCGCGTGATGCCATCGGCGAGGCCGCCGCTTCGGGCGAACTGCGCAAGAACGCGATCGTCACCTGCGAAGTGACCGATGTGAAGGACGGCGGCATCGAGGTTCGCCTCGTCGATCACGACATCGACGCCTTCATCCGCCGCTCGGACCTGTCGCGCGACCGCGACGAGCAGCGCCCCGAGCGCTTCCAGGCCGGCCAGAAGGTGGACGCCCGCGTCACACAGTTCGACAAGAAGACGCGCCGCATCCAGGTTTCCATCAAGGCGCTGGAAATCGCCGAGGAAAAGGAAGCCGTGGCGCAGTACGGCTCCTCGGACTCCGGCGCTTCGCTGGGCGACATCCTGGGCGCCGCCCTGAAGAAGCAGGGCGAATAAACCGCCCGGCCTTCAAGGCGATCGAAAACGAAAAGGCCCGGCGGAGACGATCCGCCGGGCCTTTTTCATGCCTCAGAAGCGCGAAGGCCTATAGCGAGATGCGGAAACGGGCGAAGCCGTTGTCGCCGTCGCCGGCCTCCTCGATGGTGACACCCTTGACGTCGGCCGCATACTGGCGGCCTTTCGGCCCGGTGTCGAAGATGACCGTCGCGCCTTCCACCGGTGCAAAGGTCCAGTTGGCATCGGCGGACGGATTGATGGTGCCCTGTTCGACGATATAGCGCACGATCACATCGCGGTTGGTATCCGGCGCGACGAGAACCACGACATCTTCCGTTATACCGGGGAAATTGCCGCCACCGCCCGCGCGGTAGTTGTTGGTCGCGACGACGAATTCCTGCGCCGGATCGACCGGCTTGCCGTCAAACATCAGATCGATGATGCGGCTGGCACCGGGATGGGCGACCTCGCCCTTGGAGGTGTATTTTGCCGGCTGGGTCAGGTCGATGCGATAGGTGACGCCGTCGATCACATCGAAATTGTAGGAAGGGAAATCCGGATTGATCAGCGGCTGGTCAGTCTTGCCGGGTTCGACCTGGTTGAAGATGCCGGCTGACATTTCCAGCCATTCCTTCACCGTCGCGCCATCGACCCGCACCGCGCGCACGGTGTTGGGATAGAGGTAGAGATCGGCGACATTCCTGATGGCAATGGAACCGGCCGGCACGTCGGTGTAATAGTCGGGACCGCCGCGGCCGCCGGCCTTGAAGGGGGCAGCGGCGGAGAGGACCGGCAGGTCCTTGTGCTCGCCTTCCTTGAGCAGGTCCTTCACGTACCAGGTCTGCGCCTTCGAAACGATCTGCACGGACGGATCGTCGGCAACGAGCGCGAAATAGGAGTAGAGTGGCGCGGAGGTTTCGCCCACCGGCGTGCGCACATAGGCGAGCGTCGCCTCGTGCTCGGTCTTCACCGATGCCTCGACATCCGCGCTGCTTTCGACCAGCGGATTGACCTTGCGCTCCACGCGCTCATAGATCGGGCGCGTCTCGACCATGGAATCGATGACTCTTCACGTGTTGCCGTCCCGTTCGATCATCAGGTCGATCAGGCCCATATGCGAGCCCCAGAACCCGGCCTGCACCGCCGGCTTGCCGAACAGGCGCCCCTTGACGGCATCGACGCCCTCCAGACCCTCGAAGCTCTTGCCCGGGAAGACGAGATGCTGGTGCCCGGTAAAGATGGCGTCGATTCCTTCGACCTGGCCCAGGAAAAGCGAGGCATTCTCCATGCCTTTGGCGCGATTGGCGTCAATGCCGGAATGCGACAGGGCGACGACGATGTCCGCGCCCTCCTCCTTCATCTGCGGCACCCAGGCGGCGGCGGCCTCGACGATGTCGCGGGTCATGACGTTGCCGGAAAGATGGCGGGAATCCCAGACCATGATCTGTGGTGGCACGAAGCCGATGAACCCGACGCGAATGGCGTACTCCCTGCCCTCGCCGTCGGTCACCATGCGGTCGAGGATCACATAGGGCCTGAGATAGAGATCATCGTCGCGCGGATTGTCCGCGAGCGCCGTGCCGCGCACGAGATTGGCGCAGACCAGCGGATATCCGGCACCGGCATTGACCTTGTCCATGAAGGACAGGCCGTAGTTGAATTCGTGATTGCCAAGCGTGCCGCAATCGTAGCCAAGCAGGTTCATCGCCTGGATGACCGGGTGCATGTCGCCTTCCTTCATGCCCCGCTCATAGGCGATCCAGTCACCCATCGGATTGCCCTGAAGATAATCGCCATTGTCGACAAGCAGGGAATTGCCGGCTTCCTTGCGGAAACCGTCGATCACGCTGGCGGTGCGCGCCAGGCCCATCGTGTCGTTCGGCTTGTCGGCGTAATAGTCGTAGGGCATGACCGCCACGTGGATGTCGGTCGTCTCCATGATCCGCAGATGCGCCTGGCCGGCGGATGCGCGCGCGGCGAAGGGATGGAGAGCGATGAAGGCAGATGACGCAGCGGCACCGGCCATGAAGGACCGGCGGCTCAGTGAGACAGATAATCCGTGCATGCGAGGGAACTCCCGGTTTCTTGCGACTTCGGCCGACATGCACCCCACCTGTCTTTTGCCGGCGTAGAAGTGTGCGTGTGAATCGGCCCGGAGTCCAGCAGCCGCATGCGACAGGGCGATGACAAAAAAAGCTGCCCGCTTTCGCGGACAGCCTTCTGCATTTCCCGCCGGATCGGTCCGGCCGCTCTTCCCTAGCGGCCTCCGACATCCCTTTCACGGACATTGGGACCGTAGTTCAACTCGGTATCCGTTCCGCTGCCCAGCATCCTGTCGTCGTCATCATCCGGAATGGACGCTGTCGGCATGGTGTCGAGCGGCATGGGCTCGTAAATCGTGCCGTAGTCATACTGGCGTTCTGCAGGACCCTTGTTGTAGCGCTCCTGAACGGCGCTCGAATAGTCGCCATAGAGCTGCGGGGGCTCCTGCGCAAAGGCGACGGGCGAAAAGGCGGCGGACGCGGCAAAGGCTGCCAGAATCAAGCGTTTCATCATTCGACTCCTGTTCTGCTGGTTATTCGATTTCTTCACCGGCCCGTTCGAGCCGGATACAGGGAAGAAACGGGGGCGCCGGGGCCAAGGTTTCAGCCGGGGACGTAAACAGTCGGTCACGAAATGTTTGACGACCCAGGTGTGAACCGGGCCGGCGTGCATGCGTAGGCGGATCATTTTCCCGGCCACGCCCTTGCCGCAACGGTGCATGGCGGCTATAACATTTCGAAATTTCTGGAATCTTCGAATAATGGACAAGTCAGACGCCCTCTCCGCGCTATCCGCCCTGTCGCAGGACATGCGTCTCGACGTGTTCCGGCTGCTGGTGAAATCCGGCAGCGACGGGCTTTCGGCGGGCGATATCGCGCGGCACCTCGATGCCCTGCCCAACACGCTTTCGACGAATCTCAAGGTTCTTGCCCAGGCCGGGCTCGTGCGCGCCGAGCGGCATGGGCGGACCATCGTCTATCGCGCCGATTTCACCGGCATGCGCGACCTGCTCGCCTTCCTGATGGAAGATTGCTGCAACGGGGCGCCGGAGCTTTGCGCGCCTGTCATCGAAGCCGTGACCTGCGGCTGCCCGGAGCAAATGACGTGACATCCAGCCCGATCAACATTCTCATCCTGTGCACGGCCAATTCCGCCCGCTCGATCCTCGGCGAAGCCCTGATCCAGCGGCTCGGAAAGGGCCGCTTCCAGGCCCATTCGGCCGGTTCGCAGCCGCGCGGGATTCCCAATCCGGCCGGTCTGAAGCTGCTGGAAAGCCTCGGCTACGACGTGTCCGGCTTCCGCTCGAAGAGCTGGGACGAATTCGCCGGGGCGGACGCGCCGCGAATGGACATCGTGATCACGGTCTGCGATTCGGCAGCCGGCGAATCCTGTCCGCTATGGCCCGGCGCACCGGTCAAGGCGCATTGGGGCATTCCCGACCCCGCCGGCAAGGGCGAGACGGAGGAAGCGCAACTGGCCGCCTTCCGTGAGGCCTACGACCTGCTGGAAGCGCGGGTTGCGGCGCTGGCCGCGCTGCCCGTCGAAACCATGACCGCAGGCGATCTTTCCGCCGCGCTGGCGCGGATCGGCGCGATGGACGGCGCGACCGCCCTGGCGCGCGCCGGCGGGGAGGGCTGACCATTCGCTCGCAATTCAACCTATTCTTCCCCACCCCGGCTGGAGAAACCAGATCATGACAGATTCAAGCCAGGCGGCACCGTCGCGCGCCATGCCCTTCTTCGAACGCAACCTGTCGCTGTGGATCGCGCTTGCCATCGGCGGCGGCATTGCCCTTGGCGAGATGGCGCCGGACCTGTTCCAGTTTCTGGTGCGGCTGGAATATGCGCATATCAACCTGCCCGTCGCGGTGCTGATCTGGGCCATGATCTACCCGATGATGATCGGCGTGGAGCCATCCAGCCTGCTGCGCGTGGCCGAACAGCCCAAGGGGCTGGTGATAACGCTCCTCGTCAACTGGCTCATCAAGCCATTCACCATGGCCTTCCTCGGCATTGCCTTCTTCAAGGGGGTGTATGCCGGGCTGATCGATGGATCTGCGGCGGACCAGTACATTGCCGGACTGATCCTGCTCGGCGCGGCGCCATGCACGGCCATGGTCTTCGTCTGGTCCAGGCTCACCAACGGCGATCCGAACTACACACTGGTCCAGGTGACGGTGAACGATATCATCATGATCTTCGCCTATGCACCGATCGTTGCCTTTCTGCTTGGCGTCACCGCGATACCGATTCCCTGGGATACGCTGGTCCTCTCCGTCGTCCTCTACGTGGTGATTCCGCTGGCAGCAGGCATCCTGACCCGGCGCCACCTGCTGCGAACCGGGCCGGAGGCGCTCGACCGCTTCGTCGGCCACCTGAAGCCCTGGTCCGTGATCGGCCTTCTGGCAACCGTGGTCCTGCTGTTCGGCTTCCAGGGTGAAACCATCATCGCCCAGCCCATGCTCATCGTGCTGATTGCAATACCGCTGGTTGTCCAGTCCTACGCGATCTTCGCCATGGCCTATGCGGGCGCCTACCTGTGGAAGGTGCCGTTCCGGATTGCCGCGCCCTGCGCACTGATCGGCACATCGAACTTCTTCGAGCTGGCCGTGGCTGTGGCGATCGCCGTGTTCGGACTGTCATCGGGGGCGGCACTGGCAACCGTCGTCGGCGTCCTCGTGGAGGTCCCTGTCATGCTGTCGCTTGTCGCGATTGCGAACCGGACGCGCCACCGGTTTCCCGAAAGCGACGGCAGCGGCACCTGACAACCTGCCGCGCCGCACAAATTGGCCGAATTGCGGCTTTGCCTGCCGGGCAAAAAGGGCTAAACAGCGGGAAAAGGACGCGGCCGCACCGGCCCCGCCCGCCCGCGTTTCGAGCCAGACGGACAGGTCATGACCCAGATCACCCCCACCCCGAAACTCGTCACCATTTTCGGCGGATCCGGTTTTGTCGGCAGGCATACCGTGCGCGCGCTGGCCAAGCGCGGCTATCGCATCCGCGTGGCCTGCCGCCGGCCGAACCTGGCCGGCCATTTGCAGCCACTGGGAAATGTCGGGCAGATCCAGGCGGTGCAGGCCAACCTGCGCAACCGTGCCTCCATCGACCGGGTGATCCAGGGCTCGGACCATGTCATCAATCTCGTCGGCATCCTGCATGAAGGCGGCAAGCAGACGTTCCAGTCGGTGCAGGCCTTCGGCGCACGCGCCGTAGCGGAAGCCGCGCGCGCCATCGGTGCGAGCCTGACGCATGTCTCGGCCATCGGCGCGGACGAGAATTCGCCCGCCGCCTATGCCCGCACCAAGGCAGCCGGCGAGAAGGCCGTGCTTGAAACGGTGCCCGATGCCGTCATCCTTCGCCCGTCCATCGTGTTCGGACCCGAGGACGATTTCTTCAACCGGTTCGCCGAAATGTCGCGCTTCTCGCCCTTCCTGCCGCTGATCGGCGGGGGCGAGACGAAGTTCCAGCCGGTCTTCGTCGGCGACGTCGCGGAAGCCATCGCGCGGACGGTGGAAGGCAAGGTCGAAGGCGGGCGCATCTACGAGCTTGGCGGACCTGAAGTGATGACGTTCCGCGAATGCATGGAGGAAATGCTCTCCGCCATCGATCGCAAGCGCGCCTTCATCTCGGTTCCGTGGTTCGCGGCCCGCCTGCAGGGCAAGCTGCTCGGCCTGCTTCCGAACCCGATGCTGACCGTCGACCAGGTGGAAATGCTCAAGGCCGACAACGTGGTTTCGGAAGCGGCCAGGTCGGAAGGCCGTACGCTGCAGGCTTTCGGCATCGAGCCGCGTGCCGCCGATGCCATCCTTCCGGGCTATCTGTGGCGTTACCGTCCGGCCGGACAGTTCACCCGCAAGGGCGCGGCATAGGGCTTGGACGGACTCGTTTCCCTCCTTCCCGAGACGCTTTCGGGCGGGGCGGCGCTGCTGCTGGTCGCCGCCAGCTTCTTCACGTCCGCCCTGACGGCTGCCTTCGGTGTCGGCGGCGGGCTGTTCATGCTGGCGCTGATGGGGGTGATGATTCCCGTCGCCGCGCTCATCCCCGTCCATGGCGCGGTACAGCTCGGCTCGAACACGGGCCGGGCCTGGCGGCAGCGCGCCCATGTCAACACTGCCATCCTCCTGCCGTTTCTTGCCGGCGCGATCCTGGGGTCGCTGGGCGGGGGCTATTTCGTGACGGAAATTCCCGATGCGGCCATGAAGCTGACGCTGGGGCTTTTCATCATCGCCGTCACCTGGGCGAAGATCCCCGGTTTCGACCGGTTGTCGGGCGCCGGGCTGGCCGCGGGCGGCGGGGTTCTGGGTTTCGTGACCATGCTGGTCGGCGCGACCGGCCCCATGATGGCGGCGTTCCTGTCGAAAATCCTGCCCTCCGACCGCAAGGCCCTTGTGGCAACGCATGCCTTGCTGATGAGCGTGCTGCATGCACTCAAGATCGCGGTGTTCGGGGCGCTCGGCTTCGTCTTCGCCGCATGGGTGCCGCTGATCGCGGCGATGATCGTCACGGGCTATGCCGGCACCCTTTGGGGCACAACGCTGCTGGAGAAAATGCCCGAGGCGCTTTTTCGCAAGGGCTTCCGCATCCTGCTGACGCTGCTGGCCATCGACATGGTCCGCCGCGGCGCCCTGGCCTGGCTGGCATGACGAAGCGGCTTGGCGCCTGGCGCGTCAGCCCCAGACCAGCAAGGCAGCCATGCCGACGCCGCCAACGATGAGGCGCCACCAGCCGAACAGCGCATAGCCGTGCTTCGACACGTAGTCGAGCAGGTAGCGGACCACGACAACGGCGACGAAAAAGGCGGAAACGAAGCCGACGGTGATGATCGGCAGGTCGGCCATGGTGAGAATGTCGCGGTTCTTGTAGAGATCATAGGCGAAGGCGCCGACCATGGTCGGCATGGCAAGGAAGAAGGAGAATTCCGCCGCCGAGCGCTTGTCCGCGCCCAGCAGCAGCGCGCCGACAATGGTCGATCCGGAGCGCGACGTACCCGGAATCATGGCCAGGCACTGGAACAGGCCGATGGCCAGGCACACATGCAGCGGGTAGTCCATCACGTCGGTGTATTTCGGCGTCAGCGCCCAGCGGTCGACCCAGAGCAGGATGACGCCACCGATGATGAGCGTGGTGCAGATCAGCATGGGCGATTCGAACAGCACTGTCTTGATGAAGTCATGCGCCAGCGCCCCGATGACAGCTGCGGGCAGGAAGGCGATCAGGATGCCGGCCACGAAATGCTGCGTGGCGCGGTCGCGCGGCAGATTTTTCAGCATCGTCCAGAGCCGGGCGAAATAGACCGACAGGATGGCCAGGATGGCGCCAAGCTGGATCAGCACCTCGAAGGCCTTGCCGGTCGATTCGAAGCCCAGGAAGTGGCCGGCCAGAAGGATATGGCCGGTCGACGAGACCGGAATGAACTCGGTCAGTCCCTCCAGCAGGCCGAGTGCGAGAGCATCGGCGATTGTCTGGTCGGCCATGGTGGAGGTCTCCGTCTTGCGATCCTTGGCGGCGGACCGGCTCGCTTGTCAGCCGCCCGTGCAGCCCCTATACCCGGAAACGGTTCACAGATCGTATCGCGAATCGTGCGGCGGAGACGAGCCTTATCGCCGAACGCAGAGCAATGCCAGAGCCTCCGGAGCCTGAATGCTGACCCTCTTCCACCATTCCATGATCGCCGGCTGCCGGTATGTCCGACTGATTCTGGGCGAATATGGCGAGGAGATTTCACTGATCGAGGAAAAGCCGTGGGTAAGGCGCAAGGAATTCCTGCAACTCGATCCCGCAGGCACGCTGCCGCTGCTGCTGGCCGAGCATGACGCGCCCATTCCCGGCGCCATGGTGATTTCGGAATATCTGGACGAAACCCGCGGGGCCCTGATGCGCGGCAGGCGACTGTTCGCGGATGACCCGTTCGAGCGGGCCGAAATCCGCCGCGTGTGCGACTGGTATCTCGTCAAGTGCGAGGCGGAGGTCACCCGCCATATGGTGCGCGAACGCGTGTTCAAGCCGATGATGCCGGCCGACCGGGGCGGCGGATCACCGGAGGCGGCGGCGCTGCGCGCGGCGCGCGCCAATGTGCGCCAGCACATGAAGTACACCAATTGGCTGGCCGGCAACCGCAACTGGCTGGCGGGACCGTCGATCACCTATGCCGACATGGCCGCCGGCGCGGCGCTGTCCATCCTCGACTATCTCGGCGAGATCGAATGGAACGACTATCCGGCGGCCCGCGACTGGTATGCGCGGCTGAAATCGCGCCCGGCCTTCCGGCCGCTGCTCGCCGAGCGGGTGCAGGGCCTGCCTCCGGTGTCGCATTACCCTGATCCGGATTTCTGATGACGCGTGACCAGCGCGACGCCGCCGTCCGGCTGACCGCCTTCATCCGCCGCGAGGCGCTGGCCGCCGGTTTCGACGCTGTCGCGATCACCGCGCCCGACAGCATTCCCCAGGCGGGAGCGCGGCTCGACGCGTGGCTGGAGGAGGGCCGCCACGGCTCGATGGCCTGGATGGCGGAGACCGCCGAACGTCGCGCCGCGCCCAGGGCGCTGTGGCCCGATGTGCGCTCGGTCATCGTGCTGGCCATGAATTACGGGCCGGAGCACGATCCGCTGGCCGTGCTATCGCAACGGGACCGCGCCGCGATCTCGGTCTATGCGCAGAACCGGGACTATCACGACATCATCAAGGGCCGTCTGAAGACGATCGCCGGCAAGCTGGCCGCGCGGGCCGGATCGGACGTCAAGGTGTTCGTCGACACCGCGCCGGTGATGGAAAAACCGCTGGCGGAGGCTGCCGGCCTTGGCTGGCAGGGTAAGCATACCAATCTCGTCAGCCGCGCCTTCGGCTCCTGGCTGTTTCTCGGCTCCATCTTCACGACGGCCGACCTGGAACATGACACGCCGGAGGCCGATCATTGCGGCTCCTGCCGGGCCTGCCTGGACATCTGCCCGACGGATGCCTTTCCCGCGCCCTACCAGCTGGATGCACGGCGCTGCATCTCCTATCTGACCATCGAGCACAAGGGCGCAATTCCGCGGGCGCTGCGCCCTGCCATGGGCAACCGCATCTACGGCTGCGACGACTGCCTGGCGGTGTGCCCGTGGAACAAGTTTGCCCGCGCCGCGCATGAGGCGAAACTGAAGGCGCGCGAAGACCTGACCGCGCCACGCCTTGCCGACCTGCTGACGCTTGACGACGCCGCCTTCCGGTCCATGTTTTCCGGGTCACCGGTCAAGCGCATCGGACGCAACCGTTTCATCCGAAACGTGCTGATTGCCGCCGGGAACAGCGGCGATGCCTCGCTCGTGCCTGCCGTGGAGAAACTGCTTCACAACGATGCGGCGCAGGTGCGCGCCATGGCGATCTGGGCACTCGCCCGGCTTGGCGGGCGGGACCGGCTTCAGGCGATGGCCGAAAGGCTGGCCGGGGACACGGATGAAGACGTGCGGGCGGAATGGGCGCTCGCGATGGAGGGCGAAGGGTAATGCGGCTTTTCCTGTTCGGCGCCGGCTATTCCGGCAAGGCGATTGCCCGTGCCTTCGCGGGCGGCGCACGCTGGATCGTCGGCACGACACGCTCTGAAGACAATTTCCCCGATCTCGAAGCAGCACATGTCGAACCCTATGTCTTTGCCGGTTCGGCAGACGATGTGGGCCTGCTGCCGCTGGAATACATGACGCATGTGGCCGTCACGATCCCCCCGGACGAGGACGGCTGCCCGGTGCTGCGGACGGCCGGCAAGCTGCTCGAAGAACACATGCCGGCGCTTTCCTGGGTGGGCTACCTGTCGACCGTCGGTGTCTATGGCGACCATGGCGGCGCGTGGATCGACGAGACGGCGCAATGCCGGCCATCAGCGGCGCGATCCCATCGGCGGCTGAAGGCGGAGGAACAATGGCGTGCCTTCGGCGCGCGCACCGGCATACCCGTCTCGATCATGCGTCTGCCCGGCATTTACGGGCCGGGGCGCAATGCTTTGGCGACCGTGGCCGAGGGCAAGGCGCGCCGGCTGGTCAAGCCCGGCCAGGTGTTCAACCGGGTGCATGTGGACGATATCGGACGGGCCGCGCTGTTCCTGGCGCGCAACAGGGCCGGCGGTATCTTCAACGTCACCGATGACATGCCGGCACCGCCGCAGGACGTGATCACCCATGCCTGCGGCCTGATGGGCGTGACGCCCCCGCCGGAACAGGATTTCGAGACAGCGCAGCTTACCCCCATGGCGCGCTCCTTCTATGGCGAGAACAAGCGCGTTTCCAATGCGAAGCTGAAAGGCATGGGCTTCGAGCTTGCCTATCCCGATTACCGCGCCGCGCTGGATGCGATGTGGGCGGACGGGAGCTGGCGCGGCTGAAGCGCGCGACTTCGTCGTGGAAGCGGATCGTGATAGGCTTGCGATCACTTTCGCGCGAATGGCAGGAACGGCAAGGAAGCGTTAACCATCGCGCCCCAAGTCTGGTATGAACGCCAAACCGGCCGGGATGCCCCATGATGACCAGAACCGTTTTCAGACTTGCCGCCTGCCTCGCGATTGCCTGCATGGCGACAACCGCCGCCAGGGCCGAGCCGCTGGCAAAAACCCTGTTCGGCAACAAGGCGCTGCCAGCGGCCACGGAGCCGGCAGCGTACGGTTTCTATTCCAAGGGCTGCTTTTCGGGCGGCGTGGCCATTGCCGCAGACGGGCCGCACTGGCAGGCCATGCGGCTTTCACGCAACCGCCGCTGGGGCCATCCCGACATGATCGCGCTCCTGGAAAAGCTGTCGCGCGAGGGCCATGCCGACGGCTGGAACGGCTTGCTGGTCGGCGACATCTCGCAGCCGCGCGGCGGGCCGATGCTGTCGGGCCACGCGTCGCACCAGATCGGGCTGGATACCGACATCTGGTTCACGCCCATGCCGGACAGGAGGCTTTCCAGGCAGGAACGCGAAAAGGTCAGCGCGGTCTCGATGCTCAAGGGTGATTCGCTCCATGTCGACGACAGCAAGTGGACCCGCGCGCATGAGGCAATCCTGCGCCGGGCCGCCAGCTATCCGGAGGTGGAGCGCATTCTGGTCCATCCCGGCATCAAGAAAAAGCTTTGCGACACGGTAACAGGCAACCGCGCGTGGCTTTCGAAGATCCGGCCGTTCTGGGGGCACCACTACCATTTCCATGTCCGGATCGGCTGCCCCGCCGGGTCGCCGGGCTGCAAGCCGCAGGCCGCGCCGCCGCGCACGGACGGTTGCGACAAATCGCTTGCCTGGTGGTTCACCGACGAGCCCTGGCGGCCGGCCAAGCCGGGCGCGAAAAAGAAGCCGAAGGCGCGCGACATCATGACCATGGCAAACCTGCCGGCAGCCTGCCGGGCGGTGCTGGCCGCACCCTCGCCGGTCTCGGAAGCAGCCGTCACGGTGACCGGCACCGGCAGCGTGGCCATGGCGGGCGCGAGCAGCGGCCTGCCGTCGCTTGCCCGCAGCCTTGCGCCCCTGCCCACCGGCCCGGCCGCACCGGTGCCCTCGCCGCGCCCGCTACGCTGAGCAGGTCTGGTCTTGACGGCCGCTTGCGGGTATGAAGGCGCGCCGGCGCGGGAGCCGGCAGCTTGAAAGGGTCGCGCGGCAGGCATGGCGAAGCAGAACTCACCGCAACAGCGGCTCAACGCCGATGACGTGATCGCGGTCATCCGCCGGGTCCTGAGCGAGAACGGGCGGGCCTATCTCGGCTCCTACATCGTCGCCGTCGCCTGCCTCGTCATGGTCGCGGGCGCAACGGCCTATCTGGCCTGGATCATCCGCGACGTGGTGGACAAGATCTTCTACCAGGACCGGAAGGACCTGATCGCGCTGCTGTCGGCCTCGATCTTCACCGCGTTCCTCATTCGCGGGCTTGCCTCCTACGGCGCCGCAGTGCTTCTGGCGCGGGTCGGCAACAACATCATCGCACGCTACCAGGACCGCATCTTCGACAAGCTGATGGCGCTTGGCATGGGCTTCTTTGCCAGCCAGCGCTCCGGCCAGCTCGTCGCACAGGTGAACCAGAACACGACCGGCGTGCGCGATCTGATGACGATCACGCTGACATCGCTGGCCCGCGACGCAATGACGCTGATCGGCCTTGTCGCCGTGATGTTCTACCAGGATCCGCTGCTCTCGTCGGTCATCTTCGTGATCGGTCCGCCCCTGGGATTCGGCGTCAACTACCTGATGAAGAAACTCCGGCGCGTGACCCGCCAGTCGGTCGAAATCAATTCGCGCCTGCTCGGCGCCATGCAGGAGGCGGTGCAGGGCATTTCCATCGTCAAGGCCTTCACGATGGAAGAGCAGTTGCGGGCCAAGCTTTCCGAGCTCATCCAGCAATCCGAGCATCGCTCCAACCGGATCGCCGAGGTTTCCGAACGCGTTTCCCCGGTTGCCGAGATCCTGGCCGGAATCCTGGTTTCGCTGGCGATCGCCTATACCGGTTTCCGCACGCTCGACACGGGCGAACTACCGGGCTCCATGGTGGCCTTCGTCACGGCCATGATGCTGGCCTACGATCCGGCGCGCCGGCTTGCGCGGGTGCAGGTGGGGCTGGAGCGCGCGCTGGTCAATGCGCGCATGATCTACGAGATCATCGACCTGGAACCGCACCAGCCCGATCGGGCGGACGCGGTGGCGCTCGCCGTCGGCAGGGGCGAAATCCGCTTCGAGAACGTGACCTTCGGCTATGGTCCGGACGTGCCGGTGATCCGGAGCATCGACCTGACCGCCAAGGCGGGGGAGACCACGGCCATTGTCGGCAGTTCGGGCGCCGGCAAGACCACGCTGATCGCGCTCGTGCAGCGGTTCTGGGACCCGGAAGAAGGCCGTGTGCTGATCGACGGGCAGGACATCGCGGCCGTCACGAAGTCCTCGCTGCGCCAGGCCATCGCCTATGTCTCGCAGCAACCCTACCTTTTCGAGGGTACGATTCGCGACAACATCCGCTACGGGCGCGCCGACGCGACGGATGGGGAGATCGAAGCGGCGGCGCGCGCGGCCCATGCGGAGGACTTCATCCTCGCCCAGCCGCAGGGCTATGACACGCCGGTGGGCGAAAGCGGCTCCACGCTTTCAGGGGGGCAGCGCCAGCGGCTCTCCATCGCCCGGGCAATCGTGCGCAATGCGCCGATCCTGCTGCTCGACGAGGCAACCTCCGCTCTGGACAACGAATCGGAAAAGAAGGTGCAACTGGCGCTGGAAGAGGTGATGAAGGGACGCACCACCATCGTCATCGCGCACCGGCTTTCCACCGTCGTCAATGCCGACCGCATCGTTGTCATGGATCAGGGCGTGGTTGTCGAAGAAGGCACCCATGACGAACTGGTTCGGCGCGAGGGCGGGCTTTACAAGCGTTTTCACGACGCGCAAATGGCCAAGCCGGTCGATCTCGACATCGACGAGGCCGGAACCGGCGAGGCGGAGGGAGGAAAGCGATGAAGGACATGAAACTGGTCGTCGCCGGCGCAGGCGGCCGCATGGGGCAGGCGCTCATCCGCGCGGTGGCCGAAACCCGGGGCGCGGTACTCCACGCGGCCATCGAGCGGGCCGATTCGCCGCATATCGGCAAGGATGCGGGCGAGCTGGCGGGCGCCGGCCATTCGGGTATCGCGATCAACGCCGATCCGCTGGCAGCCATGGCCGCAGCCGATGGCGTTCTGGATTTCACGACGCCAGCCGTCTCCGCCGAACTGGCCGGCTATGCCGCGCAGGCACGGATCGCGCATGTGATCGGAACCACCGGCTGCGGGCCGGAAGACGAGGCGAAGATCGCGGCGGCCGCGCGCCATGCCACCATCGTCAAGTCAGGCAACATGAGCCTTGGCGTCAACCTGCTCGCGGTGCTTGTGCGACAGGCGGCCAAGGCGCTCGATTCGGCGGATTTCGACATCGAGGTGCTGGAAATGCATCACCGGCACAAGGTCGATGCGCCCTCGGGCACCGCCCTGCTGCTGGGCGAGGCGGCGGCAGAGGGCCGCGACATCGCGCTCGCCGGCCACTCGGTGCGCGTGCGCGACGGCCATACGGGGCCGCGGGAGGCAGGGACGATCGGCTTTGCCACGCTGCGCGGCGGCTCGGTCGTGGGCGACCATTCGGTGATTCTCGCCGGTCCGGGCGAACGGATCACCCTGTCGCACCATGCCGAAGACCGTTCCATCTTCGCGCGCGGGGCCGTGAAGGCCGCGCTGTGGGCGCATGGGCGCAAGCCGGGGCTCTATTCCATGCTCGACGTGCTCGGCCTTTCCGACGGCTGAGCGGGGGAAACATCACACAGGAGATTTGCAGACATGGCTGGCACGCTGGTTCTCGTCCGTCACGGACAGAGCGAATGGAACCTGAAGAACCTCTTTACCGGCTGGAAGGATCCCGACCTGACCGACAAGGGCATTGAAGAGGCCAAGGCGGCCGGCAAGGCGCTGAAGGCGCGCGGCCTGACCTTCGACATCGCCTTCACCTCGCATTTGTGCCGTGCGCAGAACACGCTCAAGCTGATGCTGGCGGAACTGGGCCAGGAAGACCTGGAGACGAAGCGCGACGAGGCCTTGAACGAGCGCGACTATGGCGATCTTTCCGGCCTCAACAAGGACGATGCGCGCGCCAAATGGGGCGAGGAACAGGTTCATGTCTGGCGCCGCTCCTACGATGTACCGCCGCCCGGAGGCGAAAGCCTGAAGGACACGCTGGCCCGCACCCTGCCCTATTTCGTCACCGACATCCTGCCCGCCGTCATGCAGGGCAAGACCGTTCTGGTCGCCGCGCATGGCAATTCGCTGCGCTCCATCTGCATGGTTCTGGAACGGCTCGGCAAGGACGAAATCGTCGGTTTCGAGATCGCAACCGGCGAACCGATGATCTACGAATTGGGGTCCGATACGCTGGTCACGGAAAAAACGGTGCTGGCGAAATAATTTCCTTCAAACCGCGTTGACACCGGCGGTCAATCCGCCTACATCGGCGCGGCACCTGCCCAGGTGGCGGAATTGGTAGACGCGCACGGTTCAGGTCCGTGTGCCGCGAGGCGTGGAGGTTCGAGTCCTCTCCTGGGCACCAAATTCTCGGCACGTCCGGACACAAGCTCCGGCCCATGCCGGCTCCGGAATGCTGATAAACCCCGTCGATCCTTCGATGGGGTTTTTTGCTTTCCGAGCCGGACGACAAGCAGCCTGGCGCCATGTCCCTGGCGGCGCACGCAGCCAAATGCGCAGAGAGCCGGCCTGAAAATGCACGGGTTTCCAAAATCCGACCTGCCGAAACAAAAAACCTCCGGCGGAAGCCAGAGATCTTGTTACCAGACCTGAGCGAAAGCCTGCCGCGGACAGCCTTTCGCACGATCTTCCGGAGCATGTGGCGGATGCGCCTGACGGCCATCGCGGCAGCCGCCGGCCTGCATCGGAGAATGTCCGTTCCGGCTCAGGCGTCGCGTTCGGCCTGCGGATTGACCGGGCCGGGCTCGGCCGTCTGCTGCTGGCCCTTCGGCCCGCCGGTCGAGACGCCCACCATGGCCGGACGCAGCACCCGGTCGCCAATGACGTAGCCGGCCTGCACGACCTGCACCACCGTCTGGTGCGGAACCTCCGGGTTGGGCACCTCGAACATGGCCTGATGGTAGTTCGGGTCGAAGCGCTCGCCGTCGGGGTCAAGCTTCTTCACACCATGGCGTTCCAGCGCGCCGCCCATGTCGCGGGCGGTCATCTCGACGCCTTCGATGAGGGCGATGAAGCCCTTGTCCTCGGACCGGCGGGCATGCTCCGGCAGCGCCTCGATGGCGCGGGACAGGTTGTCGGCGACGCCGAGCATGTCGCGGGCGAAATTGGCGATGGCATAGGAGCGCGCATCGGCCACGTCCCGCTGCGAGCGCTTGCGGAGATTTTCCATTTCGGCGGCCACGCGCAGCAGCCGGTCGCGCAATTCCGCGTTTTCTGCTTCCAGCGCGGCAAACGGATCGGTTTGCACCGTCTCTTCCGCCATTGCCTGGGTTTCCATCTCCGGGTTTTCGTCGGTCATGGCGTGTTCATTGGCCATTCCGGTCTCCTTGGAGCCTTGGGTCATGTCGATTGTCCTGTTTCTTCAGGGCTTTTGTCTTGCGTTGCGCCGCATATCGAGCTTTGGCAGTGAAAAATCAAGACGCAGGCCGTCCCTGATGTCGCTCAGCGGATCATCCGGCTGATCACCTGGGCGGTATAATCGACCACGGGAACAATGCGCGCGTAGTTCAGCCGCGTCGGGCCGATCACGCCCAGCGCGCCGACGACGCGCGATTCCGCATCGCGATAGGGCGCGACCACCAGCGACGAGCCGGACAGCGAGAAAAGCTTGTTCTCCGAACCGATGAAGATGCGCACGCCGGAGCCTTCCTCCGCCATGTCGAGCAATTGCACCAGCGCTTCCTTGGTTTCAAGGTCGTCGAACAGATGGCGCAGGAGGTCGAGTTCCGCCTGGGCGGAAATGTTCTCCAGCAGGTTGGCGCGGCCGCGCACGATCAGCCGGGCCGGCATGCCCGATCCGTCGTCGGACCAAACCGCAATGCCGCGCTCGACCAGGTCGGCCGACAGCGAATCGAGCGCCTGCCGGGTCTTCTCCATCACGCGGGCGATCTCGCCGCGCGCCTCGGGCAAAGTGCGGCCGCGAATATTGGCGTTGAGGAAGTTGGAGGCCTCGACCAGCTGGCTTTGCGTCACGCCGGCAGGCAGCTCCAGGATCCGGTTTTCCACATCGCCGGATTGCGAAACCAGCACGGCCAGCGCCTTGCCCGGTTCAAGCTGGATGAACTCGATATGCTTGAGCGGCGCCTCGCTCTTGGCCGCCAGCACCAGCCCGGCGCCGCGCGTCAGGCCGGACAGCATCTGGCTGGCTTCCGTCAGCATGTGTTCCAGTGTATGCCCGGCGCCGGAGGCCGTCACCTGCGCGTCGATCATGCGCCGCTCGTCTTCCGAAAGCGCGCCAACTTCCATGAACGCATCGACGAAGAAACGCAGGCCGGCCTGCGTCGGCAGCCTGCCGGCGGAGACATGGGGCGAGTAGACCAGGCCCAAATGTTCCAGATCCGACATGACATTGCGGATGGTGGCGGGCGAAAGCGATTGTGGCAGCAGGCGCGAGAGGTTGCGCGATCCGACAGGTTCGCCGTCCTTCAGATAGCTGTCGACGATCAGCCGGAAGATGTCGCGCGCCCGCGCATCCAACATTTGCAGGGCGTTGTCCGTCACGTGCTGTGTCATGGGTCAACCTTTGCCATAACCGGAACTATATAATCGGAAGTCCGGCGAACTCAATGTTTGCCAGCGCTGCGGCGGACGGTTAGAAGGCGAGCCAGATCCGACCAAGCCATTCCCCGAGGTTTTCCATGCGTCCTTCGAAACGCCAGCTTGACGAAATGCGCCCCGTCCTGTTCGAGCGCGGAGTCTCCAAACATGCCGAGGGCTCGTGCCTGGTGAAGTTCGGCGATACCCATGTCCTGTGCACAGCCAGTCTTGAAGAGCGGGTGCCCGGCTGGATGCGCAATACCGGACGCGGCTGGGTGACGGCGGAATATGGCATGCTGCCGCGCGCCACCGGCGACCGCATGCGCCGCGAGGCCTCGGCCGGCAAGCAGGGTGGCCGCACGCTGGAGATCCAGCGCCTGATCGGCCGGTCGTTGCGTACCGTGGTCAATCTCGACGCGCTCGGCGAACGCCAGATCACGGTGGATTGCGATGTCATCCAGGCGGATGGCGGCACCCGCACCGCCTCCATCACCGGCGGTTTCGTGGCCTTGCACGATTGCCTGAGCTGGATGGAGGCTCGCTCCATGATCCGCACGGCCGACGTGCTGAAGGATCATGTCGCGGCCATTTCCTGCGGCCTATACAACGGTGCGCCGGTGCTTGACCTCGACTACATCGAGGATTCCTCGGCGCAGGCCGATGCCAATTTCGTCATGACCGGCAAGGGCGGCATCGTCGAGATCCAGGGCACGGCCGAGGGCGAGGCCTTTTCCGAAGAGGAATTCAACCAGTTGATGGGCCTTGCCAGAAAGGGCATCAACAGGCTCGTGGACCTTCAGAAAATGGCGATCGGCTGAACGATGCAGGCCAGGGGCATCCTCGAAACGGCGATCTATGCCGGCGACCTCGACGCCGCCGAGGCCTTCTGGCGCGACGTGATCGGCCTTGAGCGCATTCTCAAGGTGGATGGCCGCCACGTATTCTTCCGCTGCGGCGACGGCGTCCTTCTGGTCTTCAACCCGGATGCCACGGCATTGCCGCCCTCAGATCCCGCCATGCCCGTGCCGCCCCATGGCGCCCATGGTCCGGGCCATGTCTGCTTCCGGGCGTCCGGCGACGAGATCGAGGCCTGGCGGGCACATCTGCAAGACCACGGCATCGGCATCGAAGCGGATTTCCGCTGGCCGAACGGCGCCCGTTCCATCTACTTCCGCGATCCGGCGGGCAATTCCATCGAATTCGCCGAACCTTCCATCTGGGGTCTTGAATGAGCACCGCAACTGCCCGTCCGCTGCAAAACCGCGAGATTGTCGTCGCCACCCACAATGCCGGCAAGCTGGCCGAGATCCGCGATCTGATCGGCCCGTTCGGATTCGCGGCGAAATCGGCCGGTGAACTGGGCCTGCCCGAACCGGAGGAGACGGGCACCACGTTTGAGGAAAATGCCGCCATCAAGGCGCTGGCCGCAGCCAGGGCAACGGGCATGCCGGCCCTGTCGGACGATTCCGGCCTCTGCGTCGATGCGCTCGATGGCCAACCCGGCGTTTATACCGCCGACTGGGCGCAGAAGGCCGACGGCAGCCGCGATTTCGCCATGGCCATGCGTAATGTCGAGGAGCGCATGCAGGCCGCCGGCGCGGTGAGCGAGGACAGGCGCACCGGCCGCTTCGTTGCCGTGCTCTGCCTGGCCTGGCCGGATGGCCATACCGAGTTCTTTCGCGGCGAGGTGGAGGGCACGCTGGTCTGGCCGCCCCGCGGTGAGCAGGGTTTCGGCTACGATCCGGTTTTCCGACCGGAAGGCCACGAGAGGACGTTCGGTGAAATGCCCGCCACCGAGAAACACGGCTGGGAGGCCGGCCGTGGCGATCTCGGCCTGTCGCACCGCGCCCGTGCCTTCGCGCTCTTCGCCCGCGAGAAACTGGGCGCTGAATGAACCCCAACCGCGACGACGGTACGCCGGGTTTCGGCGTCTATGTCCATTGGCCGTTCTGCGCGGCCAAGTGCCCCTATTGCGACTTCAATTCCCACGTTCGGCACAAGCCCGTGGACCAGGCACGCTTCGCCGCCGCCTTCCGCCGCGAACTGGCGACCATGCGCAGCCGTACAGGGCCCAAAGAGGTCAGTTCCATCTTCATCGGCGGCGGCACGCCTTCGCTGATGAAGCCCGAAACGGTGGGGGCGATCCTGGAAGCCGTCGCGGAACTGTGGACCGTGCCGGACGGCATCGAGATCACCATGGAGGCCAATCCGCAAAGCGCCGATGCCGGCCGTTTTGCCGGCTACCGGGCGGCAGGGGTCAATCGCCTGTCGCTGGGCGTGCAGGCGCTGAATGATGCGGATCTGAAATTCCTCGGCCGCCTGCATGACGCAGGCGAGGCATTGCAGGCCATCGAGCTGGCGCGGCGCACCTTTCCGCGCCTGTCCTTCGACCTGATCTATGCCCGTCCGGGCCAGACGCTTGCAGGATGGAAGGCAGAACTGGAATCGGCCATCGCCCATGCCGCCGATCATCTCTCGCTCTACCAGTTGACCATCGAGGAAGGCACGCCCTTCTTCGCGCTCCATGCCGCCGGCAAGATCAATCCGCCCGACTCGGACATGGGCGCGGCACTGTACGAATTGACGCAGGACGTGACGCAGACGCATGGCCTGCCTGCCTACGAGATTTCCAATCACGCCGCGCCGGGCGCGGCGAGCCGGCACAACCTGACCTATTGGCGCTATGGCGAATATGCCGGCGCCGGCCCCGGCGCCCACGGCCGCTTTGTCGAGAATGGCCGGCGCGTCGTCACCATGGCCGCTCGCGGGCCGGAAAGCTGGCTGGCGCAAGTGGAAGCGCAAGGCCACGGCATCGCCGATGGCGAGGTTCTGACCCGCGACCAGGAAGCCGACGAAATGCTGCTGATGGGCCTGCGCCTTCGCGAAGGCCTGGATCTGGCCCGCTATGAAATGCTTGCCGGCCGTGGCCTTCAGCCTGACCGCATTGCCATGCTTCAGAATGAAGGCCTGGTCGAGCCGCTCGGCAATTCACGCCTGCGGGTCACGCCCGCCGGCATGATCGTGCTTGATGCCGTGGTGGCCGATCTGGCGCGCTGATCGGGCTGGCCGTCAGGTTCAAGCCCGCGAGGGAGGCGTGACGGCCATTGCCTCTTCCATGCCAAGCGCCGCGAGCGCCTGTGCCACGATATGCGGTGCATTGAGACCGGCCTCGTCATACATTTTCGACGGGCTGTCATGCTGGATGAAACTGTCCGGCAGAACCATGGAGCGGATGCGCAGGCCATGGTCGAGATGACCTGACTGGGCCAGGAAGTGCAGCACATGGCTGCCGAATCCGCCCACCGCGCCCTCCTCGATCGTGATCAGCACTTCATGTTCGCGCGCCAGCCGCGCGATCATGTCCTCGTCCAGCGGCTTGGCAAAGCGCGCATCGGCAACGGTGGTCGAAAGGCCGCGCGTCTCCAGATCCTCGGCAGCCCTGATGCACTCGGCCAGCCGGGCGCCGAAGGAAAGCAGTGCGATCTTCGTGCCTTCGCGCACCACGCGGCCCTTGCCCAGCGCCAGCACCTGCCCGCGTTCCGGCATGTCCACGCCGACGCCCTCGCCACGCGGAAACCGGAAGGCGGATGGCCGGTCCTCGATGGCCAGCGACGTGGCCACCATGTGCTTGAGTTCCGCCTCGTCCGCCGCGGCCATGACGACGAAGCCGGGCAGGTTCGCCAGATAGGCGATGTCGAAGGAGCCGGCATGCGTCGGGCCGTCGGCCCCCACCAACCCGGCCCGGTCAATGGCAAAACGCACCGGAAGCCCCTGAATCGCCACGTCATGGACCACCTGGTCATAGCCGCGTTGCAGGAAGGTGGAATAGATCGCGCAGACCGGCTTCATGCCCGCCCCCGCCAGTCCGGCGGCAAAGGTCACGGCATGCTGCTCGGCGATGCCCACATCGAAGGTACGGGCCGGAAAGCGCTTGCCGAACAGGTCGAGCCCGGTGCCGGATGGCATGGCCGCGGTGATCGCCACCACGCGGTCATCCTCCTCGGCCTCACGGATCAGGCTCTCGGCGAAGACCCTGGTGTAGGAAGGCGCGTTGGATTTCGCCTTCTTCTGCTCACCCGTCACCACGTCGAACCGGGCGACGCCATGATACTTGTCGGCGGCCTGTTCGGCCGGCGCATAGCCCTTGCCCTTGCGGGTCAGCGTGTGGATCAGGACCGGCCCTGTCGCGCGCGCCTTCACGGTGCGCAGCACCGACAGAAGCTGCTCCATGTCATGCCCGTCGATCGGGCCGACATAGGAAAAGCCCAGTTCCTCGAACAGCGTGCCGCCGACCACCATGCCCTTGACCAGATGCTTGGCCCGCTCCGCGCCTTCCCGGAAGGGTGGCGGCAGGAATTCCAGCGCACTCCTGGCTATGGACTTGAAATCCTGCAGCGGTTTTTCCGTGTAGAGCCGCGAGAGATAACGCGACATGGCGCCCACCGGCGGGGCAATGGACATCTCGTTGTCGTTGAGGATGACGAACAGACGCTTGCCCAGGTGCCCGGCATTGTTCAGGGCCTCGTAGGCCATGCCGGCAGACATGGCGCCATCGCCGATGACGGCGATGGCATCGCCCGTATCCATGCCGAAATCGCGCGCAGCGGCAAAGCCCAGCGCAGCGGAGATGGAGGTGGAGGAATGGGCCGTGCCGAACGGGTCGTATTCGCTTTCGGTGCGCTTGGTGAAGCCGGACAGCCCGCCGCCCTGGCGCAGGGTGCGGATCCGGTCGCGCCGGCCGGTCAGGATCTTGTGCGGATAGGCCTGGTGCCCGACATCCCACACGATCTTGTCGCGCGGGGCATCGAACACCGCATGCAGCGCCACCGTCATCTCGATGACGCCGAGCGAAGCGCCAAGGTGGCCGCCGGTGACGGAGACCGCCGAAATGGTCTCGGCGCGCAATTCCTGGGCCAGCCGCGCAAGCTCGCCATCCGACAGGCGCTTGAGGTCGGCCGGGCTCTTTACCTGGTCGAGAAGCGGCGTATGCGGCCTGTCCTGGGTCACGGGCTCGGCCCTCCGGAAGGTTCTTCGGCGCCGCGGGTCGCGGCAATGCAATTTCCTGCGGTCTCAACTAGTTCAGCCGCCCTGTCTTTGCAACGGGCGTCAAAACACACCTTTGGCCAAAGATGCGGCGGCAGGAAGGCGGAACCGGTCAGCGCTTTCATCCGCGCGGGACCGCCACCATCCGCAACCCGCCCTCCGGCTGGGTCGTCAGTTTCTGGACCGGCCAGGGTTCAGGCGCCCCCGGCGCCATGGCGAAGCGGTAGCGCCGCATCAGCACACCCAATGCGATGACGGCTTCCTGCAAGGCAAAGGCCGCACCGATGCAGATGCGCGGACCCGCGCCGAAGGGCAGGTACTGGAACCGGTCGATGGCCTCGCGGTTCCCGGGCCAGAAACGTTCGGGCATGAAGGCTTCCGGATCGTCCCAGAGGCGGCGATGGCGGTGCAGCGTCCAGGGCATGATGAGCACCTGCGTGCCGGCCCTGATCGTGTCGCCCTGCCATTGGAAGTCCTGCAACGCCTCGCGATTGATCGAGGGGGCCGGCGGATAGAGACGCAGCGCCTCCTCGAAAGCGGCGCGCGTGAACGGCATGGCAGCGAGCCAATCATAGGGATCGGCCACGCTTGCGGTCACGCGGTCCACCTCTTCCTCGATGCGCTCGCGCTGCTCCGGCGCATGCGCCAGCAGGTAGAAGGTCCAGCCAAGCGCCCGTGCCGTGGTCTCGTGGCCGGCGCCGATGAAGGTGATGATGTTGTCTTCCACCTCGTCGCGGGTCAGCCCGTACGGTCCTTCGGCCTTGAGAAGCAGGGTGAGGAAATCCTCCGGCGCGTCCTCGCCGCGCTCCAGCCGCTTGCGCCGCATGTCCATGGTCTCGCGCACGATCTGGCGGAAGAAGGCCAGCGCCTTGCGCCCCCTGAGCCGCGTGATGCGCGGCAGCCAGTCCGGCGCGGCCAGAAGGTCCAGCGGATCGACCCGCCCCATGGTCTCCAGCAAGCGTTCCACCCGGTCGCCGAATTGCTCCGGCTCGCCGGCGATCTCGTTGGAGAACAGCGTTTCTGCCAGGATTTCATAGGTCAGTTGCGTCATGTCATGGGCCATGTCGAACGGCCCGTCGCGCGTCTCGTAGAGCGCGGCGAAGCGCTCGGCCCGCGCCAGCATGGGGCCTGCGAAACCACGGATATGGCGTGGCGTGAAGACCGGCGCCATGGCCTTGCGCCCGCGCTTCCAGGTCTCGCCTTCGGCCGTCAGCAAGCCGTCGCGCAGGATGGGACGCAGGATCTTCTGGCGCACCCGCGCCATGCGGAAATCGCGTGCGTTTTCCACCAGCACGTGGCGCACCAGCGCCGGGTCGTTGACGATCAGGAGCGGCCCGCCGACGCCGCCGCGAATGTGGATGACCGGCTCGTTGTAGGAAGGCTCGCCCCACAGTTCCAGTGGATTGCGGTAGACGATGCGGACCATCTGCAGGAAGGATGGCGGCGTCGTGCGCGGCTTGGGCGCAGGCGGCAGGAAGGGCTGCGGTCGGGTATCCATGGGCGTGTCACTCCGGCTCGCCTTCAAGATAGGTCAGCCGGTGCCGATGCGCCAGTGACGGCGCCCCGAAGCGCATGCCCGGAACCGCCCCCGGCCACAGGTCGAAATCCCCAGCCGGACAGGGGTTCGGATTTGGAAAAAACCCTTGGGTCGCCTATATGTTGACCATGTGCAAATGCGTGATTCGCCTGCCGTCTGGCGCATTTCGAGACCCGAGAAGAAGAAACGGACTTCCATGAGCGAAACGCCCGAGACGACGCCCGGCGGCAACCCGGAATATGGCGCCGAATCCATCAAGGTTCTCAAGGGTCTGGATGCCGTGCGCAAGCGCCCCGGCATGTATATCGGCGACACTGACGACGGCTCGGGCCTGCACCACATGGTCTACGAGGTGGTCGACAACGCCATCGACGAGGCGCTTGCCGGCCATGCCGACCGCGTCACCGTGACGCTGAATGCCGACGGCTCTGTCACCGTCACCGACAACGGGCGCGGCATTCCCACCGACATACATGCGGGCGAAGGCGTTTCCGCCGCCGAGGTCATCATGACCCAGCTTCATGCGGGCGGAAAGTTCGACCAGAATTCCTACAAGGTTTCCGGCGGCCTGCATGGCGTCGGCGTGTCCGTGGTCAATGCCCTGTCGGTCATGCTGCGACTGAAGATCGCCCGCAAGGGCAAGTGGCACGAGATGACCTTCACCCATGGCGTGGCTGACGCGCCGCTGGCGGTGACGGGAGATGCCGGCGACCATACCGGCACCGAGGTCACCTTCCTGCCCTCGCCCGAAACCTTCACGAAGACCGAATTCGATTATGGCACGCTGGAGCACCGCCTGCGCGAGCTGGCCTTCCTGAATTCCGGCGTCCGCATCGTCCTGACCGACAACCGCCATGCCGACGTGAAGCAGGTGGAATTGCACTATGATGGCGGGTTGGAAGCGTTCGTTCGCTATCTCGACCGCGCCAAGAAGCCGCTGGTGGAAGCGCCCATCGCCATCCTCGGCGAGAAGGACGGCATCACCGTGGAAGTGGCGCTGTGGTGGAATGACAGCTACCACGAAAACGTGCTTTGCTTCACCAACAACATACCCCAGCGCGATGGCGGCACGCATCTGGCAGGCTTCCGTGGCGCGCTGACGCGCCAGATCACCGGCTATGCCGATTCCTCCGGCATGATGAAGAAGGAGAAGGTGACACTGACCGGCGACGACTGCCGCGAGGGGCTCACCGCTGTCCTTTCGGTGAAGGTGCCGGATCCGAAATTCTCCTCGCAGACCAAGGACAAGCTGGTATCCTCGGAGGTTCGTCCGGTCGTCGAAAGCCTGATGAACGAGAAGCTGTCGGAGTGGCTGGAGGAGCATCCCGCGGAGGCCAGGGCGCTGGTCGGCAAGGTCGTGGAGGCTGCCGCGGCCCGCGAGGCCGCCCGCAAGGCGCGCGAACTGACGCGCCGCAAGGGCGTGCTCGACATCACCTCGCTTCCCGGCAAGCTGGCCGATTGCCAGGAGAAGGATCCGGCCAAGTCGGAAATCTTCATCGTGGAGGGCGATTCCGCCGGCGGTTCCGCCAAGTCGGGCCGCTCGCGCCAGAACCAGGCCATCCTTCCACTGCGCGGCAAGGTGCTCAATGTCGAGCGCGCGCGCTTCGACCGGATGATCTCGTCCGACCAGATCGGCACGCTGATCACGGCGCTCGGCACAGGCATCGGCAAGGACGAGTTCAACCCGGAAAAGCTGCGCTACCACAAGATCATCATCATGACGGACGCCGACGTCGACGGCGCCCATATCCGCACCCTGCTGCTCACCTTCTTCTTCCGCCAGATGCCGGAACTGATCGAGCGCGGCCACCTCTATATCGCCCAGCCACCGCTCTACAAGGTAACGCGCGGCAAGTCTTCCGTTTACTTGAAGGACGAGGCGGCGTTCGAGAACTATCTGATTGAAAGCGGCCTGGACGAAGCGTCGCTGGAACTTGGTTCCGGCGAGGTGCGTTCGGCGCAGGATCTGCGCGCCGTCATCGACGATGCGCTGTCCGTGCGCACGCTCATCCAGGGACTGCATTCGCGCTATGACCGTTCGGCTGTCGAACAGGCCGCGATTGCCGGCGCGCTCGATCCCGCCATCCTTGCCGATCCCGCTCGCGCCGCCGACATGGCGTCCCGCGTGGCTGCGCGCCTCGACATGATCGCCGAGGAAACCGAGCGGGGCTGGGAAGGCCGTGTCAGCCCGGCCAACGATCCCGACGCGCCCGGCTCCGGCGGCTATGTGCTGGAGCGCACGGTGCGCGGCGTGAAGGAAGCCGTGCATCTCGATGGCGCCCTGATCGGCTCGGCCGATGCCCGCGCGCTGAACCGCCATGCGGCGCGCCTGGAAGAGATCTACGGCACGCTTCCCACGCTGCGCCGCAAGGACAAGGCGGAGAGCATTTCCGGCCCGTTGCAATTGCTTGAGGGTGTCTTCGCCACCGGGCGCAAGGGCATCCAGATGCAGCGCTACAAGGGCCTGGGCGAAATGAATTCCGAGCAGCTCTGGGAAACGACGCTCGATCCCGCCGCCCGTTCGCTGCTGCAGGTCAAGGTGAATGACGCGACGGACGCCGATTCGCTGTTTGCCCGCCTGATGGGTGACGAGGTGGAGCCGCGCCGTGAATTCATTCAGGACAATGCGCTCTCGGTGGCCAACCTGGACGTATGACCTTGGACGCATTGCAATCCGTGCATCCGCTCGATGCCGCCGTGGCGCTTGAGGGACTGGCGCCCGGCCGCCATGCCGGCCGCACATCGCCGGTCTATGCCAACATGACCGGGCCTTTCGGCGGGGTGACGGCGGCAACCTTCCTCAACGCGGTCATGCAGCACCCGGAAAAGGCTGGCGATCCGGTCGCCCAGACGGTGAATTTCTGCGGCGCGATCGCCGATGGCGATTTCGAGATCACCTGCCGGCTGGTGCGTGGCGGAAAATACACCCAGCACTGGTTGCTGGACCTGAGCCAGCAGGGCGAGACGCGCGGCACCGCCACCATCGTCACCGGCGCGCGCGGAGACGTGTTTTCGCATCACGACACTGCGATGCCGGATGCACCATTGCCGGAGGCCGTTGACCCGCTGCCCATGCCCGGCCCGCTCAAGTGGTTGAACGCCTATGAATTCCGCTTCATCGAGGGCAGGCCGGAAATCGTCAACCAGCCCTTCGCGCCACTGCGCGATTCGCGCTCGCTGCTGTGGATCGCCGACCGGCCGCGCCGTCCGCTCGATCACCTGTCGCTGGCGGCCATGGCCGACGCCTTCCTTCTGCGCCTTTTGAAGGTACGCGGCACCTGGGCGCCGATGGGCACGGTTTCGCTGACCACCTATTTTCACGCCACGGCTGAAGAAATCAGCCGCCACGGTGACGGTCCGGTGCTCGGCAAGGCCATCTCCAAGCGCATGCATGCGCAATTCTTCGACCAGCACATGGAACTCTGGGCCGCCGACGGCACACTTCTGGCCACCGGCGCGCAGGTCGCCTGGTACAAGGCCTGACACGCGATTTCCGGGCAAGTGACAGGGCCGGAGGCGCTGCCACCGCCGGCCCGGATTACATCACCGGCCTGCCGCTTCCATCAGGCGGCGCTTTCCAGAACCATCGTGCCAGCGCCGGTGTTGGAAATCGGGATATGGTAGTTCTCGGTGACCTTGGTCACCTTGTCGCCCAGCGCCCCGCGCATCATCATCCACATCAGGAATTCCGTGCCCTGCGCACCGGCCTTCTCGACCAGTTCGTGGCGCGTGATCTTCGTCAGCGCGACCGGGTCATCGACAATCTTTTCCATGCACATCTCGTCGAAGTCGCGGTTGATGAAGCCGGCACGCTCTCCGTCGAGCTGATGCGACAACCCGCCGGTTCCCAGCACCACCACCTTGATGTCCTCCGGCCAGGCGCGGATGGCGTCGCCCATCGCGCGGCCGAAATCATAAGCCCGTTTCAGCGTCGGGATCGGATGCTGCACGGTGTTGGCCGAGACGGGAATGACGCGCGGCATGTCCGGCCCGCGATCCGGCCAGAAAAGCTGCATCGGCACGGTGAAGCCGTGGTCGACGGGCAGTTCCTGGCAGGAGGTCACGTCGAACTCGTGCTCCACCATGTGCTCGATGATGTGCCAGGAGAGTTCGGGATAGCCCGGATAGGGGGCCATGACCGGAAGCCCCCAGCCTTCGTCGGCATTCTGGTATTCATGTGCCGCGCCGATGGCGAAGGTGGGCATCTGGTCCAGGAAGAAGGCCAGGCCATGGTCGTTGTAGATGACCACGGCCACATCCGGCTTGTGGTCGGCCAGCCATTGATGAACCGCCGGATAGCCGTCGAAGAAGGGCTTCCAGTATGGGTCGTCGTAAAGCTTCTTCGCGATCGCATTGCCGACAGCGGGAATGTGGGATGTCGTCAGTCCGCCGATGATCGTGGCCATGGTCATTTCCTCCCCGCAGCGAGCAGTTTTTCCTTGAAGGCTTCCGTGGTCATGCCGGTCTGCTGCGCGCCGACATCCTGCACGGAAAGGCCGAATATGCCGGCCAGCTTGGCGAGGTAGTAGATGTTTCCGCCCGCCTCGATCATCCGGAGGACATTGAGCGAGCGCACCGCCTCCTTCTGGGTGTCGGTGAGCTTGTATTTCGTCATGTAGGCTTCCGGGTCCGCCTTGAAGGCCGCCCGGTTTTCCGCCTCGTTGAACGAGTAGCACATCTTGTTGAGCTGGTAGCCCTTCATGGCCTGCCGGCCGTCAAAGAGCGTCGTCCCCGGGATGGAGACGTGATGGTCGAATGGCGCCTGTTCCATGGCCCTTCCTTTCTCGTCGTTTCTCCTGTCCCTCCGGGCTTTCGGCCCTTCGTTATCGACCCCAGTAAAGGCGCATCGGGTTGTCCACCAGAAGCGCTTTCCGGAGTTCTTCATTGACGGCGATCTTCGGAATGAAGTCGGTCAGCTTGCCGTCGTCGGGCATGTGCGACTTCATGTTCGGGTGCGGCCAGTCGGTGCCCCACAGCACGCGGTCGGGGAAGGTCTCCACGATCCGCTTCGCAAACGGCACCACGTCGTCATAGCCGTCCGGCCCGGTGACAGACAGGCGCTCCGGGCAGGAAACCTTGGACCAGATGTTGTCATTCTCGGCCATCAGGTCGACGAAGCGCTGGAAGCCGGGGCTGTCGACGCCGGCGGCAATATCGGGCCGGCCCATGTGATCGACGACGATGGTCGTCGGCAACTGCTTCAGGAAGGGCGTCAGCTCTTCCAGGTCCTGCGCCTCGAAATAGACGACGATGTGCCAGCCAAGCGTGGCGATCTTTTCGGCAATGCCGAGGAAAACCGCCTTCGGCGTGGCATCCACCAGCCGCTTGACGAAGTTGAAGCGCACGCCGCGCACGCCGGCCTCGTCCATGGCCTTCAATTCGTCCATGGTGATGTCAGGCCCGACGGAGGCCACGCCGCGTGCCTTGTCGCCCGCCGCCCGGCAGGCGTCGACCAGTGCCCGGTTGTCCTTGCCGTGGCAGGTGGCCTGCACGATCACGTTGCGCGAGAAGCCCAGGAAATCGCGCAGCTCGAACAGTTTCTCCTTGGGCGCATCGCAGGGTGTGTATTTGCGCTCCGGCGCGTAAGGGAACACGTCGCCCGGTCCGAAGACGTGGCAATGGGCATCCACCGCGCCCGGCGGCGGCGTGAAGGCCGGCTTCGACGGGTTGGGATGAAACGGCAGCCAGTCCGCGTCCATTGTGAATGTGCTCATCGTCTTTCCTCGTTCCTCAGGCGCCGAAGACGGTGCCGTCAAAAAGCTTGCGCGCGGTCCGCAGGATGCCGGCGCTTTCCATCGTCCCGTCCTTGTTCATGTCCGCGATCACCGTCATTTCGCCGGTCGGATGCTCGATGGCCAACGCCTTGCGGCTGCCCTCCGGGATGGACGCCATGGCTGCCGCCGGCGAGCCGGGAAGCAGGCAGGCGGTCGCCACCGACACCGCGCCCAGCACGCCGATGGAGGCATGGCAGCGGTGCGGAATGAAGGTGCGCGTCGAGATCGCGCCGCCATTGCGGGCCGGGCTGACCATGGTCATCTTCGGCACGGATTTCCTTTCCACGTCGCCGAGATTCATCATCGGCCCGCATTTCAGCCGGATCGCCTCCAGCCTGGCACGCAGGTCGCCATTGGCTTCCAGTTCCTCGCGCGTTTCCGTGCCGGAAATACCCATGTCTTCGGCCCGCAGCACGACGCATGGCATGCCATTGTCGATCATGGTCACTTCCACGCCGTCCACCACGTCGACCGCGTTGCCGGTGGGCAGAAGCGCACCGCAGGACGAGCCCGCCGTGTCACGGAAGGTCAGGGGAATGGCCGCCGCCGTGCCCGGCACGCCATCGATGCGCGCTTCGCCGCGATAGGCCACGCGCCCGCCCGGTGTCTGTACCCGGGCCACGGCGATCTGGCCGGTATTCTCCATGTAGATGGAGACCTCCGTCTCTTCATCCCGCGCCGCCACAAGGCCGCGTTCGATGGCGAAGGGCCCGATTCCGGCAAGGATGTTGCCGCAGTTCTGCGCGTCGGTGACGATGGCCTGGTCAACGAAGACCTGAAGGAAGAGGTAGTCGACGTCCACGCCGTCGCGATCCGACTTCCTGACCACCGCGACCTTGGAGGTCAGCGGATCGGCGCCGCCCATGCCGTCGATCTGGCGGCTGTCGGGCGAACCCATCATCGACAGCAGGAAGGCGTCGCGTGCGGCCGTGTCGCCCGGCAGGTCATCGGCCAGGAAGTAGCCGCCCTTGGACGTGCCGCCACGCATCCACATGCAGCGGATGCCGTCACCGGCGTCCTCAGACATATTTCAGGCCCTTTTCCTTGAGCCGGTCGCGCATGTTGTAGATGTCGAGGCCGAGTTCGCCGGCGGCCAGCCGCTTGCGCTTCTCCTCTTCGGCATCCATCCGCTTGCGCGCCTTGGCGAGCACCTCTTCGGCCTCCTCGCGGCGCACCACGCACACGCCATCGTCATCGGCCACGATCACATCGCCGGGTCGGACATATTCACCGGCGCAGACGATCGGCACGTTCACCGATCCGAGCGTTTCCTTGACCGTGCCCTGCGCGAAAACCGCCTTCGACCAGACCGGGAATTTCATCTGGGTGAGGTCGCGCGTGTCGCGCACGCCGGCATCGATGATGAGGCCGACGCCGCCGCGCGCCTGCATGGAGGTCGCCAGCAGGTCGCCGAAATAGCCGTCCTCGCAGGGGCTGGTCGGCGCCAGCACGAGAATGTCGCCGGCCTGAACCTGCTCGATGGCCACGTGGACCATCCAGTTGTCGCCGGGCGGCGCGGATATGGTGACCGCCGAGGCCGCCACCTGGGCGCCCGGATAGATCGGCCGCATGTGGGAGGCCAGCAGGCCCTTGCGGCCCTGTGCCTCGTGAACCGTGGCGACACCGGCCTCGGCCAGACCCTTGATGACCTCCGGGTCGGCGCGCTCGATGGTCTGGACGACGACGCCCGCCTGCGTGGTGGAACCGGCCATGGCCCTGCCTCCTTCGTTAAGCGATCAGAGTTCGTCGACGGTGCGCGGGAAGACCGACTGGAAGCCCTCGGCATAGCGCGCATTGCGCCCGCCCGACTGGCCGCCGGAATTTCGGCGGAAATGGTTGCCGCGATTTTCCGCGACATTGGTGTAGAAGTGCCAGAGATGCTCCTGACCCTGCATGCATTCGATGGCCGCCTTCTTCTTCTCCCACACCGGCGTGATGTCGAGGAACACGTCGGGCTTCCAGCCCATCTGCTCGGTCTGGTGCGGTTCGAAGAGATAGAGCTGCGGCGCGCCGAGCACCTTCTGACCCGGATTGTGCCCCCAGGCCTGGGCAATCATGCGGCACTCCAGCACGAACCTGGTCGTGTTCATGTGGTCGGTATTGTACGGATCCCACATCGAATGGCTCATCATGAAGGCCGGCTGGACGTCGCGGATGAGGTCGACCGTCCTTTCACGGGCTTCCGGCCCGAAGTCGAGCGGATAGTCGCCCAGATCGAAGAACCGGATGTCGTGGACGCCAAGCGCCTTGGCGGCGTTCTCGGCTTCCTTGCGGCGCGCGTCCTTGACCACGTCCAGCGTCATGCCCTCCTGCTTCCACAGCTTGGCGCTTTCGCCGCGCTCGCCATAGGACAGGCAGCAGACGGTGACATTGTAGCCGAGTTCCTGGTGCAGGGCGATGGCGCCGCCTGCCCGCCAGACGAAATCGGCGGCATGGGCGGAGATGACGAGAGCGGTCTTGCTGGACATGAACGTTTCCTTCCCGGGGCAGACGGCGGACTGCCGTGATGGCATTTGACCCAATCTAGCGCCGACAAGCCCCATGCCGCCAATCCGAAGACAAGCCATGGCATAAGCTTTTGCTATAGGCTACGATCCAGCGCAAGAAACCGGAACGCCGCGCATGAATGACGCCCTGCCGAATTTCCGCCATTTGCGGGTTTTCCGCGAAGTGGCCCGGCTCCGTTCGGTCAGCGCTGCCGCCGAACAGGTTCACCTGTCGCAGCCGGCGGTCACACAGGCCATTTGCAAGCTGGAGGGGGAACTTGGCGCGGACCTTTTCGAGCGGCGCAGCGACGGCATGTACCTGACCGGTATCGGCGCCACGTTCCTGACGCGTGTGGCGGCTGCACTGGACCATGTCGAGGCCGGCGCGCGCGAGGCCAGCCGCGTGGGCCTGCGCCAGGCCGGGCGCGGGTTCACCCGCTTCGACCGGCTGATCACCTCGGCCCAGTTGCGGGCATTGGCGGCGCTGTCGGATTCGTCGAACTTTTCCATGGCGGCGCGCGCGCTGGGGGTCTCCCAGCCCTCGGTTCATCGCGCGGCGCGCAACCTGGAAAAGGTCTCCGGGATCGAACTGTTCAAGAGCGCGCCGGAAGGCGTCTCGCTGACCCATGCCGCCCAGGCCCTGGCCCAGAGGACCAAGCTGGCCTTCGCGGAACTGAAACAGGGGTTCGAGGAGATCGGCGAGCATCTTGGCCGCGATTCCTCGGTCATTACCGTCGGATCGCTGCCGCTTGCTCGCAGTTCCATCATGCCGCGCGCCATCAATGCCATGGTCGCTGCGCGGCCCCATGTGCAAATCCGTGTGATCGACGGCGTCTACGAAACCCTTCTGGCCCGCCTTCGCTCCGGCGAGATCGATTTCCTGATCGGCGCCTTGCGCCATCCGCCGCCCGCCGACGACGTGGCACAGGAACGCCTGTTCGACGATCCGCTGACCATTGTCGCCGGCGCCCACCATCCCCTGGCCGGCCGACGCAATGTATCCATTGCCGAAACGCTGGATTGGCCATGGGTGGCGCCGCCGCGCCCGACACCGGCGGGAAGCTACCTCTTCGACACGCTGAAGATCCAGGAGCGTGAACAAACGCCCGTGCGCGTCGTTTCCTCGTCGCTGGCGCTTCTGCGCGGCCTGCTGACGAGCGGCGACTACATTACCATTATATCGGCCCATCAGGTCCGCCACGAAATGGAGCAGGGCCTCGTGGCGGCGCTCGACATCGCGCTGGAGGCCAGCAGCCGCGCCATCGGCCTGACTTTCCGAGAGGGATGGCGCCCGACTCCCGCCCAATCGCTGTTTCTCGATCTCGTGCGCGAGGCGGCAAGCGAGGCAATGCGCGAACCGGGCTGATGCGGCACCTATACGGAAAATCAATACGGCCCGTGGCGTTCCAATGTGCGCGGCAGCAGCCTTGCTGCTATGGTCACGTCAATCAGGGAAATGACCGAGGGAAACGCCATGCAGGATCAGGGCGGGCAGGAAGAGGCCCGAAAGCCGGATGCCGCGCGCCGGGGCGCCGTCGCGCTGATCGGCTTCGGCGAGGCCGCACAGGCCTTCACGGCCGGATGGCAGTCGGCGCTACCCGGGTTTGCCCCGCGCGCCTTTGACATCAAGACGGACGATCCGCTTCTGCGCGATGCCAAGCGGGCCGACTATGCGCGATGCGGGGCCGACGGCTCTGCAACCCTGGCCGAGGGGCTGGAAGGCGTGGATGCCATCTTTTCGCTGGTGACGGCCGATCAGGCCAATGCCGCTGCGCAAGCCGCCGCCGCCTGCCTGCCGGCAGGCGCGCTGTTCTTCGATTGCAATTCCTGTTCACCGGGCGCCAAGCGCCGCTCGCAAGCGGCCATCGAGGGGGCTGGCGGGCGCTATGTCGACACCGCCGTGATGGCGCCGGTCCACCCGAAGCTGCACCGCACGCCGCTGCTGGTCGCCGGTTCCCATGTCGATGAAGCGCTGGCGCTGCTGTCGGTTCTCGACATGCAGGCGAAGCCTGTCGAGGGTGGCGTCGGCGCCGCGTCGGCCATCAAGATGACGCGCTCGGTCATGATCAAGGGGCTGGAAGCCCTTGTGCTGGAATGCGTGCTAACCGGCCGTGCCAATGGCGTGGAGGATGCCGTGCTGGATTCGCTCGATGCATCCTTCCCCGGATTCGACTGGCGCAGCCGCGCCGCCTACATGATGGAGCGGGCGATGACGCATGGCATCCGCCGCGCCGCCGAGATGCGCGAGGTGGCGCTGACCGTGGACGAGGCCGGGCTTGAGGGCCGCATGGCGCGGGCCACGGCCACCTGGCAGGACGAGGTTGGCGGGATGAAGCTTGACGCCGCGGCGCTTGGCACGGATGCCGGACGCATGGCCGACGCCATTCTGGAGCGGATCGGCGCGGCGGTCGAAAAGAAGCGCGCCTGAGGGCGCCGGAAACAGGGAAGAGGCCCATGGAAAAGGAATACGAGGACATTCCGGGCACGTTCGTGTTCGATGCCGACCGGTCGCGCGAGGGCTACTGGCTCAACCAGTTCTGCATTTCGCTTCGGCTGGAGAAGAACCGGCAGCAATTGCGCGACGATCCGGAAGCCTACATGGCCAGGTTCGCCATGACGGAAGAACAGAAACAGGCCGTTCGCGACCGCGCCTGGAACCGGCTGCTCGAACTGGGCGGCAACATCTACTACACCTCCAAGCTGGCCGCCTTCGACGGCATCACCTTCCAGGATCTCGCCGCCAAGATGACCGGCATGAGCCGCGAGGACTATCGCGACATGATGCTGCATGGCGGCCGCTCCATCGAAGGCAACCGCTTCAAGAGCGAGTGGGAAGAAAAAGGGAAAGAATAATGGCCAAGATCACCGCAGGCGTGGGCTGCTCCCACGTGCCCGCCATCGGCGTGGCGATGGATACGGGCATCACCGGCCAGCCCTATTGGCAGCCGGTCTTCAAGGGTTTCGAGTTTTCACGCGACTGGATGAAGAAGAACAAGCCCGATGTCATCTTCCTCGTCTACAACGACCACTGCACGGCCTTCGACGCCTCCTGCATCCCCACCTTCGCGCTGGGTTGCGCGGCCGAATTCCAGCCCGCCGACGAGGGCTGGGGCCCGCGCCCGGTTCCAGTGGTCAAGGGACACCAGAAACTGGCCAGCCACATTGCCCAGTCGGTCATCCTCGACGAGTTCGACCTGACCATCATGAACGAGATGGAGGTGGATCACGGCCTGACCGTGCCGCTTTCCGTGATGTTCGGCGAGCACGGGCCGGAAGATGAATGGCCCTGCCAGGTCATTCCGCTGGCCGTCAACGTGGTGCAGTATCCTGCACCGCTGGGGCGGCGCTGCTATGCGCTCGGCAAGGCGATCCGCAAGGCCATCGAAAGCTATCCGGAGGACCTCAACGTCATGGTCTTCGGAACGGGCGGCATGAGCCACCAGTTGCAGGCCGGCCGCGCCGGCCTCATCAATGCGGACTTCGACAAGCGCTTCCTCGACCTGCTGACGGAGGACCCGGAGGCCGGCGCCAATATCAGCCATGTCGAATACCTGCGCGAAGCCGGCTCGGAGGGCATCGAAATGGTCATGTGGTATGTCATGCGCGGCGCGCTGAACGACGATGTGCGCGAGGTGCACCGCCACTACCACGTGCCGGCCTCCAACACCGCCGTCGGCCATATCATTCTGGAAAACGTCTAAGGGAGCAGTTTCATGCGGATCTGTGTCGCCGGCGCCTATGGCGCATTCGGCATCAAGCATCTCGACGCGCTGGCCAACATTGACGACGTGCAGGTCACGTCGGTCATGGGCCCGACAAAGGACAAGATCGAGGCGCTGGCGAAGGAGCGCGGCATCGGCCATGCCGCCACCACGCTGGAGGAATGCCTGGAGCGCGACGATGTCGACGCGGTCATCCTGTCCACGCCGACCCAGCTTCACGCCAGCCAGGCCATTGCCTGCATGGATGCCGGCAAGCATGTGCTGGTGGAGATTCCGATGGCCGACAGCCTGGCCGATTCCATCGCCGTGGTGAACAAGCAGAAGGAAACCGGGCTCGTGGCCATGGCCGGCCAGGTGCGCCGCTTCAATCCCTCCCACCAATGGATCCACAACAGGATCAAGGCGGGTGAGCTGAAGGTCCAGCAGATGGACGTGCAGACCTATTTCTTCCGCCGCTCCAACATGAACGCCAAGGGCGAACCGCGCTCCTGGACCGATCACCTGCTCTGGCATCATGCATGCCACACGGTCGACCTGTTCCAGTACCAGACGGGCGAGACCTGCTCGCAGGCCTTCGGCCTTCAGGGCCCCATCCATCCCGACCTGGGCATCGCCATGGACATGTCCATCGGCATGAAGGTGCCTTCGGGCGCCATCTGCACGCTGTCGCTGTCCTTCAACAACAACGGGCCGCTCGGCACGTTCTTCCGCTATATCTGCGACAACGGCACCTATATCGCCCGCTATGACGACCTTTATGACGGCTATGACAAGCCGGTCGACCTGTCGGGCGTGGCCGTCTCGAACAATGGCATCGAGCTGATCGACCGCGAATTCGTTTCCGCCATCAGGGAAGGCCGCGAGCCGAATGGCGCGGTCGGACAGGTGCTTGGCGCCATGGAAACGCTGGACACCATCGAGAAGTGCTTCTGACCGCTACCGGCGGCTTGCCGGTTACGGAAAGGGCGTGCGGGAAACCGCGCGCCCTTCCTGCTGTCAGGAAAGAACCGAACGCGGAAAGTGCAGGCTGACCATCATGTTCGGCGCGTTGACGATCTCGCTGATGCGCAAGTCCGCGCAGACCGAACACAGCATGTAGGCCTCCTCCGGCCGCATGGCGTGTTCGCCGGCAAGGATGTCGATCATGCGGGTCACGGCATCGCGGGCTGCCTGCATCAGGTCGGGTCCGATCCCGGTGCTGACCTCGTAGCCGTCCCGCCCGATATCGTCCGGCGCCCTGCCCGGAATGGCGAAACGCGGTGATGGCGGGGCTCCGCCCTTGATGACGTCGAATGTCACGACCGCCTCCATCGCGCTTTCGATGGCCGTGCCGCACACTTCGCCATCGCCCTGCGCGGCATGGGTGTCGCGGATGGAGAAAAGCGCGCCCTCGACTTCCACCGGCAGCCAAAGCGTCGCCCCGGCGGTCAGATGCCGCATGTCCATGTTGCCGCCCACGCGGCGCGGCGGGATGATGCCATGGACGCCGGGCTCGCGCGGTGCCACGCCCAGCGTTCCGGCGAACGGCCGCACCGGAACCCGCGCAAAAGCGGAGAACAATGCTTCCTGCCGTCCGTCCGGATCATAGTGCCACAGATGCAGGTGCGGCGCGCGAAACTGGTCCGCCAGCAGGCCGAAACCGGGGATGATGCCCGTCCAGCCAAATCCCGAAGGCCGGAAGGTTTCGATGGTCACCTTCAAGGCATCGCCCGGTTCCGCACCGTCGACATGGACCGGGCCGGTGACGGGATTGACCTTTTGCGGCGGCATGGTGGCGATGTCGGCCGCCGTGCTGCCGGCATGGTAATGGCCGCAGCCGGCATCCAGGCAATCGAAGGCGACAGTTTCGCCCGGCGCCACCGTCATCACGGGCGCATTGGCGCGGTCCCAGCCGAAATGATGGTGCGCGCTGTGAATGGTATGGCGGGGGTGCATTGCCATGGCGACCTCCTTGCCGGAAGGCTGCCATCCGGCCATGCCCGGTTCAAGACCTTACGTAACGGAAAAAAACTTCCTCACTTTAGATAAATTGTTAAGAAGCCCACGCTAAATCTTGCAAGGAAGACAGGTTGCTGGGGCATGACGCCTTTTCCTTTCCGGCAGTTGGGGCCGGATGTCCTTTTTTTCGTTAGGCGGCGCTGAGCCCGTCATCGGCCCTCTGTGCCGGTGAGCGAGGCGGGTGACGGCTGCCGGTGAAACCTCGAATGCTGCGGCGGCGCGCGACAACGGTTCTGCAAGACGGGACGATGCTGTGATGAAGGCAAATCCGATTGAACATGATGGGGACGACGTTGCGGGCCAGCCTGTGCAGGCGGGCGCGGCAAGGTCGCCGATGAACGAGTTTGACCGCATCGTTGCCATCGGCGACGAGGCCATGTCGAAGGCAAGACGCCACCTCACCGCCCCCCTGCCGCCGATCTATGATGTCTGGTACAATTATGTCGAAGGCACAAACGAGGACATCCGCCAGCGGGTCGATGGCCTTCTGGCCGGCTCCTCGACGATCAGCACCTACGACCTGCTGCAGATCCACAACGAGTTCCTTGCCACCGATCCGGCGCGCCAGGGCGAACTGGACCAGGCAAAGGAGCAGCTCGATTCCGAGATCAACGACATCCTGAACATGATCCGCCTGCATGTGCTGTCCAGCGACCGCTATTGCGATGACCTCTCGACCAAGTCGAGCCGGATCCAGGACAGCAGCACGCTGGACCTCATCCGCGAGACGATCGCCGAGCTGATCAGCGAAAACGAGAAGATGCGCGACGACACGATGGCCTTGTCGCGCGGGCTTGAGCAGTCGCGCACGCAGATCGAGAAACTGCACGATGCGCTGCAGGAATCGCAGCGCAACGAGATGACCGACCCGTTGACGGGACTGGCCAATCGCCGCGCCTTCCAGATCTGGCTCAACCGCGAAATGGAAGAGGCGGCGAAGACGAACCGTCCCTTGAGCATGGTGTTTGCCGATATCGACCACTTCAAACATATCAACGACACGTTCGGTCACGTGATCGGCGACGAGGTGCTGAAATATTTCGGCCGTCTCCTGAAGACCCAGACCGATGATTGCGACATCGCCTCGCGCTATGGCGGAGAAGAGTTCGCCATTCTCCTGCCGGGTGCCCGATCGGGCGAGGCCTGGAAGAAGGCCAACGAGATCCGCGAGCTTCTGGCCAAGACGAAACTGGTCGTCACGAAGACCAATGTGCCCATCGGCACGGTCACGGCATCCTTCGGCATTGCCGAGTTCGTGTCCAACGACGACTATGTGTCCTTCATCGAACGGGCCGACCGCCAGCTTTACCTGGCCAAGCAGAACGGACGTAACCGCGTCGAGGCCTGAGCCGCCGGCGCGCTATGGACGCATCGGCACGAGGTTGCGGGCGAACTGGCCCGTGCAGGCCGACCATGAGAAGCGCAGCGCGAAATCGCGGCAGGCCTGGCGGTCGATGGCAAGCGCATCCAGTGCCGCCTGGCGCAGGTCCTGCGAAAGCACGCCGCAGGATGCATCGCCGAGAATGTCGGCCGGCCCGTGTACGGGATAGGCAGCGACCGGCGTGCCGCAGGCAAGCGATTCAAGCACCACCATCCCGAAGGTCTCGAACCGGGACGGCATGACGAAGACATCGGCCGCCGACAGGTGCCGGGCAATGTCCTCGCCCGTGCGATAGCCCAGGAACCGGACCTGGGGCCAGGCCGACCTGTAGGCTTTCAGGCTCGGTCCGTCGCCGACCACCACCTTCGATCCGGGAAGGTCAAGCCGGAAGAAATCCTCCAGGCTCTTTTCCTTCGCCACGCGGCCCAGATACATGAAGACCGGCCTCGGCAGGTCCAGGAAGTCGGGATCGTATCCGGGCTCGCCGCGCCACGGCCGGAACAGGTCCGTATCCACGCCCCGGCCCCATTGGGTGATGTTTCGGTAGCCGCGGCCGCCCAGTTCGTCCTCCAGGCTCTTCGTCTGCACCATCAGCCGCGCGCCGGCATTGTGAAACCAGCGCTGGAACAGGTGGGCGTGATCCGGGTTCATGCCCGTGCGGTGATGCAGGTAGTCGCCATAGCGCGTATGAAAGGACGTGGTGAAGCGCCAGCCCTCCTTGCGGCAGATGCGCCGCATGGCCAGCCCGATGGGGCCTTCCACCGGAATGTGGATCGCATCGGGCCGGAACTCCTCCACGATCGCGCGCAGCCTGCCTGCCGGGCGCCATGCCAGCCGGACCTCCGGATAACCGGGTGCGGCCAGCGACCGGAACCGGTCCGGCCCGGCAACGGTCACGTCGTGCCCCTCGGCCAGAAGGTGCTGGCGCGTCGTCTCGAAAACGCGGACGATACCGTTGATCTGCGGGTGCCAGGCGTCGCTGGCGATCAGGATGCGCATCTCTCTTCTCCGGCTGTCGCACGAATTTCATGTGTCTGGGGTCTTGTGCGCCGCGAAAGGCGGCCCCGTGGCCGATTCGGCATTGGCATCGAGTGGAGAGGGATCATGAAAGTCCTCATTCTTGGCGGAGACGGATTCTGCGGATGGCCGACATCCCTGCACTTCGCGGCGCGCGACCATGAGGTCACGATTGCCGACAACCTCGTGCGCCGCGAAACGGATCGCGAACTGGGCTGTGGAAGCCTGACACCGATTGCATCCATCAATGATCGTCTTTCCGCCTGGGCTGCGACGGGGAATCGCCCGGTCAACGCTATCCGGCTGGATGTGGCACGGGACTATGACGGGCTTGTTACGCTGCTGCGGCGTCAGCAGCCCGACGTGATCGTCCATTTCGCCGAACAGCGCGCCGCGCCCTATTCGATGAAATCGCCCCGCCACAAGCGCTACACGGTGGACAACAACGTCTCCGCCACCCATGGCGTGCTTTGCGCCATGGTCGAGGCGGCGCCCGATGCACATCTCGTGCATCTGGGCACGATGGGCGTCTATGGCTATGGCAAGACCAGGGGGCTGGAAATTCCCGAGGGCTATATCGACGCGACACTGCGCTCCGGCGGCCAGAGCGCCGACGTGGACATCCTCTATCCGACCGATCCGGGCAGCGTCTATCACATGACGAAATCGCTCGACCAGATCCTCTTTCAATTCTATGCCAAGAACGACCGCCTGGCGATCACCGACCTTCACCAGGGCATTGTCTGGGGCACCAATACGCCGGAGACAGACCTCGTCGACGAACTGGTCAACCGTTTCGACTATGACGGCGATTACGGCACGGTGCTGAACCGCTTCCTGATGCAGGCGGCCATCGGCCATCCGCTGACGGTCCATGGCACCGGCGGCCAGACACGCGCCTTCATCCACGTTCGCGATACGGTGCGCTGCATCGAACTGGCCGCACACAATCCTCCGCCGCGCGGCGCGCGCGTGAGGATCATGAACCAGATGACCGAGACGCATCGCGTACGCGATCTGGCGGACATGATTTCCGGCATGACGGGCGTCCCCGTCCAGGCGATGGACAATCCGCGCAAGGAAGCCGCAGAGAACGATCTGCGGGTTGCCAATGACACGCTGGTCAATCTCGGCCTGAAGCCGACACGGCTGTCGGATGGCCTGATGCAGGAAGTCTTCGACGTCGCCATGCGCCACGCCAACCGCTGCGACCGCTCCAAGATCGTGGCCACGGCGCGCTGGTAGGTCCGGTTCAGCCGGGTGCGTCATGGGCAACGCTGAGCGTCACCCGGTCGGCGGCAAAGCGCGTGAGCGAATACTGGACCGGAAAGCCCGCACGGTCGACATTGACCGCCCGGGCGGTGAGGACGATGGCACCCGGCGCAAGCCCGAGCGCCGACCGGTCGCGCGCCGAGGCATGTTCGGCCTCGACCACTGTTTCGGCGCGCAGGTAATCGTCCACACCACAGGCTGAAAGCCCTGCCGTGACCGATCCGCTGGCCCGGACCGCATCCGGCAAGGCGGCGAACCGTTCGGCGGGGAACCAGTGCGTGGCGGCCGAGACCGGCAGGCCGTCGGCCAGCGAAACCGTCTCAAGGCGCACAAGGCGCGCACCAGGCGCAAGCCGGAGCCTGCCGGCCTGTTCGGCATTCGCGCTTTCGCTTGACGAAGCGGTGACAATGCTGCTGCGCGTGCCCGCCTGGCCGGCCAGTCCCTCGGCGAACCGGGTTCGCTGGCGGATCGGATAGGTGACGCGCTGGCGGCGCACGATGAAGGTTCCGCGCCCCTGCTCGCTGCGCAACACGCCTTCCCGGACCAGCGCCGCAATGGCCGCGCGCACCGTATGGCGGTTGACGCCGAAGCGCGTGGCCAGTTCAGTTTCCGGCGGCAGCCGGTCATCCGGTGCGCCCTGCGCAATGACGGAAGCACGCATGCGGTCGGCGATCTGGCGCCAGAGCGTGACGCCGCTGCGCCGCTCGATGGCTGGCGGGCCTGTATCGGTCATGCCGTCTGTTCCTGTCACAGGTCTGTCATTCGAAAACGCTAAACAAGGCTATCTTGTATGGTTGTCTAAAACAATAGACAAATTGGGGATCGGATGGTGGATTTCAAGGAAACGCGCGAGGACGCACCGGAAGCTGAGCGGGCGCGCCGCATGGCGGTTCTGGCACAGGCTGATGGCCGGGAACTGGCGCGGCTCATGAGCGGTCTCGGGCTGGATCCGGTGTTTTCCATGGTGCGCGGACCGGAAACCGGACTGGTGACGCTGCGCGGCCGGATCGGCGGTGGCGGATCGCCGTTCAATTTCGGAGAGGCGACGGTCACGCGGGCCACCGTCCGGCTTGAGGACGGCGCCGTGGGCCATGCCTGGATGCTGGGCCGCGACCACGCCAAGTCGCGCCTTGCCGCGGTCGTCGACGCGCTGGCCAGCGATCCGGCCAGAACGGCTGACATCGAGAAATGCATCATCGCACCGCTTCAGGAAGCGGCCCGGACCGCCGACGCCCGCAAGCGCGGCGAGACGGCCGCAACCCGCGTCGATTTCTTCACCATGGTGCGCGGAGAGGACTGATGCCCATAGCCGATCATCTTGCCGGCGGCCTTGCCGATCCGGTCTTCGACGCCCAGTCGGCCTTTCGCGCTGTCATGGCGGCCATGGCGGAACCGGGCACCGTGCAGGCCGTTGGACGGCCGGCGGCGCCCCCGGCGCCGCTGTCGCCCGTGGCCGGCGCACTGTTATGCACGCTTTGCGATGCCGATACGCCGGTCTGGCTCGACGCCGCGCTGGCCGGTCATGAGGGCGTGAAAGCCTGGATCGCCTTTCATGCCGGCGCGCCTGTCACGGCCAATCCGGTCGAGGCCCATTTCGCCTTCGTCACCGATCCGTCGGTCATGCCCGCCTGCGAGAGCTTTTCGCTCGGCACGCATGAATATCCCGACCGCTCCACCACCATCGTCCTGCAGGTCTCGGGTTTCGAGGATGGTGATCGCCTGACCCTGGCCGGCCCCGGAATCCGCGACACGCGAACCCTCGCGCCCGCGCCGATGCTTCGTAATTTCGACACGCAATGGCGCGCCAACCGCGCCCGCTTTCCGCGCGGGGTCGACCTGATTCTGGCCGGACCGCAAGCGGTGGCCTGCCTGCCGCGTTCCACCCGCCTCGCGACCCTGGAGGGCTGAGCCGATGTATGTCGCCGTGAAGGGTGGCGAAACCGCCATCGAAAACGCCCACCGCCTGCTGGATGCCCGCAGACGTGGAAACCCCGACATTCCGGCACTGACACTGGAGCAGATTGCAGGTCAGTTGGCGCTCGCCGTCGACCGCGTCATGGCGGAAGGGTCTCTCTACGACCGGGGCCTGGCCGCGCTTGCCGTCAAGCAGGCGCGCGGGGATCTCATCGAGGCCATCTTCCTGCTGCGCGCCTATCGCACCACCCTGCCGCGTTTCGGCTATGCCTTGCCGGTCGATACCGGTGCCATGCTGGTCGAGCGGCGTATCTCCGCCTGCTACAAGGATCTTCCCGGCGGCCAGGTGCTTGGCCCCACCTTCGATTACACGCATCGCCTGCTGGATCCCTCGCTGTCGGGCGATGAAGCCCCTGTTGAGCCCGCATGCCGCGACGCCGATCCGGTGCCGGCCATGCGTGTCTGCGAAATTCTCGCCGAGGAAGGCCTGATCGAGGCGGATGGCGCGGTTCCCGGCGAAAAGGGGGTCGGCGACATCACGCGTACGCCGATGGAATTCCCCATGGACCGGGACACCCGGCTTCAGGCGCTGTCGCGCGGCGACGAGGGCTTCCTGCTTGCGCTTGGCTATTCCACCCAGCGCGGCTACGCCCGGTCCCATCCCTTTGCCGGCGAAATAAGGATCGGTGAGGTCGAAGTCAGCATCGAGGTGGCCGAACTGGGCTTTGCCGTGACGCTCGGCCGGATCCAGGTCACGGAATGCCAGATGGTCAACCAGTTCAAGGGCTCGGCCAAGGCGCCGCCGCAATTCACGCGCGGTTATGGTCTCGTCTTCGGCCAGTCGGAACGCAAGGCCATGGCCATGGCATTGGTGGACCGTTCGCTTCGCGCCCGTGAACTGGGCGAGGACATCACGGCGGCCGCCCAGGATGAGGAATTCGTCATTTCCCATACCGACAACGTGCAGGCGACGGGCTTCGTCGAACATCTCAAACTGCCCCACTATGTCGACTTCCAGGCAGAGCTCGACCTAGTGCGCCGCATGCGCGCCGAGTACGACGCCGCGCACGGCTCCGACGGCGGGGACGAACTGGAGGCAGCGGAATGAGCACGCCCGCCGAGGCCATCGCGGCCTACAATTTCGCCTATCTGGACGAACAGACCAAGCGGATGATCCGCCGTGCCATTCTCAAGGGCATCGCCATTCCCGGCTATCAGGTGCCCTTCGCCTCGCGCGAAATGCCCATGCCCTATGGCTGGGGAACGGGCGGCGTGCAGGTGACGGCCTCGATCATCGGGCCGGACGACACGCTCAAGGTGATCGACCAGGGCGCCGACGACACCACCAATGCCATCTCGATCCGCAAGTTCTTCGAGAAGACGGCCGGTGTGAAAACGACAACCCGCACCGCCGCGGCGACTCTCATCCAGACCCGTCACCGCATTCCGGAGACGCCGCTTGAAAGCGGGCAGGTGCTTGTCTTCCAGGTGCCGATCCCCGAGCCGCTGCGTTTCCTGGAGCCCCGCGAGACCGAGACCCGCAAGATGCATGCGCTGGAGGAATACGGCCTCATGCATGTGAAGCTGTACGAGGACATCGCCCGCAACGGCCACATCGCCACAACCTATGCCTATCCCGTCAAGGTCGAGGGGCGATATGTCATGGACCCCTCGCCCACGCCCAAGTTCGACAATCCGAAAATGCACATGAGCCCGGCGCTCCAGCTCTTCGGTGCCGGCCGGGAAAAGCGCATCTATGCCATTCCGCCTTTCACGCAGGTGGAAAGCCTGGATTTCGAGGATCATCCCTTCACCGTCCAGGACTTCGGCAAGCCCTGCGCCCTGTGCGGCGCAGAAGGCGTCTATCTCGACGAGGTCATCCTCGATGATGCCGGCGGGCGGATGTTCATCTGTTCCGACACCGACCATTGCGAGGAACGCCGCGCGGCCGGGCATTGCGGGGAAATGCTGGCCGGGGAGGCTGCGCAATGAACGTGATCGATCAGCAACCGGTCGAGACGAGCGTGGAGCAGCCCGATGACGCCGCACTCCTGTCGGTCCGTTCGGTTTCGAAATTCTACGGCGCACGCATCGGCTGCCAGGACGTCTCCTTCGATCTCTGGCCCGGCGAAGTGCTCGCCATCGTCGGTGAATCCGGTTCCGGAAAGACGACGCTGCTCAATTGCATTTCCACGCGCCTGCCGCCTTCGGCCGGGACGGTGAACTACCGGATGCGCAGCGGCGAGATGCGCGAGCTTTACCGCATGAGCGAAGCGGAGCGCCGCCTGCTGATGCGCACAGACTGGGGCTTTGTCCACCAGAATCCGGCCGACGGCCTGCGGATGACGGTCTCGGCCGGCGCCAATGTGGGCGAGCGGCTGATGGCCGTTGGCGATCGCCACTACGGCCGCATCCGGGAGACGGCGATCGACTGGCTCGGCCGCGTCGAGATCGGGCAGGACCGGGTCGACGACCAGCCGCGCGCCTTTTCCGGGGGGATGCGCCAGCGCCTTCAGATCGCGCGCAATCTGGTCACCGGGCCGCGCCTTGTCTTCATGGACGAGCCGACCGGCGGGCTGGATGTCTCGGTTCAGGCGCGCCTGCTGGACCTTCTGCGCGGACTTGTCGCCGATCTCGGGCTGGCGGCCGTGGTGGTCACGCACGACCTGGCCGTCGCCCGCCTGCTGTCCCACCGCATGATGGTGATGAAGGAGGGCAAGGTGGTTGAAACAGGCCTGACCGACCGCGTGCTGGACGACCCCCAGGCGCCCTATACCCAGCTTCTCGTTTCCTCCATCCTGCAGGTGTGACCATGCCGACACCACTCGTCGTTTCCGATGTCGCCAAGACCTTCACCATGCATCTGCGAGACGGCATCCGCCTCAATGTGGTGGAGCATGTGTCCTTTTCGCTCAAGGCCGGTTCCTGCGCCGTGCTCGGCGGCCCGTCCGGGTCGGGCAAGAGTTCCATCCTGAAAATGCTCTACGGCAACTATGGTGCCGATGAGGGCCAGATCATCGTCAATCACAGGGGCCGCCTGATCGACATTACCCGGGCCAGCCCGCGCGGCATGCTGGCGATCCGCCGGGAAACCATCGGCTATGTCAGCCAGTTCCTGCGTGCGGTGCCGCGTGTGCCGGCCATTGATGTCGCCGCCGAACCTCTGCTGGCGCGTGGCGCCGATCCCGAGCGGGCGCGCCATCGCGCCGCGCAACTGCTGGCCCGGCTGAACCTGCCCGAACACCTGTGGCACCTGCCGCCGGCCACCTTTTCCGGTGGCGAGCAACAGCGCGTCAACATCGCCCGCGGCTTCATCACCGATCATCCGGTCCTGTTGCTGGACGAGCCGACGGCATCGCTCGATGCGGCAAACCGCGACGTTGTCATCGCCATGATCGAGGAGAAGAAGACGAAGGGCGTGGCCCTGCTCGGCATCTTTCATGACGCGGATGTGCGCGAGGCGGTTGCCGACACGGTCATCGACGTCACCGCCTTCACGCCGAAGGGAGATGCGGCATGACCCGTCTTTCCGAAGCGCCGCTGATCCACGCCACAGCGCTGGTCACCGACAGCGAGATCGGGCGCTACACCGAAATCGCCGAGCGCTGCCATGTCAGCGAAACCACGCTTGGCGACTATTCCTACATGATGCGCGAATGCGAGGCCTGGGCGGCCCGCATCGGCAAGTTCGTCAACATTGCCAGCCATGTCCGCATCAATGCCACGAACCACCCGGTCTGGCGCGCCACGCTGCACCATTTCACCTATCGCGCCGGCGACTATTTCGATGACGCGGCAAACGAAAGCGCGTTCTTCGAGTGGCGCCGGTCCAATACGGTGACCATCGGCCACGATGTCTGGATCGGCCATGGCGCCACCATCCTGCCTGGCGTGACCGTCGGCAATGGCGCGGTGATCGGCGCCGGTGCGGTCGTCTCGAAGGATGTGGCGCCCTACACGGTCGTCGGCGGCGTGCCGGCCCGACCGATCCGCCAACGCTTCGAGGACGGCCTCGGTCCCCGGATGGATCGCCTTGCCTGGTGGGACTGGGACCATGACCGCCTGCGCGCTGCGCTGGAGGATTTCCGCACGCTCGACGCTGCGGGCTTCCTCGAAAAATACGCCGCCGGCGCGTGATCCGGTGCGCCGGTGTGCACTGTCACCGAACTGTCACGGCATCGACACGTACGCTTCACATGCCCGGGGTAGCGGAAACGCGAAAGTCTTAAACAGCCGCCACCGATGAACGGAACGGACCATGCTCGAACTTGCCAATGTCACCCGCCGTTTCGGGGCCAACACCGCGGTCGATTCCGTCACGCTTTCGATCCCGCAGGGTCAGATGGTCGGCGTCATCGGCCGTTCGGGCGCCGGCAAGTCCACGCTTCTGCGCATGATCAACCGGCTCATCGGCGTGTCGGATGGCGTCATTCGCTTCGAGGGCACGGAGGTTTCGGCCCTTCGCGGAACCGCGCTGCGCAACTGGCAGCGCGACTGCGCCATGATCTTCCAGCAATTCAATCTCGTGCCGCGCCTCGATGTGCTCACCAATGTCCTGCTGGGCCGGCTCAATCACCGTTCCACGCTCCTGAACCTGCTGAACATCTTCTCGGATGAAGAGCGCGCGCAGGCGCTGATGGCGCTGGAGCGTCTTGGCATCGCACAGACCGCCCTGCAACGCGCCGGCACGCTGTCGGGCGGCCAGCAGCAGCGCGTGGCGATTGCCCGGGCGCTGCTGCAGTCGCCGAAAATGATCCTGGCCGACGAGCCGATCGCCTCGCTCGATCCGCTCAACGCGCAGGTGGTGATGGATTCGCTGGCCGACATCAACCGCCGCGAAGGCATGACCGTCATCACCAACCTGCACACGCTCGATACAGCCCGCGCCTATTGCGAGCGGGTCATCGGCATGTCGGCCGGCAAGGTCGTGTTCGACGGCCCTGCCCGCGACCTGACCCCGGAAGCCGTCAAGATGATCTACGGCGTTTCCGAAGGAGAACTGTCCGAGGAAGTCACCTCGACGGCGCTCGGTACCCCGAAAGCCGCGAGAGCGGCCAGCCAATCCACCGGGCATCCGGCTGGCGTGACCCGCCAGCACGAGGTCGCCGGGATCGCCTCGCCCGCGTAACGGGCGCCTTTCTGCTTCAAGCGGACCGGATGGCCCGGTCGAAACAAGGAGAACTCCCATGTTCAAGAAAGTCCTTCTCGCTGCGGCCTCGCTTGCCGCTCTCGTCGCTGCCGCGCCGGCCGGCGCCGAAGACCTCAAGGAATTCCGCATCGGCATTCTGGGCGGTGAAAACGAAGCCGACCGCCTGCGCAACTTCCAGTGCATGGTCGAAAAACTTCCCGAGGTTCTCGGTGTCGAAAAGGTCTCGCTCTTTCCGGCGGCCGACTATGACGGCGTCATTCAGGGCCTGCTGGGAGGAACGCTGGACTATGCCGAACTGGGCGCGTCCGGCTATGCCAAGGTCTATCTCTCCGACCCGAACGCTGTCGAGCCGATCCTGACCACGGTGCAGACCGATGGTTCCACCGGCTACTATTCCGTCATGGTCGCCCGCAAGGATTCCGGCCTGACCAGGCTGGAAGACATGAAGGGCAAGAAGCTCGGCTTCGCCGATCCGGATTCCACCTCCGGCTTCCTGGTCCCCTCCGTCACGCTGCCGGAAGCCATCGGCACTTCGATCAAGGAATACTTCTCCGAGACCGGTTTTGGCGGCGGCCATGAGAACCTCGTTCTCGAAGTCGTCAAGGGCACGTTCGATGCCGGCACGACCTGGGCGTCGGGCGTCGGTGAGTTCAAGGACGGCTACACCTCCGGCAACCTGCGCAAGATGGTCGACAAGGGCATCCTGAACATGGACGACCTCGTTCAGCTCTGGCAGTCGCCGCTGATCCCGAACGGGCCGATCGTCGTGCGCAGTTCGATGGATGCCGACATGAAGACCAGGTTCAAGGACTTCATGATGGGGCTGCCGGAAGGCGATCCGGAGTGCTTCTCCGCCATCCAGGGCGGCGATTACAAGGGCTTCACCGAGGTCAATGCCGACTTCTACAAGGCCATCATCGCGGCCCGCAAGGCCAAGATCGGCTCCTAAGCTTCATCCGACACTTCCATGTGTGCCGCGGACCGCAAGGCCCGCGGCACCATGACGCCAGGGACCAGACACGACATGGCAACCGTTGATAACGTGACACCGCTGTCCGAATCGGCACGCCTCATCGAGGGCCATTGGCGCGAACTGACCGGCCGCCGGCGTCTCTACACCTGGGGCGGACTTGTGGTGGTCCTGGTGGCCCTTTCGGGCTCGCTCTGGTTCGCCAACGAGACCAATGCCGGCAAGTTTTTCGACCGGCTGCCCTATTTCTTCGATTTCTTCATCGACCTGGCGCCGCGCGATGCATTCGAGCCGGTGCGCGCGCTCTTCGATCTTCCCTCGCCCTATGACGACGGCAGTTTCAAATACAATTACCCGGAAGGCCGTGTCGTCCTGACCGACTGGTTCTACATTCCCGAATATTTCTACAAGATGCTCGAGACGCTCAATATCGCGTTGCTCTCGACCCTGATCGGCCTGACGTTCGGTTTCCTGCTTTCCTTTCTCGCGGCGAAGAATCTCAATCCCAACCCCTGGACGCGCGGCGCGGTGCGCCGGCTGATGGAATTCCTGCGCGCCTTTCCGGAAATCGTCATCGCCGGCTTCTTCGTCGCCATCCTGTCCATCGGTCCGATCCCGGCCATCATCGCCGTCTCGATCCATACCATCGGCGCGCTCGGAAAGATGTTCTTCGAGGTGGTCGAGAATGCCGACATGCGCCCGGAAGAGGGTTTGCGCGCCGTCGGCGGCAACTGGGTCGAGCGCGTCGCCTATGGCATCGTTCCGCAGGTCATGCCGAACTTCATGAGCTATTTCCTGCTGCGCCTCGAGATCAACGTGCGCGCATCCACCATCATCGGCGCGGTCGGCGGCGGCGGCATCGGCGAGGCGCTGCGCCTCTCCATCAGCCGCGGCCATGAGGCCAAGACCATCGCCATCATCTTCCTCCTGTTCACCACGATTGTCGCGGTCGACCAGTTTTCCGCCTGGTTGCGCCGCCGCCTCGTGGGCGACCAGGCCTTCGATTTCGGACGCTGAACCCATGACCATGCTCGACGCCACCGACAGGGCGACCGTCATCCGGCGCCATCCGGACGTGTTCCGCACCCGCCCATGGAAACGCTATGGCCCGGCGCTGATGGTGCTGGCCATCGTCCTCTACAGCTTCTATTGCTGGTGGTTCTTCTCCATCGGCGATGCCTTTCGCAAGGCCAATACCGATATCGCCGGCGCCTATCTGGCCGACTGGATTTCATGGGAAGCACGCCCCGTCATCGACATCGAAACCGATGGCGCCATGACGGTGAAATTCCCCCGCTTCTCTCCACTGGGTTCCGATCCGCGGCCCGACTGGCTGGAAGCGGATCGCGAAACGCGGACGCGCACGATCACGAAACAGGCGCCGGCCGCCCGCGCCGGCGCGCTCCACAACAAGATCGCCAACAGTTTCATGGTTCCCGATGCGAAGGGCACAAGGCCTTCGGAGGAACCGGCCATCGGCTTCATGGCGCCTGGCGCCGCGACCGGCAATGCCGGGGTTGCCGAAACCGTGACGGTCACCGAAACGGTGCGCGAGGAAGTGCTCACACGCGCCGTCGTCACCTTCGATGCGGCCGACAAGGTCGAGATCCTGCCCGAGCGCGTCACGGTCAGCCGTGGCGGCAAGACCCTCGTCGTGCGGCTTGGGCCGGGGGACAAGGTATCAGCCGAAGGCCCGCTGCCGGAGTGGGCCGAGCAGAAATACGAGGGCCGCAAGGTCATCGTGCGCTTCGGATTTGCCGGGCGGGCAGAGATCGACCATGACGGGGTCAAGGTCTACAAGCGCTTCCTGGGCTGGGAAAATTTCGTGTTCGATACGCGGTCGGCCTTCTGGGGCAAGTCCTTCGGCGAGGTGATGTCCATGCTCGCATCGGGCGAGCGGGTGAACCCGGATCGCTCCAATCTGGCGCAGGCCTGGAACGACATCCTCTACAATGCCGAATGGCAGCATCTCGATGTCTGGACAAAGCTCCTGCAAACCATTGTCATGGCCTTTGTCGGAACACTGTTCGCGACGGTCCTCGCCTTCCCGCTGGCCTTCGTGGCCGCGCGGAACATCACGCCGAACCGGATCGTGAACCAGGTCATCAAGCGGTTCTTCGATTTCCAGCGCTCCGTCGACATGCTGATCTGGGCGCTCTTCTTCACGCGCGCCTTCGGCCCCGGCCCGCTGGCCGGCATTTCGGCGATCTTCTTCACCGATACCGGCACGCTGGGCAAGCTCTACGCCGAGGCCCTGGAGAACATCGACGACAAGCAGCGCGAGGGCGTGCGCTCGGTCGGCGCCGCGCCGCTGCTGGTGCAGCGCTTCGGCGTCATGCCTCAGGTTCTCCCGGTTTTCCTGTCGCAATCGCTCTACTTCTGGGAGTCGAACACACGTTCGGCGACGATCATCGGCGCCGTCGGGGCCGGCGGCATCGGTCTGAAGCTCTGGGAGGCCATGCGCACGAACCAGGATTGGGAAAACGTGGCCTATATGGTCATCCTCATTCTGGCCGTGGTCTATGTCTTCGACAGCGTCTCCAACGCCCTGCGCTCGCGCCTGATCGGGGAAAACGCGCGATGACGGTGACGCTTCGTCAAGCTGTCATGCAAATCACCTATCCGGGCGCAAACCCGGAAGGAGCATGACCATGATGCGCTATGCGATCTATTTCACGCCGCCGCACGACGACCCGCTCACCCGTGTCGCCGTCAACTGGCTGGGCCGCGACGCCTTTACCGGCCAGCCGGTCGCAGTGCCGTCTATCGGCTCGATGGAGCAGGCCGAGATCGCATTCCATACCGCTGCACCCCGCCGCTACGGCTTTCACGCCACGCTGAAAGCGCCGTTCCGGCTTGCCGCCGACACCAGCGAGGCGCAGCTTGTCGCCGCATTCGACGCCTTTTGCGCCAGCCGTGCCGCCTTCTTCGTGCCGAAGCTGGAAATCCGGCAGCTTGACGGCTTCTTCGCCCTGGTGCCGGCAGAGCCGCATGGCGACCTCAATGCCCTTGCCGCCGATTGCGTGCGTGCGTTCGACCGCTTCCGCGCGCCGCTCGGCGAGGACGAGGCGGCACGCCGGCAGACCGAGCGAATGCAACCCCGCGAGCTGCGCTATCTGCAGCAATGGGGCTACCCCTATGTGTTCGACGCCTTCCGCTTCCACATGACCCTCACCGGGCGCGTTCCGCCCGGGGAAGCCGACCGCATGCGCCGGACGCTGGCCGAATTCCTCGGCCCGATCCTCCAGGAGCCCGTCGAGGTCGCCAACCTTGCCCTTTTCGTCGAGCCGGAGCCCGGCGCGCCCTTCATCGTTCACCGCATGCGCGCGTTTGGCGCCGCGCAGGAAAGAAAGTCTGCCTGACATGGCCAGAGAATTCGTCCTCACCAATGCCCGCATCGTTCTGGAAAACGACATCCTGAGCGGCTCCGTTCTCATCCGCGACGGCCTGATTGCCGATGTCAGCGAAGGTGCCGTGGCGGGTGGCGAGGACATGGATGGCGACTATCTGTTGCCCGGCCTGGTCGAATTGCACACCGACCATCTCGAAGCGCATTATTCGCCGCGTCCGGGCGTGCGCTGGAACGTGACCTCGGCCATTCAGGCCCATGATGCGCAGGTCGCGGCCTCGGGCATTACCACCGTGTTCGATTGCCTGCGCATGGGGGCCGATGAAGACAGCGGCTTTGCCCGGGGCGAAATGCGGACCCTGGCCGATTCGCTCGCGCAGGCCACCGCGCAGGACCGTCTGCGCGCGGACCATCGCATTCATCTGCGCTGCGAGGTTTCGGCCGCCGATGTCCTCGATCACTTCGAGGATTTCCGCACCGATCCCATGGTTGGCCTGGCCTCGCTCATGGATCATGCGCCCGGGCAGCGGCAGTTCCGGACCATGGATCAATACGTGCTCTACTACAAGGAGAAGCGCGGCCTTTCCGACGCGGCCTTCGCCGATTTCGTCAAGCGCCGCCAGGAGCAGTCCGCGCGCTATTCCGGACCGCATCGCGAGGCAATCGCACAAGCCTGCCGCGAGCGGTCCATCGCGCTGGCCAGCCATGACGATGCCACGCTGGACCACGTGGCCGAGGCATGCGAGGCGGGAGCCAGGGTGGCCGAATTCCCCACCAGCCTGGAAGCCGCGCGGGCCAGTCACGAAGCCGGTCTCGGCGTGCTCATGGGCGCGCCCAATGTGGTGCGCGGCAAATCCCATTCGGGCAACATTTCCGCCCGCGATCTTGCCAGGGAAGGCGTCCTTGATATCCTGTCGTCCGATTATGTGCCGTTCAGCCTCATCCATGCACCGTTCACGCTGGCTGACGAGATGGAAGCGGTTTCGCTGCCGAGTGCCATCGCCATGGTGACGGCAAATCCGGCCCGTCAGGTCGGCCTCGAAGACCGCGGACGGATCGCGACGGGGCTGCGCGCCGATCTCGTCCGCCTGCGGCGGAACGACGAGGTACCGGTCGTGCGTACCGTGTGGCGCGAAGGCCGAAGGGTGGCGTGAGGGCGAAAGCGGAAGGCGCGGCGATGCAGGGACGTCTCGTCGTCATTGCCGGCCCGAGCGGTTCGGGCAAGGACACGCTGATCGACTGGCTGCGCGGCCATGTCGATCCGGCTTCGCGCATCCTTTTCGTTCGCCGGGCGATCACCCGCCCCGCCGATGCCGGCGGCGAGGCCCATGAAGCCATGACGCCGGAGCAGTTTTCCGTGGCCGAACGCAGCGGCGCGTTCTGCGTGACCTGGGAAGCGCATGGCCTGTCCTACGGCATACCGGCGGGCACGCTGGATCATGTGCGCAAGGGCGGAACCGCGGTCGTCAACGGGTCGCGGCAGGCATTGCCCCGCATCCGGGCCATTTTTGACAATGTACTTGTCATTCTTCTGACCGTCGATCCGGCAGAACTCCTCCGCCGGCTCGGTGAACGGGGCCGCGAAAGCGAGGCGGAAATCCGCGAACGCATGGCGCGCGCGCGCCTCGAAACCGCCGCAGACGGCGAGGCCGTGGAGATCGACAACAGCGGCCCGGTCGAGGCGGCCGGACGCCGCGTCCTGGCCCTCGTGGAACAATCTGCCGGCCTGCCCGGCTAGAAAACGCAACCCACCGCACCGTCGGCGGGCGTTTGGCCGGAACCGTCACATGGCTGCAACGCAAATCGGCTCTAAGGCTGCCAGCACAGCCAGAGACCGAGCCATGACCATGACCAAGCCGGCAAAATATCGCACCCTCTTCCTTTCGGACGTTCATCTGGGAACGCCCGACTGCCAGGCGCCGATGCTTCTGGATTTCCTTCGAGAGCATGACGCCGAAACCATCTACCTGGTCGGCGACATCGTCGATTGCTGGCGCATGAAACGCAAGGGCTTCTACTGGCCGCAAAGCCACAATGACGTTGTCCAGAAACTGTTGCGCAAGGGGCGGGCCGGCGCGCGCATCGTCTATGTGCCGGGCAATCATGACGAGGTGCTGCGGGAGTACCAGGGCGTCCATTTCGGCGGCATCGAGGTGCGCGACCGCGATATCCACGTGACGGCCGACGGAAAGCGCCTTCTCGTCATCCACGGTGACCAGTTCGACATGGTCGTCCTGAACCACAAGTGGCTGGCGCATCTGGGCGACTGGGCCTATGGCGCGGCTATGTGGGCCAACAAGTGGCTCAACCGCGGCAGGCGCCTTCTGGGCATGGAATACTGGTCGATCTCCAAATGGGCCAAGCTGAAGGTCAAGCGCGCCGTCAACTATATCGGCGACTTCGAGACGGTGCTGGCAGAGGAAGCCCGCAAGGACGGTGCCGACGGCATCGTCTGCGGCCACATCCACCATGCGGCCAGCGAGATGATCGGCGACGTCCACTACCTCAACACCGGTGACTGGGTGGAAAGCTGCACGGCCATCGTGGAGCACAATGACGGCCGGCTGGAGATCATCGACTGGGCACGCATCGCCGCCGGACGGGCAAGGGCCGCCGGTGCCGGTCAGACGCATGATGGCGAGCCCGCCACCGCCGCCACGGCCGCCCGCCGCGCGGCCTGACCAGACATTTCCGGGAAAGGGACATGCCATGACCGACGCCACCGCACTGACCGTAGGCAAGCGGCTGGGTGAAGCCGTTCACCAGAATCCTGCGCTGTCGCTGGACGGCCTGCTGGAGCGGATCTTTTCCCGCGCCTTTCGCGGGCTCGTCTACCCGCAGATCTGGGAAGACCCGGTCGTGGACATGGAAGCCCTCGACATCCGGCCGCATCACGAGATGGTCTGCATCGCCTCGGGTTCGTGCAACGTCCTGTCCTATGTGACAGCCGGTCCCCGCTCGATCACCGCCGTCGATCTGTCGCCCGCCCATGTGGCGCTCGGCCGCCTCAAGATTGCCGCCGCACTCCATCTGCCCGGTCCGGGCGATTTCATGCGCTTTTTCGGCCATGGCGACGACCCGGTGAACGTCATCGCCTATGAACGCTTCATTGCCGACAACCTGGATCGCCAGACCCGTGACTGGTGGGAACGGCGCGGGCTGGATGGCCGCCGCCGCATTTCCATGTTCGCCCGCGGCTTCCATCGGCAGGGCCTTCTTGGCCGCTTCATCTTCGCAGGGCACATGCTGGCCCGGCTGCATGGCGTCGACCCGCGCGACCTGACCGCATGCACGACGCTGGAAGAACAGGCGCGCTTCTTCGAGGAGAAGCTGTCGCCGCTCTTCGACCGCCCATTCGTGCGTTTCCTGACCTCGCGCCGCGCCTCGCTGTTCGGCCTGGGCATACCTCCGGCGCAGTACGAGGCGCTGGCCGGCCCGGATGGCGACATGGCCGAAGTGCTGCGGGAACGCACACGCAAGCTGGCCTGCGGCTTTCCGCTGTCAGACAACTACTTCGCCTGGCAGGGCTTCGCCCGTGGCTATGACCGGGGCGCCGGCGCTTCTTTGCCGCCCTATCTGGAACGTGCGAAATTCCGCGCCCTGCGCGCCAATGCCCGCTGTGTCAGGGTGCTGAACGAGAGCGTGACCGACCACCTGCGCGCCCTTCCGGCTGCCTCGCGCCACGCCTATGTGCTGCTGGACGCACAGGACTGGATGACGGATCGCCAGCTCAACGACCTCTGGAGCGAAATCACGCGGACCGCGGCGACCGGCGCGCGGGTGATCTTCCGGACTGCCGCCGAACCGACGCTGCTGCCTGGCCGCGTCGACGATGCGATCCTGTCGCAATGGACTTACCGGGAATCGCAATCGGAAGACCTGACCCGGCGCGACCGCTCGGCCATCTATGGCGGCTTTCATCTCTATGTGAAGGAGCGCTGACATGGAAAACGCGGTTGCCGGCCACGCCGCGCTCATGGATGGCGTCTATCGCTACCAGCGCCACGTCTATGACGTGACGCGCAAGTTCTATCTGCTGGGCCGCGATCACCTGATCGGCAAACTGCAACCGCCGGCCGGCGGAAGCGTGCTCGAAATCGGCTGCGGAACGGGGCGCAACCTGGCGGCGGCGGCCGCGCGCTACCCTTGCGCCCAACTCTACGGCATCGACATTTCCGCCGAAATGCTCAAGTCGGCCGGCCGCACACTGGCGCGAAGCGGCGCCATGGCGCGCACACGGCTGGCGCTTGGCGATGCCACCGCGCTCGATCCGCAACGCCATTTCGGTGTCGACCTCTTCGACCGTGTGTTCATTTCCTATTCCCTGTCCATGATACCGGATTGGGAGAGCGCGCTTGGACAGGCCGCCCTCGTTCTCAAGCCGGGTGGCAGCCTGCATGTGGTCGATTTCGGTCAGCAGGAAGAACTGCCGGCCTGGTTCAAGATGGCATTGCATGCCTGGCTGGCACGCTTCCACGTGACGCCGAGGGCCACGCTGCACCAGGAAATCCGGCGCGCGGCACGCGCGATTGGCGGAACCCAGCACTTCCAGCCGCTTTACCGGGACTATGCCCGCTACGGCATGATCCGCCGCGCGACCTGAGACAGCCGCCGTGCGCGATTGGCATGGATCTGCCAAGACGTTCCATGGCTGGCAGCGAGCATCCGCCGCCGGATGCAATGCTGTAGAAAATACCGGCGATCAAGCGACCGGTGCGAGCACGGGATGCCTCCACGCCAAGTCAAAACGGGCAAGGACGTCGGTTGAATCCACGTCCCTTCCTGATAATCAGGCAAAAACAATGATTGACCGGAAGGAATGGCGGTGAGAGAGGGATTCGAACCCTCGATACGGTTTCCCGTATACACGCGTTCCAGGCGTGCGCCTTCAACCACTCGGCCACCTCACCCTGTTGATCGTCACCCCGGCGGTTGAACCCGGGCGGGGGCTTTGTGCCGCCCCCCCTGACCGGCGCGGACTATAGCCAGAAAGTGCCGCCGTTCAACCGTTAAATGAAGGCTGGATGACGAATTTTCAACCGCCTGTCGCCACTGCACCCTTGCCGCGCCTTGCGGACCGGCATGACGGTTGCCGCGCCCCGCAATCGCACCAGTCCATCGCCTTTGCTGCCCGCATCGGCCGGGCGGACAATTGCCCCACAGGCCGCCTTGCACTATGGCTCTTGCCAAGGCGCCTCTGGCGGCGCGAACCTGCAGGGAGCTTCCATGCTTCGATTCCTGAACCGTCTTGTCGCCCTGTTGTGCCTGGCCGTGGCCTGCATCATGGGCATTCTCGACCTTGCCCGTTCGCTGGCCGCAAACCGGGCCGTTCTCACGCCGCTCATGCACAGCTGGACCGAGACGTCACCCGGCACCCTGGCAGGCTTGCGGGAAACAGTGCTGGCCCATGCACCGGCCGGGGTCTGGGATCCCGGCATCGTCACCATTTTGAACCTGCCGGGTTTCGTCGTCTTCGCCGCCCTTGCGCTCGTCTTCCATGCCCTGGGCTACCGCCCGCCGCGCCGTGTCGGCGGCCGCTTCGCCCGCGACGTCTGAGCGCGCAGCCCCTACGGAGAAGAACCGGACATGCATTTCCTGGGAAACATGCTCAACAAGCAGCTTCACATGCCCAAGCCGGAAGACGCGCTGAAGGGGCGCGCCGAACCGCAGGCAACCGCGGCATCGCATTTCGTCAACGGGCGCGACCTGCACGCACCGGCCCCGGAAGGCCTTGAAACGGTCTTCTTCGCCATGGGCGCCTATTGGGCCGTGGAGCGGCTGTTCTGGCAGCAACCCGGCGTCTGGATCACCGCGGCGGGATACATGGGCGGCTACACACCGAACCCGACCCAACAGGAAGTCGCCACCGGCATGACCGGCCATGCCGAGACGGTCAAGGTGGTCCACGACCCCGAGGCCATGCCCCTGGCCGGCCTCCTGCGGCTGTTCTGGGAGAACCACGATCCCACCCAACTCAACCGGCAGGGCCGGGATATCGGCACGCGGTACCGTTCGGCAATCTTCACGACGACCGACGCCCAGCAGGACGCGGCGCTCGCCTCACGCGAGACCTATGCACAAGCCCTGGCGCCGGTCCACTCGGGAAAAATCGTAACGGAAATCCGCCCGGCCGCGCCGTTCTATTTCGCCGGGGAGGAGCACCAGCAATATCTGGCGCGCAACCCTTCCGGCACCGCGACGCTGCGCGGGACCGGTGTGCCCTACCCTGCCGCCGTGGGGGCGTGACGCCGCTCAAGCCTTGTTCTGGCTCGATTTTTTCTACCGTCTGGTCAACATTGTAGGTGTCAAGGCGTGGTTTCCGTGCAAGGATGCTTATCCAGGCGCGGCAAGACCCGCCTTCCGGGCGTGGCCGCTTGTCCGGGCGGCCCGGCTTGAACAAGAACCAACCGACAGGGTGCGAACACATGAAGCGTATGATTATGGGCCTTCTGGCCGCCACAGCGATGACTGCCTCGGCCTATGCCGCGGAAATCGATCCGGCGATCATCTACGATCTGGGAGGAAAATTCGACAAGTCCTTCAATGAATCGGCCTATAACGGCGCCGAGAAGTTCAAGGAAGAAACCGGCATCGCCTATCGCGAATTCGAGATCCAGAACGATGCCCAGCGCGAGCAGGCCCTGCGCAAGTTCGCCGAGGATGGCAACAATCCCATCGTGATGGCCGGCTTCTCCTGGGCCGCGGCACTCGAAAAGGTGGCTGCGGAATTTCCCGATACCCAGTTCACCATCATCGACATGGTCGTGGATGCGCCGAACGTCCGCTCCGTCGTCTACAAGGAACATGAAGGCTCCTATCTGGTCGGTGTCATGGGCGCCATGAAATCGGAGACCAAGAAGGTCGGCTTCATCGGCGGCATGGATATTCCGCTGATCCGCAAGTTCGGCTGCGGCTATGTCGGCGGCGCCAAGGCGGCCGGCGCCACCGAGGTGATCCAGAACATGACAGGCGACACGCCGGCTGCCTGGAACGATCCCACCAAGGGCGGCGAGATCGCCAAGAGCCAGATTGCCCAGGGCGCGGACGTCATCTACGCCGCCGCCGGCGGCACGGGCATCGGCGTGCTTCAGGCGGCTGCCGACGAAGGCAAGTACGGCATCGGTGTCGATTCCAACCAGAACGGCCTGCAGCCCGGCCATGTGCTGACCTCCATGCTCAAGCGCGTCGATGTCGCCGTCTACAATGCCTTCATGGATTCCAAGAACGATGCCTTCTCCACCGGCGTCAATGTTCTCGGGCTGGCGGAAGGCGGCGTCGACTATGCGATGGACGAGAACAACAAGGATCTCGTTACCGAGGACATGCTCAAGGCCGTGGAAGATGCCAAGGCGAAGATCATCGCCGGCGAAATCCAGGTCCACGACTACATGTCGGATGAATCCTGCCCCTATTGATGATCGGCTCTGCTGCCGTTTCGCTTGAACGCAGACGCCCGGCTTCGAGAGCCGGGCGTTTTCCTTTCCTCAGTCGTGCCGAAAGGGCGGGGCGCGGGTCCGGGGCGACCGGCCGTCACCAGTGCGGCGGCTTGTCCACCGGAATCTCCGGCTGAACGGCCTGTTCCACGGTCAGGAAGCGGCGGATCAGTTCATCCATCTTGGCCCGCTGGCTTTCCACCACCTTCCATTGTTCGGCCAATTGCGCGGAAAGTTCCTCGTTGGCCCGCTCCAGTTCGGCCACGCGCATTTCCAGTTCGGTGATGCGGTCCTCGGGTGTGGTCATGCCGGGGTGTCCGCCAGCGCAGTTTCCAGCAGCGCGCGCAGGGGCGCGTTGAGCGGCATTGGCCGGCGGCTCGCCTTGTCCACATAGACATGCACGAAACGGCCTTCGGCAGCAGCCGCGACCTCGTCATTGCGAAACAGGCCGATCTCGTAGGTCACTGCGGATGTGCCAAGCTGTGCAATCCGGATGCCGGCGGTCACCACGTCGGGAAAGGCCATTTCGGCAAAGTAGCGGCAGCCGGTTTCCACGACGAGACCGACCTGGTCGCCGTGATGGATGTCCAGCACGCCGGCCTCGATCAGCCAGCCGTTCACCGCCGTGTCGAACAGCGCGTAGTGCACCACGTTGTTCATATGGCCGTAGACGTCATTGTCCGACCAGCGCGTGGTGATCGTGCGGAATGCCTTGTAGGCGTCGCGGGAGGAAGGCGCGGGCTTGCTCATCTCACCACGCCGCCCGGTAGATTGCCAGGGCATCGGCTTCCAGCACATCGCGCGGATTGTTGACCAGAAGGCGCGTCTGCTTCATCGCATCCGCCGCCATCTGCTCCAGGTGCTCCTCGCCGATCCCCACCTCGCGCAGTTTCGTCTGCAGGCCGAGTTTCTGCGAAAGACCCGCCAGCCGCTCGATGAAGGCGGCACAGGTCGCCTGGCTGCCTCCTTCCTGGCCAAGGTCCGGAAAGGCGCAGGGCGCCAGTTCCGCATAGAGCCGCTCCGATCCGTTCACCGTGTCGGCCGCATTGAAGCGCAGCACATGCGGCAGCACCAGGGCGTTGGACAGGCCGTGCGGGACATGGAATATGCCGCCGATGGGATAGGCCAGCGCATGCACCGCCGCCACCGGCGAATTGGCGAAGGCCTGCCCCGCGAGCATGGACCCGAGCAGCATGGCGGAACGCGCTTCCATGTTGCGCCCGTTGAAGACCGCTTCCTCGATATTGGCGCCCAGGAGTTCCAGCGCCTGGCGGGCGATCATGCGCGACAGCGGATTGTTGTTGGCGTTTCTCGAGGCATAGGCCTCGATGGCGTGAACCATGGCGTCCACCCCGGTTGCGGCGGTGATGTGGGCCGGCAGGCCCGCTGTCAGTTCCGCATCCAGAATGGCGATGTCGGGCAGGATGACAGGCGAGGAAACGCCGCGCTTCTCGTCATTCTCCACCGTGATGATGGAAACCGGCGTGACCTCCGAACCCGTTCCGGCGGTGGTGGGAACGAGGACCAGCGGCAGGCGCGGCCCCTTCGCATTGCCCACGCCCCAGGCTTCGTCGATGTCTTCGCCCGAACCGGCCAGCAGTGCGGCCAGCTTGGCAATATCGAGCGACGAACCGCCGCCGAAGCCGACAACGCCGGTGACGCCGGCTTCGCGGGCGGCCTGCGCCGCCGCCATCAGGGTGGCGCGGGAGGGATCGGCCTCGACCTTGTCGTAGACCGTCACGGCATGGCCCGACCGCTTGAGCGATTCGATGGCCGGATCGCACAGGCCGAGCGCCCGAAGCCCCGGATCGGTGACCAGCAGCACGCTGGTTCCGAGCAGCCCGCCGGCGATGTCGGCCAGATCGGCAGCGGCACCATTGCGGAAAACGATGCTCCTGGTGGTGTTGAAAGTGAACGGGTTCATGGGCCTCCTCCTTCGCGCAAGGGAAATTGACAAGGGCGCGAATAAATGTCGAGACTAAAGGGAAAGGACCGGCCCCTTGTCCCGTCGATTCACATGGGTAAAGGCCGGCGCAAGGAAGGGGATCGGGGCGAAATGTCTGCGCCAGCCATCGAACTGACCGGCATCAACAAGAGTTTCGGCCCCGTCAAGGCCAATCGCGACATCAACCTGACGGTCGAGAAGGGAACCATTCACGGCATCATCGGCGAGAACGGCGCGGGAAAATCCACGCTGATGTCGATCCTTTACGGGTTCTACCAGGCCGATTCGGGTTCCATCCGCGTCAATGGCGCGCCGGCAGCCATCAACACTCCCAACGATGCCATCGCCACCGGCATCGGCATGGTGCATCAGCATTTCATGCTGGTGCAGAATTTCACCGTTCTGGAAAACGTGATGCTCGGCGCGGAAGGCCGGCAGATGCTGACCGGCGCCATAGCCGACGCGCGTGCCGAATTGCGCCGCCTTGAAGAGACCTATGCGCTGGAAGTCGATACCGAGGCCGTCATCGAGGAATTGCCCGTCGGCCTGCAACAGCGCGTGGAAATCCTCAAGGCGCTGTATCGCGGCGCCGAGATCCTCATTCTCGACGAGCCGACAGGCGTGCTGACGCCGGCGGAGGCCGACCACCTGTTCCGGGTGCTCGCGCAATTGAAGGAGCAGGGCAAGACGATCGTGCTCATCACGCACAAGCTGCGCGAGATCATGGCCATTACCGACAATGTCTCGGTGATGCGCCAGGGCACCATGGTCGCAACCCGCAAGACCGCAGAGACGAGCGTGGAGGAACTGGCCGAGCTGATGGTGGGCCGGCGTGTCCTGCTGCGCGTGGAAAAGGGCCCGGCCAGGCCGGGCGCGGTCAAGCTGGCGGTCGAGGGACTGACCGTGCGCGACAGGCGCGGCGTCACCATGGTCGATGACGTCTCCTTCGAGGTAAGGGCCGGCGAGATCGTCGGCATTGCGGGCGTGGCCGGCAACGGCCAGTCGGAACTGATCGAGGCCATAGCCGGCATGCGCCGGGCGGTGTCGGGGCGCGTCCTTCTCGATGGCCTGCCGATCCATGTCACCGGCGCCGCCGATCCGGCGGAACTGCGCCGCCGGGGCCTCGCCCATGTGCCGGAAGACCGCCACTATACGGGCCTTGTCCTGCCCTTCGAGGAGGCGGAGAACTCGATCCTTGGCTATCACGGCCAGGCGAAATACCTGAAGGGTCCGTTTCTCGACATCGACGCCATCCGCAAGGATGCCGCCGCCAAGATCGAGGCCTATGACATCCGCCCGCCGAACTGCCGCCTGAAATCGGCGAATTTTTCCGGCGGCAACCAGCAGAAGATCGTGCTGGCGCGCGAGATGGAGCAGGATCCGGCAGTGCTCGTCGTCGCCCAGCCGACGCGCGGCGTTGATGTGGGGGCCATCGAGTTCATCCACCGGCGCATCATCGAAATGCGCGATGCGGGCAAGGCGGTGCTGCTCGTCTCCGTGGAACTGGACGAGATCCGCTCGCTTTCGGACCGTATCCTGGTCATGTTCGCCGGGCGGATTGCCGGCGAGCGCGGGCCGGACGCCACCGAAGGCGAACTCGGCCTGCTGATGGCCGGCGTGACCGAGGGGCAGGAGGCCGCCGAATGAAGGGGGCGGACGAACTGCCCGCGGACATCCTGACGAAATACGAGGTCCTCGACTGGCGCAATGCCATCGCCATCCTGTCCACCGTGCATGAAGAGGCGTTCGGGGAAGTCCTCGACGTGCTTGCGCGTTTCCAGTTGCGTTTCAGTTCGATAGCCACGGGCGGCGGCAACAAGTCGCCGGTCTCCCGCTTCATCGACAGCGAACTCTATGCCCGCGGCTGGACGGAAAAATCCTTCGACACCGCCATCGTGGTCGATGGCGAGATCGCGCCCTCGCCAACGCACAGCGTGGATTGCGTCAAGGGGCGGTGGCGCTGGAGGTGGAATGGAACAACAAGGATCCGTTCTTCGACCGCGATCTCAACAATTTCCGGTTGCTCTACGACTTGCGAATCATCGATGCCGGGCTGATCGTCACGCGGGCGACCAGTCTTGAAACGGTGCTCAAGACGGCCGGCCGCTCGGCCACGACCTATGGAAAAGCCACCACGCACACCGAAAAACTGTTTCCCAAGATCATCGGCGGCGGCGCGGGCGGATGTCCTGTGCTAGTGTTCGGCATCAAACCGGAAGCCTATATCGATGACAGATGAGACCCTTGACACAATCGTTGATTTCGCGAGCAAGCTGCGGGGTCAGAAATTCCGGACCATCCTGGCCGATCCGCCTTGGCGGTTCCTGAACCGGACCGGAAAAGTGGCGCCAGAACACCGCCGGCTGAACCGCTACGGCACGATGAGCACGCATGAGATCTGCGAATTGCCGGTGGCCGAGATCCTCGAACCGACGGCCCATCTCTACCTCTGGACGCCGAACGCGCTGCTGCCGGAGGCGCTGCAGGTCATGCAGGCATGGGGCTTCGAGTACAAGTCCAACATCGTCTGGCACAAGGTGCGCAAGGACGGCGGCTCGGACGGCCGCGGCGTCGGCTTCTATTTCCGCAACGTGACCGAGCTGATCCTGTTCGGCGTGCGCGGCAAGAACGCCCGCACACTTGCCCCCGGCCGCAGCCAGGTCAACTACATGGCATCGCGCAAGCGCGAGCATTCGCGCAAGCCGGATGAGCAATACAGCCTGATCGAAAGCTGTTCGCCCGGGCCGTATCTGGAACTGTTTGCGCGCGGGACGCGCCCCGGCTGGACCTATTGGGGCAATCAGGCGGACGAGGACTACGAGCCTTCGTGGAAAACCTACAGCTACAACTCGGCCACGGATGAGGATGAGAAAAACCATCTCTACCGGCGCCGGACAGCAGCGGAATGACCTATGGCGACACCTTACGCGAAACTGCCGGCATGGGCGGATTACGGCCTCATCCCGCTGATCAACCTGACAGTCGCCTTCCTCGTTTCGGGCCTTGTCGTGCTGCTGGCGGGCGAAAACCCGTTCAAGGCGGCGAGCATCCTGGTTTCCGGCGCCTTCGGATCGGGCTCGGGCATCGGCTATACGCTGTTCTACGCAACCAATTTCATCTTTACCGGCCTCGCCGTCGCCGTGGCGTTCCATTGCGGCCTGTTCAATATCGGCGGTGAAGGCCAGGCCTATATCGCGGGTCTCGGGGTGGCGCTGGTCTGCCTGGCTTTCGATACGGTCTTTCCCTGGTGGATCAACTTCCCGCTGGCCATCCTGGCCTCGGCGGCCATTGGCGGGCTTTGGGCCTTCATTCCAGCCGTGCTGCAGGCCCGGCGCGGCAGCCATATCGTCATCACGACGATCATGTTCAATTTCATCGCGGCCTCGGTGATGGTCTACCTTCTGGTCGGGCCGCTGAAGCCGCTGGGTTCCATGGCACCGCAGACGCGCACCTTCGAGGCGGCCGCCCACCTGCCCAAGCTCGACTGGCTGATCACCATGTTCGGCTTCAAGCTGCGTTCCACGCCGCTCAACCTGTCCTTCGTCCTGGCGCTGGTGATGAGTTTCGTGGTCTGGCTGGTGATCTGGCGCACCAGGCTGGGCTACGAGATCCGCACCCAGGGTTTCTCGCCGCGCGCCGCGCGCTATGCCGGCGTCTCCGAAACGCGCATCATCGTCATTACCATGATGATCTCCGGCGCCCTGGCGGGCATGATGGCGCTCAACCCGGTCATGGGCGACCAGCACCGCCTGCAACTGGATTTCGTCACCGGCGCCGGCTTTGTCGGCATCGCGGTGGCGCTGATGGGACGCTCGCATCCCGCAGGGATCATTCCGGCCGCCATTCTCTTCGGCATGCTCTACCAGGGCGGGGCGGAACTGGCCTTCGAGATGCCCAATATCAGCCGTGACATGATCGTCATCATCCAGGGCCTTGTGATCCTGTTTGCCGGTGCGCTGGAAAACCTGTTCCGCCCCGCGGTCCAGGCGTTTTTCGGGCGTGTGATGCAGGAGGATGTGCGCGCCGCGCCGATCGCCAGCGGGGAGAGCCACTGATGGACTGGCACCTTTATCTCGGTCTCAACGTCCTCGACTCGACCATCCGCATTTCCGCCCCGCTGCTGCTGGCCTGCCTCGCCGGCCTTTATTCCGAGCGCTCCGGCGTTTTCGACATCGGCCTGGAGGGCAAGATGCTGGCCGGCGCCTTTGCCGGCGCGGCAGCGGCCACTGCCTTCGGTTCGGCATGGATCGGCCTGCTCTTCGCCATTGTCGTGTCGGTCTGTTTCGCCCTGATCCACGGCTTTGCCTCGATCACCGCGCGCGGCAACCAGATCGTTTCCGGCGTGGCCATCAACTTCATCGCCGCCGGCGGCGCCGTCATCCTGGGCCAGGCGTGGTTCAAGCAGGGCGGACGCACGCCGTCGCTGGTCGGTGAGGAGCGCTTCGCCTCCTGGACCCTGCCCTTTGCCGACAGCCTCGCCGGCGTTCCGGTGCTCGGCCCCGTCTATCGCGAGCTCGTTTCCGGGCATTACCTGCTGGTCTATGTCGCCTTCCTGATGGTGCCGGTGACCTGGTGGGTTCTCTTCCGCACCCGATTCGGCCTGCGCCTTCGCGCCGTCGGCGAGAACCCGGCCGCCGTGGACACGGCCGGCATTTCCGTCACCTTCCTGCGCTACCGCGCCGTGATGATCACCGGCGTGCTTTGCGGGCTTTCCGGCGCCTATCTCTCGGTCGCGCAGAATGCCGGCTTCGTGAAGGACATGACGGCGGGCAAGGGCTTCATCGCGCTGGCCGCGCTGATCTTTGCCAAGTGGCGGCCGGTCAATGCCATGTTCGCCTGCCTCCTGTTCGGCTATCTCGAAGCGCTGGGCATCTCGCTTCAAGGCAAGCCGCTGCCGCTCATCGGCACCGTGCCGGTGCAGTTCATGCAGGCGCTGCCCTACATCCTGACGGTGATCCTGCTGGCCGGCTTCATCGGCAAGGCCATTCCGCCGCGCGCCGGCGGTGTGCCCTATGTCAAGGAGCGCTGACATGGCCACCGACCTCTTCGCCGCGGCGCGCAATGCGATGGCGCGGGCGCATGTGCCCTATTCGAAATTCCCCGTCGGCGCGGCCCTGCGCACCGCCGACGGCAACATTCATGCCGGCGCCAATATCGAGAATGTCTCCTTTCCGGAAGGCTGGTGCGCCGAAACCACAATGCTCGGGCATTACGTCATGGCCGGAGGCGGCGAGATCGCGGAAATCTGCGTCGTGGCGGAAAAGATGGATCGCATCACGCCCTGCGGCGGCTGCCGCCAGCGCCTGGCCGAGTTTGCCGGACCGCAGACACGGATCTACCTGTGCGACCAGTCCGGCATTGTCGAGGAAATGACCATGGCGGACATGCTTCCGCGTGCTTTCGATACCGAGGCGGTGCGATGAACCATTCCGTCGACATCCTTGTGGAACGCCTGAACGGCCTGACGCCGCGCATCGCCTTCGTGCTCGGCTCCGGCCTCGGCACGCTTGTCGAGGGCGTGGAGAATGCCATTCGCATCCCCTATGGCGACCTGCCGGGCTTTCCCAAAAGCGGGGTGACCGGCCATGCCGGGGAAGTGGTGGCGGGTCATCTGGGCGGCGTCCCGGTGCTCATGCTGTCGGGCCGCAGCCACTATTACGAACACGCCAATGCCGCGGCCATGCGGCCCGCGCTGGAAGCGCTGCAGGGCCTTGGCATCAAGCGCATCGTCCTCACAAATGCCGCCGGATCACTGGAAGAGAGCCTGCCGCCGGGCTCGGTCATGCTGATCGAGGATCACATCAACTTTTCCGGCTCCAATCCGCTTTTTCACGAGCCGACCGACCGTCGTTTCGTCGGCATGACGGAGGCCTATGACAAGACCATGCGCGCAGCCATCGAAACGGCGGCGCAGGCCGAAGGCATCGCGCTTGGCAAGGGCGTCTACATGTGGTTTTCCGGCCCGTCTTTCGAGACGCCGGCGGAAATCCGCATGGCCCGAATCCTGGGCGCCACTGCCGTCGGCATGTCCACCGTGCCGGAAGTCATCCTTGCCCGCTTCCTGGGCCTGCGTGTCGCCGCCTGTTCGGTGATCACCAATCATGCCGCCGGCATGACGGGCGCGGAACTGTCGCACCAGGAAACCAAGGACATGGCGCCGGAAGGTGGCCGCAAGCTTGCCGCGATCCTCACCCGCGCCCTGGCGCAAGGAGACCTGAATGGCTGAAGACACGGATGCGGCCCTTGCCGCCCGGCTGATATCCTGCCTCGATCTTACCGAACTCGGTGATGCCTGCACCGGCGCCGATGTCGACCGGCTGCTGGATCGCGCGGTGACGCCGGCAGGCCCGGTGGCCGCGGTCTGCGTCTGGCCGCGCTTCGTCGCCCGATGCCGCGACCGTCTGGCCGGCACCGGCATCCGCATCGCCACCGTCGTCAATTTTCCGCATGGCAGCGAGCACTTCGAAGACGCGCTGGAAGAGACCCGCCGTGCGATCGCCGATGGCGCGGACGAGATCGACATGGTGATCAGCCGGTCGAGGATCCCCGGCGAGCCGGATTTCGTGAGCCGACAGGTGGCCGCCTTCGTCGCGGCTGCTGGCGCCCACCCGGTCAAGGCGATCCTGGAGAGCGGGGAAATGAAGGACGACGGCGACGTCCGCGCCGCTGCCCGTGCGGCCATTGCCGGCGGCGCGCGATTCATCAAGACATCGACCGGCAAGACCCCGCACGGCGCCTCGCTCGATGCGGCCCGTGTCATGCTGGAGGAAATCCGCGCATCCGGCAGGCCGGTCGGCCTGAAGCCCTCGGGCGGCGTGCGGACACTGGCCGACGGCAAGGCCTATCTCGATCTGGCGGCCGGGATCATGGGGCCGGACTGGGCGACGCCGCAGACCTTCCGAATCGGCGCCTCGGGCATCCTTTCCGATCTTCTGGCCCATGCCGGGGCGGGCGGCGAGGCCGGCGCCGGCGAAGGCTACTGATGCTCACCCGCGAGATCATCCGCAAGAAACGCGATGGCGGCAGGCTCCCGGCCGACGAGATCCGCCATCTCGTTGCCGGAATGACATCCGGGGCTGTTTCCGAAGGCCAGGTGGCGGCCTTTGCCATGGCCGTGTTCTTCCGTGGCCTCGAGCCGGAGGAAGGCGTCGCGCTGACGCTGGCCATGCGCGATTCCGGCACCGTGCTCGACTGGTCGGACCTGCCCGGCCCGGTGACCGACAAGCATTCGACCGGCGGCGTCGGCGACAATGTCTCGCTCATGCTCGCGCCCATCGTGGCGGCCTGCGGTGCCTATGTGCCGATGATTTCCGGCCGGGGACTGGGCCATACCGGCGGCACGCTGGACAAGATGGATTCCATACCCGGCTATCGAAGCCAGCCGGACAACGCGCTCTTCCGCGCCTGCGTGAAGGAGACCGGCTGCGCCATCATCGGCCAGACCGGTGACCTGGCGCCGGCCGACAAGCGCTTCTACGCCATTCGCGACGTGACCGCGACGGTGGAATCGATCCCGCTCATCACGGCATCCATCCTGTCGAAAAAACTGGCCGCCGGGCTTCAGTCGCTGGTGCTCGACGTCAAATGCGGCAATGGCGCCTTCATGGAAACCGGCCGCGAGGCGGGCAAACTGGCCCGCCGCCTTGTCGAGGTTGCCAATGGCGCCGGCCTGAAGACCCATGCGCTGGTGACAGGCATGAACGAGCCGCTGGCTTCGGCGGCTGGCAATGCGCTGGAAGTGATGAATGCGGTGGATTTCCTGACCGGCAGGCACCGTGACGCGCGGCTGGAGAAGGTGGTGCTGGCCCTTGCCGCCGAAATGCTGCAATTGAGCGGAATCGCCGCATCGAACCACGAGGGTGCCCAGCGTGCCATCGAGGCGCTTGACGGCGGGCGTGCCGCGGAGGTTTTCGCGCGCATGGTGTCGCGTCTCGGCGGCCCGTCCGACTTCATGGAAAAGGCTGGCGCCCATCTCGGTTCGGCGCCGGTTCAGGTGGACGTGCCTGCACCGGCGGCAGGCTTCGTGGCCGGCATCGATACGCGCGCCATCGGAGTCGCGGTCGTTGCCCTCGGCGGCGGGCGGCAAACGGTGGATGACGCGATCGACCCGCAGGTCGGCCTGTCCGGGCTCCTTCCTGTGGGCACCCATGTCTCCAGGGGCGATCCGCTGGCCCGCGTCCATGCCCGCGACCGGGCGGCCGCCGAGCGGGCGACTGCCGACGTGGTCCGCGCTTGCCAAATCGTGCAGGACAAGCAGCGGCCCGCACCGGCTGTGCTCCGCCGTATCACTGCATGACAGGCAGGGCCGCTATCGTTCCAGAAGCAAGGTGTTGCCCCGGACCTGGAAACTGTCCAGACGCTTGAGAAAGCTCATGCCGATCAGCGTTCCCGCCAGCGCCTTGTCGTCCAGGACCACGGCCTTCACATGGTCGATTTCGATCCGCCCGACCTGGACACGGTCGATCACCGCGGCGGCCGCCTTGGTCTTGCCGTTGGCGGTATTGACCTCATAGATGAAATCGGCGTTCGAAAGCCTGATGCCGATCCGCCGCGCCGTCGACCGGTTGATGGCCACCAGCGTTGCGCCCGTATCGACCATGGCGGTCGTTCGGCGCCCGTTCAGCCGGAATTCGTCGCGGAAATGGCCAAGTTCATCGATGCGGATATGGTGCCTGCGGCCGGAGAGCGGGCCGGCGGCGGTCTTTTCCGGCGCTGTTTCGACCCTGGAGAGCTGAAGCGCGTCATCCTCATGCACCCTTTTGGCAATGGTGCGCAAAAGGTCCGGATTGGACTGGATGAGCACAGGCACAGAGGCGGAAAGGCCTACGAAAACGCTCAGCAGGATCAGATTCTTCATGGCGCGCTCCCTCGGCACGCCATGAAACCGCAAGAATGTGTGGGACCGCTTAACGCGGCCATGGCGGGCGCGGCTTTCGCGCGCTTGCGTTAATGCAGGCTTACCGGCGCGCAACCTTCCTGCCAGAGGCAAGCCGGCCTATTTCGTGCCGTACATACGGTCGCCCGCATCGCCAAGGCCGGGCACGATATAGCCCTTCTCGTTGAGATGGCTGTCGATGGCGGCAGTATAGATGGGCACGTCGGGATGGGCCCTGGAGAAATTCTCCACGCCTTCGGGGGCGGCCAGAAGGCAGACGAACCGCAGGTTGTTGGCGCCGCGTTCCTTGAGCTTGTGCACGGCGGAGATGGCCGAATTGGCGGTCGCCAGCATCGGATCGACCACGATGACAAGACGGTTGCCGAGTTCGCCCGGTGCCTTGAAATAGTATTCGACAGCCTCCAGCGTGTCATGGTCGCGGTAAAGGCCGATATGGGCGACGCGGGCTGCGGGAACGAGATCGAGCATGCCTTCCAGCAAGCCGTTTCCAGCCCGCAGAACCGAGGCAAAGACCAGCTTCTTGCCTTCCAGTGTCGGCGCATCCATGCCCATCAGCGGCGTCTCGATATGCTTGGTCGTGAGTTCCAGGTTGCGGGTGACCTCATAGCAAAGCAGATGGGAAATCTCCTTCAGCAGGCGGCGGAAGCCAGCCGTCGAGGTTTCCTTGTCGCGCATGATCGTCAGTTTGTGCTGGACGAGCGGGTGATCGACGACGGTGACGTTCGCCATGTTGGGTCTCCGATACGTTTTTCCGGCCGCAAGAGTAACGGGGCCGCACCCCATGTGCCACAGGTCACAGCCGGACTGTCACAGTTTTTGTATGAAATTTCACCGGGGGTCGTCGCACAGATCCTGTGCCGGGGACAAGTGATGGACCTGACATTCGAATCGGCCTTTTCCGCCGGCGGCATGCTTGGTCATGCCTCCTATCTTCTGCTGGTCATTTCCATGACCATGCGCCGCATGGTGCTGTTGCGCCTGTTCGTCATCGCATCGGCAATCGTCGGCATCACCTATGCCGCCGCAATCCTGCGCGACCCGGTCTCCACCTTCTGGGAAAGCCTGCTGATCACGACCAACCTGCTGCAGCTGTCGTGGACATGGTGGGTCAACCGGCGGACGGTGTTCACGGCCGAGGAAAAGGCGCTGGCCGAAAACCTCCTGCCCGGATTGCCCCCGGGCGCGGCCCTGCGGTTCATCGGCCAGGGCGCATGGGTGGATCTCATGCCCGGAACCGTTCTGGCGGCGCAGGGGCAAGCGGTGGGAAACCTCGTCTGGCTTGCCACCGGCCAGACCGCCATCATGATCGACGGAACCGATTTCGGCCATTGCGGCGCAGGCGAGATCATTGGCGAATTCTCGGCGATGAGCGGTGCGCCGGCCACGGCGACCGTTGTGGTGTCGCACCCCGTCCGCGCCTGGATGATGGATGCGGAGCGGCTGCGCTTGATCGTGGCGCACAAGGACGCGACCGCGCAGGCACTGGAAGCCGGCCTCTCGAAAGACATGCGCCGGAAACTGGAGCGCGCGAACGGCCGGGTAAAGGCGTTGTCCGGCCGGACCGGCCGGACCGCCCTCCCCGTATCGGTCAGCGATCTGCCAGCCGCGCCATGAGCGTGGCCCGCGTCTCCTCGTCCACGAACGCCGCCTCGATGGCGGTGCGGGTCAAGGCAAGGAGCGCCGTGTCGTCGAGGCCGAAATGCGTCCGCGCGATGTCATATTCATGCCCGATGGTGGAATGGAAATGCGGCGGATCGTCGGAATTGAGTGTCACCCGGCAGCCCGCCTGCATCAGCGCCGGCAGGGGATGGTCGGCGAAGGAGGCAAAGACGCCAAGCGCGATGTTGGAGCCGGGGCAGCATTCCAGCACCACGCCCTCGTCGGCAATGCGGCGCACCAGGTCGGGGTTCTCGATGGCGCGAACGCCATGGCCGATGCGCGAAGGCCGGATGTGGTCCAGCGCGCCGGCCACGCTTTCCCAGCCGCACAATTCGCCGGCATGAACCGTGATGCCAAGACCGGCCTCGCGCGCAAGATCAAAGGCCTGCACGAAATCGGCCAGTGCGCCCATGCGCTCGTCTCCGGCCATGCCGAAGCCCGACACGATGGCCCGGTCGCAACGGGTGGCGAACCGCGCCGCGTCGATGACCGAATCGACGCCGAAATGGCGAACGCCGGTCACGATCTGACGCGATTCGATGCCTGTCTTCTCCCTTGCCCGCGCCATGCCCTCGGCCAGTCCTTCCGTATAGGCCTCCGGCGAAAGCCCGGCATGGCGGGCATGATCGGGCGAGGTGAAGAACTCGGCATAGATGGCGCCTTCGGCGGCGATCGAAACGAGGTAATCCTCCGCCAGAAGCGCATAGTCCTCCGGCGTGCGGAACAGGGCGGCGGCGGCGTCATAGGCGGCGAGGAAACTGGTGAAGTCCTGCCACACATAGGCATTGTCGCGGATGAAGACGGCCATGTCGGCATGGTATTTCTCTGCCTGCCCGAGCACGAGCGCGGGGGCGGCAGCGCCTTCGATATGGCAGTGGATCTCGGCCTTCGGCAATCGGGACACGTGGAATTTCCTTCTTTTCAACGGTGCGGGCAAAGGGCACGCAGGGCCTGCGCCGCTTCATCGCGGTTTTCACGATAGCGCGCCCGGGAATTATCTTCTATGGTCCCGCGCGACTTGCGACAGGTGGATTTGATGTCAGGCAACCGGACAACCGCTTCAGGCGGCATGGAGACGAGTTACGGCTTCCGCACGGTGGAAAGCGGCGAGAAACAGGGCCTTGTCAACGACGTCTTCCACAAGGTCGCCGAGCGCTACGACATCATGAACGACCTCATGTCCGCCGGCCTGCACCGGGCGTGGAAGGATGCCATGGTGGCGTGGCTGAACCCGCCGAAGCGTGCCGGCTGGCATGTGCTCGACGTGGCTGGCGGCACGGGCGACATCGCGTTCCGCATCGTGGAGGCTTCCGGCCGCAATGCCGAGGCCACGGTGCTCGACATCAACGGTTCCATGCTGGCGGTGGGCCAGGACCGCGCCGTCAAGCGCGGCCTCGATGACCGGATCACCTTCGTCGAGGCCAATGCGGAGGAACTGCCCTTCGCCGACGATACGTTCGACGCCTATACGATCGCCTTCGGCATCCGCAACGTGCCGCGCATCGACGTTGCGCTTTCGGAGGCCTTCCGTGTGCTCAAGACCGGCGGGCGCCTGATGGTGCTGGAGTTTTCCGAGGTCGGCATGCCCTTCCTCGACCGTGTCTACGAGGCATGGTCGTTCAATGCCATTCCGCGCATCGGGCAGGCGGTGACCGGCGATGGCGAGCCTTATCGCTATCTCGTCGAATCGATTCGCAAATTTCCCAACCAGCGCGATTTCGCCACCATGATCGGCCGCGCCGGCTTCGACCGCGTGACCTGGCGCGATTATTCCGGCGGCATTTGCGCATTGCATTCCGGCTGGAAACTGTAAGGCCAAGATGAGCACGATCGGCGCATATTTCCGGCTGGCCCGCGCGGGCTGGATCATGGTTCGCGAAGGTGTGATCGCCGCCGCGCCCGGGGAGCATCTGGAAGGCCTGCCGCGCCTTGGCTGGCAGGTGGCGCGGCTTCTGGCACGCCGCCGCGTGCGCGAGCGCGACCGCTCCGAACGCATGTCGCGGGCGCTCAATCGCCTCGGCCCCTCCTATGTCAAGCTCGGCCAGTTCATGGCCACGCGGCCGGATGTGGTGGGCCGGGAGATCGCGCTCGACCTGGCCCATTTGCAGGACCGGATGGACTTCTTCTCCGGGGCAGCGGCCCGCAAGGCCGTCGAAACCTCGCTCGGACGCGCAGTGGAGGATGTATTCTCGCGCTTCGATCCGCCCATCGCGGCGGCTTCCATCGCCCAGGTTCACCCGGCCGAAATCGACGATGTGAACGGGCTGCGCAAGGTCGCCGTCAAGGTCATCCGCCCGGGCGTGCGCGAGCGCTTCGCCCACGACAACGAAGCCTTCCTGCTTCTGTCGCAGTTGCAGGAGCGCTTCATTCCGGCCACGCGGCGGCTGCGCCCGGTGGAGGTGACGCGAACGCTGGAGCGGTCCACCCGCATAGAGATGGACCTGCGCCTGGAGGCAGCCGCCCTTTCGGAAATGGCGGCGAACACGCAGGACGATCCCGGATTCCGCCTGCCGCAGGTGGACTGGGAACGCACCGGCCGCGACGTGCTGACGATGGAGTGGATCGACGGCATCAAGATGTCGAACATCGAGGCGCTGCGCGCTTCCGGCCACGACCTGGAAAAGCTGGCCGCAACCATCATCCAGTCCTTCCTTCGCCATGCCCTTCGCGACGGGTTCTTCCATGCCGACATGCATCCCGGCAACCTGTTTGTCGACGATGCCGGCCATATCGTTGCCGTGGACCTCGGCATTGCCGGCCGCATCGGCAAGAAGGAGCGCCGCTTCCTCGCCGAGATCCTCTACGGCTTCATCACCCGCGACTACCGCCGCGTGGCCGAGGTGCATTTCGAGGCCGGCTACGTGCCCGAACACCACGACGTGGCGAGCTTTGCCCAGGCGATCCGCGCCATTGGCGAGCCGATTCACGGGCAGTCGGCCGAAACCATTTCCATGGCCAAGCTGCTGACGCTGCTGTTCGAGGTGACCGAACTGTTCGACATGCAGACGCGGCCTGAATTGCTGCTGCTGCAAAAGACCATGGTGGTGGTCGAAGGGGTTGCCCGCGAACTCGATCCGGCCTTCAACATGTGGAAGACAGCCGAACCGGTGGTGGGCGAATGGATCCGCGCCAATCTCGGCCCGCGCGGCATGGCCGAGGATGCTCGCGAGGGGCTGGGGGCGCTGGTCAACCTGGCGCGCCAGGCGCCCGAATTCTCCCGCCGTGCCGAGCGGCTGTCGCGCGAGCTCGATACCATGGCCGAAAACGGCCTGCGTTTCGACGAGGAAACGGCGCGTGCCATCGGCAAGGCGGAAGCCCGCCATACCCGTTCCGGGCAGATCGCGCTCTGGGTCATTGCCGCCTGCGCGCTCTGGATCGCCATCCAGGTGACGTGACGACCGGATTGCCTTGCGCCAAACATTGTGATTGCATTGCAATCACTGGAATTGACGGAACGCAATCATGGCCTCGATCACCATTCGGAATCTGGATCCTGCCGTCAAGGACGCGCTGCGCCGCCGTGCCGCCGCCAATGGCAGGTCCATGGAGGAGGAAGCGCGCATCCATTTCGCCGAACTCGCCGCGGCCACCGATATTCCTCCGGCGATCGCCCCGGCCGATGTGGCGGTGGATCGTGCGTCGGGCATCCGCCAGACACTCGCCGGCAAGCGTATCCTGCTCGTCATCGGCGGCGGCATCGCGGCCTACAAGTGCCTTGACCTGATCCGCCGCCTGCGCGAGCGCGGGGCTTCCATACGCTGCGTGATGACGGCAGCCGCGCAGCAGTTCATCACGGAAATGGCCGTGGGCGCCCTCACGGCGGATCGCGTCTTCACCAACCTTTTCGACAGGGCGGACGAGCACGATGTCGGCCATATCCGCCTTTCCCGGGAAGCCGACCTGATCGTCGTCGCCCCGGCCACCGCCGACCTGATGGCGAAAATGGCCCATGGCCTGGCAAATGACCTGGCATCCACCGTGCTGCTGGCGACCAACCGGCCTGTCCTGATCGCGCCGGCCATGAACCCGGCCATGTGGACCCATGCCGCCACGCGGCGCAACCGCGAGACGCTGGCGCGCGACGGCATCGCCTTTGCCGGCCCCGGGCGCGGCGAAATGGCCGAGAGCGGCGAGGCTGGCGAGGGACGCATGGCCGAGCCGATGGAGATCGTGGCGCGCGTCGAAGCCGTGCTCGACACCAGACCCAAGCCGCTCAACGGCAGGCGCATCATCGTCACCTCCGGGCCGACGCACGAACCGATCGACCCGGTGCGCTACATCGCCAACCGCTCGTCGGGCAAGCAGGGCCATGCCATTGCCGCCGCGCTGGCCCGGCTGGGCGCCGATGTGCGCCTTGTCTCCGGACCCGTGGCAATCCCCGACCCCGCCGGTGTGACCGTGACGCATGTCGAGAGCGCACGCGAGATGATGCAGGCGGTGCAAGGCCTGCTGCCCGCCGATGCCGGCATATTCGTTGCCGCGGTGGCGGATTACCGGGTGGAGAACGCCGCGGCGCAGAAGATCAAGAAGGAAGGCTCCGCCGGTGCGCCGGACCTGAAGCTGACGGAGAACCCGGACATCCTGAAGACTGTTGGCCACCATGAAGACCGGCCGCGCCTCGTCATCGGCTTCGCCGCCGAGACTCACGGCGTGGTGGAGCACGCACGCGGCAAGCTGAAGCGCAAGGGCGCCGATCTGATCGTCGCCAACGATGTCTCCGCCGGCACGGGCATCGGCGAGACCGGGGTCATGGGGGCAGACCGCAACCGCGTCGTCGTCGTATCGGCGTCGGGCGAGGATGCCTGGCCGGAAATGGGTAAGGATGAGGTTGCCAACCGCCTGGCCGCGCTCGTTGCGGAGCGGCTGACACAGTCATAACAACTTATAATATATTTTTTCTTATTAAACAACCATGAGTGACTTCCGTCACTGACATTGGCCCCTCGTTGACCGATCAGTGGGTCGGGGCTGAAAAAGCGGTGTGGCGACCTGGCAGCGTTATCCGCATCGCTCGAATGATGGAGCATGCACATGGACTATAGTGGTTTTCTCGTCCTTTATTCTGGCGGTGCCGATTCCACGCTCATTCTCGCCAGGCACAAGTCGGCGCGGCACCTGTTGCACTACACGGGCATGAACGCCTTCAAGACCAAGATCGCGGTTGCAAATGCGATGGCGCTCGACCGGCCGATCAATCTGAGGACAATTGGCGAACATCCCACGCGGGATGGAGAGGTCGGACTTTTTCACAGCCTGGAGGACAGCCTCATGGTTGCCGATGCCGCGATCTACGCGGTCAAGCATGGCATGAAGGGTCTCGTCCTGGGGTTCAACAAGGACGATATCGGCGTTCCGGTGAAGGCCATCCGGGAGATCGTCGCGCCGGTGGCGCCAGATTTCCGGATCGTGGAGCCGCTTCGCGACATGCCGGCGAAAGATGTGCGGATGCACCTTGCGGAGATCGCTCCGGACATTCCGACGGTCAGTTGCATGATCGACAGGGAATGCGGCGTCTGCCCGAAATGCCGGCGTGGCTATTGATATCCAAAGCGGCCGGCGCGGGATGGACATGCCCGCGCCGCTCAATTTACCGAAGACCGGGTCCGGACCGGTGGCAGGGCGTAAAGCGCTTGGACTCCAGCAAGCCGCCGGCAGCCTGCCGCTTCAGCCTGGCATCCGTGCGCTGCACGGCAATCCGGCAGCGCTGCTGCGTGCGTTCGACCACCCGCCATTGGCTCTGCTGAAGGCTCCCGTCTGCCGCGCGGTAAACGAAAACGCGTTCTGCCATCCAGACCTGGCCTTCATCCTGGTGGCGTCGCCGGCCGTCGGCAAGGGCAGGTGTGGCGAGGAGAGCGGACAGCGCGGCGGATATGACAAGGCGGCTCAGCATGGTTTCCGGTTCCCTTCCGATTTTCGTGGCGCAACGCCGCCGGGCAGAAAGACGCGCGATCATGGCGGCAGCATGGCCCTGCCCGTTGAACCATTGCTAGAGTATTTCGCCCTGCCACAAGCCTTGCCTGCGACCGTTGAACAATCCGTTGCCTGACCGCACATTGCGCCCGCCATCCGCGTGCATATCTTTGGCGCAATCGTCACAAGGAGGACAAGGCCATGTCCATTCGCCCGATCCGTCAGTTTTCCGGCACACGTCCGACGCTTGAAGGCGCCGGCGTCCATCTCCACCGCGTCTTCGGTTTCGGCGATCCGTCGCTGACCGATCCGTTTCTCATGATGGACGATTTCCGCAACGACCGCCCGGAAGATTATGCCGCGGGCTTCCCCTGGCACCCGCATCGCGGCATCGAGACCATCACCTACGTCCTGTCGGGCACGGTGGACCATGCCGACAGCCTGGGCAATGCCGGAACGCTGGGCGCCGGCTCCGTGCAGTGGATGACCGCCGGCTCCGGCATCCTGCACCAGGAAATGCCGAGGGGCGATGCCTTCGGCCGGATGCACGGATTCCAGCTCTGGGCCAACCTGCCGTCCGACCGCAAGATGACCAGCCCGCGCTACCAGGATATCCAGGCAAGGGACATTCCGGAAATCATCGATGATGACGGGACGAAGGTGCGCGTGATCGTCGGGGAGTTCTGGGGCAAGTCCGGCCCCGTGGACGGCATTGCCGCCGACCCCCAATATCTCGATATCACCGTGCCCGCCGGCATGCGCAAGACCTTCAAGGTCGACACCTACCGCAATGCCTTCGCCTATATCTTCGAGGGCTCGGCGACCTTCCGCGATGCGTCGAACCCGTTTGGCGTTCTGGTGGAAAAGGAAGTGAATGGCGAGGAGGTGCATGTGCGCGACATGTCGGGCAACCGCACGCTGGTCATTTTCGACACCGGCGACGAGGTGACCGTGCAGGCCGGCGAGAAGGGCGTGCGCTTCCTTCTGGTCTCCGGCAAGCCGATCCGCGAGCCGGTCGCATGGCACGGGCCGATCGTCATGAACACGCAGGAAGAACTGGCGCAGGCCTTCAAGGAACTGCGCAACGGATCCTTCATCCGCGAGGGCGCCCGCTTCGAATGAAGCCCGGCGGAAGCAGCGGAGTGCACAGGCGCCGGGCACCGGTTTCCGTGGCCTGGCGCTCCCATCCTTGCCGGCAACCGGGCTCCGCGCGTCTCACAACAGGTTGAAGAAGATCGCCTTTGCGGCCGCCGCCGTCGTGTTGGGCGCGTGCATTTTCCGGCGCGCCGAATTCAGGTAGGCCTCCACCGTCTTGCGCGACAGGGCAAGACGGTGCGCCATCTGGTCGCTTGTCAGACCGCCGGCTGCCAGTGACAGGACGGCTTGCTCCCGCGGTGACAGCGGAAAGGTCAAGTGTGCCAATGCAAGGCGGTAGTCCCGGTCGAAGGCGGTCACCAGTGCGCACATGTTTTGCGAATTCCGTGTCCAGATCGCTTCGAACGCATCGGGACCGGTATCGCCGGCGCAAAGCCCGAACCCGCCACAAGGACGCTTGCCATGGGCAAACACGGGAATGCTGACACCCGTGGAGAAGCCGAGAAGGTCATCCCTTCGCCACCGTCTTCTTTCCTCGGGCCTCATCTGGTCGAACAGGGTGGCGTCCGACCACAGAACCGGTTTGCCGGTCTCGAACAGGCGGCGCACCGAGTAGTCCTCGGCCAGAAGGCCCTTGTGTGAAATGAACCCGAGATAGCTTTCGGGATAGCTTGTCTTCCACATCGCAATGCGGCTCAGACCTTCCGGGGGGTCGAACAATGACCCGACATGGACGATCCCGTAGAACATGCTGGAAATGCCGAAGGGCGACAGGTCAAAGGCCAGCCTGTCCCAGGCAGCCTCCAGTTGAGATCCGGCGTCCCCTCCGGCTCTCCTGCTTACACCGCCCCCACTTGTGATCACCAAATAACCCTGACCCTCGCACACACGTTCAATTTATACGAGAATAGACGACCCAATCAATAGCGTAAAATTCCCGTATTGAGCGACAAATGCAACTTGCAGACAAGAAGGCTCAAGTTTTCGATCTTACGGAGAGGGAAATGCAGGATTCGAAATTCATTCATGCGCTGATTGTCTGTGCGGGCGTTCTGGCTCTGCCGGCCTGTTCGACCACGTCGCCCGTCACGACCGGGTCCACCGATCCCGCGGCAGGCGACGGCGACCCGAAGCCGACCGAAACCGTGTCGACGCCAACCGGGCTTTCCACGTCAGTGGCCGACAAGCTGGGCGACAGCACGACGCTCAGTTTCGCTGCGGACGGGAAGGAGATCAAGATTCCGGTTCACGCGTCCCGCCTGGGGGGCGAAGGGGCGCCTAGCCTTGTCGTGGACGGGCAGGACGAAAACCTCGTCATTGACGGTGTCAGCTACAAGCTGACCCATGAATCGGAATCCGACTCGATCGTGCAGGGTTCGGCCTTTGCGCTGGTCATGGCCGGTGTGGGAAATGACAACCAGGGCGCCGCCTTCATTGGCACCGGCCCGGCCTATGGCGACACGAGCGAGGGTGCCGACGTCAAGCGGTTCGATATCCTGCTTCGCGGTACGCCGACCGATCCGGCCAAGCTGCCCACTGCCAAAGCTGATTACGTGGGCGAATACGCGGCCACTTTCCTGCGCCTGGACGGAGGCGGCGTGGACCAAGGGACATTCAACGCGACGGCCGACTTCGGCGCGGCGCAGAGCGTGACCGGATCGTTTGTCAGCGATGCCACCGGAAATGAAGTTGGCACGTTGAGTGCCGCCATTTCCGGAAACGGTTTCACCGGCACCGGAACCATGACCGAAGATCCCGACGGACTAGGCGACTTTGCGGCAGCCGGCATGTTTACCGGCGACGGGGCGACGGGGATCGTCGGTGCCGGTCAGCGCGGCACTGCCTCGACATATGATGTCGTGGTCTTCGAGGGCACCAAGCAGTAACGGCCTTTCGCACTTGCCCTCATGGGCCGCCGATGCGCGGCCCATGTCCTGCCGGAGACCGACACGGTGCGCAAAATCACTGGAATCCTGTGTGCAGCACTTGTCCTGGGGGCGGTCTCCGCCAAAGCCGGAGAGGCTGATGCGTCTTCGGCTGCTTCAAGCGGCTTCGGTGCCCTTCACGAGGCGCTTGCCGCCGGCCGTTGGAGCGAGGCGGACGCCCACGCCCGCGCCCTCGATGCGGCCCTTGGCAAGGGCGATGTCTTTCGCGCCTATGCCTCAGCCACGCGCTTTGCCCGCAACGGCGAGTGCGACAAGGCGGTGCCGCTGGCGCGGCTGGCCGCAGGCGCCGTTCCAGAATTTGTCCATGCCTATGAGCCATGGGCGCGCTGCCTTCTGCGCGACGGCAACCGGCAGGGCGCCATCGATCTCTATGCCGGGGCAGCGCGGCGCCTCCCGCCCGGCCCGATGAAGGACTTGGCGCTGCGCAATGCCGCGGCCCTCGAACCGGATCGCGACTGGCGTTTCTCCGTCAGCGGAACATTGACGCCATCGACGAACACGGTCCGCCAGACATCGCAGGACAGGATCGGCTTCCTGTCCATCAGCGAGGAGTCTCAGGCAAAACCGGGCGTCATGTTCGGAGGCGATGCCTTCGCGACCAAACCGCTGTTTTTTCGCGGACGTCTTTCGGCCCTGGTACGATTGAGGATCGGTTTCCGCCATGAAACGGCAGAAAACCTCTTCCACCCGGTCGCCGGCGCCGAGATGGATTTCGTCTATTCCGCCAGCGCCCGCACGAGCGTTTCGCTGACCCCGTTCTACGAGCACATGTGGACCGGAACCAGCTCCTACCGCCATGCCGCGGGAACACGCCTTGCCGTGGTCCATGCCCTCGATTCGCAACGCCTGCTTCGCCTCACCGGCAGCCTGGCCTGGCACGACTATGCCAATGATGCGCGTGACGGGCTGCAAGCCGCGCTGTCATTGACCCATGAGCGCATGATCGGCGCCGATGACCGCGTGACGCTATCGGTGTCGGCAGCCCGCAACGGCGCGCGCATCCCGGTTCTACAATCGTATCAGGCCAGTGTCAGCGCCGAATGGGAACATGCCTTTGCCAACGGCTTCGTGCCAAGCATCGGAGCCACCGCCTTGCTGCGGCGCTACGATGGCAATGCGCCACTGTCATCGCAAAAGCAGTTGGACACGTATTTGTCGGCGCAGATCGGTATCAGCCATCGCAATATCCGCCTTGGCCGGTTGCGCCCGGAAGCAGTCTTCTCGGCAACGCGCCAGTTCTCGAACAACCCGTTCTATGATTACACGGCGTTCGATGGCGGCCTTCGCCTGAAGGCGGCGTTCTGAGACCCCCGGGAAACAGGAACCCGGCGGGTGTGCCGCCGGGTTCTTCGTCAGGTTGAAGAATGGCTGCCTCAGGCCGCCGGATCCTTGATCGTGCGCAGATAGGGCAGCACGACATTCACGTCGCCGAATTTCTCCCTGGCCTGCTCGGTGGTCAGTGACAGCGCCACGATCACGTCTTCGCCCGGTGTCCAGTTGGCCGGCGTGGCGATCGGCACGCCATCGGTCGCCATAACGGCGTCCAGCGCGCGCAGCACTTCCGCGAAATTCCGGCCCACCGACATCGGGTAGGTCATCATCAGGCGCACCTTCTTGTCCGGGCCGATGATGAAGACGGAACGCACCGTGGCCGTGTCGGCCGGGGTGCGGCCATCCGGCAGATAGGCTTCCGCCGGCAGCATGTCGAAGGCCTTCGACAGTTCAAGGCCGGTATCCGCGACGATGGGGAAGAAGGCGTCGGCCTTGGCGACCTGTTCGATGTCGCCCTTCCACTTCCTGTGTTCCTCGACATTGTCGACCGAAACGCCGAGCACCTTCGTGCCGCGCTTTTCCCACTCGGCCTTGAGCTGTGCGACGGCACCGAACTCTGTGGTGCAGACCGGGGTGAAATCCTTCGGGTGGGAAAACACGATGGCGTAGCTGTCGCCGATGAAGTCATGCAGGGCAAAGGAACCCTGGTCGGTCTCGACGGTGATGTTCGGGACGGTGTCGTTGATACGAAGCGCCATGGAAGCACGTCTCCTTGTCTGGTTCGGGGAAAATGGTTCTTGAGTGATATATTGAAAATGCGCAGCGATTTTGACTGCGGCGGTGCGACGCAGCATCGACGGCACGGGTAGAAGGCCGCGAACCGGTCTTGCAAGCTCTGCGCGGCTGCGATCAGACCATCTGGAAGAAGACAGCCTTGGCCACCGCCTCCGCCGTGCTGCGCGAACGGGTCTTGCGTCTTGCGGCGGCGAGATAGGCTTCCGCCGTCTTCGGCGACAGCTTCATTTCGTAGCCGCACTGCGCCACGGTCATGCCGCTGGCGATCAGCGCAAGCACCCGGATTTCCTGGCGCGACAGACCAAAGAACGTCTTGGCGAAGGGATGCCGGAAATGCGCGTCGAAGCAGGCCAGTTGTTCAGCAAGATCGTCGCAACGCCCGTCCAGAAGCCGGTCGAAGGCTGCCGCATCCTGGGCACTGTGCCGCAAGCCGAAGCCGCCGCAGATCTGCCCGGAACCGGAAAAGAGCGGCACGGAGACCCCGACATCCATGCCGTGACGCCGGTTGATCGCGCGCCGCTCCTTCTGGACAGGCGTCGCATCCACCCAGACCTTTTCGTCATGCCAGAAGCAGATACGCCGATGATGCAGGCAGCATTGGGCCAGGCGGTCATGCGTCAACGGGTCGCCGGCCAGGACCTCCAGAAAGCTCTCGGGAAAGGTCGACTTCCAGACACACTTTTCGTGCAGGTTGGCAAGCGCCTTTATCGTGACGCCCACGGCATAGACGCCATAGAAAATGCCATCCACCTGATATTCCCGCGCCAGCCATGATTCCAGCGCCGACCATAGCCGGTCCGGGTCATGTCCATCGGCTTGAGCCAGACCGAGCCAGCCTTCAAATTGTCTTGACAGTCGCATCTGCGCCCCATCCCCGCATGCTTATTAGCAGCACGGATCAGGCGTGAGAAACCTAGGGAAATGCCTATATTGTTGATATCGCAATCATTGGGCTATTTCAGCGCAACCTGATGCGGAGAGGGGTGACCCGCCCCGCTTTCAGGGGGAAGCCACGCGCCAATTTGTCCCGGCGCGTGGCTTCTCTCTTTTTGGAAAACGCGGTTCAGGCAGCCGCGCGCACCTGGTAGTCCTTGACCGCCTTGAATGTCACGGCCTTCCAGCGTTCCGCCTCATAGTTCAGCGAAAAGGCGTTCTGCGCCAGGAAGACCGGATCGCCATCCAGATCGCGGGCGATGTCGCCGCGATGGGCATCCATGAAACGCTGCAGTTCGCCCTTCTCCGCCTCCATCCAGCGGCAGACCGAGAAGCGGGCCGGCTCGAAATCCACCGGCAACTGGTATTCCTGTTTCAGCCGTTCACGCAGCACGTCGATCTGCAGCGCGCCGACGACGCCGACGATGGAGGGCGAGCCGTCTTCGGGATTGAAAAGCTGCACCACGCCTTCCTCGGCCATCTGTTGCAGCGCCTCGTTCAGCTTCTTGCCCTTCATGGCGTCCATCAGGCGCACGCGGCGCAGGATTTCCGGCGCGAAGTTCGGCACGCCATGGAACAGCAAATCCTCGCCTTCCGTCAGCGTGTCGCCGATGCGCAACGTGCCGTGGTTGGGAATGCCGACCACGTCGCCTGCCTTTGCCTCGTCGGCCAGCTGGCGCTGCGAGGCAAAGAAGAACTGCGGTGCCGACAGCGTGATCGGCTTGCCCGTGCGCACCAGCTTGGCCTTCATGCCACGCGACAGCGTGCCGGAGCAGACGCGCGCGAAGGCGATGCGGTCGCGGTGGTTGGGGTCCATGTTGGCCTGGATCTTGAACACGAAGGCGGTCATCCTGTCTTCGGTCGCCTCTACGCGGCGGATATCGGCCTCCTGGGCGCGCGGCGCAGGGCCGTAATCCACCAGCGCGTCGATCAGGTCGCGAACGCCGAAGTTCTTCAGCGCCGAGCCGAAATAGACCGGCGTCAGATGCCCTTCCCGAAAGGCCTGCCGGTCGAAGGGCTTGCAGGCCTCGCGGGCGAGATCCACTTCCTCGATGAAGGCATCGCGCTCGTTTTCCGGCAGCTTGCCGCTGGCGGCTTCGGCCTGCGGGCCGTTCACCGGCGTGCGCTCGACCTCGTCATCGGAGCCGCGCACGGCATTGCTGGCCAGTTCATAGGTTCCGCAAAAGGTCTTGGAGCGGCCGATCGGCCAGTTCACCGGCGCCGTGTCCAGCGCCAGTTTCTGTTCCACCTCGTCGAGGATCTCGAACGGGTCGCGGCTTTCCCGGTCCATCTTGTTGACGAAAGTGACGATGGGAATATCGCGCAGCCGGCAGACCTCGAACAGTTTCAGCGTGCGCGGCTCGATGCCCTTGGCCGCGTCGATGACCATGACGGCCGAATCCACCGCCGAGAGCGTGCGGTAGGTATCGTCGGCGAAGTCCTCGTGGCCCGGCGTGTCGAGAAGGTTGAAGACGCAATCCTTGTATTCAAAGGTCATCACCGAGGTGACGACGGAAATGCCGCGCTCACGCTCGATCTTCATCCAGTCGGAGCGGCTTTGCACGCGGTTCTTCTTCGCCTTGACCTCGCCGGCAAGCTGGATGGCGCCACCGAAAAGCAGCAGCTTTTCCGTCAGCGTGGTCTTGCCCGCGTCCGGGTGGGCGATGATCGCAAAGGTGCGGCGGCGTGCCACCGCCTGTTGGTTTGTCTCGGCCATGGGTGGGGATTATCCGGTCTCTCGATTGGCCGGGCTTTTAGCAATTCGAAGGCGCCATGCCAAATGCCAAATCGGACAAGGGGCCGAACGCTCTTGACATGGATACCAAATCCCGGCGTCTGACTTGAGGTGACGGAAGCCGGCGACTGGCCATGACCGATGCCTTCATGCCGGACGCGGCCAGACGCCAGCACGAGGAGATGGGCTTTCACGCCGGCTGGAACGCCGCCACCGATCAACTTGAGACGCGGGCGAATTACCCGCCGGCCGTTATGTCATGGCGACACTTACCGGCCCGTATGACCGGCTTTACGATGCTTTCTGCATGGTGTCGGGCTGGCTGCGCGGCCGCGGGCTGAGCGTGGACGAGGTTTGCAGCTCCGGAAGCCGGTTTCCCGCTGCGCAGGCTGAAATCTACCGCATTACGGCGGTCGATTGCGATGACCCTGCTTTCTGGAAAACGGATCTCCTGCTGAAACTCACCGATTGAGCGCGCCCCCCTTGGCTTGCGCCCCGCCCTCGCCTAAGACTTCACGCTTGGCTCGGAGGAAGGGGCGCCATGACTGGTACGACGACCGATATCGCCAAACGCGTCTATGACCACACGTGGAAGCTGGACCCCATCGTTCGCTCCCTGCTGGATACGGACTTCTACAAGCTGCTGATGCTGCAGATGATCTGGAAGATGCATCGTGACGTCCAGGTGCGGTTCTCGCTCATCAACCGCAAGCAGTCCGTGCGGCTGGCCGACGAGATCGACGTCAACGAATTGCGCGAACAACTCGACCACGCCCGCTCCCTGACCCTGACGAAGAAGGAGATGATCTGGCTGGCTGGCAACACCTTCTATGGCCGCAAGCAGATCTTCGAGCCGGAATTCCTGTCGTGGTTCGAGCATTTCCGGTTGCCGCCTTACGAGCTTGCCGTGCGTGACGGCCAGTTCGAGCTGGAATTCACCGGTTCCTGGGCCGAGACGACCATGTGGGAGATCCCGGCGCTCGCGATCATCAACGAGTTGCGCTCGCGAGCTGCGATGCGCGGCATGGGGCCCTTCGCGCTGGATGTGCTCTATGCCCGCGCCAAGGCCAAGATGTGGGAAAAGACGGAGCAACTGAAGCGCCTCCCGAACCTGCGCATATCCGATTTCGGCACGCGCCGCCGTCACTCCTTCCTGTGGCAGCGCTGGTGCGTGCAGGCGCTTAAGGAAGGCATCGGCGACGCCTTCTCCGGCACCTCAAACGTGCTCCTTGCCATGGACAGCGATCTCGAAGCCGTCGGCACCAATGCCCATGAACTGCCCATGGTCTATGCCGCCCTGGCCGACACGGACGCGGAAAAACGCACCGCGCCCTATCGCGTCCTGGCAGACTGGAACAAGCTTTATGGCGGCAACCTGCTCATCGTCCTGCCCGACGCCTTCGGCACTGCCGCCTTCCTGCGGGATGCGCCAGACTGGGTGGCCGACTGGACCGGGTTTCGTCCGGACAGCGCCCCGCCGATCGAGGGCGGCGAGCGCATCGTCGAATGGTGGCGTGCGCATGGCCGTGACCCGAAGGAAAAAATCCTGATCTTTTCCGACGGGCTGGACACCGACACGATCATCAAGACCCATCGCCATTTCCATGGCCGCGTCCGCATGGCTTTCGGCTGGGGCACCAACCTGACCAATGATTTCAAGGATTGCGCGCCGCAGCGCAACGAACAGCTCAAGGCCATTTCGCTGGTCTGCAAGATCACCGAGGCGAATGGCAAGCCGGCTGTCAAACTGTCCGACAACCCGGAAAAGGCCACCGGCGACCGGCAGGTCATCAATGACTATATCCGCATTTTCGGCAGCGCCGAGCGCGTGTCCCACAAGGTCGAGGTGTGAAAGCGATGGTGCATCCCGTTGTCGGCGTGGTCCGCCTCCCGCATGGTCAAGGCATCGATTTGCCGGCTTATGAAACCGATGGCGCTGCCGGAATGGATCTGCGCGCCGCCGTGCCGGCCGATACCCCGCTGACGCTTTCGCCGGGCGCGCGCGCGCTTGTGCCCACCGGGCTGGCGCTGGAAATTCCCGCCGGCTTCGAGGCGCAGGTGCGTCCCCGCTCCGGGCTTGCATTTCGCCATGGGGTCACCTGCCTCAACACACCGGGGACGATCGACAGCGACTATCGTGGCGAGGTGAAGGTGCTGCTCGTCAATCTCGGCCAGGATCCCTTCACCATCGAGCGGAACATGCGCATCGCCCAGATGGTCGTCACACCGGTCACGCGCGCGGTGCTTGAGGAACGCACCCATCTTGGAGACACGGCGCGCGGCGCCGGGGGCTTCGGCTCCACGGGCACGAACTGACATGGCGGCCGCGCTTGCCGTTACCGACATGCATACCGGCGGCGAGCCGGTTCGCATCATCACCGGCGGCTGGCCGGATGTGCCGGGTGCAACCATCCTCGACAAGCGCGCCCATGCCATGGCGCAGCAGGATCATCTGCGCAGGCAACTGATGTGGGAGCCGCGCGGCCATTTCGACATGTATGGCGTGCTGCCCGTGAAACCCTCCGTGCCGGGCGCGGTTCTGGGCGTCCTGTTCATGCACAATGCCGGCTGGTCCACCATGTGCGGCCATGCAACGATTGCGCTGGGCCGCTGGTGCATCGATCAGGGCATGGTTGCCATCAGCGCGCCGGTCACGCGCTTCGTCATCGAGTGCCCCTGCGGCCCGGTGGCCGTCTCTGTCGCCATCGAGGACGGCCGGCCCGGCGCCGTCGCCTTCGAAAGCGTGCCGGCCTTCGCCGCAGCACTGGACCAGACCGTCGAAATCGATTGGCCCGGCGGCGAACGCTTCTCCGCACGCTATGATCTTGCCTATGGCGGGGCTTTCTACGCGGTCGCCGATGCCGCGCAGTTCGGCCTTGCATTCGGCCGCGATCCGGCCGCACGTTTCATCGATACGGCTGCCCGCGTCACGGATGCGCTGCGCGCCTCTGCCGCGATCAGCCATCCGGACGACCCGCGCCTCGGCTTTCTCTATGGCACGATCCTGACCGATGGCCACGATGCGTGGTCGCCGGAACCGACGCGCAACATCTGCGTCTTTGCCGAACGCCAGGTGGACCGCTCGCCCACGGGCTCAGGCGTCACCGCGCGTCTTGCGCTCATGCATGCCCGCGGCCTGATACGACCCGGCCAACAGCGCATCTTCGAAAGCGTGACCGGCTCCCGCTTCACCGGCGAAATAGCTGCACTGGAGCGCAATGCCGCCGGCGAAACCATCATTGCCCGCGTCTCCGGCCGCGCGCACTATACGGGCAAGGCGGAATTCATCGTGGAAGAGGATGATCCCCTGCGCGGCGGATTTCTCGTCCGGTAGAAGAGATTTCCTGAAATTCCCCATATTCGGGAATGGATTTTCCTTCACTGGACAAGCCATGCGTGCCGGGCACTCGCCTTTGCCGCGCCATGCGCCTAGGCTGGCAATGAATGCATCCGGAGGAAACCCATGTCAGACAGGACGCAAGGCCGCGGCCGCATCTACGATTCGATCACCCAGACCATCGGCAATACGCCGCTGGTCCGCCTGCCGAAATTCGCCGCCGAGACGGGCATCAAGGCCGATCTCCTGGCCAAGCTCGAATTCTTCAATCCGATCGCCTCTGTGAAGGACCGGATCGGCGTCGCCATGATCGAGGCGATGGAAGCAGACGGCCGCATCGCCCCGGGCAAGACGGTTCTGGTCGAACCGACCTCGGGCAATACCGGCATTGCGCTGGCCTTCGCCGCCGCCGCCAAGGGGTACCGGCTGATCCTGACCATGCCGGAAACGATGAGCATCGAACGGCGCAAGATGCTCGCCCTTTTCGGTGCGGAACTGGTGCTGACCGAAGGGCCGAAAGGCATGAAGGGCGCCATTGCCAAGGCAGAGGAACTGGCCGCTGCCCTGCCGGATGCGGTCATTCCGCAGCAGTTCGAAAACCCGGCCAACCCGGACATCCATCGCCGCACCACCGCCGAGGAAATCTGGAACGACACCGCCGGCGGCGTGGATATCTTCATCTCCGGCATCGGCACCGGCGGTACCATTACCGGGGCCGGCCAGGTCCTGAAGAGCCGCAAGCCGGGGCTGAAGGTTGTCGCTGTCGAACCGGTGGACTCGCCCGTCCTGTCGGGCGGCCAGCCCGGCCCGCACAAGATCCAGGGCATTGGCGCCGGTTTCGCGCCCGGCGTGCTGGACCGCGACGTCTATGATGAAGTGGTCACGGTCTCCAATGACAAGGCGTTCGAGAATGCCCGCCTCGTCGCTCGGCTGGAAGGCGTGCCGGTCGGCATTTCCTCAGGCGCCGCGCTCACCGCCGCCATCGAGGTCGGATCACGCCCGGAGAACGCAGGCAAGCAGATGGTCGTGATCATTCCATCCTTCGCCGAGCGCTACCTGTCGACCGCATTGTTCGAGGGGCTTGCCTGATCCCTGGCCGAGAGCCGGAACAAAAAACGGCCCGCTGCCTTGGCGGGGCCGTTCCCGATCCTCTTCAAGCACAGGCCTGACGGCCCGTTGGCTCAGAACTGCATCGTGCCGTGCAACTCGCCCGTCTTCTGGCGGCGCTTGGCACAGGCCGGACCGGGGCCGCGCATGTAGTGGCGTTCCGGCTGATAGCTGGGCCAGACAAATTCGAACAAGGCCGCGCTTGAGCGGCGGATGGCGCGTGGCAGGTCCATCGCCTCGTCTCCGGGATGCAAGGCGCGTGGCACCTGATGCCTCTCGCGCCGGGAAAATCGTGATTGTCAGAAGGATTGCACAAAGAAGTGAATCCTTGCTGAACGAATCCCGGTTCACGCACGAATTTTCCTAGCCCAGCACCAGCCGCGGCAACCAGAGCACGATCTGCGGGAAGGCGATGAGCACACCCACCGTCACCACGTCGGCGATGAAGAAGGGCGAGGCCCCGCGAAACACGTCCTGAACCGAGATGTCAGGCCGAACGCCGGCCACCACGAAACAATTGAGCCCGATGGGCGGCGTGATCAGGCACAATTCCGCCATCTTGACCACGATGATGCCGAACCAGACGGCGCATTCCGGCCCGCTCATGCCCAGGGCCGAAGCTGCCGCAGTGACGCTTTCACCGCCATTGAGCGCCATGACCGCCGGAAAGGTGACCGGCAGGGTGAGGATCAGCATGCCGATCGCATCCATGAACATGCCCAGGATGACATAGGCCAGCAGGATGAACATCAGCGTCAGCATGGGTGGCTGATGCAGCGATGCGATCCAGTCGGCAAAGGCTTCCGGCAGGTTGGCGAAGCCCAGATAGCGCACGTAGATAAGAACGCCCCAGATCATGGTGAAGATCATCGCCGTCAGCTTGGCGGTTTCCGCCAGCGCGCTTTTCAGGTTGCCCCAGCGCATGCCCTTGTAGAGCGCCATCACGAGCACGATGAAGGCCCCCAGCGCGCCTGCTTCGGTGGGGGTGCCCCAGCCGAAATAGATGCAGTAGATGATGATGGCCACCACGGCGAAGATGGGCAGCGCGCCCGGCACCGTCTCGAAGCGCTGCTTCCAGGTATAGCCGCGCACGGGTGGCCCCAGCGTCTTGCGCCATTTGGCAAGGCCAACGATCAGCGCGGCATAGATGATTGCCGAGACGAGGCCCGGCAGGAAGCCCGCCATCAGCAATTGCCCGACGCTGGATTCGGTGATGATGGCATAGATGACCAGGATGGCGGAGGGCGGGATCAGGGAGGCCAGCGTGCCGCCAGCCGCCACGACGCCCGCCGCGAAACGCCGGTCGTAATTCAGCTTCAGCATTTCCGGGATGGCAATGCGCGCGAACACGGCAGAGGTGGCGACCGACGCGCCGGACACGGCGGCGAAACCGGCCGTGGCGAACACCGTGGCCACGCCAAGGCCGCCCGGCAGCCAGCCTACCCAGCGCTTGGCCGCCTCGAACAGCGCCCGCGTGAGCCCCGCATAATAGGCAAGATAGCCGATCAGGATGAAGGTCGGGATGAGCGCCAGCACGTGGCTGGCCGTCTTGGAATGGGGAATCTGGCCGGAAATCTTGACCGCGGTCATGAAGCCGCGCGCAAGCCCCTGGTTCTTGTCGATGGCGAAGATGACGAACAGGCCGAGAAAGCCGATCAGGGCCGTGGCGAAAGCCACGCGCATGCCCATCAGCACGAGGATGATGAGAAGACCGGAAAGGGCGATGGCAACTTCGATGGTCGTGGTCATCGCTGCGCCTCGTCTTCCAGGCCGGAGACCGTCTCCGCCTCATGCGCGGCCTGGCTGGCCGCATCCTCGATCAGCGGCACGGCCACGGGCTCGTCCTCGCCCGTGCGCACCGCCCGCCCATAGGCCCATAACTGCAACCCGAGCCGCACCGCCAGAATGGCAAGGCAAATGGGCACGACGATCTTCACCGGCCAGGTGGGCAGACGGATGTCGCCGGTGGAATCGCCGAAATTGAGCGCCCGCATGGCATGATCCCAGGAGCCGTAGATCAGCACGAGCGTAATCAGCATGATGCCGAGAATGCCGATGAACTCGGCGATCCACAGGGCCCGGCCTTTCAGCCTGGAAACCAGCAGATCCATTCGAATATGGCCGCCGAGCCGCTGCGTGAAGGAAATGCCGAGAAACGCCATCAGCGGCACGGCCGAGATCATCCAGTCGATATAGCCCGGTACCGGCCAGTTGAAGAACTTGCGCAACAGGATATTGGCCACCGACAGCAGCATCACCGTCAGGATGACGAGACCGGCCACCAGATTGAGTCCGCTTTCCAGCTTGAACAGCGCGCGGTCAGCCCGGCTGGCCGCCGAACCATCCTCGCGCACATTGCCCGTCGACATGCGGCACCCCTCCTTGCGAGTCGAATACGAACCGCGGCGCCCGGCCAGGCGCCGCGATGGAGTGACAGGCCTTGCGGCCGTTTACATGTCCTTCGTTTCCTCGACGGTCTTCAGCGTGAAGTCGTAAAGCTCCTGCGCGGGCAGGCCGGCCCCGGCATTGGCCTTGATCCACTCGTCACGCACCGGCGCTGCCGCCTCCTTGATCGCCCCGATCACATCGTCGGAAAGGGTGATTTCCTCGATTCCCTTTTCCTTCAGCAGCGGTCCCCACTTCTCGTAGACCACGTCATAGGCGTCGTAATAGGCTTCCATCGCTTCGGGAACCGACGACATCAGCGCCTCGCGTTCCTCATCCGATAGGGCCGCCAGCGCATCGTTGTTGACGACAACCGGACAGTTCACCGAACCGGGATTGAGGTTGGTCGTCCACCATTTCGCGATATCGGTCGTGCGGAAGGACATGTGCGCGTGCGGCGCGAAGGCCACCGCGTCCACGACGCCCGATTCCAGCGCATTGTAGGCTTCTGCCGACGTAACCGAAGTGGGAACCGAGCCGATCTTCTCGAAGGCATTGCCCATGCCGCCCGTGGCACGCACGCGCAGGCCATCGAAGTCCTCCAGCGTTTTCGGCGGCTCGCCCACGCCGGCCAGATTGTATTGCGGCAGCGGCGAGGCCATCAGGATGGTTGCGTTCCAGCGCGCCAGATCCTGGACAACAGCCGGGTGCTTGTACAGCGCCTCGTCCAGCGCCCCTTCCTGGCGCAGCGTCTGGACACCGATGAACGGCAGGTCGAGGACCATCAGCGTGGGATTCTTGTCCGGATGATAGGCGGCGCAGAATTGCGCCATCTCGAAGGCGCCAATGGAAATGCCGTCGAGGTTTTCGCGGTTCTTCGACAAGCCGCCATAGGAGATGTTCATGGTGAAGCCGCCGCCGGTCTTTTCCGAAACCAGATCGGCCAGCTTGTGGATGTGTTCGGTAAAGGCGCGGCGCTTGCCCCAGACAGAGACGTTCCATTCCGTTGCCATCGCCTCGGCGGCGAAACCGAATGCCACCGTTGAAAGCAGGGCTGTCGCCAGTATCCTCTTCATGCTGATCTCCTCCCGTGTCACAGCTTCTTCTTCTGGAGGGGCAAGCGTAACCGCCTGACCCGAAAGGGCAAGTCTTTTGTCCTTCAGCGTAGCGAAAGCAACCAGAGCGCAGCCAGGCAGATCAGGAACGCCATGGCGCCGTAGCGTCCGTTCCATGCGAAGGCGAGGCGCGTGGCCGGCACATCGGTGATCCGCGAGAGGATGAGATTGGTTGCGCCGAAGGGCGAGGACGTCAGGTTCAGGCACCAGCCCATGACCAGTGTCAGCGCCAGCAGGTCAGGCTCGATGATGCCGGCCAGCGCCTGGGACAGGAAGGCGCCGAGGAAGGTGACGGTGAGCATGGGAGGCAGCGCCGCCATCGAGGCCAGCGGCACCAGCGCCAGCACGAAAGCCTGGATGAGGAGGGGCGGGAGGCCCGACAGCCCTGCCGTTTCCGCCAGCCATTGCGACGGCAGCACCCGTGCCATCACCAGCCCGACAAAGCCGGCCAGTGCCAGCGTCACCGCCTCCGGGCTGCCATCGGGCATGGCGCGCAGGAAAAGCCCGCGCACTGCCTCGCCTGGCGGGGTTCCGTCTCCGCGCCCGGTGAGTGCCTGAACGGCCAGCCAGCCGATCGTCGCCGGTACGGCGGTGAGCATGATGGCGGTGACTGCCGGCACGGCGAAAGCGAGAACCAGCATGCCGGCAAGCAGGGCAAGCGCCGCATAGACGCCGGCCAGCCGCCAGGCGTCATCTGCAGGCAGCGATGGCACGGTGGCGGCGGCAAGCGGATTGGCCAGCCGCCGGCGCGCCGCGCGGCCTGTCATCCGGTCTTCCATCCAGCCCGCGAATGCCAGAACGACAGCCGTCGCCGCGCCCCAGCCCGCCAGATGCGTTGCCGTCGCGCCCGGCACGACCGAGACGCAGACATATTGCGAGATGGCGGTCGGCGACCAGAGGATGAACAGCGAGAAACCACGCGACAGCGCCGACAATTGCCGCTGTTCACGGATCGCGACGACCGCGGGATCCATACCCCGCCCGCCGGCCCTCGCGCCGCGCTGCACCAGCGGGCCCAGCAGGCTGAGCGCGCCGAAATTCATGATCACGCCCATCAGGTGCCCGCCGGACGCGATGGCCAGAAAGCGGCGCCCGGGCGGTTGCAGCGTCAGCCACGTGCCAACCGACAAGACAGATTGCGAAACCGAGGCACCGGCCTTCAGCACCGCCAGCAGCGTGATGAAGGCGAAGAGATAGGCCGAGCGCGTCGCCGCCGTCACAAGCACCGCCCCGGCATCAGGCAGAAGGGCGAGCGCCAGGGCCGCCGCTACCGCTGCAAGAGCCGCGAGGTAACGCTCCCTGAGCCGCAGGATGCGGTGGCCGGAGACCATGAACACAAGCAGGGTGAGCGCCGAGGCCGGTCCGAACCAGTGGCCGGGGCTGACGGCTTCCATGCAGGCCAGAAGACAGGTTCCGGCAAGGGCGGCATTGGCCAGCGGATTGCTGACCGCGCTGGGCCGGAATGCCGGTTCATCCTCCTGCGCGATCACACCTGCCCTGTTCAACGCCCTGTCCTGCCGACGCCTCGCCGGTACCCAGTCTAGAGTATTTCCGGCGAATATTGAATCGTTTGAACGCCGGGAGCTTGTGCGCTGACGAGACGCGTACGGCGACGCGGTGCAAGCACCGCCAGCCCGTGCGCAACGCTGTCAGCGTGCAAGAAACCAAGCTCAGATGATTGCAGTTTCTGATTTGATTTCATTTGCTTGCCTCTTCGGCTTGGGTGTCTTTTCCGCTCTGGCTGCGCCGAAATCCTCGCCCGATGCCCGGCATCGCGACGGCGCAAGCCGCCGCCGGTTCAGGCATTGCCGATCAGCATGCCCGCCGCGAAGACCAGCGCCCCGCCGAGCACCACCTGGAAGATCGCCCGGCTCCAAGGCGTCTCCATCCAGTGATTCTGAATCCAGGCAATGACCCACAATTCAAGGAACACGATCGCCGATGCCGTGATCGTCGCCGTCCAGAATTCCGGAATGAGATAGGGCAGGGCATGGCCCAGCCCGCCAATGGCGGTCATGATGCCAGAGGCAAAGCCCCGCTTGATCGGCGAACCCCGCCCGGAAATCTTGCCGTCGTCATGGGCGGCTTCGGTAAAGCCCATGGAAATGCCCGCCCCGACCGAGGCTGAAAGGCCGACAAGAAATGTCGTCCATGTGTCCTGCGTCGCGAAAGCGGTTGCAAAGATCGGCGCCAGCGTGGAGACGGAACCGTCCATCAGGCCGGCAAGGCCCGGCTGGACATAGGTGAGGATGAACTGCCGCCGCTCGGTATCGTCCTCCTGCGCCTTCGCATCTTCGTCGAGATGCTTGAGCCCCAGCCGCTGCGCCAGGCTTTCATGCGCCTTTTCCGCCGCCGCAAGGTCACCCAGCAGTTTGCGCGTGGAGGCGTCGGATGTGCGTTTTGCCGCCTCCAGATAGAAGCGGTGGGCCTGTGCCTCCATCTGCTCGGCCATCTCGCGCACCTTCTCGATGCCCAGCGGACGCACCAGCCAGTCCGGCTTGCGCTCGTAATAGCCGCGCACATGCTCGCGCCGGATCAGCGGAATGGTTTCGCCGAAGCGCTTGCGATGGGTCTCGATGAGACGGCGGCGGTGCTCGTCCTCTTCCTCGGCCATCTCGTCAAAGACCTTCGCCGATGCCGGATAATCATCCCGCAACCCGTCCGCATAGGCGCGGTAGATGCGCCCGTCATCTTCTTCCGATGAAATGGCGAGCGCGAGGATTTCCTGTTCGCTCAAGCTGTCGAAGGAGCGCTTCGACGCCCCGAAAAAACGCGAAATCATGGATGGCTCCAGTTTGGAATCATTCTAAACTAGGCAGGTCCGCATGCCCGGTCAAGCGGCAAGGCGGCGCGCCACAATGCCGCCCCGGCGTTGCAGGCCAGGCCTTTTTCCCGCCACGGGTCTTGACGCCTGCTGCCCCTTGGCCGACCTTGGGCGCGATGCCGACCGGACGGGAAACCGGAGATGATCGAGATCGAGCGGAAGTTTCTTGTTGCTGACCAGGGTTGGCAGGCGTCGGCGGATTCGGGGACTCTTCTTCTCCAGGGCTATATCGCCATCAGCAACGGCAATTCCGTGCGTGTCCGCATCAAGGGAGACGGATCGGCGTGGCTGACCGTCAAGGCCGGGTCGGGTCTGGTGCGCGAGGAATATGAATATTCGGTTCCCGTGGCCCATGCCCGGCGCCTGCTCGACCGCTGCATTGGCAACCTGATCGAGAAGACCCGCTATCTGGTCCCCCATGAAGGCTTTGTCTGGGAGGTCGATGTCTTTCATGGTGCCCTGGAAGGCGCCATGGTCTGCGAGGTCGAGATGGAGAGCGAGGCGGACGATCCGCCCTTGCCGGCATGGTGCGGCCCGGAGGTGACGGGCGACCCGCGCTGGTCGAACACGCAGCTTGCCATGCACGGCCTGCCGGAGGATGCCGTGTGAGCTACCGGATCGATCCGGGCAAACCGCTGGGCAATGAAACCCGCCGCATCGTGGCCGCTGCCGCCGCATCGGCCAAGGCGGTGCTGGCCGTGGACACAACCAGCGCGTCTGCCGCATGGGAGGCGCGAAAGGCCGTCAAGCGGGCGCGCTCCGCATTGCGCCTGGTGCGGGCGGCGGATCGCGCGGCCTGCGGCATCTGCAACGGGGAACTGAGGGCTGTCCAGGCAGCGCTGGCGATGCCGCGCGAGGAGGAAGCGCATCGCGAAGCCGCCATCAGCATGCGCCAATGGTGCGCCGGTCAGGGCAACAGGACCGCCGCCGACCTTTTCGACAGGCTGCGCGCTGCGCTCGACCGGCCGGCCTGTGTCCGAACTGCGTCCCGTGCATGGGCTGAAAGCCCGGACAGGCTCGGGGAACGGCTGGACCAGGCTGTACGGGCGCTCGACGGCTTTGCCGATGGCCTGTCGCCCCGGCGGCAATGCCGTGTCATCGAGACGGGTCTGTCGGCGGCGATGCGCAAGGCCGCTGTCACTCTCGACATTGCCGTGGAAACGGGAACGCCGGACGCCTGGCACGAATTCCGCAAGCATGTGAAGCACCACCGCATGCACATGCGACTGTTGAAACCGGCCTGGCCGGGCATGTTGCGGCTGCGTGCCGATGTCGCCCGGCTGATCCAGGTCGACCTGGGCGAGGACCACGACATCTGGCTTCTGCAAGCCCTTGCAGAAAACGAGCCGGGCCTTGCCGAATGGCCGGACGGCATTGCCGAGTTGACGGCCTGCGTGGATGCGCGTTCGCGCCTGCTCAGGCGCAATGCCAGGCGCGGTGCGCGTTACCTGTTCCGGGACAACCCGTCCGTGCTTGCCGGCATGATTGGCGGGCTCTGGAGACGGGCGCAGAAGGATGCCTGAGCGGCCGGCGTGAGCGGGGGCGCTTCACTTTTCCGCCATCGCGCGGCTGGCTGCTTGCGCGACGGCCCCGCAGTCTGTTCCCATGGGCGCCGTGCAACGGGAGGTCCGCATGGCAAACCTGACTGACCGCATCGGCCGGCGGCTCGCGCAATTCCTGCAGACCGAATCTTCCGGCTACGAGCCCTACACCCCTTCGGACCCCGAAACCCTCAAGGCTGTCCTTCAGCCCGGCGACATCCTTCTGGTGGAGGGAAACCAACGTGTCTCCGCGGTCATAAAATATCTCACCCAGTCCACCTGGAGCCACGCGGCGGTCTATGTCGGCGATGCGCTCGATCCGCCCGGTGACGGCAGCGAGCGGCACCGCCTCGTCGAGGTGGTGCTGGGAGAAGGCTGCATCTCGGTGCCGCTGTCGAAATACCGGACCTACAATACCCGCATCTGCCGCGCCCATGCCCTGTCGCAGGCCGACCGCAACCGCGTTGTCGCCTTCATGGTCGACAGCCTCGGCCTGCAATACGACATGCGCCACATCCTGGACATGCTGCGCTATTTCTTCCCGTTTCCGCCGGTTCCTGTGCGCTGGCGACGCCGCATGATCGCCTTCGGTTCGGGCGATCCGACCCGCGCCATCTGCTCCTCGCTGATCGCCCAGGCGTTCCAGTCCGTTCCCTACCCCATCCTGCCTGAGGTGACGCGTGCGCCCGGCCGGGCGGCGGCGGCCTCCACCTATTCCCGCTCCGAGATCCTGCATATCCGCAATCACACGCTGTTCACGCCGCGCGACTTCGATCTTTCGCCCTATTTCGCCGTGGTCAAGCCGACGCTGGAAAGCGATTTCGACTATCGCAAGATCGTCTGGGGCAGCGGCGCTGATGCAAACAGTGCGGCGTCAGGCTGATGCGGCTTCTCCCGCCATCGCGCGTGCGGTGGCGATGTCAGGGGCATAGCGGACCCGCGGCGCGGCCACGCCCTGGCTTTCCAGCATATGACGCACGGGACCGGAGGCGCCGGAAATGATCATCGAGACCTGCGCGCGCTCCGCCTTGCGCAGGCTGCCCTCGATCACGTTTGCGGCGGTGGAATCGAGAAACGGCACGGCCGAGCAATCGAGGATGAAGACCCGGTGCTTGTCGGCGATCCGGTCCAGGACGGAGCCGACGGTCGAGGCCGCACCGAAGAAGAAGGCGCCCGAAATGCGATAGACGACGATGCCGGGATCGTCTCCCGCCTCGTCCTGTTCCGGTTCGCCGATCCGGTCTGCCCGGTCGGTCACGGCGAAGGGCTTGTCCGGCTCCACCGCGATGATCTTGCCCATGCGGTCGATGAACAGGATGGCGCCCAGCGCGAAACCGACCACGATGCCTTCGGTCAGATCGCGGAAGACGACGAGCAGAAATGTGACGGCCAGGACCAGGGTGTCGCCTCGCGATGCCCGCACCAGCGCGGCGATGGCGTGTTTCTCGACCATGTTCCAGGCGACGATGGCGAGTACGCCGGCCAGCGCGGCCAGCGGGATATAGGCGGCCAACGGCGCGGCCACCGCCATGAAGACCAGCAGGAAGACGGCATGCAGCATGCCGGAAACCGGGCTGCGCGCGCCAGAGCGGACATTCGTCGCCGTGCGCGCGATCGTGCCGGTCACGCAGAAACCGCCGAACAGGGCCGACCCCATATTGGCGAAGCCCTGCCCGACGAGTTCGCAATTGGAGCGGTGGCGGCGACCGGTCATGCCGTCGGCCACCACCGCCGACAGCAGGGATTCGATGGCGCCAAGGAGCGTGAAGGAGATGGCCGCCGGAAGGATGTCGACGACACGCGACAGCGACAGGTCCGGCAGGGCCGGTGCCGGCAGCGTCCTGGGAATTCCGCCGAATTTCGTGCCGATGGTTTCCACCGGCAGGGCCAGCGCCCAGGCGCCCAGCGAGGCGACTGCGATGGCCAGGATCATGCCCGGCCAGCCGGGGCGAAACCGTTTCAGGCCCAGAATCAGGGCAATCGTGCCGACGGAAAGGGCAATGGCGGCCGGGCTTGCCGTGCCGGCGGCGGCCGCCAGCGCCTGCAGTTTTTCAGGCAGGGGGCCGGGTTCCCCGCCGGGCAGTTGGAGGCCGAACAGATCGCGCAACTGGCTGGCCAGGATGATGACCCCGATGCCGGCGGTAAAGCCGACCGTCACGGGATAGGGGATGAACTTGATGTAGGAGCCCAGCCGCAGCCAGCCCGCGCCGGCCAGCATCATGCCGGAAAGGAAGGTCGCCAGAATGAGTCCGTCCACCCCATGGACGGCAACGGTGGCGGCGACCAGCACGATGAAGGCCCCGGCCGGACCGCCGATCTGGTAGCGGCTGCCGCCAAGCAGCGAGACCAGAAAACCGCCGGCGATTGCGGTGTAGAGGCCGCGTTCGGGCCCGACACCCGAAGCGATGGCAATCGCCATGGACAGCGGCAGCGCCACGATGGCAACGGTGAGGCCGGCCAGCGCATCGGCGCGCAGCCAGTCCGCCGTATAGCCTTCGCGCAGGACGGTGACGAGCTTCGGTGTGAACAGCCCGCCGGTCGTGGCTGCGTCTGGATTGGTTTTCAGCATGATGTCATGTTCGTCGAGATAGAAAGACAGGGTACGGATGTTTGCACATGGCCGCGTTTGACGTTAAGACCCGCCGCGCGGTCGGGCAAGAGGCGGGCCGGAAACAAGCTCGAACGGACGGGAAAGCAGCGCGTATGGCCATTGAATTCAGCAGGGAAAAACTCGACCGGATCCAGAGCTTGCGCCGGCTGGCGCTGTTCGTGGTCTTGCTGATCGCCTTCCTGGCCCTCGCCTTTGTCTCCTCGCCCGGCGATGGCGAAATGCACGAGTTCGTCGAGGCGACGGGAATCGGCTTCATCGTGATCGGCATCATGGGCAGGCTCTGGTCGACCCTGTATATCGGCGGACGCAAGGCGCAGGTGCTTGTGCAGTCCGGTCCCTATTCGGTGACCCGCAATCCGCTCTATGTGTTTTCCACCATCGCCGCTGCCGGTGTCGGCGCACAAACCGGCTCGATCTCCATAGCCGTCATCTTCCTGTTTGGCTGCTGGCTGGCCTTCCACATCCTCATCCTCAAGGAAGAGGCCTTCCTTTCGGGCGCCTTGGGCCAGCCTTATGCGGACTATTGTGACCGGGTGCCCCGCTTCCTGCCCAATCCGTTCCTCTATCGCGACGAGGCCGAACTGCTGATCGTTCCGCGCCGGCTTTACTCGACACTCATGGACGGCCTTGTCTTCTTTGCCGCCCTGCCGCTCTTCGAAGTGATCGAATACCTGCAGGACGCGGGTTACCTGACCGTCATGCTCCGGCTGCCCTGATGCATCAGCGGCGCTTCAGCCGCGTCACATGGCCCATCTTGCGGCCGGGCCGGGCCTCGGCCTTGCCATAGAGATGCAAGACGGCGTCCGCTTCCTGCGCGATGGCCGGCACCCGGTCGATGTCGTTTCCGATCAGGTTTTCCATCACGCAGTCGGAATGGCGGTCGCCAAGGCCAAGCGGCAGGCCGGCCACGGCACGGATGTGCTGTTCGAACTGCGAGATGGCGCAGGCGGCTTCCGTCCAGTGGCCGGAATTGTGAACCCGCGGCGCCATTTCGTTGGCAACGAGCGTGCCATCGGCCATGACGAAGAATTCCACGCCGATCACACCGACATATCCAAGCGCTTCCAGGATCGCCGAGGCAGCGGCGATGGCCGCCGTGGCCGTCTGCGCGGATATGGCGGCAGGAACGGTCGAGCTATGCAGGATCCCGTCACGATGGACATTCTCCGCCGGCGCATAGGCGCGGATCGTTCCATCCTGGCTGCGCGCCGCGATGACCGAGATCTCGCGCTCGAACGCCACGAAGCCTTCCAGGATGAGCGGCACCGCACCCATGCCCTCGAAGACGCCGGCGGCATCCTCGCCGGAGGCATTGCGGAACACGCGCTGGCCCTTGCCGTCATAGCCCAGCCTGCGGGTCTTGAGCACGCCATTGCCGCCGAACGCTTCAAGCCCGGCAGCCAGATCCGCGTCGCCGTCAACCGCGCGGAAGGGCGCGGTGGCGATACCGGCTCCGTTCAGGAACGTCTTTTCCGCAAGCCTGTCCTGTGCCGTCTCAAGGGCCGCCGGGGCGGGATGAACCGCCACGCGCGGCAGAAGCGAACGCGCAGCCATCACCGGCACGTTCTCGAATTCGTAGGTCACGACATCGCAGGCGGCCGCCAATTCCTCCAGCGCGTCGGCATCGTCATAGGCCGCCGCGATCTGTCCGTTGGCCACCTGCGACGCCGGACAGCCGGGCTGGGGTTCGAGGATCACGGTGCGGTAGCCAAGGCGCGCGGCCGCCATTGCCAGCATGCGGCCAAGCTGGCCGCCACCGATGATGCCGATCGTGGAATTGGGGGGAAGCGGGCTCATGCGTCATCCACCGGTTCTTCGCCAACGGCAGCGCTGCGGGCCGCGCGCAGGCTATCGAGCCGGCCGGCGAGCGCCTCATCGGAAAGTGCGAGCACGGCTGCGGCCAGCAGGCCCGCATTGGTTGCCCCCGCCTTGCCGATGGCCAGCGTGCCGACAGGAATGCCGCCCGGCATCTGCACGATCGAAAGCAGCGAATCCTGCCCCGAAAGGGCGGCAGACTGCACCGGAACGCCGAAAACCGGCAGGGGCGTCAGCGCCGCGACCATGCCGGGCAGATGCGCCGCGCCGCCGGCGCCGGCAATGATCACCTTGAAGCCGTTGGCCCTGGCGGAGCGGGCGAAGTCGTACATACGCTCGGGCGTACGGTGGGCCGAGACGATCCGCGCGCTGTAGGCGACGCCGAGTTCGTCGAGCACGTCCGCGGCATGTTTCATGGTCGGCCAGTCGGACTGGCTGCCCATGATGATGGCGACGTCTGCGGCTGCGGACATGGCTAAATCTCCTGCTCGGACCTGGCGCCCGCCGGGTCAGGCGATGATGTCGGGAATGATGGAATCCTCGAGCGCCTGGAGCCTGTCCTTGATGGCAAGCTTCTTCTTCTTCATGCGCTGGATGCGCAGCGGATCGCAGCCCGTGGCGATCATGGCGTCTATGGCGGCGTCGAAGTCGGCATGGTCCTGTTTCAGTCGCGCAAATTCAAGGCGGATATCCGCCTGTTCCTGTTCGGACATGCCGGTCATCGGTCTCGTTTCCATCTGGGTACCGGCCACCCTGAAAAGGGTGCAGCCGGCTGCTTCGTGGCCCGGCCCATAGCATATCTTCGACTGTAACGGAATTCTACCAGAACGCATTCGACAGCGCCTTTCATCTCTGGCAGAGTGTCATCGTAATGTCATGTCACCGGGCTTCTCGCCCGCGGCGGTGCGGGCCCGGCGACCCTGTTCAAACAGCGGAAGGAGAGCTGGCCATGTCCCTTGAATCGCATCTTGCGGAACTGCATCGCAAACACGGCGAGCTGGAGCGGAAAATCGACGAGATGACGCTTCATCCCTCCGTGGACGATCTCGAACTTGTCGAGCTCAAGCGCCGCAAGCTGAAACTCAAGGATGAAATCAGCAAGCTGGAGACAGAGACCCGCCATTGACGGCAATGTGACGGAAACGGCAAGCCTTGTCCGTTCCGCATGAAACCCGCGTCCCGACCGGCGCGGGTTTTTCATTTTTTCAGGTGTCGGCCGGATCCTCCTCGCCGCGCGGATCGAGGTTGTAGGCTTCCGGCGTGGTCGCCCGCTCCACCGGCAACGTCTGGAACGTGTCCTTTTCCGCCTGCGGCACGGCAGCACGCTGGCGCATCCGCCAGGCGGTGTAGGGCACGATGAGGCCGTGTGCCAATGCGGTGGCGAGGAAGATGCCCTCAGGGCGAAGGCCTTCCATCAGGGTCGCGCCCAGCAGCGGCCCGGCCATGGTTCCGGCGCCGTAGATCAGCAGCAGGCCACCGGACACCTTCACGAAATCCTCCGGCCCGGCATGGTCGTTGGCATGCGCCACGGCGATCGAATAGAGCGTGTAGGCCATGGCCCCATACACGGCGGCCAGCGAAATGACCGGCACCGCGCCGCGCAGCTCAAGGAAGAAGGCGCTCAACGCGACGGCACTGGCAATGCCTGCCATGGCGAGAAGGACGATGCGCCGGTCGGTCCTGTCGGACATGCGGCCTGCCGGCCACTGCATCAGCGCCCCGGCCACCACGGTCACGCTCATCATCACGGCGATGCCGGCGGTTCCCACGCCGGCCTGTGCGCCATAGACGGCGCCGAGCGTACCCCAGGCGCCATTGGCGACGCCGATCAGGAAACAGCCCGCAAAGGCCACCGGCGAGGTGCGGTAGAGCGTCTTCAGGTCCAGCGAGACACCGGTTGGCGGGCGCGGGCTGGCCACTGTCGACATGGCGATCGGGATCAGGGCCAGGCAGAACAGCGCGCCGGCAGCCATGAAGGGCGTCTGCCGCGTGACATCGCCCGCGGCCAGCCCCATCTGGCCGGCCATGATCGAGGCATAGGTCACCATCATGTAGAGACCGAAGATCGAGCCGCGCGATTCGTTGGTCGCCTTTTCGTTGAGCCAGCTTTCGATCACCATGAAGGCGCCGGCCATGATGAAGCCGGTGCAGACCCGCAGCGCGATCCACACGGCCGGTTCGATGACGATCCCGGTCATCAGCGCCAGGACGGCACCGCTGGAGGCAAAGGCGGCGAAGGCGCGCACATGGCCCACACTGCGCACCAGCCGCGGCGCATAGAGGCAGCCGGCCACGAAGCCGGCCGCCCAGCCGGTGCCAAGCAGGCCGAGCGAGAAGGCGGAAAAGCCTTCCGCCTGGCCGCGCAGCGGCAGCAGCAGCCCGTGCAGCCCGCTTCCAGCCAGCAGGAAGGCGGTTCCGAGCAGGAGGGCGGCAATGGGGGCAATGCGGGCGAACATGGATTACCTTGCGAATCGGAACGGTTCCGGGACAGCGCGCGCCTTCGGCACGGCAAACAGGGCGATTTCGCGGCCACTTCCCGGCAATGCCGGGGATGGCGGACTCAACTCTTGCGGAAGAGCGATTCCGCGGCGCTCTTCGTGGACGATTTCGCCTCCATTTCGTTCCGCAGGCGCATGATTTCGCTTTCCAGAAGGCTTATGCGGTGGCCCAGTTCGTCGACCGACAGGTCGGACAGATCCTGGCCAATGGCATGGGTGACGGGCTTGCGCACCGGATCGTCATCGAAAAGAGCCATGCCGGACCTCCCTTGCCTTGGCATTCACCGCCATGACAATACATGCATCAGTGCTGCGCAATCAATTCCGAGACAGAGACAGGCAAGCCCATGACACTGCCCGCAAACATGACCGCAATCGCCATCACGTCACCCGGCGGCCCGATGGTGCTGAAGCCGGAACGGCGCCCGGTTCCCGCTCCGAAGGAAGGCGAGGTGCTGATCCGGGTCGCCGCAGCCGGCGTCAACCGCCCCGATGTCCTGCAACGCATGGGCGCCTATCCGCCGCCGCCAGGCGCTTCCGAACTGCCCGGCCTCGAGGTGGCCGGCGAAGTCGCGGCCGTTGGCGCGGGCGTGACCCGCTGGCGCGAAGGCGATCGCATCTGCGCGCTGACGCCGGGCGGCGGCTATGCCGAATATTGCATCGCCCCGGCCTCCAATTGCCTTCCTGTTCCCTCGGGTTTCACCTTCACGGAGGCTGCGGCCATTCCCGAGACCTATTTCACCGTCTGGCACAATGTCTTCCAGCGCGGCGGCCTGCAGGACGGCGAGACCCTTCTTGTCCATGGCGGCACGTCCGGCATCGGAACGACGGCGATCCAGCTCGCGGCAAAGGCCGGCGCCTATGTCATCGTCACCGCCGGGTCGAAGGAGAAATGCGACGCCTGCCTGTCGCTCGGCGCCGACCGGGCGATCAACTATCGCGAGGAGGACTTCGTCGACGCAGTGCGCGAGGCGACCGGCGGCAAGGGCGCCAACGTCATTCTCGACATGGTCGGCGGCGATTACGTGGAGCGCAACTATCGCGCTGCCGCCGAGGAAGGGCGAATCGTCCAGATCGCGGTGCTGCACGGCGCAAAGGCCACGGCAGACGTCTCCCTGATCATGCGCAAGCGACTGGTCCATACCGGTTCGACGCTGCGTCCGCGCCCGGTCCATTTCAAGGCCACCATCGCGGCGGAACTGGAGGCGCGCGTCTGGCCGCTGCTCGCCAAGCGCGATGTCGCGCCGGTCATGGACATGATCTTCCCGCTCGCCGAGGCCTGGCGGGCCCATGAGCGCATGGAAGAGGGCAACCATATCGGCAAGATCGTGCTCGACGTGGCGTGACCGGCGCTCACGCCTGCCAGGCATTGGCCACGTGGCGCGGCCAATGCCCCGGAACCACGGCCACAATGTCAAAGCGCAGCGACAGGCGCGCCGCATCCGGCTGGCGCGACAGCCAGAGATCGGCGGCGTTTGCGATGCGCCGCTGCGATTCGCGGCCCACGGCGTCATGGGCGGCGTCTTCGCTGGACCGCGCCTTGACCTCGACAATCGCGACAACATCGCCGCGCCGGGCGATCAGGTCGATTTCGCCAAGCCGTGTGCGATAATTTCGCGCGACGATGCGGTAGCCCTTGAGCATCAGCGCCAGCGCTGCCAGCCACTCGCCGCGCTGCCCGCGTCTGAGTGCGATGTGCCGGCCGTTTCGCGCGTCAGCCATCGCCGTTGCGATCCTTCAGGGCCACGATGCGGGCGAACAGATCCTGCTTGGGCAATCCGGTCTGCCTGGCCGCCTGTGCCGCGGCCCGTGAGGCCGGCATGACGGCAGAAAGCTCGACCAGAAGCGCATCGACGTCTTCGGCCGCCGGCACGGCCGCTTCGCCGGGCGGCGCCACGCAAATCACGATTTCGCCTTTCGGCGCGCCGGTCTCTCCATAATGGGCGGCCAGCGCCGGAAGGCTGTCGCGGCGCACTTCCTCGAACGCCTTGGTCATCTCCCGCGCCACAGCGGCGGGCCGGTCGCCGAAGATCTCCGCCATGGCGGCGAGGGTGGCGGCCAGCCGGCGCGGCGATTCGTAGAAGACGAGCGTGCCGGGAACGGCATCCAGCGATTCCAGTCGGGTGCGTTTCTGCCCGGCCTTCACCGGCAGGAAGCCGGCAAAGAAAAACGCGTCGGTCGGCAGGCCCGACGCGGTGAGCGCGGCCAGCAGCGCCGAAGGACCCGGCAGCGGCGTCACGGGCAGTCCCGCGGCCAGCGTTTCTTCCACCAGCCGGTAGCCGGGATCGGACAGCAGAGGCGTGCCGGCATCGCTGACGAGGGCCACGGACCGCCCGGACGCCATCGCCTCGATCAGTTTCGGCCCGGCGACGGCGGCGTTGTGTTCGTGATAGGCGGTGGTGCGTGCGCGAATGCCATAGCGATCGAGCAGCACCCGGCTCGTGCGCGTGTCTTCGCAGGCCACGATATCCGCGCCTGCCAGCGCCTGGAGCGCACGGATCGTGATGTCGGCCAGGTTGCCGATCGGCGTCGCGACAAGATGAAGGCCGGCCGGAAGCGCACTGGCCTCGAACGCGGCCTGGCCGATCATGTAGCGTGTGTCGCGCTCCCGCGAACCTGTTGCGCCTGCTGGTGGCCTGTTCATGACCTGTTATTAACCTTGACGAATGCTTGCCAATCGCGTTTTGCGGTTGCGACAATGAAAACAAGGGACGTGAAAGCGCTTCTAACACGGCGCGGCAGACAGGTGCAGGCATGATGACAGGGTTTTTCCGCGCGGTCCGCCGCATATCCGGGCTGGCAGCGCTCGCGCTGCTGGCCGGCTGCCAGGGCGTGCAGATGGGCCTGCCCATGCCCGACGGCGGCGAGCCGGTCATGCAACAGTCCGAACCGGTGCCAGCCAACCTGCCACCCGCCACGGGCGAGGTGATCGGCAGCGGTCCGGTTCGCGTGGCGATGCTGCTGCCAATGAGCGCGCCAGGCAATGCGGGCAAGGTGGCGCAGGGCTTCCGCAATGCCGCCGCGCTGGCCGTGGAGGACTTTCCCGGCACCGTGGAACTCGTGATCAAGGATACCGCCGGCATAGCCACAACGGCCACCGACGCGGCCGCCGAAGCCTATACGGAAGGCGCGTCCATCGTTCTGGGGCCGTTGTTCTCGGGCAATGTCTCGGCTGTCAGCGGTGTGCTGGAGCCGCGCGGGCGCACCATGATCGCCTTTTCCTCCGATGCCGGCGTGGCGCGGCGCGGGGTGTATCTCAATTCCTTCCTGCCCGGAGACATCGTCCGGCGCACGCTGGATCATGCCATGGCGCAGGGTGTGCGCCGCGTGACGGCCATCGTTCCGGAGGGTGCGTTCGGCCTGCTCGTCGAGCGCGAGGCACGCCAGGCGCTGGCCGCCGGCGGCGGGGAACTCGTCGGCACGGTGCGCTATGCCTATGACGACGCTTCCGTGGCGCAAGCCGTGGCCGATGCCATGCCGCTGGTCGGCAAGTCCGACGCCATCCTTCTGCCCGATGGCGGCAACACGCCCGGTGTCTTCGCGCGGCAATTGCGCGAGACCGGCGCGGACCTTTCTGGCAAGCGCTTCCTCGGTTCGGGCCAGTGGGCCAACGCCAAACTGACCGATCCCGCCTTCAATGGCGCATGGTATGCCGATATCGACCAGACGCGCATGGGCAGTTTCAATACCCGCTATGAGCAGCGCTTTGGCGAAAAACCGGCGCCCAACATGGTGCTGGGCTACGATTCGCTTGCCCTCGTCGCGGGGCTCGTGCGCAGTGGCGGGCCGCAGGCGCTCACCGTGGCCAATCTCGAATCGGCGGGCGGTTACAATGGCTATACCGGGCTCTTCCGGCTGCGTCCCGACGGGCGCAACGAGCGCGGCTATGCGGTCTACGAGATCCGCAACGGCCAGCCGCAGGTTGTCAGCCCGGCACCGGCCAGTTTCCGGCCGGGCTTCTGACACCGGGCAGCCGGTCGGCGCAGCCGGTCAGGGTTGACGTTCAGGCCAGCATATGCGCCATGAGCGCGCGCAATTGCGCAGGCTTGACGGGCTTGCGCATGACTTCCATGTGCGCCGAACGGGCCACCTGAGCCAGATCCTCGGAAAAATCGGCGGTCGTGATCAGCGCGGGGATGGCCTTGCGGGTGACGCGGCGCGTCTCCGTGATCGCCTCGGTGCCAAGATCACCATGGTCGAGATGCTGATCGGCGATGATGATGTCGGGATCGAAGCCGTCCCGTTCGACATGGGCCAGGATTTCCTCCAGGCAGGCGCCGTCGCGCACCTCGCAGCCCCAGCGCTGCAAGAGGAGAAGCATGGCGCGGCGCACGCCGGCGTCGTTTTCCACCAGCAGCACGCGCGCCCCGTCCAGACCATAGGCACGCGGCCGCTCCGGCTCGCCGGACACAGCCTGCGCGGCCGGTTCGGCCTGCGGACGCATGCCCATGGGCGCCGTCAGCCGGAAGACCGTGCCCTTGCCCACCACGGATGTGAAATGCAGCGGATGATCGAGTGCGGCCACCATGCGCTTGACGATGGACAGGCCCAGGCCTAGGCCGCCCGTCCCGTCGTCGGAGAGGTCCGGGCCGCGGTGGAACTCCTCGAAGACCGCGTCGAACTCCTCTTCAGGAATGCCGGTGCCGGTGTCGATCACGTCCACGCGGACCTGCTGGCCGCGCGGCCGCGCGGCGACGAAGACGCCACCGGTGCGGGTGTAGCGGATGGCATTGGAAACGATGTTCTGCAGGATGCGCCGGTACATGCCCTGGTCCGACAATACGGCCAGCCGGGTCGGGCGGAAGCGCAGGCGCAAGCCCTTGCGCGCCGCCAGCGGGGCGAAATCCGATTGCAGCGACTGGAACAGCGTATCGAGCTGGACGAGCGAAACCTCCGGCCGCACCACGCCGGCATCCAGCTTGGAAATGTCGAGCAGGGTGCGCAACAGCTCTTCCATCGTCTCCAGCGAACGCTCCACCTGCCGGGCAAGCGTCTGGCCCTCGTCGCTGGTCTGGATGTCGGAAAGCGCCGAAATGGAAAGCCGCGCGGCGTTGAGCGGCTGCAAAACGTCATGGCTGGCGGCGGCCAGGAACCGCGTTTTCGACAGGTTGGCGATCTCGGCGGCCTCCTTGGCCTGCACGAGATCCTGGTTGGTCTTTTCCAGCCGCCGCAGCGTGGCGCGCAGTTCCTCGGTGCGCGCACGGATGCGCCCTTCCAGGTTGATGGCCGTCTGGAACAGCGAAAAGGCATTGCCCTGCTGATCCATCGACTGCTCGACGCGCGACATCAGCGCCTGGTTGATGCGGCGAAGCCGTTCGATATCGTCGATCTCGTCGATGTTCATTGCCGCGCCGGCCCTATCCGGCGGCTTCGCGCATCGCACCGAATGCCACACCCGTGAAGGTCTGGTTCAGGTGCATGGAGCGGAACTGCTCGCCGTAGGTGGCGAAGCCGATGACATTGTTCGTGCGGTAAAGCTCGGAGACATCGCGAATGATCTGGCGGTTCTGCGCGTCCAGGCGGCGGTGGGTGCATTCGAAGCCGAGCACGACATCAATGCCCTTGAGCTGTGCCGCGACATCGTTCAAGGCCTGGCGCGTGGTTTCCACCATGCCGGTCGGTTCCGCGACGGTCAGCACAACGCCGTCATCGATGGCGCAGAAGAAGGACAGCGAGCCGTCCTCGTTCACCTTTTGGATCGACCGGCAGTAATATTCGCCGCCGACGCGCACGACGACCGGGTGCGTGGCGAATGACAGCGGCGACAGCGATTGCGGATCCATGCCGATGGCCTGGGCATATTCCGCTGCCGCGGGCGCGGCGTTGAGTTCATGCACGATCCGGTGGTCCGGATCGGAGGCGGTGACGACAAGCTTCTTCTGTGTCGGCACGAAATTGTCGGTCTTGAAGATGTGGAAGGGCACGTCCGTGGCAACCAGGGCGATGACCGCGGCGCCGGTGTGGACATGGCCGTCGTGTATGATGGGCGTTTCGTGAAAGTTCAGGTCGTCGCCCGCCGAACCGCCGATCAGCGGAATGTCATCCAGTCCCCAGTGTATGGCCGAGGTGACCGCCTCTTCCGAATAGCACATGCCGTCGATGAGACAGACGGCGAAGGTGCGGGCCCCCTCCGGCTTGCAGGCCTGCGCCAGGGCGTGGCGCGCCATCTCCACCCGGGCGGTGATGCTCTCCATTCCGGCGTTGGTCACGTCCTCGATCAGCGTGGTGACCACGGTGAAGTGGCGGGCGGGCAGGATCATGGCGATCGCCTGGCCGTCCTGGAGGCCTTCCGGCGTGATTTCGCCGGCGGTCGTGCAGCAGGCATGGGCCACCGACGGGGCATGACGCCGCAAGGCGGCCGCCAGTTCCCCGGGCGAATAGAGCCGTGGCGAATGGAAGATGAAGGCGAAACCGCCACCCATGGCCTCGGCCTCGGTGGCGATCGCCTTGCAGAAGGCTTCCGGATGGCCGCCTGTCCCGGCAAGCGCCACCATTCCGCATGAATAGGGGCTGCGTGTCAGCGTCAGGGTCTTCTCCTCCCGCGCAGCAACCCTCCTCTGCCGGTGCCGCACTCGGCGCATATTATGATCGTGGAATTCCCACAGCGCAACAGCGCCGCTCGCGCCGTGCCCGCGATGGCAAATGCGACCGAAAGTACAATACCTTCCGGCGGACCGGGGCGGCATTGTTTTCGCGAAGGGTTTGGAGGGACCTTGCGGGGAATTGCCGTGCATGCGCGCGGGCCCGGCATCCGGTCCGGGCCATTCACCCGATCGATGGCGCGGGCTTGAAAGCCCGTCGTTTTCCGTAAATCCTAGCCATGTCCAACATGGTGCCTTTGGGAGGAGGACTTGATGTCTGAAGTAACGATGACCGTGAATGGCCGGAAGGTGTCCGGCCAGTGCGAGGACCGCACGCTGCTGGTGCATTTCCTGCGCGACAACCTGGGCCTGACGGGTACGCATGTCGGCTGCGACACGTCCCAGTGCGGCGCCTGCGTCGTCCATGTCGACGGCAAGGCCGTCAAATCCTGCACCATGCTTGCCGCCCAGGCCTCGGGTTCGGATGTGGTGACGATCGAGGGGCTGGCCGGCGCCGGCGATCTTTCACCCGTGCAGGCGGCCTTCAAGGAACATCATGGCCTGCAGTGCGGATTCTGCACGCCGGGCATGATCATGGCGGCCACCGACATGATCAACCGTTACGGTGCCGGCAATCTCGACGAGAAGACCGTGCGTGCCGAGCTGGAAGGCAATATCTGCCGCTGCACCGGCTATCACAACATCGTCAAGGCCATTCTGGCGGCCTCCGATGAAATGGCCAAGGGCGCTGCGGCGGCCTGAAGCGAGCCAATAGCGAAACATTAAGCAGCGAATAGCGGGGTACGGGCGACAGCGACCTGGTCACAGACGGCAAATCCGGTTGATTGCCCCTGGTCGCCATGTGCCAGCCCGCGTTCGCTCCCGACAGGCGGAGGAGCTTGAAAATGGGTATGGAAGGCGTTGGCGCACGCGTTGCGCGCAAGGAAGACAAGCGGTTCATCACGGGATCGGGCCGCTATACCGACGACATGAGCGTTCCGGGCATGAAGTATGCGGCTTTCGTCCGCAGCCCGCACGCCCATGCAAAGATCGCATCGATCGACACGGCGGCGGCGGAAGGCATGCCGGGCGTGATCGGCGTGCTGACCGGCAAGCAGCTCAAGGCCGATGGCATCGGAAACCTGATCTGCGGCTGGATGATCCATTCCAAGGACGGCACGCCGATGAAGATGGGCGCATGGGAGCCGATGGCCACCTCGACGGTGCGCTATGTCGGCGATGCGGTTGCCATCGTCGTGGCGGAGACGCGCGGCCAGGCCCGTGACGCGGCCGAAGCGGTCAATGTCGAATACGAGGAACTGCCTGCCGTCATCCATGCGGTCGATGCGCTCAAGCCGGGCGCCCCGCAAATCCATCCGGAAGCCGAGGGCAACCTGATCTATGACTGGGAGATCGGCGACGAGAGCGCGGCCGACAAGGCGATTGCCGAGGCCGCTCACGTCACCGAGATCGAGATCGTCAACAACCGCCTGTCGCCCAACCCGATGGAGCCGCGCGCCACGCTCGGCGTCTATGACAAGGCCGAGGATCACTACACCTGCTGGACGACCTCGCAGAACCCGCATGTCGCGCGCCTGGTGATGAGCGCCTTCTACAACGTCGCGCCGGAGAACAAGCTGCGCGTCATCGCGCCGGATGTCGGCGGCGGATTCGGCGCCAAGATCTACATCTATCCCGAGGAGATCATCTGCCTTTGGGCTTCCAAGCGCACCGGCGTCCCGGTCAAGTGGACGGCCGACCGCACGGAAGCCTTCATGACGGATGCCCATGGCCGCGACCATGTCTCCAAGGTCAAGATGGCCTTCGACAAGGACAACCGCATCACCGGCCTGAAAGTCGAGACGGTGGCCAATCTGGGCGCCTACATGTCGCTCTTCTCGTCCTCGGTTCCGACCTATCTCTATGCCACGCTGCTGTCGGGCCAGTACGCGATCCCGGCCATCCACTGCAACGTCAAGACGGCCTATACCAACACCGTGCCGGTGGATGCCTATCGCGGTGCCGGACGCCCCGAGGCGACCTACCTGCTGGAGCGCACGGTGGAGACGGCGGCGCGTGAACTGGGCGTCGATCCGGCCGAGCTTCGCCGCACCAACTTCATCCGTGAGTTCCCGTACCAGACGCCGGTCATCATGTGCTATGACACGGGCGATTTCGATGCCACGCTTGATGCCGCCATGGAAGCCATCGACTACAAGGGTTTCGAGGCCCGCAAGGCGGAAAGTGCGAAGAACGGCAAGCTGCGCGGCATCGGCATGAGCTGCTACATCGAGGCCTGCGGCATCGCGCCGTCGGCGGCGGTCGGCTCGCTCGGCGCCGGCGTCGGCCTGTGGGAATCGGCGGAAGTGCGTGTCAATGCCGTCGGCACGATCGAGGTGCTGACCGGCTCGCACAGCCACGGCCAGGGCCACGAGACGACCTTCGCCCAGCTCGTCAACGAGCGCCTCGGCGTTCCGCTCGACAGCGTTTCCATCGTCCATGGCGACACCGACAAGGTGCAGATGGGCATGGGCACCTACGGGTCGCGCTCCGGTGCCGTCGGCATGTCCGCCATCGTCAAGGCGCTCGACAAGGTCGAGAGCAAGGCCAAGAAGATCGCAGCCCACCTGCTGGAGGCGGACGAGGGCGACATCGTCATCGAGAACGGCGAATTGAAGGTCGCCGGAACGGACAAGTCCGTGCCGTGGTTCCAGATGGCGCTGGCCGCCTACACCGCGCACAACCTGCCGGAAGGGATGGAACCGGGCCTCAAGGAAACCGCCTTCTACGATCCGACCAACTTCACCTTCCCCGGCGGCTGCTACATCGCCGAGGTCGAGGTCGATCCGGAAACCGGCAAGACCGATGTCCTGCGCTTCGTCGCCGCCGACGACTTCGGCAACATCATCAATCCGATGATCGTCGAGGGGCAGGTGCATGGCGGGCTTACCCAGGGCATCGGACAGGCATTGCTGGAAGGCGTGGTCTATGACGAGAGCGGCCAGCTTCTGACCGCCTCCTACCAGGACTACTGCATGCCGCGCGCCGATGACGTGCCCTCCTTCGAGGTCTCGCACCACATCACCCCGTGCCCGGGCAATCCGCTCGGCATCAAGGGCTGTGGCGAGGCGGGCGCCATCGGTTCGCCGCCGGCCATCATGAACGCGATCACCAATGCGATCGGCAACAACAACCTGACCATGCCGGCAACGCCGCAAAAGGTCTGGGCCGCGAACAACGCCAAGTGATCGGAGCGGGAAGGAGCCTCCGCGCCGGCCTGGCCGGGCGCGGGGGCGGCCGCCCGCATGATGCAGTCAGAAGGACAAGACATCCATGTACAACACCACCTATCATCGCGCCTCATCGGCTGACGAAGCCGCAAAACTGGCCGGTTCCGCAGCCGAAGCAAAATATGTCGCCGGCGGACAGACGCTCATCCCGGCCATGAAGACGCGCCTCGCCGCGCCGGAAAACCTCATCGACCTGCGCCATGCGGGCATGGCGGGCATTTCGCAGGACGGGGACACGCTGACCATCGGCGCCACCACCACGCATGCGGAAGTGGCCGGCTCCGAGACCGTGAAAAAGGCCTGCCCCGGCCTTGCCAGCCTCGCCTCCCACATCGGCGATCCGCATGTGCGCCACATGGGCACGATCGGCGGTTCCATTGCCAACAACGATCCGGCCGCGGACTATCCCTCGGCCATGGTGGCGCTCGGCGCGACCATCGTCACCGACAAGCGCGAGATCGCCGCTGACGACTTCTTCACCGGCCTCTTCGAGACGGCGCTGGAAGAGGGCGAACTCGTCAAGGCGGTCAAGGTGCCGGCCTGTGCCGCCTCCAGCTATGCCAAGTTCCCGAACCCGGCTTCGCGCTACGCCATGACCGGCGTTTTCGTCGCACGGCATGGCGACGGCGTTCGCGTCGCGGTCACCGGCGCCGGCTCCGACGGCGTCTTCCGCTGGAGCGAGGCCGAACAGGCGCTGTCGTCGAATTTCTCGGCCGACGCCGTCTCCGGCCTCAAGGCCGATGCCGCGGGGCTGATGAGCGACATCCATGCTTCGGCCGACTATCGCGCCAATCTCGTGGCGGTCATGACGGCCCGTGCGGTGCGCGCCATCGCCTGAACCGGGACCAGGCTGACTGAAGCGGAGCGGCGGTGCCATCGGGCGCCGCCGCTTTTCTTTTGCATGAACGAATCCCCCTGCCCGGCGTTGATCCGGTGATCCCACCAACGGCAGATGGAGGTTGAAGTCATGCCGCTGTTCGACAAGGGGCCTGCGCTGGCCGAGAATGCCGCTGTCGGCGGCGATGGCGACACGCCGGGCATCGCCCAGGACATCACGCTGGACGATATCCGCGCCGTTGCCTTTTCCGACGAACCGCTCGAAACGCGCCGCGAGGAACTGAAACGGATTCGCGAAGCCCTGCAAGCGCGCGAACCCGGCGACCGCGGTCACGAGTTCGATGTGCTTCTGTCGGAGCTGGACCGGATCGCGGCCGAACTGGATCCTGGCCTGCCGGGCGTGGCCGGCGATGGCGAAACCGGCATGGACCCGCAGGAGCGCTTCGACGCGATGGCGCCTGACGAGGTGGAAGACTTTGCCCGCCGCAAGAGCGGTGAGGGGTGACAGGATGGTAAAAGATCACGGACCCGCCGTCAAGGACGACAAGGCCTATGAAGACCTTCGCGGCAAGGGCTATTCGAAATCGAAGGCCGCCGCCATCGCCAATGCCAAGGCAAACCCTTCCATGCATCCCTCGAGGAAGGGCGGCAAGGCGCCGCCCTACGAGGACTGGACGAAAGACGATCTTTACGCCCGGGCGCGGGAACTGGACATCGCGGGCCGGTCTTCCATGAGCAAGGCTCAATTGATCGACGCCCTGCGCGGATAGCGTGGTTGCGCCGGTTCTCCATGCTCTGCGTCAGGAGCAGCCTGGCGCTGCGGACATCGCCTCAGTGCGCCTCGTCCCAGTTCCTTGCCGCGCGCGCGTCGACCTGCAGCGGCACGGACAGATCGACTGCGGGGAAGGCAGCGTTTTCCATCACGTCGCGGACGATGGCGATGGTGTCACCGGCGGCCGCTTCCTCGACCTCGAAAATCAGTTCGTCATGCACCTGAAGCAGCATGCGCGCCGGTGATCCGGCCTTCTCCAGTGCCGGCTCCATGCGCACCATGGCGCGGCGGATGATGTCGGCGGCCGACCCCTGGATCGGCGCGTTGATCGCCGCGCGCTCGTTGAAGGCGCGCATGGAGGGGTTGGAAGCCTTGATGTCGGGATAATGCGCCCGCCGCCCGAAGATCGTTTCCACATAGCCGTGTTCGCGCGCAAAGGCCTTGGTCGCCTCCATGTAGTCGCGAATGCCGGGAAAGCGCGTGAAATAGGTCTTGATGTAGTCGGATGCCTCGCCGCGCTCGATGCCAAGCTGGTTGGCCAGACCGAAGGCCGAAATGCCGTAGATGATGCCGAAATTGATCGCCTTGGCACGCCGGCGTACCTCGCCCGGCATCCCTTCCACGGGCACGCCGAACATTTCGGACGCCGTCATGGCATGGATGTCCATGCCCTCGGCGAAGGCTTTCTTCAGTTGCGGAATGTCGGCAACGTGGGCCAGCACGCGCAGTTCGATCTGGCTGTAATCGGCAGAGACCAGCACATTGCCCTTTTCGGGAATGAAGGCGGTGCGAATTTTCCGTCCCTCGGCGGTGCGTACCGGGATGTTCTGCAGGTTCGGCTCCGAGGAGGACAGCCGCCCCGTCGTGGTCGATGCAAGGGCATAGGAGGTATGAACCCGCCCGGTCTCCGGATGGATGTAGCCGGGCAGGGCGTCGGTATAGGTGGATTTCAGCTTGGTGAGCTGGCGCCAGTCAACGATCTTGCGGGGCAGTTCATGGCCTTCCGCCGCCAGGTCCTCCAGCACCTGCGCCGTGGTCGACCACTGGCCGGATTTCGTCTTCTTGCCGCCGGGCAGGCCCATCTTGCCGAACAGGATGTCGCCAAGCTGTTTGGGCGAACCGGGGTTGAAATCCTCGCCAGCCAGCGCGCCGATCTCGGCTTCCAGCGCCGCGGCCGATTGCGCCAGTTCGCCGGAAAGCCGGGACAGGATCTGCCGGTCCACCGAGACGCCGCGCTGTTCCATGCGCGCCAGCACATGCACCAGTGGCCGCTCCAGCCGCTCGTAGACCGATACCAGGCCTTCGGCCGCAAGGCGCGGCTTGAGCACCTGCCACAGCCTGAGCGTGACGTCGGCATCCTCGGCCGCATAGGCCGTGGCCTTGTCGATGGCGACCAGGTCGAAGGTGACGGCGGATTTGCCCGAACCGGCAACGTCCTTGTAGGCGATGGGCGTATGGCCGAGCCAGCGTTCGGCCAGCGCATCCATGCCGTGCCCGCCCTTGCCGGCATCCAGCACATAGGAGATCAGCATCGTGTCGTCGAGGCTGACCACGTCGATGCCGAGCCGGTGCAGCACAACGAGATCGTATTTGAGATTCTGCGCGATCTTGAGGACGGAGGCGTCCTCCATCAGCCCTTTCAATGCCGCCAGCGCCTGCATTGCGTCGATCTGGCCTTCGGCAAGCCCGCCTCCCAGCAGGTCGTCATTGCCGGTGCGATGCTTCAGTGGCACATAAGCCGCCTTGCCGGGCGCCAGTGCCAGCGAGAAGCCGACAAGTTCCGCCAGCATCGGATCGAGCGCGGTTGTCTCGGTATCGACGGCCACAAGCCCCTGTTCGCGCGCAGCGGCGATCCAGGCATCGAGCGTGGCCATGTCGCGGATCGTCTCATAGGCCGTCGTGTCGATGCCGGCTGCCGCGAAGCCTTCCGCCCGCATCGCCGCGAGCGCTGCCGGCGTTGCATTGCCACCGCCCGGCCCGCTTGCGGAACCGTCTGTCCCGGCGCCGGCAGCATTCGTGGCCGGAACGCCCGGCTCCAGATCGGGGCCGTGCGCGTCGGCGCCCCATTCCGCATCCACATGGGCGGGATCCACGGCAGCGGCATCCGCGCCGGTCTCCTCCGCCACGCGCCGCGTCAGCGAGGTGAACTCCATGGCCTTGAGAAAGGCGATCAGCTTCGGTCCGTCCGGGTCATCCAATGCCAGCGTATCAAGCGGATTGAGATCCGGCACATCGTTCTTCAGCCGCACCAATTCGCGCGACAGCCGCGCCTTGTCGGCATGGGCGATGATGTTTTCACGCCGCTTGGCCTGCTTGATCTCGCCCGCACGCGCCAGCAGCGTATCGAGATCGCCATAGGTATCGAGCAATTGCGCGGCGGTCTTGGGTCCGATACCCGGCACGCCGGGGATGTTGTCAACGGAATCCCCGGTCAGCGCCTGCAGGTCGACCATCTTTTCCGGACCGACACCCCATTTCTCGATCACCTCCGGCACACCGATCTGGCGGTCCTTCATCGGGTCGTACATCGACACCCGGCCATTGACGAGCTGCATCAGGTCCTTGTCCGACGAGATGATGGTGGCGTCGCCGCCGGCTTCCGCCGCGAGCCTGGCGTAGGTGGCGATGATGTCGTCGGCCTCGTAGCCCTCCCTCTCGATGCAGGGCAGGCCGAAGGCCCGCGTCGCCTGGCGGATCAGCCCGAATTGCGGCACCAGGTCCTCCGGCGGGGCGGAGCGGTTGGCCTTGTATTCGTCGTAAAGGTCATTGCGGAAGGTCTTGGACGAATAGTCGAAGATCACCGCGAAATGCGTCGGCGTGACGCCCACATCGGTGTCGCGCGCCTGTTTCAGCAGCTTCCACAGCATGTTGCAGAAGCCGGACACCGCGCCCACCGGCAGCCCGTCGGACTTGCGGGTCAGCGGCGGCAGGGCATGATAGGCGCGGAAGATGTAGGCCGAGCCGTCGACGAGGAAGAGATGATCACCGTTTTTCATGGCTCACACGATTAAGCGCAAACGCCGCCGAGGTCCATTGGCAAGACCGGGTTCAGGGCGCGCCGGCGGGGGTATTGTCAGCCTTTTGTCATCTTGCCGGGAGCACCCTGGTCGCGATTTTCGACGCCGGTCAGGACCCGGGCCTCCCATGCCCCTGTTTTTCCGGCATCTTACCTGATTGACAAGGGGGTTCCATGCTACCGATCCAGCACATTCATCCTATCGTCGTGCATTTTCCCATCGTCTTCTTCCTCACGCTGGCGTTTGTCGACATCGTGGCCCTTGCCATGGGGTATTCGGTGACGGGCCGCTCGGCGACAGGCAATCTCGCCACCGGACTGGCCGTCGCTGCGGGAACCTTTGCGATTCTGGCCGCCATGTTCGGCGACGCGGCCCTTGAATTCGCCGAGGCGAATGGATTTTCCAGCCAGATTGCCGAGATCCACGAAGGGTTGGGCGAGACGACCGCTGCTGTCCTCGCCGTCTGGGCGCTGATCCGCCTGTTCGTCTGGTGGCGCGACAAGCGCTTGGCCGGCGGGATCGGCTGGGGATTTGCAGCCCTGGAAGTCGCCGGCTGCGCGCTTGTTGTTGCGACGGCCTATTATGGCGGGCAACTGGTCTACACGCTTGGTGTCAACGTGGCGCACGCCGCGCAATAGAACCCCTCTCTCCCGCCGGATCGGCTTGCAAGGGCCGGTCCGGAAAGCAAGCCTTGCCAGGCCCTGGTGGCGGCCTGTGCAAGGCTTTTTCTTTCGCCGGTCACCCGCCCTTTCGTCAGCGGCGATTGCCTGCGCGAGCCTTGCCTTTGCCTGCTTCATGCTCATTCTGTTCATCGTGCCGGACAAGTCGGTTTCGGACATGCAGGTTCATTTCTGATCGAGCCTGCTCATCATGGCCGCCATGCGGGGCGTGATCGATCTCGTCACGCGCGGGCGCTGGATGGAAAGGTGGCGTGTCATCGGCGTGGATGAATGGCCCGTCCCCCGCCTGATCCGGATGAACGGGTGGCAGTCCCAATCCCCCTCTCCGGGCTGCCGCTGTTTTCAAAAGGCCGCCGTGGTTCCCCCCTCCACCACGGCGGCCAGTTTGTTTCCGGTAACCTGTTTTTCCGGCGCATCTTTCCCAGCGCATTCGCAACGTCTAACCTGCATCCCTGTGCAGAATGATTTGCGAGGACCTGATGAGTGACATTGCCCCCGTGCTCGATGCGATCGACGCCCGGCTTGACGATTCCGTCGAACACCTGTTCGACCTGATCCGCATTCCCTCCATTTCCACCGACCCGGCATACAGGGACGAATGCCGCCGCGCCGCCGAATGGCTGGCCGGCGACCTGCGCTCCATCGGTTTCGACGCCTCAGTACGCGATACCAGCGGGCATCCCATGGTCGTCGCGCATCATGACGGCGCCACGCCGGATGCCCCGCATGTGCTGTTCTACGGCCACTACGATGTGCAGCCGGTCGACCCGCTCGAACTGTGGGAAAGCGGCCCCTTCGAGCCGTCCATCGCGGCACGCAACGGGCGCAGGGTCATCACCGGGCGTGGCGCCGCCGACGACAAGGGCCAGCTCATGACGTTCGTGGAAGCCTGCCGTGCCTACAAGGCCGTTCATGGCGCCCTGCCCTGCCGCGTTTCCATCCTGTTCGAGGGCGAGGAGGAATCCGGGTCGCCCTCGCTCAAACCGTTTCTCGAAGCCAATGCGGACGAGTTGAAAGCCGATTTCGCCCTCGTCTGCGACACCAACATGTGGGATCCGCAGACGCCGGCCATTTCCGCCGGGCTGCGCGGGCTGGTCGGCGAACAGATCACGGTGAAGGCGGCCAGCCGCGACCTGCATTCCGGCTACTACGGTGGCGCGGCCGCAAACCCGATCCACATCCTCACCCGTATCCTGGCGGATCTGCACGATGCGGCGGGCCGAATCACCATTCCGGGCTTCTATGACGGTGTGAACGAGACACCGCCCGACATTCTGGACATGTGGAACGGGCTGAACCGGACCCCGGAGAGCTTCCTCGGCGAGGTGGGCCTTTCTGAACCGGCCGGCGAGACCGGCCGCACCCTGCTGGAGATGATCTGGGCGCGCCCGACGGCGGAGGTCAACGGTATCTGGGGCGGCTATACGGGCGAGGGCTTCAAGACCGTGATCCCGGCCGAGGCCTCGGCCAAGGTTTCCTTCCGGCTGGTGCACGAACAGGACCCTGTTGCCATCCGCACCGCCTTCCGCGATTTCGTGCGCGCGCGCATTCCCGCCGACTGCTCGGTGGAATTCGAGGAGCATGGCGGCTCCCCGGCCATCCAGTTGCCTTACGATTCGCCGCTTCTGAACACGGCGCGCGGCGCCCTGTCGGACGAATGGGAGACAAATGCGCTGATGATCGCCATGGGTGGTTCCATTCCCATCGTCGGCGATTTCCAGCGCATGCTTGGTATGGAATCGCTGCTCGTCGGCTTCGGCCTCGGCGACGACCAGATCCACTCGCCCAACGAGAAATACGAACTGACCTCGTTCCACAAGGGCCAGCGCTCCTGGGCACGCATTCTCGACGCGCTGGCGCAAGGCAGGTGATGCAATGAGCGCGTCCGACAGGAAGGTCCATGTGCGCCTTGCCCGCGACGGGGATGCGCAAGCAGTGCTGGAATTGCAGGACGCGCTTTTCCCTGACGACCCGAACAGGCTGTCACCCGGACAGCTTGCCCGGCCTGGCGGCGACAGGCGCATTCTCGTGCTGGTCGCGGAGCTGGAGGACCGTGTGGCGGGTTTCCTGGTGTTGCGGGACCGCTCCGCCCGGCTGTGGACCAGCGTGGATTTCGTCGGGACGGCCGCCTGGGCAGCAGGCAAGGGCGTGGGCGGCGCGCTGGTGCGCGCAGCCTGCCGCTTCGCGCCCCGCCCCGTGCTCCGCCTGTTCGTGCGCCCTTCCAACGCACCCGCACGCGCCCTTTACGCGCGCCAGGGTTTCCGCCATACCGCGACACGCAAGAGAAACTATGCCGATGGCGAGGACGCGATGGTCATGATGAAATGGCTCGGGCCGCGCTTCCTGCGCCGAAAGGGCAAGTGAACGGGATAATCACGCCATGACCATCCGCGCCCACAAGGGAGACCTGCCGGACCTGTCCAATTACCAGGTGGAGGCCGTCGCCATCGACACCGAGACGCTGGGCCTGAAGCCCCATCGCGACCGGCTTTGCGTCGTCCAGCTCTCTCCCGGCGACGGCACCGCCGACGTGGTGCAGATCGCCAAAGGCCAGACATCGGCGCCGAATATCGAAAGGCTGCTGGCCGATCCGAAGGTCGAGAAGATCTTCCATTTCGGCCGTTTCGACATCGCGGTGCTCGAACATGCCTTCGGCGTGCGCGCCAATCCGGTTTTCTGCACCAAGATCGCCTCGCGCCTGACGCGCACCTATACCGACCGCCACGGGCTGAAGGACCTCTGTGCGGAACTGCTCGACGTGCCGCTTTCCAAGCAGCAGCAATCCTCCGACTGGGCCGCGGAAACCCTGTCGCAGGCCCAGCTCGACTATGCCGCCTCCGATGTCCTCTACCTGCATCGCCTGCGCGACGCGATCACCATGCGCCTTGTGCGGGAAAACCGGTTGGACATGGCCCGCCAGTGTTTCGATTTCCTGCCCATGCGCGCGCATCTCGACCTGGCCGGCTGGGAAGAAACCGACATTTTCGCCCATAGCTGAGCGGCGGAACCGGCGAATGGGCTGCGGCCGGAGCATCTTGTCCGGCCCTGGAAGGACGCGGTGAACGCAATGGACACGGGCCAGACCCGCACACAAAACGGGGTGACGGCGGGCATCATGCTGATGTGCGCCGGCGTCGCCTTTCTCAGCGTCAACGATGCCCTCGCCAAGACCCTGGCTGCCCACTACACCGCGATCCAGATCCTCTTCATCCGCAATCTCATCGCCTTTCCCGTCGCCGTGCTGATCGCGCTGCGCCTCGGCGGGCGCAAGGCGCTGCATTCGGCCCGGCCCTTTGCGCATGTGCTGCGTGGGCTCATCTGGCTTTGCGCCGCGACGCTGTTCTTCACGGGCCTGGGCTATCTTGGCCTGGCCGAGGCCACGGCGCTGATCTTCGTCGCCCCGGTCTTCGTCACCGCGCTGTCGGCACTGGTGCTGCGCGAGCAGGTGGGCTGGCGGCGCTGGTCGGCGGTGCTGGTTGGCTTTGCCGGGGTTCTCGTCGTCGTGCGCCCGGGCACGGCCGCCTTCGAACCCGTCTCGCTCTTTCCCGTCGCAACGGCCTTTTTCTACGCCCTGATGATGATCGGCGCGCGCTGGGTCGACCCGCGCGAGAGCATGTGGACGCTGATGGTCTGGCTGACCGGGGTGGGCGTCGTGCTCAGCGCGCTGCTGCAACCCCTTGTCTGGGTGACGCCGCGCATGGAGGACCTCTGGCTGTTCGCCGCCATTGCCCTGTTCGGCACGGTGGGCGTGACCATGATGACCCAGGCTTTCCGCTTCGCGCCCGCCGCCGTCGTCGCGCCCTTCGACTATACCGCGCTGCTCTGGGCGACGCTGATCGGCTGGCAGGTCTGGGGCGAAATCCCAGACGCGCTGACTTATGTGGGCGCCGCCATCATCGTCGCCTCCGGCATCTACATCGTCATCCGCGAGCGCCATGCGCAGGGTTAAAAACGCCCGGACCGGATAAAATCCCGCCTTTCGCGTTAATCGTTTTCTGACCATGGACTTAACCGCCCCTTAAATCGCCCGATTTAGGGTGTTGTCCATGACCCGCTGACAAGGACGGGACGTGCAGGGCAAGGCGGGAGATTCATGGCCAGACGCAGGACGGGCAAGCGCATAGAGCCTGAATTCGAGAAGGCAACCGGGCGCAAGCGCGCCCTGTCGGTCTCCCAGGATGATCGCGTGCTGCCGGCGCGAAGCCGCAAACCGGCTTCGGGCAAGGGCCGCAGGAAGGCAGGGGGAGCGCGCAAGTCCCGCAGCGCGGGCAAGCGGCGCGGCCTTTTCGGCCTGCTGCGCGGCGCGATCTACTGGTCGCTCATCCTGGCCATCTGGGGCGGTATCGGGCTGGCCGGCATCGTCGCCTGGTACGGCGCCAAGATGCCGTCCGCCACCACCTGGGAAGTTCCCGCACGACCGCCCAACGTCAAGATCGTCTCCGTCGACGGCCGGCTGATCGCCAATCGCGGCATGACTGGCGGCGAGGCCGTCGGCCTGCACGAGATGTCGCCCTATATTCCGCAGGCCGTCATCGCCATCGAGGACCGGCGCTTCTATTCCCATTTCGGTATCGACCCGCTGGGGCTGGCCCGCGCCATGGCTTCCAATATTGCCTCTGGCAAGCTGCGCCAGGGTGGCTCCACGCTGACCCAGCAGCTTGCCAAGAACATGTTCCTGTCGCCGGCCCGCACCATCGAGCGCAAGGTGCAGGAAGTCCTGCTGGCGCTGTGGCTGGAGCATGAGCATACCAAGGACCAGATCCTCACCATGTATCTCAACCGGGTCTATTTCGGGTCCGGCGCCTATGGTGTGGAGGCGGCATCGCGGCGCTATTTCGGCAAGCCCGCGCGCGATGTCTCCCTGGCCGAAGCGGCGCTTCTGGCCGGCCTTCTGAAGGCCCCGTCGCGCCTTTCGCCGGCCCGTGATCCGAAGGCGGCGGAAGAGCGCGCGAGACTGGTCATCGCGGCCATGCGCGAACAGGGCATGATCGGCGAGACGGAATATGCGGTGGCCATGAAAGCGCCGGCCACCCGTGCCGCCGCCTATTGGACAGGATCGGAGAACTATGTCGCCGACCGCGTGATGGAGGAATTGCCGGGGCTGATCGGCGACGTGAACCAGGACGTGGTGGTCGATACCACGCTCGACCTGACGCTGCAGAAACTGGCCGAAAACTCCATTCGCGAGCTGATCGCCAGGAACGGCAAGGCGCGCCGCGTCAGCCAGGGCGCGCTGGTCTCCATCGACGGTTCGGGCGCCGTGCGCGCCATGGTCGGCGGCTATGACTACGCCAATTCGCAGTTCGACCGCGCCACGGAAGCGCGCCGCCAGCCGGGCTCGACCTTCAAGCCCTTTGTCTATCTCGCCGCACTGGAAAACGGCCGCAGACCGGACAGCGTGCGCACCGACGCACCAGTGCGGATCGGCAAGTGGACGCCGGAAAATTACGGCGGCAAGTATTTCGGCAAGGTGACGCTGGCCACCGCGCTGAAGAAGTCGCTGAACTCGGTGGCCGCCCAGCTCGCCCAGGAGGTGGGGCCGAAGACGGTGGCGGAAGTGGCCCACCGCATGGGTATCGAATCGGACCTCGCGGCCAATGCCTCCATCGCGCTCGGCACGTCGGAAGTCACGCCGCTGGAACTGACGGCGGCCTATGTGCCCTTCGTCAATGGCGGCTACCGGCCCGACATCCATGTCATCCGCCGCGTGACCACCATGGACGGCAAGGTGATCTACGAACAGAAGGGCGCGGCGCCGCGCGTGGTCCGGCCCGAATATGTCGCGATGATGAATACCATGATGCATGGCACCGTGGAGGACGGGACAGCGCGCAGCGCCGATTTCGGCTGGCCGGCCGCCGGCAAGACCGGCACGACGCAGAACTCCCGGGATGCGTGGTTTGTCGGCTATACATCCAACCTCGTCACCGGTGTCTGGTTCGGCAATGACGATGGTACGCCGATGAAGGGTGTGACCGGCGGTTCACTGCCGGCAAAGGCGTGGAAGACCTTCATGCAGGCCGCCCATGAGGGCCTGCCGAAGGCCCCGCTGCGCGGCATGTGGACACCGGATCCCGCAGCCGGCGACGACATCCGCCCTGTGGCGCCCGTCGGGGGCCGCGAGAACCTGCCCATGGCCGGCGCGCCGAGGCCACCCGCCGCTGTGGGCGGCCGCAACGGGACCGCGGACGACCGCACCGCTTCCGTCAATCGCCCCGTGCCGAAGGTCGGCGTGGGCGAAGAACCCCGCAACGTGGGCTCGATCCTCGACGTGATCCTCGGACGGTAACGGGGGCCATGGAGGCCGGGCCGGCAGGCCGGCCCGGGCCGTGGCGGGTTCACGTTTGCCGTGCCTGTCGTGCAGCAGGCCTGCCGTCTACCAGGACAGCGTTTTCATGGCAGGATCGAACAGGTAGCCTTCGATCACAGGCCAGGAGCCCATCTGGACGCCGTCGATGTAATCGTCGCGGGTCAATCCGGCGGCTGCCGAACACGCCTGGCACATCAGCACAATGCCGCCGTCCTCCATGAAGGCGGTCAACATGTCCTGGATCGACGCATTCTGTTCCCGCATCAACCCGTGCACGTGGGAGGCACGTTTCTTGTCTGCCAGATAGACGCCTCGTACATTCAGCCAGATGACGACAGGCTTGTGATCGTTTTTCAACGCTTTCTGATGGGCAAACATGATCGCCTTGGCGGCTGCCCAGGTATCATCGGTGGTGAGATTGACGAAAAGGCCGGGCCTGGCGTCCTGCGCCTGTACGCCAACAGCGGGCATGAAGCTTGCCAACACGAAAACGGCGGCAGCAATTACGGTTTTGAGGAAGTTCATCTTATGGTCCTTGCGATGGAATCCGTCGTCGGAACGCGTCATGCACCAGCTTGGTGGCAAGCCATTCGTCCCGATGGTGATCTCGCGGGCTTGCGCTGCGAAACCGGTTCAGATCGCAATCGAAGGAGGACCTTGGCTGGGTGGCAGCAGCCTTCGGGGCAAGGAGGTGCGATGCGTTGTTTCGACCGGAAACAACGGCACGGCAACCGGAACAAGCGGAGGATTTCCGTACCGGCAGGGCAATGCGAGTGCGATTGATCCGGCGATCCGACAGAACTCGCAGGCCTCGGCCCGGCCCGCCTTTCCACCCGGGGCACCATTGCCGGTCCCGAAGCAGATGACCGGCAGCGAGCCATCCGGCAATTCATAGGCGGAGAGATCGAAAGGCTGCCAAGCCGACAGAGCGACAGGCTTGTGGGCGAAGGAGACCAGCAGGAGCGAAACAACAATTGCTGCCCGCAAAAACAACCCGAATGCAATGTCCCCAAGCCGCATGACGCCTCCCCTGCCGAGGCCTAGCAAGCACGCTTCGACATTGAAAGCGCCAAGATGCCGCATCGGGAAAGCCGGCTCCCGACGCGGGCGCTCCATCAACCGCCCGGCATGCCGCCGACATGGCTGAGAAGCTCCGCCACATTGGCCGCCTGGAACTTCTTCAGGAGCTTGGCCCGGTAGGTCTCCACCGTGCGCGGCGAGATGTCGATCAGCCGGGCGATCTCCTTGGAAGTGCGGCCCTCGCCCAGATGCATGATGATCTGCCGCTCGCGGGTTGTCAGGCGCACCACCGGGCGCTCGTGCGACAGGTCGGCGAAACTCCACACCGCCTTGGCCAGCGGGTCGCCGGCTTCCGTCAGCGTGCGCCCGCGCACCCGGCACCAGAACAGCGAACCGTCGGTGCGCGCCATGATGCGCTCGTCGGAATAGCGGTTCATTTCGCGCAACGGGCCCACGCCCACCTCGCGAATGGCCACGAATTCCTCGAAGGAGGGATAGAGTATGGCGAAGGACTGGTCGAGCAAGGTCTCGCGCCTGTGCCCGAACATCTCTGCAAAGGCCGGATTGCAAGCGCGGATGATCCGGTTTTCGGTCATCACGATGCCGATCGGTGCCATTTCATAGGCGATCCGATCCAGCTCTCTTGCGTGGTTTTGCGCCTCTGTCATGCGTGTTTCTACGGTCTTGCGCGATTGCCCTGCTCCATCTGATAGTATGCTTATACGGTGAACGGCAAAGAAGAAATGCGGGTCCAGCCCGCCAAACGCGCCGTCAGGGAGGAAATTCGGCATGAACCTGGCCCATTGGCTGGTCAGAAGCGCTTGCGTGTCGCCACGCAGCCCCGCCCTGCTGAAGGGCACGGACGTGATCGCGGACTATGCCGCCTTCGCGCGCTCGGCAGGCAGCATCGCCGCTGTTTTGGCCGCCGATCATGGCGTGCAACCCGGCGACCGCGTGGCGATCTTCGCGAAGAACTGCACCGAATATCTCGAACTCATGTGGGGCGTCTGGTTCGCCGGCGCGGCTGTCGTGCCGGTCAATGCCAAGCTGCACCCGAAGGAAGCGGCCTGGATCATGGCCGATTCCGGTGCGCGCATCGCCTTCGTCACGGCGGCCCTCGGGGCGGAGCTGGATGCCGTGCGCCCGGAAAGCCTGCAAACGCTGGTCGACATGGACACGCATGCCTTCGATGCCATGCGAACCCATGAGCCGGTGGCCGCTCCGGCGGACCGCGCGCCGGACGATCTGGCCTGGCTGTTCTACACGTCCGGCACCACCGGCAAGCCCAAGGGCGTGATGATCACCCACGCCAATATCCAGGCCATGGTGCTGGGCTATTTCGCCAATATCGACGAGGTCTATGCCGCCGATTGCGCGCTGTATGCCGCGCCCATCAGCCACGGCGCGGGGCTCTATTGCGTGCAGCACGTCCTCAAAGGCGCACGCCATTGCGTGCCGCCATCGGCCGGTTTCGAGCCGGCGGAAATCCTCGATCTCGCCCGAAGGCTGGACCATGTCCACATGTTCGCCGCACCCACCATGGTCAAGCGGCTCGTGGACCATGCCAGGCGTGCCGGAGAGACCGGCCGGGGCATCCGCACCATCGTCTATGGCGGCGGACCGATGTATCTGGCCGACATCATCGACGCCGTGGATGTGCTGGGGCCGCGCTTCGCGCAGCTCTACGGGCAGGGCGAAAGCCCCATGTGCATCACCGGGATGACGCGCGCCATGGTGGCCGATCGCGCCCATCCGCGCTGGCGCGAGCGCCTCGCCTCCACCGGCATCGCGCAGGCCTGCGTGGAAGTGCGCATTGCCGATGACGATGGCCGGACCCTGCCTGTTGGCGAGACCGGCGAAGTTCTGGTGCGCGGCGCGTCGGTGATGAAGGGATACTGGAACAATCCGGATGCCAACGCGAAGACGCTGCGCGACGGCTGGCTGTGGACCGGCGACATGGGGGCGGTGGACGAGGACGGTTTCCTGACGCTCAAGGACCGCTCCAAGGATCTCATCATCTCCGGCGGCACGAATATCTATCCGCGCGAGGTGGAAGAGGCGCTGCTCACCCATCCGGCCGTTTCGGAGGTCTCCGTTGTGGGCGCGCCGCATCCCGAATGGGGCGAGGAGGTCGTGGCCTTCGTCGTGCTGGCGGAAGGGACGGTGGCGGACGAAAAGGCGCTCGACGCCCATTGCCTCGACCAGATCGCACGGTTCAAGCGGCCCAAGTGCTACCGCTTCGTCGAGGCGCTGCCCAAGAACAACTATGGCAAGGTGCTGAAGACGGAACTGCGCACCTGGCTCACCAAGGAACATGAAGGAGCCTGAGAATGGGTCATCTTTCAGGACGCACCGCGCTCGTCACCGGCTCGGTCCAGGGCATCGGCCTCGCCATCGCGAAGGCGCTGGCCGGCGAAGGCGTGCGCATCGCGCTGCACGGGCTGGCCAGCCCGGAAGAGGCTGCCGCCGCCGAACAGGCCTGCCGTGGCGCCGGGGCGCCGGAAACACGATTCTTCGATGCCGACATGCGTGACGTGGCCGCCATCGACGCCATGATGGAAGCCGCCGCGGCCTGGGGGCCGATCGACATTCTCGTCAACAATGCCGGTATCCAGAAGACGGTGCCGATCGGTGAGGCGACCGCGGAAATCTGGGATGCCATCATCGCGGTCAACCTGTCCGGGGCCTTCCACACCATGCGCCACGCGCTGCCGGGCATGGGCGAACGCGGCTTTGGCCGGGTCGTCAACATCGCCTCGGTGCATGGCCTGGTCGCCTCGAAGGACAAGGCGCCCTACGTGGCGTCGAAGTTCGGGCTGGTCGGCATGAGCAAGGTCGCCGCGCTCGAATATGCCGCCTGCGGCAACCGTGAGACCGGCGGCGTCACGGTCAACTGCATATGCCCCGGCTGGACGGAAACCGCCATCATCGAGCCGCAGGTGGCCGCCCGCGCCGCCGAACATGGCGGCGACAGGGCTGCCGGCATTGCCAGCCTTCTGGCCGAGAAACAGCCGAGCCAGCGCACGTCCGATCCGTCCGAGATCGGCGCGCTGGCGGCCTGGCTGTGCCATGCCCAGGCACACAATATCACTGGCGCATCCTTCCCCGTGGACGGGGGCTGGACCGCCCAATGATGAGCGCGCCGGAGGTCCGGCGTGCTCCGCGCTTCTGACAGGAGGAGACATCGCATGAAGAAATGGATGACTGCAATGGCCATGGCCTCGGCGCTTGCCGCCGGCGGGCTTGGCTCCGCAACCGCGCAGGATGGCGACCCGGTGAAGATCGCCCTGGTCCACGGCCTGTCCGGCTCGCCGCTGGAGGCCTTTTCCAAGCAGACCTCGACCGGTTTCCAGCTCGGCCTGGAATACGCCACCAACGGCACGATGGAAATCAAGGGCCGCAAGATCGAGGTGATCGAGAAGGACACCCAGTTCAAGCCAGACGTGGCCCGCTCTGCCCTGGCGGAGGCCTATGGCGACGACGAGGCGCTGATCGCGGTCGGCGGCACGTCCTCCGGCGTGACCACGGCCATGCTTCCGGTGGCCGCCGAATACGAGAAGATTCTCGTCGTTGAGCCGGCCGTCGCCGATTCGCTCACCGGACCGGATTCCAACCGCTACGTCTTCAAGACCTCGCGTAATTCGTCCATGGACATGCAGGCCCAGGCCAAGGCGCTCAAGCCGGACGGCAACCTCTTCGTCGCCACGCTCGCCCAGGACTACGCCTTCGGCAAGGACGGCATCGCGGCCTTCAAGAAGGCGCTGGAAGGCACCGGCGCCACCGTGGTGGCCGAGGAATACGTGCCGCTCAAGACCACGGATTTCACCGCCACCATCGAGCGCATGTTCAACGCGCTCAAGGACAAGGACGGCCGCAAGGTCATTGTCATCTATGTCGCCGGCATTGACGCCATGACGCCCATTACGGCTGCCGATCCGGGCCGCTACGGCATCGAGATTTCCACCGGCGGCAACATCCTGCCTGCCATGGCTTCCTACAAGCAGGTGCCGGGCATGGAAGGCGCCATCTACTATTACTACGAACTGCCGAAGAACGAGATCAACGACTGGCTTGTCGCCGAACACCAGAAGCGCTTCGGCTCGCCCCCGGACTTCTTCACCGCCGGCGGCATGGCGGCTGCGCTCGCCATCACCAAGGCGCTGGAAACGGCCGATGAATGGGACACGGAGACGCTGATTTCCACCATGGAAGGCATGAGCTGGGAAACGCCCAAGGGGTCCATGACCTTCCGTCCGGAAGACCATCAGGCCCTCCAGTCCATGTACCACTTCAAGATCAGGGTCGATGACAACGTGGCCTGGGCCATCCCGGAACTGGTGCGCGAAATCACCGCTGACGAGATGGATATCCCCGTCGGCCGCAACAACCAGTAACCACGCAAACGGGACGCCGGCTGCCTGCCGGCCGGCGCCCCGCCCGCTGACAACCGCAACAGACAAGGCGGATCATTGGCGTCATGTCCAAGCCATCGCTTCAATCCCGCGACCTGACCATCCGCTTCGGCGGCCATGTCGCCGTCAATGCCGTGACCTGCGACTTCACACCCGGCGAACTGACCGTGATCGTCGGCCCGAACGGCGCCGGCAAGACGACATGGTTCAACCTCATGTCTGGCCAGTTGAAACCGTCGGCCGGCACCATCCTCAAGGATGGCCGCGACATCACCGCGCTTTCGCCCTCGGCCCGCGCCAAGGCCGGCATGGGCCGCGCGTTCCAGTTGACCAATCTCTTTCCCAAGCTTTCCGTGCTGGAAAACATCCGCCTGGCCGTGCAGGCGCGCCACGGCATCGGCCCGCGCCTGTTCCGCCCGGTCTCCGCCTTTCGCAACCTGGTCGAGACGGCCGAACGGCATCTTGCGAGCGCCCGGCTGGAGCGCGTGGCGCACATGCCCGCCGCCGCCCTGCCGCATGGCGACCAGCGCAAGCTGGAAGTGGCGCTTCTGCTGGCCATGGAGCCGGACATCTTCATGTTCGACGAACCGACCGCCGGCATGAGCGTCGACGAAGCACCCGTGATTCTCGAACTCATTGCCGACATCAAGCAGGACAAAACGAAAACCATCCTTCTGGTGGAGCACAAGATGGACGTGGTACGCGCGCTGGCCGACCGGATCGTCGTCCTGCACAATGGCGAGCTTGTCGCCGACGGCCCCCCCGACGCGGTGATCGCGCTGCCCATCGTGCGCGAAATCTACCTCGGCATTCCGGCGGAGGACGCGGCATGAGCGCGCCCGTGCTTTCGATGGAGGGCGTGCATACCGACATCGCGCAGTATCAGATCCTGCATGGCATCGATCTCGCCGTGCCCGAGGGCGGCGTCTATGTCCTGCTTGGCCGCAATGGCGCGGGCAAGACGACGACCCTGCGCACCATCATGGGCCTGTGGAAGGCGCGCGCCGGCGCTGTCCGTTTCCGCGGGCAGGACATCACAAGTCTGCATACCTCTGACATCGCCCGCCTGGGCATCGCCTTCGTTCCGGAGAACATGGGCATTTTCGGCGGCCTGACGGTGGAGGAGAACATGCGGCTTGCCGCGCGGGACGGCACGTTCGACGCCCGGCGGCTGGCATGGATCCAGGACCTGTTCCCCGCCATGCGAACATTCTGGCAAAAGCCGGCCTGGGCGCTGTCGGGCGGGCAGAAACAGATGCTCGCCATCTCGCGCGCCATCATCGAGCCGCGCGAGCTGATCCTCATCGACGAACCGACAAAGGGCCTCGCGCCGGCCATCATCCGCGCCATGGTGGATGCCTTCCGCGAAGTGGCGGCCGACACGACCATTCTCCTCGTCGAGCAGAATTTCATGTTCGCCTCGGCGCTGGGCAGCGGCGTGTCCGTCATCGACGACGGGCGCATCGTCCATTCCGGCGCCATGGCCGACCTCGTTGCCGACAAGGCGCTTCAGACGAAGCTGCTGAGCCTGTCGCTCGACGCGCACCAGTAGGGGAACCGCGACATGAACGCTTCGGATGTCATCAACCGTTTCGGCGGCGTCAACCTCCTGCCGCTGGTCCTCATGGTCCTCGCCCTGCCGCTGATCGGCTCGGTCTCGTCCTGGGTGACGCTGACGGTGGCGGGGCTGGCCATGGGCATGATGATCTTTCTCATGGCCTCGGGCCTGAGCCTCGTCTTCGGGCTGATGGACGTGTTGAACTTCGGCCACTCGGCCTTCATCTCCTTTGGCGCCTTCATCGCCGCCAGCGTCCTGGCCGGCCTGGCCGCATGGGTCGGTGCGGACTCTGCCGTGCTCAACCTGCTGGCGCTCTTTGCAGCCATTGCCGCCGCTGCCCTGTTCGGCCTTGCCGCCGGCTGGTTCTTCGAGCGCGTCATCGTCAAGCCGGTCTATCGCGACCACCTGCGCCAGATTCTCATCACCATCGGCGCGCTGATCGTGGCCGAACAACTGATTCTCGCCATCTGGGGCGGCGCGCCCATTCCGGTGCCGCGCCCGGCCATTCTCGAAGGCTCGGTCATCATCGGCGATGTCGCCATCGAGACCTATCGCATCTTCGCCTGCCTGCTCGGCCTCGTCGCCTTCGTGGCGCTCTACCTCGTTCTCAACCGGACGCGTATCGGCCTGCTCATCCGCGCCGGGGTCGAAAATCGCGAAATGGTGGAGGCGCTCGGCTTCCGCATCGACCGGATCTTCGTTGGCGTCTTCATGGCCGGTTCGGCGCTGGCCGCCATGGGCGGGGCGATGTGGGCGGGCTATCAGGGCCTCATCTCCGGCACGCTGGGCGCGGAGATGATGATCCTCGTCTTCATCGTCGTCATCATCGGCGGGCTGGGCTCCATCGAGGGCTCGCTGCTGGGCGCGCTGCTCGTCGGCCTGCTCGGCAATTACGTCGCCTTCCTGTTTCCGAAACTGTCGCTGGCGTCGAACATGCTGCTGATGATGGCTGTCCTGCTCTGGCGGCCCTGGGGCCTGCGCCCGGCCGTCAAGCCGTAAGGAGGACGCAATGACAACCGCCACCGCCGCCACCCTTTCCGCCTCCGCCGCATCCCATGCCCGCGCCGTGCGCAATGGCCGCATCATCGTCTGGTCCGCGGCGGCCCTGATCGCCTTCTGCCTCGCCTTCGCGCCCTTCCTGTTTCCGGATGTGCGGGCACAGCAGGTGGCGGCGCGCATCTGCGTCTTCATCGTTCTGGCCGCCAGCTACGACCTGCTGATCGGCTATACCGGCATCGTCTCCTTCGCCCACACCATGTTCTTCGGCCTTGGCGCCTATGGCGCGGCCATGGCGCTGAAATCCATGGGTGCGGGCTTCGACGCCATTTTCCTGGGCGGTGCGGCGGGCGTGGCGCTGGCCGCGCTGCTGGCCGTGGCCATCGGCGTGCTCAGCCTGCGCGTCAAGGCCATCTTCTTCGCCATGGTCACGCTGGCCGCAGCGTCGGTGATGATGGTGCTCGCCTCGCAACTGTCCGATTTCACCGGCGGCGAGGACGGCATCGTCTATTCCGCCCCGAAGATCTTCTCGCCCGCCACCAGGCTGCTCACCGACGACAACGGCAAGGTGCTCAAAATCGCGGGCGTCTCCATGAACGGCAAGATCGCCGCCTACTACTTCGTTTTCCTCACCTGCCTCGTGCTGTTCTACGCGCTTGTGCGCATCGTGCGTTCGCCACTCGGCACCGTTCTGGAGGCAATCCGCGAGAACGAATTGCGCGCCGAGGCCATCGGCTACCGGGTCGTGGCCTATCGCACGGCGGTCTTCGTCATCGCGGCCGTGATCGCGGCGCTGGCCGGCGTGGTCTGGGCGGTCTGGCTGAAATATACGGGGCCGGAATCCACCCTTTCCTTCGCCATCATGATCGACATCCTGCTCATGGTCGTCATCGGCGGCATGGGCACCATGGTCGGCGCGGTCATCGGCGTGGTCATCATGACGCTGGCGCAGTTCTATCTCAAGGATGTCATGGCAAGCGCCGCGGAAGCGACCGCCAGCCTGCCGCTCGTCCCCCATCTCGTCGATCCGGACCGCTGGCTGCTCTGGCTCGGCATCCTGTTCATCCTGCTCGTCTATTTCTTCCCCGCCGGAATCGCTGGCACGCTCATGAAGAAGGGAGGCCACTGATGCCGGTTTCACCCGTTCCCCGCTCGTCCTATATCCGTTGCGGCGCGCATGAACTCCATGTCACCGAATGGGGCGACCCGGCCAGTCCGCCGCTGGTCATGTGGCATGGCCTGGCGCGGACCGGCCGCGATTTCGATGAAGCCGCCGCCGCCCTCTCGGACCGCTATTTCGTCGTCTGCCCCGACACATTGGGACGCGGCCTGTCATCATGGGCGCATGACGAGGCGGTCGACTATTCCTATGCCGCCTTCGGCGACCATGCCGTCGCCATCCTGGACAATTACGGCATCGGCGAAACCCGCTGGGTCGGCACCTCGATGGGTGGCCTGATCGGCGTGACGCTGGCGGGCGGCCGCCTCAAGGGGCGGATCACGCATCTCGTTATCAACGATATCGGACCGGCCATACCGGAGGCCGCCTCGGGGCGCATTGCCGCCTATGTCGGCGCGCCGCCGGTCTTCGACACGGTGGCCGAACTGGAGGACTGGCTGCGCACCAACTACGCGCCGTTCGGGGAGAACACCGCCGCCTTCTGGCGCCGCATGGCCGACACATCCAGCCGCCGCACCGATTCCGGCAAGGTGACCGTGCATTACGATCCGCACATCGTCACGCAATTCACCCTGCACAAGGGCGACCTGGATTGCTGGCCCTCCTATGACGCGGTGTCCGCCAGGACGCTGTTGCTGCGGGGCGAAACGTCCGATGTCCTGCCGCGCGCGGTCGCCGAAGAGATGACGCGGCGCGGTCCGCAGCCGGAACTGGTGGAATTCAACAATGTCGGCCATGCGCCGACACTGGCCAGCGACAGCGAGATTTCCCTGCTGCGCGAATTCCTCGCCGATTGACCGCTCAGGGCGGCGGGATCTTGCCCACCACCTCCAGTGCATCATCGCCATCGGGCCTGGCCACCACGATCTCGCCGGAGCGCGGAATGACACCGGTCAGTGCGGTGATGTTGACCTGATGCGTCACCAGCATGGCCGGCTTGTCCAGCGCCATGGCCTTGACGGCCTCGATGGTTTCCCGTGTTTGCTGCTCGGCCCGCTTCGGTTCGGAGAAGAAGGAATTGAGCGAGGGCATGTCCTCGACCGGGCCGAGATCGAGCAATTGCGCCGTCTCGCGCGTCCGGCACCATTGCGACGTGCCGACGCGTGAAAATTCCACGCCCGCTTCACGCAAGCGCCGCCCTGTTTCGCGGGCCTGCGCGCGGCCTTCGTCGGAAAGGTTGCGCTGGGTGGAACAATCGCCAATGACAAGGCCGAACGGATCGCCGGTTCCCGGCGCCGTGGCATGACGCATCAGCGCCACCACCCCGCCCTGCCTGAGAATCGAGAGGTCTGCCGCCGCAGCCGGCATCACGCCGGCGGCCAGCAGCATGGCAAGCACTGTCAACAGTCGAAACATGACTTCTTTCCGCATTCCATCCCTGTTTGCCCCGGTCGGGTCAGTCCTGATGGTGAAAGTGCTTTTCGATCGCGTCAACCGGGTGATTGGTCAGGTCCTTGTCGATCTCGCCGGCAAGCCGGTCGCGCACCTCCTTGTGATATTCCTTGCGCATTTCCCCAAGGATCATCGGTGCCGCTATGACGAACAACCGCGTGTAGTCGCCGCGATGCGCCATCTTGTAGAGCCGGTCGGCAATGTCCTTGGCAAAGCGCTCCTTCTCCAGCCGGTGCCAGTCGGTGTCCTCGACCGCGCTGCGGTGCTGCGGGCCGGCATCGTGCAGGCGTCCGGGGCGGTTCGCGCCCTGTTCACGGGTCGGCGGGTTCTCCTGGGTTACCTCGCGCTTCACCTTGAGAAACGGAAATGCCTCATCCCCGTCATTGACGAGAAACAGGGCCTTTTCGCCATCGGCCACGACCACCAGGTCGCCATGCCCGATCTTGGGTGCAGTCATGTCTTCCTCCTGTAGCGTTCATTAATTTCAGCGGTTGCTGATTTATGCATGGCACCTGCGGCTTAGCCAGCGGTTCCGGAATGATTTTCTGTCGCACCCTGCCGCCGCGCAAAAGCGATTTGCGCGGTCTGTGCGCCGCGATGGCGCTGTTCCTTCATCTGCGCGGTCCTTTCCCCGACAATCGGGATCATTGAAAAGGATGATATCCATGACTGCCAACACAATTGCACCATCGCAGGTTCCCGAAACCGGCCATGTGGCGCTTGTCGGCGCAGGTCCGGGCGCTGCCGACCTGCTGACCCTGCGTGCCATGCGCCTGATCGCGGCCGCCGATATCGTCGTTCACGATGCGCTCGTTCCCTCAGAGGTGCTCGAACTGGTGCCACACGGCATTGCGCGCATCGCCGCCGGCAAGCGCAAGGGCTGCCACTCGAAATCGCAGGATGAGATCAACGCGCTTCTTGTCAGCCTTGCCCGTGCCGGCAAGCGGATCGTGCGCCTGAAATGCGGCGATCCGCTGATCTTCGGCCGGGCCGGTGAGGAACTTTCGGCACTGCGTGCGGCGGGCATCGCGCATGACGTCGTGCCCGGCGTCACCGCAGCCTTCGCCGCCGCGGCCGATTTCGCTTTGCCGCTCACGTTGCGCGGCGTGGCCTCCTCGCTGGTCTTCACCACCGGCCATGACCTCAAGGGCGAGGCCCTGCCCGACTGGGCGCGTCTGGCCGTCGCCGGTTCCACGGTCGCCGTCTACATGGGCCGCACGATCGCCGCCAGCGTGGCCACCAGGCTGATGCAGGCCGGTCTGCCGGCGGAAACGCCCGTTGCCGTGGTCGAAAACGCCAGCCATGCCAACGCCCGGCTTTTCCATGGCACGCTCGCCGACCTCCCGGCGCTGGAAAGGCGCACCGAACTGACCGGTCCGGTCATGACCATCATCGGCGAGGCGGTCGCCGGCGCGGATTTCTGCCGCTCACAGCCGCTCGCCAAGCACGCCCGAAATGCAATTGCCCTTTCAGAGGAAGTGTCCGCATGAAGATCCTGACCGCCAACCGCCTCTCCGACGGAATTGCCGTCTGGCTGCGGGCAGACCATTCCTGGTCGGCCGACATCGCCGACGCGGAACTCGCCCGGGACAGCCTTTGCGAAGAGAAACTGACGCGCGCAGCACATGCCGCCTTTCTCAAGAACGAGGTCGTGGACGTGAACCTGATCGATGTCGACCTCACCGATGGCTGCATCGTGCCGCGGCGCCTGCGCGAGCGTATCCGTGCTGCCGGCCCCACCATTGCCGTGAAGGCCGACACACCCCAATCGCCCACCCGCCGCGCGGCCTGACAGGCTGCCGGAAACAGGAACGGGACTTCGAGCCATGTATCGCTATGACGAGTTCGACCACGCCTTCGTGAAGGCGCGTGTCGCCGAATTCACCGATCAGGTGCGCCGCCGCCTTGATGGCGCCATCACCGAGGACCAGTTCAAGCCGCTCCGGCTGATGAACGGCGTCTACCTGCAACTGCACGCCTACATGCTGCGCGTCGCCATTCCCTATGGCACACTGTCATCGCGCCAGATGCGCAAGCTGGCCCATATCGCGCGCACCTATGATCGCGGCTTCGGCCATTTCACCACGCGCCAGAACATCCAGTTCAACTGGCCGGCACTGGCCGACACGCCGAAGATCCTGGAAGAGCTTGCCGAGGTGGAGATGCACGCCATCCAGACCTCGGGCAATTGCATTCGCAATGTCACCGCCGACCATTTCGCCGGCGCTGCCGCCGACGAGGTGGCCGACCCGCGCCCCCATGCCGAGATCCTCCGGCAATGGTCGACGGTTCACCCGGAATTTTCCTATCTGCCGCGCAAGTTCAAGATCGCTGTGACCGGCGCCGACGCCGACCGCGCGGCCATCCAGACCCACGACATCGGCCTGCACCTGAAGCGGGACGCGGAAGGCGGCCTGGGCTTTACCGTCTGGGTGGGTGGCGGCCAGGGGCGCACGCCCATGCTGGCGAAGAAGATCCGTGATTTCCTGCCCGAGGCGCATCTCCTGTCCTATGTCACCGCGATCCTGCGCGTCTACAACCTGCATGGCCGGCGCGACAACAAGTACAAGGCGCGCATCAAGATCCTCGTTCACGAGACCGGAACGGAAGCGTTCGCCGCCCAGGTGGAAGCCGAATGGGCAGCGCTGAAGGATGGCGACCTGACCTTGCCGCAGAGCGATATCGACGCCATCGCCGCCTATTTCGCGCCGCCCCCGCTGGCCGATCGCGCGGAAGGCGTGGTGGCCGAGATCGCCGCCAGGCAGGCCGACCCCGGCTTCGCCGCCTGGCTGCGCCGCAACGTGACGCCGCACCGCCATCCCGATCATGCCGTCGTGACGATTTCGCTGAAGGGCATTGGCGAGGTGCCGGGCGATGCGTCGGCCTCGCAGATGGACGCGGTCGCCGATATCGCGGAAGCCTACGCCTTCGGCGAAATTCGTGTCAGCCACGAGCAGAACCTCGTTCTGCCCCATGTGGCGCGCGCCGACCTCAAGGCGGTCTATGACCGGCTGGTGGAGGCGGAACTGGCCACGGCCAATGCCGGCCTCGTCACCGACATCATCGCCTGCCCCGGGCTCGATTACTGCGCGCTCGCCAATGCCCGTTCCATTCCGGTGGCGCAGGAAATCTCCACGCGCCTGGCCGCGCGGCAGGAGGAGATCGGCGATCTGAAGATCAAGATCTCCGGCTGCATCAACGCCTGCGGTCATCATCATGTCGGCCATATCGGCATCCTGGGCGTCGAGAAGAAGGGCGCGGAGCTTTACCAGGTCACGCTTGGCGGCTCCGGCGCCGAGGACGCCTCCATCGGCGAGATCATCGGCCGCGGCTTCGAGCCGGACCGGATCACGGGCGCCATCGAAACCATCATCGACACCTACCTGTCCCTGCGCGCCGGAAAGGAAGAGACCTTCCTCGCGGTCTACCGGCGCGTCGGACCGGCACCCTTCAAGGAGGCGCTCTATGCTGACGAAGCAAAGGCAGCCTGACGCCCATGCAGATGTGGCGGCTCGCGCCGCCGACTACGAGGCGCGCTACGCGGACTTGCCGCCGGCGCTGATTGTCGAGATCGCGGCCCGCACCCTGTTTCCGGACACGGTGACCGCGGTTTCGTCCTTCGGCGCGGATTCCGCGGTGCTGCTGCACATGATCGCAAAGGCGAAGCCGGACCTGCCCGTCGCCTTTCTCGACACCGGACATCACTTCGGCGAGACCATCGGCTACCGCGATGACCTCGCGGCCGATCTCGGACTGACCAACCTGCAGGTCATCCACCCCAATGCCAGCCAGCTTGCGCTGCGCGACCCGGCAAATGACCTGCATGGACGCGATACCGAGGCCTGCTGCGCGATCCGCAAGGTGGAACCAATGGCCCGCGCGGTGGCGCCCTACGAGGCCTGGTTCACCGGGCGCAAGCGCTTCCAGGCGCAGACGCGGGCCGCGCTTGCGGTGTTCGAGGCCGTCGGCGGGCGCATCCGCATCAATCCGCTCGCGCATATGGATGCCGATGCGATCCGCGCCTATGCCGAGCGCCACCGCCTGCGGGAGAATCCGCTCGTCGCCTTCGGATACCTGTCCATTGGTTGCTTTCCCTGCACAAGGCCCGTCCAGCCGGGCGAGGAGGCGCGCGCCGGGCGGTGGGCCGGCCAGTCGAAGACCGAGTGCGGCATTCACCTCGACGGGCTTGAACAATCCCTTTCGTCGTCCAAGTTGTGAGCGAGACCATGCCTGATACCAATGACAATGGCGGTCCGCGCCTGTGGACCCGGACAAGCGGTTTTGCCGAGGATGCCTGGATGCGCGCCGACGGCGTGGAGGATCGCACGGACAACGCGCGCCTGATCCTGCCGCTCGCAGCCTTTCTTGCGCTCGACGGCAGAGCGCGCGGCAGGCGCGCCGGCTGCCTGGCCGTGGAGCTTCAGCCGGGCGAGCACCTGGAGCCGCTGCTGCCGCATCTGGATGGGTTGGAGCTCATCGTGCTGGCCTTCCCGGCCTTCAATGACGGGCGCTCCTATTCGAAGGCAGCGCTGCTGCGCTCGCGGCACGGGTTTTCCGGCGCGCTGCGAGCGTCGGGCGATGTGCTGCCGGACCAGTTGGCCCACATGCTGCGCACGGGATTTGATGAACTGGAAGTCTCGCACCCCGTGGCGATTGCCCGCCTGGAAACGGGCAATGCGGATGCTTTCGCCGCCCATTACCAACCGGCGGCGCGCGCTGCGCGCCCGGCCGGCGGTTTCTCGTGGCGGCGGATCGCAGGCTGAGCCTGCGATCGGGAAAGCTGACGAACCGGCCTAGCCGATCTCGACCATCTCCACGGCGAAGGTCAGGTCATGGCCGGCCAGCGGATGGTTGGCATCGACCGTGATGGTATCTTCGGCGACCTCGATGACAATGAGCTGAACCGGCACGCCATTCGGCGTCTGGGCCTGGAGCTGCATGCCGACCTGCGGTTCGAGATCCGGCGGCAGGGCATTGCGAGGCACCTGCTGCACCTGCTGCGGGTCCCGCTGACCATAGGCGTCGGCGGCGGCAACCGTCACCGTCTTCTGGTCGCCCACAGCCATGCCGGCGATTTCCTTTTCCAGTCCCGGAATGATCTGCCCGGCGCCAAGCTGGAAGCTCAGCGGATCGCGGCCGTCGGAACTGTCGAATTTCGTGCCGTCGGAAAGCGTGCCGGTATAGTGGATCTTGACGGTATCGCCGTTCTTCGCCGTGGTCACGTGGGTGTCTCCTTCGTGGTCTGGCAAAACTGAAAGCCAGAACACAGGGGAACGACCAGTCAGCATTGCGCGGGTTTGGGTCAACGCCGCTTGGCGCAAGGTGTTCGTCCGAATCTTGCATGACGAGCCCGGCGATGCAACCGCACCACCCCGGCGCAAGGGCGTTTTCAGCCGTTTGGCGCCGGTTTCTTCAGGTTCAGCAGGTTGCCGGTCAGAATCAGCGCCGCCCCTGCCACGGTCCAGACATCGATCAGTTCGGCATAGACCAGCCAGCCGACCAGCGCGGTGAGGGGAACGCGCAGGAAATCCATCGGCACCACCACGGTGGCGTCGGCATGGGTCATCGCCTTTGCCATGCAGAAATGGGAAAACGTGCCGCAGAAGGCGACCAGCACGATCCATGGCCAGAGATCGGCCGGCACCGGCTGCCAGACGAGGAAGGATGGAACGAGGCCGATGGCGGCCTGGATGATGAGCATCCAGAAGATGATGGCCACCGGGCTGTCGGTGCGCGTCAGCGACTTGACCAGCACCACCGAGATGGCGAAGCCGACCGCGGCGGACAATGAAACGAACTGGCCGAGGCTGACATCGCCCGTGACGGGGCGTACGATCATGACCACGCCGACAAGCCCCAGCGCGATGGCGGCGGCCTTGAAGCGGTTCATGCTTTCGCCGAGGAAGAAATAGGCCAGGACCGCGGTCCAGATCGGCATGGTGAATTCGATGGAGATGACCTGCGCCAGCGGGATCAGCGTGACCGCCAGCAACCAGGCATATTGCGCGGCATAGTGGACCATGTTGCGCGACAGGTGGCGCAGGGGCCTTGAGGAACGCATGGCGCGCCAGCCGCCGGCCTTCATCACCAGCGGCTGCAGCAGCGCAAAGCCGATGAAGGCGCGCAGTTCCATGACCTGGAAGACGTCCAGCCGGCTTGCCGTCTCGCGTCCGGCGACGGCCATGGTCAGCATCAGCGCCAGCCAGCCGCCCATCCACAGCGCGGCCCGGAACACGGAGGCCTGCGGCGGCGATGGCTGGGTGGCGATGCGCATCGTCATGGCTGGCTCACTGCGGCTTGACGCGCGGGCCGGTCTTGTTGGCGAAGGCTTCCAGCCGTTCCTTCGACGCCGGCTGCGTGTTGACGATGCCGGCGACCACCGATTCGGCATAGGAGGCGTCGAGCGGCGACATGTTCTGCATGTGCGAGATGGCAGAGCAGATGGCGAAATTGGACAGGGGCGGATTTTCCGCAGCCCGCCGCGCGATCTCGAAGGCGCGCGCCTCGCTGTCCTCGACCAGATACTGCGCCAGGCCGACGTCCACCGCTTCCCGGTCCTTGTAGATTCGTCCGGTCAGCATCATGTCGATCATCCGGGCCTTGCCGACGAGGCCGGCGACGCGAATCGTCGCGCCCCCGCCCGTGAACAGGCCACGCTGGCCCTCCGGCAGTGCAAAATAGGTGGACGGATCCGCCACGCGGATATGCGCGGAGGAGGCCAGTTCCAGCCCGCCGCCCACAACCGCGCCCTTCAGCGCCGCAATGACCGGGATGCCGGAATACTCGATCTTGTTGAAGGCCTCATGCCAGCGCAGGCACACATGCATGAAGTCGGCGGCCGTGCGGTCCTGCCGGTGATGCTCGACCAGGTCGAGGCCGGCGGAGAAATGGTCGCCGGAGGCGCACAACACCACGGCACGCACACCCTCGCGCGGCAAGGCATTGAAGATGGAGACGAACTGCTCGATGGTCGAGAGGTCCAGCGCATTGCGCTTGTCCGGCCGGTTCAGCCGCACCGTGGCAATACCGGCGTCGTCCACATCGACCGTGATCGTTTCCAGCGTCAGATCGGCAAGCCGCTGCATTCCATGTCCTCCCGCAAATATCAGCCGGACATGGCTATGCCGGAAGAATGCGTGGCGCAAGTCCCGGTGCATGCACAAGCGCCGTGCGCGATTTGGGGTCTATCGCTGCACCAAGGCGGCGGACAAAGGCGAAGCCCGCCGTCTAGGCCGCTTTTTTCGTTGAGCGGGCGCCATGCCCATGGCAAGCCTTGCAGCATGAACGCCCTGACCCTTCTCGATCTCGCCGGCGTGGCGGTGTTTGCAGCCACGGGCGCGCTGGCGGCCTCGCGCCGGCAACTCGACATGATCGGCTTCCTGTTCTTCGCCGTCGTCACCGGCATCGGCGGCGGCACGCTGCGCGACCTGATCCTCGGCCAGGCACCGGTCTTCTGGGTGCGCGATCCGTCCTACATCCTCACATGCGCGGCCATCGCGGTCGTCGTCTATTTCACCGCCCATCTGGTGGAAAGCCGGTATCGCTGGCTGCTGTGGCTGGATGCCGTGGGCCTTGCCGCCTACGGCGTGATGGGCGCGGCCAAGGGCCTGGCGGCGACCGGATCGGCAACCATTGCCATCGTCACCGGCATGCTGACCGCCACGTTCGGCGGTGTGGCGCGCGACACTTTGGCCGGCGAACCGTCGGTTCTGATGCGCCCGGAAATCTATGTGACTGCCGCCATGGCGGGCGCGGCCGTCTTCACGGCGCTCGGCCTTTCCGGAGCGCCGGTCTGGCTGTCGGCAGGCTGCGGCTTCACCACTGCGCTGGCGGTGCGCGGCGGCGCGCTCATCTTCGGCTGGCGCATTCCCGGCTACCGCCCAAGGCCGGGCCGCTCGGAAGCGGAGTTGAAGCGCGAAGGCGTGTTGCGGGACGACAGCGGAAGCGACGAGCGCTGAACCGGCAACCGGCCACCCTTTCAGATCAACCCGTGCTGATGCGCCTTTTCCCGCAGGTTCACCTGCGGACGCGGCCCGATCTGCTGGATGACGATGCCTGCGGCCAGCGACCCCAGTTCGCCGCAAATGGAAAGCGGCAGGCCCGCCGTGTAGCCATGGAGAAAACCGGCGGCGTAGAGATCGCCTGCGCCGGTGGTATCGGTGACCTCGTCCACGCGAAGCGGCTCGACGGTCACGGTTTCTTCACCCTTGAGGATCAGCGAGCCCTTTTCCGAGCGCGTCACCGCAGCCAGGCGGCAATCGGCGCGCAGGGCGGCCACCGCGGTGTCGAAATCGGCCGTCTGGTAGAGCGACTTCACCTCATGCTCATTGGCAAAGACGATATCGACCGTGCCCGAGCGCATCAGATCCAGGAATTCCTCGCGGTAGCGGTCGACACAGAAGGGGTCCGACAGGGTCATGGACACTTCGCGGCCGGCGGAATGGGCCAGGGCCGCCGTTTGGCGAATCGCCTCCTTTGCGCGCGGGGGATCCCACAGGTAGCCTTCGAAATAGGTGACCTTCGCGCCCTTTGCCTTGTCTTCCTCCACGTCTTCCGGCCCCAGTTCCACACAGGCGCCGAGATAGGTGTTCATCGAGCGCTCGCCATCGGGCGTCACGAAGATCATCGAGCGGGCCGTGGGCGGGTTGCCGGTCAGGGGGCGGGTGTCGAAGGCGACGCCCTGGGCACGGATGTCATGGGCGAAGATACGGCCGAGGCTGTCATTGGAGACCTTGCCGAAATAGGCGGCGCTGCCGCCCAGCGACGCGATGCCTGCCGCCGTGTTGCCGGCACTGCCGCCCGACATTTCGACCGCCGGCCCCATGGCGGCATAAAGCGCCTCGGCGCGCTCCGCGTCGATCAGGTTCATGGCGCCCTTGTGGATGCCGTTGGCGACCAGGAAATCGTCCTCGCAGCGCGCAATGATGTCGACAATCGCATTGCCGATGCACAGAACGTCAAACTGGCTCATGGAACACCTTCCCCCTTTCGGCCGCTGGCAGCCGTGCCTTTGTCGGGAACTGTCTAGCGCATGGATGCTGCATTGCAAGAGAAACCGGACTTGCAGCACCCGCGGGCAATGCCCATGTGACACTCTGTCCGACATGGAGACGATGATGATACTCGACGCCGCCCGGCTCGCTGCCAGCCGCCTGTTCACACCGGAGTTCCGCTCGGTGCTGTTCAAGTCGATCGGGCTGACCGTGCTGCTGCTGATCGCCACCTGGTTCGGACTGAAAGGGGTTTTCGAATGGCTGGCCCTGCCCTGGCTCGACACGCTGATGCCGGGCCTGCCGTCCTGGGCAGGCTGGATCGGTTTCGTGGCGGCGCTGTTTGCCGGACTCGGACTGGCGCTGGGACTGGCGCTGCTGATCGCCCCGGTGACCGCCATCATCGCCGGCATTTTCCTGGACGATGTCGCCGAGGTGGTGGAGCGCGAGGACTATCCCGCCGACAGGCCCGGCGAGGCGGTGCCGGTGGTCCGCGGCATCATCCTGTCGGCCAAGTTCCTTGGCGTCGTCATCGCGGGCAATATCGTGGCGCTGCTGCTGCTGCTGGTGCCAGGCGTCAACGTGATCGCCTTTTTCCTCGTCAATGGCTATCTGCTCGGACGGGAATTCTTCGAATTCGCCGCCATGCGCTTCCGCCCGGAAGCCGAGGCAAAACTGTTCCGGCGCAAGCATTCCACGACCGTGTTCATGGCCGGTCTGGTCATCGCCGCATTCCTGGCCGTGCCGGTGCTCAACCTGATGACGCCGCTGTTTGCCGCCGCCATGATGGTACACCTGCACAAGCTGCTCTCACGCGCCGATCCGCAATTCGCCAGCCGCGAAGCAACGCGGGCGGCCTGAGCGACCACCCGGTTCATCCGATCTGCTGGGCCGGCAGTTGCACGAGCGCGGCGGGCACATCGCAGGTCTTTTCGGGCGACTTGCAAAGGTCGGCGATGACGCAGCGCTCGCATTCGGGCTTGCGCGCCTTGCAGACATAGCGGCCGTGCAGGATCAGCCAGTGATGAGCGTGGAAGAGATAGTCCTTAGGGATCACCCGCATCAGGTGCTCCTCCACCGCATCGGGCGTCTTGCCGGGCGCCAGGCCGATACGGTTGGCGATGCGGAAGATATGCGTGTCCACCGCGATGGTGGGAATGCCGAAGGCCATGGACATGACCACATTGGCCGTCTTGCGGCCGACGCCGGGCAGCGTGACCAGCGCCTCGCGGGTTTGCGGCACTTCTCCGCCGAAATCGTCGACCAGCTTGCGCGACAGGGCGATCACGTTCTTCGCCTTGTTGCGCCACAGTCCGATGGTGCGAATGTACTCGCCCACCCTTTCCTCACCCAGCGCCAGCATCTTTTGCGGGGTGTCGGCCACCCTGAACAGGTCTTTCGTGGCCTTGTTGACACCGACATCGGTGGCCTGTGCGGACAGCGCGACGGCGACCACCAGGGTGAACGGGTTCACATGGGCCAGTTCGCCTTTCGGCTCCGGCCGCTGGATGGAAAAGCGGCGGAAGATCTCGCGCACTTCATCTTTCGTGTAACGGCTGCGCCTGCGCACCGGCTTTCCTTTCCCGGCAGGCGAAACGGATGCGACTTTTTTGATCTTTGGCTTGTCCATTTTTCCCCTATAATATGGAGCCATGAACCACGCTACCGCCGTTGACAGCGAAGAGCCGGTTTTCGATGCACTCCTGACGCCCCACCGCTCGATGGGACGTACGGGGTTCTACATCGTCATGGCCATCTTCGGGATAACATGGTTTTCCACCGGGCTCCTGTTCTGGTCGATCGGGGCATGGCCGGTGCTTGGCTTTTTCGGACTCGACCTGTTCCTGCTGTGGCTGGCCTTCCGGTTGAACTACCGCGATGCGCGGGCACGCGAGGAAGTGCGCGTCTGGCGCCATGCCATGCTGATTCGCAAGATCGCGCCCTCCGGCAAGATCGCCGAGCACCGCTTCAACCCGTTCTGGGCAAAGTTCCATGTCAGCCGTCACGAGGAAATCGGCGTGACGGGCATGGCCGTGACCGAACGCGGGCTTTCAGTGCCGGTCGGCGCGTTCCTCAACCCGGACGACCGCGAGAGCTTCTCGCAGGCCTTCGCCGGCGCGCTGGCGACGGTGAAGCGCGGCTGACACGTCCGGCATCAGCAAGAATCGGGTGGCGCGCGGCCATTCCATTGGCCATTGTCACGGTCATGGAGGAACGCACATGACCGTTCAGACAGCCATCCTGACCCGGGACATCACGCCACAGGGCACGGAATACGAGACCGTGCGCCGGGTGATCGAGACGCTTTCACTGGACTATCGCGACCAGCCTTCGCTGGAGGCGCTGGCGGCGCAGGTGGGCGAGACGCCGACCGGCCTGCAGAAGCTGTTCACCCGCTGGGCAGGGCTGTCACCGAAAGCCTTCCTGCAGGCGGTCACGCTGGACCATGCGCGCCGCCTGCTGGACGAGGGCGCTCCGCTGCTCGATGCCGCGCTGGAACTGGGACTGTCCGGGCCGGGCCGCCTGCACGACCTTTTCGTTTCCCATGAAGCGCTGACGCCGGGCGATTACAAGGCGCGCGGGGCGGGGCTGACCATCCGCCACGGCTTCCACCCCTCGCCTTTCGGGCCGGCGCTGATCATGGCGACGGAACGGGGGCTGTGCGGGCTGGCCTTCGCCGATCCGGGCGGCGAGGCGGCGGCCTTTGAAGACATGGCGCGCCGCTGGCCGAATGCGCGGTTCATCGAAGACGCGGCGGCGATCGCCCCCTATGCGGCCCGCATCTTCGATCCCGCGCGCTGGCGGGCGGAGGAACCCCTGCGCGTGGTGATGATCGGGACCGACTTCCAGGTTCGGGTGTGGGAAGCGCTGCTGCGCATTCCGATGAACCGGGCGGCCTCCTATTCCGACATCGCGGCAGCCATCGGCAAACCGAAGGCCAGCCGGGCGGTGGGCGCGGCGGTCGGGGCCAACCCGGTTTCCTTCGTCATTCCCTGCCACCGGGCGCTCGGCAAGGCCGGGCAACTGACCGGCTATCACTGGGGGCTGACGCGCAAGCGCGCCATGCTCGGCTGGGAGGCGGGACAGGCCTGATTCGGGGGCCGAAAGTTCACCGGCGCGAAGGCGTATCGCATTGTGATCGACCTCCCGGCACGATAGCTTCTCCCGTCACTTCCTTTACCGGGGCTTTCCATGATCACCGTCATCGGTTCCATCAATCTCGACCTGATCGCCAGCGTGGAGCGCCTGCCCGGGCGCGGCGAAACCGTTCCGGGCGACGGCTTTTCCACCGCGCCGGGCGGCAAGGGCGCAAACCAGGCGCTGGCGGCGGCGCGCGCCGGCGCGCCGACACGCATGATCGGAGCTGTCGGCAACGATGCCTTTGCCGGCGAGGCGCTTGCGCTTCTCGACAATGGCGGCGTGGACCTTTCCGGCGTGACACGGGCGGACGGCCCGACCGGCACGGCGCTCATTCTCGTGGGTCACGACGGCGAGAACATGATCGCGGTGGTTCCGGGCGCGAACGGCACCGTCACCCCGGCCATGGCGCAGGCGGCCGCCGCAGGCGGCGGCCATGTGCTGTTGCAGCACGAAATCCCGCTGGAAGCGGTGGAGGCGGCGCTGGACTCGGTGCGCGCGGCCCGTGGAGTCAGCGTCCTCAACACCGCGCCCTACCAGGCGGCGGCGGCCAGGTTGCTGACAAAGGCAGACTATGTGATCGCGAACGAGACGGAATTCGACCTCTACGCCAGGGCGCTCGGCCTAGCCGGTCAATCGCGTGAAGCGAAAATGGCGAATTTCGTCCATGTCACCGGACGCACGATCATCGTCACCATGGGCAGCGCCGGTGCGCTGGCCATGACGCCGGAGGGCAGCATCGCCGTTCCCTCGCTTGCCGTCACGCCTGTCGACACGGTGGGTGCGGGCGATACGTTCTGCGGCTATTTCGCGGCTGCTCTCGACCGCGGGCTGATTCTCGAAGACGCATTGCGCCTGGCGGCGGCGGCGGGATCGCTCGCCTGCCTCAAGCCCGGCGCCCAGCCCTCGATTCCGCTGACCGGCGACGTGGAAGCGGCACTGAAGGCGTAAAGCTCAGAGCCGGGCCAGCCGTTCCGTCAGCAATGCGAAAAAGCCGTCGGCATCGATGTCGCGCATCACGTGGGCGTTTTTCGGCCGGTCGGTAACACCCCACCAGTCGACCACAGTGGCGCCCATGGTCAGGTCAGACATGGTCTCCACACTCACGTTGCAATGCCGGCCGGAAAACAGGTCCGGCCGCAGGAGCCATGCGATCACGCAGGGGTCGTGCAGCGGTCCGCCATCGGTGCCGTATTTCGCCTCGTCAAAGCGCTCGAAAAAGTCCAGCAACGCCGCCGTCGCCTCGCCCACCGGGGTGTTCAGAGCGCGAATGGCCTCGACGCGGGCACGTGTCGTCAATGCCTTGTGCGTCACGTCCAGCGGCATCATGACGATGTCGATGCCGGAATGGAACACGACATCGGCGGCGTGGGGATCAACATAGATGTTGAATTCGGCCGAAGGCGTGACATTGCCCTGCTCGAAATAGCCGCCGCCCATCATCACGATCTGCCGGATGCGCGGGGCGATACGCGGCTCGCGGTTGAGCGCCAGCGCCACGTTCGTCAGCGGCCCGAGCGTGCAAAGCGTCACGGTGTCCGGGTCTTCACGCATGACCGTGTCGATGATGAAATCCACCGCATGGCCCGGCTGCAACGCCATTTGCGGATCGGGCAGATCCGGTCCGTCGAGGCCGGTCTTGCCATGCACTTCCTCAGCCGTGACCAGGTGGCGCAGAAGCGGGCGCACGGCGCCCTTGTAGACCTTCGTCTCCGGCTTGCCGGCCAGTTCGCAGATCTTGCGGGCGTTGCGCTCGGTCAGGTGGAGCGGCACGTTGCCGGCCACCGCGCAAATGCCCAGAACCTCCAGTTCGGGGCTGGCCAGCGCCAGAAGGATTGCAACGGCATCATCCTGGCCCGGGTCGGTGTCGATGATGATCTTGCGCGTTTCGGCCACGATTGGTCCCTCTCTTGAATCGGTTCGTTTTCGCGACCATATCAGGTTCACGCGATACGGCGCCAGACGGGCCGGATCGGGAAAGGTCGCTCTCGGAGGACTTGGACAATGACGCGCATGACGCCCTTTTCGAGCCCGCTCATGCTTGGCTTCGACGCGATGGAAAAGACCATCGAACGCATCGCCAAGAATGGAGACGGTTATCCCCCCTACAATATCGAACGCATTCGCAGCGGTGACGAAAAGAGCATAAGACTGCGCATCACCCTGGCCGTGGCGGGTTTCCGCGAAAGCGATCTCGACGTGTCAACCGAGGAAAACCAGCTCATCATCCGCGGCCGCCAGCAGGACGACGAGGACCGCGAATACCTGCATCGCGGGATCGCGGCGCGGCAGTTCCAGCGGGCCTTCATGCTCGCGGACGGAATGCGGGTGCTGGGGGCGGAACTGAAGAACGGCTTGCTCTCCATCGATCTCGACCGTCCGGAACCGGAGCGGCTGGTTCGCAAGATCGACATCGCCATCCGGGAGTGAACGGCTGCCAGCAGGCGGCTTTTCGGAACCAACCGGTTTCACGACTTGTTAACAGCTCTATGAGGGGATTGTCCCGTGGAGGAAATCCCTTCGTGCCGAAGGAGGCTGACCCATGACCGAAGACCATGTCACATCGATCCTGACCGCCAGTGAACTGGCCCATCTGGGCGAGGGCAAGGTCGGCTACGTGCGCAAGATGACAAGCGACGACCTGCTGGCAGCCTATCCGGGTATCGCCGACATTGCGCCCGGTCTCGAAATCTGGACCCTGTTTGCCGCCGACGGCAACCCGATCCTGCTGGCCAGCGCGCGCGAAGCCGCAGTCGCCGGCGCGTGGGAAAACGACCTCCAGGCGGTCAGCATCCACTGAACCGTTCACGGCGCCGGTTTAGCTGAAGAAAAGGGCGGCGAAACCGCCGCCCGGAAGCCGTTCTCACAAACGTATCATGCACACGTCACGCGGCGTTCGATGCAGGCGTACCCGACAGCAGCGCATGGATGGCCTCGACATCCGCCGCGCCCCGGATCTTGGCAACCGTTTCAGGGTCGCGCATCACACGCGCGATGCGTGACAGCGCCTTGAGATGGTCCGCACCGGCGCCTTCGGGCGCCAGAAGAAGGAACACCAGATCCACCGGCTGATCGTCTATCGCCTCGAAATCGACCGGGTTTTCGAGCCGGGCGAAGAGCCCGGTGATCTTGCCGATCGAGCGCAGCTTGCCATGGGGAATGGCAAGCCCGTTTCCCGCCCCCGTGGAGCCAAGCCGCTCGCGCTGGAGGATCGTGTCGAAGATCTCCCGTTCGGGAATCCCCGTCAGTCCCGCCGCCTTTTCGGCCAGCAATTGCAGGAGCTGCTTCTTGGAATTGGCTTTCACCGCCGGAAAAATGGCGTTGATGCTCACGAGATCGCCGAGAGCCATGATCAGCCTTTCTGCCGGTTGACGGCCTGAATTACGTTCAACGCAACCGGTAGCGTGGAGGTTTCCTATTCCGCCGCGGCCGATCCCGCGGAGGGATCGATCCAGCCGATGTTTCCATCGGCACGGCGATAGACGACGTTTACCTGATCATTGCCGGAATTGCGGAACACGAAGACCGGACTGTCCTTCATGTCCAGTTCGAGGACGGCAGAAGCAACCGTCATCTGCCTGAGGGACAGGGTCGATTCCGCAACCACGGTCGGGGCGAAATCCTCCGGCACTTCCTCATCCTCGTCGGCCACCGGCGCCATCACGCGATAGGCGACATCGAGCCCCGGCTCGCTGTCGCGGTGATGATGGCTCTTCAGGCGTCTCTTGTAGCGCCGCAGGCGCTTCTCCAGCTTTTCGGCGGCTTCATCGAAAGCGGCCTGCGGATCCATGGCGCGGCCCGACGATTGGAGCACCAGCCCGGTATCGATATGGAGCGTGCAGTCGGCGTCAAAGCGGGATGCGTTCTTCTCGACCGTCACCTTGCCGGAGAATCCCCCGTCAAAATACTTGTCTACAGCCTCGCCGATGCGATCCTCGATCCGCGTCCTGAACGCGTCGCCGATCTCCATCTGCTTTCCCGAAATGCGCAAACTCATGTGGAAAGTCCTCTCATCCGAAACAGGGCTTCGATTCTACACCGGAGTCGACAACACACAAGGTATTGACAACGATCGCCCAACCGGAATTTGCCGCCTGCCATCTTTCGCGGGACCGCGACGCAAAGGCTGCCGGACCAGCCCCCCGATGGGGCGCGCTCTTAGTGCTGCTTCCATCGCTTGTCAATGAAATTGGAAAAGGACGGGCGCGGCGCCGCGGTGCCGCATGGCGGAGACGGTCCCGTCAGCAGCGCGCCTTTTCCATCGCCCGCTTTTCTCGCCGGCGCTGGACGGAGGAGGGAATATTCATGCCTTCCCGGTACTTGGCGACGGTGCGGCGGGCAACGTCGATGCCGCCGGCACGCAGTTTTTCCACGATCGCGTCGTCCGACAGGACGGAGGATGCCGTTTCCCCCTCGATGAGCTGGCGGATGCGATGGCGCACCGATTCGGCGGAATGGGCATCGCCGCCTTCCGCCGAGGCAATCGCGGCGGTGAAGAAATAGCGCATCTCGATGACGCCGCGCGGCGTCATCATGAACTTGTTGGCGGTCACGCGACTCACTGTCGATTCGTGCATGGCGATGGCATCGGCGATGGTCCTGAGATTGAGCGGGCGCAAATGCGACACGCCGTGAACCAGGAAGGCATCCTGCTGGCGCACGATCTCCGAGGCAACCTTGAGAATTGTGCGCGCCCGCTGGTCCAGGCTGCGGGTCAGCCAGCTTGCGTTCTGCAAGCACTCGGTCAGGAACTCGCGCTCCTCCTTCGTTCGCGCGCCGGCCTGTACCTTGTTGGCGTATGCCTGGTTCATCAGCACGCGCGGCAACGCATCCTGGTTCAGTTCCACCGCCCACGAGCCGTCCGCCGCGCGGGTGACGAAGACATCCGGAATGACCGGATCGGCGACCGCGCCTTCAAAGGCGGTGCCCGGGCGCGGATCCAGGGCGCGGATCTCCGCCAGCATTTCGACGAGGTCCTCCTCGTCGACACCGCACAGCCGTTTCAGGGTCTGGAAGTCGCGGCGCGCCAGCAGTTCCAGGTTCTCCACCATGGCCTGCATGGCCGGATCGAAGCGGTCCAGCGCCTTCAATTGCAATGCGAGGCATTCGGAAAGAGAGCGCGCGAACAGGCCGGGCGGATCGAAGCGCTGGCACTCGCCGAGCACCGCCTCGACCCTGTCGGCGGCGACCCCCAATCGCGCGGCGATATCCTCGATGTCGCCGCCATACCAGCCGCCGGGATCGAGCCCGTCGGCGAGTTCGGCGGCGATCAGGCGGTCTGCCGGGTCGCGAAGGGCAAGCGAGATCTGTTCGCGGACGTGGTCGGCCAGCGTGACCGGCGCCGCCGTCACCTGGTCCAGATCGAACGGCTCCGCGCTGCCGCCGCCCGACGGTGCCGACTTCCAGTTCGTCTCCATTTGCAGGGGAACCGCCTCGCGCGTCCCCGGGTCGTCGGGGAAGACATTCTCAAGCGAGGAATCCAGCTTGCCGGATATGTCGGATGCGTTCCATTCCAGGTCGTCCTGCATCCAGGGGCTTTCATCGCCCTCTGCGGCGCGCGCATCGGCGTCGCCGCTCCGCTCCTCGCCGCCGGAATCGCGATCGGCGCTCTCGTCGCGCTCGATGAGCGGGTTGCGCTCGATCTCCTGCTCGACGAACCGTTCCAGTTCCACGGATGTGTACTGAAGCAGCCGGATCGACTGCATCAGTTGCGGCGTCATGATCAGCGATTGTGTCTGCTTGACCTGAAGTTTGGCAGAAAGCGCCATCGAATTCCCTTGCCCCGGCCGAAGCCCCCATGCGCTCACCACGGCCCCTGCCGCAGCGCACAACAGCCTGTTATAAAACTTGGCCTGAACCTTGCTTGTCAAGCACTACCATTTGGTATCGGAAAACGCGGCACGGGGCACAAGGCCGCAGCCGTTTGGCAGGATGGTTATCAGAGGGTGAAGCTTTCGCCCAGATAAAGCCGGCGGACATCGGGGTTGGCGACGATATCGCCGGGGCGTCCGTGGGTGAGTACCTGGCCGGCGTGGATGATGTAGGCACGGTCGATGAGGCCCAGCGTCTCGCGCACATTGTGGTCGGTGATCAGCACGCCGATACCGCGGGCTGTCAGGTGCCGGACGAGTTGCTGGATATCGGCCACGGCAATCGGATCGACGCCGGCGAAGGGTTCGTCCAGCAGCATGAAATTCGGCCGGCTGGCAAGTGCCCGCGCGATTTCGAGGCGCCGGCGCTCGCCGCCCGAGAGCGCAATGGAGGGCGACTTGCGCAAATGCGCGATGTGAAACTCCTCAAGCAACTGATCGAGCTGCCTGCTGCGTTCCTTGCGGTCCGGCTCGACAACCTCGAGGACGGCGCGAATGTTGTCCTCGACGGACAGGCCGCGAAAGATGGAGGCTTCCTGGGGCAAATAGCCGATACCGAGGCGCGCGCGCCGGTACATGGGCAAATGCGTCACGTCATGCCCATCGATCTCGATGGTGCCCCTGTCGGCGGCCACAAGGCCGGTGACCATGTAGAAACAGGTGGTCTTGCCCGCGCCATTGGGGCCGAGCAGGCCCACGGCCTCGCCGGCACGCACACCAAGCGAGACACCGGCGACAACCTGGCGGCCCTTGTAGCTCTTGGTCAGGCCGCGGGCGATCAGCGTACCCTTGTAGCGCTCGTCCGGCGGTTCGGGAATACGCGCCGCGCCGGCTTCCCGGGAAGCCGCCATGCCTGGTCTCAACCGCTGAATAAGGCTCACGCGCGTTTTCCGTCCTGCCCCGTTTCGACCGTCGCCGTCAGTTGCCGCGGCCGGCCCGGGATTCGCCGGGCGTCAGCAGCATCTTGACGCGCCCGCCCGTGCTGCTGCAGGGCTCCAGTTGCGCCAGCCCGGACCGGGTATTGACCGTCAGCTTGCAGCCGACAATGACATTCGCCCCCTCGGTGAGCACAACCTTGTCGCCGGAGAGCACCAGCATTTCCCTGCCCATGTCGTAGACGCCCTTGTCCGCGGTTACCTCCTGGGTCTCGGAGCGGACATAGACCGTGCCGTCCACCTCAAGACGGTCGATATCGGCTGAACCGGTGGTCGCCGAGCCGCCATCCTTCTTGTAATAGACCCTCATGCGACCGGCCTTGAGCACGGTCTTGTCCTGCTGAACGGCCACATTGCCCGTGAAAATGGCCACGTTCTCAGCCTCTCGGACCTCCAGCTTGTTGCTCTCGATCTGGATCGGCTTGTCGGAGTCCAGTTTCAGGCCGGTGGCCCGGTCCTGGGCTGCCGCCGGTGCCGCGATGAGGACAAGGGCTGCCAGAACCGCAGCCATACCGGGCAGGATTTTCATGCCGTCATTCCTTCCTGGCCGCGTCCGCCGCGCGGCGTTCGCGCAGTTGCGCCGGGTCCAGCGTCATCCGCACATTGCGTTCGAAGACAAGCGCCTTGCCATTCTCCTTCACCTGCAGGGAATCGGCGGTAATGCTCGAGCCGTCAAGCCTTATGTCGACGGGTTCCTGCGTCTCGAGGCTGCCGGTCCCGACATCGATGACGGCATCGGTCAGGGACGCGCGCAGGCCATCGGACGTGACGATGGTGATCGGGCTGTCGATGTTCAGTTGCCGCGTGGTGTTGTCATAGAAGCCGGTCCTGGCGGAAACGTCGGCGAGCTGATCCCGCGTCAATGGCAGGCTGGCGACGATATCCTCCAGTTCGAAACGGTCCATGTTGCCGGGTTCCTGAATGGCGCGGCTGGCCGTCATCGAATAGGGCAGGTTATCCCTGGTATAGCCGTCGAGCTTCGGTGAGGCCATGATCAGCTTGCCGTCCACGAAGCCGCTGGAGGCGACATCGATGGAAACCTTGCCCGGCGTGACGAACCACGACCAGGCGGCGAAGACCAGGGTGATGGAAACGGCGAGCGCGGGCAGGAGCCGCTTGAGAAAACGCACGCGGCGGGTATGGCGCCGGGCCGCCAGGAACGCGGCTTCCGGCGTGCCTCCACGGGCCGGCCCGGCCGGGCCCGTCTGAAGGCCGGGATGCGCGCCCGATGCTGTGACAGCGGCCGTTGACAGCGGTTTTCTCCCTTGACCGGCATGGAGGCCCTTGCAGCCTCCGATTGACCCAATGCCGAACCCATTGCAAGCCATTGTGGTTATTTTTCGGTGAAGGACGGGGGCGCCCGGCGCTATGGTCAAGGGCGGCCAATCGCGCTACCACTGCTGTCTTCTGGCGTTGCGAGGGAGCGGCTACCATGACGCAGGACGCGGACACGATCATTGACAGGCGCAGGCTGAGGCGCAGGGTCACCTTCTGGCGCGCGACCGCATTCATCGTGGCGGCCATCGCCATTCTCGCGGTGGCGGCGGCGGGCATGGGCGGCGGGATAGGCGGCAAGACCCGCGACCATATCGCGCAGATCCGCATCGAGGGCACGATCACCGAGGATGATGAACTGATCGGACGGATCGGGGAAGCGGCGAAATCGGCCCATGTGAAGGGCGTGGTCCTGACCATCGATTCGCCCGGCGGCACCACGGCCGGCGGCGAGGCCATTTTCGAGGCGGTGCGCAAGCTGGCGCAGGAGAAGCCCGTGACGGCGCAGGTCGGCACGCTGGCCGCCTCGGCCGGCTACATGATCGCCAGCGGCGCCGACCACATCGTCGCCCGCCAGTCCTCCATCGTTGGCTCGATCGGCGTCATCGCGCAGATTCCCAACGTGTCGAAGCTGCTCGGCAATATCGGCGTCGACGTGGACACCATCAAGTCGGCGCCCTTGAAGGCAGAGCCCTCCCCCTTCAACGAGACCACCGCCGATGAACGGGCGATGATGGCGGCGATGATCATGGACAGCTATGAATGGTTCATCGGTCTCGTCACCGAGCGGCGGCCCCTTTCGGAGGCGGAGGTACGCCGGCTTGCCGACGGATCGGTCTTCACCGGGCGGCAGGCACTGGAGCGCAAACTGGTGGACGAACTGGGCGGAATGGACGAGGCCAGGGCCTGGCTCCATTCGAAGGGCGTGGACAGCGAACTCAAGGTGATCGAGTGGAAAAAGCCGGCCAATCCCACGCTTGGCGGCGTGCCGCTGGCACTGGCGGCGCATCTTCTCGGCCTGGAGGGGGGCGACCTCGCGGCGCTGCGGTCGCTGGCAGGCGAAGGCCTGTTCCTTGACGGCCTGCTTTCGCTCTGGCAACCTGTTGGCTCAATTCAGGAAAATTGATATTTCCACGGTGCGTGCGCACCACCTGCGGCAGGGGCGCAAGAGGGACACGAAATGATCAAATCCGAACTTGTTCAGATCATCGCCAACCGGAATCCGCATCTGTTCCAGCGCGATGTCGAGAACATTGTCAATGCCATTTTCGACGAGATCACCGAAGCGCTTTCGAAGGGCAATCGCGTCGAACTGCGCGGCTTCGGCGCCTTCTCGGTCAAGAACCGCCCGGCACGCGCGGGGCGCAACCCGCGCACCGGCGACACGGTTCATGTCGAGGAAAAGTGGGTGCCGTTCTTCAAGACCGGCAAGGAGTTGCGCGAGCGCCTGAACTCGGACTAAATGCCCAGGACCGGGCGTCAACGCTGCCGTCCGGGTGAAGATTCAGGAAGCCAGACCGTCATGCTCAATCGCCTTGTCACCGTTCTCGTCCTGGTTCCGATCGCCGTGGCGCTGATCGCGCTGGCGGTCGCCAATCGCGGGGCGGTGCCGTTCACACTCGATCCGTTCAATCCCGGAAATCCGCTGCTGACGGTGCGCTGGCCGCTGTTCGTCTATCTCTTCATCGCACTGGCCGCCGGCATGGTGCTGGGTTCGCTGGCAACGTGGTGGAAGCAGGGGCGCTACCGCAAGCAGGCGCGCCGGCGCGGCCGGGAGGTCAAGGAGTTGCGCGCCGCCGAAACGGGCAGGGCATCCTCCACCGCACTCGCCGCGCCACGTCAGTAGAGGCACCGGCATGAAAGTCATCGGTCCCGAGGCGGTCGATTCCGCACTACCCTATCCGCGCCTCGTCGAGGCCCTGCGCACGGCGTTTCGCGACGGCATGGTGCAGCCGGTGCGTCACCACCACACGATCGAGCGGCCCGACGAGGCCGATTCGGTTTTGCTGCTCATGCCGGCCTGGACAGATTTCAACCGTGCCGGAACCTCGGCCGGCGGCTATATCGGCATCAAGATCGTCACCGTCAGCCCGGAGAACAACAGCCGCAACCTGCCGGCGGTGATGGGCCAATACCTGCTGCTGGACGGCCAGACCGGCGCGCCGCTCGCCATCATCGACGGGCAGCGGCTGACGGCACGGCGCACGGCCGCCGCCTCGGCGCTGGCGGCCTCGTACCTTGCGCGCAAGGATGCAAGCCACCTGCTCATCTGCGGGGCAGGCACGCTGGCCGGTGAACTCGTCGACGCCCATGCCAGCCAGCGGCCCATCCGCCGCGTCACCGTCTGGAACCGGTCCGCCGCCAATGGCGAGGCACTTGCGCAGCGCCTATGCGCGGCCGGCTACGATGCCGGTTTCACCGGCGATCTGGACCGGGCGCAGCAAGACGCCGACATCATCTCCTGCTGCACGCTTTCCACCGTGCCGCTGGTCAAGGGCGCGCTTGTGAAAGAGGGCACGCATGTCGATCTTGTCGGCGCCTTCACGCCGGCCATGCGCGAAAGCGACGATGACCTGATGCGGCGCGGCGCGGTGTTCGTGGATACCCGCGGCGGCGCGCTGAAGGAAGGCGGCGACATCGTGCAGGCCCTGGCGTCGGGTGCGCTCAGCGAGGACCGTGTGGCCGGCGACGTCTTCGACCTGACGCGCGGACAGCATGCCGGGCGGGCGGACGACACGCGCGTAACCGTGTTCAAATCGGTCGGGGCGGCGCTGGAAGATCTGGCCGCCGGCATTGCCGTTTGGGAATCGCTGCCGGCGGAGTGAAGTCCGTCCCGTCTCAGCCGATCACGTAGACGACGATGGCAAGGGCCAGGCAGACCATCAGGCTCCAGAAGGTGACAGCGGCGGCGTTCTCCCGATAGGGCTGCGGCATGGCGGGCGGTCCTTCCTGTCCGTTTGGTCCGTTGCAAGGTGCCGCGCGGCAGGGCCGGGGTCAAGCCGGTGCAATGGACAGGATGGCAGCCCTGTGGCAGAAGCGGCAATACCATCCCAGCGACGAGGCGAGGCGTTGAAAGACAAGGGCAAACCGGCACGCGCCAAAGCGAAACAGGCAAGCCGCCCGAAACGCACCGATGCGGCAGGCAAGGCCGGTCCGGCATCCGGCAAGCCACGCGCGGCGGCGGGCAGGTCCGTTCGCCAGGGCGTCAAAGCGGCGACGGCTGCACCGGAAAAGCACGATACCCGCCAGCCCGCCGCACCTGTCCGCGTGGAGCGGCGCGGCGGCCCGTTGCCGGACCAGCGCCTGCCCTTGATCCTGGAAGTGCCGCCGGGGGTGGATTACGCGCTGATCGACAGCGGCGACGGCCGCAAGCTGGAGCGCTATGGCCCCTACCTGATCGACCGTCCCGAAGGCCAGGCGATCTGGCGGCCTGCCTTGCCGTCCGGCGAATGGAACAAGGCCGATGCCGTGTTCACCGGCGATACCGACGAGGAAGGAATGGGCCGCTGGCGCTTCCCGCGGGCGGCGCTCGGCGAAACCTGGCCGATGAAGCATGACGGGATCGACTATCTCGGGCGTTTCACATCGTTCCGCCATGTCGGCGTCTTTCCCGAACAGGCAACGCATTGGCAACACATGGAAGACCTGATCCGCAAGGCGGGCCGGCCAGTAAAGGTGCTCAACCTGTTCGGCTATACGGGGCTTGCATCGCTGGTGGCCGCGCGCGCGGGCGCCGAGGTGACCCATGTCGACGCCTCCAAAAAGGCCATAGGCTGGGCGCGCGAGAACCAGGAAATGGCACGGCTTGGCGACAGGCCCATTCGCTGGATCTGCGAGGATGCGATGAAATTCGTGGAGCGCGAGGCGCGGCGCGGAAACGGGCATGACATCATCCTGCTCGATCCGCCAGCCTATGGGCGCGGACCCAAGGGCGAGGTCTGGCAATTGTTTGACAACCTGCCTGTCATGGCCGATCTCTGCCGGCAGATCCTGACACCGAAGCCGCTTGCGGTGGTGCTGACCGCCTATTCGATCCGCGCGTCCTTCTTCGCCATCCACGCGCTGATGCGCGATACCTTCGCCGGCATGGGGGGATGTGTCGAATCGGGCGAACTCGTCATCCGCGAAGCCTCGGCCGGGCGGGCGCTCTCGACATCGCTGTTCAGCCGGTGGATCGCGTCATGAGCCGGCAAACGGATGTGGCGGCGCCTGGCCGCGTCAAGGACATCACCAGCGTCTCCAATCCACTCGTCAAGGACATCAAGGCGCTGGCGCTGAAAAAGTACCGGGACCAGACCGGGAGTTTCCTTGCCGAAGGCCAGAAGCTTGTGATCGATGCGCTGGATCTGGGCTGGCGCATCCGCACGCTTGTCTTCTCCAAAGCGGTGAAGGCGCGCGGCGACATACAGGCGCTGGCCGCACGCACCATCGCCGCGGGCGGCGATGTCCTGGAAGTCAGCGACAAGGTGCTGGCGGCCATAAGCCGCAAGGACAATCCGCAGATGGTGGCCGGCGTTTTCGAACAGCATTATGCCCGCCTTGCCGATATCCGTCCCTCGGCCGGGGACGTCTGGATCGCGCTGGACCGTGTCCGCGATCCGGGCAATCTGGGCACCATCCTGCGCACCGCCGATGCGGCTGGCGCCAGGGGTGTGATCCTCGTCGGCGAAACGACCGATCCGTTCTCGCCGGAGACCGTGCGCGCAACGATGGGCTCGATCTTTGCCGTCGCCGTGGTGCGGGCCAGCCGCGAACAGTTCCTGGCGTGGCGGGCGGGCTGGCCGGGCATCGTGGCCGGGACCCATCTGAAGGGTTCCGTCGATTACCGCACGGCCGATTTGCGGGACGGGCCGGTCCTGCTGGTGATGGGCAACGAGAGCCAGGGGCTGCCGGAGGAGATCGCGGAAAGCTGCGACACGCTCTTGCGCATTCCGCAGACGGGCCGCGCCGATTCGCTCAATCTTGCCGTGGCCACGGGCATCATGCTCTATGAAATTCGCCGGGATGCGCTGTCGCTGGAGCCGCGCGCATGAGGCTGTCGCGCACTTTCCTGGTCCATGGCTTGCTGGCGGCAGGCCTGATCGCCCTCGACCAGTGGATCAAGCACATGGTCGAGACCGGCATGGGCTATCACGAACAGATCGACCTGATGCCCTTCTTCGCGCTGTTCCGCACGCATAATACCGGCATCGCCTTTTCCCTGCTGGCCGATTTCGGCCCGGGCGGGCTGATTGCGCTGTCGCTCGTGATCTCGGCCTTCGTGCTCTGGCTTGCCTGGATATCGGGACCGGAGCAGCGGCTGGCGCATCTGGGTTTCACGCTCATCATCGCCGGCGCGGCAGGAAACCTGATCGACCGTGTCCTGCTCGGCTATGTGGTCGACTATTTCCTGTTTCACACGCCGGCATGGTCCTTTGCGGTATTCAACCTGGCCGATGTGTGGATCACGCTGGGCGCCGGGCTGGTTCTCATCGAAGAGGCGCTTTCCTGGCACCGCGCGGGAAAGGCCCGAAACGATTGACGGACGGCCCCGGCCGGGGCCACATGACACTGACTGACAATCCGGGAGACATCATCATGCGTTCGACCTTCAAGGCCATCCTGATCTCGCGCGACGCGGACAAGAAACAGTCCGTGGGCGTGACCGAACTGTCCGAAGACGACCTGATGGAGGGCGATGTCACCGTGGCGGTGGAAGCGACCACGGTGAACTACAAGGACGGTCTGGCGATCACCGGCAAGGCACCTGTCGTTCGCCACTGGCCGATGGTGCCGGGCATCGATTTCGCGGGCACGGTCTCTGCCTCCTCGCATCCCGGCTGGAAGGAAGGCGACAAGGTGGTGCTCAACGGCTGGGGCTCGGGCGAGACCCATTGGGGCGCCTATGCCGGCAAGGCCCGCGTGAAAGGCGACTGGCTGGTACCGCTGCCCGAAGGCATGTCGGCCCTGCAGGCGATGGCCATCGGCACGGCCGGATACACGGCCATGCTCTGCGTCATGGCGCTGGAGCGCTACGGGATCAGGCCCGGTGACGGCCCCGTCGTGGTGACGGGCGCGGCAGGCGGCGTCGGCACGGTGGCCATTTCCGTGCTTTCCAAGCTCGGCCACGAGGTCATCGCCTCGACGGGCCGGCCGGAGGAATCCTCCTTCCTGAAGGATCTGGGCGCATCAGACATCATCGACCGGGCGGAATTTTCCGAGCCCGGACGGCCGCTTGGCAAGGAACGGTTCGCCGCCGGCATCGACGTGGCCGGATCGCACACACTGGCCAATGTGCTGGCGCAGACATGCTATGGCGGCGCGGTGGCGGCCTGCGGCCTGGCGCAAGGAATGGACCTGCCTGCCACGGTGGCCCCTTTCATCCTGCGCGGTGTTGCGCTTCTGGGCGTCGATTCGGTGATGGCGCCGAAGGCACGGCGTCTGGAAGCCTGGCAGCGCCTGGCAAGCGATCTCGACATGAACAAGCTTGAGGCCCTGTCGCAGACCATCGGCTTCGACGGCATCGTCGACACGGCCAGGGCCATCGTGGACGGCAAGGTGCGGGGCCGTGTGGCTGTCGACATGACGGCCTGAAACGGCCCCATGCAGGCCGATTGGATACACGTTCCTGTCATCCACGAGAACGGCGGGAGCGCCCAGCCTGCTTGCCTTCCGACTGCCCTGGCGTCGACGATTCCGGTTCGGAGCCATCAGCCAATCGTCCCGGTTCCCCGCCGTGGTGCTCTTGTCAGTGCGCCGCGACCGTGACTGCCTGACGGCCGATCCGGGTCATGGACCAGCTGCGAGGTCTGCCCTTCGAAGCCAATTGATCAGGCAACCGCTCAATGCGTTGTTGCCTTCGAGGACGCTTCCCCGTATTGGATGGCGCAGGTGCCGGGCACCTGCTGCCTGCGGACGCAAGTCACGGTAAAGCCCGGAACAGATCGACATCTCACCCTCGAAGCATTTCGCAGGTGGGCAATGCAGGCCCCCCTCCCGATTCGAAATGCCTCTCCCGAGGAGTGAGCGATGGCCGTCGGACCCGCGCTGAATGCAATTGAAAACCGATTCCTGACCCAGCCAGTCGGGCGATTGTTCCTGTCAAATGCCCTCCCCATGGCGGTTGTCATGTCGATGGGCGGCCTGCTGAACGTCATCGACGGGATCTTCGTCGGGCGATTCGTTGGCGCGCAGGCCCTGGCCGCGGTCAGCCTGGCCTTTCCGGTCGTCATGCTGCTCGCCGCGCTGACCACCCTGGCGGGCGGCGGCATGTCGGGTCTGCTTGCCCGCCACCTTGGCGCCGGGTCTCGCGCGGCGGCTGGCGCGGTGTTCGCCGGAGCCCACGGGCTGGCTCTCGCCATCTCTGCGGTGCTGATCGCCGTGGCGCTTTCGGCCGGTCCTGCCATCATCTCCACGCTCGCCGCCGGAAACACGGATGTAACGGGGCCGGCGGGGCGCTATCTGCTGATCCTCATACTGGGCGCGCCGGTCCAGTTCGCGCTGGGCCTGCACGCCGATGCCCTGCGCAATGAGGGACGCGCGGGGCATATCGCCATGCTCTCGGTGCTGGTGAACCTGCTGAACATCGGGGCGAACTATATCGCGATCGTAGTCCTTGGACTCGGGGTGACTGGCTCTGCACTCGGCACCGTAGGAGCGCAGAGCCTGGGCCTGACGCTGTTGCTGGTCGCGCGGGCACGCGATCGCGACCTTCTACCCCTTGGCTCGCTCCGGAACGCCAGCTGGCTGGCGGGATGGCCGCAGATTCTCTCGCTCGGCCTTCCGCTTTGCCTGAATTTCATCGGGATGGCTCTGGTGGCGAGCACCGTTCTCCTTGTCATCGGCACCACTGCCGCCGATCATGCCACCTTCATCGCGGCCTACGGTGTGGTGACGCGCGTTCTCGGACTGGCTTTCCTTCCGCAGATGGCGCTCGCGCTGACCACCCAGAGCATTACCGGCAACAATGCCGGCGCGCGCCGCATGGACCGGGCTGGTGCGGCCCTGAAGCTGGCCATGGGAAGCGCGTTCGTCTGGTGTCTTGCCGTGGCGCTGGCAGGAGCGTTCGCGGGCGAACCGCTGGGCGCGCTGTTCTCGAACGACCCGGCGGTCATCGCAGCCGTTGCCACCATCCTGCGACCGATGACCGCTCTCTACGTGATCACCGGGCCAGTGCTCGTCCTGGCCATGCATTTCCAGGCGATGGGCTTTCCACTTCGCACCGCGGCGCTGACCCTGGTCAAGCCCTGGCTGCTGACGCCGGCACTGCTCGTCGTCCTGAATGCGCTGGCGGGGATCGACGGTCTGTGGTTCGCCTTCCCGGTCGCGGATGCCGCTTTGCTTGTCATGACCCTGATCCTGGTCCGCCGGGCCCGCCTGATCGCCCCTGTCTCAGCGACACCGTCTGCCAAGGAGGCCGCATGACAAGGCACGACTATCCGCCACGCCCCGCATGGCTGTCGCACGCAGGTCTGGAGCGTCTCCCGCCTGCTCTGGTGGATGACAGTGTAAAATTTTAGCGATCGGACAAAACCTTCCCTAATCGTGTCCATGGCATGATGGGTTCATGGACACGAGGCGCCAACCCGAAACCGCCGCCATGGAACCGGCCGGACACACCCCGGCCGCGGGCCGGGGTGGGCTGTTGCGTCAGCGCCTGCTGCCGGAGGAAACCGGAGCCGGCAAGCTGGTCACCGGCTGCGGCCTGATGATCCTCATGCTTGCGGGCCTGGCCGGCCTGGGCGGGACGTCCGGACTCGTGACCACGATCCTGGCCGTCTTCGGCATCGCGGGCGCAGCAGCGGGCATCGCGCTCGACCGGCGCGAACGCAAGCAGCTCAACGCCATTGCCAGCACGGCGGAGGCGCAGGACGCCGACTATGAAGCGCTCGCCGACCGCATGTGGGAATTGCAGGAAAGCGAGGAGCGCTTCCTCGGCCTGATCGATGCCCTTGGCGACCTTGTCGTCCATCGCGACAGGAAGGGGCGCATCGTCTATGCCAATGGCGCCTTCGCGCGCCTGCTGGAGCTGGACCCGCGCAACATTCGCGGCCTGACGCTCGCCGACCTCGGCATCACACTGGACATCGCCCCCGACACCGGGCACGGCGAAGGCGATTGCCTGACCTCCAGCGACGTGTCCGTGCAGACCGCCGCCGGCATCCGCTGGTTCTCGTGGACGGAACACTCCATTCGCGACGGCAGGACCGGCACCGTTTCGCACCGGGCCATCGCCCGCGACATCACCGCGCGCAAGAAGGCCGAACACGACCTGATTGAGGCGCGCGAACGGGCCGAGGCGGCAAGCCAGGCGAAGTCGCGCTTTCTCGCCACGGTCAGCCATGAGATCCGCACGCCGATGAACGGCATCGTGGGCATGGCGCGCCTGCTGGCCGATACCGGCCTGACGCCGGAACAGAAGACCTATGTCGATTCCGTTTCGACCTCCGCCGACGCATTGCTGCTGCTGATCGAGGACCTGCTGGATTTCTCCAAGATCGAGGCCGGGCGGATCGAGATCGTGCCGCAGGATGTGCTTGTCCGCGAGATCGTCGACAGCGTGGTCGAACTCCTGGCGTCACGGGCCTATGCCAAGGGCATCGCCATTGCCGCGCATGTCGATCCGCGCGTACCGGAAACGCTTGTGACGGACCCCGGCAAGCTGCGGCAGGTGCTGCTGAACCTGGCCGGCAATGCGGTGAAGTTCACCGAGACCGGGGGCGTGCGCCTTTCCGTCACGATGGCGGCGGGCGCCTGCGGGCCGGCGGTGTCCATCGCGATCGGCGATACGGGGCCGGGCCTGAAACCGGAGGACCGCGAGCGGATCTTCGAGGATTTCGAACAGGCCGACGGGACATCGACACGACGCCATGGCGGGGCCGGGCTTGGACTGGCGATATCGCGGCGGCTGATCAACGCCATGGGTGGTGCAATCGGCGTGGAGAGCGAACCGGGCAAGGGGTCGGTCTTCACCGTGTCGCTGCCCTGCGCGGCATCGCCCGCCTTGCCCGCACGTCATCTGGCCGGCCGCCGCTATCTGCTGCTGCTATCCAGCCGCCTGGAAGCCGAAGTGCTGGCTGCGACCCTGTCGGCCGAAGGCGCCAAAGCCATCATCCACGATGGTGTCGAGGCGGCCATGGAAACGGGTCCCGATCACTTCGATGCGATGCTGATCGACGCTGAACTGGAGCAGGGCGATGCGCTTGAAAGGCTGCGCGCGGCGGGCATTTCCGCGTCAAATCCGGTCATCCTGATCGCGCCGGGCGACCGTGGCCGGCTGGCCGGCTTGCGCTCGTCGGGCTATCTCAACTTCCTTGCACGGCCCGTTCGCGGCACCACTCTGCTGCGGATTCTGGTTTCTGATACCCATGCGGCAAGGCCTGCCCTGCCGGCCCGCGATGCCCCGTCGCGGGCCAAGGGACCGGGCCTCTCGATCCTGCTGGCCGAAGACAACCCGATCAACGCCATGCTGGCGCGCGCCGCGCTGGAACGGGCAGGACACAATGTGACCTTGGCCGAGGATGGCGGGCAGGCAGTGGACCTGTTCGCCCGGCAGGCCGGCACCGGTTACGACGTCATTCTCATGGACCTGCACATGCCTGTCCTCGACGGCCTCGACGCCATCGACCGGATCCGCGCGATGGAAGAGGAACACGGCTGGCACGCAACGCCCGTTCTCGTGCTCACCGCCGACGGGCAGGAAGAAACGCGCGCCCGCGCGCTCGCCCACGGCGCCAACGGTTTCCTGACAAAGCCGCTCGATCCCGACCGGCTTTCCTCGGCGGTGCTCGACGCCGCGGCATGAGCGGTTTTGCTAGCCGACAAATGACCCGCCGGCAGCCGCCTTGCGGTCATCGGCCTGTCACCGGCCTGTTGCAATCGATCTGTATCTGGACGCGCGACGACACCGCAACGGAGATTCGCCGTCATGCATGGCCGCTTGATTGCCCGCGAGATTCAGCCTAACGCATCCTTTGTGATGGAACATGCCCAGGCAATCAGTGCGCTGGCGGAGCCGAAGGGCGTCCTCGGCCGTATCGGCACGATGGAGGTGCGCCTGGCGCGCAACAGCGCCGAAATCGCGGCCGCCCAGGCTGTGCGTTTCCGCGTCTTCTACGAGGAGCTGGGCGCCAAGCGGGCACAAGTCCACGATCTGGAACAGCGCGACGCCGACCGCTTCGACATGATCTGCGACCACCTGCTGGTCATCGACACGTCGATTGCGGGGCCGGAGAATCAGCAGATCGTCGGCACCTACCGGCTGCTGCGCCAGGAACGCGCATTGGCCGGTGGCGGCTTCTACACCAGCGGCGAATTCAACCTGGACAGCCTGATCCGCCGGCATCCCACCCGCAACTTCCTGGAGCTCGGCCGCTCCTGTGTCCTGCCGGCCTACCGGCACAAACGCACGGTGGAATTGCTGTGGCAGGGCATCTGGACCTATTGCAACCATCACAAGATCGACGTGATGACCGGCTGCGCCTCGCTTCCGGGCGTCGTGCCGGCGGCTCATGCCGAATCGCTGACCTTCCTGGCACACAACTTCACCGCCACGGGCGCATGGCGGGCTTCCGCCCTGCCGGCCCACTATCACGCGATGGACCTGATGCCCGCCGAAGCGGTGAACCCGAAGGCAGCGCTTGCTGCGCTGCCGCCGCTGGTGAAGGGGTATCTGCGCCTCGGCGCGATGATCGGCGACGGCTGCGTCATCGATCCGGATTTCCGCACGGTTGACGTGCTTGTCATCCTGCCGGTCGAGCGCATCGGCGAGCGCTATCTCCAGCATTACGCGCCCAAGCAGTAAGCCGGCGGTTCAGCGGCTCTTCGGCAGGAGCGCCTTCAGCCGGTAGAGCGCGTCGAGCGCCTCGCGCGGGCTCATCTCGTCGGGCAAGAGGTCGGCGACGGCCCTTTCCAGCGCATCGTCCCTTTTGAGCGCCGGCTTTTCGGCACGCATGGCAACGCTGAAAAGCGGCAGGTCGTCGGCCAGCCGGGCGGCGGGAGAGGCCGTTTCGCCGGCTTCCAGCTTCTGCAACACTTCACGGGCACGCTCGACAACCGGCTCCGGCAGGCCGGCAAGGCGGGCCACCTGCACGCCATAGGACCGGTCGGCGGCGCCGCGCGCCACTTCATGCAGGAAGATCACCTCGCCATTCCACTCACGCACCTTGACCGTCACCGAATGGAGGCGCGAAAGCCGCGCCGTGAGGGCGTTCATCTCGTGGAAATGGGTTGCGAAAATGGCACGGCAGCGGTTGTGGTCGTGCAGGAACTCCATGGCCGCCCAGGCGATGGACAGGCCGTCGAAGGTTGCCGTGCCACGGCCGATCTCATCAAGGATCACCAGCGCGCGGGGACCGGCCTGATTGAGGATCGCCGCCGTCTCGACCATTTCCACCATGAAGGTGGAGCGGCCGCGGGCAAGGTCGTCGGACGCGCCAACGCGGCTGAACAGGCGGTCCACGACGCCAATATGGGCCGCGGCCGCCGGCACCCAGGCGCCCATCTGCGCCAGGATGGCGATCAGCGCATTCTGGCGCAGGAACGTCGACTTGCCGCCCATGTTGGGGCCGGTCAGGAGCCAGATCACGCCGTCGCCGCCAGCGGTTTCAGGCGACAGGTCGCAATCATTGGCGACGAAGGGGTCTGCGGCCTGACGGCGCAGCGCCTGCTCCACGACCGCGTGGCGCCCGGCCGCGATGCTGAAGGCGAGGCTGGCGTCGACCTTCGGCCGCGTCCAGTTCTCCGCCTCGGCCAGCACTGCCAGCGCGGCCGACACATCGAGTACGGCCAACGCTTCGGCGCCCGCGCGAATGGCGGCGGCAGCGGCGACGGTTTCCTCCACCAGCGCGGCGAAGACGGCAAGCTCGATCTCCAGCGCGCGGCCGGCGGCGTTTGCGATCCGGCTTTCCAGTTCCGCGAGTTCGGTGGTGGTGAAACGCATGGCATTGGCCATGGTCTGGCGGTGGATGAAGCGCGCCTTTGCTTCCGGTGTGCCGGTCAGGACGTCCTGATGGTTGGCCGTCACCTCGATGTAATAACCCAGCACGTTGTTGTGCCGGATCTTCAGTGACCGGATACCGGTTTCCTCGATCAGATCAGCCTGCATGGCGGCAATGACCCGGCGCGACCGGTCGCGCAGCGCGCGCATCTCGTCCAGTTCGCCATGATAACCCTCGGCCACGAAGCCGCCGTCGCGCCGCAGAAGCGGAAGGTCGTCGCCAAGCGCCCTTGCCAGATGATCGCCCAGGGCCTGCGGCAGCGCGGCCAATGCGGCGCAGGCCGCCTGCAATTCAGGCGGCAGCATGGCGCCTTCGAGCATCCGGGCGGTCTCGCTGGCGGCCGCCAGTCCGGCGCAGATGGCGCCAAGATCGCGCGGACCTCCGCGGTCCAGCGCCAGGCGGGTCAGCGCGCGCGGCATGTCCGGCGCAGCCTTGAGCAGGGCGCGCAAGCGGGCGCACAGGTCGGGATCGTCAAGGAAGAAGGCCACCGAATCCTGCCGCGCGGCAATGGCGCCGGGGTCCGTCAGCGGCGCGGTCAGCCGGTCGGCCAGCAGGCGCGCGCCGCCGCCGGTCACCGTTCTGTCGATGGCTTTCAGCAGGGCGCCGTCGCGGCTGCCCGACAGGGTGCGCAGCAGTTCAAGATTGGCCCGTGTCGCGGCGTCGATATACATCGACGTGCCGTCTTCCTCGCGGCGCGGCCGCTCCAGCGGCGGGCGGCCCTCGATCTGGGTCTTCTCGACATAGGCGATGACGCCGGCGATTGCCGACAGTTCGGCGCGGGAAAACTGGCCAAAACCGTCCAGCGCGCCGACGCCAAAGAAACGGGCGATGCGATCCGGCGCGGCCACGGAATCGAACAGGCTGGCCGGTTGCGGATTGGCGGTGCGGCCGAGCATGTCGACCAGCGGACGGAGCGCGGGATCGTGAAACAGCGGTTCGGCCAGCACCAGTTCGCGCGGATCGACCCGGGCGATGCCGGCGGCAAGCGCGCCTTCATCAAGTGCAGCAACGCGGAAATCGCCGGTGGACATGTCGGCCCAGGCCAGCGCGTATCCCTCGCCCCTCACGCGGCCCAGCGCTGCCAGGTGATTGGGCGCGGACGGGTCGAGCAGCTTTTCCTCCGTCAACGTACCCGGCGTGACAAGGCGGATGACATCGCGGCGGACAACGGCCTTGGAGCCGCGCTTCTTCGCTTCCGCCGGGTCTTCCACCTGCTCGCAAACGGCCACGCGATGGCCGGCGGCGATGAGCTTCTGCAGATAGTCGTCGGCGGCATGAACAGGCACGCCGCACATGGGAATGTCCTCGCCCATATGCTTGCCGCGCTTCGTCAGTGTAATCCCGAGCGTGCGCGCCGCGATCTCGGCATCGGCAAAGAAGAGTTCGTAGAAATCGCCCATCCGGTAGAACAGCAGCGAGTCCGGATTGGCCATCTTGATCTCGATATATTGCTCCATCATCGGCGTTGCCGAAGTCAGACTTTCGGGCGAGCCCAGCGATCGAAGGCCGTGGGGATGGCTGTCTGTGCTGTCTTTGTCCGGCTGCAAGGCGGAAACTTCCCCTGTTGCGACCCGGAAGGGTCCAAATTTCCCGTTTGGCGATTTACACGCCCGATGTGTAGCCTTATCGAAACTGCTCCACAGCAAAAACTTCCGGGAACGTTCATGCCATCGTCGAGAAAACCACGCCAGGCCGGCACAACCGTCACGCCGCAGGAGGCGCTTGAATTCCATGCCCGGGGGCGTCCCGGCAAGCTGGAGATCACGCCGACCAAGCCGATGGCGACGCAGCGCGACCTGAGCCTGGCCTATTCGCCCGGCGTGGCCGTGCCGGTGAAGGCGATCGCGGAAAATCCCAGCCGGGCCTTCGACTACACCACGCGCGGCAACATGGTAGCGGTCATTTCCAATGGTACGGCCATTCTCGGCCTCGGCAACCTGGGCGCGCTTGCCTCCAAGCCGGTCATGGAAGGCAAGGCGGTGCTGTTCAAGCGTTTCGCGGACGTCGATTCCATCGACCTGGAGGTGGATACGCAGGACGTGGACGAATTCGTCAACTGCGTGCGCTTTCTCGGGCCTTCCTTCGGCGGCATCAACCTGGAAGACATCAAGGCGCCGGACTGCTTCATCATCGAGCAGCGGCTGCGCGAGATCATGGACATTCCCGTCTTCCATGACGACCAGCACGGCACGGCGATCATCGCGGCCGCGGGCCTGGTCAACGCGCTGCATCTGACAGGGCGCGACCTGAAAACGGCAAAACTGGTCTGCAATGGCGCCGGCGCGGCGGCCATCGCCTGCATCGAGCTGATCAAGGCGATGGGCATGCCGGGCGAGAACATCATCCTGTGCGACACCAAGGGCGTCATCCACAAGGGCCGCACCGACGGCATGAACCAGTGGAAATCGGCCCATGCGGTGGAAACCGATGCCCGCACGCTGGCCGATGCCATGGTGGGCGCGGACGTGTTCTTCGGCCTGTCGGCCAAGGGCGCGCTGACCACGGACATGGTGACGTCCATGGCCGCCAACCCGGTCATTTTCGCCATGGCCAATCCGGATCCGGAAATCACGCCGGAGGAAGTGGCGGAAATGCGCGACGACGCGATCATGGCGACCGGCCGGTCGGATTATCCCAACCAGGTCAACAACGTGCTCGGCTTCCCCTATATCTTCCGCGGCGCGCTGGACGTGCGGGCGACCACCATCAACGAGGAAATGAAGATCGCCGCCGTGCATGCGCTTGCCGAACTGGCGCGCGAGGACGTGCCCGACGACGTGGCCGCCGCCTATGGCGGCACGCGGCCGCAATTCGGCCCGCAATACATCATCCCAGTGCCCTTCGATCCCCGCCTGATCTCGGCGGTGCCGGTGGCGGTGGCCAAGGCCGCGATGGATACGGGCGTTGCGCGGGCGCCGATCCTGGACCTGGAAGCCTATGCACAGCAGCTTTCGGCGCGGCGCGACCCGATCGCCTCCACCCTGCAGCGGATATACGAGCGGGTGCGCCGCCAGCCCAAGCGCGTGGTTTTCGCCGAAGGCGAAGAGGAACAGGTGATGCGCGCGGCCGTCGCCTATGTGAACCAGCGCCTCGGCACCGCGATCCTGCTGGGGCGCGAGGAACAGATGCGCGAAACGGCCAGGGCTGCCGGTGTCGATCTCGACCGGCCCGGCATCGAACTGGTCAATGCGCGGCTTTCGAAACGCAATGCCGCCTATGCGGAATTCCTCTATCAGCGGCTGCAGCGCAAGGGCTACCTGTTCCGCGACTGCCAGCGCATGATCAACAACGACCGCAACCATTTCGGGGCCTCGATGGTGGCGCTGGGCGACGCGGACGCCATGGTGTCCGGGGTGACGCGCAACTATTCCACCGTTCTGGAGGACGTGTGCCGCGTGATCGACGCGCGGGCCGGACACCGCATGATCGGCATTTCGCTGGCGCTTTGCCGCGGGCGCACGGTGCTCGTCGCCGATACCGCTGTGCATGACATGCCGACGTCCGAGCAGCTTGCCGACATTGCCGAAGAGGCAGCAGAAACGGCGCGGCGCATGGGCTACGAGCCGCGGGTGGCCATGCTTGCCTATTCCACCTTCGGGCATCCGCGCGGTGAACGCTCCGACCGGGTTCGCGAGGCCGTTCAGATCCTGGACAAGCGGCGCGTCGATTTCGAATATGACGGCGAAATGGCTGCCGATGTGGCGCTGAACGAGGCGCTGATGGAGCAATATCCCTTCATCCGGCTTTCGGGCCCGGCCAACGTGCTGGTCATGCCGGCCTTCCACTCGGCGTCCATCGCCACCAAGATGCTGCAGGAACTGGGCGGCTCCACGGTGATCGGCCCGCTGCTTGTGGGCCTTGAGAAGTCCGTGCAGATCGTGCCCATGAACGCCAAGGATTCCGACATCGTGAACATGGCGGTCATCGCCGCCTACAATGCCGGTTCCTGAGGCCGCAGGAACCGGACGACGACACAGCCCCTTCCCGACAAGGACCCGCCCATGGCCCGCGTGCCGCTGAAGCTCAACGAGATGATCGACGCCGATGCGCTCAGGCAGGATCTGACGGCCCTGACCGGTCCCGAGGGCGACGGCTCGGACTTCGCCATTCGGGCGAAGGTGCTGGAGAAGCTGAAGCAGACCATGGCGGAGGGACGAAGCAGGGCGGAAACCATGCTTCTGGCCGACGGCGGCGGCACGGCCTGCGCGGTGCGGCTGTCGCATGTCATGGACGAGGTCATCCGCGTCCTCTACGATTTCGCCGTCACGCATGTCTACCGGTCGAAGAATCCCAGCCAGGCGGAACGGATGTCGGTCGTTGCCGTGGGCGGATACGGACGCGGCACGCTGGCGCCGGGTTCCGACATCGACCTGCTGTTCCTGCTGCCCTACAAGCAGACGCCCTGGGGCGAGCAGGTGGTGGAATACATGCTCTACATGCTGTGGGACATGGGCCTCAAGGTTGGCCACGCCACGCGCAATGTGGAGGAATGCATCCGCCTTTCGCGCGGCGACATCACCATCCGCACGGCCGTGCTGGAAGCCCGCTACCTGTGGGGCGACGAGGCGCTGTTCGACGAGTTGCTGGCCCGTTTCGACGAGGAGGTGGTCAAGGGAACAGGTCCTGAATACGTGCAGGCCAAACTGGCCGAGCGCGACGAGCGCCACGCCAAGCAGGGCGAAAGCCGCTACAAGGTCGAACCCAACATCAAGGAGGGCAAGGGCGGCCTGCGCGACCTGCACACGCTGTTCTGGATCGGCAAGTATTTCTACCGCGTGCGCACGGCCGAGGAACTGATTGAAAAAGGCGTCTTCACCCGCAAGGAATACAACATGTTCCGCCGCGCCGAGGATTTTCTCTGGGCGGTGCGCTGCCATATGCACTTCGTCACCGGCAAACCGGAAGAGCGGCTGCATTTCGAATTGCAGCGCGATGTGGCCGAACGGCTGACCTACCAGTCGAAGCCGGGCCTTTCGGCCGTCGAGCGCTTCATGAAGCACTATTTCCTCGTGGCCAAGGATGTGGGCGACCTGACCCGCATCTTCTGCGCGGAACTGGAAGAGGAGCAGGCGAAGAAGGCGCCGGGTTTCAACCGGTTCCTGTCGGGCTTCTCGCGACGCAAGCGCAAGATCCCCGGCACGCAGGATTTCATCATCGACAATGACCGGATCAATATCGCCAACGAGCAGGTGTTCGAGACGGATCCGGTCAATCTGGTGCGCCTGTTCTGGTTCGCCGACAAGCACGGGCTGGAATACCATCCCGACGCCATGCAGCTCGTCACGCGCTCGCTGAAGCTGGTCAATCGCGACCTGCGCCGGGACGCGGAAGGAAACCGGCTGTTCATGGACGTGCTGACCTCGGACCGCGCCCCTGAGATGACGCTGCGGCGCATGAACGAGGCCGGATTGCTGGGCCGGCTGATCCCCGATTTCCGCAAGATCGTGGCGATGATGCAGTTCAACATGTACCACCACTACACGGTGGACGAGCATCTGCTGCGTTGCATCGGCGTTCTCTCGTCCATCGAGAAAGGCAACGAGGCCGACACGCACCCGCTCACGCACCGCCTGATTCCCGAGATCAAGGCCAATCGCCGCATTCTCTACACCGCCCTGCTGCTGCACGACATCGCCAAGGGGCGGCCGGAAGACCATTCCGTGGCAGGCGCGCGGATCGCAAGACGGCTCTGCCCGCATATGGGGCTCGATCCCGCCGAAACGGAAACCGTTGCCTGGCTGGTGCAGGAACACCTGACCATGTCGATGGTGGCGCAATCGCGTGATCTCAACGACCGCAAGACAATCGAGGATTTCGCCGATATCGTGCAATCGGTGGAACGGCTGAAGCTGCTTCTCATCCTCACGGTCTGCGACATTCGCGGCGTGGGGCCGGGCGTGTGGAACGGCTGGAAGGGCCAGCTCCTGCGCACGCTGTTCTACGAGACACAGATCCTGCTGACGGGCGGCTTCTCCGAAGGGTCCCGCAAGGAACGCGCAGCCCATGCCCGCGAACGGCTGGCGGAAGCGCTGAAGGACTGGCCGGCGGAGGAGATCGCCACCTATGCCGACCTTCATTATTCGGCTTACTACCTCGTCACGGACCTGGACGACCAGGTGCGCCATGCCCGTTTCATCCGCAGGACCGAGAAAGCGGGCAAGCCGCTGGCGACCGAAGTGCGCACGCTCGCCTTCGAGGGCGTGACGGAAATCACCGTGTTCACGCCCGACCATCCGCGCCTGCTTTCCGTCATCGCCGGCGCCTGCGCGGCAGCGGGCGCCAATATCGTGGACGCGCAGATCTTCACCACGTCGGACGGGCGGGCGCTGGACACGATTCTGGTCAATCGCGAATTCGACCAGGACGAGGACGAGTTGCGCCGGGCCGCACGCATCGGCAGGCTGATCGAGGAGGCGCTTGCCGGCAAGACCCGGCTGCCCGAGATGATCGAGAAGAAGGCGAAACCACGGCGCAAGTCGAAGGCGTTCCAGATCGCGCCCGCCGCCGAAATCCGCAACACGCTGTCGCACAAGTTCTCGGTGATCGAGGTGGAGGGTCTCGACCGCCCCGGCCTGCTGTCGGAACTGACCGGCGCCATTGCGGATCTGTCGCTCGACATTGCCTCGGCCCATATCACCACGTTCGGCGAAAAGGTCATTGACACATTCTATGTCACCGACCTCGTCGGTCACAAGATCGAGAATCCGACCCGGCAGGCGCGCATCAAGGCGGCGCTGACCGGTGTTCTGGCCGACGAAAGCCCGGCCGGAAAGACGCGTCCGGCGGTCCAGTCATGAACCGGCCGGCCGTGCGGGGAAAACAATCACGATGAGCCTGATCGGAAAATTCGCCAGCGTGGGCGGCGCGACCATGGCCAGCCGCGTGCTCGGCTTCGTTCGCGAGGCGCTGATCGGCGCTGCGCTGGGCGCCGGGCCGGTGGCCGATGCCTTCTATGCCGCGTTCGGATTTCCGAACCTGTTCCGCCGCCTGTTCGCGGAGGGCGCGTTCAACTCGGCCTTCGTGCCGCTGTTCGCCAAGGAAGTGGAGAAGGGTGGCCTCGATGGCGCGCGCGCCTTCGCCGAGCAGGTGCTGGCGGTGCTGTCGGCGGTGCTGCTGCTTTTCTCCGGCCTTGCCATCCTGTTCATGGACGGCCTCGTGGCAACGGTTGTCGCGCCGCTTTTCGCCGACACGCCCGACAAGTTCGCGATGACGGTGGACATGACGCGGATCATGTTTCCCTACCTGTTCTGCATGTCGCTGGTGGCGATGTTCTCGGGCATCCTGAATTCGTTGCGCCGCTATTTCCTTGCCGCGATCGTGCCGGTGCTGCTCAATGTCATCCTGGTGTCCATCGTTGCCGTAGCCCTGTGGCTGGGTGCGGACCCTGCCCGGACCGGTTACTGGATGGCGTGGGGCGCGTTCGCCTCCGGTTTCGCGCAGCTTGCCCTGCTGGCCATGGGCGTGGCCCGCGAGGGCCTGCGCCTCGGCATTGTCCGCCCTGCCCTGACACCGCAGGTCAGGCGGCTGCTGGTGCTGATGGGGCCGGCGATCCTGACCGGCGGCGTGGTGCAGATCAACATCATGGTCGGGCGCATCATTGCCTCGGCGCAGGACGGCGCCATCGCGCTGCTCAACTATGCCGACCGGATCAACCAGCTGCCGCTCGGCGTCATCGGCATCGCCATCGGCGTGGTGCTGCTGCCGGAACTGGCCAGGGCACTGGCCGCCGGTGACGACCGCGACGCCCAGCACCTGCAGAACCGCAGCCTCGAATTTGCCCTCGGGCTGACATTGCCGGCCGCCGTCGGCTTCATGGTCATGCCGGAGCCGCTGGTCAACCTGCTCTACGAACGCGGTGCATTTACCGCGGAGACGACGCGCCTGACGGCGCAGGCGCTGGCCGCCTTCGCCGCCGGGCTGCCTGCCTACGTTCTCATCAAGGTCTTCCAGCCGGCCTATTTCGCGCGCGAGGACATGAAGACGCCGCTCTGGTTCTCCGTGGTCGCGGTGGCCGTCAACATTGCCTTCTCGCTGGCCTTCTTCGCCGCGCTCGGGCATGTGGCGATCGCGCTGGCGACGGCGATTTCCGCATGGGTGAATTTCGTCCTGCTGGCCTTCACTCTCTGGCGGCGGAACGATTTCCGGCCCTCGCCCGTCACGCTCAGGCGCGTTGCCATGATCGTGCTTTCGGCTGCCGCCATGGGCGCGGTGGTGGCCGCCATGCAATGGGCCTTGCCGCAGTGGTTCGCCAGCCCGGCGCTGGCCGCGCGACTGGCAGCCACGGCCGGCACGGTGTTGATGGCCATGATCGTCTATTTCGGGCTGGTCATCCTGACAGGAGGGCTGGACCGGCAGGACCTGATGCGCGCGGTGCGGCGCCGGCGCAAGCCGCCGGCGAAACCGCAGGCCTGACGCAATCGGGCAACAGGCTGCCCGTGTTCGCAAAACGTGCCGCCGGGGATCTTGATCCCGCGCACCGGCAGGGCCATAAGCCGTGCCGACCACCTGCGGGGCGCGCGTGCGCTGTCTCCGCCGGAGCCCTCCACCAGCTTCACAGGAGATTTTCACCGATGAGCAGCTTCAAACCCCTCGTCTTTTCAGGCGTCCAGCCGACCGGCAACCTGACGCTGGGCAATTATCTCGGCGCAATCCGCAAGTTCGTGGCGCTGCAGGACAGCCACGACTGCATCTATTGCGTCGTCGACATGCACGCCATCACGGTATGGCAGGAACCGGCCGAACTGATGGCAGCCACGCGTTCGGTGGCGGCCGCCTATCTGGCTGCCGGCATCGACCCTTCGAAACACATCGTCTTCAACCAGTCGCGCGTGGTGCAGCATGCCGAACTGGCCTGGGTGTTCAATTGCGTGGCGCGCATGGGCTGGCTCAGCCGCATGACCCAGTTCAAGGAAAAGGCCGGAAAGGACCGCGAAAACGCTTCCGTCGGCCTGTTCGCCTATCCCAACCTGATGGCGGCCGACATCCTCGTCTACCGCGCGACCCATGTGCCTGTGGGCGACGACCAGAAGCAGCATCTGGAACTGACCCGCGACATCGCCCAGAAATTCAACAACGATTATTCCGGCCGGATCGCGGACCTGAAGCTCGGCGTCGAAATGCAGGTGGGCGAGGAGACGGTCAATGGCTATTTCCCGGTGACCGAACCGCTGATCGAGGGGCCCGCGACGCGGGTGATGAGCCTGCGCGACGGCACCAAGAAGATGTCGAAATCCGACCCGTCCGACCTGTCGCGAATCAATCTGACGGACGAGGCGGAAGCGATCGCGCGCAAGATCCGCAAGGCCAAGACCGATCCGGACGCCCTGCCCTCCGAGGTGGCGGGCCTTGAAGGACGGCCGGAAGCCGCCAATCTCGTGGGCATATACGCGGCGCTCAACGACATGAGCCGCGAAGACGTGCTGCGCGAATTCGGTGGCCGGCAGTTCTCGGATTTCAAGCCGGCGCTGGCGGACCTGGCTGTCGCCAAGCTGGACCCGATCGCCGGCGAAATGCGTCGCCTCATGGCCGATCGCGGCCATATCGACCAGGTGCTGCGCGATGGCGGCGAACGCGCAGCTGTCCTCGCCGAAGCGACGATGAAGGATGTCCGCAAGATCGTCGGCCTGCTGACAGGCTGATCGCGCATTGCTGGCATGAAGCCAGTTCGGACAACCCGCCGCAGGCCGGTGGCTTGCCGACCGGCCTCCCCGGTGGCAATGTGCCGGTCGCACGAGGCAACCAGGGAAAGTGATGCATGGTCTCCAGACGGCTGAGCCAGGAAGCGGGACACCGCCGGAAGTTCCTTGCGGTGATCGACGGAACACCGGAATGCGAACGCGCCGTTGCCTATGCGGCGCGCCGGGCGCACAACACCAATGGCGCCCTCGTTCTCGTCTTCGTCATGGAACCGGGTGATTTCCAGCATTGGCTCGGGGTTGAACAGATCATGCGCGAGGAAAGCGAGGCGGCCGCCAATGAAGCGCTCAATTCCCATGCCGAGCGCATTCGCGGCACGCTCGGGATCGAGCCGGAACTGGTGGTGCGCGAAGGCAAGAAAACGGACGAGATTCATGCCCTGATCGAGGAAGACCAGGACATCGCCATCCTGGTGCTGGCTGCCGGCTCCTCTTCGGAAGGTCCGGGGCCGCTGGTTGCCTCCGTGGCCGGAAAGGGGGCGCCCTTTCCCATTCCCGTCACCGTGGTGCCGGCCAGCCTGACCGACGAGGACATCGAAAGCCTAGCCTGATGCAGGCTTGCCGCCGGTCACGCGACGCCTTATATTTAGAACGGTTCTAAACGAACCCGATGACACGGTCTGCGGACCTTGACCCGCAGGACGCATGGAGGTTTTGACATGTTCATCCAGACAGAAGCGACGCCGAACCCGGCGACGCTGAAATTCCTGCCGGGCCAGGTGGTGCTGCCGGAAGGAACCGCTGATTTCCGCGATGGCGAGGAGGCCGGGCTCCGCTCGCCCCTGGCTGCGCGCCTTTTTGGCGTGCCGGGCGTAACCGGGGTTTTCTTCGGCTATGATTTCGTGACCGTGACCAAGGACGAGACACCCGACTGGCAGCACATCAAGCCGGCCATTCTGGGTGCGATCATGGAGCATTTCATGACCGGCGCGCCGGTCATGGCCGAGGATTCGGCAAGTGCCGACCTGTCCTCCGGCGAGGAATTCTATGACAAGGCCGACGAGGATCTTGTGGTGACGATCAAGGAACTGCTCGATACCCGCGTTCGGCCGGCCGTTGCCCAGGACGGCGGCGACATCACCTTCCGCGGCTTCGAAAACGGCACGGTCTACCTTCACATGAAGGGCGCCTGCGCCGGCTGCCCGTCATCGACGGCCACGCTCAAGCATGGCATCCAGAACCTGCTGCGCCATTTCGTTCCCGAAGTGGAGCAGGTCGAGCAGATCGCCTGATTGGGCGGCCCGTCCGGCAAGCCATGAAAAAAGCCGGGTCGATGCCCGGCTTTTTTCGTTCAGCCTTGCGGCTGGATCACTTGACGATGACCTTGGCGCCGATGCTCACCCGGTCGTAAAGGTCGATGATGTCCTGGTTCATCAGGCGGATGCAGCCTGATGAGACATTGCCGCCGATGGAATTCCATTCCGGCGAACCATGCAGACGATAGCCGGTGTCGCCATTCTTGTTGAACAGATAGAGTGCGCGCGCGCCCAGCGGGTTGTCGAGGCCCGGCCGCATGCCGCCGCGGTATTTCGCCAGCTTCGGCTCACGCTTGATCATCTCCGACGGCGGCGTCCAGGTCGGCCATTCGCGCTTCATCGCCACGCGCGCGGTGCCGGACCATTCGAAGCCCTCGCGGCCGACGCCGATGCCATAGCGCATGGCCCGTCCGTCCTCCATCACCAGATAGAGGAACTTGGCGCCGGTATCGACAATGACGGTGCCCGGCTTTTCATCGGTCTCGTAGCGAATGAGCTGGCGATGAAACTTGCCCGGAACCCTGGAAATCGGGATCCGCGGCAACTGATAGCCGGCGTCCTTCACGGAGCCATAGGACATGGAATAGGTGCGAATCGCCGTCCCGGAACAGCCCGCAAGGACAGCGGACAGCATCACGGCCATGGCAATGGCGAAAGGCTTGAACGTCATTTGAACCGATCCCTCAGATTCCGCAGGGGCCCCGAATCGGGCCACATTTTCAACACATGAATTAATATGCAAAATTTATGGTTGCCAAGCGGTTAACGCTGCAGCGGGTCAGCCAAATGCTCCGGCGGCCGGAATCCATGGTTTTTCCGCCACAGATTCGTGACTTTTTGCTAATGCAACCTCCCGTCCTGATCAAGAAAAAGGCAAACGGATGAATATCGGTGCAGCTTCAAGGCAGTCCGGCCTGCCGGCCAAGACAATCCGCTATTACGAGGAGATCGGCCTGATCGCGCCAACCCGGTCGGCCAACGGCTACAGGGATTATTCCCTAGAGGATGTTCACTTCCTGAATTTCGTGCGCGCAGCCCGCGAATTGGGCTTTTCCATCGATGAATGCCGCCAGTTGATGGAACTCTATGCCAACAAGAGCCGGGCCAGCCAGGATGTCCGCCAGATCGCCGTCAACCACGTCCACGCGATCGAGGACAAGATCGCGGCCCTGGAAGCGATGAAAGCCACGCTGAACCGGCTGATCCATGCCTGCCACGGGGATGAGCGGCCGGATTGCCCGATCCTGGAAGGCCTTGCGGGTGCGGAACACCGGGACTGACGTGGCCCCGGCGGGCTTTTCAAGCCGGTCTGTTCATGGCATGTTCCGGTGATGGCCTTGCTTGCAACCCCTGTTTCCAATCCGCTTGCCGATGGCCGGCAATCGGCGCGCGCGATGATGGTGCGGCGCGGCGTGCAGCGGCTCTTGCACGAGATGCAGGCGGTGATGCTGCCCGAGGTCACGCTGGCGACGGGCAGGCGCGCCGACCTGCTTGTCATGACGCCCAAGGGCGATTTCTGGATCGTGGAAATCAAGTCTTCGGTGGACGACTTCAGGACCGACCGCAAGTGGCCCGGCTATCGCGACTGGTGCGACCGCTTCTTTTTCGCGACCCATCCCGACGTGCCGGCCGACATCTTTCCGGGCGATGCCGGCTTCATCCTCTCCGACGGTTATGGCGCGGAGATGATGCGCGATGCGCCGGAACACCGCCTGGCGCCTGCCCGGCGAAAGGCCCTGACAGCGCGTTTCGCGCGGATTGGGGCGCAGCGCCTGCTTGCTGCCGAATGGGCCGGCGTGGCCATCGACACGGGCAGCGACGAGACGGCATAGGAATCAGCGCGGTGCACGCTTGGCCAGAATGCGCTGCAGGGTGCGGCGGTGCATGTTGAGCCGCCGCGCGGTTTCCGAAACATTGCGGTCGCAAGCCTCGTAAACGCGCTGGATATGTTCCCAGCGCACGCGGTCAGCCGACATCGGGTTTTCGGGCACTTCGGCCTTGCCTTCAGGATCACGAACAAGGGCGGCGAATATCTCGTCGGCATCGGCGGGCTTGGCCAGGTAATCGATGGCGCCAAGCTTGACGGCGGTGACGGCGGTGGCGATGTTGCCATAGCCCGTGAGAACGATGACACGCGATTCCGGCTGGACCTTGCGGATGGCCTCCACCACGTCGAGGCCGTTGCCGTCGCCCAGGCGCATGTCGACAACAGCATAGTCCGGCGCGCCGGATTCGACGTGGGCAAGGGCCTCGGCCACCGAATCGGCGGCCTGAACCTCGAAGCCCCGGCTTTCCATGGCGCGCACCATGCGCGTCTGGAACGGCTTGTCGTCCTCCACGATCAGAAGTTTCGCCCCGTTCACCGACACCGGATCCCCCAGGTCTTCCTGATCATTCATGCCGGACCCCCTTTGCGTTTCTGTGTCGCGCGCCAAACTGCCGCGGCTTCTTAAGATGCAAGTCTTATGCAGGATTTAGCAAGTCCTGCCCTTGCGCCAGATCAATCGGCGCCTCCACCGATTCGCGGCGCCATTCGGCCCGGACACGCGCGCCCAGGCGGTCCTGATAGGCGTTGCTGAAGCTTATCGCCGCGCCGGAGCGCTCCAGCAGGGTCTTGGCGATGAAAAGCCCGAGGCCAAGTCCGCCTCCGGAGGATTGTTCGCTGCCGGCGCGGGACGTGGTGTAGGGCTCGCCGATGCGCGCCAGGATTTCAGGCGAATAGCCGCGGCCGTCATCGGTGATCGCTATCCAGAGCCGCTCGGCGGTCCAGCCCCATTCCACAACGACGGCGGAGGATGCGAAATCAACAGCGTTTTCGAGAAGGTTGCCGAGACCGTACATCATGCCCGGATTACGCTTGAGAACCGGCTCCGGACCATCGCCGGGCTGCGGTTGCAAGCAGATTTCGATATCGAAGGCGCGATGCGGGGCCGCCACTTCGTCAACCAGGGAGGACAAGGGCAGACGCCCGATATGCATCTCGCCTTCGCTGGACAGGGTTGTCAGGCGGCGCAGGATATCGCGGCAACGCTGCGATTGCGAACGCAACAGGCTGACATCCTCGCGCAGCGGCGAATCCTCCGGCAGGTCGCGCTCCATTTCGCGCGAGACAAGCGCGATCGTCGCCAGCGGCGTACCCAGTTCATGGGCAGCGGCTGCGGCCAGACCATCCAGCGCCGAAAGATGCTGCTCACGCTGCAGCACGAGTTCCGCCGAGGCCAGCGCCGTGGCCAGCGTTCGCGCCTCGTCGGCGACACGAAATGCGTAGATTCCCGTGAAGGCAAGGCTGGAGACCAGCGCCATCCACATGCCCGCGACATAGAGGAAGGGCAACGGCAGATCGCGGCCACCGGACCATGGCAGAGGCAGGTGCAGGAAAACGAGCAGGCTGGCCGAAACGAGAACCAGAAGGCCAAGGATGAGCGTGTGACGGACGGGCAGCGAGGCGGCCGAGATGATGACCGGCACCATGAGCAGCATGGAGAAGGGATTGGTCATGCCGCCGGTCATGTAGAGGAGGCCGGCCAGTTGCAGGGCATCGAAGGCAAGAACACCCAGCGACGCCGCCTCCGAGAGGCGGTAGGTAGGCGGAAAGCGGATCGCCAGAAAGATGTTCAGCCAGGCCGAACAGGCAATCAGCGCGAAACAGAGCAGGATGGGAAAGGGGAAGCCCAGCCAGAAATGGACAACCATGACGGCAACGGTCTGGCCCGCAACGGCAAGCCAGCGCAGCCGGATCAGCGTGTTCAGCCGCAGGCGGCGGGCGGTAACTGGATCGTGGGCGGTGACATCTTCCATTTTTCCTATATGCCCCGGACCGCCTCGCCCGCCAAGCCCGTCAACGGTTGTCAGGTCCCCCGCGGCTTGGCCCTGCTGGTGGCCTGCGCATTGGCGGGATCTTCCGGCCAGAGGTGCTTGGGATAGCGGCCGCGCATCTGCGCGCGCACATCCTTCCACGATCCGGCCCAGAAGCCGGGCAGGTCCTGGGTCGTCTGGATCGGGCGGTGGGCCGGCGATAGCAATTCAAGCCGCAGCGGCACTGTGCCGCCCGCCATGGCGGGATGGGCCTTCAGCCCGTAGAGTTCCTGCACACGGATGGACAGGACCGGGCCTTCCGCCTCGTAACGGACAGGGACGCGGTTTCCGGAGGGTGCATCGAAATGGGTCGGCGCCATCCGGTCGAGCTGACGCTGAAGGTCATGGGGGATCCGGGCCAGAAGCGCGGCGTGCAGATGCGGCTTCAGCGCCGCCAGCGAGGCCGTGTTCTGGATGAAGGGTGCGAGCCACTCCTCCAGGGTGTCACGAAGGGTATCGTCATCCACCGCCGGCCATGGGTCGCCCAGCCCGCGATGCAGCCAGTCCAGGCGGGCGCGCAAGGCAAGCGCCTCCTTCGGCCATGGCAGGATACCGGGCCCGTTGTCGCGGATCGCGGCGAGCAGGGCTTGCGCGGCTTCCTCGCCGGTGGGCGCGGCCAGCGGCTTTTGCGACAGGGTGATGGCGCCCAGCGCCTCGACGGCGCGGGCGCGCACGGTCCCGGTCGCCGGATCGAAGGCGGCGCCGGTTTGTCGCGTGATCCTGTGACCCAGCACGGATCGGATCGCGGCTTCGGAGACGGTGGCGGCGGCCAGGATGCGGGCATTCTGCGCGGTTCCCGTCATGTCCGCGACGACAAGAAACGGCTCTCCGGCCAGTGGATCGGTTTCCTCCAGACGGCCGCCCCGTCCATTGGCCAGGAGGAAATGGCCGCGCGCACCGCGCGTCCTGGCCACCCGGTCCGGCCAGGCTTGGAGCAGAAGCTCGCCCGCGCCCGGGCGGCCTGTCTGCTTCACACCGGAACCTGCGGCACCTGCCGCCGCCTGGCGCGCGATGGACGAAGCCAGTTTCGCCGCCGCACCGGCACGCGCGGACCGGTCGCGGCCAAACACTTCCAGCCGCCTGTCCAGATCGGCCGTGGTACCGCCAAGGCCGCGCTCGGTCAAAAGCACCGCAAGCCGGGCGGCCTGTTCGCCCGCGCCTGCGGCGGCAGCCCTGGCCACCATATGCGCAAGCCGCACAGGCAGGGCGAGCATGCGCATGGCCTTTCCGGTTTCAGTCAATCGACCGGCGGAATCGAGCGCGTCGAGTTCGACCAGCAGCCGCCTTGCCTCGGCAAGCGCGGCGGCCGGAGGCGCGTCGAGAAATGCAAGGCTTGCGGGATCGGTCACGCCGAAGGCGGCGCAATCGAGCATCAGGCCGGTCAGGTCTGCGGCAAGGATTTCCGGCGGGTCGAAGGCGGCCAGCGCGCCCGTCTGGCCCTCGTGCCAGAGGCGGATCGCGATGCCCGGCTCCGTCCTCCCGGCACGGCCGGCACGCTGATCCGCGGCGGCGCGCGAGACCTTGACCGTTTCCAGCCGGGTGATGCCCGTGGCCGGTTCGAAGACCGGTTGCCGCGACAGGCCGGAGTCGATGACGATGCGCACACCGTCAATGGTGATCGATGTCTCGGCGATGGACGTGGCGAGCACGATCTTGCGGCGGCCCTGCGGCGCGGGGCGGATCGCCATGTCCTGCGCCTTGCCATCCATGGCGCCGAAAAGCGGCACGATATCGGTATTGGCGGGAACCGCGCCCTCGAGCCGTTCGGCCGTGCGCATGATTTCACGCTGACCGGGCAGGAAGGCGAGCACACTGCCTGTTTCGCTGCCTGCCGCGCGACGGATCGCACCTGCCATGGCATCTTCGACCGGCTGGCCGGTTTCGCGCGGCTGATGGCGGATTTCGACAGGAAAGGCGCGCCCACGGCTTTCGATCACCGGCGCACCCTCCAGAAGCGCGGCGACACGCGCGCCGTCCAGTGTGGCCGACATGACGACCAGGCGCAGGTCATCGCGCAGGCCGGCGGCAATATCGAGCGCCAGCGCCAGGCCGAAATCACCATCCAGCGAGCGCTCGTGGAATTCGTCGAACAGCACGGCTGCTATGCCCGTCAGTTCCGGGTCGTCCAGCGCCATGCGGGCAAAGACGCCCTCGGTGACAACGAGGATGCGCGTGCGATCCGACTGGCGGCTGTCCATGCGCATGGCATAGCCCACTGTCCCGCCCACCTCCTCCCCCAGAAGCGCGGCCATGCGGCGGGCGGCGGCGCGGGCAGCAAGCCGACGCGGTTCCAGAAGCACGAGGCGGCCCCGCCTTGCCCAATCGGCCCCGAGCAGGTGCAGCGGCACAAGCGTGGTCTTGCCCGCACCGGGGGGTGCGACCAGCACGCAACTTCGGCCATCATCGAGGGCCCGGTCAAGCGCCGGCAGCACCTCACATACGGGAAGCGTGGGCAGGTCAGCCATCGGCGCCCACCTTAACGACCACGCCGCCCGCCGCTTCGGCATCGGCGGCATCGTGGGTGACAAGGACGACAGGCAGGCCCGAGGCCCGTGCGGTGGAAAAGACGAGTTCGCGCATCTGGCCGCGCAAATCCGCATCGAGCTTGGAAAAGGGCTCGTCCAGCAGCAGCATGCGCGGCGCGGACAGCAGCACGCGGGCCAGCGCGACACGCGCCTTCTGCCCGCCCGACAGCGTATCCGGATGGCGATTGCCAAACCCTTCCAGGCCGGTTTGCGCAAGGGCCGCCTCGGCCTGCCTGCGGCGCGCGGCACGTCCGCAGACGGATTCGGGAATGGCAAACAGCAGGTTCTGCGCCACGCTCATGTGCGGGAAAAGCAGCGGGTCCTGGAACAGGATCCCGGCATGGCGCTCTTCCGGCGGCAAGGCCGTGATGTCCACATCTGCCGACAGGACACGTCCTGACGCATCGAAAACGGGATCGAGAAAGCCCGAAACATAGGCCAGCAGCGTCGACTTGCCCGAGCCCGACGGCCCCATGACGGTAAGCACGCCGCCCGGTTCAACGCGCGCGGAAACGGCCAGCAGCGGCTTGCCGGCCAGCGATATGCGCACATTGTCCAGTGTCAGCGGTCGGGCGGTTTCCATTGCTGTTCCTGCGGCGTCAGGCTTTGCGCCTGCGCCATAGCAGCGCGGGAACGAGGCTGGCAATGGCGAAGCCCGCGGCCGGCAGCATCATCTGCAGGAAAGCGTAGACCCCGATGACGCGGCGGTTTCCGCCCGATGCGAGGGCCACGGCTTCCGTCGTGACCGTCGTCAGGCGGCCGGCGCCGATCAGCAGGGTGGGCAGGTACTGCCCCACCGACGCGGCAAAGCCGACGGCAGCAGCGGCGAGGACGGCACGCGCCATCATCGGCATGCGCACCCGCCAGAAGCTCTTCATGCGCGAGGCGCCAAGGCCCGCGGCGACCGCTTCATAGCGCCGGTCGAAGGCCCGCCAGGGGTCCGACAGCGACAGGAATACGTAGGGCATGACAAAGACCAGATGGGCAAGCACCAGCGCGGGCAGGGAGGGGTCGGCTTGCACGCCGATCAGCAGCATTTGCAGGCCGAACAGGAAAGCGGCCTGCGGCACGATGAGCGGCAGGTAGACAAGCCAGAGAAGGCGGCCCGGCGGCGCGCGCAACTCGTCCTCCCGGCGCAGGCAGAGAATGGCCAGAACCGTGGAAATCGCGGTGGCGAGCAGGCCGGTGACAAGCGTGGTCCAGAGCGGGTCATCGAGGCGGGGCAGTGCGCGCTCCCAGCTCCTGAGCGAAAAGCTGCGCGGCAGGGCGTCGGGAAACTGCCACAGGCCGGCGACAGACCAGATTGCCAGAAGCAGGAGGCCGAGGAAGACCGCGGCGGCGGACAGGCCTGGAAGGACCACGGAGGCCATGCGCAGGCCCCGGTCGTGCGTATAGCGGCCGCCGCCATCGCGCAGGAAGACCAGCAGCGCATGGGCCAGCCGTTCAAACCCCAGCCAGAGAAGGCAGGCGAAGGCCGTCAGCCCCAATTGAAGAAGCGCGCCGGCAGAGGCGAAAAAGCGCATCGACAGGTCCGGATCGTTCATCCAGCCGACAAGGCGCACGGCCAGCGGTGCCGGTGTCACGGGACCGAGGATCACGGCGACATCCACGACGGATGTGGAGAAGGCCAGAACGGCCAGAACGGCGAGACGAATCTGGCGATAGACCAGCGGCCAGACGAGAAAGAAGAAGCCGGCCATGCGCCCGTGGCCGAGAGACGCGGCGAGGCGCCGCGTTTCGGCAAGCCGCACCTGTGTCAGCGCCGCCAGCGATACCAGGAGAAGAAAGGGCATTTCCTTGACAACTAGGCCAGTAATCATGGTCAGGCCCATCGGATCATGCACGATCAGGGCATCGGGCGGCGCGGTCCAGCCCGTCATTTCCGGCGAGACGAGGCGGACAAGCCAGCCCGACGGCGCGACGAGAAAGGCCAGTCCGAAAGCTGCGGCGGCATGGGGCACAGACAGCAAGGGCGACAGCAGGTGCTGCACACGGGCAAAGAACGGACTGCCTGCATGGGCCGCCATGAACAGAACGATGCCGACCAGTGACAGGGCTGTCGCGGCAAGGCCTGCAAACAGGCTGACGAGACAGGAATGCAGCAAGCCGGGCTGGTCCAGCAGGTCACGAAAGGGTGCCAGCGTCACATGATTGCCGCCCAATGCGGGCAGCCAGCCAAAGGCGGGAAAAAGCGTTCCGGCGAGCCCCGCAAAGACCGGACCCGCCAGAAGACCGATGGCAAGCGGCGGACCGAACCGGGCGAAGCTCAGGCGGCGCACGGGTGCCCACCCCTGCCCGGGCCGGCCATTGCGTTCAATTGGCGACGCCGTAGCGGCGCGTCCACTCTTCCTCAAGGCGGGTCATCCAGCTTGCATGCGGCTCGGCGATCGCCGGGCCGAGCCTTTCGGGCGGCAGGGTCGCGACGCCCAGATCCAGCGCCTCGAAACGGGCCCGGTCCGCATCATCGAGCTTGGCCATGGCCAACACGGTCGGGTCGCCCCAGACGTCCGGATTCTGCTTGCGTGCCTGGGCCTCGGGCGACAGCAGGAAATTTGCCGTGACCAGCGCTCCGGCCTTTGCCCTGGCATTGAAGGGAATGGCGACGAAGTGGGTATTGGAGAGCGTGCCTTGCGAAAAGACGAAGGAACGAACCGTGTCCGGCAATTCGCCGGCGGCGACAGCGGCCGAGGCTTCCGCCGGATTGAAGGCAAAAATGATCTCCGCCTCGCCATCGGCCAGCATCTGCTTCATGGCCGGGTAGTTCTTCGGAAATGCCCGCGCCTGGCGCCACATCAGCGGATGGAGTTCATCCAGATAGTCGAAAAGCGGGCGGGCGACGGTGTCGAAATCCGCTTCCACGACCGGCTTCTGCAAAAGGGCCGGATCGGCCACCAGTTCGCTCAACACCTGCTTGAGGAAGCTCGAGCCGATGAAATCCGGCGGCTGGGGATAGGAAAAACGGCCCGGATTGGCCCTGGCCCATTCCAGCAATTCACGCGCATTGTCCGGCATCGTCTCGGGCGCGGTGCGTGCGCTGTCGTGAAAGAAAACAAGCTTTGCCATGCCCCAGGGGCTTTCCAGCCCGTCGGTCGGGATGGTGAAATCAACGGTGATGGTCGGTTTGGTCTCATGGTCGACAAAGCGCCAGTTCGGCAGGCTCTGCGCCCAACCCGGCGCAAAAAGAAGGTCCTGCTTCTTCATGGAAGCGAAATTCTCGCCGTTGATCCAGATGAGATCCACCGTGCCGCCTTCGGTCTTGCCGGCGGCCTTTTCGGCAAGCACCGTGGCGACCGCGGTGGCTGTATCCTCCAGCTTGACGTGGACGAGGTCGACACCAAAGCGGCTTTCCAGTTCATCACCGGCCCATTCGATATAGGCATTGATGTTTTCGGAACCGCCCCACGCATTCCAGTAGACGGTCTGGCCGCGCGCCGCATCCAATACGCTCTCCCAATTCTTCGGATCGGGGTCGGCGGCCAGCGCCGGCATGGAGGCAAGGATCGAGGCGAGGAACGGGGCTGCAAGACGTATCAAGGGACGACTCCGATCCGGCTTGGCCGGTGCATGGATTGCAATTGCCGGCTGTTTTCGCGCCGTCTTGCGCCAAGGTCAATCACGACCGGGTCACTTGCGCGTGACGGTGCCTGCGTAGAACCGGCCCAGCAGAAGCGGCGTCAGGTACATCGGGATCTGGTAGCAGCCGATGAAAAGCAGCAGCGGATCGGTGACCGCCGGCGGCAGGGCCACCAGGAAAAGCGCAATGTTGCGGTTTCCGGCGATAATGGCCAGCGGCACGCGCTCGGGCGCAAGGCCGGTGCGGCCAAGCAGACCATGGGCAATGACCTGGGCGCCCAGATTGGCGGCGCAGGCCACGGCCAGCCAGAGCGCGAAACCCGCCGGGTCGGTGCGCAGGGCCGGACCGACCGCCGACATCAGGCCGACAACGACAATGGCCATGGCAATGGCAGACAGGCCGTCGATCGCGGCAATCGTGCCAGGTGCAGGATCGCGGATGATCCAGGCGCGGATGCCGAAGGCGATGGCCGAGGCCGCGGCAATGACCGCGAGCAGGCGTGCCGAGGCGGCGGACACTTCCGCAGCGCCACCCAGTTCCGGCAGCAGGGCGAAGACCGGAATTGCGGTCAGTGGCAAAATGGCGGTTCCCAGAACCAGAAGGCGCAGCGCGGGGGCGGGATCATGGCCCGTCAGGACGGCGAGGTTCGGACTGCCGGAAATGGACGAGGCCGACAGCATAAGCATGAGCGACATGGCCAGCGCGGACGCCTGCATGCCCAAAGCGGCAAACAGCGCGAAGGCGGCCAGCGGCAGGACGAGCTGGTATGCCAGGGCCAGCGCCAGCGTGCGCGGAAAGGCGGAAAGCGTGCCAAAGGCCTGGCGCGGGCCGATGCGCAGGGCGGCGAAGAAAAGCAGGCCGGCCACCATTTCCTGGAGCCATGGGCGCATGGCCAGGGCGAGGTCCGGCAGTGCGATGCCGGCGGCCAGGCCGGCCACGAGGATGATACGGCCATGGCGCGCCGCCAGGCCGAGCAGGGCAAGCAGGCTCACCTTCACGAAAGCCCCCGGATGACGAGGATGACGGCGGCGATACCGGCGACGGCCAGCAAGGCGGGACGGTAGCGCTTGTCGAAACGGCCGGCCAGCAGCCGGGCGACCAGCCAGCCGGCAAGCATGCCCGGCACCATGATGAGCGCCAGCGCCAGATCACGCAAACCCGCCCAGCCGGACAGGTGCAATCCGGCGAGCGAGAGCAGGCAGCCGATGGCGAAGAAGGCGGCCAGCGTGGGCCGGGCCTGCGCGGCCGGCCTGTCCTGGTAGACGATGGCCAGCGGTGGCGCGCCAACCGATGTGATCGTGCCCATGAGGCCGGAAACCGCCGCCATGGACAGCAGGCTGGCCCGGCCGAAGCGCAACCGCCAGCCGGCTATCGAGAGCACGACCGCCAGACCCACCATCAGGCCGAAGACCAGCGAAAAGACCTTGCGGTCGGAAATCCAGACGAGGACCGCCGTGGCCACGGCAACGCCGGCAAGACGCCCCAGGGCGGCTGTCCAGACCTCGGACCAGACGACCGCGTGGCGTTCGTCAAAGGCGGTCCAGGCCGAGGCGGCAAAACCCAGATAGAGGGTCGAGACAGGCACGAGTTCCGGATCGATCAGCGCCAGCAGGGGCGCGGCGGTGAGGCCGAAACCCATGCCAAGGCCGAATTGCACGACGGCGGCCACCATGGCGATGAGAACGACCGCCGCGGCGACCCAGGGCGCCGCCGCGACATGGGCAAAGGCATCCTGCATGCGCGCCTCAGGCCGGGCGCTGGCGGATGTTGTCCGGCAGCCAGGTGGCCAGTTCCGGGAAGGCAATGAGGACGAAGACCATCACCACCATGATGAGGAACATGGGCAATGCGGCACGGGCGATGAAATTCATCTCGTGATGGGTCATGCCCTGCAGGACGAAAAGGTTGAAGCCGATGGGCGGCGTGATCTGGGCCATTTCCACCACGACCACGATGAAGATGCCGAACCAGATGAAGTCGATGCCGGCCTGGCGGATCATCGGTTCCACCACCGCCATGGTCAGCACGACGGAGGAGATTCCGTCGAGAAAGCAGCCGAGGATGATGTAGAAGACCAGCAGCGCCATCAGCAGTTCGAAACGGCTCAGTTCCAGCGAGGCGATGAAATCGGCCAGGCCGCGCGGCAGGCCGGTGAAGCCCATGGACAGCGACAGGAAGGCTGCCCCTGCCAGGATGAGCGCGATCATGGCGGATGTGCGCACCGCGCCCATCAGGCTTTCGGCAAAGGTGGACAGGGAAAGCGAGCCCTGGGTGGCGGCAAGCACGAGCGCGCCGATGACGCCGAAGGCAGCGGCCTCCGTGGCCGTGGCATAGCCCAGATACATCGAGCCGATGACGACGAGGATGAGGCTGATGACGGGCAAAAGGAAACGCGAATTGCGCACCTTCTGGCCGAAAGTCATCCGCTGTTCCGGGTCCGGCGCGAAGTCTTTCGACACACGCGACATGATGGCGACATAAGCCATGAACATGGCGGCCAGGACGAGGCCGGGAACGACACCGGCCATGAAGAGCTTGGTGATCGATTCGTTGATCGTGACACCGTAGACGATGAGGGTGAGCGAGGGCGGAATCATCAGGCCCAGCGTGGCCGCACCGGCCAGGGTGCCGATGATCATGCGTTCGGGATAGTTGCGCTTGCGCAGTTCGGGGATCGACATCTTGCCGACCGTGGTCAGCGTGGCGGCCGAGGAGCCGGATACGGCGGCAAACACGGTACAGCCGACGATGTTGGTATGGACGAGACCGCCGGGCAGCGGCGCCATCCAGGGCGACAGGCCACGGAACATGTCTTCGGAGAGACGCGTGCGATAGAGGATCTCACCCATCCAGATGAAGAGCGGCAGGGCCGTCAGCGTCCACGAGGACGAGGCGGTCCAGATCGTCGTGATCATGGCATCGCCGGCCGGGCGGCTGGTGAAAAGCTCCATGCCGACATAGGCAACGCCGAGCAGCGACAGGCCGACCCAGACACCTGAACCGAGCAGCAGGAAGAGAACGAAAAGGAAGATTGCGATGGGAGCGAGCTGTTCCATGATGCGTCACTCCGCATGGCTCTGGCTGACGGCATCGGTGGTGATGCCATGCGCGCCGGTGAAGACAAGGCGGACCAGATGGTCCCAGAAGGCGATGGCGAGCAACACCGTTCCCGCCACCATGGAAATCTGCGGGATCCAGACCGGCGTGGCATCGAGGCCCTGGCTGATGTCGTTCAGCTTCCAGGACCACCAGGCACCGCGCACGGCATACCAGGCGAAATAGGTGGATGCCGCCGTGCCGATGGCGAAACACCACAGTTCGCCCCAGAACCGCTTTTCGCCAAGGGCATGAAGAAACAGCGAAACGCGGATATGGGCTCCATGATTCAGCGCATAGGCGAAGGCGAAGAAAGAGGCCCCCGCCATGCAATAGCCGGCATAGTCGGTCGCGCCGGGAAAGACGTGGCCGGTCCAGCGCGCCAGCATCTGCGCCACGATCAGCGCGAGAATGGCCACGGTGAAGAAGGCGGCGATGATACCCCCGGCCAGGTAAAGGGCATCGAGAATGCGGCGAAGCGCGCGGCCTGCGGCGAGCATGGCTGTCCCCCCTTGCGCAGTCGGCTTGTCTGGAGCGTGAAGCGGCGAAAGAGAAGGGCCGGCGAACTGCCCGCCGCCGGCCCGTCAACGGCTTACTGGTTCTTGTAAGCCTCGACGATGGCCTTGCCGTCGTCGCCGGCCTTGTCCAGCCATTCCTGCGTCATCGTCTCGCCGACGGCCTTCAGGCCGTTCATCAGCTCGTCGCTGGCGCGCTCGACGGTCATGCCGTTTTCCTTCAGGCCGTTGAGCGTGAACTGGGTGTAGTCCTTCGAGCGGGCAAGACCCTGTTCTGCGGCCTTGGCGGCGCAATCGTTCATGGCCGTCTTGGTGGCATCGTCGAGGCCATTCCAGGCGTCCATGTTGACGAACACGGCGTTGCGCGGCAGCCAGGCGTCAACCTCGTAGAAGTTGGAAAGCTGTTCCCACACCTTGCGGTCATAGCCGGTTGCGCCGGACGAGATGAAGCTCTCGGCAACGCCGGTGGCCAGCGCCTGGCTCAGTTCCGCCGCCTCGACCTGCACCGGCAGCATGCCGGTCAGTTCCGCCATGCGGGCCGTCGCGGTGGAGTAGGAGCGGAACTTGACGCCCTTGAGGTCGTCCACGCTGCTGATCGGCTTGTTGATGTAGAGCCCCTGGGGCGGCCACGGCACCGAATAGAGATAGTGCAGGTTGTCGCCGGCCAGGACCTTGCTCACATAGGGTTCGGCGATCGACCACAGCTTTTCGTGCTGGTCGAAGGAGGAGACGAGGAAGGGAATGGAATCCACCTCGTAGAGCGGGTTCTCATTGCCATGGGCCGAAAGCAGGCGCTCGCCGATATTGGCCTGGCCGGTCTGCACGGCGCGCTTGATCTCGTTGCCCTTGAACAACGAGCCGGAGGGGTGGGTGACGATCTCCAGGTCGCCGCCCGTGGCTTCCGTCACGCATTTGGCGAATTCGGCGCCGACCTCGGAGTGGAAATTGGTGGCCGCATAGGCCATCGGCATGTCCCACTTCTCGGCCTGGGCCGCGGTTGCGGCCACCGTGGTCATGGCCGTGGCGGCCAGCAGTCTTGCAAGTGTCTTCATGTCAGTCTCCCATTTCGGTTGGTGTTGATCGTTTCTTGTTCTTGTTGTCTGCGTGGAGCGCCTATTCAAACCGCGATGGCGAATAGGGCGCAAGATCCATGTTGGGTGTTCTGCCTGCCACAAGCTGCGCCAGCACCCGCCCGGTCTTCGGCCCGCCGGTCAGGCCGACATGGTCATGCCCGAAACCAAGGAATGCGCCGGGCACCCCGGGCACCTCGCCGATGACAGGGATGGAATCGGCGATCGCCGGGCGATGGCCCATCCATTCGCGCGTCTCCTTCCATTCGAGGCCCGGAATGGCGGCGCGCACATTGGCCTCCAGCAGCCGGAATGGCGCGCGCGAGGCGGGCGCTTCCAGTCCGCCGAACTCGACGATGCCGGCCAGGCGCAACCGGCCTTCCATGGGCGTGACGACAAACTTGCCCGAGGCCACGGCAACCGGAGAGCGCGGCGTGATGTTCGGCTCCCACAATTCCAGATGATAGCCGCGCTCGGTCTCGATGGGCACCCTGACACCCAGTCTGGCGGCCAGCGGGCCGGACCAGACGCCGGTCGCGACGACGGCGGCATCGCACTCTATCGTTTCACCCCCGGCGCGGACGCCTGTCACCCGGCCGTTTTCCCGCACGATGTCCGTCACATCGGCCTTGAGCACGCGCGCGCCCTGGCGTTCGGCATGGGCGGCGAGATCCTTCACATATTGCCCGGGATCGCGGATAACGCCATGGTCCTTCAGCCGCACCGCGCAATCGAGGGCGGGTCCATAGGCGGAATCGTAGTCCGTAAAGTCCCTGCCTTCAAGAACGTCCCAGGTGAAGCCGTGCTCCTTCCGGATCGACCAGCCGAACGCATCGCTCTCGAAATGGGCGCGATCGTTGTAGAGGAAAAGATAGTCGGACGGCCGGATCCATTTTTCCGCCCCGGTTCCGGTAGCCAGCGCCTGGTGATCGGCGAGGCTGTCGCCAATGATCGGAAAGAGCGCAGCGGCACGCCGCTTCACGGCATCGGCATTGGCATGGCCGAGATAGCGGATGAGCCAGGGCAAAAGCTTCGGCAGGTAGCCCCACTTCAGGAACAGCGGCTGGCGCGGGTCGAACAGCATGCGCGGCGCCTTGCCGATGAGCCCCGGGACGGTGACCGGGACGACGGAGCAGGAGGCCAGCACGCCGCCATTGCCGAAGCTGGTTCCCTCGCCCGGTCCGGCGCGGTCGATCAGGATGACGTCATGGCCGTCACGTTGCAGCCATATCGCCGTCGAGACACCGACAATGCCGGCGCCGATCACCGCAACGGTCCTGCCTTTCCGCTCGCTGGCATCCATTCCTGTTCCGTCCCCTTCCCCGGCTCCTGCGGTTTCCTGAGCATGATCGTGACACACGTCAAGAATTTGTCAATAAATTATCGATGTTCTGATGCGGCCATGCTGTAGTGCCGGACTTTCGCCATGTCCGGCCCGATGCCCAGTCCCGGCCCCGGCGGCAGCATGACATGGCCGCCGCTGACGGGGAACGGTGTCTCGAGCAGATCCCCTGCCAAGAAATACCGCGCCTGGTAAAACTCGCAGCCCAGCGTGATTTCGGGCGTGGCGGCAATCATGTGTGCCCCGGCCAGATGCGCAAGCCCGGTCTCGAACATGTCGCCTCCATAGGCTGAAAGGCCGGCCTCAGCCGCCATGCGCGCCACGGCTTGCGCCCGCTTCAGACCGCCTGTCTTCATGATCTTGACCGAGACACCGTCGCAAATCCCCTCCCGGGCGGCGCGCTCCATGTCCTCGGGGCCGAACACGCTTTCGTCGGCCAGCAGCGGCACATCCAGCTTCATGCGCAAATCAGCCATGGTCGCCCAATCGCCGGCGGCGACCGGCTGTTCTATGAAATCGGGCATGAAACCGGCGATCTCGGGCACCTGTTCGAGAGCCGCCTGACGGGAAAGACCCTGATTGTAATCGATGCGGACTTGCATGGCGGGATGATGCTCGCGAATCCATTCCAGCCGCATCAGGTCGAAGGCATGGCCGGCAAAGCCGGTCTTCAGCTTGACGATGCCCACCGCATCCGCCGCCAACCGCTCCAGCAGCGCCTTGTCGGCTTCGAAATCGGGGTTTGCGATGGAGCAGGAGAGCGGGATCGGCGCCGGATCATCGCCACCGCCAAGCATGGCGCAGACGCGGCGGCCGGTGAGCCTCCCGGCCAGATCGTGCAAGGCGGAATCCAGCGCCGCCTTGGCCTCGGTGCAGTGGACCACGGCGCGGCTGGCATCGGTGAGAATGGCCGCCATGTCCGCCACCGGCCGGCCGATGACATGTGGGCGCATGTAACGGTCCAGCGCGGCGAAACTGGCTTCCGGCGAGCCGGTGAAGACCACCCAGGGCGCGGCCTCGCCGAAACCTTCGGTGCCGTCTTCGGCCGTCAGGCGCAGGATGATGACCTCGACCTTGCCCGCGATCGCACCGATACCGTGGTCGCGCCGCCCGGTGACCGGCAAGGCACAATGCCAGACGTCGAAGCCGGTGACCGGCTGAGCGAGACCACCCGACATCAGGCCACCCATTCGGAGACGGGGGCAGCGGCATCCTGCAACGGCTGGGCGATGACATCGACCAGGGTCGGGCCGTCATGGGCAAGTGCCTGCCGCAGGACGCCTTCCAGTTCGTCCGGGTCTTCGACCCGCCATGCCTTCACGCCGAAGGCGGCGGCGACGGCGGCATGATCGGTGCGGGAGAAATCGACATTGTGATAGCGCCCGCCAAAGCCGGATTTCTGGCCGGCCTTGATCCAGCCGAAGACGGAATTGGAGAAGACGATGGAGGTGATCGGCATGTTGTAGCGGCAGATCGTCTCGAACTCGCCGCAGCAGAAGCCGAAGGAGCCGTCGCCCATGACCGCAACGGTCTTGGCGGATGGGCGGCCGACATGAGCGCCCATGGCAGCGGCGAGCGCGTAACCCAGCGCGCCATGGGCACGGTTGGTGATGAAGTGGCGGCCGGCCTTCGGCCAGCGGTAATGCGCGGAAAAATAGGGACAGGGCGTGCCGGGGTCGGCGACGATGGTGGCGTCGTCATCGAGCAGATGTTGCAGCGTGGCGACGACCCGTTCGGGACGGATGGGCCTCTCGCCGCTTTGCGCCAGCGGCCGGAAATCAGAGAGCTTGGCCTGCCATGCGGCAGCGGCGCGCGCCGCGCCGCCCTGCCCGTTGCGATTCTCCCTTGCCTCGACGGCTTTCACCAGGGCTTCCAGCGCCAGGCGTGCATCGGCGGCAATCGCCACATCCGGCTTGTAGTTGGCGCCGATGACCTCGGGATCGCTGTCGATGTGGACGATGGCGACGCCCGGTCGCGGCGAGCGCCAGCGCTCCGTCGTCACCGAACCGGCCCGGCAACCGATGAAAAGCACGAGATCGGCCTCGTCGATCACGGCACGGGTGGCCGGAACGCCGCCATTGGACCCCACGACACCCAGCGCATGGCTGTGCGTCTCGGCGATGATGCCCTGGCCGGAGACAGACGTGGCGACCGGGAGATCGAGCAGCCGCGCCAACTTTTCCACGGCCTCGAACGCGCCGGCGATGACCGGCCCGCCGCCGCAAATGACGACTGCCCTGCGGGCGGCGCAAAGCCGGTCAGCGGCCTCTTCGACGGCACCTGCCTCGGGTGCCGCCGGCAGGGCGGGGAAGCGCTGATGGCCGGGATCGACCCAGATTTCAGCCGGATCGACCGCGCCCTTCTGCGTATCGAAGGGCAGTGCGAGATGGGCCGCGCCCGGGCGACCGGTGGTCATGGCGCGGAAGGCGGCGCGCATCATGGATGGCAAGCGCGCGGCATCGTCGAGCGAGGCGTTCCACTTGGTCAGCGGGCGAAACAGCGCCACCTGGTCCAGTTCGGTCAGGGGATAGCGCCCGCGCGAAGCGGTGGAAACATCCGTGGTGATGGCAAGCACCGGCACGGAACTCTCGTTGGCTTCCACGAGGCCGGGCAGGATATAGGTCGCGCCGCCGCCGGACGGGCCTTCACAGACGCCGGGCCTGCCGGTCACGCGGGCATAGCCGTCGGCCATGTAGGCGGCATGGCGTTCGTCACGGGTCAGGATATGGATCATGCCATGATCGAGCGTGGCCATGGCATCATAGAAGGGCAGCGAGGTGTCTCCGCACAGGCCGAAGACATGACGCACGCCGTGGACCTGCAGCATCCGCACCGTGGCCTCTGCGCCCGTCATCTGGTTCGACCCGTAATCCACTGCCGCTCTCTCCGTGGTTGCCTGCGCACAATCCTGTATACAGTTCTGTATCTTGCGAAGTGCCGCCGGCTGTGTCAAGAAGCCGGAACGCGTGGAGGGCAGGCGCAGCATGAGCGAAGGCCGGGTCGAGGCGCTCTACAGGCGGCTCAAGGAAATGGCGGTCAATTTCGGCATCCGCCCGGGCGAGCGGATCAACGAGGTCCAGCTTGCCCGCGACCTCGACGCCAGCCGCACACCGCTGCGCGAGGCGCTGAACCGGCTGGTCGCCGAGCAACTCATCGATTTCCAGCCCGGCAAGGGCTTCTTCTGCCGCGAACTCGATCCGCAACGCATCTTCGAGCTCTACGAAATACGCGAAGTGCTGGAGGCGGCTGCCGTTCGCCTCGCCTGCCAGCGGGCCGGCGACAGCGACATCGCGGCATTGCGGGACGCACTCTATGCCCATGGTCTCGACTATGCCGGCAAGACCATCGGGGCGGTGGTGGAGCATGACGAGGCCTTTCACATCGGCATCGCACGCATGACCGGAAACGGCGAAATCGTGCGCCAGCTCGCTTCGGTCAACGAGCGCATCCGCTTCATCCGCTGGATCGACATGCGGCTGAGGGTGCAGCATACCAAGGGCGAACACCGCCAGATCATGCAAGCCCTGGAGCGTCGCGACGCCGATGCGGCCGAGGCGCTGATGCGCCAGCATATCGTCAAGCGCATGGACCAGATCGTGGTGGCGGTGAGGGAAGGCTACTCAAGCATCTATGTCAGCGGGCCGGAGGAAATCTTCGCGCATCGCGTCGTATCGGAGGAAGAGACATGACCCGGGTGACCGGCGGCAAGGCCATCTATGGCGCATCGGTGGGCATTCTCATGCTCGACGCGCGTTTTCCCCGCATTCCCGGCGACATGGGCAATGCACGCACCTGGCCCTTCCCCGTGCATTACAGGATCGTGCGCGACGCCACGCCGGATCTCGTGGTGCGGCGCGGCGCGACGGGCATGCTGGATGCCTTCGTCCGGGCGGCGCGCGACCTCGTCGCCGACGGCGCCGACGGCATCACCACCAATTGCGGCTTTCTCTCGCTTTTCCAGGATGAACTGGCAGAGGCGACCGGCGTTGCGGTGGCAACCTCCTCGCTGATGCAGGTGGAGATGGTCAACCGCCTGCTGCCGGCAGGAAAGCGCGCCGGCATTCTGACCATTTCGGCATCGACACTGACACCACTGCATCTGGAAAAGGCGCGCGTGCCCGAAGGTACGCCCATCGGCACCACGGAAGGCGGACGCGAGTTCACCCGCGCCATTCTTGACAATGCGCTTACCCTCGACGTGGATGCCGCGCGCGCCGACAATGTGGCGGCCGCACGGGCGCTTGCTGAGGCCCATGGCGACCTTGGCGCCATCGTTCTGGAATGCACCAACATGGTGCCTTACGCGCCCGACATTCGCGCCGCGACCGGCCTGCCGGTGTTTTCCATCTACAATCTGGTCTCGTGGTTCCAGGCGGGGCTGACGCCCGCACGGTTTCCCGCCCCGCCAGACGGACCAGCCTGACCGGGTTACCGGGACTGACCGGCGCGGCCTTGAGGCAGATCATGGTCACCGCTCGCGGAATCTTCCAGATAGCCGAATGATGCATTGCAATGTGTCTTTTGTCTCTATATATGAACATGTGTAGATATTAAAGACACAGGAGAAGTCCCCATGTCCCTCGACCGTTCCGTCCTCGCCTTTGCCGGCTTCATGGTGCTGCTGTCCGTCGTGCTGACGGTCTATGTCTCGCCGCTCTTCATCTGGTTCACCGTCTTCATCGGCGTGAACATGCTGCAATCGGCCTTTACCGGCTTCTGCCCCGCGGCCATGATCTTCAAGAAGCTCGGCGTCAAGCCGGGTACCGCCTTCTGAGCAAGGCCATCGCGACCCGAATTACAAGGAGCGAAACCATGCGCGCATTCCTGCTCATTGCCGGGCTGCTGACCTCGACCGCGGCCGTGGCAGCCGAATACAAGGCCGAACCCGTCCCGGTTCCCGAATGGAAAGCCGTCTATGGCAGGGTGGAAGCAAGGGACACCGTCCCGGCGCGTGCGCGCATTGGCGGCGTGGTCGTCGACCTCCTCGTCACCGAGGGTGACGAGGTCACGGCCGGCCAGACCATCGCGACCGTGCGCGACGACAAGCTGGATTTCCAGATCGCCGCGCAGGACGCCCGGCTCAGGGCGCTCGCCTCGCAACTCGATACCGCCGAGTCCGAACTGAAACGCGCACAGACGCTGGTCGAACGGGGCGTCATGACGCGCCAGCGGCTGGACCAGCTTCAGACGGCGGCCGATGTCGCGCGCAACGAGATCGCCGCCACGCAGGCCCAGCGCCAGGTCCTGGAACAGCAGGGCGCGGAAGGCGACGTTCTGGCGCCGGCCGATGGCCGGGTGCTCACCGTCCCGGTGACCAAGGGCGCGGTCATCATGCCGGGCGAGCCGGTGGCCACCATTGGCGGCGGCGGCTTCTTCCTTCGTCTCGCCATTCCCGAACGCCACGCCCGCTCACTGGCCGCCGGCGCGCAAATCCAGATCGCCGCCGGAGGCCAGGAAACGGTGGGCAAGCTCGCCAAGGTCTATCCGCAGATCGAGAACGGCCGCGTCATTGCCGACGTGGAGGTGGACCAGCTTCCCACCGCCTTTGTCGATGCGCGTATTCTCGTCCAGGTGCCGGTGGGTACGCGGCAGGCATTGCTGGTCCCAGCCGCCGCGCTGACCATCCGGTCGGGGCTGGAGTTCCTTCCGGTCAGGCAGAACGGCGAAACGGTGGAGCGCACCGTCGTGACCGGCGAGACCGTCATGCATGACGGCGCGCGGCATGTCGAAATCCTGACCGGCCTGGAAGCCGGCGACACGGTGATCGTGCCATGAGCCACAACAAGACCCCGCTGGGAATCGCAGGCGGGCTGACGAAAGCCTTCATCGTCTCGCCCCTGACGCCGCTTTTCCTGATTGCCGCCTTCGCTTTCGGCCTGATCGCGCTCATCACCCTGCCGCGCGAGGAGGAGCCGCAGATCTCGGTGCCCATGGTCGATATCATGGTCCCGGCGCACGGGCTGAAGGCGCCCGATGCGGTCAAGCTCATTTCGGAACCGCTGGAGACCATCGTCAAGGGCATTGACGGGGTCGAGCATGTCTATTCGCAGACGGCGGACGACCGGGTCATGGTCACCGCGCGCTTTCTGACCGGCACATCTTCCGACACGGCCATCCTGCGCGTGCATGACAAGGTGAAGGCCAATGCCGACCGCATTCCCGTCGGCATTCCGGAACCCATGATCGTCGGGCGCGGCATCGACGATGTCGCCATCGTGTCGCTGACGCTGTCGCCGAAGCCGGAAGCGGCCGGGCGCATCACCGCCAACGACCTGACGCGCGTGGCGCGCGAACTGCGCACGGAACTGGCCAAGATCCAGGATGTGGGCCTGACCTATCTCGTGGGCGAGACCGGCGAGATGATCCGCATTGCCCCCGATCCCAAGCGGCTGGCGCTCTATGGCGTCACGCTGCAGCAGCTTGCCGGCAAGGTCCAGGGCGCCAATACCTCCTTCCCCATCGGCAATGTGCGCGATGCAGGCGAGCAGATCACGGTCATCGCCGGCGAGACACTCAATTCCCCTGCCGAAATCGGCAATCTCCTGCTGACGACGCGCGACGACCGGCCGGTCTATGTGCGCGATGTGGCCGATGTTTCCTTCGCGACCGACACGGCCGACCTGATGGTCTCCACCGTGTTGAAGGGCGAAGACGGAATTACGCGCGTCCCCTCGGTGACGCTGGCCATCGCCAAGCGCGCCGGCTCCAACGCGGTGACCGTGGCGCACCAGATCCTGCACAAGGTGGGGACCCTGGAAGGCACGCTCATTCCCCACGGCATGACGGTGGAGGTGACCCGCGATTATGGCGAGACGGCCAATGAAAAGGCCAACGAGCTGCTTTACCACCTCGGTCTCGCCACCGTTTCCATCATCCTGCTCGTATGGCTGGCGATCGGCCGGCGCGAGGCCATGGTGGTGGCCATCGTCATTCCGGTGACGATCCTGCTGACGCTGTTCGCCTCACGTCTGATGGGCTACACGCTGAACCGCGTCTCGCTCTTCGCGCTGATCTTCTCCATCGGCATCCTGGTCGACGACGCCATTGTCGTCATCGAGAACATCGCACGCCACTGGGGCATGAAGGACGGGCGCGACCGCAGGCAGGCGGCCATCGAGGCCGTCGCCGAAGTCGGCAATCCGACGATCATCGCGACGCTGACGGTCGTTGCCGCGCTGCTGCCGATGCTGTTCGTCTCCGGCATGATGGGCCCTTACATGTCACCCATCCCGGCCAATGCCTCGGCGGCAATGATCTTTTCGTTCTTCGTCGCCGTGATGGTCACGCCCTGGCTGATGCTGAAATTTGCCGGCAAGGCGCCGGTGCATGGCCATGGCGACGGCCACCATGCCCATGGCGGCGTGCTGGGCGCCATGTATACCGCGGTCGCAAAACCGATCCTCTGGAGCAAGGCGACAAGCTGGCTGTTCCTGCTCATCGTCGGCATTCTCACCATCGGGTCGCTGGCGCTGTTCTATACAAAGGATGTGACGGTCAAGCTGCTGCCCTTCGACAACAAGTCGGAACTTTCCGTGGTCATCGACCTGCCGGAAGGCTCGTCTGTCGAGAAGACCGACGCGGTGGCGCAGGCGGTCGCGCGCAGCGTGCTCGAACTGGAAGAGGTGAAATCCGTCCAGACCCATGCCGGCACGGCCTCGCCGTTCAACTTCAACGGTCTGGTGCGCCACTACTACCTGCGCGCCGAGCCGCAAATGGGTGACGTCGCGATCAATCTCAAGAACAAGGAGGAGCGCACGCGCTCCAGCCACGAGATCGCGCTCGACATCCGCGCACGCATCGCGGCCATTCCCGTGCCGGACGGTTCCAGCCTGAAAGTGGTGGAACCCCCGCCCGGACCGCCCGTGATGGCCACGCTGCTGGCCGAAATCTACGGCCCCGACGCCGAGACGCGCCGCGCCGTGGCGGCGAAGGTGGAGGCGGCGTTCAAGTCCGTGCCCTATGTCGTGGACGTGGACAATTCCTATGGCCAGCAGGCCCGGCGGATGCGCACGACCATTTCCACCGATGACCTCGATTTCTTCAAGGTCCAGGAAAACGACGTGCTGCAGACGCTTGCCATTCTCAATTCGGGCACGACGGTGGGCTATTCCCACAAGGGCGAGGGCCGGCACCCCGTGCCGATCCGCGTGGAGCGGCCGAAGGGCAAACGGGTGGTGGACGAAAGCTTCCTCACCACGCCGATCCCGGCCAATGTGCTGCCGGGCGCGCGCGGTGTCGTGGAACTGGGCGACGTCATCCAGATCGAAGAGGAAAAGGCATCCTATCCGATCTTCCGCCACAATGGCCGCTTTGCGGAAATGGTGACGGCGGAACTGGCCGGCGATTTCGAGGCCCCTCTCTACGGCATGCTTGCCGTGCAGGAAGCCATCGACGCGCAGGACTGGACCGGACTCGACAAACCCGTCATCTCGCTGCATGGCCAGCCGGAGGACGAGACGAAGCCGGTGCTGCTGTGGGATGGCGAGTGGGAAGTCACCTGGGTGACCTTCCGCGACATGGGCGCGGCCTTCATGGTCGCCCTGCTCGCAATCTACATCCTGGTGGTCGGACAGTTCGGCTCCTTCAAGGTGCCGCTGGTCATCCTGACCCCGATCCCGCTGACCTTCATCGGCATCCTGGGCGGCCACTGGCTGTTCGGTGCCCCGTTCTCGGCGACGTCCATGATCGGCTTCATCGCGCTGGCCGGCATCATCGTGCGGAACTCGATCCTGCTGGTCGACTTCATCCGCCATGCACCGCGCGACGTTCCGGTTTCCGGCGAGGAGCATGTTGCCGAAACCGAAATGGCCATCGTCGTCGCCGACGAGGAAGAAGCGGAGGTGGCGCCGGGGACGCCGATGCGCAGGCGCGAACTGACCGAGATCCTGATCGAGGCCGGGGCGATCCGCTTCAAGCCGATCCTGCTGACCGCGCTGGCGGCGATGATCGGCGCGGCTGTGATCCTGACGGACCCGATCTTCCAGGGCCTGGCGATCTCGCTGCTGTTCGGCCTGGCCTCGTCGACGCTGCTGACCGTCCTGGTCATCCCGGCCATCTACCGGGTGCTGCGCACCTGACGCCAGGACTCTTGTGACCATGTGAAAGCCGCGGCCTGCAAAGACAGGCCGCGGCTTTCCCGTTTCCAAGGGCGTGATTCAGCCGATGCGCAAACCGGTGCTGCTGTCGAAGAGATGAATGGCGCCGGGATCGACCGACAGGCGCAGGAGGGTACCCGCGCGCATGTGATGCACGCCGGGCAGGCTTGCGGTGAAATCGTCTTCCGTTCCGTTCAGCCGGCCATGCAGCAGCGTCGTTGCGCCAAGCGGTTCGGCTATGTCCACCGTCATTTCCAGCGGGCCGGAATCATCGGCGTGGAGGTCCTCGGGGCGGATCCCGACCGATGCGGCGCCCTCATGGTCCGAGTTGCAGGCAATCTCCGCGCCGCCGGGCATGATCGCCCTGCCCTGGCTGACCCTTCCGGCCACGACGTTCATGGCCGGACTGCCGATGAACTGGGCAGCAAACAGACTGGCGGGCCGTTCATAGACTTCAAGCGGTGTGCCGATCTGTTCGGCGCGGCCGTCATTCATCACGATCATGCGGTCGGCCATGGTCATGGCCTCCACCTGGTCGTGGGTGACATAAAGGGAGGTAACGCCGAGCTTGGCCTGCAATTGCCGGATTTCCAGGCGCATCTGCACACGCAGCTTGGCATCCAGATTCGACAGCGGCTCGTCGAACAGGAAGACGGAGGGTTCACGCACGATGGCCCGGCCCATGGCGACACGCTGGCGCTGACCGCCGGAAAGCTGCTTCGGCTTGCGGTCCAGATAGGGTTCGAGTTGCAGAAGCCTGGCCGCTTCAGTCACCTTGCGCTCGATTTCCGGCTTGGCCATGCCCGCGATCCTGAGGCTGTAGGCCATGTTCTGGCGCACCGACATATGCGGATAGAGTGCGTAGTTCTGAAACACCATGGCGATGTCGCGGTCCATGGGCTCCCTTTCGTTGACTCGTTCGCCATCGATCTCGACAACGCCCTCGGTCACGGTTTCCAGGCCGGCCACCATGCGCAGCAGCGTGGACTTGCCGCAGCCCGAAGGACCGACGATGACGATGAACTCGCCGTCCTCGATGTCCGTGCTCACACCGTGGATGACCTCGGTCTGGCCAAACCGCTTCTTCACATTTTTCAGGCTGACGGTTGCCATCGTCACTTCTCGCTTTCGACAAGGCCGCGGATGAACAGTTTCTGCATCGACACCACGACGACGACCGGCGGAACCATGGCGAGGATCGACGTTGCCATGATCACCGGCCAGTCGGCCGTGTCATCGCCGGACGGGAACATCTGCCTGATGCCCATGACGATGGTGTTCATCGACGGATCGGTGGTGATGAGCAGCGGCCAGAGATACTGGTTCCAGCCGTAGATGAAGAGGATGACGAAAAGCGCGGCAATGTTCGTGCGGCTCATCGGCACGACGATATCGATGAAGAACCGCATCGGCCGGGCTCCGTCGACGCGCGCCGCCTCGGCCAGTTCGTCGGGAATGGTGAGGAAGAACTGGCGGAACAGGAAGGTTGCCGTGGCCGAGGCGATGAGCGGGAAGATCAGGCCCGAATAGGAATTGAGCATGCCGAAGCCGGCAATTACCTCATAGGTGGGCACGATGCGCACCTCGACGGGCAGCATCAGCGTGATGAAGATCATCCAGAAGAAGGCGCCGCGGAAAGGAAAGCGGAAATAGACGATGGCGAAGGCCGAAAGCAGCGAGATGATGATCTTGCCGACCGCGATGCCCACCGCCATGACCAGCGAATTGAGCATCATGGTGGCCACCGGCACGTTGACACCGGAAAACAAGGCGCGGCTGTAGTTCTCCCAGAAATGGCCGCCGGGCAGGACCGGCATGGGCGGCCGGACGATTTCCGGCTGGGTGACGGTGGACGCCACGAAGGCAAGCCAGATGGGGAAGAAGACAATGAGGATGCCAAGGATCATCAGCGCATGGCTCAGCCAGAGGCCGTGACCGCGCCGTTCCACCATGCCGCCGGTATCGTTGCTGGAAGGCGTCGCCATGTCAGTAGTGAACCCTGCGCTCGATGAAACGGAACTGGATGACGGTCAAGGCGCCGACGACAAGCAGGAGAATGACCGACTGGGCCGCCGACGAGCCCAGGTCCTGGCCGACGAAACCGTCGGCATAGACCTTGTAGACAAGGATCGTCGTGGCCTGCTGCGGGCCGCCGGCGGTAATCGTGTGAATGACGCCGAAGGTCTCGAAGAAGGCATAGACGATATTGACGACCAGCAGGAAGAAGGTGGTCGGGGAGAGCATGGGCAGGACGATGGTGAAGAAACGGCGCCAGAAGCGCGCGCCATCAATGGCCGCCGCCTCGATCAATGAACGCGGCACCGCCTGAAGCGCTGCAAAGAAGAACAGGAAATTGTAGCTGATGCGGCCCCAGGCGGAGGCGACCACGACAAGGCCCATGGCCTCGTTGGGATTGAGAACATGATTCCAGTCATAGCCCAATTGCCCCAGATACCAGGAGACGACGCCGACGCGGGTGTTGAACATGAACAGCCACAGCACGCCCGCGACAGCCGGCGCGACGGCATAGGGCCAGATCAGAAGCGTCCGGTAGGTGCCGGCGCCCTTCACCAGCCGGTCGGCCAGCACGGCGAGAAACAGGGCCGGAACCATGGAAACGAGCGTGACCAGGGTGGAAAAGATTGCCGTGGTGACGAAGGAAGACCGGTAATAGGGGTCCGACAGGAGGAATTCGAAATTGCCCAGGCCGACAAATTGCGACGACAGGCCGAAGGGATCGGGGATGAACAGGGACTGCCAGATGGCCTGGCCGGCGGGATAGAAGAAGAAGACGGCCGAAATCAGCGCCTGGGGAAAAACCAGTGCCAGCGGCAACAGCCAGCCCCTGAACCAGACCCGCTTTTCCATGAAATGCCCCTTGCCTGCCGTTGCGCGAACCGGCGGCGGTCTGCCGCCGGTTCCTGTTGGTCGCCCGGATTACCGGTTGGCCTGCTCGAAGCGGCGCAGAAGCTGGTTGCCGCGCTCGACAGCGGTGTTCAGCGCTTCCTCGGCCGTCTTGTTGCCGGACCAGACGGCTTCCAGTTCCTCGTCGATGATGCCGCGGATCTGATCGAAGGAACCAAGGCGCAGACCCTTGGAATTGGCCGTCGGCTCCTTCGCCGTCATCTGGATCACGGCAATGTCCGTGCCCGGATTGGCGTCGTAGAACCCGTCGGCGCGGGTCTTCTCGCCAGCGGCCTTGGTGATCGGAAGGTAGCCGGTGTCCTGGTGCCACTTGGCCTGGATGTCGGTCGAGGACAGGAAGTTCAGGAACTCGGCAACGCCCTTGTATTCGTCGGCTTCATGGCCGGCGAGAACCCAGAGCGAGGCGCCGCCGATGATGGTGTTCTGCGGCGCACCTTCCACACCTTCCCAATAGGGCAGCGGGCGGACGGCGAAGTCGAACTCGGCTTCCGACTTGATGCCGGCATAACCGGCCGAGCTTTCGGTGAAGAGCGCGCATTCGCCGGCGCGGAAATTGGCGCCACCCTCGTTGCGGCGGCCGGCATAGATGAACTTGCCTTCCCGGGCCCAGTCGCCAAGCGTCTGGATATGCTTGACCTGGAGCGGGCCGTTGAAGGCCAGTTCGGTGTCGAGGCCGGCAAAACCGTTGTCCTTCGTGGCGAAGGGCACGTTGTGATAGGCGGAGAGGTTTTCCAGGTGGATCCAGCTCTGCCAGGCAGTCGTCATCGGACAGGTGGAGCCGGATGCCTTCACCTTGTCGAGCACTTCACCGACCTGTTCCCAGGTGGACAGGTCGACGTCCGGATCGACTCCGGCAGCCTTCAGGGCGTCCTTGTTGACCCAGAGAACCGGGGTCGACGAATTGAACGGCAGCGACAGCATCTGGCCGTCAGAGGTGGTGTAATAGCCCTTGACGGACCCGATATAGGCGTCGGGATCGAAGGAGGCGCCGGCTTCCTCCATGACCTCGTAGACCGGCTTGATGGCGCCCTTGGCACCCATCATCGTGGCCGTTCCAACCTCGAAGACCATCAGGATATGCGGCTGCTCTCCGGCGCGGAACGCCGCGATACCGGCATTCAGCGTCTCGGAATAATTGCCCTTGTGGGAGGCAACGACCTTGTAATCGTCCTGGCTGCTGTTGAAGGTCTCGACCTGCTCGGCCACCAGATCGCCGAGGCGGCCCGTAAAGGCATGCCAGAACTGGATTTCGGTCTGAGCCAGCGCAGCGGCCGGCGACATCATGACAGTGGCGGCGGTCACGGCGCCAAGGACTGTGCGTTTCATGAAGTTGTCTCCCTTCGGATGTGCATTCGCCACGCTTCGCGCGGTCGGCCTCCCATGCGCGACAAATGCTACAGCCGTATGAAAGTGCCTGCTGATCAACGAGCCCGACCGAGCATTTCTCGCCGGCTAAGAATAGCCATGCATCCGGACCGGAATCAACGCCATCGCGCCAAATGCTGCAGGAAGGCGGCGATGGCCGGCGGACGCAGTTCATGGCGCGGCGCGACAGCGCCGACGATCTGGGCGCCTTCGGGGCTGACAAGCGGTATGGCGCGGATCCCGTTGCGCGACATGAACATGGCGGCAATCCGTTCAGGCAGGATTCCGGACCAGGGGCCGGCAGCGACGTGGGCGACAAGGGCGATGATCGAATCGGTCTCCAGCACGGCCCGCACCTCGGCGCCGGCCATGGCAAGATAACGGTTGACGATCCGCCGGTTCTGCATGTCAGGCGTGAGCAGGCAAAGCTGACAGCCCTCCGTTTCGGCCCAGGTCATCGTCTCCCGGCCCGCCAGGATGTCCGGATCGGCGGTCACGAAACAGTAGCGCTCCTCATAGAGCGGAACCGAGGTTACCTCGCCCAGCGGCTCGTTTTCCAGATAGGTGATCCCGACATCGGCCTCCAGATGGGCAACCAGGTGCAGGATTTCCTTCGAGGTGCGCGACAGGACCGTGAAGCTGACCGCCGGATGAGCCTGGCTGAAACGGGTCGTCAACTCTGCAACGGTGGCCAGCGCCGTGGGGATGACGGCAAGGCGGATGCGCCCGGATATGCCCGTGCGGGCCGCGCGCATCTCCTCGCTCATGGCGCGGCAATCGGCCACGATGCGGCGCGCCCATTCCAGCACCCGCTCGCCTTCCGGCGTCAGGCTCTGATACCGGGCGCCGCGCTTGACCAGGGGCACGCCAAGCTGGCTCTCCAGTTGCTTGATGGCCGAGGAAAGCGTGGGCTGGGAAATGTTGGCCGCCTCGGCCGCGCGGCCGAAATGGCGCTCGCGGGCGAGGATCATGAACAATTCGAGCTTGTCGATCATGGTGCCGATCCCCCTCCTGCCCGTTCCCCCGCCGGACGCCTCAGTTCCCGGCGTCCCCGGCGTCCGCCCACGGTCCGTGGCGCACACCGTCGCAGCCGGCAAGCTGGAAGCCGTGGCGGCCGAAATAGTCCCGCTGCCCCTGGATCAGGTTGGCGGTCGAGCGCGACTGGCGCAACTGGTCGAACCAGGCAAGGCCGGCGCACAGGCTTGGCACGGGGTGCCCGTTGGCCAGCGCTGCGCCGACCACGGCGCGCAGGCTGTCCGCCGTGCCCGCGAGATATTCGGCGAAACGGGCGGCGAAGACCAGGTTTTCCGGCTTTTCCTCAAGGGCTGCCGCCATGTCATCGAGCATGGCGGACCGAATGATGCACCCGGCGCGCCAGACGCGGGCGATGTCGGCCATCGGCAGCGGCCAGCCATAGTCTGCCGCCGCGCGCTGCAGCATCGCGAAGCCCTGCGCGTAGCACAGGATCTTGCCGGCGATCAGCGCCCTTTCCAGTTGCGCCGTGTCGGCCGCGCCTTCAAGACGGCGCGCGGCGGGTCCGAAGCGGCTTTCGCCCGCCACGCGCAAGCCGGCCGCCGCCGACATGTTGCGCGCCGCCACAGCCGCCTCGATCACGGGAACCGGTGTGCCGAGATGCTGGGCCTCGATCACGGTCCATCGCCCTGTGCCTTTCTGGCCGGCCTGATCGACGATGACGTCCAGCAGCGGCAATCCGGATTCGGCATCGCGGGCGCGGGCGACGTGGGACGTGATCTCGACGAGATAGGATTTCAGCGGGCCCTCGTTCCACCGGGCAAACAGGTCGGCCACCTGTTTTGCGTTCCACCCGTAGCCGTCACGCAGCAGGCCGTAGATCTCGGCGATCATCTGCATGTCGGCATATTCGATGCCGTTGTGTACCATCTTGACGAAATGGCCGGCGCCGCCTTCACCCATCCACCCGGCACAGGGCGTGCCGTCGGTATGGCGCGCGGCAATGCCGAGGAAGATGCCGCTGACCGCGTCCCAGACGTCCCGTTCGCCACCTGCCATCATCGACGGCCCATGGCGTGCGCCCTCCTCGCCGCCCGAGACCCCGATTCCGAGAAAACGCCAGGGCTTGCCTTGTGCCAGTGCTGCGCGGCGATTGGTGTCGGCAAAGTTCGCATTGCCGCAATCAATGATGATGTCACCCTCGTCGAGCAAGGGTTCCAGCGCGCCGATCTGCTCATCGACGGCTTCGCCCGCAGGCACCATGAGGATGATCCTGCGCGGGCGTGCGATGGAGGCGACAAAGGCGGACAGGTCGCGGGACGGGACGATACGGGGCGCAAGACCGCCAGCGGCGGCCATGAACGCATCGGTGCGGGCAGCGGTCCGGTTGAAGACGGCGATGCTGGAGCCCTTTTCAGCGATGTTGAGCGCCAGCGCGGCACCCATTGTTCCAAGGCCGATCAGGCCGATGTCTGCGTTTTCGTTCATGGCGGGGGTTCTTGCCTTTCGGTTGCTGCCGCTCCGCGTCCTTGCGCGGCCAGGAATTGACTGGCCTGATAGCACCATATCCGGCCCGACGGAATGTCCGGTTCGCCCTGCACCGGGCCACGGCCTTTGCCGGTCGCCTGAATTGACGCTACCATGGCAAGCCGCTAGATGACCGTTGATATACAGGCCGGATCGGCCGGGTAAACCGGGCGGCATGATTGTGGACCGTGCCGGACCTGCCTTCTTCGCCCTTTTCCGAGAGAACCTTCGGCATATGAACAAGAAGATCGTCATCATGGGCGTTGCCGGCAGTGGCAAGACGACGGTGGGCGAAATGCTGGCGGCGGCAACCGGCCTTGCCTATCTGGATGGCGACAGCCTTCATCCGGCATCGAATATCGAAAAGATGTCGCGCGGCATTCCCCTGAGCGATGACGACCGCTGGCCGTGGCTCGATGCCGTCGGCGCGGCACTGCGCGATCGCGCGGACGCGGGCGGATGCATCATCGGCTGTTCGGCGCTGCGAAAAGCCTATCGCGACAGGATCCGGGCGCTCGCCGGAGCCGACACGACCTTCATTCACCTTTCGGGAAGCCGGGCGCTGATCGGCGAACGGATGCGGGCGCGGCAAGGCCATTTCATGCCCGAATCGTTGCTCGACAGCCAGTTCGCCACGCTGGAACCGCCGCAAGCGGACGAGCAGGCGATCACGGTCGACATCGCCGTGCCGGTCGAAACACTGATCGAGGGACTGGCTGCGCAGCTTTCGGGCAGCCAGGCGCCATCGGGCTCGGCGGCTTGAGGCAAGTGCCGCGCCGTGCGGTCAGATCACCAGGATGGCGCGCAAGTCATTGACATTCGTGCCGGTCGGACCCGGAACGAACAGATCGTCCAGAGCGTGGAAAGCCGACCAGGCATCGTTTGCGTCCAGCATGGCCTGCGGGTCATGGCCGAGATCGCGCAGCCGCGTCACCGACGCGCCGGAACAGAAGGCGCCGGCATTGTCCTCGGACCCGTCGATGCCGTCCGTATCGGCGGCCAGGGCATAAATGCCCTCCACGCCTTCGATCCCTTGCGCGAATGACAGCAGGAACTCGCTGTTGCGTCCGCCCTTGCCATCGCCGCGCAGCGTCACCGTGGTCTCGCCGCCCGACAGGATGATGACCGGCTTCTCGAATGGCCGGTTGCGCAGCGCGACCTCGCGGGCAAGGGCGGCGTGGAAAAGACCCGCCTCGCGCGCTTCCCCCTCGACCGCGTCAGACAGAATGACCGCGTCGAAGCCCATTTCCCGCGCCCGTTCCGCCGCAGCCTCCAGCGAAACGCGGGCGGAAGCGATGATGGAGACCGCGTTGCGGCGGAAACGCGAATCGCCCGGGTCCGGACAGGCCGCGGCCTCGCTTGCCACGAACCGTTTCACGGCTTCCGGCAGTTCGAGGCGATAGCGGGCAATGACACGCTGCGCCTCTTCACGGCCGCTGCGGTCGGGAACCGTCGGCCCGGAGGCGACCTGCGCCGGATCGTCGCCGGGTATGTCGGAAACGATCAACGAGACGACCCGGGCCGGAGCGGCCGCCAATGCCAGCCGCCCGCCCTTGATGCGCGAGAAATGCTTGCGCAGCGTGTTCATGGCGGCGATCGGCGCCCCACAGGCAAGCAGGGCGCGGTTGAGTGCAACCTCGTCTTCAAGCGCGAAGCCCTCTGGCGGAGCGGGCAAAAGGGCCGAACCGCCGCCGCAGATCAGCGCGACGACGAGATCGTCCTCGCCGAGCGCCTCCACCTCGCGCATCAGCCGGGCAGAGGCTTCCAGCCCCGCTTGATCCGGTACGGGATGAGCGGCTTCGAGAACATCGATCCGTTCGCACGGCACGGCATAGCCGTAGCGCGTCACCACAGCGCCGGAGAGCGGGCCATCCCAGACGGATTCGAACGCGGCGGCAAGCTGGGCCGCGCCCTTTCCGGCGCCCACGACGGCCGTGCGGCCTTTCGGCGGCGCCGGAAGATTGCGCGGCACGATGACATGCGGATCGGCCGCAGCCACGGCCGCGTCGAACAGGGAGGTCAGGAAAGCTTTCGGATTGTCCAAGGCATCGGGTCCCGGCGGCATTGCACATAGCCGCTACAGGTTAGGCAATGCGCCCGGTCGCGTCCATGCCCTGCCCGGAACGGCCAGGACATGGTTGCTTCGCTGCGGATCAGAATTCCGTCCAGTCCTCGTCCAGGGTCTGCGCCGCCGCCGCGGCGGGACGGGCGCGCGCGACAACCTGGAGCCGCGCCGGCGACGCCTGTGCCGGTCTGTGACGTGGCGCGTCCGGCACCTGCCGGCGATCCGAATCCGGCCTTGCGCCACCCTGCCCGCAGGCGCCCAGGTGAAACGACTTGAGCATGCCGTTGATCCGCGTGATCTCGCCGCGCAGGGAAAGGCTGGCGGCAGTCAGCTCCTCCGCCATGGCGGCATTCTGCTGGGTGCCCTGGTCGATGACCGAAATCGTGCCGTTGACCTCTTCCAGACGCATGGCCTGATCCCGCGATTCAGTGATGATGGCCTCCATGTTGCTGGCCACCTCATGCACCTGGGACACGATCTCGCCCAGCGTCGTGCCCGTCTTGCTGACCAGCGAGACCCCGTTCTTCACCTCGCTTACCGAGGTGTTGATGAGGGACTTGATCTCCTTGGCGGCGCGTGCGGAACGCTGGGCCAGCTCGCGCACTTCCTGGGCCACGACGCAGAAGCCCTTCCCCGCCTCTCCGGCGCGCGCGGCCTCGACGCCGGCATTGAGCGCCAGAAGGTTGGTCTGGAAGGCGATCTCGTCGATCACGCCGATGATCTTGGAGATCTCGCTGGAGGACTGGTCGATGCGTCCCATGGCAGCCACGGCGTCGCGGACCACGTCCTGCGAGCGTTCGCCATGATCGCGCGCATTGTCGACCATCCGGCCGGACGCCTCGGCCCGTGAAGCCATGGAGCGCACCGCATCGGTGATCGTGGCCAGCGTGGCAGCTGCCTCCTCCACCGAAGCGGCGTGCTGTTCGGCGCGGCGGGAAAGGTCGTCGGCGGCGATGCTGATCTCGCCGGACCCCGAATCGATCAGGTCGGTGGAGGCGCCGATCTCGCGCACCGCCTGACCAATGGCGCGGATGGCATCGTTGAAATTTTCCCGCAATTGCGAATAGGCTTCCGGAATGTCGCCTTCAATGCGGCAGTTCAGTTCCTTCTCGGCCAGCCGCTCGATCACGCTGCCAAAGCGGGCGCGGACCATGTCGCGTTCGCTTGCGATCGCCTGCTGCTGGGCAGCCTGCCTGGCATGTTCCGCCTTGTCGATATAGACGGTGAGCGAGAGGTCCATGTCGAGGAAAATGGCGCGCATGAGACTGGACAGGACGTTTGCCAGTTCCTCCGGGTCGCCCCTGGAGCGGGACAACAGGCCGGATTTCGGCCAGAAGTCCTGGACAAGGGCATGGATCAACTGATCCGTCAGCATGGCATAGCCACCGATATACCAGCGCGGGCGCAGGCCGATATCGGCATGGACCGTGCCGATCCGGTTGACCTGCTCGGCATAGCGCTCATCGAAACGGCCCTGTGCAATGGCATTCCAGTGGGAGACCTGGGAGCGCTTTGCCCGGTCCATCTGCGTGGCGCCCGAAAAGAAGGCGGCGGTTTGCGGCGTTGCCTTGACCTTTTCATAGAAGCGGTCGAGACCGCGCGGAATCTCGCGCTCCAGGAGCGGACGGATGCGCACCAGATCGCGGCACGTCGCATCGTCGATATCCAGGAACGCCATTCTTCCCTTCAGGTCCCGATCCTCGCCGGAAGCCTCTGCTGTCTTGTTCATCTATCACCTGCCTGATGAGAGCGCCCATGGAACAGGACGCTCTTCCCCCTTGGCCCGCTTGCGCGGACCTGCCAATAAGCCTGAGATGTTCGGTAACGGGCGGACATCATTTCCGCTGACACGCGCGCCGGCCGCGCCGGGTGGGACATTGCGCATATGAAATTTAGCGGTCTCGAATTAACTATCCGTGAAGACCTGCCCTGAAATTGCAAAATTTTTCGCCAGCGTGACCAATTTTCAGCCAGCGGAAAATGTCAGACGAAGGGGCTCGTTATCGGACGCCCCGGCGGGTGCGCATGCGCCATCACCGCAAGCAGGCAAAAGACGCGCACCGCGCCGCGGACGAGGAGCGGCATACGGCACGGGGCACAGCGCGCTCGCGTCGCCCGGCTTCGCCGCAGCGTATTGCATGAAAGAAAAAGGGAGGCGATGTCCCGGCCTCCGTCTTGCCCCGGACCGGACACCACCCCCATGTTCGAACGGGGAGACATGAAACCGGGCGGATGCGCCCGGACCGGGCGTCAGGCTGCCCGTGACGGCTCAGTGGCGGTTTTCCCGGAGAGCCGTTCGGCGCGGACATTGAACCGCGCCATGCGCCGGTGCAATTCGGCCGCCCGCTCGACAAGCGCCTTGTTGGCCTTGAACGTATCCTCGGCAAGCCGTGCATTCTGCTTCGTGGTGCCGTCGATCTGGTCGAGTGCCGCGCTGACGGAATTGAGCGACCGGCTCTGGTCGCCGGAAATGTCCATCAGGCGCGCCATGACCGATTCGGCGTGTTCGATCTGCTTCAGGATGGAGCCGAATGCCGATCCGGTGAGGCTGACCAGTTCACCGCCCTCCTGAACCGCCGACCCCGATTGGCCTACGAGATCGGAAATGCTCTTGCCGGCGCCCGACGACGTTTGCGCCAATGTGCGGATCTCGCCGGCGACGACACCGAAGCCGAGGCCCTGATCCCCGGCGCGGGCCGCCTCCACGCCCGCATTCAGGGCCAGCAGGTTGGTCTGCATCGCGATATCGTTGATCACGGCAATGGTGCGTTCGATCTCTTCGGAAAAGGTTCCGATTCGCTGCATGGCCTCAACCGTGCGGGCCACGGTCGCCGAGGCCTCCCTGGCCTGGACGGCGGAAGTGCGGATGGTGTCGCGCGCGGTCTGGGTTTCCTTCATCGATTCCTGTGTTCCGGCCGTCAGCGAGCGGACGACCTCCGTCGACCTGTCGAGGTTGTCGGCCTGTTCGCGCACCCGTTCAGCCAGGCTCTCGGCCAGCCCGGACAATTCGGTGGCGAAGGTTCCGATCTGTTCGGCATCGGCGATGACGGCGGCAATCGACGCGCTGAGCGTCGAGACGGATTCGTTGAAGTCGCTGCGAATGGCCTCGTAGTCTTCGGGAAAGCGGTTCTGCAGGCGGACCGAAAGATCGCCGCCGGCAAGCTGCTGCAACGCATTGCCCAGAACATCCATGACTTCGCCCTGTTCGGTGCGGGCGCGCTCCATGTCCAGCCGGGCCTTTTCGATGTCGGTATGATCGACCAGCGTTTCCAGGACACCCATGACCTGGCCGTCGGGCGCGAAGATCTTGCAGGCGTCGATAAGCAGATAGCGCCGCCCGCCGCGGGGCAGGTCGCACCAGTTCCGGGCGCGCAGGCGCGACTGGCTCTCATTGTCCCCGGCGGCATAGAGGGCGCTGATTTCGTGGGCCTTTCCGCTCAACGCAAGGTCTGCAAGGCAGGGGCGGGCCTGGGGGTAGAAGCCACGCCAGTGATCCTTTGTTCCGATCACGCCTTCGGCCGGCAAACCGGTCAGTTCCGCACACGCATCGTTCCAGTAGGCCACGATCCCGTCTGCATCGAGAACGAAAGCGGGAACCGCCATCGCCGCGAGCGCGGAGGACAGGCCCAATTGCTCAAGCGGCAGCCGAACCGGCCCGCTCGCCTGCCGACGGCCTCGCAATCCGCTCAAAATCCCCACGTTCAACTCCCCGTGCACGGGCAATGACGGCGTGCCGGCCCTCGATCCATGGCTTGCCCCGCCCATGGCACGAACCGGACCCTGCACCAACGGCAAGGGTGCCCAAGTTTTCGGGGAAAGGGTGTATTTTTGCTTAACCTAATATTGCATGAAACAAGGGTGCCGCGCGGTTCAGCCGCGTTCAGCCGGATCAGCGGCCCGACGGATCCGACACCGCGAGGCCGGCAGCACAGAAGCGGACGAGATGTTCCACCTGCGCCTCCACGGGGCCTGCGCCGCCGCCCAGCGCGGCGATGCGCTTCTGGGACGTCAACAGGGCGAGCATGGCCGAAACGCTGAAGACGAGGCCTTCGGCGGCGGCCTGACGCGTCAATCCCGGAACAATGTCCAGGATTCCGGCCAGAAACACCTCGACAGTGGGATCGAAATGAACCTGCGAAATGGCGCGCCAGCGGTCGTCGGTGGAAACATAGGCCACGAGACGGGCATAGTCATGCCAGCGCGGGTCTTGCCTGGAGAGTGCAAAGACCGGCCGCAGGAAGGCGCCAAGAAGCGTTTCCAGCGTAAGCATGCCGTTGTCCCGTTCACGGTCCAGCGCTTCGAGCCGCGCCGCCGCCAGCGTTTCCGCCCGCCGGGCAACCGTCTGGCGAAACAGGGCTTCCTTCCCGCCGCCATGATGGTGCACCGATCCCAGCGGTTCACCGGCCTGCGCGGCGATCTCGCGAATGGTGGCGCCATCGAATCCTCTTCGCGCAAACACCTTCTCGGCGGCATCCAGAACCCGTTCCCGCGTCGCCAGCGCGCGTTGCGACGGCGCCCTTTTGCGCGACAAATCAGTGTGTTCGGCCGAGTGCATGGCAACACCTTGCCTTACTTCGAACATGTGTTCAAGATAACGAAAAAACGGGAGGGATTGTTGGACAAGACAAGCGACCGGCTCGCCCTGATCGGGGCCGGGCCGATGGGGCTGGCCGCGGCGAAACTGCTGGCTGGGCACGGGATCGCCTTCCAGGGCTTTGAACTGCACAGCGATGTCGGCGGATTGTGGGACATCGACGGGCCGCGCTCGACGATGTACGAGACGGCACACCTGATCTCTTCCAGGCGGATGACGGAGTTTGCCGATTTCCCGATGGCGCGGCACGTGGCGGATTATCCGTCACACCGTGAACTGAAGACCTATTTCCGCGACTTCGCCAGGCATTTCGACCTCTACCGGCATTTCCGCTTCAATGCGGAGGTCACCGCCTGCGAGCCCCTGGGCGAGGCCGGCGAGGGCTGGCGCATCACATGGCGCGACAGCGAGGGCCGCGAACACGCAGAGCGCTTTGCGGGCCTGCTCATTGCAAACGGGACGCTCAGCACACCGAACATGCCGGAATTTTCCGGAAATTTTGCCGGCGAACTGATCCATTCCTCTGCATATCGAACCGCCAGCCAGTTCGATGGAAAGCGCGTCCTCATCATCGGGGCCGGCAATTCGGGCTGCGATATCGCGGTGGATGCGATTCATCACGGCATCTCCTGCGACCTCTCCATGCGGCGCGGTTATTATTTCGTGCCCAAGTACATTTTCGGCAAACCGGCCGACACGCTGGGCGGCGCCATCCGCCTGCCGATGGCACTGAAGCGGATCGTGGATCAGACGATCCTGAAATGGTTCGTCGGCGACCCGCAGAAATACGGCTTTCCCAAACCGGACTACAGGCTCTACGAGAGCCATCCGGTCGTCAATTCCCTGGTCATCTACCATGCCGGCCATGGCGATATCCGCATCCGCCCGGATGTCGAACGGTTCGACGGCCACACGGTTCATTTCAGGGACGGCACCCGCGCGGATTTCGACATGGTGCTGGCGGCCACCGGCTACAAGCTCGACTACCCGTTCATCGACAACAGGCTCCTGAACTGGCAAGGCGACGCGCCGCATCTCTATCTCAACTGCATGCATCCGGAGCGCGACGATCTTTTCGTTCTCGGAATGGTCGAGGCGTCCGGCCTTGGCTGGCAGGGACGCCACGAGCAGGCCGAGATGGTGGTGCGCTACATCAAGGGCCTGCGCGAGGACAGCGCGGCCGCGCTCGCCCTGAAAGCGCGAAAGGCAAGCGGGTTTTCCCGCGCCACCGGCGGCATGGCCTATATCGACCTGCCGCGCATGGCCTACTATGTCGACAAGGCCACTTACCGGAAGGCAGTGGGCGAATGGATCGCCCGGCTGGGAGGACAGCGCCCATGATCGACGACGCCGTTCTCGATTTCGCGCCCGGTTCGCTGATGCTTCTGAACGCCATCCTGGCGGTGGTGATGTTCTCGGTCGCCATCGACCTGCGCCCGCGCGATTTCCGGTTGCTGCTGCAGGCGCCCAAGCCGCTCGTGACAGGCTTCATCGCGCAGTTCGCCGTGCTTCCGGCCCTCACCTTCCTTCTGGTGCTGGCAGTCCGGCCGCAGGCTTCCATCGCGCTGGGGCTGATCCTGGTGGCGGCATGCCCGGGCGGCAACATCTCGAACTTCATTACCCATCGCGCCGGCGGCAATGCCGCCCTGTCGGTGTCCATGACCGCCCTGGCGACGGTGGCAGCCATCCTGCTCACGCCGTTCAACATCGCCTTCTGGGGCAGCCTTTACGAACCATCGGCCGCGATCCTGCGGGAAACGCATATCGATCCCGTGCAGATCGCGGTCACCGTCGGGCTGATGCTCGTCCTGCCGCTGGTCCTTGGCGTCAGCCTGAATACCCGCAGGCCGGACCTGACGCGGCGCCTGCGGCGGCCGCTGCAATGGTTGTCCATGGGCATCTTCGTGGCCTTCATCGCCGTTGCGCTGGCCGCGAACTGGGCGCAATTCCTGGCCTATGCGGGCGGCATTGCCGGGCTGGTGATCCTGCACAACGCGCTGGCGCTGGGCGCCGGCTACGCCACGGCAACGCTTGCCGGACTGTCGCCTTTCGACAGACGGGCGGTCACCATCGAAACCGGCATCCAGAATTCCGGTCTCGGTCTTGTGCTGATCTTCGGCTTCTTCGGCGGTCTTGGCGGCATGGCTGTCGTGGCGGCCTTCTGGGGCATCTGGCATGCCATTTCCGGAATTGCGCTGGCCAGCGTGATGGGCCGCAGCGAGGCGCGGCGATGAGCCGGATCCTGATCACCGGCGCGGCCGGCATGGTGGGCCGCGCGCTGGTGACCGAATGGCCCGAGGCAAGCCTCATCGCCACCGACCTCACCCGTGGCGGATTGCCCGATGCAGTGCGCTTTCGCCGTATGGATGTCACCGGCCCGGATGTTTCACGCATCATCGGCGAGGAAGCCCCGGACGTGGTCGTCCATCTTGCCTCGATCGTCACGCCGCCGCCGGGCATGGCGCGAGAAGCGGCCCATGCGGTCGATGTCACCGGAACCCGCAACGTGCTAAAAGCCTGCCTCGATCACGGCGTCCGGCGTCTGGTGGTGACGAGTTCGGGGGCAGCCTACGGCTATCATGCCGACAACCCGGTGCCGCTCCGTGAAAGCGATCCGTGCCGGGGCAACCGAGAATTCGCCTATGCCGACCACAAGCGGCAAGTGGAAGAAATGCTGGCGCAAGCGCGCACGGACCATCGCCAGCTTGAACAGGTGGTTCTGCGTATCGGCACCGTGCTGGGCGCGGGCGTGGAAAACCAGATCACCGCGCTGTTTCACCGCCGCCGCATCCTTGCGATCCGCGGCAGCGACAGCCCCTTCGTGTTCATCTGGACACGCGATCTCGCCCGCATCCTGAAGCGGGCGGCGACGGACGGCCCGCCAGGCATCTTCAACGTGGCCGGCGACGGCTGGCTTGCCGTCGACGACCTGGCAAGAGCGCTTGGAAAACCGGTGCTGCGCCTGCCGGCCTGGCTCCTAAAGGCCGCGCTTGCCATCGCCCATCCGCTCGGCCTGACCCGCTACGGGCCGGAGCAGGTGCGGTTCCTGCAATACCGGCCGGTTCTGTCGAATGCGCGTCTGAAAGCCGAATTCGGCTACGTTCCGGCCTTGTCCTCGGCGCAAGTGTTCGATCTGTGGAAGCGGGAGGCGGATCTGTGAGAACGGCGGTCATCTCTGGCGGCAATGGCGGGCTGGGCCGGGCGCTGGCGGCGCGGCTGGAAGCTTCGGGGTGGCACTGCGTGCTGATGGACATCTCGATCGAAGGGCTGGAATCCGGGCCGTCGCGCACGCCCGTCCAGGTCGACCTGACCGATGGGGCGGCGCTGGAAAAGGCGGCGCGCACAGTCATCGCCGCGCGCCCGTCCATCGACCTGGTGATCTACAATGCCGGCGTTTCGCAGATCGGGCCGTTTTCGGAAACAAGCGAGGCCTCGCACCGGCAGGTTTTCGAGATCAACTATTTCGCCGCCGTCGGCATGGCACGGGCATTCCTCCATGCCGTGCGGAAAAGCCGGGGAACCCATCTGGCGATATCCTCGGTCGCAGGCTTCGCGCCGCTTCTCAACCGCACGGCCTATGCCGCGTCGAAACATGCCATGGGCGGCTTTTTTTCCTCGCTGCGCGAAGAAGAACAGCGGTACGGCGTGCGCACGCTTATCGCCGCACCGAGTTTCGTGGCCACGAACCTGGGCAATGCCGAGCGGCGCGAGGACGGAATCATGCGGCCCGGCGCGGCGTCCGATGGCGTGGACTACATGCTGCCCGGCGACGCGGCCGCCACCATTCTGCGCGCGATGGAGAAAGGACAGGAATTCATTCCGGTCGGCCGCGTCGCCCTGCTCGCGTCATGGATCGTGCGGGTCTCGCCGCGCCTTTATCAATGGGCCATGCGGCGCAGGATCAGCGGACAGCCCTGATCGCGCTTCCCCGGCGGTCCAGCGCGCGCTTGCCGTAGCAAGGGGAACATCCTGCGGCACGGCGAGTTGCCATCCAAGGCAGGCCAGCCGTCCCGGCCGCCATGGCCGCGTTGACGAAACGGCGCGATACGATGGCGAATGGCGCGTGATGTCGGCCTGCGACAGGAAACCCGCCGCCGGATCGCCGCATGAACCAGACGTCCATATCGCTGCAACCTCCCGCCCGTCCCGGATGCCGCGACGCGATCGCCAAGCGGCAGACCGGAACCTGTGCGGTTGCCCGTGCCCGACCGGGTCTGCAAGGCCGGTACGGCGCGGCATGACCGATACGGATGCGCAGAACGGCGACACCACGGAACGCCATGATCCTCCGCGGCGCTGGCCATGGCTGGCGGGCGCGATGCTCCTGCTGGCGCTCGGCGGGGCGGCTTACTGGCTGCTGACGCGCCCCGCACCAGCGCCTGACCGGCAAGCACCCGCGCCGCCGCTGGTCGAAACCGTCGTCGCCAGAGCGACAGGCGAAATCGTCATCACCCAGACAGCCTTCGTGCGCCCGCGCGCGCAGGTTCCGGTCACTTCGCAAATCCAGGGACGGATCGAGGCGGTCGGCGATGATTTCCGGCTCGGCGGCCGGATCGCCAAGGGTGGCCTTCTGATCGCGCTGGAGACCGGGAGCCTGCGGGCCGACATGCAACAGGCACAGGCCGGTGTGAAACAGGCGCAGGCCGCTTTGCAGGCGGCGCGTATCGCCCGCGCCCGGCAGGAGGAACTGGAAGAGGAAAACATCGCCAGCGAGGCACGGCTGGAGGACGCCATCGTTGCCGAGGCCCGAGCGCGCGCCGACCTCGCCAGTGCCGAGGCCCGGCTGACACAGGCGCAAGACGCGCTCGACGATGCCGAGGTGCGCGCGCCCTTCGATGCAATTGTAACGGCGGAATCGGCGGCTCGTGGAGCGCTCGTGCAGCCCGGAGCGGCGCTCGGCACACTTGTCGATGCCGGTGCGGCCGAACTGGAAATGGGACTTGCACCAGCGGACCTCGACATCCTGGGAACGGCGGAGAGCGCAGTCGGCCGGACGGTCCATCTGCGGGGTACGGGGCCGGACGCCATGGCGCTTGGCACCGGCACGGTTGCAGGCGTCGATCCGCGGATCGTCCAGGGTACAAGGACTGTGGCCCTCATCGTCGTGATCCGGGAACCGTTTGCCGGTGACCCCGACGGGAACCGCGCGCGGCCGCTGCGGATCGACGAGTTGGTGGAAGCGTCGCTTTCGGTCGGCATTGGCGACAGGGCTGTGGTGCAGGTGCCAGCAGATGCGGTGAAAGGCCGAAACCGGGTCTGGGTGGTCGAGCACGGCACGTTGAAGCGCCTCGAACCGGCTGTCCTGCGCCGGGGCCAGGACCGCGTCCTTCTCGACGGGGACGTCCTGCCGGCGGGATCGCGCGTCATGGCAAGCGACCTGGCGGCCGCGCTCGAAGGCCAGAGCGTGCGCGTGGCGAAGCCCGCACAGGAGGAGACCGGCAGCAAGCCGGCCGGAGACTGACATGGGCGCGCTGATCCGCTGGTTCCTGCGCAACCGGGTCGCCGCCAACCTGCTGATGGTGGCCATGCTGGCGGTGGGGATAGCCGCCATGGCCAATGTTACCGTGCGCACATTTCCCGAGATCGCCACCACGCGCCTGGCGGTCTCGGTGGCATTTCCCGGCGCCAGCCCAACAGAGGTGGCGCAATCGATCCTGACACCGGTCGAGCAGCGGCTCACGGGTGTGGAAGGCATTCGCGAACTGCAATCGAGTGCGGTGCAAGGCCTCGGCACAGTGACCGCCGAGCTGGCCAGCGGCGCGGACGCGCAGCAGGTGAAGAACGACATCGAGACGGAAGTGGCGCGGGTGACCACGTTCCCCGAGGCCGCCGAGGCGCCACGCATCGTCCAGGTGGAACCGCAGGAGCTGGCGGTGGAGCTTGCACTGCATGGCGATGTTTCCCGCAAGACGCTGAAGGCGCTGGCACAGCGTGTGCGTGACGACCTGACGGGACTGGAAGGCATCAGCCAGGTCTCGCTGTCCGGTGTGCCGGCCAGCCAGATCGACATCGAGGTGCGGCGAGAGACCCTGTATAGCCATGGTCTCGGGCTCATCGACCTGGCCAACAGGATATCCGCGCAGAATCTCGACCTGTCATCCGGGCAACTGGACACGGGAACATCGACGGTGCAGGTGCGCACGCTTGGCGAAGCTTCCGGCGCCGCCGGCTTCGCCGGCATCGCGCTGTTTTCCGATGACAATGGCGCAACAGTGGATCTGGGCGACCTGGCGGACATCAGGGAAACACTGTCCGACAGTGCGGTGCGGGCAACGGTTTCCGGCGAACCGGCCGTGTTCATCGCCGTCAACCGCGCCGGGACAGAACAGGTCCTTTCGGTGACATCCACGGTGCTGCGCTATGTGGAGGCCGAATTGCGGCCTTCGCTGCCTGCCGGCGTCGCTGTCCAGGTCTGGCGAAACCAGGGCGATGTCCTGCAAGGCCGGATCAACCTGCTTGCCAAGAACGGGGCCCTGGGCGCCGGCCTTATCCTCATCGTGCTCATGCTGGTGCTGGACCTGCGGGTCGCCGCCTGGGTCGCGGCCGGGGTCGTGGTTGCCTTCACCGGCGCCTTCGCGCCGATGCTGCTGTTCGGGCCGACCATCAACCAGCTTTCGCTGTTCGGCTTCATTCTTGCGCTGGGCATCGTGGTGGATGATGCAATCGTGGTGGGCGAGCGGACCTTCCGGGAACTGGAATCGGGGGCAGGAAACGACGCGGCGGAACGGGCCATCGGCACGACCTGGCAACCGATCCTGTTTTCTGTCTCGACCACCATTCTTGCCTTCGTGCCCCTGCTCTTCCTGCCGGGGTCTTCCGGCTCCTTCATTGCCCCTGTCGCGGCTGTGGTCATCTACGTGCTGGCGGGGTCGCTGGCCGAGAGCTTCCTCATCCTCCCCAGCCATCTGAGCCATCTGGGCCGGGGGGCGCCACGCCGCTTCTCGCCGCGCCGGCTTGCCGAACCCCTGCGCAACCGCGTCAATGGCGCGTTCGAGCGGTTTGCCGGCGGTCCCTTGCGCAAGGCGGTGCGGCTCTCCATCCGGCACCCTCTTTTCGTCATCGCCGGCGGACTGGCAATCGCCATTGCCACGGCAGGCGTGACCGGCGGCGGGCTGGTGAAATTCGTCTTCTTTCCGGATATCGAAGGCAATTTCGTCAATGCCGAACTGCGCCTGCCGGAAGGGACCAGCGACGAAGAGACGTTGCGGCGCGCAGGCGCCTTCGTTGCGGCGGCAGAACAGGCGGCCGAACGCCTCGGCGAGGAGGGCCTGCTGGAGAATGTCGCGGTGCGCATCGGCTTTGCCGGCAGTGGCGGGGATCCGGCGGCGGCTTCCGGCAGCCTGAGCGGCGCGACGGCGCAGATCGCGGCGAAGCTGCGCGATGCCAACAGCCGAACGACCTCGGCCGCGGATTTCCAGAGCGCATGGCGCGACGCGGTCGGCGATGTGGCAGGCGCGCGCGAGGTGCTGTTTTCCGCCTCCGTGGTCGGCGTCGGCGCGCCCATCGTCATCGAGATTTCCTCCGAAGACGAGGCAGCGCGTTTCGATGCGGTGGCGCGGCTCCGCCAGGCGCTTGGCGGCCGCCAGGGCGTCGTCGACATCCGCGACGACCGGTTCAGCGGAGCAAGCGAGGTCGCGGTGCGGCCGAAGGATGCCGCACAGGCTTACGGGGTGACCGTCGAGCAGCTTGCGCGCACGGTACGCGCCGCGCTCTACGGCATCCGGGTGGACCAGTTCGCCCGCGACAGGGAAGAGGTGGATGTGCGATTGCGCGAGGACTATCCGGATCTGCGGGTGTCGACGGGCGGCGAACAGGAAGAGGCCGGACGCTTCGGCTCCAATCTCGCCTATAATTTCGGGCTGGCGCTGCTGGCCATCTATGCCGTGCTCGCGCTGGCCTTTGGCAGCTATCTCCTGCCGGCTGTCGTCCTGCTCGTCATCCCGTTCGGCGTGATCGGCGCCATTCTCGGCCATCTCCTGCTGGGGCTCGACCTTACCCTGCTCAGCATGTTCGGCATTGTCGGGCTGGCCGGCGTCATCATCAATGGCAGCCTGCTGATCGTGACCTTCATGCAGCGCGAAGAGGCGGACGGCACCGCGCCGCGCGCGGCCATAGAAACCGCCACGCTTGCGCGCTTCCGCCCCGTGGTGCTGACGACGCTGACAACCTTCCTCGGCATCACGCCGCTGATCCTGGAGACATCGGTTCAGGCGCGCTTCCTCGTCCCCACGGCGGTCAGCCTGGGGTTCGGGGTGCTGTTCGCTTCCGTGCTGCAGATGCTGCTCGTGCCCGCCTATGCCTCGCTGGCGGAAAGCTGGCGCAGGCCAAGGCCGGACCGCTCGGCGTGAAGGCTTTCAATCGCGGCGTTCAGGGCGCTGGCAACGCTGCGATCGGCGTAGAGCCGGGCGCGCTCCCGTTCGATGTCGCGGCGCATGGCGGCGGCGAATTCCAGGTCGCCGGCGAGGCGGGCGGCAATGGCGGTGAACTCGGCCGTGTTGCGGGCGACGAGGGCATCGATGCCCATCCGCTGCATCACCGCGCTGCCAAGGCGGCCGCGCATGAAGGTGCCCTCGAACGCAACATAGGGCGTGCCCGCTTCCACCGCGTGCAGGGCGGTGTTGAAGCCTGAAAACCCGATCGTGTCGAGGCAGGCATCGGCGGCTTTCAGAATGCCCCGGAAGCGCTCCGGCGGCTGCCAGCCAAGCATGTGGCAATGGGCATCGAACTCATGGCCGCGCGCGCTGAAAGTCGTGCGCAGGCGGGCCTCGAAGCGATCCGACATCCATTTGCGCTGCATGGAAAAGAAGAAAAAGGCCGCATCGCCCAGCCTTTCGACAATGTCGGGATAGATGTGGTCGTATTCGGGCTGGTACTTGAAGGCCGCGCCGGGACAGACGAAGACCGGCCGGCCGCCGGTTTCGCCGAGGCCAGCCAGGTCCACCGGTACCGCCCCGATGGCGGAGGGTTCGATCACCGCGCCCAGGTTCGGGAGGCGGACCAGGTGCTCGCGGTAATGGGCGTCGGCATCGCCATCCTCGAACAGTTCGGCGGAAAGATAGGCGTCGATGGTCGGCAGGCCGGTGGTTTCCGGGTGACCCCAGCAGGCAACCTGTGCCGGCGCGAGGCGCAGGCTGGCCAGTTGCAGCGTCTTCTGGTCCATGCCGATTTCGGGATAAACGAGCACGTCAGGCGCATTGCGCGCGAGCGTGGTGATCCATGCCTGCAAGGGCCGGGTGCCGTCGTGCCATTTATCGGCAAGGGCACGGGCTTCGTCGGTGCGTTGATCGGGGCTGTTGTCGATGGCGAAGACGGACACGCGGAAGCGGGACCGGTCGAGCGCCTTCAGGTAGCCCAGCGTGATCGCGTTGAAGACCGAGTGCTCGCGGACATGGGCGCTGACGAAGCCGACATGAATACGCCCGTCGCGCACCGGTTTCGCGGCGGACGGAACGGCAGCGGGCTGGCGGGGCCGCATGGCGGCATGGCAAAGGTCGCCGTAGCGGGAAAGCAGGCCGGAATTGTCGCGGTCGCGATAGGCCAGGTAATAGGGCTGGATACAGCCGACGGCACCGGAAAAGTCCTGCCCCGGACTTGCGGCAACCGTTTGCGCGACCTGTTCCAGCCGCGACAGGAACGCCTTGCGCTCCTTGTCGACCGTGTCCGCGCCCGGAATGGCCGGCACTGCGGCCACCATCCAGGCAAAATTGGCGACCGGATGCGCCGGATCGCGGTCCAGGGCCGTGGCGAGCAGCGTTTCCGCCGCGGCTTCATTGCCCAGTTCGCGATGCATCAGCGCCGCGTTGACCGTGGCCAGAACCATGGCAGGATCGATCGCGCGGGCCTTCTCGAAACAATCCAGCGCTTCCTCGCGCTCCTGCCTGTCCATGAGCAGAACACCCAGATTGACCCAGGCCCGGGCATGGCGCGGATCATGCGCGACGGTGTCGCGATAGGCGGCGAGGCTTTCCTCGCCGCGGCCGAGGCCGGACAGGGCGAGCGCCAGGTTGAACCGGGCGCTGACGAGGCCGGGATTGCTGGCAAGCGCTGTCTGGCAAAGGCGCACCGCCTCGGCATAATGCGCGCCGTCGATCAGCAGCGTCGCCAGATTGGAGCAGGCGACCGGGTGCCGGGGAACCCTCTCCAGCACCGACCGATAGGCCGCCTTGGCCTCTTCGGCGCGCCCCAGCATTTGCAGGGCCGCACCCATGCTGACCGCGCTTTCGGTGAGCGAGGGATCAAGGCGCAGCGACTGGCGCAGGCTTTCCAGCCCCTGCAGAAGCCGGCCGGCGCGCAACAGCAGGTTTCCCCGGTTCTGCCACACCACCGCCCAGCCCGGCTCCAGCGCGAGGGCCTGGTCATAATCGGCAAGCGCCTGGTCCATCTGGCCGTGGCGTTGCAGGAGGTTGGCGCGGGCGAACAGGGCACGGGGCTTGTCGTGGCCGAACCGGATGGCATTGCCATAGGCCAGCACGGCGTCGCGGTCGCGGCCGGCCCGCTCATGCGCCTTGCCTTCCTCCACGAAATCCAGATCCGCAAGCTGCATCTGTCCCGTCCTTCAGGCCGACGCCGCCATGACGCGGTAGCCGCGCAGCAGCTTGATATGCGCGCGGCGGCCGGTTTCGAGAATGGCGGAATCGAGATCGGGCAAGACCCAGTTGGCGCTGCGCGGCTTGCCGTCGCCCCGGTGTTCGACCTGTTCGAGAACGTATTTGCCGAACAGGTCGGCGGTGATGGTAAGCATGCAGATGTTCTCGCTGGATTCGAGCATTCCGGGCCCGGCGAGCTTGAGCGGCTGGAACATCCATGGCTCCGCGTCATCCGGCAGGCGGGGCGGAAAAGCATCCTGTTCGTTTGTACATGCCTGTGACAAGCCGGCCACTCCCGATGAAACCGATTCGTCATCGGTAGTGGATTTTTACTTTATGGCTAAATAAGCACACCCGGATCAGGGGCCGCCGGCCGCCGGTCCGACGATGCCGCCATTGACCGCGCCGATGGCGGTTGCGGCCTGCATGCGGATTTGTGCGCTCTTGCCCATGATGACATTGGTGATGCGGCCACGGATTTCCATCGTGTTGGAGGCGATGTTGACGGCGACCGTGGCGGTGCCGGCGCTGCCGCCCAGCATGGTGTTGACACGGTGCAAGGCATGCGTCGTTTCCGTCGCCGCCTGGGAAAGCGCGATGTTCGGCCCGTTGGCGATCTGCGACTTGGTCAGGTCGAGGATGACACCGACCGGGCCGACGATGCGGTCGGTGGTGATCTCGGTGACGATCTGGCCGGTATTGACCGCGCCGAGCACCGTGCTGGTGATTTCACCGATATTCAGGCCGCTGACCGGATCGGCGAAGGAATGTTGCAGCGCGGCGACTTCGACCAGTTCATCGGGAATCGTATAATAGATGAGGTTGGCGACACTGCCGTCGATGCGGGCGGTCAGCAGTTCGCGGGCGCGCTGCAACGCCTGCCCTTCCCGGTCCTCGGCCTGCAGCGTCAATTGCGCGCCGGGCGGCAGGGAATAGAGCGCGCTGCCGACGGGATAGAGCCCGGCGGGCAGGCCGGCGGAAAGCCGCGAAGCCTGGACTTCGGTGACCAGCACGCCCTCGGCGCCGGACGTGGCGCTGACCGGGTTGCCGGACAGGTCGTAACCGATGACGACCGAATCACCGGGAAGCAGCGAGCGCGGCTGCATGGTGAGCGCACCGCCGGAATTTTCCGCGATATTGGCCATCATGGACCACTTGGTGGTTCCATAGCCGTCGTCGAGCGCCAGGACGAGGCGTTCGAGAATGGACAGACTCTGGGCCCGGGCCGGTGAACCTGCAAAGAGCAGGCTGGCGGCGATCAGGCCGAGGGTGATCCGTCCGAATAGGGTCAAGATGGCTCTACATGGGGTCCGAGTTGCTGGTCTGGTACTATATGCGACCTGTCTTATTTGCGAATGAGCGACGTGGATGGGGGCGCGGACGCCTCCATCCTTGTTCGACAGGGCGACGATTACGGCGTGGGGAAGCCGTTGGTCTGGCCGGACTTGCCGGTGATGCCGTTGACGGCAGCGTTCACGCCGGACACGATCGTGCCGGTGTTGACGGCGCCGAGCGCGGTGGTCGACAGGTTGCCGATCGTGCCGTTGACCTCGGTCATCGTGTTGGTGATGTTGCCAGCCACGCCGGTCATGTTCGACGCGACGTTCAGCACGATGGCGCCGGTGTCAGCCGAACCGCCGATCTGCTCCATGACGGTGGAGACGGCCTGCGTGGAGGTCGTCTTGGCATCGTCGACCGACGAGTTCACGCCGAGCGTGATGTCGCCGGTGTTGACCGCGCCGAGCGCCGTGGTGGCCATGTTGCCGAAGTTGAGCGTCGGCATGTTGTATTCCACCGCGTCCACGACACCGGCCGTGGCCGTCTGCGTGGCGTCGGTGATGCCGTCGATCACGTTGGAGATCGAGCCGTCGATGCCGGACAGGCCAGCGACGGTGACAGCGTTGAAGCCGTCGATCTGGGTCTGCAGCGCGGTGGCGTCGGCCGGCAGGGCAGCCAGTTCCGCGGCCGTGATGAAGTTGCCTGCACCATCCGTGGCATAGCCGTTGGCCGTGGTGTAGGCAGCCTGATCGGCCGTCGACAGCGCGAGATACTGCCCCTCCGTGATGAAGGTGCCGTCGATCGGGTTCACATAGTATGCATTAGCCGCGATAACGGTATAGTCAGTCGCCACTGCGCTATCGAACAGGGCCTGATACTCTTCCGGGGTCAGCGTCTCACCCGTCGTGGAGTTGTTGTAGACCGTCTGCGAGCCACCGATGTTTTCGGCGATGTTGGCAAACGTGCCGTTCACCGAAGCCAGGTTGGTGGCGTTGTCGATCTGGCCAAGCACGCGCTCAAGCACGGACTGGGCGGAAGCGGCACCGGTCATCGCGAGCGCGATGGCGGTGGTAGCAAGCAATTTCTTCATTTGCTTTCACTTTCCTCAAGGTGGGAAGGCGCCCCTCGCATCCTTCCCGGTTCTTTGATCAAGAGGCTTGTCAAGGGGACCCCTTTCCTGGCGGCCTGTGCCGCCTCCCTTGCCCGGCGGAATTCCCGCCGGGCCGAGCTCTCAATTCAGTTTGCGCGCACGCTGGTATTCCGGCGTGCCGGGAATATTGGCGCGATCGGCATTGTCATTGGCTGGCGCCGGAGCCGGGGCCGGCGCCGCTGGCGCGGGTTCCGGCGCCGCCTGCGCGGCGGCCGGTGCCGGCTTTTCCTCCAATTGCTCCGGTGGCTTGAGGTCATTGACCTCGAGGGCCATTTCCAGCGCGCGCTGGACCACGATGGCTACCGCATCGCCCTTGGCGCCCTTCAGGCCCGCCTTGGCGGCCTCGCGCAGCAGCTTGCCGGCCTGCTGGACAAGGCTGAGCGCCTGGGCGGCCTTCTTCGTCCTGGCCTTTTCGTCCTTCTCGCCCTTTGCCTCTTCCGACAGCGCGATGGACTTGGCGGCCAGAAGCGAGGCGGTTTCGGCCATCTTGTCGATGCGCGCCAGCTCGGCCTGGGCCGGGTTCGGCCTTGCCGCGGCCTGTTTCTGCTGCGGCTGCTGCGGATTGGCAGCGGCAGCCATGGCCGCCTTCGTTTCCGCCACAAGCCTGGCGCTGTTGGCCATGGCGGCGCGGATTTCCTTGCGCGACCCGTTCGGCACGCCATCGTCCTTGCCGAGGAATTCGGCCACATCGGCACGGCATTGCGCGAAGGTCTTTTCGCTGACGAAAAGGCCAAGCAGCTCGAACGTGCCGAGATTCAGCATCTGGCGCAGGACGAAATGCACCGCCTCGCGCTGCTGGCCGCCGACATCCAGGCTGACCAGCGTATCGGCGAAGAAGCGCCCGGCGCTCAGGCCGATCTCGCGGGAGAAGATCTGCTTCTGCAGCGGGATGGACGCCAGCACCTGCCCGGTGAAGGAATCGGTGAGGGCCAGATCGAGGCCGATCAGGATACGGTTTTGCCGGTAGCGCGGACCCACGCCGCCGACCTCCAGGCTGGCACCGCCGCCGGGAATGAAATCGAGGCTGTTGATCGTGCCGGAAATGAAGAAGTTCACCGGCGTCTGGTCGCGCAGGTTGCGGATGCCCCATTGCGTTTCCATGATCGAGATCTTGGCGTCGCGCCGGTTCACCACCTTCGCGCCGGCCTGGAACAGGGCGGATTGCACCATCTCGCCGGCACCCTGGCTGACGAACTTGCCGGTCGCGCCGTCGGCATAGCTCTCCTTGCCGGTCGCATCGGTGACGTCGCCCACGCCAAAGGAGACGGTCGCGGGAATCTTCCCGCGCAGGCACGTCAGGGCGCTATCGAAAATGGTCACGATTTCTTCCACCGGCGGCCCCTTGGGCAGGGTCACGTTGCGATCCGTGGGCGTCACCGCCCCGGAAGAGAAGCTGCAGCCGCTGACAGCGAGCGCCGTCGCGCCTGTCAGGATGATGCGGGCCAGGTATGCCGCTCCTTTCAACGACAGCATCGACCTGCACCGAATGCTGGGCACATGGGAGGGCACCGACGCGGCGATTGGCCGAGGCGGGTACGAGAAACGGCACCTGGAGCAGGTGCGCGCAGACGGTTCCTTTTGTCTTGCGTGGCCACGGCATCATCCACACGGCGTCTGCTTGATCGCTTCGGCAGCGTTGTTGATGTTCAGATCACCGCCTTCGCTGAGCGTCTCGAGGAGCGACAGGGTCTCGTTGAGCACGCTGCCGTTGATGCAGCCGGTATTGTCGGCGCTGTTGTTGGCATCGATGGCGTTGTCGTTGCCGTTCACCGTGATGTCGGTCGAACCCGTGTTCATGGAGCCGACGGCATTGGTGTTCTGGCCGATATTGTCGCCGATCTGGTAGTCGACCGCGGCGGTGTTGTCGCCGCCGGTGTTCACTTCCTGGTAGTTGGACCGGTAGTCATAGATGTTGTTGTTGTAGACCACGGTCGAGGGATCGGCCGTCGTCTCGGCATTGCGGATGACCTGGGCCTGTTGCAGACGCAGGCTACGGTCGGCGCTGGACGAAAAGCCCCAGCTGGACGACCAGTTCTGCCCGGCCGAGCCCACGTTCTGGGCTTGAGCCGGGGCCGGGGAGACGAGCCCGGCAAGAAATGCCGCGGCACAGGCCGCCAAAAGGCCGCTGCCGGGCCTCGTTGTATTAATCCGGTTTCTCATGACACAGCGTCCGCATCCGTTTCGGCGAATCACGATGCCGAAGCCGAAGCGGAACCGCCGCCCGCAGACGATGATTCACCACCGGACGAAGCGCCCGCGCTACCGCCGCCAGCCGAGGACGAATCGCTACCCGACGACGCATCCGCATTGCCGCCACCGGCTGAGGAGGACTCGCCGCCCGACGATGCGCCGGAATTGCCGCCACCGGCAGAGGAGGACTCGCCGCCCGTGGAGCCTGAGCCGCCGGACGAGGAAGAGGACCCAGTACCACCAACTTCCCCGCCCGTCCGCGGCTTGCAGATCGGATTTCTTTCAATGTCTTCCGGTGTGCGGCAGGCCTGCGTGGTGCAGCTCGACAGGAAAACGGCGCCCATAAGGAGCAAGGAGACGCTTGCCGCCTTTCTTCCGGTGCCAGTGAATAAATCGGCCACAAACGGCCGGGAAACTTTCGTAACCTTGAAAAACATGTTGATGCCTGCCTCTTGATTTCCACGACAGACAATCGAGCGGCACTCTTATGGGCAAATAAGAGTGTGCTGGTTGCGGTTTCCCGGACGGTCTTCGTTGAAAATCGGAGATAAATGGCAGGCCGTCAGAAAGCAGACGGCGCAGGCCGGCTGCCGATTTGCGCGTTCAACAGGGGCCAACAGCCGCTTGATCCGGTTCTTCGTGTCAGCGGCGGGAAGACAACGGGTGAGGATCGCATCAATGCGTCCGTTTTTCTTCACGTTTGCTTGACCATTGGCAGCAGAACCCAACGCATCGCGGCGCTCTTTTTTGCGCATAAGCTTGACCAATTCTCTTATCGCCGCATCGGCAACGGGAGAATCAGCCTTGAACGAAGCAACCGAAATCGATGGCAGCCACCTGGTGAAGCACTATCGCTCGTCCGGCAATTTCACGTCCGGCGACGAGGACGGCGGCGCGGCGCATATCATCGCCTATCTCATGTTCACGATCTATGGCGCGTTCATCGGCGCCGGCATCATGTATCTCATCGGATAACCGCGCCCGCCGGCATCGTGGCAGCCGCGTGGCAGACCGGTGACCGGACGGGCCAACATGCTCGGAGTGGAAAAAATGTACGACACGCTCAATCTTCTCATCGCCGGCTTTGCAACCGGTTTCCTGACCTGCAGCGCAATCGTCGGGCTGTGCCTGTGGGCTGTTTCAACACCGCGCGCCTCCAGGCAGGCGCGCCCCTGACCGCGCGGCCCGGCAGGCGCGGCAGGCGCGGGCGCACATAAACGCGGGAACCGGCCAAGAACAACGCCCCGGGAGAGATCATCGTCGATGACCTGTCCCGGGGCGTTCTTTCATGGCTTCGAGGTTGCGGCCCGACCGCTCAATCCTGCGGCTCACCGAGTTCGCTTATGATCTGGCGCACCAGCGGATTCCCGGCGATGTTCTCATTGACGAGGTAGGCGTAGTCGGCCTTGACGGCACGGTAGCCCTGGGAATCGCCGCCCAGCGCTTCCATGTCGCCGGTCGCGGCCTGTTCGGGGAGCAGGCCGATGAAGTTCCTGAACGTGATCAGGTGGCTGATCGTCAGCGCGTTGTCGACCAGAACCACATTGCCCGGCAAGACCGAATCCTGAAACAGGCGCTTGACCTGTTCGTTGGTCTCCCAGATCCCCGTGGGAACGACATGGGTGAGGGTCGACAGGTCGTTCAGCACGGTTTGCCGGTTCTTGTACCAGTTGAAACTCACCGAAAGGACATCATCCTTCTTGTCATCCATGTAGCCGGGGATGACGGCGAGATCGAAATGCCCCGTGCGAAACAGACGATTCAGCTTGTCGGCATCCATGAAGGACAGCAGCATTTCCTTTGAATCGATTTGATCGACGAGGAAACTCTCCGTGCCCAGTTCCGCGGCAATGCCCACCTTGAAGCGGCGGCTGCGGCTGCGGCTGTAGAGTTCCTGAAACCGGTTCAGCGCCCGCTGCAGTTCGTCGACAGCGGTGTTGAGCTCATGGCCCTCGGGCGAGGGGTAGAACCTGTTGCCATCGCGGCGCAGGAGTTCGACACCGAACGCATCCTCGAACTTGTTGATGTGGAAGCTCACACCGGGCTGCGTGATTCCGTATTTTCGCGCGGTCTGGGAGATGTCCCCCGAGCGCAAGGCATCCGCGACGATCTTCATGTGCTGAAGGTTCAACTTGTCAACGCCGCTCTTGCCCTTTGTCTGACTCATGAATTCGCCCCGGGAGTGATGCTTCAATCGTTTCTTTATTTTGCAGATAAGTTCCTGACCGACCCTCACGTTGATTTGCAAATCAGCAGCCGAGACAGGACGGTCAGATAGAGCCAACGCTGCGTTTTAACCATACGTTTTTTAGAGACGAACGGATCGCCTTCGGAAAAGGTTAAGATTTGCAGAGGACGGAGGGGAAAAAGTCCATCGAATATCCATGAAATTTGAGGATCCTCACTTTCCCCGAATTTTCATGGGTTCTTTCACGGCCGGCCGCGACATTATCGCGGTTGCACATTGGTAAACCCTGCCTAATCCTTACCAATTTAGCCGTGAAGGGCGGCCATGGCACACCCCTGAGGGATGTCATGGCCGCTTCTCTCCAGACTGGCCCCAGCCTGGCCGGCATGGCCCGGCCAAGGCGCCGGGCATTTCCGTTTCCTCCGATGCGGCCACACCCACCACACACATGAAAGCTGCCGACGGCCGCGCCGTGAACAGGCCTGTCGCGGACAAGGCCTTCGGCGCGTGCAGCAGGCAAGATTTTTTGAGGTGAATGCCTTCCGGCGCGCATGGACGGCGGCGCGAAGCGGCGGTTCCATGCATCCAGGGCTGACATGAACGGGATGAGAGGGTCGGCCGGGCACCCGCTGGTGGGGCTTCAACTGCCACGAGGACATGCAGCAAGCGGACGCCCGGCCAACAAACATCGATCAGTAACCTGCAGGTGCCCCCTACATGCCCTCCAACCGACGTATATTTGTCATGCAGTGTGTGCGGCTATGCATGACAAATGCAACGCGAGAAAACGATCTGCGGGCCTTATGGTCAAATAAGATGAAATGACATTCGTCCCGGCCTGCAAGTTCCATTGCCGGCCGGTCTGCGAGGCCTGCAAATCCGCATCGCCTCCCAGGCGCCTTGCGCCCGGCATGCGCGCGGGCCAGCCCCCGGAAAACCGGCGCCGCGTGGCGATTTCTGCTTTACTCCGATGGACCGATTGCGTTTTCCTGCGGACAGAGGTTCACAGCATGCAACGATTCTCCGTTCTCGATCTTTCGCCCATTGTCGAGGGCTCCAGCGCCTCGCAAGCGCTGGCCGACACGCTGGCGCTTGCACAAGCGGCGGAACAATCGGGTTTTCACCGGTTCTGGCTGGCCGAGCACCACAACATGCCGGGTATTGCCTCGGCGGCGACGCCGGTCGTGATCGGGCATGTGGCCGGTGGTACGCGGACAATCCGTGTCGGAGCCGGTGGCATCATGCTGCCCAACCACGCGCCGCTGGTCATTGCCGAACAGTTCGGCACGCTGGAGACCCTGTATCCCGGACGGATCGATCTGGGATTGGGGCGCGCGCCCGGAACCGATGGCGCGACCGCACGGGCCTTGCGGCGCTACATGGAGGCCGCCGACCAGTTTCCGCGCGATGTGGTGGAGTTGCTGGGCTACCTTGGCGATGGCGAAGGCCCTGTGCGTGCCGTGCCGGGCCAGGGGACGCATGTACCCGTCTGGATCCTCGGATCAAGCCTGTTTGGCGCGCAACTGGCCGCGCATCTGGGTCTGCCCTATGCCTTTGCCTCGCATTTCGCGCCGGCGATGCTGGGACAGGCCGCGATGGTCTACCGCGATGCTTTCCGGCCTTCGGCCTATCTGGAGCGGCCCCATTTCATGATGGCAGCGGGCATGGTCGTTGCCGACAGCGACGAGGAGGCCCTGTTCCTGCGCAGTTCGCAGATCCGGTCCTTCGCCCGTCTTCGCTCCGGTCGGCCCGGCCGGCTGCCGCCGCCAATGCATGACCTGGAAGCCGAATACCCCGCCGAAGTGCTCGCATCGGCACGGCAGGCGTTGTCCTGCTCGGCGGTCGGATCCGCCGAAACCGCCCACCGGCAAATGGCCGCGCTGATCGAGACATACCGTCCGGACGAGGTCATGATCACCGGCATGATCCATGACCGGCAGGCCCGGCTGCGCTCCTTGAGGCTGGCAGGCGATATCCTGGCCAGCCTGGCTTCCGGCACCGCGACCGGCTAGCGGCTGCATTCAGGAGGCCGGCAATCCGGGCTCAGTCCTCGCGGATCGGTTCAGCCGTGAAATTGCCGCCCTGGTATCTGGCCACGGGATGATCCGGAGAAGGTGCGGGTTCAGCGGCCTCCACCTTCTCGCGATAGGGCGCAGACGAATCCCGCGGACGCCAGCCCAGCCAGGCTGTGCGGGAATTGTCCCACCACAGCGTATCATTGGCAGAGGCTCCATAGATCACGGGGCAGCCCAGCCGGGCGACGTTGAAGCAGCGCTCGATCAGACGGGCGAAATCCTGCGCCGACAGCCAGCTCGACAACATCCGGCGGTCTGCCGGTTCCGGGAAACAAGAACCGATCCGCACGATGGCCGTCTCGATTCCGAACTTGTCATGATACATGGAGGCCATTGCCTCACCGAAGCATTTTGAAACGCCGTACAAACCGTCCGGCTTCGGCAGCGCCCTGTTGTCGAGATATTCATCCTGGCGGTAGTAGCCGACCACATGGTTGGAACTGGCAAAGACGATCCGCGGGTTTCCGTTCCTGCGGGCTGCCTCATAGAGATGAAACACGCCATCGATATTGGCAGGCCGGATCTTCGCCCAGGATTGCTCGGTGGACACGCCACCCAGGTGAACAATGCCATCCACGCCCGCCACCATCGCGTTCACGGCGTCAGGGTCGGCCAGATCGCCTGTGACGACCTCCTCGTTCGCGGCCACATCGGCAATGCCGCAGATATCGGCAAGGCGCAGCGTTCTTGCCAGCGGCGCAAGCAGGGGGCGCAGCTGGCTGCCCACACCACCGGCGGCACCCGTTATCAGAATACGGTCAAGCATGGCCCTTCCCCAGTTGATGACGGCTTGAGCGGCGGGGCCGGATCCCGGCACGGTTTCCGCCATGACGAACGGACCGCCGCAGATCGCGGCCGCGCCCTTCAAGAATGGCGCCACCCGCTCCGAGCGATGGTTCAGACCATAGACTTGTATGATAAATAGTCAAGGACAGGCAGGCCTTCCATCTGCTCCGACAGGCCCTCTTGTCAAGCTGGTCACCAATGAACACGCGAAGCGGTGCGGCTTTCACCGGATCTGCCGGCAGCAGGCAGACCCGCTTCCGTTTCCGAAAGCGTTGCGGCGGGAGGATTGCCTGCCATGGGCCACTTATCATATAAGTTATTGACAGAATCGTGGCGCCTTATCTATGGTGTGGCAATCTCCGCTCCAGCATCAGGATAGCCTCGCCATGACCCCCGAAGAACTGAAGTCTGCGCTCGGCGCGGGACTGCTTTCGTTTCCCGTCACCGCCTTCGATTCCGAAGGCGCGTTCACCGAGGGGCCGTACCGGGAGCATATCGGCTGGCTTTCGGGTTTCGGTGCATCGGTTCTCTTTGCCGCGGGCGGAACGGGAGAGTTCTTCTCGCTGGCGCCGCACGAGATTCCGGCCATCGTCTCGGCTGCCAAGGCATCGGCCGGCACGACGCCCATCGTGGCCGGCTGCGGCTATGGAACCGGAATCGCGGTCGAGATCGCCAGGTCGGTGGAGAAGGCTGGCGGCGACGGCATTCTCCTGTTGCCGCATTACCTGATCGAAGCGCCGCAGGAAGGCCTTTACCGGCATGTGAAGCAGGTCTGCGACGCCACCGGCATGGGCGTGATGGTCTACAATCGCGACAACTCGATCATCCAGCCTGACACACTCAAGCGGCTTTGCGAGGAATGCCCCAATCTCGTCGGCTTCAAAGACGGGTCCGGCGATATCGGACTGGTCCGGCAGATCACGGCGACGATGGGCGACCGGTTGACCTATCTGGGCGGAATGCCCACGGCAGAACTCTTCGCCGAGGCCTATCTGGGTGCCGGGTTCACCACCTATTCCTCGGCTGTGTTCAACTTCGTGCCCGCGCTGGCAATGGAATTCTACCGCGCCCTGCGCGCCGGCGAGCGGGCACGGACGGAGCAGATTCTCAAGGAATTCTTCTATCCCTTCATGGCCATCCGCAACCGCCAGAAGGGATATGCCGTTTCCGCAATCAAGGCCGGTGTCCGGCTGACCGGTTTCCAGGCCGGCGGCGTTCGCCCGCCGCTGACCGACCTGACAGCGGACGAAGAAAGAATGCTCGCCGCCCTGATCGAGAAAGCCGCCAGTATCTGAAGGCAAGATGCATGAAGATCGCCGAAGTCCACACCCACATTCTCGACCACAAGCTGGAGACCGCGTTCGAAAGCGCGTCCATGCGTTTCGACCGCCGCCAGCACATCCTGGTCGAGATCGTCTGCGATGACGGGACGACCGGCTGGGGTGAATGCCTCGGCCCCGCCCTGCCCAATGCCGCGGTGGTGAAAGCCTATGCCGCACGGCTGATCGGGCGCAATCCGCTCGACACCGAGATCCTCTGGCAGGAACTCTACAACCTGTTCCGCGACCAGGGCCAGCGCGGCCTCGCCGTCACCGCGCTGTCCGGCATCGACGTGGCACTGTGGGACATCAAGGGCAAGCATTTCGGCGTTCCGGTTTCCGTGCTGCTTGGCGGCCGCCTGCGTGAGAGCGTGCGCGCCTATGCCACCGGCTCCTTCCGCCGCGACGGCGTGGACCGGGTTGCCGACAATGCGGCCGAATGCGCTAGCCATGTGAAAGCCGGCTTCCACGCCGTGAAGATCAAGATCGGCTTCGATCCGAAACAGGATCTGGAGGTCATTGCCGCCGTGCGCGAGGCCATCGGGCCGGATACACGGCTGATGATCGACGCCAATCACGGCTATGACGTGCTGGAAGCGATCCGCGTCGGCCAGGCGGCGGCGCAATTCGGCATCGACTGGTTCGAGGAGCCTGTCATTCCCGAACAGCTCTCCGCCTATCGCGCCGTGCGCGCCGGACAGCCCATCGCCGTGGCCGGCGGCGAGACATGGCACGGCCGCTTCGGGTTTCGCGAACCGCTGGAAACGCGCTGCGTCGATATCGCCCAGCCGGACCTTTGCGGCACCGGCGGCTTCACCGAGATGCGGCGCATCGCCGACATGGCCGCGCTGCATGGCGTCCGTCTGGTGCCGCATGTCTGGGGCACCGTCGTGCAGATTGCCGCAAGCCTTCAATTCATGGCCGCACTCCTGCCCGATCCGCCCCGGCGCGAGGCCATCGAACCGATCCTCGAATTCGACCGCACGCCCAATCCGTTCCGCCAGGCCATCGCCAGAACGCCGATCGAGCATGAAAACGGCGTCGTGCGGATACCCGACGGCCCCGGCCTTGGGATCGAGATCGACCGGGATGCGCTGACGGAATTTTCGTTGAAGCCAGCGTGAAGCCATCCGGCGTGAGGGTGATGCCGGGTCGCTGCAAATGGCGGCAAACTGTTCACCGTCCTATCCCGTTCCGGATCCATCACCGGGGATGACGGAGAAGGAGCCGTCCGATTCCAGGATGACGGCCGCAACGGTGGCCGGATCCGGCTGTCCGGCACTGCGCAGCACCGTTTCCAGTTCCTCCCTTGTCACCCGGGCCTTGTGCAGGGCTCCGGGCACCGGTTCGCCATTGCGCAGGAGGAGCGACGGCTCGGAGCGGACAGCGCGCGCAAATGCGCGGGAGCGCACCGACAAGGCGGTCACCAGATACTGGAGTGCTATGAGAAGAAGAAGTGCCGCCACGCCCTCGGCAAGAGCAACCTTCTCGCTGAGCAGCACCGTGGCCAGGGTCGAGCCGTAGGCGACGGTGACAACAAGGTCGAATGCGTTCAGCTTGGCCAGCGTCCGTTTGCCCGACACGCGCAGGGAGCCGACCAGAAAGACATAGGCCAGAGTTCCGACCACGAACGTGCGGACGATACCGCTTGTCTTATGATTCTTCCGCCTTCTCTGCGAAGGTGGAGCCACTGCCGCCGGCTCAAACGGCAGGCAGTGGCGGTGGTTGGATCGCGAACGGCTTGGTCATGGACAGTGACGTCGATGGACCGTTCTAGAGTGTGATCGGCCACCGTCTTCGCATGAGGCCTGAACGGATACGCAGCGGCTTCTGGCCCTGCATGACAAGCATAGGACACGCGAAGACCATGAAAGATAGCATCGGTATCGACATCTCAAAAGCCCATCTTGACGTTTGCCGTCCGGCGACCGGTCAGACAGCCCGGTTCGAGAACTCGGCGGCGGGATTGACTGCGTTCAAGCGCTGGGTCGGTTCAAGTCAGCCCGATCTGGTGATCTACGAGGCAACGGGGGCTTATCATGGCCTGCTTGAGAAACGCTGCTCTGGCGATCTGCCCTTGGTGAAGGTCAATCCGTTACAGGCCCGCCGCTTTGCCCAGGCCCGCGGAACCCGTGCCAAGACCGATGCGGTTGACGCGCATGTACTGGCTTTGATGGGCGAGGCGCTGGATCTGCAACCGGACAGCCCTGCCAGCGAAGATCACCATGATCTCAAACAGTTGCAGGTCGCGCGCACCGCCATGATCAAAGCGCGCACGCGGCTGAAGAACCGGCTTGCCACCCAGACGCTCTCCCTGCTCAGACGTCAGGCGAAAGTGCAGCTGGCTTTGCTCGACAGGCAGCTCAAAGCCATCGACGCCGAGATCGCCAGCAGGCTGTCGCGGGATCAGGCCCGCTCCCTCGACATCCTGCAATCCATTCCCGGCCTCGGGTCCGTTGTTGCAGCCACCATCCTCATCGAGTGCCCGGAAATCGGCGCGATGGACCGCAAACAAGCCGCCAGCCTTGCCGGGCTCGCCCCGATGACCCGACAATCGGGCCAATGGCGAGGCAAGGCCTTCATTCAGGGTGGCCGTAAATTCCTGCGTGACGCGCTCTACATGCCCGCACTCGTCGCTACCCGCTTCAATCCAGACATGAAACAGAAATACAATGCGATGCGCAAAGCCGGAAAGCCAGCAAAAGTCGCTTTAACGGCTATCATGCGAAAGCTCATCGAGCTGGCAAACACACTCATAAAACAGGATAGGAAATGGGCGCCAAATCCAGCTTGATCAATACGGATACTCCAGCTTTGGAAAAACATGTCCGCCCAGGCCATGGACACTCCCCATCTGTCTGAATCCGGATCGATGACCGGGGGTCACTGCGCGGTACACGGCCGCCAGCGCTTGTTCCGTTCACTCGGGCGGTGGCGTATCGGCCTTCACCGCACCGCGCGCGCCCATCGGCATGCCCGGGCCGACCGTGGTGTCGTGGCGGGTCTGAAGCTCCGCTTCCGCATTGATTTCCGCGCCAAGCAGCAGGATGTAGGCTGACAACCACAACCACATCAGCAGCACGATCGCGCCTGCCAGCGTGCCGAAGCTCTCATTGTAGCTTCCGAAATTCTCGACATAGAGGGCGAAGGCCAGGGTCGCAAACAACCAGAGCAGACAGGCGAGGACCGAACCCGGGGTGAGCCAGCGCCATCTTGCGGCGCGGCGGTCGGGCGCAAAGCGGTACAACACGCCTATTCCGACGCTGGCCAGCAGCAACAGCACCGCCCATCGCGCCGCGCCGATCATGGCTTCCGTGAAGGCGCCGAGATTGACGATGGCAAGGATGGCCGGAAGACCGACGGCCGCACCCAGCCCGATCACCAGGCCGACGATCAGGACAAGGGTAAGCGCGAGGCGGAGCAGCGTGAGATGGATGAAACCGCGCGTTTCACGCTCATCATAGGCCACGTTCAGGCCCTCGATCAGGCTGCCGACCCCTTTCGAGGCCGAATAGATCGCAATGGCAAAGCCGAACAGCGCCACCAGCGTCAGGCTTCCTTCCTGCGTACCCGCCACCTCGGTCGCCTGGGAGCGGACGATCTCCGCCGCCTGGGGCGGCAAGGCGGAAGACAGGGTGTCGATCTGGGAGGCCACCTGGGCGGGCTCCATCAGCAGTCCGGCCAGACCGACGAGGGCCGTTATTGCCGGGAACAGCGCCAACAGTCCATAGAAGGCCACGCCGGCGGCAATGAGGCCGACGTGATCCTTCGACAACTGGGTGAACAGGACACGGCGAACGATCTGCCCCCAACCCCTTGCCGGAATGGTGGCAGGCGTCCTGGCCGTGTCACCGGGCACGGCGTATGCGGCGTCAGGCATCCGGTTTGCCAAGGTTCTGGCGCGCGGCCTCTTCCCCGGCAGCCGACCGGACGCGGCTGGCGGCGTCCCGGGCTTCGTCGGACGCTGTCTTCACCGCCGCCGTGGCAGCGCTGTCCGCTTTCGAACCGATCTCTCCGGCTGCCGCACCAGCCTCCTTGAGGGCCGCCTGTCCAACCTTTGCGGCCTTGTGCCGCTCTTCGTCGAATATGCGTTCGGCCTCATCGATCAGGTGATCGGATTCCTCCCCGATCAGGTCGTCCTCGACGCGTGAGCGTGGAATCGCACTTGCAATGGCCGCGCCGGCGGCCAGGGCGAGTGCGCCGGCAACCAATGGCTGGTCCTCGAAGAAATCCACGGCCGTGTCGCGGCCCTGACGCCAGCTGCGGCGCATGGTGCGACCTGCCTGGTACCGTGCCGCCATGGCGCGTTCGCGCGCGGCGATGACACGTTCGCGGGCGGACTCGCCCAATTGCTCGGTCCCATGCGAAAGCTGGTCGCGCGCCCTGGCGGCGCGCCGCGCCGCGGCATGGCGCGCTTCCTCGATACCGTGCCGGGCGCTGCCGGCCGCCTGGGAGGCCGTTTCGCCTGCCCGCCGCGCCGCGCTCGCGGCCGAGTGCGAGGCGTGGGAAACGCTTTCCCTGGCGGAGGATGCGGCGTCCGATGCCTTTTCGCCCAGCGAGCGGCCCTGGTGGCCGTCGTCCTCATCGGGATCGCGGAAACGATCGCCCGTTTCCACCCAGGCAGGATAGCCACCCTGATGTCGAGGTGCAGCATGGGCCCCATAGGAACGGGCGCCCAGGGGTGGCTGCGGCGTCTGCCGCCGGGCAGGCCCCCATTCGCCGGATCCGCCATTGCCACGCGACATGCGCACGGACCGCCCGTCATCATCATCATCATCATGCGAGCGCCCGAAGATCAACCAGGCCAGCCCGACGCCGGTGAGCGCCAGCGCCACGGGATTCTGCTTCACGGAGTGGCCGACGGCACGCCCCATGTCGCCGCCATGTTCGCCGAGGCTTCGCGTGACTTCACGGAAAACGGCGTCTGGCGAAAACCGGCTGCGGAGTTCTTCGATGGCATCCGTCAATTCGGAACGCTGGCGTTCGACATCCCGCTCGATCTCGTCGGGCGTGCGGTGGTCGTTTGACATGTCAGGCTCCTTTCACGGCTTGTGCATCGCGCTTGACGTTTTCCGCCGTCCGGCTTGGCGCAAGGCTCGAAAGCTTCAGGTCATTGAGGCCCTTCTGCATCAGCGCCCAGCCGATGAGGGCTATCGCCACACCGACGATGAGCGCGGCCCAGCCGGAATCGATCCCCAGTTCGGCCAGACCGGCGGCCACGGCGGCGGCGAGCACGTTCAGCGCTGTCAGAAACAGGACGAGCGCGGCCGCGAGGAAACCCAGTGCCATGCCGGCGCGGCGCATGTTCTGGTCCGCCTCGGCGCGGGCGAGATCGATTTCGGACCGGACGAGGCCGGTCAGGCTTTCAAGCGCATTGCCGACAAGCGATGTGGTGCTCTGGTTGGTTTTCGTATCATCCATCGGTCAGATATCCTCGGCTCTGTGCACTCTCGCGGTGGAGGACGGTGCAGACGCAGCGGACGGCCTCGTTGCCGCAGGTTCAGCGGCACTTGCACGCGGCACCGAACCGGCGGTCCCGGAAACAGGTGTCCTGTCGCGCCCGGAAGCGCGCGCGGCGCGGACGGCGGCAAAGCCAAGCAGCGCCGCACCACCAAGGAATGCGGCGGGATTACGCCGGCCGAAGTCGCTGACTTCGTGAACCAGATCGGAAACTGAACGGCCGCGGACGGAATCGGCGAAATCGGCCAAGCCTTCCGCCATGGTGCTGAAGAGCTGTTCCTGGGGCGAGCCTTCACGCAATTCGCCGGAGGCGGTGCGAAATGCCTTGCCGACGGAAGAGACCTCTTCGGCCATCGTGTCCTTGGCATCGTCGGCGCGGGCGCGCACTTCTTCCGACGCCTGGTCCTTCAGCTTGCGCGCTTCGTGGACAGCATCCGAGCGCAGGTTGCGGGCCTCGTCTTCCGCTGTCCTGCCGGCTTCGGACATCGGGCCGGCACCTGACGGATTGTTGGGGTTGCGGGTCTCGGTGGTCATGGAAAGTCCCTTCCAATCATGCGATGAAGCTGAGGACGGCAAGGACGACAACCACGAGGCCGATCACATAGATAATCGAATGCATGGACCTGTTCTCCTCATCGTATGTCCCGAATTCTTCCGACAACGAGAGGCGGGGACGATATGTTCCAGCCGGGATCGGCTGTCAGGGCATGATTCGAAAAAGCGCCGCGCGCGCCATTCCATTCAGGGAGAGTTCTTTCAACATGGTCAGCAAGGCGCCAGTGCCGGACAGCGGAACACTCCGCTTTCCCTTCCAAACCATGCCGGCTTACGGCGAAATGATCGAGGTGCGTGAGGGCATCCTCTGGACCTGCATTCCGCTGCCCTATCGCCTCGACCACGTGAACATCTATTTCCTGCGCGACGGAGCAGGCTGGGCGGTGATCGATACCGGCATCCAGACCGGGGAGGCCAAGAAGGTCTGGGAGACCCTGCTTTCGGGACCGATGCGCGCAGAGACGATCACGCGGGTGATCGTGACGCATCATCATCCCGACCATATCGGGCTGGCAGGCTGGCTGTGCGAGCGGTTCAATGCGCCGCTGCTCACCAGTTACTCCACCTACATGGGCAGCCAGTTCATCTCGCTTGCCCGCAGCGAGAACATGACGCGCTACACGTTCGACTTCTATCGCGGGCATGGCATGAGCGAAGAGCATGCCAGTCTGGTGGCGATCCAGGGCAACGAATACCTGCGCCGGGTCTCGGCCCTGCCGGACCGTTTCCTGCGCCTGGTCATGGCGGATGTGCTGGAGATCGGCGGCCGTTCGCTGCGCGTGGTGACCGGGGACGGTCACGCCCAGGAACAGGTGATGCTGTATTCGGAGGCCGACAACCTCCTGTTCGCCGCCGACCAGGTTCTTGAGCGGATCTCGCCGAATGTCAGCGTCTTTGCCGGTGAACCCAATGGCGATCCGCTCGGGCATTACCTGCGATCGCTTCGCCTCATGCGAAACGAACTGCCCGAAGATGTCCTGGTTTTGGCCGGACACCGGCGGCCGTTCATCGGCCTTCATGCCCGTTGCACCGAGCTGGAGGATCACCACGAGGAACGCTGCGACCGGATCCGGGAGGCCTGTGCGGCCGACCCCCATTCGGTGGCCGACCTTGTGCCGGTTCTGTTTCCGCGCGAGCTGGACGCGCACCAGATGAGTTTCGCCTTCACCGAGACACTTGCACATGTGAACCGGCTGGTGCGCCGCGGTGAAATCGAAACAGTCCAGCAGGGGGAGAGACTGGTCAGCGTCCTCAAGCCGGCCCGGTAGCGCGCCTGTCAGCGATGCGCGCTATGGGAAAAAATGGCGCACCCGACAGGATTCGAACCTGTGACCTCTGCCTTCGGAGCGGGCATTTAGGTGTTTTTCGCACTGTTCCCAAACATGGCCATATTTGGAAAATACCATTATAATCATGATGTTAGAGCAATATCACGATTGACGGCTTTGGACTGAGATTTCCGACTTTTCGCTGATTTTGCTTCCGTATTGCTTCCGTGCGGGACCGCTGCCATGCCGAAAATTTCCAAGCGTCTGATCGACCAGAGCCCGCCAGGTGCGAAGGATTATTTCCTGTGGTGTGACGAGCTGAAAGGCTTTGGTGTTCGCGTCTTTGCGACCGGCCAGAAGTCATTCCTGATCCAGTATCGCGACGAAAACAATCGGACGCGCCGATACACGATTGGCCGCTATGGTCACCTTACTCCCGACCAGGCGCGCACAGAGGCGATGAAGAAACTCGGTGAAGTTCGGATGGGGCAAAACCCATCCGAACAGAAACGGCAAAAAAGAGCCGACATGACCATCGCCGAGTTGTGCGATCAGTACATGGATGACATCTGTGCCGGTCGATATCTTACCCGTTTCAACCGGCCCAAGAAGGCAACCACGATCGCCACGGATGTCGGCCGTATCGAGACCCATATCCGCCCGCTAATCGGCAAACTTCCAGTAGCATCACTGGACCGCCGAACAGTGGAGCGGTTCGTCATCGACATCCGGGAAGGAAAGACCAAGCGCAACATCAGGTCCGGCAAAAAGCGTGGGCGCTCCATTGTCTCTGGTGGCGGCGGAACAGCGCGCCGGACCGTTGCGCTTCTCAGTGGCATGATGACCTATGCTCGCGACATGGGATTGTGCGAAGCCAATCCTTGCCATGGCATCAGGTGCGGCGTCGATCAGAAGCGGACGCGGTTCTTCCGGCCTCAGGAATATGAAGCATTGGGACGGGCGATGGTTGAATTGGAGGCAGAAGGGATCAGTTCTGTTGCCATCAACGCAATCCGGTTATTGACGCTTACGGGATGTCGCGTCGGCGAAGTGCGGTTGCTCAAGCGCCGGGAGATCGATGAGCATTGCGGCTGCTTCAGGTTGGAAGACTCGAAGACTGGCGCGCAAATTCGGCCAATCGGCTCGGCTGCCTTTGCGCTGATCAGTTCGCTTCCAAGTGACCGTTCATCTGAATTCCTGTTTCCGGCGGTCAGGGGTAACGGCGCGTATGATGGTCTGCGCAAAATTTGGATCCAGATTTGCCAACGCGCCGAAATCGAAGGTGCCGTAATGCACACGCTCCGCCACAGCTATGCCTCAGTCGCGGCTGAGCTCAACTATTCCGACGCTACAATTGCTGCGATGCTAGGACACAGCCTTGGCACGGTCACCAGTCGATATACGCATTTTGTGGACGAGGTGCTAAGAGCCAGCGCGGATCGTGTGAGCAAGGAAATCGATTGCCGAATGAAGGCATATTCACCCTAAAAAACCAAGAATGTCAGCGAATTGACTTCATTTTCTTATTGGTGATCGGTTCGACTCTTTGTAACGCCGGGTGCGGATGGGGCTTTTTCTTAAATCTTAAGACCGGCAAATGGGCGTCAATTTCTCTGGTTTCGATCAAGTTAGAGATTCCTTTGGTTGTATCGATACTGCGTCCTCACGCACTCCGCGCTCAATTGGCGTCTACCGGGGGCTGCCGGAATTGTTTCCGGTTGCCTAAAAATTTTTTGCCCTAATACGAGCGGCACCAATTTGCGCAATGTCGCGCGTTTTTCATGTTGCGATTGAGTTGTTAAGCAAACATATCGTCTGCTTCTGTCTCGCGGAGGAATTAGCGCGTCGATTGCCAAGGTTTACCCAACACCGACATTCTGGCTTTAACACAATTCGTAAGCATGAAGCTTTACATTAATGGTGCGACGGCAGCGGTAACCGCCTATGATTGCTCGTGGGTGAATGTGGAGGCGAATTGTCGATTCATGCGGGATGTGTTCACCCCAATTCCTCATAGCGGCTGAAGACCGTTCCGGAACCGTCACGAGCAATCAGCATGACCTCATAGGCCTCGCGTTCCTCTTCCGGCCCCATGCCGGGAGAGCCGTAAGGCATGCCTGGCACAGCCAGTCCGATGGCATCCGGCCGTTCGGTCAAGAGGCGTCGGATATCGGCGGCGGGCACGTGACCTTCGAGGACATAGCTGTCGATCATGCCGGTATGGCAGGAAATCATGCTCTGCGGCACCCCGACCTCGGATTTGTAGGTCATCAGGAGGGTGCCATAGCGTTCCTCCTCGGTCACGCTAAACCCTTCGTCGCGCAGGTAAGCGATCCAGGCATTGCAGCATTCGCACCCGGTTCCCTTGACGACATGAATGGCGCTTGTCTGGGCCCAGGCTGAAGTGGTCCCCAGCGCGGCGGTGACCAAGCCTGACACTATCAATGCTCGACGGGAAAATCGGATCTCTCGGGTCATTGTCCTACTCCGTTGCTTGTATGGTTTACGCCGGGGCCACCGGTTCCCTTTCGGCAGGTCACTGCATGGCCCTGCGGATCTTCGGCACCGCGAAGCGGCGGTCCTCGTGGTAGTCGATGATGCTCGCAAAGCGGCCATCGGCGCGAAACAGGAACACGCCAGCCGTGTGATCCATGGTGTAGTCGTCCTCACGCGGAACCTTCTCGAACCGGGCACGAAACCCCGATGCTGCCCGTCCGATCTCGGACAAAGTTCCGGTCAGACCAACGATGCGTGGGTCGAAATGCGAGAGGTAGTCGGCCAGAACTTCGGGCGAGTCACGCTCGGGATCGACGGTTATGAGCGATACGTTCAGCCGGTCGGCATCGGGGCCGAGATCGTCCAGCCATCCTGAAATGTCGCTCAGAGTGGTCGGACAGACGTCGGGGCACCACGTGAAGCCGAAGAAGACCATCGTTGGCCTGCCAATCCAGTCGGCTGGCCGCACCCGCTCGCCGCCATGGCTGATCAGATCGAAGTCCATTTCGGAAATCGGCACGGGCAGAAGGTCAGCCGACGACGACACGGCGCCACTGCTTCGCCACCAGCCGAGACCGAGGGTGAAGGCTAGCGCGCCGAGCCCTCCGCCAATGCCAAGAATTACTGCCCGTCGGTTTCGCAATCTGGTCCCTCCACGCGCAAGGACAGCACTTCAGCATTCACCGTAACGTCGCCTGCCACCTCGAATGTCAGGGTGACCGGGAAAGTCTCACCCTCCTTCAGCGCCGCAGTCAGACCCATCAGCATCCCATGATAGCCGCCTGGGGCAAGCTGCACGGTCTGACCTGCCGGCAGCGGGATCGACATCGCATGCGGCATCGAGGCGACTCCGTCCGTCACGGTGGTTTCATGCAGCATCGGCCTGCCGGCAGCCGGGGTCGAAATGGCGACAAGGGCGTCATCGGATGCACCGTCGTTGGTAATTGCGACATAGAAGACCGCCGGACGGCCCGCGCCGATGGTCGCGCGGGACCATGGGTTGGCTATGCTGAGATCACCAAATGTCGTGCTTTCGCAGGCTATTGCCGGGGACGCGGCCATCAGAATGAGGGTGGAAATGATCTGGGTCTTCATCGCGATCACAATCTCGATCTCAGGTCTGCAAGGATTTCTGCGGCGGGAGTGCCGTAGCTGAACTGCCGTAGCCATTCGCCGTCGGGTCCGACCAGATATAGCGCCGGGCTGTGGGACATTGAATACCCGTCCGGGGCGGTCGTGTCATCCTGACGCTCGTAGTGGATGTAGAAACTGTCCGCAGCCGCCCGCGTTTGTGTGTCGTCACCGGCCAGTCCCAGAATGGATGGGTGGAAGGCGCCGGTGAACTCCGCAAGTCCGAGCGCCCGATCCCGTACGGGATCGACCGAGATGAACAAGGGTTGCACATTGGCAGCCTGGTCGCCGAGGTCGTCCATGACCTGCGCCACCTCGGCCAGCGTCGTCGGACAGACGTCGGGACAATTGGTAAAGCCGAAGAAGACCAGCAGGTACTTGCCCTCAAAATCCGCTTGCGTCCGAAGCTGCCCTTCTGCGTCCGGCAGAGCAAAGGTCGGACGAAACGGCGCTTGTTCACCGACAGATGGACCGCGATCCTGAGAGAATTGCCATAACCCGAATGCCAGCGTGGCAAAAGCGGCGGCGGACCAGAGTATTTTCTGCAGGGTTCTCAATTGCATCGTCTTTGGCGCTCTTCTCTTTGCACTGGCTAGACCCTCTAGCGGCTATAGCTGCAACCCCTCGCCAGGAAGATCACGCAAGTTTGAGCGGCGATCAGAGGGCGACTCGCCGCCCACCCTGCAACGAGAGACAGGAAACGTCTGTCCACACGTCAGATCTTGATCAAGGCTGCCGTCGCATACATGAAGGCAATCCCGCCGAGGAAACCGCCAAGGACTGCGGGAGAAAACAGCGCCGCTTGCCGATCCGCGTTCTGGCGCAAAAGATAGGCGGTGACCTCGACCATGACCTGAAGGATCGCGCCCACCCCGACGGCAAGCGCCAGGGCCGACCATTGCGGCGCATAGGCAAGACTTCCCGCCCACATGCCAAGGATGGCCGGTCCCCCGGCGAGGAGGGTCAGAGCTGCGAAGGTCCAGAGGGCCGGGCGAGCCCGCAGCATCGGCGCCGCGATGCCGATGCCTTCGGTGACATTGTGCAGCGCAAAGCCGAGGACGAGGAAGGTTCCCAATCCCGCCGATCCGGCCGCGAAGGCCCCGCCGATTGCCAGCCCCTCGCCGAAGTTGTGCAGCCCGATCCCGAGGGCGATGAAGAAGGCGAGCGCGATCCCTTCGGGACTGCCGCGCCATCGCCCGACCGCCATCAGCATTAGGAAACTCGCAAGAGCCGCGAGCCAGACCAGGGCAGACCCCTGGAACAGGGCCGCTGCCTCGGCCGCCAACTCCAGTGCCTCCGATGTCATGTCGATAAGAAGGAAGGCCAGAAGGCCCACCGTGAGCGCGAGAAGGAAATTCATCCCGCGCCGCCCGACGCCTCTCATGGCGGGATAGAACATCAGGCCGAGCGCCACCGGCAGAAGCCCGACGACGGCCCCGACGACCGCCTGCAGCCGAATTTGACTGCCGGTGGCCCGGGGCGTCGAGACGGCGACGGCGATCTCGTGTCCAAAGGTCGCGCCGGTGTTGGTCAACAGGTTGACGTGATGGGCCTCGCCGTGGACCCAAGGATAGGGAATGCGCAGCCAGACCACGCCGCCCCGCGCGATCGGCCCCGGAGGATCCTGTCGGAAGTCCCAATAGGCGTCATCCACCGCGACCTGGGCGATCACCATGTCCTCCGAGCCGCCCGCGCGCACCAGGAGCGCGATCCCCGAACCATCGAGAATGGTGCGCTCGACCGTCAGCGCCTCGACCGGTGGCGCACCGTTGTTGAAGCCGCGCAACGGATCGAGCGAGGCGATCCAGACGAAGGCGCCCAGCATCGCGGCAAGCGGCACCGCGACCAGCAGCAGCCGGGTGAGGGGCGAGCGGGTGGGATGGCTCTGCTCGCTCATGCGCCGGGTTCCCTCACGTCGAACATGCCGACCCAGCCGAGTTCTGTGAATTCGGCCTGATGGGCGTGGAACATGTAGAGGCCGTCCTCATGGTCGGCGAAACTGAACTCGAGGATCCCGCGCTGCGCCTGGCATTGCATGATCACATCGACCGTGCGCAGGGTCGGCGTCAGCGTTGTGCCTGTGTCGTAGTAGTCGAAGAAATTCGCGTGCAGGTGGAACGAGTTGATCGGGTCGAACTCGGTCGCGTTCATCAGGTAGACGCGCACCGGGCGCGACTTGTCGATCCGGATCGGCTCGTTCATGTAGATCTGACCGACCGTGTTCACGGCGTAGATCTCGTTCTCGCCGTCGAAATTGGTGTCGAAGGCGTTCATCACCATCGCCAGCTCCTGCCAGCGCGCGTTTTCCGGGCTGCCAAGGACGCGGGACGCCGCGACGGAGGCAAGCGCGGGAACGGTCTGACGAGCCGGGTCTGGGTCGATCACGAAGAGGCCGTACATGCCCTTGTGCATGTGCCGTTTCAGCGGCAGGGCGTGGCAGTGGTAGAGGTGACAGCCAAAGGGCCTGGCGTCGAACTCGTAGATGAATTCCTCGCCGGGCCCGATCAGCCCGGCGCCGGGGACACCATCCATGCGGGCCGAGTGGATGCCGTGAAAGTGCATGGAATGCGGGTGCGATCCGAGGTTTCGGAACACGATCCGCAGCCGCTCGCCCTCGCGCGCTCTTAATGCCGGCCCGGGCACGCGACCGTTGAACGTCCAGGCCGGAAAGAACACTCTCGGCGCGATCTCGATCTCACGGTCAGAGGCGTCGACCTCGAAGGTCCGCAAGGTCCGGCCGTCGGGAAGGATTTTGGTGCGTCCGGTGTCCCAGTCGGTCAGCATCGCGGTCGGTTCGAAGCCGTTCCGGGCGTGGTCGACTTGGCCTACGGTCGTCATGCTGCCATGCGCCATGTCGCCGCTCGGGGCAGTGTAGGGATCGGTGGGCGTGGACATGTCGTGCCCCGCCATCGGGTCCGGCGGGGATTGCGACCGCGCTCGGCCCGCCGCGACAGCAGCTCCCCCCGCCGCGGCCAGTCCGCCGACGAGCAGTGCACGACGGGATGCCGAGACCGACGCCCAGTCACTGTTGTCTGGAGCGTGGGCTCTGTCGTGATCTCGTTTTTCGTTTTCGGAGGTCATGGACGTTGTCTCGTTCGGCCGCGCAGATACACACGACATGGCGTAAAAAGTTAGCTTCGGCTAATAATCATTGCAAAGACTTTACGAGTCAATCGGGTTCGTGCGAAAGTAAAGTATGTCGACCGACGAAAACCTAGCATCAGAACACCAGGAATCCGAAGCTCGCCCTGCCGAAGCCCGGGTGGAAGCCTTCATTGGCGTTCGAGAGGCGCGGCGCAGCGAAGTAGCCGAAGACTATGTCGAGCTGATCGCAGAGCTTATTCATGAGCAAGGCGAAGCGCGGCCCGTCGACATCGCGGCACGAATGGGGGTGACGGCGCCGACGGTTGCTAAAACGCTCGGCCGCCTGGCCCGTGACGGTCTGATCACGCGCGCCAAGTATCGCTCGGTGTTTCTGACCGAGGAGGGGCGCGCTCTCGCCAAGGAATGCCGCGAGCGGCACGAGATCGTCCTTCGCTTCCTCTTGCGCCTGGGGCTTGACCCGGAAACCGCTGAACGCGATGCCGAGGGGATCGAGCATCACGTCAGCCAGCGCACGCTTGCGCTGTTTTCGGACTTTGCCGACCGCAACTGACGCCCGTGTCAGGAATTCTCCACGGCGAAGCGGACTTCAGCGATCAGGCTGTCGGGGCTGAAGTTCTCCAGCCGTTTCTCGTTCACATAGAATGTCGGTGTCTGGCGAATCCCCAGAGCCTCGACGTCGGCAGAGTCCTGATTGAGCGTGCCGGTTATGCCCGGAAACAGCCTGTCGCTTTCGGCCCTTTCGACATCGAGGCCGGCAGCGGCAGCTATCTCCCAGGCAACGTCCATTTGAGGCGAACCGTGTACCGCCCAGCCTGGCTGCTGTTCGAGCAGGGCATCAAGAACCGGCTCGAACCTGTCCTGCATGCGCGCGGCCTCGAGGATGCGCACAGCCTCGTCCGAGCCTTCGTGAAACACCGTATAGCGCAACACCACCCGAACCTGCGTCGGGAACTGACGGCGGATTTCCTGAACCACTGGATGGTAAGCGCGGCAGGCCTCGCAGGAAGGGTCGAAGAACTCAATAAGCGTCACCGGAGCGTCCGCAGGGCCGAAAGTCGGAGAGTAGGGGCGGACAAGCAATGTCGGGTCCGCGGCCGGCGTCTCCCCTGCGGCCGCTTCTGCTTCGGCCCTGCGGCGACGTTTCATCAGAAAAGCTCCTCCCCCGAAAGCGGCAAGGCCGAGGGCAGAGGCCCCGATCAAGAGAGCACGACGGTTCATAGGCGGTTTCCTTTCGGCAGGATGAGACAGATCAGGATCGCGGAAAACGCGATCAGTGAGAGGTAGGGGATCGGGATGCTCAAGATCGCCTGCGCCTGATCGGTGCAGGACGGTCCGTCCCTTGTGCAGGGAGCAACGCTTTGCGGAATCCATCCTGCATAGAGGCCAGAATGCCAAATGGCCAGCGCCATGCCGGCTAGAGTCAACGTCAGGCTGTAGGGCCTTGCCATCCCATCGCCACGCCAGAGCGACAGGCCGAGGATTGGCACCAGCGGGAACATCGCGATGCGCTGATACCAGCAAAGCGTGCAGGGCATCTGCCCCAGCACTTCGCCGATGAAAAGCGCGCCAAGCGTCGCAGCCATTGCGATCAGGAACGCGACCGTGATGAGAAGCTCGTCGCGGTTCAGCCGCTGGGATTCAGGGTCGGTCAACAACAGGCTCCTTTCGGCCGCGTGACGGAAAAGAGGCGACAAGGATGCAGAGCGCACCCAAGGTTATCGCGATATCCGCACCATTGAACGTGGGCCAGTGCCAGTCACGCCAGTAGAGATCGAGAAAATCAGTGACGGCGCCCTGCCGCAGCCGGTCGATGATGTTGCCGAGCGCCCCGCCAACCACCAGCGCCAGCCCGCCCCGCTCCAATGGGTGGCGGGCACGGAAGGCCATCACGGCGAAGATCAACGTCAAGACGCCGGTCAGAGCTGCCATCAGGACCGGTCTGCCAGCCATGACGCCCGACAGCATGCCGAAGCTCGCACCCTCATTGAAGCCGAGCGTCAGGTTGAAGCCGGGAAGAACCGGCACCACCTCGCCACGCGAAAGCAAGGACAGCGCTGCGGCTTTTGTCAGTTGATCGGCCAACGTGGCCAAGCCGATCAGCGCCATAACCCATCGCATGTTCATTTGGCACCCATACGGCGAAGACCGATCCAGCGCGGGACCGAAGCGGCGTAGCGTTCATACTCCTGGCCAAGAGATTGGCGCAGGGCAGCTTCCTCGCTGCGAATCTGACTGGTGGCCGACCAAAGGAACAGAAGTGCCGCAAGGATTGTAGGGGCCGAAGGCACTGCGAGCGCGACGCCAGCCAGCAGAGCGGCCTGCCCAACGAATGTTGGGTTGCGGCTGAAGCGGAAGAGTCCGCTCGAAACCAGATCTCCGGTTGCGCCAGCCTGGACACCAACCCGCCAGGACGTACCCATCGATACCTGTGCGACAATCGCAAGTAGCGCTCCGCCACAGGCCAGGCCAACCCCTGCAAGCCCGATCAACGGGAAGCGTCCCGCGGTCCAGAGCGGGTCAAGCTTGTGAAGGCCTGGAAAGGCCAACCACGCGATTGGGCCGAGGAAGGAGAGCACAAAGGCCGCGCGAAATCCCGCCGCGGCCCAGCGGTCCCTTCCGCGTGCCGTCCCAAACAGCCAGACCGATCGTCCCGCAGCTTGTGAGATACGCGCGTTGCCCCAGAAAAAGCAGGCGAGATAGGCAATAAAAAGCCCGAGCGCGGCCCAACCGAACCAGTTGATCATGTCAGCATTCCGTCTGTTCGAAGTGGTGCGAAAAGCCCAGGAACCGGGCCGTTTGGGCTTTGTAAATCTCGAACTGCGCACCATGTGATTTCAGCAGGTTGCGCTCCTCGAGAAAGATCGCAGCGACATAGAAGCCAGCCCACACAGCCAGTGCAGCAAGGATCGGCGGCGTCGGGAACGCCAGTGCCCAGCCGATCTGCCCTGCCCAGGTCGCGACGTAGATCGGGTTTCGGCTGTAGCGGAACCAGCCGCCGCGCCGGAGTGGCCCGTCCTCGCCGAAGGCCGTGGTCCAGCCCAGTTGCAGCGTTGCAAGCACGGCGACACCGAAACCCGCGATCATGAGCGCCGCCCCGACAGCAAAGCATGCTGTCCCGAGCTCGGGCGCAGCACGCGTGGCCGAGAGGATCGTCAAGGCGACCAGGCCCCAGAACAGGCACCGGAATGGCCAGATGAAGCCAGCGTAGGCGCTGCCCTTTCGATCTGCAGGCGGCCAGAAACCCATGGTTTCGTCCTGCAACGCTAGTAGCGCGCGCATGAGCAGCCAAACTCCGGCAACGAAAGGTACCCATTGAACATATGCACTCAGGTCTGACATCCGCCGTCAGCCTTCCCGTTCCGGGTTGAACCGCAGGAGCCGCAGCGCATTCAGCGTCACCAGAACCGTCGCGCCGGTATCGGCGAGGATCGCGATCCAGAGGCCGGTGACGCCGATCACGGAGGTGACGAGGAAGACGGCCTTGAGCCCGAGCGCGATGGTGACGTTCTGCCTGATGTTTGCCATCGCGCCGCGCGCAAGACGGATCTTGCCCGGAATGTCCGTGACCCGGTCGCGCAGGATCGCCGCATCGGCGGTCTCGAGTGCCACGTCGGTGCCCGATCCCATCGCGACGCCGACGCTTGCCTGTTTCAGCGCCGGCGCATCGTTGATGCCGTCGCCGATCATCATCACGCCGCCATCGGCGCTCATTTCGCGGATCGCTCGGAGCTTGTCCTCGGGCATCAAATCGGCCTGGAACTCTAGGCCAAGCCGGCCGGCGATGGCGGCGGCCGTGCGCGGGTTGTCGCCAGTCAGGATCATCGGAGCGACGCCAAGCCGTTTCAGCTGTGCCACGGCTTCGGCCGCATCGGCGCGTGGCTCGTCGCGCATGGCGATCAGGCCCAAAGGCTGCTTCTCGCGGAACACCGCCACGGCGGTCTTGCCCTCATCCTCGAACCTGGTCGCCATCCGAACGCCAGCCCCGTCGAGCCCGCCATTCTCGCTGGCATGGCGCGGCGAGGCGACCCAGGCGGGAGCGCCGGCGACCTCGGCCGTGACGCCCTTGCCCATCAGCGCCCGCGCGTCCTTCGACGGGAGGGCTGCAACCCCCACCTCCTTCGCCCTGTTCAGAATCGCGACGGCGAGAGGATGGCTCGACCCGGTCTCGACCCCCGCGGCGACGGCCAGAAGCTCGGCTTCTGTGGTCGTGCCGAACGGCATCACATCTGTCACAGCCGGGCGCCCATGGGTCAGCGTGCCGGTCTTGTCGAAGGCGATGCGTTTGACCGATGCCGCGGCCTCGATCACCGCGCCGCCCTTCATCAAGAGCCCGCGCCGCGCCCCGGTCGACAGGGCCGAGGCGATCGAGGCCGGAACCGAGATCACCAGCGCGCAGGGGCAGCCGATCAGCAGCAGCGCCAGCCCGCGATAGACCCAGGTGTCCCAAGGCTGACCGAAGGCCAGAGGCGGCACCAGCACGACCAGGGTCGCGACCGCGACGATGGCCGGCATGTACCAGCGGCTGAACCGGTCGATGAAGCGCTCGGTCGGCGCGCGCGCCTCCTCGGCCTCTTCGACCAGCCGGATGATCCGGGAAATGGTATTGTCCTCGGCCGCTTTCGTCACCGTCACCCGCAACGCCGCCTCGGTGTTGATCGACCCGGCAAAGACCGCATCGCCCGGCCCCTTGGTCACCGGGACGCTCTCACCCGTGACGGGGCTGTCGTCGACCCCCGACGTGCCCTCGGCGATCTCGCCATCCGCCGGCACGCGGTCGCCGGGCCGCACCAGAACGGTCTGTCCCACGCTCAGGCTCGCCGCGGCCACCTCTCGTGTGCTGTCTCCCACCACGAGAAGAGCGGTCTTCGGCACGAGGTTCGCGAGCGCCCGGATCCCGTCCCGCGCCTTGCCGGCCGCGACGCCCTCCAGCACTTCGCCCACAGCGAAGAGAAACACGACCAGCGCCGCTTCTTCGGCCGCGTCGATGAAGAGCGCGCCAATGGCCGCGAGCGTCATCAGGCTTTCGATGGTGAAGGGCTGGCCCAGACGCAACGCGGCGAAAGCGCGGCGCGCCACCGGTGCCACACCGATCAGGCAGGCCACGACGAAGGGCCATTGTCCGACGGTCGGGACCAACAGTTCGGCGATCCAGGCCAGCCCAAGCAGGAAAGCCGTGAAAATGACCAGCTTGCCCTTGCTGGTCTCGTACCATCGCTTCCCCCGGTCTGCCGGGTCGTCGTGAACGTGACCCGGGCTGCCGTGACCGATGTCCCGGGATCTACCAGAGCCATCGGACGCATGGTCGTGGTCGGCGTGGTCGTCACCGCCGTGGTCGGGTGCGCTTGCGCCGGGCAAGACAAATTCCCTTTTCGCGTCGGCGCCGCGTGGCGCGATTCTATAGCCAAGCGACTTGACGACGCTTTCGACCTTGTCGCGTCCGGTCTGTGCTTCATCCAGCGTCATGCGCAACCGCTCGGACATCAGACCGACCTCGACATTGCTGACGCCGGGCAGCCGCCCGACCGCGTCCTTGACCTTGGTTACACAGGACCCGCAATCCATCCCCGAGACGGTCCAGTCGCAGGTGGTGTTGTTCTCTCGGTTCGTCATTACGGTCCTCTTCAACGGGCGATTGATTTCATCGAATCAGATATCTAATGTCTCTAGCAACTATAGCTTCAAGGGAAATCTGATGCTGACCATCGGAAAGCTCGGGGCAAAGGCGGGGGTCAAGGTGCCGACGATCCGCTATTACGAGCAAATCGGCCTTTTGCCCGAGGCCGAGCGCAGCGCCGGCAATCAACGGCTCTATGGCTCGAAGGCACTCGAAAGGCTTGCCTTCATCCGGCACGCGCGCGACCTGGGGTTCACGCTCGAGGCGATCCGCGACCTTCTCAGCCTTTCCGACAACCCTGATCAATCCTGCGCCGCCGCAGATGCCATCGCAAAGGCACAGCTTCTCGAAGTCGAAAATCGCCTTGCGCGGTTGACAGCCCTCAAGGCCGAGCTTGAACGCATGGTGGTGCAATGCGCGGGCGGCAGGATCGCCGACTGCCGGGTCATCGAGGTACTCGGTGACCATTCGCTTTGCGCCACGGACCATCTGCATCCCGAGACCGAGGAGACACCATGAACGTTCCGGCGACGCTCGCAATCTACGGCGGGGCTGCTCTGGCCGAGATCGCCGGTTGCTTTGCCTTCTGGTCCTGGATGCGACAGGGCGCCGGCGCGATCTGGCTATTGCCGGGGATGGTCAGTCTTGCCGTATTCGCGTGGCTCCTGACGCTGGCACCCGCCGAATTCGCGGGGCGCGCCTATGCAGCCTATGGCGGGGTCTACATTCTTGCGTCGCTCTCCTGGCTTTGGGTCGCCGAAGGACGCCGTCCGGATATCTGGGATCTCGCAGGCGGAACCGTTTGCCTGATCGGCGCCGCGATCATCCTGTTCGCGCCGAGGACGATCGGAAATTGAGGCGGCTATAAACCGAGTTTTCATGGCGGAAACTCGAACCGCAACGAATTTGTGATTTTCCTTTTAAAAATTTCGTATGGAGCTTCCTCTCCATTAATCTGAAGTCGATGGAAGTGAACAGCCTTTTCCGTTTGACCCTCCTTGTCGGTCTTCTTTTTGCATCGCTTGGCGGTTCCCATGCCGCGAATGCGGAAACGATGATAGTTGTGGAAAGCGAACAGGCCCTCCTCATTTCCGGCGGGCACGATGACATTCAGGTCAAGAGCGATAAAAGTCATTGTCCGGATGAAATCGACGAGTCCGTGCAAACCAACCCTGGCTCGGGTTGCTGTATCGCTGCGTGCAATGCGTTCCAGCTGTCCGAACCCGTGATTTCGACTTTTCATCGCCTGCCAATCCAGATATTGGTCCCGTCGATGGTCCAATCTGCCGAAGGTTTGAAGCCGGAGAGCGTTTACCGACCTCCCCAAGCCTAAGCGACGCGTTGATCTGCTTGGCCTGCTGCCGGTTTCGTGGACACCGAGATAAGGTGTTTAACGGAACAGGAGAATGGGAATGGGAAGAAGGAAGTTCAGCCGCGAGTTCAAGCTTGAGGCGGTTAGATTGATCAAGGATCGGGGCGTATCGGTCGCGCAAGCGTCCCGGGATCTGGACATTCACGAGAATGTGTTGCGCAAGTGGATTGCGGCTTTTGGGGCCGATCCGCAGCATGCGTTTCCCGGCCATGGCCAGATGAAGCCGGAGCAACTGGAGATAGACCGGTTGCGCAAGTAAGTCGCCAAGCTGAAGGCGGAGCGCGGCATCCTGAAAAAGGCGGCGGCCTACTTCGCGAGGGAAGTGACATGAAGTTCGCTTTTATCGCGAGGCACCGGGGCATCTGGCCGGTGGCATGGCTGTGCGCGGCGCTGGATGTCTCCCGTTCGAGCTTTCATGCCTGGCTGAACCGCAGCCCCAGTGCGCGTGGTCGCAACGATGAGGCGTTGGTGACGGCGATCGACTGCAGCTTCAAGAGCAGTGATCGCACCTACGGCGCACGTCGCGGCCGTCGTCGACCTGTTCTCGCGGCGCGTCGTCGGTTGGGCCATGAAAGCCGAGATGACGGCGGGGCTCGTGACCGACGCCCTCATCATGGCTATCTGGCGCAGAGGAAGGCCCGACAGCCTGCTGCACCACAGCGACCAGGGCAGCCAGTATACAAGCGAGCAATTCCAGCGGCTGATGGCCGATCAGGCCATCACCTCTTCGATTAGCCGGTCGGGCAATGTCTGGGACAATGCGGCGATGGAGAGCTTCTTCTCGTCGCTCAAGACCGAGCGGACGGCCCGCAAGCTCTACAGGACGAGGGATGACGCCAGGGCGGATGTGTTCGATTACATCGAGCGCTTTTACAATCCGCGGCGAAGGCACTCGACACTGGGGGCTATCTGAGCCCTGTCGAGTTCGAGGAACGCGCCATGCTAGCTTAACTGCGTGTCCGAAAAACCGGCAGCAGGCCACGGAGCCTGATCTGCCAAAGGCCCGGAGCGTGAAGGTCGTCATGGAAGGGGGGCCATGGGCGGTTTCGTCGACTTCACCTACAATGGCAAGCGACTTGAAGGTGAAGATACCCCGCATACCAAACAGGCATGGGCGTTCAACGGCGTCGCAAATCTTTCCGAAAAGCCGCTGTTTCAGGCCAAAAGCGGCGAAACCATTGTAATCGAGACCGTCAATCAAACCGGTTGGGTCCATGCCATGCATATACACGGCCATCATTTCCGGATCATCTCGCGAGGTGACAGCTTAGTCGATGAAGGTAAGCCGTGGCGGGACACTTTTTTGGTGGGCCCAGAGCAGACGACAAAGATTGCCTTTGTCGCGGATAATCCCGGCAAAAGGCTTTATCATTGCCATATGCTTGAGCACGCAGCGGCCGGCATGACGACGTGGTTTGAAGTCATCTGAGTTCTCAGTGGAAAATAAATTGGAAGGGCATTATAGTTTTTTCATGCGCAAGTTGTTGTCATTGCTCATGTTTGTCATGCTGGTCTTCGGGGCATTTTTGCCGCCGACAGCGCAAACGCATGCGGGCGGGCCTATTTCAATCAGTACGGCGCATGACAATATGGAGATTGCCGATCTTGCGGCCTCCATGAAGTGTTGTCAGAAATCCGAGACGGGCATGGATCACAGGGCAGGCAATTGCGGGATGGATTGCCACTATCTGCCAGTGTTCCTGGCAAGTCAGCCATCGCCCGTCATGGCAAACGTGCGTAGCACGGCCCATTCAGGACTTCAGCGACAGCCAGTCTATTTTCCGCTGCGCCCTCCCATTTCAATCTGAGTTGTTTTTCACCGCCGCTTTAGGCGTCAACAAACACTTTCGATTGAGAGGGAAACATGCTTTCCAAACGCAGTTTCATGCTGGGCCTGGCGGCCTCGGCACTTTCGCCAGCATCAATGGCAAGGGCACACAAGCGCCCGTTCAAGCTTGATCCGCGGTTCGAGCCGCAGACCGTTCGCTTTTCCGGATACAGCCCGGGTACGATCATCGTCGATCCACGCAACCATTTTCTCTACCTGCAGACTGGCGTGGGAACCGCACGTCGGTATGGCGTCGGCGTCGGCAAAGCCGGATTGGCGTTCCGGGGTTCTGCAAAAATCGGGCGCAAGGCCAAATGGCCAAGCTGGACCCCGACCAAGAACATGATCCGCCGGGAACCGGGGAAATATGCCAAATACGCTAATGGCGTTCCAGGCGGTCCGGACAATCCTCTCGGTTCGCGCGCGTTGTATTTGTACCGCAATGGCCGCGACACAATGTACCGGATTCACGGCACAACCCAACCGTCTTCAATCGGGCGTTCCGTTTCAAACGGCTGCATCCGGATGATCAATGCGCATGTCGAGGACCTCTATGAGAGGGTTCCGGTGGGCGCAAGGGTGGTGGTGCTATGATGGAAAACAGTCCGCAAAAACTGTTCCCCTATGCGCTCTCCTCCAACGTGGCGAGAGTCCATGCGCAACCCATCGAAGGCGTTCGTGAGACACGCAATACCGGCCATTGGATCATGATCGCATGCTGCATTCCGATGGTCGGTGGTGCGGGATTGCTGCTCTGGGCCATGGGCCCTGACGCAAATTGGGCTGAACGGCTCGGCGCATTAGTACCAATCGGCATTTGTCTTGGTGCGCACCTCGTCATGCACAAGATCATTGGTCGGACCTGTCACGGCCAACACTCACAAAAAGGACAAGACCAGAAATGAAAACACTGATCAAAATCGCGGCCACTTCCTTGCTGGCTGCCAACCTGCTTACACTCCACGCCCATGCAGGCGAGACTGATGACAAGCATATTACCGTCTTCAAGACACCCTGGTGCGGATGCTGTCAGGTCTGGGTCGAGGCCGTCGAAAAAGCCGGCTACACGGTCGAGACCAAAGATATGGAAGACCTTTCCTCCATCAAACAACAGGCGGGGGTCGGCAAGGATCTTGAGGCCTGCCACACGGCGGTGATGGGCGGAGAGCGCAAATACGTTCTCGAAGGCCATGTGCCGCTGGAAGCGATGGAGAAGCTTATGTCCGAACTACCCGACATTCGTGGCATTTCCACACCGGGCATGCCGATGGGATCGCTCGGCATGGGTTATGATCCGAAAGCGCAGTACAAGGTGTTGGCCTTCACCGGCAAAACCGGAGAGACGCCTACGGTATTTTATGAGGCCGGAAAGCAATGAACCGGCGCAGCTTTATCATCGGGGCGAGTGCGACATCCGCACTTGCCCTGACTGGGTGTTCTACAATCGATGCCGTCGACCTTGAGCGCAAGGCAGCGCCCGCCGGGCCGCCGCCCGGTTTCGTCTCCATATATGGACCGATCCCCAGCGAGCAATTCCCGATACCGGCTGTCGATTTGACAAAGGTTCCGCAGCAGTTCTGGCGCAGGCAGGTCGATTATTCGTCACCCCACCCTGTCGGCACACTGATTGTGGATACCAACACATTCTATCTTCATCTGGTGCAGGAAGGCGGCAAAGCCATGCGCTATGGCGTCGGACTTGGGAGGCAGGGTTTTGAATGGTCTGGACGCGGCATGATCCAGTGGAAACAGGCTTGGCCCAAATGGACCCCGCCTGCTGAAATGATCGAACGTCAGCCCGAACTGGAGAAATGGAGCGCTGAGAATGGCGGCATGCCGCCCGGCCTGGATAATCCGTTGGGTGCAAGAGCGCTCTATATTTTTCAGAACGGCGAAGACACGCTTTACCGGATCCATGGATCGCCCGAATATTGGACCATCGGAAAAGCGGTCTCCAGCGGCTGTGTCCGTTTGATGAATCAGGACATCATCGACCTCTATAGCCGTGTACCCGGCGGTTCGACCCTAATCGTTGTGTAGGTCTTGCCATGTTTTCAAAACGCATTTTGATCATTCTTCTGGGCCTTTGCGCAGCCGGTGCAATGATCTTCTTCGGCGTGGAGTTGCTTGGACGGGACGATGCGCAGGCCAATGCACTGCTTCGTCCAGAAGATCGGAGCCTTGTTGCCTTGGGCAGCACAATTTACGCTGACAATTGCGCGTCCTGCCATGGCGCCAATCTGGAAGGTCAGGTCGAGGATTGGAGATCGCCGGGGCCCGACGGATTGATGCCGGCGCCGCCACATGACGAAACGGGCCACACATGGCACCACCCTGACGAAATATTGTTCAAGATTACCAAGCTCGGAATCGTCAAGGCTGCCAATTTGAAGGACTACAAATCGGCGATGCCCGCCTACGAGGGTATCCTGTCCGATGCGGAAATCGTTGCGGTTCTATCCTATATTAAAAGCACATGGCCGGACGAAGTCCGCGCCGGACACGACGAGATGAATGCACGTTATGCCATGGAACCGGCGGAGACGCGATAGAGGCTGAACAACCAGCCAACTTGAAAGGAATATCCCCATGCTGACACGCCGCAAAGTACTTGCAGGTGGCGCGGTTCTGGCTGCGGGTGCGGCTGCTTACGGCATCATGGATGGCCGTAGCTCCATAAGCCTCGCCAAAGCAGCAAATCTGCCGCGCCTCAAAATGCCGCCATTGCTGGATACACTGGCGTCTGGTCGATTTGAGCTAATGGCTCAAGCCGGTGAAACCCGCTTTTTCGATGGGAGATCGACACCGACACTAGGTTTCAACCAAGCCTATCTTGGTCCGGTTGTGCGAATTCAGAATGGACCGCTGCAACCGAAGGTCGCCAATGCCCTCACGTGGCCCGTCAGTTCGCACTGGCACGGCCTGCTGGTTCCCGGCGAACACGACGGCGGGCCGCATCTTCCGATTGCACCGGGTTCCAGTTGGTCGCCGGACATGGAAATCAGCCAACAGCCCTGTACCGCCTTCTTCCATACCCACATCCATGGACGGACTGCACAGGATGTTTATGCCGGGCTGGCCGGCGTAATCCACATCGTTGATGGCCGCGATGGCGAGCGAGGCTTGCCGGAATCTTATGGCACGGACGATCTGACACTCATTGTTCAGGATCGAAGGTTCACCGGAAACGGCAACATGGTCTACGCGAATTCCATGATGGACATCATGCACGGAATGACCGGCGAAACCATTCTGGTGAACGGCCAATTCGGGACCGCTGCCCATGTGCCCAAGGGCATCGTGCGACTGCGTCTCGTCAACGCCTCGAACGCGCGGATTTATTCATTTTATCTCAGTGACTCGCGACCGATGCATCTCATCGCCACGGATGGCGGATATCTTCCCCGGCCCATGGCACTTGAAACTTTGCGTATGGGACCTGGAGAGCGCGCTGAGATCCTGGTCGATTTCACGAGTGGGCAGGCCGTGTCGCTGATGAGCGATGGGGATCCCAATCAAGGGATGGGAGGCATGATGGGCCGCGCGCGTGGTATGCTCGACGGTTTGACAGGCGCGCGGCGTTTTGAGGTTTTGCCGTTCTTGGTCGATGAACGTCTTCCTGCATCTGTCGACCTCTTGCCTGATGCGATTGGAGGCGAACCGCCCGCGCTCGCGGATTCCGAAACCATCAAAACCAGACGCTTCTCGCTCGACATGGGCATGGGAGGCGGCATGATGGGACGCGGCGGCATGATGGGGGGAGGCATGATGGGCGGCTTCGCCATCAACGGCGATCCGTTCGCGATGAACGTGATCAACGAACGTGTGAACCTTGGCGATACCGAGAGATGGGTCGTGAGCACTAACATGCTTGCTCATCCGTTTCACATTCACGGAGTGGCGTTTCAAGTCATTCGCGAAAACGGCAGGGATCCGTTGCCCGAAAGTACGGGGTGGAAAGATACGCTTGTGATCGATCAGGAGAGCGAATTACTTGTTCGGTTTACCCATCCTGCGGGCTATGAAACGCCGTTCATGTATCACTGCCATATCCTCGAACATGAAGACGGAGGTATGATGGGGCAGTTTACGGTGAGTTGAGGCGCATCAGATGACAGACTTGGAGGAACATTGGGAAAAAGCTTACGAAAAGGGCGACAGTAGCGTTTCCTGGTTCCAATCGACGCCCGAACCGAGTCTGGGACTGATCCTAGAGCATCGTGCAATTGCTAAACGCGGCGTCATCGATATTGGCGCCGGGGCATCCGCATTGGGAGACGGACTTTTCGAGGCCGGACTTAGCGACATCACACTTCTGGACATATCGGCCCGTGCACTTGAGATCGCGCTGGTGATCAGCCCCACTTGAGTGGTCCGGTTTGATTGTTAGTGCATGATCGGCCTTTGGTCCATTGGGATGGTGGTTTCAGGGGCCGGCGGGCGGTAGCCCAGTGCACTGTGCGGTCGTTTCGTGTTGTAGTGTCTCCTCCATTGCTCGATCAGGATTTGCGCCTCCTTGAGGCTATAGAAGATCTCGCCATTGAGCAGTTCGTCTCGGAACCTGGCGTTGAAGCTCTCGCAGTATCCGTTCTCCCATGGGCTACCAGGCTCAATGTAGGCCGTGCTGGCACCGACAGCTGCAATCCAGTCGCGAACTGTTTGCGCCACGAACTCCGGGCCGTTGTCTGACCGGATGTAAGCTGGAACCCCTCTCAGGATGAACAGATCGCTCAGGGCATCGACAACGCTGGTTGCATTGAGCTTGCGATCAACCTTGATGTCCAGACACTCCCGGCTAAACTCATCAAGGATGTTCAACGTGCGGAACACTTTGCCATCATCGGTTCGACAATGGACGAAGTCGTATGACCAGACGTGATTGCGATACTCCGGCCTGAGCCGAACGCATGAACCGTCATTGAGCCAGAGCCTGCCCTTCTTCGATTGTTTCATGGGAACTTTAAGCCCCTCCCGCCGCCATAGCCGTTCGACACGCTTGTCGTTTACCTGCCAGCCCGCATCTCTCAGCAGTGCAGCAATCCGACGGTATCCATAGCGACCATACTGACGAGCCAGCTCGACCATGTCCGCGATCAGGAGTTCTTCATCAGCACGGCCCCTTGGTAGCTTGCGCTGGGTGGAACGATGCTGACACAGAACCCTGCATGCCCGGCGCTCCGAGACGTTCAACCGGTGGCGAACTTGGTCAATGCAGGCACGGCGACGGGAAGGGCTTAGAAGTTTCCCCGGGCAGCCTCAGCCAGGATGAGCTTGTCCAGCGTCAGATCCGAGACGGCTTTCCTCAGCCGCTCGTTCTCCTTTTGAAGCCGTTTGAGTTCCTTAAGTTGGTCGGTTCCCATCCCACCATACTGCTTGCGCCATCGATAGAACGTCTGCTCGGTAATGCGAACCTCCCGGATCGCATCAACCCGGGCCATGCCTTGGCCGACAAGCACCTCAACCTGCCGCAACTTCGTGACAATCTCTTCCGGCTTGTGTCGTTTCGTAGCCATTATGATCCTCCGTTTTCCTAACTATAACGGCGGACCACTTCATTGGGGGAGGATCAGCCGGCCGGGTAGGGTCGGGGCCGTAGGCGCCATCGCGGACAACTCTCTTGCCGTCGCCAACCACAACTTACATGAGGTAGAGGCGGAACGGCCTTCACGCGGTCGAACAGGATCAGATCAACTGTTGACGCACCGCAAGCGCCACGGCGTGAGTGACATTGGTGGCATCCAGCTTTCGCCGAGCATTTTGCAGGTGATACTCGACCGTCCGGACCTTGGTTCCGACGATTTGCGCGATTTCGGACATGCGCTTGCCTTTTGCCATCCAGCTCAGACAAAGCCTCTCTCTGGGGCTTAGCTTGACGGTGACAGCAGGCATCGGCTCGAGCATCCAGCGCCGCGCATAGACATCCACGTGCGCTGCAATCGAAGCGGCAAGGAAGGGGCATTTTACCAGGCAATTGTCACACCGGTTCGAGGACGCGAGCGTGAATAATACCGTCCTGCCAAATCCGGCCGACACGGGCACTGATATCCCCGATGCGATGCCATGATCCCCGGCTTCTCCAAGGAAGCGCACCTGGTCCGGCGACAATGCTCGTCCAAGATCGCGTTCGGACCACGCAAAGCAGCGTTCAGAACGGCGGGCTTCCTGCACGACGGGATCGATGCTCGCGTATTTCTTGTTGATATAGTGGCCTTGCCATGCGCGCGGGTACGTCGAAAACGTGTCGATCTCCGGCCCACAAACCGAGAGATAGGCAAACCAGTCAAACCCCAATTCGCCGGCGAACTCCTTCACCGCGGCTTTGACCGGCGCCATCCCCTGGGCCGTTTCTAGTGCGTCTCGCAACTGGTCGAAGGCTTTGCTCGGCAACGATCCTCTCCGGGTGTTTTTGTCCTCAATTCGGGTAGTCGCAATTTCGAGTTGCATCGCAATTCAGCCATAAGTGCGGCAACGGCCCCTGGGCACTCCCCCCTGTCTATCACGGCGACGACTCTCCATCCCCTGTGACTTTTCACAGCTGGCGGTGCGCCGCCGCACGGGATTCAAGAGACCGCAATTCAATGGGTTAAGGATTGGGTCATGCGCGTCGTCGCCATTTGCCGCACGAGGGCTACAAGTAGTGAGCAACGTCTGCTCGAGCGCATGCACGAACTGCGCGCCAAGGTCTTCAAGCAAAGGTTAGACTGGGACGTCCAGGTCGAACACAACCAGGAAAAGGACGAGTACGACCGGCTCGATCCGACCTATCTCGTGCTCGTCGGCCACGATGGTCAGGTGATCGGTTGCGCCCGGCTGCTGCCGTCCACTGGACCAACGATGCTCGGTCAGACATTTCCGTTCCTGGCCGACGCTTCCTGCGTGCCCAAATCGGGCCGCGTGGTCGAGAGCTCGCGCTTTTGCATCGACACTGAACGCAGCGACATCGTTTCCGCGAGCGGACTGCGCGATGCGACCCACACTCTGTTCGCCGGCATTATCGAATGGTCGGTGGCCAATGGTTTCGACCGGATCGTCACTGTTACGGACGTTCGGTTTGAGCGCATTCTCAATCGGGCGAAGTGGCCACTGGAGCGGCTCGGGTCTCCACATCCCGTCGGCAATACCATTGCTGTCGCGGGCCTCCTACCTGCCGACGAAGCCAGTCTCGAGCTGGTGCGGCCGTCGAGCTACCTCCCCCTTTTCCCGGCCGCTGTTGAAGCCGCCGCGGCCTGACCTGAGCAGCTCGGGGGGCGATTCATGAGCGAGTCGACACGACGGCTGATCCTCAGCCTGCAGGACGCACTCGGCGCCTCGATCACGAGCGCGCTCGATGATCCGAAGGTCGTCGAGGTGATGCTGAACCCCGACGGCAATCTATTCATCGAGCGGGTAGGGCAGGGGATAGCGGCGGCGGGGCGGATGGCCTCCCATGACGCCGAGACCGTCATCGGCAAGGTCGCCCACGCCCTCAAGACCGAAGTCGACCAAGACCGGCCGATCATCTCCGGGGAACTGCCCATTGGGGGGCATCGCTTCGAAGGGCTCTTGCCGCCGGCAGCGCCCGCGCCAATGTTCACGATACGCAAGCGCGCCTCGATGCTGATCCGCCTCGATCAGTATGTCGCCGATGGCATCATGACACCCGAGCAGGTCGATGTGATCCGCGATGCGATCGTCAACCGGCTCAACATCGTCGTGTCTGGCGGCACAGGGACAGGCAAGACCACGCTCACCAATGCAATCCTGGCGGAGCTGGTCGAGACCACGCCGGAGCATCGGTTGGTGATCCTGGAAGACACCGCCGAGATCCAATGCGCGGCGGAAAACCATGTGATCCTGCACACCACCGACACGGTCGATATGGGCCGTCTATTGAAATCGACGATGCGGCTGCGTCCAGACCGCATCATCGTGGGCGAGGTCCGCGATGGCGCGGCCCTCACTCTCTTGAAGGCGTGGAACACCGGCCATCCGGGCGGTATCGCGACGGTTCACTCGAACTCGGCCGCCGCCGCTCTTACCCGCCTTGAACAGCTCGTTGCCGAAGTCAGCTCCCAGCCGATGCCGGAAGTCATCGGAGAGGCGGTCGACCTGATCGTCTCGATCGAACGCGCTCCTGGCGGGCGAACCGTTCGCGAGATCCTGAAGGTCGAAGGCTTTCACGACGGGCGATACCTCACCACGCCGGTCGGCGCGTCGAAATCGGAATCCATGCAGGGAAGAAATCTTCATGTCGTCTAAGAAGGCTCTCACGCTTCTCCTTGGCCTCGCGGCCGCATCGCTCGTCATGATCGAACCGGCGCTCGCCAGCAGCGGGGGAGGGGGCCTGCCCTGGGAAGGGCCTCTCGAACAGATTCAGGAATCCATCACCGGCCCGGTCGCCGGCGCCATTGCGCTCGCGGCGGTCGCCATTGCCGGCGGCATGCTGATCTTCGGCGGCGAGTTGAACGATTTCGCCCGCCGGCTTTGCTACATCGTGCTCGTCGCCGGCATCCTGCTCGGCGCAACACAGATCGTCGGTCTCTTCGGTTCCAGCGGCTCGTCCATCGGCGTGCCGCTTAAGGCGCACGAACAAGCGCCGGCGGTTGCCCCGCATGGCTGAAAGGGAAAGCCGGCTGGCGACGGCGCGGATACACCGCGCCCTTTCGCGTCCAACGTTGCTCTTTGGGGCTGACCGTGAGCTGGTGCTTCTGACTGGGCTCGCCGCGGTCATTCTCGTCTTCGTCATCCTGACGACCGTGTCGGCGCTGCTCGGCGTGGGTGTCTGGATCGTGGTAGTCGGGCTACTGCGCATGATGGCAAAAGCCGATCCGCTGATGCGCCGCGTCTACCTGCGCCACATCAAATACCGGCCCTACTACCGGCCGACCTCCACGCCCTGGCGGACGTTCTGACTATGGTTGCGCTCAAGAGGTTTCGCCATTCCGGCCCGTCCTTTTCCGATCTGCTGCCGTATGCGGCCTTGATCGACAACGGCACGCTCTTGCTCAAGGACGGGAGCCTGATGGCCGGCTGGTATTTCGCCGGTCCGGACAGCGAAAGTTCGACCGATTTCGAGCGCAATGAGGTCAGCCGCCAGATCAATGCCATTCTCGCCCGCCTTGGCACCGGCTGGATGATCCAGGTCGAAGCCGTGCGCGTGCCGGCGACGGCCTACCCAGCACGGGACAACTGCCACTTCCCTGACAAGGTGAGCGCACTGATCGATGAGGAACGGCGCAAGCGTTTCGAGGCAGCGGACGGGCACTATGAGAGCCAGCACGCCATCATCCTGACCTATCGCGAACCGGAGAAGCGCAAGTCCGGCCTCGTCAAATATGTCTATTCGGACGATGAGTCCCGCGCGACGACCTTTGCCGATCGCGCGCTCGATCACTTCCGGCGTTCGATCCGCGAATTCGAGCAATATATGGCAAACGTCGTCTCGATCCGCCGCATGGTCACACAGGAGACCATGGAACGCGGCGGCAGCCGCATCGCCAAATATGATGATCTGCTGCAATTCGCCCGCTTCTGCATCGTCGGCGAAAACCATCCGGTCCGCCTTCCCGACATTCCGATGTATCTCGATTTCGTCGTCACGGCCGAGTTCCATCACGGTCTCTCGCCACTGGTCGACAACCGCTATCTGGCGGTCGTGGCGATCGACGGCTTTCCGGCCGAAAGCTGGCCGGGCATTCTCAATTCTCTGGACCTGATGCCGCTCACCTATCGCTGGTCGAGCCGCTTCGTCTTCCTCGATCCGATCGAGGCCCCCCAAAGGCTCGAGCGCACGCGCAAGAAGTGGCTGCAAAAGGTGCGGCCGTTCATGGACCAGCTATTTCAGACCAATTCGGGCGCGATCGACCAGGACGCGGCGCTGATGGTGGCGGAGACCGAAGACGCCATTGCCGAGGCCAATTCACAGCTCGTCGCCTATGGCTACTATACGCCGGTCATCGTCATGTTCGACGACGATGAAGCTCGTCTTCGCGAAAAGACCGAAGGCGTGCGCCGGCTGATCCAGGCCGAAGGCTTTGCCGCGCGCATCGAAACGCTGAACGCAACCGAGGCTTTTCTTGGGAGTGTGCCCGGCAACTGGTACGCCAACATCCGCGAACCGCTGGTCAATACCCGCAACCTTGCCGATCTGGTGCCGCTCAACTCGGTGTGGTCGGGCTCACCGGTGGCGCCGTGCCCGTTCTATCCCGACGGCTCGCCGCCGCTGATGCAGGTTGCAAGCGGATCATCGCCGTTCCGTCTGAACCTCCATTCTGGCGACGTGGGTCATACCCTGATCTTCGGTCCGACCGGATCGGGCAAGTCGACGCTGCTAGCGCTGATCGCCGCGCAGTTCCGCCGCTACAGACAAGCCCAGCTCTTCGCCTTCGACAAGGGCAAGTCGATGTACCCGCTGACGGTCGCCGTCGGCGGCGATCACTATGATGTCGGGGCAGGGGGGGCGCTAACCTTCTGCCCGCTTTCCCAATTGGAAGATGATGGCGACAAGGCCTGGGCGGCCGGATGGCTGGAAACCCTTGTCGAGCTGCAGGGTGTGAAAGTGACGCCCGACCATCGCAATGCGATCGCCAGGCAGATCGAGCTTATGGCCGCCTCGACGCGCCGGTCGATCTCAGATTTCGTGTCGGGTGTGCAGGTGCGGGAGATCAAGGACGCGCTGCGCCACTACACCGTCGATGGTCCCATGGGGCATCTGCTCGATGCCGAGCGGGATGGCCTGACCCTCTCGGATTTCCAGACATTCGAGATCGAGGAATTGATGAACCTCGGCGACCGCAACCTGGTGCCGGTGCTGCTCTACCTCTTCCGTCGCATCGAAAAGCGCCTGACCGGCGCCCCCAGCCTCATCATCCTCGATGAGGCCTGGCTGATGCTCGGCCATCCGGCCTTCCGCGAGAAGATCCGCGAATGGCTGAAGGTGCTGCGCAAGGCCAATTGCGCCGTCGTTCTGGCAACGCAGTCAATCTCGGACGCGGAAAAGTCCGGCATCATCGACGTGCTCAAGGAAAGCTGTCCGACCAAGATTTGCCTGCCGAACGGCGCAGCGCGCGAAAGCGGCACGCGCGAGTTCTATGAGCGCATCGGCTTCAACGAGCGGCAAATCGAGATCGTCGCGACCGCTCTGCCAAAGCGTGAATATTACGTCGCTTCGCCTGACGGCCGGCGTCTGTTCGACATGGCCCTCGGGCCCATCACCCTGTCTTTCGTCGGCGCGTCGGACAAGGCCGCCATCAAGCGCGTCGATGAGCTGCGCGTCCACCATGGCGACGAATGGCCCGTCCACTGGCTCAAGCATAGAGGTATCGAAAATGCCGAAGCTCTTCTTGCGTAGTTCTCTCGCAAGCGTCCTGATCGCTGTCAGCCCTGCCGCGCCGGCCCAAGCCAGCGGGGCGCTCACCGGCGCGACCGAGTTCACGCAGATCCTCAACAATGGGGAGCTGATCGCGCTCGGCGGGCAGAACGCCGAGCAGATCGCAAATCAGGTGACGCAGATCTCCAACCAGGTGGAGCAGATCGCAAACCAGATTCGAATCTACGAGAACATGCTGCAGAACACCATGCAGCTTCCCGATCACGTGTGGGGACAGGCTCAACAGGACCTCGCCAACCTGCAAGGCATCGTGCAGCAGGGCCAGGGCATGGCCTTCTCGATGGGAAACCTCGACGATGTGCTCAAGCAGCGTTTCGACAGCTACGCCGATTTCCAGAACGGTCTTCCGAACGGGCAGGATTTCTCGTCGAGCTATCAGTCCTGGTCGGACACCAACCGTGACACAATCGGTGGAACGCTGGCGGCGGCTGGCCTCACGGCCGATCAGTTCTCAACCGAAGAATCCACCATGGCGCAACTACGCTCCCAATCGGAGTCGGCTGATGGCCAGATGAAGGCCTTGCAGGTCGGGCATCAGATCGCGACCCAACAGGTCGAGCAGATGCAGAAGCTTCGCGGTCTCGTTTCTCAGCAGATGACCATGATGGGCACCTGGTATCAGTCGGAGCAGGCTGAAAAGGATCTCGCTCAGGCTCGCCGCGACGCCTTTTTCGGCTCTACCGCACCGTCCACCTCCGGCGGCCAACAAATGCAGCCTCGGTGGTGACCCCATGGCAACGCTCAAACTCCCCATCGTCGTCGTGATCGCGATCGTTGCCGCCCTTGCAGGCGGCGCGGCGTCCTATGTGTTCATCCCGAGCACCGATCCGGAAGTGAAAGCGCTCCTCCAGCGCCAAGTCGAACTTGCCGAGCAAGAAGCGGCGGGACGCGAGGCAGCCGCCGAGCGGGCAAAGGACTTTTTCAACGCCAATCCCGACGACTACCCCACCTCGGGAGGCCAGCAGATAGCGCCCCGCTGGGGCGACAACTGAGTCATGCGCGCTTCGATGCTATTGAGATTGGCTGGGCTGATGATCGCCGGGCTTGCCATGGTCGATCCGGCCTTTGCGCAGGACGGTTCGATCCTGACCGATCTCGAAAATCAGGTCGCCAGCGCAGCGCAGGGCTGGCAGGACACCGTCATCAATGCGGCAACCTCGCTGTTTTGGATACTGGCCGGCATAGAAGTGGGTATCGCGGCGATCTGGCTCGCGATCCAGGCTCCGTCGCTTGACACATGGTTTGCAGAGCTTGTGCGGAGAAGCCTCTTCATCGGCTTCTTCCTCTTTGTTCTGCAGCAGGGTCCGGACTTGGCCAAGTCGGTTGTCGATAGCCTGTTTCAGCTCGGCGCGGATGGCGGGTCGGCTTCGCCGGCCGACGTCTTTAATGCCGGCGTCAAAGTAGCATCCGAACTCTCAGAAAATGCCCGGTTCGGCCTTTGGGAGGACAATGCCCTCGCCATGGCCTCGGTCTTCGCGATGATCGTCGTTGTCATCTGCTTTGCCCTCGTAGCGGCGATCTTCGTGGCCGTTCTGGTCGAAATGTATGTCGGTCTGCTCGCCGGCATGATCATGCTTGGCCTTGGTGGCTCGTCCTTTACCAAGGATTTCGCGGTCCGCTACCTCGTTTACGCCTTCTCAGTCGGCATGAAGCTGATGGGCCTCGTGATGATCGCGCGCATCGGCTCCGAGGTGCTAATCGGCCTTTCGAACGATACGGCTTCCGACGATCAATTCCTCACTACCCTGACGATCGCGGGCATTTCGGTCGTCGTCTTCATGATCTCCATGTACGTGCCGAACATCATTCAGGGCGTCGTCCAGGGCGTTTCCGTCGGCAACGGCATGGAAGCCATCCGCAGCGGTGGCCAGGTTGCCGGGTTCGCGGCGGTCGGTGCTGGCATGGCGGCCGGCGGCGCCGGCGTCGTCAAAGGTGGGATGGCTGCCGCCTCGGCGGCATCGCAAGCCGGCGCATCGCGTGGCGCGGCTGCAATGGCCGGGTTGAAAGCCGCGGGTGGCGCGGTCGGCTCCGCGGCGACCGACAAGTTGATGGGCATCCCCGGCGCCAAGATGGGTTCGACCCTCGGCCTTGCCAACGACAAGCTGCGGCAAGGCACCAATCCGGGCACCAGTTCCAGAAGTTCAAACAAAAAGATGGACGCCGACTCGTGAGGTCGGCCGGCCGTATCAGGCGAGGCTAGATGGCGAAGCGAAAATACCCCGACAATCCGTATCTGGCCGCCCGCTATGAGTGGAACGAGCGCTACGGCAGCTACATGCGCGCGGCCTCGGCCTGGCGCACCGTCGGCCTGCTTTCGATGAGCATGGCGGTGATCGGGTTCGGCTATGCCCTCTATCAGTCGACACAAGTCAAGCTCGTTCCCTATGTGGTCGAGGTCGACAAGCTCGGGGCGGCTGTCCTGGCCGGCTTCCCCGCGCAGATCGAATATGCCGACGAGCGCGTTGTGCGCTCGATGCTCGGCGCCTGGGTGTCGAATTTCCGGTCGATCACCCCGGATGCGACCGTGCAGAAGGGATATATCGACCGCACCTACGCGATGCTGAAGCAGCAGGACCCGGCGACCGAGAAGGTCAACAACTGGTTCCGCAACAATTCGCCTTTCGATCGCGCCCGCACCATGACGGTCTCGATCGAGGTCAACAACGTCGTCGCCCTCTCGAACCAGAGCTACCAGGTCGACTGGAGCGAGATCGAGCGCGACCGCGCGGGCAAGGAACTACGCACCCGCCGCTTTCGCGGCATCGCCACCGTGACTCTTTCGCCGCCCCAGGACGAGGCGGTCATTCGTCTGAACCCGATCGGCCTCTACCTCAAGGATTTCGATTGGACAGCCCAGCTTTGAGAAACGCTCGCGGAGTAAGAGTAATGTTCAACCTCAAGAAAATGCACGCGGGCGTGTGTGCGGCAACCCTGTTGCTGGGCACGTTCGCCCTCAATGTCGCCGTTGCGGCCGATCAGCAGGGCCTCAGCGGCAACGAAGCGCGGGGAACCGGACTTTCCACTCAGTGGCAGGGCACGGCCGCGGTGATGACGCGGGGGCCGGACGGCAAGGTCATTTACCTCTACGGCCAAACGCAGCCGTCCGTCGTTTGCTCGCCCCTCCAGCTCTGCGAAATCGAGCTGCAGGCCGGAGAAGCCGTGCGTGACGTGCTGGTGGGCGACACGGTTCGCTGGAAGGTCGAGCCGGCAACCTCCGGCTCGGCCGAAGGCCAGAAAATCCACCTGATCGTCAAGCCTTCGGAACCCGGGCTCGAGACGTCCATGGTGGTGACGACATCGCGGCGCACCTACCACATCCGGCTCAGGTCGCATCATCGCGACTACATGGCCCGCGTTGCCTTCGAATATCCCGAGGACGTGCAGGCCAAGTTCGATGCCCTCAACGCGCGCGTCGAGGCGAGCATCATCCCCGGCGCCGGCGTCCCGGCCGAAAACCTGAGCTTCAATTTCACTATCAGCGGACAAGCCCGCTGGCGCCCGACCCGCGTCTACACCGATGGCGCCAAGACCTACATTCAGTTCCCCGGCCAGATGATGAGCGGCGATGCGCCGGTGCTGTTCGTCGTCTCGGGCGGCGAAAACCGTATCGTCAATTACCGGCTCAACGGCACGATGATGATCGTGGACTATGTGTTCGATCGCGCCGTGCTGCTTTCCGGCGTCGGCTCCCGCCAGCAGAAGATCACCATTTCGAGGAGGGGCTGATCATGCGCGCCATCCACCGACTTTCCCGTGTTCTGGCACTCGTTCTTCTCACCGGCGCAACAACCGGATGCACCACCACGGGCGGAGGATACTTCACGCCGACCGTCAGTGCCGATGCCGCCAATCTCTCGCCGGCCGCGGCTGCGGCCGTCGCCGGCGACATGGTCTCCAAGCTCGCCGAGCATGTTGGCCCGGGCACCGGGACGATCGTCATCAAGCCCGACGATTCCGCATTCGGCCTCGCGCTCGAAGAGTCGCTGCGCGGCTGGGGCTATGCCGTTGCTTCGAACCAGGAGGCCTCCGGCGACACGATGATCCCGCTCGCCTATGTCATCGACACGTTCGAGGGCGCCGTCATGACCCGGATTTCGACGCCTTCGGTGGAGCTGACCCGCTCCTATGCGATGTCGGCGACCGGCGCGACACCGACAAGCCCGCTGTCTGTCATGCAGCGTACGACCTGAGGGGGGAGCCATGAGTTCGCTCGATCTCTCTCCCGGCGCCGAAGGCGGCGACGAGAAGCCCAAAATCCGGCGCTTGAACAAGCTGCCGGTCTTTCTCTTCATCGGCCTGGTCGTCCTTTTCTTCGGCGTTATCATTTGGGGCCTCTCGATCCGCGGCCTCAACCGGAGTGGGGGCACGCTCGATACCTCGACCGGCGCGCCGGCGACCGATTTCGCCGACCAGCTCAAGCGCGGCGTTTCGGACGGCGTGATCGAGGAGCCGCGCCCCGCGCAGCAGATTCAGGTGGTGCAGCCGGTCGAACAGGTGGAGAAGGAGCCACAATCCACCAATCCTTTCCCGCGCCAGCCGACAACACAGCAACAGCAACAGACGGCGCCGGTCGAAAGTGAAGCCGACTGGCGTGAGCGGCTGCAAAGGGAACAGGACGAGCAGATGTTTCGCTTGCTGCATCAGCAGCGTATGGCCAGGCTCCAGGCCGACGATGCTGCCTACGATAGCCCGATTGCGGTCAATATCGGTAACGTAGGGCAAGCGGCACAAGCGGGAACGCAACAGGCGACGACGGGGCAGGGCGCGCCTGGCGATCGCGCCGGCATGGCCGATCTTTATGCGGCTGCGCTGCGCGCCGGCGGCGCCGGGCAACAGGCCGACCCGAACAACCAGGCCGGCAAGACTGACTTCTTCAATCAGAGCATTGCCGATCTCGGTTATCTGCCGAACCGCGTCGTGCCGCAGCAGTCGCCCTTTGAGCTCAAACGCGGTTCGGTGATCCCGGCAACGCTCGTGACCGGTATCAACTCCGACCTCCCCGGCCGGATCACCGCCCAGGTCAGCCAGAACGTCTATGACAGTGCGACCGGCCATCGGCTGTTGGTGCCGCAAGGGGCCAAGCTCTTTGGCCGGTACGATTCCAATGTCTCGTTCGGGCAAAGCCGGGTGCTGGTGATCTGGACTGATCTCATTTTCCCGAATGGATCGACACTGCAGATCGGCGGCATGGCCGGCGTCGACGCGCAAGGCTATGGCGGCTTCCGCGATCAAGTCGATAACAAATTCCTGCAGACATTCGGCTCCGCGATCCTCATCGCCCTGATCGGCACCGGCATCGACATGGCGGTGCCAGAAAGCTCGACGCTTGCGACGCAGGACACCGCCTCGGATGCCGCACGGCGCAATTTCGCGGAAAGCTTCGGCCGGGTAGCGGACCAGACCATCTCCCGCAATCTCAATGTCCAGCCGACCCTCACCATCCGCCCAGGTTATGGGTTCAACATCATCGTCGAGCAGGACATCATTTTCCCGGGAGCCTATCGCTGATGGCCAGGCTGTTTTCGCTCGCCCGCAATGCCGCCGCGGCCATTGCGGTTGGAGTGCTTCTGACCGGTTGCCTCGTGCCGGAAACCATCGACGCCAACATCGTGCTCGAGGGGTACGAGTACGACATGCGTGTCGAAACCCGCCTCGCTGATCCCCGCGTCGCTAAAGCGCTTGCCGACGGCCACGTGCTCACAGAACAGGAAGAGGACCGGATGCGGGCGGAAGAGCGCAAGGCCGCTCGAATGCCCGGCTTTGAGCGCTTCACCTATGCCGGGGAAGGGCGCTTTGATCTCGTCGTCAATCTCACCGGCGAGCTGGACGCAAGCGGGTCCGCAATCGGCGTGCCGAATACGCGGGCGAAGTCGCAAGCCGATAACTTCCTGAGCATTCGGCGCATGGACGACGGAACCATTGAAGTCAGTACGCCAGAGATTCCGGAACGAGCCCGCGCCGAACTCGATCAGATCGCCATTGTGCCCAACGGAACGTTGACCGTGACCGTGTCCGGCACAGTCATCCAGACCAACGCCGACGAAACGCCCGGGTCCTTCGGCGGAGCGTATCGCTGGAACATCTCGTCTTGGGATGACCGTGTATTTCTCAAGGTCAACCCGGCTTCTGATTGATGCAGCTTGGCCCCGAAGGAGGATGAATGCCCCGCTATTACTTCCACATCTACAGCGGCGAGGAGGAGTACCTGGATCGAAAAGGAGAACCGCACGATGACGACGCTCGAGCGATCGCGATGGCCCACCGGATCGTGTCGGAAATAGCCGAAGAACCGGAGCATCGTGAGATCGAGGTAAGAGTGGTTGGCCGAAAGGGAAGGGCGGTCGCAACGGTCGACACAAACGGCTTAAAATAGCGACGAAGTGCCAGCATATCCGTCTACACGGGCAAAGCACACAAGCCGCAGCTTCGCAGTGTGCTGGGACGAACGCCGGCACCGCGAGGGCGGTTGATCGGGCTCTGCTGCTGGAAAATGGGCTCCCGAAGCGTGCCGCTTTGATGACTATCTCAACTCGAATGGCCCTTCATCCCATTGGGCTTCCGTGAATAGGTTGAGCATGTCGCCTATGCGTCCGGGATCGGTGACCAGAAGGTAGTGCCAAGTGCCGTTTTGCCCCAGACGGTTGACGGCCGCTGTCCACCGTTGCGCGGCTTTGGCTTTGGCGTCCGCGCCGTCGGTCACCTGCCCCTTGATCTCCACAACCACGTTCTGATCCGTGTCAGTGACGAGAAGGAAGTCCGGGATATAGCGCGCCGGAAGTCCTCGATTGCGGTAGGGAATGAAGAAACCCAGCCGATCGTTCTTCACCCATTTTTTCACGCCGGGATGGCTGTCGAGAAGGAAGGCCGAGCTCTGCTCCCACTTCTGGGTGTCGGCGACCATCGCGTTGAGATGGCAGCGTGTCACCGGATAGATCGGCTTGGTCGTGTGGAAATCCACGAACAGCGTGCTTCCCCGACCGGCGGCCCCCTGCGGCACAACGGCGACTTCGGATTGGGCGGTCGAAGATCCCTTCTTGATCGCCTCAAGAAGAGAACCGATCGCAGCCTGCATGTACTCGCCGACCAGAAGCACGTCGCAGGGCTGGCTACCGCCCTTTCGATCCAGTTTCTCGGCCAGAAACCGCTTGGCCGCAAACGCGACCTTCGGGAAGAGCTGCTGTATCGGGACGGCTGCCGCTCCGTTGTCGGCCTGCCAGCGCGTGCAGATTTCCCGCGCCAGCCGGAACGCCACCTGCTGATCGCGGAACATCGCCCGCCAGTCTTTCAGTGAGAGAACCGGCTTCTCGCCGGGACCGTAGGCCGCAAGAGCGCCATCCGGGGTCGTGAGCGGGGTCAACTCAACGATCTGCGGAATCTTCATCGGATCGATGGTCACCTTGGCGACTTGATCCCAATCGACGAAGACCTCGAACTGACCGGACTGATGATAGCCAGTCACGATCGGAAAGGTGATCTCGAATGCCGCCTTCTCCGGCACGGAATAGATATGGTTGGGGTCTGGCTGCGGCGGCGTCGGCCCCGCCGGAGCGACCTTGAACGGGATCAACTCGAACGGCACGCCGAAGACCTTGGCCGTCTCTTCGGCGAACATCTGGGTGTCTTCGTTCAGCGCGTAGCTCTTGCGGCGCAGCGCGCGGCCCACGACCTGCTCGCATAGAAGTTGCGAACCGAACGGGCGCAGTCCGACGATGTGGGTGACAGTGTTGGCGTCCCAGCCCTCTGCGAGCATGGCTACAGAGACGATACAGCGCACGTCCCTGCCGGGCGGGATGCGCTCGTCGATCCATTTCAGCGCGCCGTCATTGTCGTCGCTCTCGACCTTATCATTGTGCTTGCGTACCAGTTCCGACCAATCCTCCGGCACCTTGCCGCCCGGCCACTCGGCCTTGCCCACGGTGTCGAGGATGAAGCGCAACCGGCGCGTCTCATCCTTGGTGCCGCCTTCCTCGATGTCTTCGATGACTTTGGAGTCGATGCGGACCGTCACTTCCTGGCCCGGCGTGTTGCGGAACCATGGCGGCGACACGCCGTAGCCGTCATTCCCGTTCGCCAGCCAAGCATGAACCTCTTTCGCGACGGCGGTGTCACGGCAGACCACGATGAACACCGGCGGCACAGGGTGCTTGTGTTGCTGCTTCGAGAACTGCTCCCATTCTACGAATCGCTGATGCCACTCCGCCGCCAGAAGATTGATCGGCGCGCTGGCATAGTTCATCACGATTTCGGGGGTCAGGTTGGTGCCGTAGCCCTCTTCCTTCGCCTTTGCTTGCACCCATCTCCAGATGTTGAAATAGGCGGCCTCTTCGGCACCCGTCACGTCCCGCGCGGGGAGCTGCGGGATTTTGACCAGCCCGGATTCGATCGCGTCGAGCAAGCCAAAATCGGACACGACCCACGGGAACGGCTTGCCGACCTCGTTGCCGGAGCCTTGAATGTAGAAGGGCGTCGCGGATAGGTCGATGCAGAGATTGATGCCACGCCTACGGCTGCCGCCCGCGAGCTTGTTGATCCGGTCGAGCCCTTCAATCCAGATTGTCGCTTCCCGCTCGTTCTTCTTTGCGAGGTCCTTGTCCTCGTCGAGTGACTGGTCGTCAGCCTCCGCGTCGCCGCGACGGTAGGCGTGGTGCGCCTCGTCATTGAAAATCAGCCAGTGCGGGCCGCGGCCTTTGCCGCTCCCCAGCTCGCGCCGGATGTCGTTGAGCGCAGCGACCATGTCAGGGTCCCACTCTCCGGGCTCGCCCTCTTCCATGATCAGCGTGATGGTCACAGGCGGGAGCGCGCGGGGATCTCCATCGGGGTCGGGCCGGTGAACGTCGTTCTCAGTGAAGCCCGTGCCGCGCTGCCCCCACCGCCTTGTCAGAACGATGCGGACAGAATCAATGATCGCGGTTTTCCCGGCGTTGTTCTGCCCGATAAAGACGGTGGTCTCGCCAAGGTCGATGGCGAGGTCTTTAATGCAGCGGAAATTCTGAATGTGGAGCCGGGTGATACGCACGGGTCAGACCTTAGGCAGCGTTCGGGGCGTTAGGCCCCGACGCTCCGGCCCGCACCGGCAGCCGCGCGATCTCCCGCCCGGCCCTATCTTCCGCGACGCGGATTTCAAAGGCGCTTTGCAGGTTGAGCCAGAACTGCGGATCGGTGCCAAACCAATGCCCGAAGCGCAGCGCGGTATCGCCGGTGACGGCGCGCTTTCCGGCGATAATCTGGCTGACACGGTTTGGCGGCACGTCGATCTGCCGCGCAAACTCGGTCGGCGATACGCCCAGCTCTTCCAACTCGTCCTTCAGGACTTCGCCGGGATGTACGGCTCTCATAAACATGGCCTGATCTCCTTCCTCAGTGATAGTCCACGATTTCAACATTGCTCGGCCCGGTCTGATCGGCCAGCCACTCGAAACAGATGCGCCATTGCTGATTGATGCGAATGGAATACTGTCCGGCGCGATCACTTTTGAGCGTTTCGAGCCGATTTCCTGGCAGGGCGCGGAGCGTATCGAGCGAGAGTGCCGCGTTCAGAATAGACAGCCGCCGGGCTGCCTGATCTTCAAAACCCTGAAAGGCCTTGACGAACTCTCCCTTCGCGAACTGCTCAGTCTTCTTGTCTCGATAGCTCAGGATCATGCATCATAGACCGTATAGGCCTTGACGCTTTACGTCAAGCGTCAATGGTCGCGTCAACTGCATGCGCAGCAAAACAGCTCCACCCTGCGACGTAGAGTGACTAGGCTGGCAATCGCATGGGCACGCGATGCACCATGGTCTACAGCCCTGACGCGGGTACGCTGCCTGCGAAGCAGACGCTGCGGGTGTCCAACGACTGCCCCTTGGATACGCCGGTCAAGAACGCCGAGCTGTATGTCATCGAAGCCTTCCCCGGCAAGCAACTGCGCGTCATCCTGACCGACCCGCCTGAGCGCTATCTTCGTTGAAGGTCCATTTTCAGCACGCCAGGTCGAAAACGGCCACTCCAAAAACGTTCCATAAGGTTGGACGCTCGCACGTCTCGTTAACACCACGGCTCGCGCCGGCCGCTCCACGTCCGCGCGAGGCCTTCGCGAACAAGAATGTCACCGGCATCCCGTCCGTTGACGCGGACTACGGCGAGCGTGCGGCCATAGCGATCGGCCCCTTCGCGCAGGATCTCCACGCGCTGACCGGCCAGCAGCTCTGCGAGCCTATGCTTCGAGTGCTGCGCCAGATCGCTTTCATAGGCACACTGTCCCTCGATTTCCGGCGCATCGATGTTGAAGATTCGGATCGCCTCTGCCTCCTGCGTCATGCCGAGCCGCAAGGAATCCCCGTCCCAGACGCGGATTTCGGTAGGTTCGCACGACAATACGCAAAGCATGATGGTGACGGTGATGTGGCTGCTCATTGCTCTTTATTGTTGTTGCTGATTCCGGAGAGATCGATGCGGATACCGGCCTTGTTCGGGTCTTCCTCCGAAAGAGACGGCTCCGATGGCCCGGTGCCCTCGGCCGCAACCCGCTCGCCAAGCTCCGCTGACTGCGGTTTGGCAAGCTCGGTTTCGCCAGGGTCGGACTCATAGAAGACTTGGCGGCCCTCGAACCGGCCGGTCTTGTAGGCGAGGATTGCGTCGTCAAGAGCCTCCTGGGCGGGCGCACCGTGCCACTCGGTGACTATGCGATAGACCTTGGCAAAGAGCGCGGTGCCCATTCCGATATTCTTGCAGGAATCGAGGAGGTCGGGGCTGAGCTCGGACTTGTCCTGAATGCCGAGACCGGCCGGATACTGTGTCACCCCTACCTTGACGACCGACTGACCCAAATTCTGCTGAATGAGCTGCATCGCCTCGTCCTCGGTGGTCGGCTTCGGTACAAGGATGATGCGCTCCCCTGCCCGCACCGTGACGGTCAGATGGTCGGCGCCGCCGGCTTCCTCGATGAACTTTTGGACGATCTCGAGCTTGAGGCTGGGATCGGCGCATTGCTGAATCAGTTCGGCATCGATCATGACCCTATCTCCTATTCGTTGAACGCCATCACCAGTGGCAGACCGAACAGCGAGGCCCAGGCCTGCGCGCTCGACCGCTGGATGGCGACGATATTGGTGTTGCCGGTCCACCAGGCATTGCCGGTCGCAACAATCACGTCCGGAGCATGCAACATCGACTGGATGACGGGCCAGATGATCAGCTGCTCATAGCAGATGAGCGGCGCAACCTTAAGCCCGGCGAACTCGAAGACCGGATTGGCGAAGAACCGCGCGTGCGCCCCGCCGGTGGTCCAGGGTTGCCACATGGAAACCGGGACCGGCATGCGCTCGCTGTAAAGGATCTCCGCGCCCTTCCCCGAAACCCCGATCATCACATTGTCGTAGCCGACAGGATCGACGATGGCCGCGCCGCCATTGACCATGATGTCGAGGCTGGAAAGCTCGCGCGTCCAAAGCCGCTCGGTGGTGGCACTCCACAAGCCCACGGCGCTTTCCGGCAGGATCGCGACACGGGCGCCGTCGCCGGCGGCGGCCCCGACCAGTCGTATTGTCGAGACCTGCTGACGATAATCGGCATACTGGCCGGGCTGCTCGAACCTGAACCTGGTGTCGATGCCCCGCCAGCCTTCCGGCTCGACCGGCGGCGTCCAGCTCGAGGCTGACCAGGCGAAGGCGAGCGCTGCAACGCCGGCTGCAATCGGCCATATGCGTGTCGTCATCGCGAGCAACAGGGCGGCGGTCGCGGCAAGGCCGAACCAGGCCCAGCCCGGGAAGAGAACTCCGGCTGCTGTGATCGGATGGGCCCAACCGACAATCCCGAACGGCGGCACGCTCATAAGGACGGCGGCGGTCGCGTAGCGAACGGGCCGGCGCCAGCCGCCGCGCGATGTCCACAGCGCAGCATGGACAGCAACAAACATGAGCGAGGCGGCAAGCCAGAGGCCAAGGCCGATGGCGAGCTGCGCGCCGAAAAAGATCGAGGCGCCGACCGGCAGGCCGCGCGATGCACCGAGAAAATGCGCCAGCGCGACCAGACCCGCAACCGTGCGCGAAGGAGCGAAGGCCCAAAGCGCCGGGAAGGCTATGCCGACGGCGAAGGCGAGCGGATGCCCGCTCCATCCGAATGCGCCGGTGATGACGCCGCCGGCGACGAACAAGGCCGCGTGCAGGAGACTACGGCGTGAAGGTGAGGACTTCCCGTGCGAGGCCAAGGACGCCGGCGGCCGGAAGCGGCCCAAAATATCTTGAATCATAGGAACCAACGAAATCGGAATGGAGAAACAATTCGCCCTCGGGCACGACGCCGCCCGTCCAGGGGGCCATCGGCCGTCCCTCGGCGTCACGGGAATGAACAGTGGAAGCTGGCAACGGCGCATCATCAATGATGACCTGGCCCTCGACACGGATGGACTGGCTGGCCAATGCGACGACGGTCTTGATGAGCGGTGCGGTCCCGGCCGGACACAGCCCGCGCGGCAGATATCCGCGCTCGCGGGCAAGATCGACGGAGGAACCGGCAGGCGGGCAGATGAAGATACGGTCGCCGACCGCAATCGGTCGGTCCAGCGTTTCTATTTGCCAAAGGCCCAACGGATATGAGGGTGTGACGTTCACCCGATAGCCGCCCCATGTGAAGGCTGCCGCCATCGAACCGAGGAGGACGGTGCCGGCGCCGATGATCGCAAGCGCCCTGCCCTGTCTCGTCATCGGGTCATGCCCTGATCGCGGATTTGGCTCTCGGCCCGGGTCTGCTGCTGCGCCCGCTCGTAGGCCGCAACGCGCTGCGCGGCACTGAAGCTCGGCCAGGCTGCGACCAGTTTGGAGCGGTCGCCCTCGGCGACTTGTGCCGCGGCTGCGTCATAGGCCGGACCCTTGGCCTCTTTCGAGCCAAGGAAGGCCCGTTCTCCAAACCGCTGGTCGAGCGCCTTGTTGAGCTGGTCAATCTCTGCCTTCACCATTTTGTCGGCCAGGGTAAAACCGAGCGCGGCCGAAAGGTCGTTGCGATCGATCGCATCGCGGATGCGGTCAAGCACGCTCTGCGCCGAACCGGACAATGCAGGAATGTCGACCCGGCTGCGGTCGCGCTCGCGCGACAATTCGACGGTGCGAAGATCTCCGATCTCGGCGCGTAGCCGCATATAGCGGGCAAGGTTGTCCCTGAGCGCCGGAACGTTGTTCAAGGCCCGCTGTCGCTCGGCCTTGGCCTCCGATGAGGCAAACATGCCGGTCTTGCCGCGCATTGCACCGAAAGCCTCCGGATCGCGACCGAGCTGGTCGACGATGCGGCTTTGCGCTGCCCGCCTTTCCGCTTCATTGGCGCCCATGATTGCGGAAAGGTTCATCGCAGTCATCGCACCATCGGGCTTCTCATAGACTTGGGCAACGCGGTCGCGAAGCTGGGTCCAGGCATGGGTGAGTGTGGCGTCTGATTGCAATTTGGCCTCCACGAGCTGCGGGATGGATTGGGCCCAGGTCGCGATACCGCGAATCCAGGGCTGGGAAACGGACGAGGCAGTCGCGGTCGCCGCAGCCGCTGCCTGACGATCGGCGGCACGGTCGAACCGCCCGATGAGGCTTGAGAGCCTGGCAGCGGCCGTCTCGAGCCGATCGCGCTGCTCCCTGATCCAACGGAGCTGGTTTTCGATCAGGGCTTTCGCCACGCGCGCGCCGTAGAGACCGCGACTGTTGGCATAGGAAAGCGCCTGTTCGTAGAGCTTCGATCCGGCGAAATCGAGTGTTGTGTCCTTGGCCCCACGCTTCGACAGGTTCTGGATGAGCCCGCCCGCCTTCTCGAAAGAGCGGCGTCCGTAATAAAGCTTCACGTCATGGCGATGCCGGGTCATCGCCACATAGGTCAGGTGCCGGTCGAGCGAGAGGGTCGCGAGCACCTTCACCCGATCGATGGTGGCGCCCTGCGATTTGTGGATGGTGGTCGCATAGCCATGATCGACATTGCGATAGAACCGCTGGTCGATGTCCACCCTTCTCTTGTCGTCTCCGATCTCGGCGACGAAGCGGCCCTTCTCTGCCTCGACAACGCGACCGATCATGCCGTTCTTGACGCCAAGCGAACCCTCGTTCTTCAGGAACACGATCTGGTCGCCAGCCACGAAATTTCGCATGCCGTCTTTCGTGCGGAAGGCGTGGCCTTGCTCGATCAAACCACGCTCGAGAAGCGCGCCGCGTGCCAGCTCGTTCAGTGTCCGCACGTCGCGGCGAAGATGCGCAAGGATCAGGCTCGATCGGTTCGGGTCGTAGTCTGCAATCCAGTCGCGGACGAGCGCACTTACCGCCTGGTCCTTCAACTCCATGCCGACCAGGCGTCCCTGCCCCTGATAGGCGGAGATCGCCGCTCCAATTTTGCCTCGGGCAAGATCCATCGAGGCAGCGCGCATCCATTGCTCACGCTGCCGATAGATCGTGCCGAGCTCGGCATAGCCGACGCGATCGGCAAGCGAGCGGAACGCAGCGCCCGCCTCGATCGGCTGCAACTGATCGGCATCGCCGACAAGAACAAGCTTGGCGCCGGCATGGGCAATGGCCGAAACGAAGTCCGCCATCTGGCGCGACGACACCATGCCCGCCTCGTCCATCACGAACACGGTCTTGTTGTCCAGGTGAAGACGGCCGCGCTCCCATTGAAGTTGCCAGGACGCCAGCGTTCGCGAGGCAATGCCCGCTTCCTTCTCCAGCCCCTCGGCGGCCTTGCCCGCAAGCGCCCCGCCGACAACGCGATAGCCCGAAGCCTCCCATACTTCGCGCGCTGCCTTCATCATCGTTGTCTTGCCGGCGCCCGCGCGGCCGACGATGATGGCAAGGCGCTCGTCGCCGGTGATGCGTTCCAGGCCGATGCTCTGCTCGTCGGAAATCTGCGCCTGGCCGGCAATGACTTCGGCCCGCGCGCTCACTGAGACGCCGAACCGGCCATTCGTCGCGAGATGCTCGGCCTGGTTCCCCATCTCGGCTTCTATGCGGATCATGTCACGCGTCGCAAAACGCTCCGGCAGTCGCTCGCCGGTTTCCGGATCGACCCCTTCCGCCTCGATCTTCACGGCTTCCGGGCTTCCCATGACGCGCGCCAACAAGTTCGCGAACTGGCCGGGATCATCGACATAGCGGTGCAGATATTTGGCGACGTCCCGCTCGTCGAAGACGCTCTTCTCGCGCGCGATCGCGTCCAGTATGATCTCCGGTCGGCGCTCTATCCGGCGTGCATTCTCGCGCCGCGTTTCCTCGTGCAATGCGAGCCGTTCAAGCCTGGCCGCGCGCCCTTCAGCCTCCGCCTCCCGCTGAATGTTTTTGCTGGCAACCCCGATATGCGTGGTCGGCTCCAGCTCGATACCGCGCTCGGCATAGGAGCGGCCATCGATACGAATGTCATGGCCGTTCAATTCGAGATGCTTGTTCTGCGCGGCGTACCAGGCCTCCCGCAAAGCGAGGAAGTCCGCCTTGTCACCAGCCCAGAGCTTGTAAATGATCTGACCGGACTTCGAGCGGACCGGACGTCCGTCCTCTCCGATCACGGGCACTTTCTTGCCGCCGAATCCCTCTTCAGTCAGCGGCCGCAGTGTCGTCATCAGATGCACATGCGGATTGCCCGGCGCATCGTGATAGACCCAGTCCGCGACCAGCCCGCGCGTGCTGACATGCTCGGCGACGAACTCGCGCATCATTGCGATATTCTGCTCGGTCGTCAGCTCGCGCGGCAGAGCCAGAATGAACTCCTTGGCGAGTTGAGCGTCCTTGCGGGTCTCGAACGCCTCCACCTTGTTCCAGAAGGCTTCGGATGCGCCGGCAACCGAGCGATCGGCAACAAGTGCTCTCGCCCAGTCCGGCGCATCGGCCGGCAACACGAACTCGTCATGCACCATGCCGGGCTTGCGCGAGAAGTCGGCCACCCTGCCCTCGCGCTCGTTCTCCATGCGGGCGCAATGGCGATACGCGGCCGCCGCGACAGCGCTGCGGCCTTCGCCGCGGCTGATCAGTTGGGGCGTGAAGTGCGTGATCGCCACGGGACAGGTGCTTTCTCGATCCGAACGCGAATGCAGTTCGGTCGAGCGCGGTCCCTCCCGGGGGCCGAACGCAGCAACGTTGCTTGAAACGTATTACTGCGCCCTTGGACCGTTCTTCCGAACGGCGGGATTCTTCCCGCAATGCGTAGGCTTCGCCTACCTGTGGTTTTTCGCAGGGTGCGCTGCGCGCACGTCCAATGCGACTCTCCGCATCGCATTGACCATCCCCGCAACCGGAGAACCAGCCGATGAGACGACCCTCCTCCCGCATCCGCGAGGAAATCGAACGCCTGCAGGAGCAGCTGAAGCTTGCCGAGACCAAGGAGGCCGAACGCATCGGCCGGCTCGCGCTAAAGGCCGGATTGGGCGACGTGAATGCGTCCGACACAGAGCTGGTCGCAGGCTTCGAAGAGATGGCAAAGCGATTTCAAACGAGAACGAAGCAGAAGGCATCCGAGCCGGCTGCTCGCTCTCAAGCGGACGCTTCTGATGCATGAACGCCGCTATCGGGCGTCACAAACGGAAGCCCGAAAGAAGGATGCGCGCGAGAAGATCCAGCTCGGCGGGCTCGTCGTAAAGGCGGGGCTTCGCAGCGAGGATCGCGCCGTCATCCTAGGCGCACTAGTCGAGGCTGCCGGGCAGCTCGGAGACAAGCAAGAGCGGGCCCGATGGGCAGCAATCGGAAAGGCGATATTCGACAATGACAGCAAAGAAGCTGATGCTGCTGGCCGCACCGGCATTGATGATGTTGGGGATCGTGCTCGCGCTCCAGGGGATTGAGACCTGGCTTGCGTCATTCGGGAATTCGCCGGAGAGTTATCAGACGCTTGGGCGGATCGGTCTTGCCCTGCCCTATGCAGCTGCCGCCGCGATCGGTGTCATCTTCCTGTTCGCCGCGAATGGCTCACTTGCAATTCAGTCGGCCGGCCTCGGCGTCCTGATCGGCGGCCTTGCCGCCGTCGCCTTCGCAGCGTTGTCCGAGATGACGCGCCTGTCCACCTTCGCCAGCCATGTGCCCGAAGGAACGATATTCTCCTACCTCGACCTCTACCCCATCGGCGGCGCGGCGACGGCCTTCGTCGCCGGCATGTTCGGATTGCGGGTTGCGCTGCGCGGCAATGCCGCGTTTGGAGCGACAGGTCCGAAACGGCTCTCCGGCCGTCGCGCCATCCATGGCGACAGCCATTGGATGAACGGCGCCACAATCGCTCGTCTCTTTCCTGAAAGCGGCGGTATCGTGCTCGGCGAACGCTATCGCGTCGACGAGGATGCCGTCGCCGGCATCAACTTCGATCCGCGCCGCAAGGAGACGTGGGGCAAGGGAGGAAAGTCACCGCTGGTCTGCTTCGACTGCGGCTTCGGCTCGACCCACGGCATCGTCTTCGCTGGTTCCGGCGGTTACAAGACCACCTCCGTGGTCGTGCCGACCGCACTCAAGTTCAAGGGCTCGCTGATCGTCCTCGATCCCTCGACCGAGATTGCCCCTATGGTCGCCGCGCATCGCGAGGCGCATGGGCAGGACGTCCTGATTCTCGATCCGAAACGCCCCGACATCGGCTTCAACGTCCTCGACTGGATCGGCCGCTTCGGCAATGCGCCAGAGGAAGACATTGCCTCGGTGGCGGCCTGGCTGATGTCGGAGAAGCCGCGCGTCACCTCTGGCGCTGACGATTTCTTCCGCGTCTCGGCCGAACAGCTCATCACCGGCGTCATCGCCGACGTGATGCTGTCCGATCCGGACGATACGCAACGCGAACGGTCGTTACGCGTCGTTCGCGCGCGGCTCGCCGAGCCGGAAGAAACGCTCAAGGAAAAGCTCGCCGATCTTTATCAAAGCTCGACCTCCCGGTTCGTCAAGGAGGTCATCGCCCCCTTCATCAACATGACGCCGCAAACCTTCTCCGGCGTTTATGCGACCGCCGCCAAGGAGACGCACTGGCTCTCCTACGACAGCTACGCAGCCATCGTGTCGGGCAACACTTTCAGGACCGACGATATCGCCAACGGGCGCACGACGGTGTTCATCAACATCGATCTGTCGACGCTCGAAAATCATCCCGGCATGGCCCGTGTCATCATCGGTGCGTTCCTCAAGGCAATCTACAATCGCAACGGAGACATGCAGGAACGCGCCCTGTTCCTTCTCGATGAGGCCGCCCGCCTCGGCTACATGCGCATCATCGAAACCGCCCGCGATGCTGGCCGCAAATATGGCATCACCCTGCTGATGCTGTTCCAGTCACTCGGTCAGATGCGCGAAGCCTTTGGCGGCCGTGATGCGACCTCCAAGTGGTTCGAGTCCGCGTCCTGGGTGTCGTTCTCGGCCATCAACGATCCGGAGACAGCGAAGTACATCTCCGAGCGCTGCGGCATGACCACCGTGGAGGTGAACCAGGTCAGCCGAACCTCGCGCGACATGGGTTCGTCCCGCACCCGCTCCCAACAGCTCTCGCAACGCCCGCTGATCCTGCCGCATGAAGTCACCCAAATGCGCGCCGATGAGCAGATCATCCTGACCGGTGGCAATCCGCCGCTGCGGTGCGGTCGCGCCATCTACTTCCGCCGTCCGGAAATGGCTGCGCTCGTCGGCAAGAGCGGTTTTCAACCGAAGACGGGAGCGGCTGGATCCTAGCTAAAACGGAAGCCGTCCCGCCCCCGTTTACCACAAGCTCGGGGGCTTCTCTTCGGCGCAATGTGGGAAGCGCGTTCAGCCCCCTCGCCTGCTCCGCTTCGCTCCGCCCCGCCGTTGGCGGTGTGGAAAACAGGGACGGCACGGGGCTCTGTATCTTGGCCGCCTGACGTCGGCCGCTCACACAACTATGCTCGCTGACGAAAAGGGTTCCTTCAAGCATTACGACAACGCCCACATGGGTGGCTGCCAGCAAGGACTCTAAGTATGATTTCGGTATTCGGACCGTTGCTGACCATTGCCGAACGGCGGGTAGGGTGACGGCATGATTGTAACAGACGTGGCGATCTCCAACGAGAAGGTCTGCTTGCGTCGAAACCACCCCCTTCAGATACGCGAGAGATCGAAGCCGAAAGGCGGCAGACGCCGCAAAGCGGTTCCTTCACGACAGCCCGGCCGCGTAGTGACGCGCGCTGCTGTGAAATGTGGGGATGCGGAAACATAACGGGAACAATCTGCTCGCAGGCAGCAGGAAAGCGCCTATACTCGCGCCATGAGCAAGAGAATCACCGACAACCAGGTTCTGGGTGAACTTGGCGAGACTGCGGTCAAGAAGATCGTGCTCGAAACAGGATTCATCTATGAGAACCGTGGCAGGCTGGAGGCCGGAACCGACGGCCTGATTGAGTTGCGCGATCCGCGCAGCGGCGCCCCGCTTGGAAAACTGTTGGGCGTCCAGGTGAAGGCGACGGCAAGGGGCCAGTATATTCGGGAGACCGACCGCCAATTTGAGTATGTGCTGAAGGCAGACGATCTCGCCTATTGGCGCAGGTACAACATCCCGGTCATCATCGTGCTGTGGCGACAATCCGACGGATCCGCGTATTGGAAGGATGTGACAGACAGCCTGCGCGGTGATGAGCGCCGTCTTCGGTTCGACAAGGACGAAGATGTATTTGGTCCCGGTTGCGCCGACCGCCTGGCCGCTTTGACGATCGACCGGCATACGCCCGGTGTTTATCTCCCGCCTCTGAATACGGGCGAGAACGCCATCATGAACATGATGCGTATCCGGCCGCCGGACGAGATATTCGTGGCCTCGTCACCGTTCGGCACAGGCAGAGACGCCATACCTGATCTGCTTAAGCAGAAGAACACGCGCTTCGACTGGGTCATTCGCAAGCGGCGTTTTGTATCCTTCTTCGATCCGAGAGAGTTTGGAACAAGCGCCATTGTCGACCTCGATCAGGTCGAAGCGGTTGAGACCGCGCTCTTCACCCAGAACGATGATCCCGATGACACGAATGACACGATCGATCTCTTGCGCCGCAGTGTCGTGCGCCAGATATCCGGCCAGATCAGCCATCTTGCCAAGGAGAGGCTGTTTTACTTCCATGCCCTGGGGGTCAACAAATCGCGCCGCTACAAATACGCCTCAAGCGTGAAAGACGCATCGGCCAGGGTGGTGGGCTATTATCCGAACAAGAAATTTCCCGACAAGCCGGGCTATGTCCGTCACCACGCCGCGAACTTTCGCTTTGAACGGCTTGGCGATGAGTGGTTCATCGTTATCGATCCGACGTTCTATTTCACGCGCAACGGGTTCATTCCGCATCCTTTTCCCGGCGCATTGCTGGCCGGGAAGAAGCGGCTCGAACGTAACGCGGCGGTGCGTGGGCAAGTCATCATGTGGCAAAGCCTTCTTGCGGAAAGCGCCGTGCAAAAAGATGACCTCTTCGAGAAAACGGGCGCAAACGATCATCTCATTGGTTTCGAGCATTTGCCGTTGATAGAACTGGCGCAGGCCGTTCCTGAAGATACGTGGAACCGTACCGACCCTCGAGCCAGGGAGATGGAAGCTGCGGACCTGTTTGAGGAAGGGCTGTCCGCATGACATTCAGGACGCGCGTGTTCGATGAACCTGTTCTGGAATTCGGCGACGGCGGGCAGCATTGCGATCCGCGGCAGGGCTTACGCGAATTCGGGCCGCTTCAGCCCCGTTCGGGTGAAGTGGTGCGCGTGGGCGTGATTGGCACCGACGATACGGTCGCGGGGTTCACGGAGTTTCTTGATGAAACAGGACGGGGCATCGAAAGTGAGGGCAAGCAGCTGATCAACCTGAACCCGGACTTTCCGGGTCTGGGCAATCAGAATCCGTTTCGCTGCAAGTTTGAGGTGCCGGATGGTGCGGCAGGTACGCTGTCTCGCAGCCAGGTCAACGACATCCGGGCCATAGGCCGGCATGACGAGGCCGTGCGCCAGGCCGTGGAGATGATTTCGCAGCAGTTGACTGCCCTGATCGAAAGCAGCGTCAAGCCGGACGTCATCGTCCTAGCCTTGCCCGTTGCGTTGATCGAAAAGCTGGTGAACGCAAAGAGCGAGGAGGGAGAGGCAGCGGAGGATGAAGACGAGGATGACAGGGACGGCCTGCTGAATTTTCGTGACCTGCTGAAGGCAAAGACGCTGCACCTCGATGTGCCGACGCAGATTGTCTGGCCTGATACATGGGACGACGCTGCCAAGATCCCGCGCAAGGTGAAACGTGGCAGCAACCGCCAGACGCAGGCCAAAGCAACCCGCGCCTGGAATCTGCTGAACGCTCTCTTCTACAAGGCGGGAAAGGTCCCGTGGCGTCTGTTGCCGGATGATGCGGGCCTGCGGACCAGCTTTCTCGGCATCGGCTTCTACCGTGACGTTGATGGCCAGCAGCTCTGGACCAGTACAGCGCAGATGTTCGATGAGCGCGGTCGCGGTCTCATTCTGCGCGGCGCCCGTGCGCAAACGGAGTCTAAGGGCCGTCATCCCTATCTCACGGCTGAGGATGCCGATGACCTGGTGACCCAGTCGATTGCTGCCTATAAGGCCCATCACCGTCATGTCCCCGCGCGTATCGTCATCCTGAAGACCTCCAGGTTCAGGGCGGAAGAGGCTGAAGGAATCGATGCCGCGCTGCACCGCGCCGGAATCGACCTCAGCGATCTAGTCTGGGTCCAGGAAAGCTCGCCGATCGCCATTTTTCGCGACGGGAATTACCCGGTATTGCGGGGCACCTTTGTCGATCTTCGAGGAAAGGGTCTGCTCTACACGCGCGGCAGTGTGCCGTACTATGGCACGTTCCCGGGACTGCGGGTTCCGCGTCCATTGTTGCTGGTGCCGCACGAGAACTGCGACAGCGCCATCACCAAGATTGCCGGAGAGGTTCTGGCGCTGACCAAGGTCAACTGGAACAGCACGCAGTTCGACCAGAAACTGCCTGCGCCAATCAAGGCGGCGCGGGAGGTCGGGCGTATCCTGAAGCATATTGAATTCGGAACGGCGGTTTCGCCTGATTTCCGCAGATACACATAATCCCTTCTACAAGTGGAAGTGCGACACAAAGGCGAAGTCCAAGGAGGTTGACCGACCGCGCACGGCCGGTCGACAGGCATAGCTGAATGCCTCGTCCAGAGGGTTTGAAACTATCGGATAGGGCCACCCCTATCGAGAGACCGTAATTGTGCCCTGGTGCGCACCTGAGCCTGGGCCCTGTCGAGCGCTTTCAGTACGCCTCTCGCTTCCTCGAGCTGCTTCTCATCGACGCCGTGCCTAGTGGCAAGTGGACCCAGATTCTTGCCCGAGCGCAATGCGGCCAAATCATCGCCGAAACGGCGCTCGAATGCGCTCGTAGTCTGCCGCAATTCGACCTTGAGGTCGGGCGAGAGCACATCACCCCGATCAAGCGCGCTCATGAGCTGATCGCTCGGCCGCGGGACCTCCACGCTCGCCCGCCGCACTTCGTCATGACGGTGCTGCTGCATCGTCTGCCGGATACCATGCACGATCTTGAGGTAACTCTCGGCGATCCCGCGAAGGGCGGACTGTGCAGCGACAGCGTTGCGATGCGCCTCCCGCTCCTGCCGGCTCGCAAGAATGGCGCCCTTGCCCGCGAGCGGCCCGAACCGTTCTGGGGCATCCCGCAGCTCCAAAATCATCTGCCGATCGCCGATCTCGCCGTCAAAAGCGGCACTCCTGATAGTTTCGACCACCGGCCGGTAGTCGGTAAATACCGTCTTTGCCGTGGTGACAAGGCGTTTCATCGCCTCGGTGGCGCTTTCGGAAGCGGCGATCCGTTCTAGCAGCTCGACCTTCGGAACTTCCGTGGCGAGGGTCCGGCCGGGAAGCAATGCAGCCCGTTCTACCTGCCCAATGTCGGTGCGGCTTTGGGCCTCCATCCGTGCCTGGCTCTGCTCGCGCGCATGTTCGCGTTGGCGCGCGTCGGTGAGGATGCGTGTCAGATAATGGGTTTCACCATGGGTGCCGACCACCAGCGCGTGACGGACATATTCAGCATTCGCACGGATCAACTGACGGTCCAGCGCGAAGCCCTTGGCCGCCGCAAACTGGTGCATGAAGGTCATAGTCGTGCGCGTATTGCCCTCCCGGAACGGATGGACCTTCCACACGTCGATGATGTTGCCTGCAAATGCGGCCATGTCCTGCGGCCGGGACAGGTCCCTGAGACCCGACCAGTCGCGGGCATTGAGTTGCTTCAGGCAGTGCTCGGCCTGGAGGCGCGCCAGATGGAACGGCGCGTACTCGACACTGCCGCCGCCCAGCTTCTCCTCGGCCTTGACCATATCGATGCGGCGGATTTCGCCGGCGAACGGATACACCGGGGCAAAGATGCGCCGGTGTATTTCCAGCAGGTGCGCGAGTCCGAATTCGGCTTTGACCGGATTGTCGTACAGACCCTTCAACGTCTTCAGGGTTTCTCGACGCTCCTTGCTATCGAGTTTGGCCTGATCCCTGATGTTGAAATGATTGATGAGGACTGTGGTGCCCGGGTAAAAATATGGGTCACTCATCAAGCGGCACGGGCACGCCTTGCTTCGACATAGGCATCGCCCAGCTGATCGCAATCCGCTTCGCTCAACAGCCCGGCCTCTTCACACAGGACGAGGAACTGTTCGAAGAGGTTCGGCTCGTCTCGCGACACAGCCATTGCCGAAAGCGCAGCCTTGTGACCATCGGTCAGCATCGCTGCGACGATAGGCTCAAGCTGTGTCTGGTCGAGGGTCTTGATGACCTGTTTGGCAAGCCGCAACGCGTGCGCGCGATCCGCGACAACGGGGCTTTCCACTAGCGTTGAGGTCATGCTCCAGGCTCCAATAACTTGCTCTTTTGTATAGCCGATATTCGGCTCGAAAGCCAGTCTCGGCGGTCCTTTCACAGCTAAGGCCGGACATCCCTTTTGACCGCGGCGTCAAGCATCAGGCCCCGCCCGGATGGCGGGGCCCTATGCTGGTGGCGCTCAGTCCCGGTTCGGTCTGGACCAGATCAGCTGCAGGCCTTCCTCGCCTTCCACCTCGACTAGGGTGGCATAGATCGGAGCGGGGAAGCTCGGATCGTCCAGCTTGACCGAGAGGTAGTCGCGACCCTCGTTGGAGGTCTTCTGCCAAGCGGCGCCCAGTTCGACGTTGGCTGCCGCGAAGATGCGGAAGTGCGGACCTTTGTCGGAAGAGTTCTCGACGCGGACCAGCTTGGCCTTGACGTTGAGGTTGAGGGTCTTGATCGTGCCAGTGAAGCCGTTGCCAGTCGAGGTGAAGGTGCCGATGGTAGCCATTGTCTCGTTCCTTTGTTTTCTCGGGCCGCGACCATCGCGACCTCGATGGCGGTCGACAGACCGGAGGCGATCGACACGCACCCCGAGGGGCCGGAATGAAATGGAGGGCGGCGGGAAGAGACTTTCTTGATCCGCAAGGAATGGACGCGCAGCGGCCAGGGGAAGAAAGTCGAGACCGACGTTGCGGGGATAAGAGCGAGACCGAGCGCAGCGAGATCGCCCTTCGGTCAGACCAGCCACATCGAGGACGCAGGTGGGCGTGCCCGTCGCAGAAACAACCGGAATGAAGACGGGCGTCTCTTCATCGGCATCACCGCCTGGGTCTCCGTACGGCGAGAGGCGCCCATCCCCATCCCGGCCTCCCATCATACACCGGCCCACGGCGGAGTTCCCTGACGGCAACGGTCGGCCTTGGCATCAGGCCGCCTCCGCAACCCTGGCCGCCGGCTGAAGACCATGCAGGTAGGTGGCTGCGCGTTGCGCATGCGCGGCGGCCGAGAAAATGAAACGCTTCTCGTCGGAGAGCACCTCGAGCCAGGACTTGAGGTAACTGGCGTGGTCCGGCCGCGGCTCGAGCTCCGGCACGATGCCGAGGTCCGCGCAGAGGTACACCGACCCCAGTTCGGCGATCAATTCCTCGCGGCTGCGTTCGCTCCGATCCTTGTGGTAGCGGCTGAGATCGCGGTTGACCCGGTGGACCGGAGCTGTCCAGTGGATGGTCTCGTGCGCCCTGACGGCAACGAAGGATTCCGCATCGCGGAAGCTCTCGAAGACCGGAAGCTGGATGTGGTCGGATGAGGGCGCGTAGAACGCCTTCGTGCCTCCATAGACGACCCTGGCGCCTGTCGCGTCGAAGAACGTATCGGCGTGGGCAATGCGCGTGGCGGGATCGATCACCGGCTGCGGCGCACCATAATAGTGATCCGGCAGTCCCTCGATCTGGTCGACATTGAAGACCGAATAGGCCTCGAGGAACGGGATGCCGCGCTCGACCTCATCGCCACGCTCGTCGGTCTCGGTCCTGGTGAACTGGCTGGCATAGACGACGGTCGAGCCGGTCTCGCCCTTGCGGACATGCCCGCCAAGCTCGACCGATTGCTTGAACGTCATCCAGATGGGCGAGGCGAAGCCTCGTGCGACGGCCTCCGACCACAGGAGGATCACGTTGATGCCCTGGTAGGGCGTTCCATTGTGGCGCAGCGGCCGCGTAATGCGACCGGCGGTGTTGGCAGTACTCCAGGGCTTGACCCACGGACGAACACCCTTCTCCAAATCCGCGACGATGCGGTCGGTGATCTTGGCGTAGATGTCGACACGGTGTTTCTTGTCTTTCCTGTTCATCATCAGAACCTCCATTCGAGGCCGCGCCGATCGCGGCCGTCACGAGGTCCGACCGCGGAGGACCGCAGGTTCGCGAACCCGGGAGGATCAATCGGAAGAAGGAGAGACGTCGCAGCCGGGCCGGAACGACAGTGGAGGACGGCCTCGCCGTTTCGCGGAGCGAGGACCGGAGCAGGGCCACCGATCGTGACGGCCGCGATTGCGCCGGTATCGCCATGGGTCTTCCTGCTTCCCTCATTACCTCTCGGTCCCGCGCAAGCCAGCGGCGTCGGCCGCAACATAGAAAAAAGGCCGACGCCCCATTGGGTCCGGCCAGCGAAGAAACGGACAAGGAAAGGGCGGAGCCGAAGCCCCGCCCGTATCGGCTATCCGAGAGCGGCCATCTGGAGGTCGGCGGCCTGCCGGCTGACGGTCTGGCCGGGATTATCGGCCTGGCGCTCATAGGGCTTCCAGCTCTCGCCGACGACGTGCTCGTAGGCCGCGACCATGCCCTCGGCCGCCATGCGCAGAGCGTGGGCCTGGATACCCATGTCGGCAGCGAACTCGCGCTTGCGTTGGGCGGCGCTGTCGAACCCGACCGGGCCGTCGCGATCCTCGTCGCGCATGTCGTTGGCGAGCCGGGCGGTCGCGTCCTTGGCCTCGGTCACGGCCTTGGAGTAGAACTGCCCCGCTCCGAAAGCGGACCCAACATAGGAACCGACGATGCGCTGGAGATGGATCTGCATGGCCTTATCGGAAAGACCCTCGGAGAGGGCGTCGGCGCTCTCGATCAGGGTGCGCTCGTGGAAGTCCCGGATACCGTCGCTGTCGAGGACGGCAAGTCCGAAGCTCTCGGAAATGAGTGCGGACTGATTGGCGTCCGGGCAGCACAGGCGCACCATTTCGAGGGTGGTCCCCTTGCGGAGTTGGACGACGCGAGCCTTGGTCTTCGTGGAGCGGGTTGAACTGGACATTGAGCCTTCCTTTCTAGCGATGCCCTTTGGGCGATCCGGCCCGGTGCCGGTCTTCCCTGCGGGTGCGGTCGAAAGGAACCGGCGGAAGCTGGACGCTTCAGGGTCCGGGGCCTGCCAGGCGAGCAAGGTTGGCTTGCGGGCAAGCGGGGTCTGCGACCCTGCGCGGGACGCGGGCCGGCCTTGCCGAGATCGGCGGGCGCCGGCCGCTCCGCGGCGCGATAGCGGCCTTGAAGGGGCCAGCCGCTGGTTCAGACCGCAGCAAACCCGCCGGAAAGACCGGCACGGGGTCGGTCCCATGAGACTGGCTTGCGAGAGGATCTCCGACAGATCAATCCGCTCCGCCGGCATCACGACCGGACAGCCGCCACAGGGGCTCTACTCGGACATTGCCCGGCTACCCGCACAGCCCCGCCACACGTTCCGACAGGGCTGCCCTCCCGATCGCAGGTCGGGGCACGCGGAATCGCGCATGGAGATGCGCTGCAACGGATCAGGCCGCGCGGAGGCCCGCCATATCCGGCTCCGGATCGGCCTCCGACAGACCGTGGCGGCGGCGGAAGGCGGCGATCGCCGCATCCTGGCGGGCGAGTTTGCGTGTCAGCCCATCGACCTCGCGGTGTCGGGAGAAGGCCAGCTCCGACAGCGTGGCCTGGTAGAGCTGCTCGTCGGCATGGCTCCATGTCGACCTGGACTTCCGGTAGTCGCGTGATCTAGCGCGGAAGGTGGTGATCAGGCGCTCCGCACGCGCCACGATCTGCCGCTCGATCAGCCGGAGATGGGCATGCGTCTCCCGGCGGGCAGCTTCCATGCGCGCCAGCATGGCGATGTGCTCTGCAATCGTCATGACGCGGCCTCCAGCAATCGTTTAGATGTGGACGTGAGGGATCTTGGCCAGGCGTCGGGATACCAGTGCCGGATTGTCTCCTCGGCGCACCGCTTCTCGAAATCGGTGAAGAGATCGGGAAAGGCCTTCGCAACGGCCGCCCAGCAGCAATCCTCCTCGTAGAAGCAGTCGGCGCTCCTCAGAAGGGGATGGATATGAGCATTGCGGTCAGGGTCGAGATGGAACCCGCCATAGCTCGGGGTCGAATGGCAGACGATGCCCTCGGCATAGTGCGTGGCATGATCCGATAGCCCCCAGGGGGTTGCGTGCCGAGCCGGGATGCTGCGACGGGCCAATCTACGCAATTGCCGCTGATGCTCCGCATTCTCCTCGACACGGGCACGGAACGCCGCCTTGCCGTCGAGCTGCCCGCCGTGACCATAGAAGCTGGACTGCTTCCATTCGTAGATGGGCAGAGGCAGCTTCCAGGCATGGCCGAGATAGTATTCGCCGTTCTGGCGAGGGATCATCGCAAAGGCATTCTCGCCAACCAGCGCCGCGAAGAGGCCATCGCTCGTTCGCCCGTAATACACTTCCGGGAATCCGGAGGTGTTGTCGGTCATTGCCTCGGATTGAGGGGCGTTCATGCCGCCCTCCCCTCGACGACGTCGGCCGCCACGGTGTTGGCGGATACGTCCTCGAGCACAGCGTTCGGATATCCATGGGATTGCAGCCAGACCTCCGCGTCCTGGCGGCTGGCGGCAAGATGGACGAGTTCGGCGCCCTCGCCGGCACGGTCGAAGACCCGGACCGAACCCGATGCGGGCCGGGAGGTCACGACGAATTTAAGACCGCAATCGACCGAAAAGCTCTTGTGGACGCGCAGGACGATGACGCCGCCGCTGCCATAGTCGCCTTCATGCAGCGTGAAATGCGCGGGAGATGAATACTGCGGAGTCTGCCGGGCTGGCGTCTTGCCGATCAGGCGGCCGCCGCCATTGGCGCTTTCCCATGCCGAGAGTTTCTTGCGATGGCGCTCCGGCGGGCGCGGTGCCCCGTCGGAGTAGCGGATGATGGAACCGAGCGGGGCGAGATCGTAGATCAGTTGAGCGGACATGGTGGTCTCCAATGCTCATGGTGGAAACGGAACCGCCGCCGGCGCGACTGCCGACGGCGGGGATGGTTCGGGATGATGTGGATTGGCGGCCTATTCGGCGGCGACACGCCAGGCTTCGGTGTTTTCGACGGTGTCGTGGTCATCGACCGGATGATCGTGGGCGGAGGCCTCGGTCTGATCGCCGTCGAGCTCGTCGACTTCCGGCACGCTGCCCTCGTCATCCTCGTCCGGCGCCGCATGCCGGGTCGCCCAGCTCGTCAGCTCAGCGACGTCGGGCGCGAACAGGGCCGAAGGATGGACGAACGTACCTTCCTTGAAGTGCTCGACAAGGGCGGCGCGGGTATCCTTCACCCGGGCCCGCGGCAGGACCGGCGTGCCCTTGCAGGACGCTTCCAGTGCCGGCCGCGACAGGCACGACATGAACTCGTCCGAACCCATGTTCGGCAGGAAGCCGTCGGCGCCAATGGTGTCGCCGGCGACCCGAGCGACGATGCCGCTGTTGGTGCGGTTCTCCCGACACGAGAGGACCTCGATCAGAACCTTGCGAGCGGCCTGGTGGAGCGTCTCACGGTCGTAGTCGAGCCTGCCGCCTTCCCCGAAGAGAAGGGCTGCATGGCGCTCCAGCCGCGCGTGGCCATACACCGTGTCCGAGGAACCGGAATCGACCGAGACGTTCCTGCCTGCGAAGGCGAGAATGAGCAGCGCCATCAGCGTGTCCTCCTCGATCGGCGCGCGGGCAAGAGCGTCATGGAGGGCGTCGGTGCGGAAGTCCCCGATCATCTCGATCCCCTTGCGCGTCACGTCCGGGCGGGACTTGGCCACGACCGTTGTGTCGCCGGCATCGTCCGACGCGGCCCCCTTGCCGTTCGGCTTCTTTACCTCGGGCATGCGATAGGCCACTGTCTGCACCTTGCCATCGCGGTCGAGATACATAGCGGTATGATCCGACTTGCCGGGCTTGCCATAAATCCGCTCGGCCTTGGGCGGCAGTTTGGCCTCGCCCCACTGGCCGGCCTCGACGATCACGCCGCGCTTGGGCAGATGGTTCGTCATCCACTCCTGCTGTGCACCAAGGAACGCGTCGACATCGGTCGTATAACGGCTGTCCTCATCGGCGGGGGCGAACAGATCCTCGACCCATGCGATGCCGTAGGCCTGGGCCAGATCGTCGCCGAAACTGGCATGTTTGGCGAACATGCGGGTCCTGGTCAGACCCTGCGCGACAGCCCACCATGAGACCTGCGGATCGGCCTTGGACGGCTTGTGCTTCTTCCAGATCTCTTTCTGATCCTCGAGCGCGGCGGAAGCGATGGTACGAAGCTGGCGCTCATCGGGCATGTCGCCCTTGGCCATCTGATCGAGCATGGCCGGCAGCACGTTCGCCAGAAGCCGCAGCTTCTTGATCTGGCGGACCGGCAGCGCCAGCGCGATGGCGATCGCCTCCTCGGTCCAGTTGAGCGCGACCAGGCGCTCGATCGCCCGCCACTGGTCGACGGGATTGAGCTGCTCATGGGCGAGCGTCTCGGCCAGCGAGCGCATGGCGCCGCCGTCCTCGGAGCGCTCGATCACTAGCACGGCGATTTCCTCAAGGCCCGCCGCGATCGCCTGCTTCACGCGGCGATGCCCGGCGTCGATGACATAGCCGTTGCCGCCATCGGTTTCCGGCGCGACGACAGGCGGCTGCACGATGCCGACGGCCTTGATCGTGGCAAGCAGCAGGGCGTCCGCCTGCGGGCTGGACTTCGAACGCCGTGCCTTGTCGGGATTCTCATTCAGCGCACGCGGATCGACAAACTTGAGTTCCATTGGGATGCTCCGTTTTCGGGGTTGCGGACCACGCCGGTCGCGGGTCCTTCTCCGTCTTCTTTCCGAAGACATCCCCCGGCCCGCGGAGCGGACGGGCCGGTGCAACTGCCTGTCGAGCATCCCTGCTCGGCAGGCCAAGCGGGGCTATCAGCCCTGCGAAGGACGACGCGGCCGGGATCGCGAGCCAGGCGGTTGAGCGCCAGCGTCAGCGGTGCGGCCGATCCGCGAGGAGGGTTTCCTTTCCCTCCCGATTTCACCAAATTCCGTCTCCGCTTGGAGGGTCCGGAGAGCTAGCCGCCGGAGTGGCTCGCGCAGCTGATATGGGAACGAGTGGCGCTATATTATCCACGAGCGGGCTCTTGCCGCCTATTTGCCGTTCGCATGCCGATCGTCTGCCTCCCGTTTTGGCCAATCCCGATGTAGGATGGTGTCAAGTGGAAAGAGGCACATATGAAGAAATACACCCAAAAGGGAGCCACCATCAAAGAGTTGCGTGAGGGGCTCGACCGTCTGAGCACGCAAAAGGAGATGGCAGCAGAAATCGGCGTCAGCGAACGCATGCTCCGCATGATTGAAAACGACAACGCCGCTATTCCTATCACGACGGTCGACCGATTGGCCAAAGCACTTGGCGTCCGCCGCGAGCACATCATTTTTTCGGAAGGAAGACCGGCGGAAGTACCCTCGCCGCTACCCGTTCCTCCTTTCCCGCAAATGGACTCTGCCTCAGAGGAGCCGCCGCAGATCATTCCGCGCTTCGATTGGGATTATGCCTACGCCACATCGAACGAGACGCGCCTCTACCACGAAGCATCGCATTCCCATGACCTCGTCACGGCAATCGAAATTGCGCTGACCGAAGAGACTAGCGCCTACGCGGAAGAGCTGTTCGAAATCCTTGGCGGTCTCACGTATGCGAAGAGGGACATACTGAAGGATATCGAGCCCGGGAAAGAGATCGCGCTGCGCCGGCGCATCCGCCAGCTTCTCGTCTTGCTGAAGGGCAACGATGTCTGGGCGTATGAAACGTCGTTCTTCCGCCGCCTTCCCGAGCGCATGACACTTCCGCCCGAGTGCGAAGAGCACACGCTGCAGAGCAGGCTGCTTGTCGCCCTCGCACCTCCGGGAGAGTATGGAGAGACGTCTTTGCGCGTGAATATCGATCACGGCCAGCCCTTTGTCTTACTCTCCTTAAAGTCACTCAAGGCTAGGTCGGGGCGGGGTGAGGATGCAGGGGCTTAAGGACGAAGCGCCTACGATTTCCGCGACGCCGGACCTTGGGCAGGTCTTCGGCGAGAGCGACGCATTTGCCGAGATCTTGGCATGGTCGCGCGATCGTCCGGTATGGCAGCGGGATGCGCTAAGGCGCCTTGTTGCCGGCGGGCCGCTTTCCTCCGACGACCTGGACGAGCTGACAAAACTCTGCCTCGACCCGACTCTTCCGCATGAGTTTTTGTCTGGCGATCACGTCTCCGCACAGCAAACCACGGGCGCACCGATTTCCCTGCTGCGTATCGAGAAACCAACGGGCATAAACGCTCTCGCCCCCGACCAGATGCTCGAATTCTCCAAGACCGGCCTCACGGCAATTTACGGCGACAACGGTTCGGGCAAATCCGGCTTCGTCCGTATTCTCAAGCACGCGTGCCGGACGCGTGACCGCGGGGTGAAGATTCTCAGGGACATTGAAGGCAGTCCTCAGGCGCCGCAGTCGGCAAGCCTGGCCTATGTGCGTGGACTGGTCGAGCAGAGCTTCGCATGGACGCCCGATACGCCGGCGAATCCCGATCTGCCGTCAATCAGCATCTTTGACTCGCGCAGCGCAAACGTCCACGTCGAGAAGACCAACGCGGTTGCTTACATCCCGCAGCCGATGCAGGTCCTCGAAGGCCTCGCCGGCGCTTGCGACAAGCTGAAAAGCAATCTGGATGCCAAGCTCGCCGAGCTGTCTGCCCAGACGCCGCTTTCAATCAGGAACTCTAAGCTCCATCCGGCCACGGCGGCAGGTGCGTTCGTCCTCGAACTTTCCGCCACTTCGAATGTCGTCCAGCTGGATCTGCTCGCAAAACTCTCCGACGACGAAAACCATCGGCTGATCACGCTCGAAGGCGATCTTGCACAGGATCCGCAGCGCGCCTCGACGCGTCTTGCCCAGCACAAGAGCCGTCTCGACGATGGTGCTGCAATGCTGAAGCGGCTTGCGGAAGCGGCTTCTGCAAACGCCTTTCAATCCCGCGAGAAATTGAGGGGGGAACGCGACGCTGCTGTTTCGGCCGCTCGGCTTGCGTCTGATGACTTATTCTCGGCATCGCCGTTGCCACATATCGGTGAACCGACATGGCGCGCGCTCTGGGAGGCTGCCCGGAAATACTCCGATGACGTGGCCTACCCTGAAAAGCATTTTCCGGATGAAGAAGGCCATGACGAGCTTTGCGTGCTTTGTCAGCAGCCGCTGGGTGATGAGGCAATCAAGCGACGCAACGCTTTCGAGGGTTTCGTGAAGAGCAGCACGCGCGCGGAGGAGGAAGCCGCCGAGTTGCGCTTTCGCGCGTTCCTGACAGACGCACGCCAGGTGAGGATCGACATGAAATCGATTCTCGAGCTGACCAGATTCATTGATGGTGATGTCGGCGACGCGGAACTTGCGATTTCAGTACGGAGATGTGCGTTGATCGCAGCCTGGCGACTGCGCGCGTTGCTTCGAGAAACCGCGGAGCCGCAGCAGCTAGCGTTCTTGCCGGAAGCCGAGCTCGCCGTTGCGTCAGCTTGCTTAGGAGCGCGGGCGGCCCAACTGGCGGCGGACCACGGCAGCCCCGAATATACAGCCCTGCTGGATGAATATCGGGAACTCAAGACACGCGAGGGGCTTTCGGCGCTCGTGCCCGACCTAAAAGCGGAGATCGAGCGGCTCAAGGTAGCGCGGGAAATCAGGAAGGCCATCAAGGATACGGCCAAGCGCGGCGTTACGGACAAAAACAAGGACCTCTCGGATCGCATCGTTACCAACGCGCTTCGCGGGCGGTTCGCCCGAGAGATCGAAAAGCTGAAGCTCGCGCGCATGCCCGTCGAGCTGAAAAAGATCAAAGACGCAGCGGCGGTGTCGTACTTTCAGGTCACACTGGTCGAGAAGCCGGACGAGCCGGTCGGCGATATTTTCAGTGAAGGCGAGCACCGCTGCGTGGCGCTCGCGGCATTTTTGGCCGAGCTAGTGACCGCGAAGCAATATTCCGGCATCGTCTTCGACGATCCGATGTCCTCCCTCGATCACATTCATCGGAAGGGTGTCGCAGCCCGGCTTGTCGAGGAATCCGCGCACCGGCAAGTCGTCGTTTTCACGCACGATCTCGCGTTTCTTTTCGAACTGCGCCGGGAGGCGGAGGCGAAGGCGATGCCGATCCACTACCAAACGGTAGCTCGCAAACAGAGTCGTCCGGGCTTCGTTGAAGCCGAGCTTCCGATGAAAGCGAAGTCCGCGTGGCAGTTGGGCCAGGCGCTCCGGTCCGAGCTGAAAGCGGCGAAACCTCATTTCGATGGTTGGGCCGACGCCAGGCGGACGATCTTCGCCAAGGGTATCATCGAGCAGCTCCGCGAGTCGTGGGATCAAGGCATTGCCGACTTCATCTTCCCCGTGCTGGGCAGGTTCGACAATGCGATCAGGGGAACGAGCCTGTTCAAGCTAGCCGTTCTCGAAGAAGCGGACGTGAAAACCGTCACAGCCGCGCGCGGTCGTCTCTCCGAAGAACTTCACGCGACGGCGGAAACGCTGAACCCGGAAACCGTCACGCATGCGGACCTTCTAGACGAGGTCGTCAAGCTGGAGAGCTGGCTCACAAGCATTGCCGATCGCCAAAAGGACGCCAAGAAGCCCAGCTGAGCCATGACATCCAGAGCTGCAGACGACACCCCCGCAATAGAGGACGAGACGCTCGCGCTGAAGCTGGGCCGCATTGAAGCTTGCTCGATGCATATCCGGGACGATCTCGGCCGCAATCTGCTTCACGCTTACGTGGCTTGCCTCAGCGCGGCGGAACTGCGCACCGCCACACTCCGCTATCTTGAAGCGGATCAGGTGCTCATACGGGCGCTCCGAACACGTCTTATCCGCGTTGGGAACGATGGCGGCAACACGAGCGAACTCGACCGATTAAGCGCGGACCTGATTGCGCTGCCGGCCAGGGGCCGCCGCATAGGCCCGCGAACGGACAGCCTGCTTTCGGCCATCTATCCGTTCCTTTCGGTGGAGGCGCGGAAGGCAATCCTCGATCGTTGGTTTGATCGAGGAAACAAGGCTGCGGCCGCACGTTGGCTGAAGGCGATGGCGAATGACGCATTGCTGCTCGATGTCGAGCTCGCATGGGGCGAATGGCAAGCGAGCCGCGATCCATTGCCAGCGAAAATATTCATTCAGCACGCTGCGGGCACGCGCATCGCCGAGGCGCTTCCCGAGCTCATCGCCCATGCCGCGGAAGGATGGCTCGTCAGCAAAGCCGTGCTTAAGGCGCCCACGATCTCGGAGGAATCCTGGCGCTCGATCAGGGGAAAATTTCCGGCAACCTATACTTATCTTTGCGCGAAATTGCACCGCCCGCTGACTGAGGCGGAAGCGCTCGCCATCGTCGAGGAGACAACCGGAGGCCCGTTCGGCGATCGCGGTCTAGCCATCTGGTCGATCGGCCAGATGAAGATGATGGGAGTCCTGGACGAGCTATCGGCGCGCTACGACGAACTCCTGAAGCAGGAGATGGAGATGTTTCTACACGGCAGCGCTCCCTTGCACGGCGCGAGCGATCGGGATTGAGATATGCTTTGGGATCAGAAGGGCGTTCCCCAGAAAGGATGGACCTGTGAGGGCGTCACCGACCTCGGCTTCCCCGACGGACAGTGCGAAATGTGCGGGCGGGCGGAAATCCGCTACGTCCACCACATGGCCCACGAAGAATATCAGGATGGGCTCGATGTAGGCTGCGTCTGCGCGGAAAAGATGGAGGACGACTACGTCAATCCGCGTCGCCGCGAACAGGATCTGAGAAACGTGGCCGGCCGCCGGAAGCGGTGGCTCACGCGAAAGTGGAAGGTGTCGCAGTCAGGCAATCCTTACCTCAAAACCGATGGCTTCCACATCGTCATTTACCCACTTAGCGACGGCTCTTGGGGCGGCAAGATCACCGAGCTCGGGACCGGGGCCGCGGTTACGAACAGGAAGCGCTATTTGGACGCCAACAAAGCCAAGCTCGGCGCGTTTGATGGTGTGATCTTCCTCAAAGGAAAAAGGAAAGGCCCTTCGGGAGGAAGCAATGGCGCGCAAGGATAAATACGGGAGCTACGAAGAGCTCAGCCAGAAGGAACGAGAGAACGTCGACTACAACGTCACTGCGCGGCCTGTTGCCGGCGGCAAGGTCGCAATCGCGGCGCCCCATGGGGGCGGGATCGAATTCCACACCGCCGAGCTTGCGGAGTCGATTGCCGGTGACGATCACAATTTTTACGCATTCAGGGGCCTCAAAAAAACGGGCAATCGCACCCTGCACCTCACCTCTCATCGGTTTGACGAGAAGCGGGCGCTGACGCTGATCGAGTCTTGCGAGAAGGTGATTACCATTCATGGTCTCGAAGGAGACGCACTGTCCCTGCAAGTCGGCGGTCGCGATGCTGAATTGCGGAGCCGCGTTCATGAAGCACTGCGCGCTGCCGGTTTTGACAGCAACGTCGTGACGGAAGGCGAGTACGCCGGCATGGAACCGCAGAATATCTGCAACCGTGGCAGCACCCGTGCCGGGGTACAGCTCGAAATCTATGCCGGCCTTCGGCAGGCGCTGAAAGACAACGACGACGCCTACGCCAGATTTGTCGACGCGCTTCGCTCCGCGCTGTAGGTGCCGAGTCGTCGATCTCGCTCGTTTCGACGTGGGCTCGGTTGCTGCCGCAAATCGGCGTCCAGCCGGTCAGCTACCCGCTTCTTGCTCTTTTGTGTTGTAAGCACATGATCCACCGCTTTCGGCAGCCGGCGAGGTTTCTCAGATCCTGTTCACGCCGCCCGGCGAGTGCCACCTTCAGCTACCCCAACCACAAGGCCGGGATTGTTATCCGTGCTGGCGGCGAGATCGGCTTCGAGATGGGCCAACTGCTCCCGCTTCAACTCAAGCTCGGCCTCGAAGGCAAAGGCTTCGCCAATACGTGGCTGATAGGACGCTACACGCCGGCGGGCATCCTCCTGCCGACGGCGGTAATTGTCCTGCTCGCCCTCGAAGTTCGACAGAGCATGCTCGAGGCGAGCAATCGCGCCGAGCGGCGTGACCGTGACGGGAAGCTCGGTCTCGTAGTCGGCGCCGGTGCGCATCAGCATGGTGGTGTAGCGATATCCGTCCCGACCGAAGAGCCCGCCTGAGAACTCCAGGTCGAAGCCACCGATCGAGCCTATGACCGTGTCACCCTCCTGCTGGAGCTGAACCAAGGTCAGGATTTCCTTCATCAGTGCGCGGCCGGCGAGCTTGCGTTCGCGGAACGCATCGCCTGTCACCGTCATTGTGAAGGCATCGCCGGCGGTCGGCACCAGGCGCGCGATGTCCTGTCCGATTTCGGCAATGCGCCGGCCCGACAGCTCGATCTCGCGCTCCGCCTCGCGGACCTGACGACGGATGGCGTGCTGGTCATCGATATGAGCGGCATGGAGCCGGTCGAGACGGGCGATCTCGGCCTCGAGCCCCGCCTTCTGCATCAGGCGCTGATCGCCCGATGCGATGGCCTTGGCCATTGCGAACTGGTTAGCCTGCCCCTCCCCCATGTCCTCCAGGCGTCGAATGGATGTGTCCCCCGAGAGAGCCGCGGCGATGAACCGGGCCTTGCGCTCGTTGTTCTGCCACATGGTGGCGTCGAGCGAACCGAGCGTCGCATACGCAAAGAGCCCGATCTCGTCGTGCTGGTTGCCCTGGCGGACGATGCGGCCTTCGCGCTGCTCGATCTGGGACGGCAGCCACGGCACGTCGAGATGGTGCAGCGCCTTCAGCCGCGCCTGCACATTGACGCCCGTGCCCATGGTTTCAGACGATCCGATCAGGATACGGACCTTGCCGGCATTGAAGTCGTTGAACAGCCGCTGCTTGGCCTCGGACTTCTTGAAGTCCTGCATATAGGCGATTTCTGAGGACGGCACGCCGAGGCGAACCAGCTCGTCGCGGATCCAGCGATAGGCCGAAAAGCCGCGGGAGGCTTCGACATTGATAGTGCCGAGATCGGAGAAGATGAGCTGGCCGGCGCCGGGCTTGTCGAAGGGCTTGCCGTCCTTGCGGAGATATTCGCTTGTCGCCGTCTCCTGCCAGATGCGAAATGTGTTGCGGACAAGCGCGTTGAGCTTGTTGCCGTCCTCGCTATCCATGGCCGGCATGACCAGGCGCAGGTCGATCGCGGCATGGCGACCGTCGGTGATAACCGAGAGCAGGATGTCGTCGCCGGGCTGCGCCGACCCGTCGCGCTCCTCGATCGCCTTGATGCGCTGATCGAGATGGCGCTGATAGGCCTTGAAGGCAGGGGTCGGCTCGGCGGTGATGATCTGGCGCTTGCCGCCGGCGATCTCCGGCACCTTGACATAGGTGCGCAGGTCGGCGGGCTGGACCACGTCCGCGAATGACCGGAACATGGCGATCAGCTCGGGCACGTTGACGAACTGGGCAAAGCGCGTGACCGGCTTGTATTTGCCCGATGGCTGCAATTCGAGTTCGGTCGAGGTGTCGCCGAAGGTCGATGCCCAGGCATCGAACTCGTGCAGCCTGCGTGCGGCGAGCGACGCGTTGTCCATCAGGCGCTGTACGGTGAACATTTCGCCGAGCGTGTTGGTGATCGGGGTGCCGGAAGCGAGCACCAGCGCCCTGCCCGGATTTTTCGTCTCGACGAATCGGGACTTCACATAGAGGTCCCAGGCCCGCTGCGAACCGTTCGGATCGACGCCCTTCAACGTTGACATGTTGGTGGCGAAGGAGAGCTTCCTGAACTCCTGCGCCTCGTCGACGATGATCTGGTCGATGCCGATCTCGGATATGGTGAGCAGATCATCCTTGCGGGTCGACAGTGCCTGGAGCCGCTCCTTGTGCCCCTCCTTCATGCGCTCGATACGCTTGCGCGAAAGCCGGTCCTCGCGATCGACCTTGGTGAGCAGGTCCTCGTAGAGTTCGAGCTCGTCCTGGATCATCTGCTGCTCGAAGGACGAGGGTATCGAGATGAAGCGGAACGCCGAATGGGTGATGATAATCGCGTCCCAATTCGCGGTTGCCGCGCGCGACAAGAACCGATGGCGCTTCTCCTTGACGAAGTTGGTCTCGTCGGCGACGAGAATTCTCGCATTCGGATAGAACGCCAGGAACTCCCGCGCGGCTTGCGCCAGGCAGTGGCCGGGAACGACCAGGATGGCCTTGTTGATGAGCCCGAGCCGGCGCTGCTCCATGATCGCGGCCGCGATCGAGAGCGTCTTTCCGGCGCCGACGGCGTGGGCGACATAGGTCGAGCCAGCCGAGATGATGCGCCAGATCGCACGTTTCTGATGCCCATAAAGAGAAAAGGCGCCCGAGGCGCCTGGAAGCTGGAGGTGGTCCCCGTTGAAGTGTCGTGGGGCGATGTTGTTGAAGGTGTCGTTGTAGAGCCGCGCCAATCGGTCGGTGCGATCCGGATCGGACCAGATCCACGTCTGGAACGCCGTCTTGATCTTCTGCAGCTTCTCCTTGGCGGCCTCGGTCTCGACCGTATTGAGGACGCGCCGCTCCGTGTCGCCGTCCTTGATGGTGTCGAAGATTTGCGGGATGGAGGAATTGAGCGCGTCGGACAAAAGCTGCCCAGCATCGCGGCGATGCGTTCCCCATTCCGTCGTGCCGGCGGCGCTCCAGCCGAGCTGGCGGGCATTGACGGTCCAGCAGGCCAGTTCCGGCGTGTGGTGGATGGTGATGTCGGCTTCCATCGTCTCCCTCACGAAGGCGACGATATCGGCCGCCGGAATCCAGGGGGCGCCGAGACGGGCGGTGATGTCGGAGGGCCGCAGATCGGCCGGTTGGACTTCCTTTAAAGCCGCGACATTGCGAGAGAAATCGGGATCGAGCGCCGCGGCGGCCTCTGCGGCCTCCAGCTTCGAGCGGACGGCACCCGAGAGATAGGCATCCGCCGTCTGCCACGACCCATCGGCAGGATCGCGGAAGATGGCATCGCCCAGTTCGGCGATCACTTCATCCACGTCGCGGTGCAGCAGTTCGGCGATGTGGTCGGGATCGACATGACCGCGCTCGTTCAGCACCACGGCAAGGGCATCGGCGGCCGAACTGATGACGGGCGGCGGCGGAGGCGCGATCACGCGCTCGGTGAAGACTGGCCCGGGTCTGGCCGTATTGGTCTCGAGATCATAGTCCTCGATCGACGCCACCAGCCAGCAATCGGGATCGTCCAGGAACGGCTGGAGATTGGGACGGCGATGCGTCTCTCGCACTTCGCCGGATTCCTCATCCTCCGTGGTCGAGACGGTAGTGAAGTTGATCGGCCCGAACGCGCGCACGAAGTTCGACCAGGCAATGCGCAGCTTGACCTGGGCCGGCTTCCACGGCCGGTCGCATTCCTGGAGTTTCAGCACCTCGCGCACCGCATCACGGATCGGGATTAGCTTGCGGATGATGCGGGCGTGTTTCTCCGAGACACCGTCCGAACGCCTGCCCTTCCTGACGGCGATGGTTACGGCCTCGCCGTCGACCATCTGCATCAGGGCGGTGTTCTTGCCGATGAAATAGCTGCCCTCACGGATAGAGGCTTCGCCTGCCGTGGCGACATCGGGTACGCCCTCGTCCCCGGCGTCAGCCTCAATGTTTTCAGGCTCGCCATCATAAAGTGCCTCCGGAAGGGCAAGGACGGCCGTGGTCAGGGCTGCATCGAGATCGACGCCGGCGCGCGGAAGGCAGGTATAGGTTTCGTCGGGACCGTAGATGCCGCGCCGCAAGGCGTGGTCCCCCAGCACCAGGTCGGGATGTTCGGCGAACCAGCGATTGACGCGGATCGCGCCTTCGTCCTCGGTGGCGGCGCGAACGTCCACGAGGTCGAGCCAGGCGACGTCGCCGGCGGCTTCACCCTCCCCTCGCTTGCGGAAGAACAGGATGTCAACGACGACATCGGTGCCGGCTTCGGCACGAAAACTGCCCTCGGGCAGGCGGATGGCGGCGACCAGATCGGCTTGTCGTACGATCTGCTCGCGCGCCCTGCTATCGGCCTTGTCCATCGTGCCGCTCGAGGTGACGAAGGCGGCGAGACCTCCGGGCTTCAGCCGGTCGATGGCCTTGACGATGAAGAAGTCGTGCAGCCTGAGCGAGAGCGCGCGGAAGGCCCGGTCGCTTCGCACGATCCGGTCGGAGAAGGGCGGATTGCCGATCGCCAGGTCGAAGTGCTGCGGCAGGTCGATCCGGGCGAAATCGGCATTGAGGGTCCTGCCCCGCGGCTGGAGAAGCCGGGCAATGCGGGCGGTAACGGGGTCGATCTCGATCCCGGTCACATGCGAAGCGTCCCGCAGATCATCGGGCATCAGCGCCGGAAAAAGCCCTGTTCCGATGCCCGGCTCGAGCACACGGCCGCCGCGAAAACCGAGCCGCTGCAGGCCCGACCAGACGGCCCGGACGATATATTCGGGGGTGAAGTGGGCATACTGGGTGCAGCGCGAGAGCGAGGCATAGTCGCCGGCATCGACGGCGCTTTCCAGCTCGACGCCGATCTCTTCCCAGCCCTTGCGAAAGCCGTCCTCCCCCGGCCGACGAAACACACCATTGGCCAGTTCGGAAGCTCCAAAGCCGGTGAACCTGATCAGCGCCGCCTGCTCCGCGGTGGTCGCCGAGCGCTGCTCTTCAAGAAGATCGGCGGCGAGCCGGATCGCCACAAGATTGTCGCGGGCGCGATCGCGCCAGGATCTGGCGAGGCCGCGCATGCCGGCGAGATGGAAGTTTTCGCCCTTCGGTGCCCTGCGCGAGAGTTGCGTGTCCGCCGTGGCGGGCACGGCGCGCGCGGAAGACTGCGGGGACGGATCGTCATCGTCCGGATCATTGGCCGGACTGTCGGAAAAGGCGGTCACGCCGAGGCTGAGCCCCGAGGACAGTGCCGTATTGCCGAACAGGTCGAGTGTGAAGGGGTCGTCATGGGACATGGGATAAATCTCCTGGAATTGGGCAAGCGCGTTCACGCGACCGGCGTTTGCGGCCGCGTGGAGAGCTGGTGAGCGTGTGGGATGGACTAGCGGGCGATCAGCGACAGCGAGACTTCGGTCTCGGTCAGTTGCACACGCAGATGCGTGCAGCGCATGTTCCGATCGAACATCGGGATCAGTCTGTCGGCGTCGAGGAACTCGATGCCGTCGTCACCGCCGAAATGGCGGTGCTTGTAATGCCACCAGTCCGGATTGCCGATAGGATGGCACTCGTCCGAATAGACCACGAGCGGACGGGCGCCGTCGGCGAGTTTGCCGTTCGACATGATGTAGACCCCCTGGTCACCGACCAGCCAGAGTCCCGGCTTTTCATCCTTGCCGGGCTTGATGCCGTAGTAGGGATTGCGAAATCCCCCATTGGCGGCGGCATCGGCTTTGCCGCGCTCGATCACCTTGCGAACGCCGAGAATAGGAAATGTGAACATCACAGCCTCCGATCAGGCTGCAATTGCGGCGGGCAGGTAGCGAAGATGGACCGGCAGCTTGGCGCTGATCTGGGCCTCGGTGAGGTCGTCGAGCAGCTTCAGCACCGTGCCCTGCGGGCCACCGTAGACGGTGATGGTGCGAGCGCCACGGTCACGCTCTGGCCAGCGCTCACCCGCATAGCCGCGATAGTCGGCATGGGTCGTGCTCCAGATGTGGTCGAGCCGCTCCGTGCGCGTCATGGCACGCACCGGGCGGGATTCCCGCTCGATGATCACATCGCGCAGGCGCGCGGCCGAACCCTTGGCCGACATATCGCAATAGGCGTGGAAATAGCGGATGCGGCCATCGATCGAGAGCGCGAAGAAGACGCTGGTGATCGCGCCGGTCATGAACTCGCGCAGCGCGAACATGTCGCCGCGCGTCCAGAGCGGCGGCAGGATCTCGAACATGTAGTCATGCTCGGCCCGGCCGATCTCGAACCATTCCCCATCATAGAGCCGGCCGGTGAGGCGTGCCTTGCTCATCGGCGCCTGGCCATGGCGATCGAACATCTGGAACATCTGGTGGCGCGAGGCGATGCCCTCGAAGACCTTGCGGAATGGGGTTTGGGTGATCATGGCGGCTCCTGTCGTCCGTCGGCATCAAGCGCGATCCTGTCCACCCGACCGGATCATCATCTTCATGCCTTCTCATCACCCCTTCGCGCGGCCGCCTCTCCGGTCCGGCGGGTCAAGGGCCGGCGCAAGCCGGGCGCAGCCTCCCTTGACGCGACGGCCGGGCATGCGGCAGCGATTCCGCTCTCCTTTCCCCCTCCATTCCCGGGTTTCCTATCCCCCCGTCCTTGTAAATCGCTGTTCCAATCCTGCGTGGAAGGCCGCAGCCGCTCGTATCGGCACCCGGTCTCGCGCACGATCTGCTGCAGACGACCGGCATAGATCTCGCCCTGCCGATCATTGTCGGTGGCCGCGACGATCAACATGTCGGCGTTCGCGGCGATCGCCCGGATCGCGGCATCGCTGGCGGGCGACCACCCGCCCCCGGTACTGACGTAGAGGGTGTCGGCGCGCATCCTCTCGAGCGCGGCAAGGCTCATGGCGTCGATCGCCGCCTCGGTGACGCAGAGCCGAAGCGCTGCTTCGTTGCCGAGGCGGAACAGTTCCTTGGCTCCGTCGGTGGAGAAGCCACGCCACTGCGGGCCGCGTTCTTCCCATCCGATCAGTTGCCTGGTTTGGTCGACATGCGCCGTCCAGATGCTGCCGCTCGGACCCTCGCGCAGCAGGCCTTGTGCGATAGCGGCCTGCAGAATGGATATCGGGATCGCACGCTCATCTGCCAGATATCGCCAGGCGCGCGATCCGATGGTCGGTGGTCGCCGACGCCGCCATCGCTCAGTGATCGAAAGAGGAGTGCCTGTGCGTTTCGGGCGGCTCCAGGACGGCGTGGCCAGAACATGGTCGACAAGACTGCGAACCGCCTCGACGGCCGCCGGAAAGGCGATACCGGCCAAGTGACCTGCGAGCGTGAAGACGTCGCCCTTGGCGTCCGACAGCGGATCGAACCAGCCCCTGCCGTTATGGATGACGATGATGATCTCACCTTCGCCGCGTCGGTACTTCACGGCGCGCGCGGTGCTCTCCTTGACGTCCACCTTCCAGCCCTCGCGCGCGAGCACGGCAGCGCAGGGCACCG